>CAWIEY010000010.1:0-649452 GCA_963835195.1 uncultured Alphaproteobacteria bacterium
TGTACTGTCGCCGCTGACCGCTCGTATTGCTATTGGACGTGGAGCTATCCCTGGGAAGCCAATCGCGACGTAACGGAGCTCGACAATCGTTTCTCGACCATGACCGAGGTGCGTCGGGTGGGCTGGCCGCGCTACGAGACACCGGAGTGGTCGGCGCAGCAGTTTCTTCAAGGCATCGCTGGCACGCTGGAGTTATTCCACCTTTCGACGGTCCGATTTCAGAACATCGTCGGCCAGTCCACCGGGCAGCCCGTCGTCGTATACCAACGCATTGACCAAGCCGGTCAGCGCTTGCCGCTGAGCGAAGAAGTGTGGGCGATACCGATACGATGATGGTCTTCGGCTTGGATCATATGATCACGGAGCAGGAGGCGAGCGCGGAAGAAATCGAAGCGGTCCGAAAATTTCTCACGCGGGAAGGGACTTGCCTGATCATTGGACCGCACCACGACGTCGGCGTTTCCAGACGATCCGGCGGAGCGGCAAATGGAATACCTCACCACGGCGATCCTGGTTCCGCGGCAGCAGCGTTTCGGCCTCTACACTCGCTCCCTCATGAAAGGACTAGGCGTGCCGGTGGAGAACCGCTGGGGGCTTCGTCCGGCACGAGCGCCGGAAACCAATGACATCGCTCCGCTGACCGCTATGCGAGATTTGGATAGCCGCGGTTGGCTCACCGGAGTTACGACCTTCAACTTCCACCCTCACCTACCGCACTACGCGCTGACCACAGACGATACAAAGCTAATACGGGTGCTGGGTCGCCAGCCCATAGACATGTCGCGCCCGCACCCATTCACCGAAGCGGGAAATCGCGAATTCAATTCGTTCCTTTGGATGCCGCCAAGCGGCACGCGCGCCGGCGACATTTTGCTGGTTGATCTGACGATATTCACGACTTTGTTTGGTGGCACGGACAGTTTGGATCGCTTCTGGAGCAATCTCGCCACGCGCACGTAGCGAGGCCTGACATGAGTTTCAGCGACGACGATGCAGCCACGCCGCGGGCGCTGGCGATTCCACGCCAGGGCTACTTCACGCGTGAAGAAGGAGTTATGGCGTGGTGTATCCAAGAACCCCCGCCAATTACGGATTTACAATCATTGCCAAGATCAAGCCTGGGACCGGGGAAAAAATTCGAGCGCATGGCAAGATTATTCAATCGCTACTGTTGGACGAACTCGAACGCATTCGCGCCGCTCAAGCTTCATTTCCTCAGATGGGCTTTGTTCGATATCGGCGTTGAGACTTTTTTTATGTACCAGGCAATCTTCGATACCGACTTTGACAAGTATACCGAAGACGCAATTGCCCTGTTTCGCAAATATGGCATCGACACCGCATTCGAAAACCTGGAGGACTTCCCTCCCGATTGGAAAACCAACGTCCCGGCATTCGTAAAATTCGTTCGCGAGCACCAATGCCCAAGCTTCTTGGAATACGCGGAGTACCCCTACGTCACCGGCGAAGAAATTAAAAAGGCACTTCAAATCAAACGCCAGTTCGCGGCGATGCTTGACCAGATGCAGTGATGAGACGCGCGCGCCCAACGCACAGCGATCTGTTCGCGCGAGAACATGAAGGAGGAGTAATGACAAGCGGAAATAATGCGAACACCACGCGCCGCACCTTTCTCGGCACCGCGGGGTTAGCGACGGCTGCAACGTTGGCTGCGCCCGCAAGCGCCAACGCGCAGAGCGCAAGTCCAGCCAAATCGGTCGAGCGGGTCAAAGTCGCGGAAGCGACCGCAGAGCCCAACGGCGAATTGATGGCGCGGGCGAAAGCCGGCGATTGGACGAAGCCCGCGGCAATGGCTATTCCGAAAGAAGGGTATTTCGAGCGGGAGCCAGGCCAATACGGCCCTATTTTCCCGAAGAGTCCGGCGAACTACGGGTTCACGATCATTGCCAAGGTCAAGCCCGGCCGCGAGGAAGCGGTTCGCGCGTACGGAAAAACTATCGAGAAGGCTGTGGCGGGGGCGCCGTTTGTTCTTGCGCCTCTGAAGCTTCACTACCTGCGATGGGTTCTCTTCGACGTCGGAAGCGACAAGTATTTCATGTATCAAGGCATATTCGATACCGATTTCGACAAATACACAGAGGATGCGGTCGCCCTCTTCAAACAGACCGGCGTCAACACGGTCTTCGAAAATCTGGAAGGTTTCCCGATGGATTGGAAGACGAACACTCCGGCGTTCGTAAAATTTGTACGCGAGCATCAGTGCCCGAGTTTTCTCGAATATGGCGAGTATCCGTTCGTCAGCGCAGATGAGATAAAAAAGGCGCTCAAAGTGAAGGCATCTTTGTCTGCGATGCTCGATCAGATGCAATAGCTTGCGGCTTGAGAGCGCCGCAGGCTGGCGGGATCGTTCACGCTTGTCGAAGGCCCTCTTGGTCGAACGGGTGAAAGAGGGTGAAGCGTAGATGCTTGAGTACGATGACATCCAGCATTTCGTGCTGACGCGTGTCCCTGCGCTGACCGGGCGGTATGAATTTCTTTCATTTCGACAACCTGCGCAGGGTCGCGCTTGGCTCGAAGCAATTCGGGCGAAGGTGCCTTCAGCGCAGGTGGTCGCCGATACGCTTAGCTCCGAAAAGCGATGGGTCTGCGTGGCGTTCACTTGGAACGGCTTGCGCGCACTCGGGGTGGATGAATCGTCACTTGCCACGTTTCCCGACGAGTTCAAGCAAGGGATGGCCGCTCGCTGGCAGGTTCTCGGCGATACGGGCGCCAACCACCCCGACAATTGGGTCGGCGGCCTTGCCGGACCGGAACTTCATGCGATCGCTATTTTATTCGCTCGCGATGCGGCCGCGAGAGACCAGAGCGTTCGCGAGCACAACGCGCTTGTGGCGCGCATACCCGGCGTCGAGGTTCTGTCTTCCTTAGACCTAGAGGCGATACAACCTACCGACAAGGTGCGCGAGCATTTTGGCTACCGCGACCGACTTACCAGCCCCGAGATTGAGGGGACCGGGAACGTGCCCACGCCCGGCTCGGGTCCTGCCGTTAAAGCCGGCGAATTCATCCTCGGATATCCCGATGAAGAAGGTGCCCCGCCAAAGCTGCCCGATCCGGAACTTCTGTCTCGCAATGGCAGCTACATCGCTTATCGGCGGCTGCAACAGCACGTCGGTGCGTTTCGCGACTTTCTGCGCGAGCAGGGCGGTCCGACCACCGAGGGTCAGGAGTGGATTGCGGCGAAGCTGATGGGCCGTTGGCGCAGTGGCGCGCCGCTCGTGCTTGCGCCCGAAAAGGACGAGCCGTCACTGGCAGACGATCCACAGCGCAACAACGACTTCAACTACGCCAAAATGGACCACCGGCTATGCTATTCCACTTGGCGCACATTCGCCGGATAAATCCGCGTGACACGGCGGCGAACATTCAGCGACGCAGGATGATCCGTCGGGGAGCTACTTACGGTCCGCCGTTGCCTGAAGGCACCCCTGAGGATGGAATAGAGCGCGGGATAGCCGCGTTCGTGATTTGCGCCAGCCTGGTACGCCAATTTGAGTTCGCTCAGAACGTTTGGACAAACGATCCCAATTTCCACGAGCTTGGCAACGAGCACGACCCCTTTATCGGTGCCCAGGATGGCACGTTTGATTTTACAATTCCGAAGCGGCCGATCCGGAAGAAGATCAAGGGTCTTCCCGCGTTTACGACTGTAAAAGGTGGTGCTTATTTTTTCGTTCCGGGCATCCGCGCGCTTCACTATCTTGCGGCGCTTGATAACAAATAAAGTTAAACCAAGTGGCGTGGCTTATTTGGCTCAAAGTGCGATTCGCGTCGACCTGATCGCACGTCTGGTTGCCCAATTGGAGCTATTCGAACGCAGCTCTCGTCGCCGCAGCCTCCTTGGCTTTGGCCTGCTGGCGTCGACGCGCGTCCCCCAATTTGAGCAGGCGCTCCCGATCGGCGGGATCGACGCGGCCGTATGCGCCCGCCAGACGGTGCCGTCTTCCTTCCAGGCAAACGGCGCTGTGACGGTCGTTCGCGGTGCTTTCGCCATGTCGAAAAGACCGATCGCCTGGCGCACGATCTCGCGCTGCATGTCGGGCCGCCAGGGATGGCCACACGGATTACCCAGCGGAAAATCCGTAAAATAGAACCGCGGCACGCCGCAATGCTCGACAACGTCGCGCGCCGAACCGATGATGACGGTCGGAATGCCGTTCGCTTCGAGATGGCGAGCCACCAGGCTCACGGTCTGGTGACAGACCGGGCAAAGCGGACAAAGGATTGCGGCCTCGGCTTCATCTTCCCGGACGCGGGCGAGTATTTCAGGGGCGTCCTCGGTCTTGGTCTTTCGTTGGCTGTACTCCGTCGGCACACCATGAAAGCGCGCGGTCAGTCCAGCGAACACTCCTTCGGCGGCCAAATCGGACGCGGCCTCGATCGGCAAGAAGCTCGCGCGATCATTGGTATGGGTGGAATTCCTTGTCCCACGCGACATTGTCGGTAAACAGTTTCTCGGGCGGGGGCGAGATCGCGCCGGACCAGACCCGTTTCACACCGTCAAAATGCGCCGGGCTGGCCGTGGTGATGAGCGCAATGCGCAGTTTCGCGATTGGTTTGGCCGGCGGCGCAAAAGGCACATCCTCGAAGGTCGCCCAGCGATAATCGCCGGCGTAGCCCAATGCCCGGTAGTAGCGGCGTGTGCGCTCCATGTATGGAACAGGAACATCTGCCGCTTCCATATTTCATCTCCTGCACGTTGCCTGCACCGTGCGCTGGATCACCGCACAGCAGCTACGGCTCGATAAATTCTTAAGAAGGCTGTGGCGCAGGCCTGCTCACCGGCCCCGCAGCCTTCTTCCAGGCGTCGAAACCGCCCTCGATATGGCAGGAATTCGTCAGGCCGGCGTCTTGCGCCGCCTGAACCGCCATCGCGGAGCGCTCACCGAAGGCGCAATAGATCAATAATTTTTTGCCGGACGTTGCAGCTAAGCGTTGCAGCGTGCCGCCGGCGCCGAGGCTGTTCTGCAAATCGGCATAAGGTGCGTGCACGGAGCCGGGAATGGTTCCGTGCCGGTCGCGTTCGGTTTCCTCGCGCAGATCGACGAACGCAATGTCATGCCGCTCGAGCAACGCCAAGGCGTCGCGCGCCGACACGGCCCAGCCCTTGCGCGCGATCTCCTCCTGCCGCAACCCGACGCGCAAATTGGCCGGCACCGCGACGTCCATCATTTTCGGATTGGGCAATTTGAGGTTGTTCATCACGTCGGCATATTCCTGCACCGATTTGACCTGGAGGCGGGGGTTGAAGTGCTTTTCTTCGCCGATGGTGGAAACCGTTTCGCCTTTGTAATCGTGCGCCGGGTAGATCAGCGTCTCGTCGGCCAGCTTGAGCAGCTTGTTGAAGATTGAATCGTACTGTTCGTAGGCGCTGCCGTTCTGAAAGTCGGTACGGCCGGTGCCGCGGATCAACAACGTGTCGCCGGTGAATACGCGATCGTTCAGGAGGTACGAATAGGAATCGTCGGTATGACCCGGCGTATAGAGAACATCGAGTTTCACACCCTCGATCTCGATGCGGTCGCCTTCCGCCACCCGCATGGACACGACATCGGCGCGCGTCTGTTCGCCCATCACCGTCACGCAATGGGTGCGGTCGCGCAGCGCGCCCAGTCCGGTGATGTGGTCGGCATGCAGATGCGTGTCGACGGCCTTGACCAGCTTGAGATCGAGCTCACGGACAAGCTGGAGATAGCGTTCCACTTTCTCCAGCACCGGATCGATGATCAAAGCTTCGCCGCCGCGCCGGCTGGCAAGGACGTAAGTGTAAGTGCCGGAGGCGCTGTCGAAGAGCTGTCGGAAAAGCATCGGCTCCTCCTGTTTCAGCTAAAAATGCCACCTCATAACTACGCCCCTTGGAGTTTATCGCATATTCGCCCGGTTGGGGAATCGGCTAATGTGATCCGATGGGATTGGAATCACGCGATTTTGTCGTGACCGACAGCCTGTTCCTCGGCGTCGAACAATCGGTCACCGGGCGGGCGTGGCGCGACCGGCTCGACGCGCGCGGTTCCGCCCGGGCGTTGGCCATTGCTCAGCGCCACGACCTTCCCGAATTGCTGGCGCGCATTCTCGCCGGCCGCAACGTCGACGTGGACGCGGTCGAGGCGTTCCTTGATCCGGCGATCAAACGTTCCATGCCTGACCCGCACGTGCTGTCCGGGATGCGCGAGGCTGCCGGCCGGATTGCCGACGCCATTATGCGTGGCGAGACGGTCGCGATCTTCGGCGATTACGACGTCGACGGCGCTACCTCCGCCGCGCTGTTGGCGCGCTTTCTCCGTCATGCCGGCGTCGAGCCTTTGATCCACATTCCGGACCGGCTGTTCGAAGGTTACGGACCGAACGTCGAAGCGGTGCGCGCACTCGCCGCGCGCGGCGCAACGCTGCTGGTGACGGTCGATTGCGGCACCACGAGCGCCGAGCCGCTGGCCGAGGCGCAGCGCGCTCAAGCTCGATGTCGTCGTCGTCGATCACCATCAGGCGGATGAAGCCCTGCCGCCGGCATTCGCCATCGTCAATCCCAACCGCCGCGACGATCTCTCCGGCCTCGGCCATCTCGCCGCCGTGGGCTTGACCTTCATGACCGTGGTCGCGGTCAATCGCGAACTGCGCTCGCGCGGTTTCTGGAGGAACAACGCCCCGAGCCCGACCTGCTGACGCTGCTTGACGACGTCGCACTCGGCACCGTCGCCGATGTCGTACCGCTCGTCGGTCTCAACCGCGCTTTCGTGACCAAGGGTCTTCTGGCGCTGCGCCGGCGCGAGCGCGCCGGGCATCGAAGCCTGATGGACGTGGCGCGGCTTTCCGGTCCGCCGCAAGCGTGGCACCTCGGATTTTTATTGGGACCACGCATCAATGCCGGGGGGCGCATCGGCCGCGCCGATCTCGGCGTCAGCCTGCTGCTCGAAGAGGATCCCGACAAGGCGGCGCAGATCGCCGCCGAGCTCGATCGGCTCAACCGCGAACGGCAAATCATCGAGATGGATACGCTGGCGCAGGCCGAGGCCGAGGCGATGGCCGCTCTCGGTATTGAGGAGAAGGGCGCGGTCGTCATCACCGCGGCCGAAGGCTGGCACCCGGGCGTCGTCGGCATTGTCGCCGCGCGGCTGAAGGAGAAATTCGGCCGTCCGGCCTTCGCCATAGCGCTCGAACCCGGCGGCATCGGTACGGGATCGGGGCGTTCGATCCCCGGCGTCGATCTCGGCCGCGCGGTGCGCCGCGCCGTGGCCGAAGGTTTGCTGGTCAAGGGCGGCGGCCACGCCATGGCGGCGGGCGTGACGCTGCGCCGGGACGCGCTCGGCGCCTTTCGCGCGTTTTTTGAATCGGCGCTGGGCGGCGACGTGCAGACGGCGCGCCGCGCCCACAGCCTCTTGATCGACGGCGCGTTGAGCGCGGCCGCCGCCAATGCCGACCTCGTTGCGCTCGTCGAACGCGCCGGGCCGTTCGGCTCCGGCAATCCGGAGCCGGTGATCGCCTTGCCGGCGCACACCGTCGCCTATGCGGACGAAGTGGGCCAAGCGCACGTCCGGGTGCGGCTGAAATCGGCCGACGGCGCCGGCGTGAATGCGATCGCGTTTCGCGCCGCCGGCCAAAAGCTCGGCGCTGCGCTGGTGGGCGGCCGCGGCCGGCAGGTACATGCCGCCGGCTCGTTCGCGCTCGACCGCTATCAGGGCGAGGAGCGCGTGCAATTCCGCATCACCGACATCGCGCCGGCAGAGCCGCTTTCGGCACATTGAAAGCCCCGCGCCATAGTGTTCGCGCGCGGAGCAGCCGATTTTTTTACGCTAAAGCGAAATCTGCCCTTCAAGGTAGAGCACGGCGCGGCCGGCGATGCTCACCCGGTCGCCGTTGAGCGTGCAGCGGAGCGCGCCGCCGCGCCGCGAGATTTGCCGCGCTTCGAGCGTCTGTTTGCCGAGGCGCTCGGCCCAATACGGCGTGAGCGTGCAGTGCGAGGAGCCGGTCACCGGATCTTCGGGCACACCTTGCGCCGGCGCAAAGAAGCGCGAAACAAAATCGACGCCGTGTTCGCCCGGCGCGGTTACGATCGCCGCCCAGCAATCCTTCACCTTGGCAAGCGCCGCGAAATCGGGCTTGAGCGCGGCGATTTCGGCGGCGCTGTCATAGACGACGAGATAATCGCGGGCGCGAAGAACCGCGCGCGGTGTTCCGCCCAGCGCTTCCAACAAGCCCGCCGGCGCTTCGGCAGGCGCGGCCGGCCGTGCCGGAAAATCCATGGCCAGCCTATCGGCGGCGCGCGTGACGTTCAGCGTTCCGGCTTTGACGGTGCGAAAGGGGACAGTCTGGCGCTGTCGGCTCGAGAAAGTTCATGACCACAAAGCCGGATGCCAGCGTCGCGTGCCCGCATAAGTCGACTTCGACCGTGGGCGTAAACCAGCGCAGCGCGTAAGCCGTCGCCGTCGCGGACAAAGAAGGCGGTTTCGGACGAGATTATTCTCCGCGGCGATCGCCTGCATGGTCTCCTCCGGCAGCCAGACCTCGAGCGGGCAGACGGCAGCCGGATTGCCGCTGAACAACGTCGCCGGTAAAGGCGTCGACCTGATAGAGGGGCAGGCGCATTCGTGCTTCTCCGCATCCTTAATTAATCCACCCTTGGCACAACCGGGCGCGGGCGGCTATGTGAACGTCGCTCCTGGAGGAAAACGATGTCCAAGCTTAGCCTTTCCGTCGCGGTGCGTGATTACGACCGCACGCGCCCCATGTCGGATGGCGAGGTGCAGATCGACGGCGTCGATCCGGTGTTCATGGCGCTGCCGCCGGAAGAGATTTTTTTCCGCGCCTTCCGCCGCGCCGAATTCGACATCTGCGAGTTGTCGATGTCGAGCTATACGGTCAAGACCGCGCAGGGCGATTGTCCCTACGTCGGCGTGCCGGCTTTCGTGTCGCGCACCTTCCGCCATACCGCGATCTACGTGCGCACCGACCGCATCAAGAACCGGCCGATCTCAAGGGCAAAAAGATCGGCGTGCCGGAATACCAGCTCACCGCCAATGTCTGGGCGCGCGCCATCCTGGAGGACGATCACGGCGTCAAGCCGTCTGATATCCACTGGCTCCGCGGCGGCCTCGCCGAGGCGGGGCGGCTGGAGAAAATACCCATCACGCTGCCGAAAGACGTCAAGCTCGAGGACATGCGCCGCCGACCGCACGCTGTCGGAGCATGCTCGAATCCGGCGAAATCGACGGCGTCATTGCGCCGCGCGTGCCGACCGCCATTCGAGCAAGGCCATCCGCACGTCGGCTGGCTGTTTCCCGATCCGGTCGCCGCCGCCAAGGACTATTTCAAGCGCACCGGCATTTTTCCGATCATGCATTTGATCGGCGTGCGCCGCGAACTGGCCGAGCGCCACCCCTGGCTGCCCGCTGCGGTATTCAAGGCGTTTGCGCAGGCCAAAGCGATTGCGCTTCGAAAACTCTCCGACACCTCATCGACCAAAGTGACGCTGCCCTTTGTCGAGGAGCGGCTCCTTGAGGCGCGGGCGCTGATGGGCGAGGATTTCTGGTCCTACGGCGCCGAGGAAAACCGCAAGACGTTGGAGACGTTCCTGCGCCATCATCATGCGCAGGGTCTGTCGCCGCGGCGGGTCAAGGTCGAAGAGCTGTTCCACCCGGCGACGCTGGAGACTTTCAAGGTCTAAAGTTTGCCATCGGCGATGGCGGGTCGCGCCTAGACCGTTTCGAGGCGCGTCAGCAACGTCCGCGCAAACTGCGACAGCAAATCGTCGCGCGCTCCCATGATCACGATCCGGTCGCCGCGACGGGCAAGCCTGACCAAAGCGTCGCCGCAACCATCACGATCTGGAAAAGCCAGTGCATTGCGGCCGTGCTGTTTGATGGCGGCGATAATTTCGCGGCTTCCAACGCTCCGGTCGACGGTTCCACCGAAATAGACCGGCTCCGGCATGAGCAGAACGTCCGCCTGGTTCAAGCCGCGCGCGAAGCAATCCACCAAGGCGTCTCTCATCAGGCGAATCGGACCGTAACCGTGAGGCTGGAACATCAGCAGCAAGCGGCCGGGAAACGCGTGCAGGGTTTGCGAGCGTAGCGGCGATCTTGTCGGGGTTATGGGCGAAGTCGTCGATCACAGTGACGTCGTTGGCGGTGCCCACGACCTCCAATCGGCGGCGGATGCCGCTGAACTTGCTCAGATGGGAGCGCGGCCTCGGCAAGCCCGACGCCGCAAACCTTTGCGGCACACAACGCGGCAAGCGCATTCGAGACGTTGTGCAAGCCCGGAACTTTGAGATCCACCGTGACTGTCTCGCCGGTGTCGCGCGCCTTGACCTGAAACGCTATTCCCGCCGGCGCGGGCGTCGGCGCCGAAGCCAGGAGATCGGCGTGCGCCGTGCGCAGGCTATAGGTCACGGCCTGTCCCGGCTTCAGGCTTCCGGCAAGCGCTGCAGTTTCCTCGTTGTCGAGGTTCAATACCGCGGTTTGCGCCTTGGCGACGAAGTCCCGGAAAAGGCCGCGCAGTTCGTCGAGCGACTTGTGGTCCAGCGAAATATTGTTCACCACCGCCACGTTCGGCTTGAAAAGTTCGATCGAGCCGTCGCTCTCGTCGACTTCGCTGACGAAAATATCGCCGTCGCCAACCCGCGCGCTCGCAAATGGCGCGCCGGAATCGATGAAATTCTTCATATCGGCGCCGTTCATGATCGTCGGGCTTTTTCCGGCGCAATGCAAAATCCAGCCGATCATGCCGACGGTCGTGGACTTGCCGCTGGTGCCGGCAACGCCGACGCCGAGGGCGGCGCCGTTGAAAAGCTCGGGCGAGAAGCTCCGCGCGGGTCATGATCGCGGCGCCGACGCGGCGCGCAGCCTTCACGTCGGGCACTGTCTCCTCGACTGCGGTGGAGGCGACCAGGGTCTGCTCGTCGGGCGAATGCCGCTGCCGTCTTGCGGATGGAGCAGAACGCCGCGCGCGCGCAGAAAATCGAACCGCTCGCCGTTGCGTCCCTGGTCGAGCGCGCGGTCGGAGCCCTCGACATGTCCGCCCCGCGCCTGGATGATCAGGGCGAGGGGGGTCATGCCGCTACCGCCGATGCCGCAGAAAAAGTAGTCTCCATGTTGGGACATCGGCGAAATCTACAAACATTGCCCATGAGGAACAACTCGACCGGCACGCGTGCATGAGCGGGGACAACTGCAAGATCGGCGTCGTCGCGCCCGCCTCACGCATGTCCGAAGACGTCGCTGCGAGCGTGCCGGCTCTGGCGGCGCGTCTCTATCCTGACCGGGCGCCGGAGGTCGTATTCCACCCGCAGTGTTTTGCGTCGCACGGCCATTTTGCCGGTGACGACGAGACCCGCGCCGCAAGCTTTCCTCGACGTTGCCAACGACGAGAGCTACGACGCGGTCTGGTTTGCGCGCGGCGGCTACGGGTCGTGCCGCATGGTCGAGTCGATCATGCCCCGGTTGCGGCAGCCGTCCCGGGAGAAGGCCTACCTGGGCTATAGCGACGCGGGCATGCTGCTTGCGGCGTTGTACCGCGCCGGATTTACCGCCGTCGCGCACGGCCCGGTCGCGCAGGACATCCGCCGCGACGGCGGCGACAAAGCGGTTGCGAGGGCGCTGGCGTGGCTGATCGATCGGGCACCCGAGTCGCTCGAACCGGCAGTCGACGGTGCGAGAAAGACCGCGGCATTCAACATGACGGTGTTAAGCCACCTGCTCGGCACGCCGCTCGAACCTGACCTCGACGGCCATGTGCTGATGCTGGAGGAAGTGGGGGAGGCGATGTATCGAATTGATCGCTCGCTGTTTCACATCACTGCCAGCGCCAACGTCCGGCGCGCGTCCGGCATCATGCTTGGGCGGTGCAGCTAGCATCACCGCCGAACGAACCGGACTTCGGGATGAACGAGGAGGAGATTGCCCGATACTGGTGCGGCAGAGCCGGGATTCCCTATCTGGGACGTGCCGACATCGGGCATGACGCCGATAACAAAATCGTACCTTTTGGTCGTTAGCTCGCAATTTTCGCTCGTGACCTATTTCGGCTGCCGGAAACGCGGATCTATCGCAACGCACAAATGCGCGGTTAAATTCTGCGCCGTTCAAGCTAAGCAGCGAAAGAAGCTAAAGTAAAAGCTCAAGTCTCTCTTACACGCGCCCCATGTCCGCCCACGTGGGCGACATCCAATTGACATGGGCGAGCCCGCGTAACTTGTACCTTTTCTAAAATTCGCCTACGAATCCCGAACCAAGTCCGACATGCGGACGGGCACTCACCGCGCCGCCTTTCAATGAGGCGCGGAGAACTTAAAAGCCATATCGCACGAGCCCAAACGATGGGGAGGTCTCATGACGACGGTTGCCTTCACGCTGAATGGCAAGCCCGCGAGCGTTGACGCCGATGGCGCCACACCGCTGCTCTGGATCATTCGCGAACATCTGAAACTCACCGGAACGAAATTCGGCTGCGGCGCCGGGCTTTGCGGCGCCTGCACCGTGCATATCGATGGCAAGGCTGTGCGCTCCTGCCAGACGCAGCTTTCGGAAATAGCGGACAAGAAAATAACGACCATCGAAGGCCTGTCGCCGGATTCCAGTCATCCGTTGCAGAAGGCCTGGATCGCCGAGCAAGTGCCGCAATGCGGTTATTGCCAGTCGGGACAGATCATGCAGGCCGCCGCTCTGCTGGCGAAGACCAAAAAACCGACGCGCGAGCAAATCGTTGAGCACATGAACGGCAACATCTGCCGCTGCGGCACCTATCAACGCATTGCCCGCGCCGTCGAGCGCGCCGCTCGGGAGGGCTGAAGCCATGACCGCACACACCAATCTCAAAGCCGCTGACAAATATGGATCGGCGCAACTTCGTCAAAGGCGCCGCCGGCTTGACGTTTGCTTTCACACTGGGCGACGGCCTTCTGGGCAGCGCCACACAAGCTTGGCCGCAGAGAACAAGACGCTCAATGCCTGGATCACCGTCGGCACTGACGGCACGGTCACGCTGCTGTGCCCCATGGCCGAAATGGGCCAGGGTGTGATGACGTCGCTGCCGCTCATCCTTGCGGAGGAACTGGATACGGACTGGTCGAAAGTGAAAGTGGAATTCGCCCCGCCGATACCGCCGCTTTACGGAAATCCGCATCCCTTCTTCAATGGGGCTCAGGTCACCGCCGGCAGCACCTCGGTGCCCGGTTACTTTTACTCGTTGCGGGTCGCCGGCGCTCAGGCGCGGCGAATCCTGATCGACAATGTCGCCGAGCAATGGAAGGTGCCGGCCGGCGAGCTGTCCACGGCGGACGGCTTCGTCATGCATGCGAAGTCCAAACGGCGCGTCAGCTACGGCGACGTGGCCAAATTTGCCGCCGTGCCGAAGGAGCCGCCCAAGATCGCTCCGGCGGATCTGAAGAAGCCGTCGCAGTTCAAGCTCATCGGCCGCGCCGACATCGGTCGCGTCGATGTGCCGCTTAAGGTCAACGGCAGCGCCAAATACGGCATCGACGTCGAGGTGCCGGGCATGGTGTACGCCACCATCCGGGAAGCCCCGGCCGAGGGTGCGAAGGCCAACGTCGCCAACGCCGATGAGGTTGGCAAGATGAACGGCGTGGCCGCGGTTATTCCGCTGCCGTTCGGCGTCGCCGTCATCGGCGGCAGCGTGGAAGCCACACAAGCCGGTCGCAACGCGCTGAAAGTGACTTGGGATATGGCGGAAAGCCCCGCCAAAGGCTTTGATTCCGAAAAGGCCAGGGACGAGTATGCGCGCCTCGGCCAGGATCGAAAGTCCCCGTCGCGAACCGCCTACAAGGTCGGAGAGGTGTGGGACGTGCTTCCCGGCACGAAAGTCGTGGAAGCAACCTACACGTCCGAGTTCTGCTACCACGCGCAAATGGAGCCGATGAACGCCGTCGCCTCCGTCGCCGCAGACGGCAAGTCCGCCGAGATTTGGACCGGCACGCAATTCGGCGCGCTCATCGCCTTCATCGTGTCCGGGATTCTCAAGACGACGCCGGACAAGATCGCCGTGCACCAGCAATATCTCGGCGGCGGTTATGGCCGCCGCATCGCGCCGGATATCGCGATTCAGGCAACGATACTCTCCAGCATTGTCAAAAAGCCGGTGAAGCTGTTGTTGACCCGCGAGGACGATATTGCGGCGGTGCGGCCGCGGCCGATGAGTTATCACGTCCTCAAAGGCGGTCTCGATCACAACAACAATCTGCTTGCCTGGTACCATCGCCTGGTGGCCGAGAACGTCTCCGCGCTCGCCGCGCCGCCTTCGTATGAGGCCAGCGGCGGCGACGATCTCATCGGCTGGCGCGGGCTGGATCAGGCCTGCTACGACATTCCCCACGCGCTTGCCGAAGGCGTGCGCGCGAACAACGGCATGCGGGTATGGCCGTGGCGCGGTATTGGCGCCGGTTACAACAAGTTCGCGGCCGAGGCCTTCCTCGATGAGGTGGCGCAGGCGGCCGGAAAAGACCCGGTGGCGTTCCGTCTCGACCTGACCAAAAACGATCCGCGCGCCAATGCCGTCATCCGGGCCGTGGCGGAGATGTCAGAATTCTCCCGGAAGCGGGAAGGCCGCGGCATGGGCATCGCCTTCTCCGATTACCACGGCACATACACGGCCGGGGTGGCCGAGGTATCGGTCGATCGGAATAGCGGAAAGCTCAAGGTCCACAACTACTGGATCGCGGTCGACCCCGGCATTGTCGTGCAGCCGGTTCACGTCCACGCCCAGCTCGAGAGCGGTGTGGTGTTTGGGCTCAGCGCGGCACTGCTGGAGGAGCTGGCGTTCAAGGACGGCGCCGCGCAGGCCTCGAACTTTTATGACTATCCGGTGCTGCGCATGGCGGACGTTCCGGAAATCCACACCCGGATTGTCGCCTCGGCGAACCCGCCGACGGGGATCGGCGAGGTCGCAGTGCCTTCCGTCGCGCCGGCGATTGCCAATGCGGTGGCGCAACTGACCGGAAAGCGGCTGCGGCAAATGCCGATGACGCCGGAGCGCGTGAAGGCGGCGCTGGGTTAGGCTTTACGACCCTCCCGGGCCATTTCCCGCCGCGGGCGTCGTCCGCGGCGGGATTTTTGTTGGAACTCGGCAATCGGAGCAGTGTGATCAAGTTCGAGGACTCGAAGCAAAAGCGCGTCTGTCTTTTGCGCGGTGAAAGGACGGTCAGGGCACATGGCAGACGCTGGCGATGTCCGTTTTCATTCGGTGGCACGTCGGCGAATACCGTCGGCTCAATGAAGAAGTCTTTGGTGAGCGCGAGAGGCCGCTTTTGCAGGAAGAGCGGACGTTCGGCACGGCGCAGGTCGGAGCGAGTAAGGGAAAAAGAGATATCCCCGCCGCCGTGCGCAACACCCGGCGACGATCGGCGACACGCCCTAGCTGCCGTCGGCGCCGCTCACCTCATCGCCTAGCGCACAAAGCGACCGTTGGTTTAAAATGTACTTATGAGAATCAGGCTCGGGGGTTTTTCCCGCCGGCAACTTTGGGTCGTGCGGGGTCTAACGTGTGTTGTGCTGCTGATACTCGCCGCCTGCATAGGCGGGACGACCAGCGCAGGCATTTATACGATGCCGTGGGACCAACAGCGAGGGCCTAATCCTGTCTTCGCACGCCAGGTCGTCGCGTACCCGACGCACGAACCGCCGGGAACGATCATCATCGATCCGGCCAGTCATTTTCTCTACTTCATCCACGATGCCGGACGAGCCATTCGCTATGGCGTGGGTGTCGGCAGGGAAGGCTTTGTCTGGTCCGGGCGTGCGACAGTCCATAGCAAGCAGGAATGGCCCGACTGGTACCCGCCTGCGGAAATGTTGGTTCGCAAGCCGGAGCTTAGACAGTACATGGTGCAAATGCCGGGAGGTCTTGGAATGAAAGGCGGTCCTGAAAACCCACTTGGCGCCCGCGCCATGTACCTTTATTCCGGCAACAAGGACACGCTATACCGCATCCACGGCACCAATGAACCATGGACCATTGGCACCAATGTCTCGTCCGGCTGTATCCGCCTGACGAACGAGGACATCGTCGATCTCTACAACCGCACGCCAATCGGCGCGACAGTCTTCGTGTTCGGGACCGGCAACCCGGTCGCCGCTGGGCGATAGGGCCGCCGCGGTTTGCCGCCTTAGCCGCCGCCGATTATGGCGATCGCAAGCGCGTTTTTGTTCTGACCGATTTTTGGTGTTGCTGGCCCGGCTACTTGGCCGGCTTGAGCCTCACGTGGATGTTCTTCTCCTGCGTGTAGGCGAGCATTTCCTCAATGCATTCCTCGCGGCCGATGCCCGATTGCTTGTAGCCGCCGAACGGCGCGCCGAGGAAATGCTTGGAGACTTCGTTGATCCACACGAACCCCGCCTGCACCGCCGCGGCAGTGCGGTGCGCGGTGGAGAGGTCATTGGTCCAGATCGAAGCGGTCAGCCCGTATTCGACGGAATTGACCTCGCCGAGCATTTTCGCTTCGTCCTGCCATTTGAAGATCGAGAGCACGGGTCCGAAAATCTCCTCGCGGGCGATGCGCATGGTCGGCTTAACGTCGGCAAAGACCGTCGGCTCGATGAAGAAGCCTTTGGCGAGCGCCGGATCGGACGGCTTACCGCCGCCGTGGAGCAGACGCGCGCCCTCCTGCTTGCCGGACTCGATGAAGCCGAGAATGCGCTCGTATTGCGATTTTGAGATGATCGACCCCATGGTCGTTGCCCGATCGGTGGCGACGCCGGGCTTGAAGCGCGCGATTTTGGCTTTCACCTTCTCCAGCACGGCGTCGTAAATCTTCTCGTGAATGAAGGCGCGGCTGGTCGAGCCGCAGGATTGTCCGCACCAGGTGAAGTTCATGCCGCCGACGACGCCGCCGGCGACGTCGTCGGGGTCGGCGTCGGGAAAAGCGATCAGCGCGTTCTTGCCGCCGAGTTCGAGCATCACCGGCTTGAGCGTGTCGGCGGCGGCCTTCATCACCGCGCGGCCGGTCGGCACCGAGCCGATCAGCGCGATCATGGCGACGTCCTTGTGCGTGGTCAGGGCGGACCCGGCTTCGCGCCCGCCCGGCACGACGTTGAACACGCCCGGCGGCAGGATGTCGCCGATAAGCTCGGCCAGGCGGAGCGACGACAGCGGCGCCTGTTCCGGCGGCTTCATCACCACGGTGTTGCCGGTGGCGAGCGGAGCGCCGGCCTTGCCGGCGCAGAACATGAACGGATGATTGAACGGAATGATGCGGCCAACGACGCCGCGCGGTTCACGCACCGAGAAATTGACCACACCCGGACCCATCGGGATGGACGCGCCCTTCATCTCGGTCACCAGGCCGGCATAAAACTCGATCTGCGCGGCGGCGACGGTCGCATCCATCACCATCTCGCTGACCGGGTTGCCGCAATCGGCGGCGTCGATCAGCGCCAGTTCCTCGGCGTGCTCGCGGAGCACGTTGGCGATACGCTTCAAAAGCCGCGCGCGCTCGAGCGGCGGCGTGTTGCGCCAGCCGTCAAAGGCTTTCTTGGCGGCGGCGACCGCGGCGTCGATGTCGGCTTCCCCGCAATCGGCGACGGGGCCGAGCAACTCGCCGGTACCCGGATTGATCGAGTCGACGCGGCGGCCGGATTTCGGCGCATGCCAGCCGCCGCCGTAAAACGCGTCGCGATGTTCGGGCAGGCGCAGCGGCTCGGTTTTGACCGATTTGAGCGGGACTGCGGTATTCATAAACTTCCTCCACTTCAGCTTTTGGCGCGGGTCATGGCCGCGGTCATGTTTGCCGTATAGCCGGGCTCGACATGCACATCGACGACGGCGACGCCGCCGGACTCGACGACGGTGATCGCCTCCTTCAGCGCTGCGGCAAGCTTCGCCGGATCGCTGACCGGCCCAAAACCCTGCGCGCCTTGCGCGCGCGCCATGGCGGCGAGATCGATTTCCGGCTCGGTCAGGCGCTGGCCGATCCACTTGTTCTCGACCGGCCGCGCACGCATGCGCGCGACGCGCTCCTGGTGCAGCTCGTCGTTATAGAACGAGCGATTGTTGGCGATGACGAACAGGAGCGGGATTTTGTAGTGCACGGCGGTCCAGATCGCGGTCACGCCCATGAGGTAATCGCCGTCGCCGCAGATCGCGATCGGCAGCCGGCCGGAATTTTTCAGCGCCAGCGCCGCACCGACCGAAATGCCCGGACCGCCGCCGACGCCGCCGCCGCCGTCGGAGCCGATAAAATCGAGCGGATGGCGGAAGGTCCACCAGCGGTCCTCCCAGGAGATCGGCAGGTGCGTGAGCGTGACCGTCCGCTCGCCGAGAACTTTGCGCAGTGTGCGGGCGATATGCTCGTTGGTAAATCCCGCCGGCTCGCGATCGGGGGCAGGCGCGGGCGGTTCTTTGGCGACGCGCGGACGGCCGCCGCCGATTTCGCGCACGAGTTCGCCCACAACGAGATCGGGATCGGCGGACAGAAATACGTCGACCGGCGGCAGCGCCTGGTAATCCATGCTCCAGCCGTTGTGGATGCGGTGATCGAGCGAGACCTGGATGATTTTTGCCGACGGGGCTAATCCCAAGCCGCGCAAGGCGCCGGCGAGATCGACCCAGTCCAAACTCAAAATCACGTCTGCGCTGCGCAGCGCCGGTACGGTGTCTGGCGTGACGTCGCGCGGCGCGCCGGCGTGCAAGGGGTGATCGGTCGGGAAGCTCGCGCCAATCTTGAGGTCGGTGACGACACTGGCGTCGAGCGCCTCGGCGAGCGCAATGCGCGCCTCCCAGGGCTCGTCGCGCCGCGAGGCGCGCCCGGCCAGGATCACGACGTGCTTGGCCGATTTCAGCAGCGCCGCCGCTTCCCGCAGCCCATCGGCCGGCGCCGCGGTGGCGACCGGCGGCAGGTAGCGCGCCGCATCGATAGGCGGCAAGGGCTCGGCAAGCTTCGCCTCCTGCATTTCGGCGTCGAGGTTGATGTAGACGGGGCCTTGGGGCGCGGTATTGGCGATCCACAAGCCGCGCAGCAGCGCTTCACGCGCGGCGCCCGGAGAAGCCGGCTGGTCATCCCATTTGGTGTAACCGCGGATCAGCGCGCCCTGGTCGCGCGCGGTGTGGATCCAGTCAATCCACGGCCGGCGTTTGGGGGCGTCGACCGGGCCCGTGGCGCCGAGCACCAGCATCGGCATGCGGTCGCACCAGGCGTTGAACATGCCCATGGTGGCATGCTGCAGGCCGACATTGGAATGCACCGCCGCCGCAATTGCCGTGCCGGTCACCTTGGCATAGCCGTGGGCGATGGCAATGGCGGATTCCTCGTGCACGCAAAGCAGCATCTGCGGGCTGGCATTGCCAAGATAATTGACAATGCTGTCGTGCAATCCGCGATAGCTCGCCCCCGGTGTCAGGGCGATGTAGGGGATGTCGAGCGCCCGCAGCATATCGGCGACGACATCGCTGCCGAAAGCCGGCGCATTGACGCCGGCCGGTCGCGGGCGCTCGAGCGCCGCTATGGCCGCGTCGACGGCGAGGCCTTTATCCGTGGGACGCGCGCTCGCGGACGAAGACGGGGACATTCACGGGCTCCTCGATAATGAAAGCGGCTATGGCTTTGATCGAACCGGATCATGAGCCCTGACGCAAGCGGGCCAAAAGCCCGACCCCGGCATAGCCGTCGGCCGGGTCGATGCCGTTCTGGCGCTGGAAGTTGCGGACCGCGATCATGGTGTCGTTGCCGACGCGACCGTCGGTGCCGCCGGTGTTGAAGCCGCGCGCGGTGAGGCGGCGTTGAATTTCCTGCACTTCGGCGAGCGTCGGGGTGCGTTCGCTGCCGGGGAACTTTTGCACGAACTCGGCGCCGCCCATGATGCGATCGCCGAGATGCACCAAAGCGAGCGTATAGCTCATCGACGGATTGTAAGCGTGCACGGCGGAAAAATTCGCTCCGAGCAGGAAGGCCGGGCCGCCGGGGACCGGTACCCACGGCCGCGCTGTGGCTTTTTCCTGCGGAAAAGCCTCGCCGTCGGCGCGCACGACGCCGAGCTTCTGCCATTCGGCGTAAGTGCGCGCCGCGTGGCCGGAATGCGCAGTCATGCGCACCTCGTAGCCCCAATGCTCGCCGCGCCGGTATTTGCCGCGCTCGACAAAAAACCTGGCGGTCGTGGCAAGGGCATCGTCCGGCGGCCCGAACGGCGAAATCTTGCCGTCGTGGTTGTAATCGATCCCGAGATGCAGCCAGACTTCGGGCATCCACTGCGTGTGACCCATGGCGCCGGCCCAGGAGCCGACCATTGCGGCGGGCGTGCTCCAGCCGTTCTGCACGATGGTGAGCGCGTTGATCAATTCCTGCTCCCAATAGCTGCGGCGATGCGGCTCGCCCCAGGCCAACGTCGCCAGCGAGGGAATGACCGGACGCATGTAACGCTGCTGCACGACCGGATCGCCGTAGCTCGACTCGATCCCCCAGACGGCGAGCATGAGGCCGCGCGCGACGCCGAAATCGCGTTCGATGCGCGCCAGCAGCGCAGCATAGTCCTTGGCTTTTTGCCGGCCGGTGATGACGCGCCAATCGGAGACGCGGCGGTTGAGATATTGCCAGAGCTGTTCGGTGAATTCCGGCTGGCTGCGGATGGCCGTGAGCCCGGTGGTGTCAGCGCGCAAGCCGTCCATGACGCGCGCGTAGGTTTCCTCCGTAATCCCACGTGCTGCGGCCTTGGCGCGAAACGCTGCGATCCACTGATCGAAAGGCAACTGCCCGGACGATTCCGCGCCGGCGATGTTCGGCAATATCAGCCCGGCAGATGCGCCGCCGATGGCCTTTAACAAAGAGCGTCTGGCAATGCCGGGTGGCGGCTGCGGCGGCGACCTCGCGCCTGTCGGTTTTGCCCTCATGCGTGCTCTCGCTTTCGTGCGCAACCTTAACCTCAGGCTCGACCGCCGGCGCGGCGGCGAGGGCGGGGGCGGCCGCGGGGGCGGGCAGGTCGGGCTCGCCCGGCGCGCGAACGTCCGGTTCGACAATAGCAGCCAGCGTCGACGGCGCGGTAATGGCCTGCGACGCGACCGGCGAGGGCGGGACGCTTGGGGTCACCGTCGCGGCGGCGACCGGCTCCTCCCCGTTCGGCGGGGGCTGCGGTTCTTGCAGACCCGCGACGAGGCTGTCGAGGCTTGCGGCAAAGCTTTCGACGTCGAAGTTCATAGGATCGTCGTGACCGTTGCGAATGTCAGCATCGATCGCGGCGTGAAACGCCGGGATGAGCCAGCGTCCGGCGCGCACGCTGGCGATCGTATAGAGCAGCGCCAGACGGTCATATTGCGCAGCCGTGAAGCCGGGATTGGGAGCGAGTGCGTCATTGCGGCCGCGGTGCGCGGCGCTGCGCCGCGGCTGAACAAGTTCGATGTGCAGGAACAGCCCCTTCAGCGCGCCGGAAAAATTCGCCGCCTGCTCGAATTTGGTCTCGCGCCAGGGCGTCGCCAGTTCGTGGTTGAGCAGCATTCCCCCGGCGCGGTTGACGACGACGTGGGCCTTGCCATAGCCGTCCGAACACTCGAAGCGCCGCAGATCGTTGATGTGCGAGGCGTCGTCGATGTCGTCGGGAAATGAGCGGCGCCCGTAATTCGGCCCACTGGTGTCGTGAATGACGAAGTAGCGCGCCATTGGCGCATCCGGATCATTGTCCCTGGCGCGGGACAACGGTTGCCAAAGATAGGCGGCAAAATCCCATTCAAGGTTTTGTTTCGATAAAAAAGCGCTCAAGCGTTCGCGGCTGGGCAGCCCGGTGTCGTTTCCGACGCGGCTTGCAAGCCCACTCGGCAAGCTTTCCATTTCCGGGCTCAGATTGCGCGAACTGTCCATGCCCCGCATCAAGCATCTGGCTTGATCGGCCGCTGTGCCGCGATAGCTCAGGGTCGCCGGATCGAAGCCGCAACGCCCCATGGTGCGTACGAAAGTGGTCGGCCGGAAATGGCTGGGCTTGCACGTGGCGCTCAAAGCGGCGGCCGGCCAGGCGACGCTAAGCGCGCACGCGAGCACCGCGCCCGGAAAAAAACCGCTATTACGACGCCAAGCCGACGAGCGCATCGCGCATCCAAACAACTTCGCCTTACTATCGGATTGGATGGGCCTCCTGCCAAGCGAGAACAGTTTTTTTCTCCGCAAATGTGTTCAGATAGCTAAAGTGCAGTCACCTGAATGGATGTTCAGAGAGCGCGCCGAGGTTGCGGTCTACTGTCGTGCATGGCGGGATTGAATGAGGTGCCGGGCGGGGCCTCTTACCGAGGCTTCGCGCCGCGTCTATCTTAACGGCGAATGAAATTTATCGCGCCAAGGCGAAGGAGCGAGCCATGGACCAGGTGCTCGAACGGCAAACTGCGCCGGAAAGCATTCCGCAAATCGAGGCGACGCTGAACTATCTCGTCGATACCGGCGAGAAAATAGTCACCGCCGCGGGAGCCGGGGGAACGGCTGACACGCGCGGCGGCAAGCCCGACCCGCACCGCGTCGTGCTCCGCAACGGCCGCCCGCTCGCCAAAGATTTTGCGCTCGAACGGAACGGCTTCCGCTTTGTGCATCACGACACCAAGGTCGCCGACTTTTTCGACGACGCCGAGGTGCGCCGTACTTACTATCCGGAAATGGAAGCGCTGGTGAAAGCCGAAAGCGGCGCGGCCCGCGTGGTCATCTTCGATCATACGTTACGGACCGGCGACGATGCGCTGCGCGAAGCGCGCAAGATTCGCGAAGTGGTGCCGCGCGTGCACAACGACTACACCGAATGGTCGGCGCCGCAGCGGGTGCGCGACATCCTTCCCGACGAAGCCGAGGCGCTGCTCAAGCGCCGGTTCGCGATCATCCAGGTGTGGCGCCCGATCCGTCTTCCTGTTGAAAGCTTTCCGCTGGCCATTTGCGACGCGCGCAGCGTCTCCGACGACGATCTGGTGATTTCCGAACGGCGCTATCAGCACCGCGTCGGCCAGACCTACGCCATCACGTTCAATCCAAACCACAAATGGTTCTGGTTTCCCCACATGCGCCGGGACGAAGCGATTGTCTTCAAGGTGTTCGATTCGGAGAAGGACGGGCGCGCGCGCTGGACGGCGCACTCTGCATTCGTGGATCCGACCTCGCCGCCGAATGCACGGCCGCGCGAGAGCATCGAGATCCGCACTATGGCGTTTTTCTAAAGTGTATCTCTCGGCGCGATTTCTAAATTCTGCCACTGGTGTCGTCGGCGCAATTTAGGTCTTGCGCGCTGAGTGCGCTGTATGTTGCGCCAGCCGACGCGCGACGACCCGCAGAATTTTGTACCGCGGCCGAGCGCTCCGCCCGGCGGTAAAGCATATTGGCCTGGCGGTGCCGTCGAGGGGAGGGGGCTCGGGTACTCCGGCGGCAGGAAACGCGGCGCGCGGCGCGCGGCTGGGATGATCGGTTTTCACCCCCCCCCGGAGGTTTGACTTAAAGCCTTCAAACGCGGAAACTTGACGCTTGATCCTATTGGCGACGGACGGCGAAATCGCCTGTCGGCCTGCGCGCGGTGACCGATGCACGACGCCGACAAAAGCCCGAAAAATGGCTCGATGGAAGCCATTGACCTCGGCCGGGCGATGGCGATCGAACTTCGCGACGAAAGCTGGCTCACCGCAGCGTATGCCATCGTCGAGAAAAAGACCGAAATACAGACCGTCGTGACTGAGCTTCGTGATTTCCTCAGCGTCGATCATCTGGTCTACGTCACCTCCAAATTCGGAGGTAGCCCGTCCGCCGACCCTTACATTCGTTTGACTTACCCGGCGTCGTGGCTCGCCCGCTATTTGGGAATGGGGTACGCCGACGTTGATCCGATCCTCCGCGAAGGCTTTCAGCGCACGCTGCCGTTCGAATGGAATGAACTTGGTATCAGCGGTGGCGCCGAAGCGGCGTTTCTGGCGGACGCAGCCGCGCATGGCGTGGGCCCCCACGGCTACTCTGTTCCGGTTACGACCAAGCACGGGCACCGGGGTTTGCTGGCCGTGTCCTGTTCCGGCTCCGAAGAAGAATGGACGCGGTTTTTGGCGAGCACACGGACGGGCTTGATCCAAATTGCCAACCGGCTGCATCGCCGGGTCATTGCCGAACTTTTCGGCGACGATCGGCCGCGGCTGACGCCCAGGGAGCTTGAATGTTTGCGCTGGGTCGCGCTCGGCAAAGGCACGCCCGAAATTGCCGCAATCCTGCAAATTTCCCCGCATACCACGCGGGATCATCTGAAATCAGTGCATTACAAGCTGGATTGTGTCACCTCCGCACAGGCCGTCACCAAGGCCGTTAAGCTTGGGCTTTTAATCGTGTGACGAGCAAATAAATTCCAATCTGATTTTTCAATCAGTTCGTAACTTCCGCTCTTTCATACGTATTTGATCGATCTTGCCAGCTCGCATCGGTGCGGCCTCAGGTCATCTTCATTCAGGCGTGACAGGCGTTTGCGGCTCGAACCGCATCTTATCAAGGAGTTGGCGCAGTGATCGTCGTCGTTGAAAAATCGAACGCGTACCGCCACGCGAATTTGCTCGACAAAATGTTTCGTCAGCGAGCGCGATTTTTTCACGATCGGCTGAAATGGGATGTGCAGGTGACTGATGGCCGGGAACGTGATCGCTACGACGACGCAGGGCCGGTTTACATCATCTACATCGACGGGGTCCGCGGTGAAGTGAAGGGCAGCCTGCGTCTTCTCCCCACCACCGGGCCCACGCTTGCCGCCGATGTGTTTTCCGATACGCTGCCCGACGCGGTGCATCTGTCCGCCCCGAGCATTTGGGAGTGCAGCCGGTTTTGCCTCGATCAGAATGTGCTGGCGGGCGGAATAGAGGACATCGTTTTTGCCTCGAGGGTTTTGATAGCGGCGCTGGGCGAGGTTGCCATCCACGCCGGCATCGAATCGATCATCGGTAATTTTGACGCTGCAAAGCTTCGGCTTTACCGGCGCATCGGCTGCGAGGTCGAGATTTTGGGATCCACATCGAGATACGGCGATCCGGTTTATCTCGGACTGCACCACGTTTCGGAAGCAATCGTGCGCCGGGTATGGGGAAAAGTGAAGGACAACCGCCTGGCATCGGCGGTGGCGCGCGAGTGCGTCGGGGTAACCGACCCGCAACAACTCGATGTCGCCGTCAGTTGAATTAATGCGCTAAAACTTGATACGCCGCCGCTGCAGCTTCGGCGGAGCGGACGTTGGCGACTGGTACTCTCGGCGTCGCCAGAATTTCTCCGTGGCCGCTCGGTCACGCACAAATGTTCCCTCGTCAATTGCGGCCATCGCCATGAGCAGCGCGGCAGCCTGCGTGCGTTCGTCGGCCCGGGTTATGCTCTGGTCAAGTTTGTCGGTGCCTGTGAGCTGAACCGGCTCGCCATCGACGCGTCGAATGCGCGCGCGCCACTTTCCGGGTTCTCGCTCAAATGCCTGCACGGCAAATCGCTTATACTCCATGAGGGCGGCACCAGGGTTTCCACCGTATCCAGATACCGCAAGATGAAAGCCCGTAATGACGGCGTCACTCCCCCATTTGAGGGGGGCGGATGAAAACTCGCATCCGACCCGTAGCCAGCCGCCGCCACCGCCGGAGATTCGCCAATGACCATCATTGATTCCCAGGTCCACGCCTATGAGGCCAACAGCGCGAAGCGGCCTTGGCGCAGCGTCCCCAACTGGCCCGCTCAGGTGACCGGCGACGAGATGGTGGCGGCGATGGACAAGGTCGGCGTCGACGGCGCGATCTTTATCTCGCCGTTTTCAATGTATGGCTACGACGCCAGTTACGCCGTGGAGGTGCAACGCGCCCATCCCGATCGGTTCGCGATCGTCAAGCCGGTTGACCCGGACGACCCCGCCGTGGACGACGTCATCGACGATTGGAAGCGGACACCCGGCGCGGTCGGCATCCGCATCATCTTGACGAAGGAGGCCGGGCGCGAACGCGACCCGGCTGACCCCGGCCTCGACCGCATTGCGCGCGCGGCCGTCAAGCACGACCTTCCGGTGAACCTGTTGTGCTGGGGCAACCTCGACGCCGGCGCGGCGCTGATCGACCGCCATGCCGATACGCGGTTCATCGTCGATCATCTGGGCATCCTGCAGCCGCGCTCGCCGCCGGCACCGCCGCAGCCATGGGCGGACTTGCCGAAGGTGATCGATCTTGCGCGGCGCAAGAACGCGGTGATCAAGGTGAGCGGCGCCTGCACGCTGTCCCAACAACCGTACCCGTTCCCGGATATCTGGGATCCGCTCGCCCGGGTGTTCGAGGCCTGGGGGTTCGAGCGCTGCCTGTGGGGTACGGATTGGACACGCGCTTACGCCGTCGTCAATTACGCGCAGGCGGTTGAGCCTTTCCTCAAGACTGAGCGCCTTTGCGACAGCGAACGAGCGATGCTGATGGGCGGCGCCTGCGCCAAGGCTTATCGCTGGTCGCCGAACAAAGGTTAGCGGCGGCTCGTACTCATTTCAGCCGCTTGGCCGCTTCTTCGATCATGCTCAGATCGGCGTGGCTCTTCACGTCGAGGTGTGCATGCACGACCCCGAGCTGCTGCACGAGATCGACGTTGTTCTGCAAGGCGTCGAGGTTCGGCACCATTTGCGGATTGCGGTAATAATCTTTCTTCGTGAATACCCAGCCGAACTGGCTCGCCGGCTGCTTGGTCACGCGCGCGGCGATCTGCTCGACCGCGTCGTGGTTCTGCGGGTCGAGATACCAATGAATGATGCGCAGCGAATCCTCAAGCAGATCGACCAGCGCGGCGCGGTGCGCGCCGATAAACGGCTTGCGCGCCGTCCACATGACGAACTGCGAAAGCCCGAGCGCGTCCTTGCTGGTGAACAGGGGCCGCGCAATCTTTTTCAGCTCCGGATCGAACGAGAACGGCGGCACCGCCGAAATGAGGTCCGCCTTTTTTTCCGCCAGCATGGCGCGCATAGCCGGGAAGGGCGCCTCGATGACGGTGTAGTCGCGGTTGGCTTCCAGGCCGTGCTTGTGCAGCAAAACGCGCATGGCGACGTCGACCGCACTGCCGGCGGCATTGATGGCCAGGACCTTGCCCTTGAGGTCTTCGATCTTGTGAATCGGGCTGTCGGCGAGCACCTCGTATTCGTTGGAGTAATAGCCGGGATAACCATCCTCGAAGTTCTCGGAGATGACGCGCATATCGTCCAGGCCGGCGTTCTCCACCGCGATCGGCAGCGTCGAATAGGCGAGCGAGGCGATCTGCAACTCGTTGGTGGCGAGCGCGGTGATCATCAGCGGCGTGCCGCGATAACGCACCGGATCGAACACATAGGTTTTGCCGTAGTTGCGGGCGAGATCCTTCTTTTCCAGCCAGATCGATGCCCAGTCGGAGATCGGGGCGGTCCACGACACCCGCACCTGCAAGGGCTCTGCCGCGGCCACGCCGCCGCCGAAAGCCAACAGCGCCAATAGAGCAGATCCCATACTTTTCAGCATCACCGTCTCCTGAAAACAACGCGCCGCGCGGCCGCGAGCGGGCATTGTGGGCGCGCGGTTTGTGAGGTGCAAGGCTGCGGCTTGCGGCAGTTCGCCTTAGACGGCCGCCTGCGCCTCATGGTGCCAAATAAGCAGGCGGCGGCGCATCGCGGCCATGGCTTTGATCAGCGCGTAGCCGACAATCGCGACCTCGACAATGCCAGCGAAGACGCCGCGCGAGTCGGCAAAACGCGAGGCGTTCATCATGGCGGCGCCGAGCCCATAGCCGCCCATCGCCATTTCGACGACGATTTCCACGATCAGCGCGATCGGCAGCGCGACCTGCAAGCCGGTGAGGATTTGCGGCAACGCCGCCGGCAGCGCCACTTGCCAGATCAGCTCGTGTTCGCGCGCGCCCATGTTGCGGGCTGACCAGATCAGCTCCTTGTCGACCGCGGCGAGCCCGGCAAGCGTCGCCGTCACCACGGGAAAGATGGCATCGAATACCACCATGGAAATCTTCGACACGTCGTAGACGCCGAGCCAGAGCATAATGATCGGCAGAAAGGCGATTTTCGGCATGGGAAAGCCGACCGAGATCAGCGGGTCGAAGAACCAGCGCACCGGCCGCAGCCGCGACATCGCCGCGCCAAGCGCGATGCCGCCGGCCGCGGCGATAAAAAATCCGGCCAAGGCGCGAAAGAGGGTGACGCCAAGATTGGTCCACAGCGCTCCGGAGGCGGCATCGTCATAGATGCGGGCGATGACGGCGCTCAGCGGTGGCAGCATGAATGGCGTGACTTTGCCGCTGCGGGCGATCAGTTCCCAGGCGACGAGCAACAGCACCAGCGAAAACGAGCGCACGGCGATGCGGGCCAGGGGATTTAGACCGCGGCCGCGGCGCTCGCGGGGTGCCGCGGCCGCGGCCGGTGCCGCAAGGTGCTCTACTCGCGCCATCGCAGCAGCCATCCCATGAGCAACTGAAAAAGCCGGTCGGCGGCGAAGCCGAGAAAAGCGACCGTGAGCACCACGGCGAACATGTCCGGGTAGGAACCGTTGTCGCCGAGATAGCCGATCAAGTAGCCGAAACCTCGCTGCGCCGAGATGAGTTCGGAACTCACCAGCAGGATGAACGAGAGCGCGAGCGCGGTGCGGATGCCGTTGAGCATTTCCGGCAGCGCGCTCGGCACCACCACATCCCACAGCGTGCGCAGCCGGGTTGCTCCCATGCTGCGCGCCGACCAGAACAGCACCTGATCGCTGCCCCGCGCGCCGTTATAGGCGCCGATGGTCACCGGAATCATGCAGCCGAGAAAGATCAAGAGGATCTTCGAGCCGTTTCCGAGGCCGAGCCATAGCGCCGTGACCGGAATGAGCGCCGATTTCGGCAGCGGATAGAAGACCTCGACGAGCGGCGCCAACAGGATATTGACCGCGCGCGAAGAGGCCATGGCGATGCCGAGGCCGCCGCCGAGCACGACCGCCAATACGAGCCCGGCCGTGCCGCGAAACATCGATGTGAGGCCGTTGCTGAGGAGGTCACCGTCGCGGAACAGATCGACCCAAGCCGCGGCGACGCCGCTCAATGGCGGCAAGGCAAGCGAGGAGACGAGGCCGAGCCGCGCCGCCGCCTCCCAGGCAAGCGCCAGGATGAGGATGGGAAGATAACGGACGACGGCGCGCGTCACGGCGCCTCCTTGCCTTGCGCCTTGATCGCCTCGCTGCGCACGAGATTCCAAAGCTCGTCGACTTTCCCGACGAACGCGGTACTGCGGATGAGGCTCGGATCACGATTGCCGAAAGGCGTTTCCACGATAGTCTTGATGCGTCCCGGCCGCGCCGACATCACGGCCACCCGGTCGGCAAGATAGACCGCCTCTTGCACGTCATGGGTGACGAAGATCACGGTCTTCGGCGAGCGCCGCCAGATGCCGAGGAGCTCGGTCTGCATCAGCGCACGGGTCTGTGCATCGAGCGCGCCGAACGGCTCGTCCATGAGCAGGATGCTGGGATCGATGGCCAACGTGCGCGCGATCGCGGTGCGCTGCTTCATGCCGCCGGAGAGCTGGGAAGGATAGCTGTCTTCGAAGCCGCGCAGGCCGACCAGATCGATCAGCGCCTGGGCCCGCGCCTCGCGCTCCGCGCGCGGCATTTTCTGCCGTTCGAGCCCGTAGAGAATGTTCGCCTGCACCGTCTTCCATGGAAACAGCGCGAAGTGCTGAAAGACGATACCGCGATCGGCGCCCGGCGCCGCCACCGGCTTGCCGTCGATGAGGATGCGGCCGGCTTCGGTCGGAAAAAAGCCGCCGACCAGATAAAGCAATGTCGACTTGCCGCAACCTGACGGCCCGAGCAACGCGAAAAACTCGCGGCTGCGCACCTCGAGCGAGACGTCGGTGAGCGCTTGGACCGGACGCCCTCGTGGGGGTCGATAGGTATGCGAAACCCCCTCGACGACGATCTGTGCGGGGCCGTTCATGGGAACCTGCGCATTGCGGCCGCCTGGCGGCCGCTCGCGCCAGCCTAGCCGCCGCCCGCACCGGGACCAAGTGCGGACGGCGTCGCCTGACGTCACGCGCTGGCCGGCTCGAGCGCCAAATCTCATTGCGAAATTCGCCGCGCCGCCACGTCGGTAATCAACTTATCGACAGAACCCACTGCGGATATTTGCCAAAAACGACGTTCACGACGCGCACCGGCGAGCGCGCTCTTTTGACACAGCGGCCGCCGCGCGACCATCCGCGAACATTCCACATTCAAACCTAGAATCGTCGTCGAGCCAGCTTCGACCTTGCACCCGTCTCCGCGGGAACACAGGGAGAAATCGTCATGAACGTCGAAGACATTTTGAGGCAGAAAGGAACAGGTGTCGCAACAATAGGGCCGGACGCCAGCATCAAGAGAGCGGCAGACTGGTTGCGCGCAAAAAATGTCGGGGCGCTCGTCGTGGCGCGCGACGGTGGGGTTGTCGGTATCATTTCCGAACGCGATATCGTTCGTGCATTTTCCGAGTACGGCGAGCCGGTCGCGTCCATGCCGGTGAAGGACATCATGACTCACGGCTTGATCACAGTGGCGCCGGGAGACGACCTCAATCGCGTGATGCGGTTGATGACCCGCCACCGGGTGCGCCATTTGCCCGTGCTTCGTAACGGCGAGCTTGCCGGTATTATCAGTATTGGCGATGTGGTGAAGCGCCGGTTGGATGACCTCGAACTCGAGACAAATGTTCTGCGCGACGTCTACATCGCCAGCCATTGACGGCACACGGCCTGCCGTTGACGCTGCGATACGTCGACGACGATGGCGTCGTCTATCTCACGGTCAAAATCACCGATAGGTCGCGCGGCGGCAAGGCGACGACGGCAAAAACCGCGCCGGGCGGCGCGGCGAAAACGATGTCGCTGTGAGTTGCGCACCCGCAGCCGGGCGGTTGCGGCAAATCAAAAAACGTCGTGTAGTTCTGGCTGCACTGCACACCGCCGCCGCGTTCGCGCATTTGTCGTGTTATCGCGATGGCGTGATGCGGCGGATGCTGCCCCATGAGCCCGCAACGAAGACTTTCGTCGCCGACTAAATAGCCGCACGCCGGTGGACCAATCCCGAACCCGTACGCCAACCCGTCTTGAACGGGTATCGCTCATACGAGCGGCGCCAGAGTAGATCTGGCGCCGTCGAGTTGGTGCCGCATCGTCAAGTACTCGCCGCCTTCAAGGCTCGGCGGCAAGTGAACCGATCAAGTGGACCAATAATGGCCTAGGTCGCGCGGAAAGTCGTCGACCGCGTGACTTTAGCCTTTGGTCACAACCGGCGGCGGGGCTTTGCCCTTGCCTTTGCCAATAACCGGGGCCTTGCCCTTGCCCACTGGCGGCGGCGGCATCGGCGGGGGCGGAGGGGCCATATCTGCCGCAAACGCCTGTCCACCCTTCGCAACCGCTAAACCAGAGGGTGCTTTCACCACCTGATAGGTGCTCATGACGGCCAGAGCCAAGATTGTCGAGCCACCTAAAACCAAAGTCCGTTTCATTAAAGAGTGCTCCCCTCGACAGAGTGTTCGGCGGTCTGATCCTTTAACCAGGAATAGCCCGGTGACTAGTGCAAAAAAGCCACACCGGCCTTCTTTATGGAGCGAAAGGTCGTTCTAGCGGAGATTCGAGTCCGGTATTCCACAATCATGTCTTATAACCGGCAGTGACGGGCTGAATTGAAACGCCGTTTCGCCCAGCAACAGCCATATTTTCGCACACTGCGAGCCCGGGAGAGTGGGGGAATGAGTTGAAGTTCCGAGTTATCCTGCGAATTGCGATGATCAGCGTCATACTGGGAGCTTCGGTTTCGACTGCCTCGGCGTGGTGGCAATTTGCCGCCAATAGTCCGAGTGGGGAGCGGCAGACCTCGCCGCATTATAGTACGCTAAAAGAATGTGAGAGGGCTCTGAAGGTCTCAGAGTCGCGGCTGGCGAAGAAATATCCCGATCTTTACCCCCTCGTCGGCAGCTGTGAAGAATATCGTTGACGCCTATGCGTGACCCTACCGTAGCGCTCGATGCTGTCGGAGAAGCGGGAAGCATCGGGGTCGTGGGGCGGAGCACGGAGCTGTTTTTGGTGGGAGGACGCGCATGAGCTACCGGTTACTTGTTCGCAGCATCTGGTTTGTCGCCGGCGTGACGGTTGTCCAAGCCCTTCACCCCGCGCTGGCTCACGGGCACACCGCTTCGGACAAGGTGGAAGTGACGACGGCGCACAAATCCTCAGCCGCCGCGTCATCGTCCGTACACGTGGCGCACAGCAATATTTGGACGACGGCCGGCGAGCCGTACGTCGGGGCAGGCGCACCGCACTGGCGCTATTTTGTCGAATTCCGGGCGCGCAACGCCGCCAGCTACGGACACGTCTATGTCATGTGGGGTGAAGTGAACGCGCGCCATGAAGTCATTAAAAGCGACATTGCCGGGTTGTTTCCTGCCGGCGATGCGCAGAACTGTGCGAACTGTAGCATCTATAACTGGGCCATCGGTCATGTGTTGCCGGTCCCCTCAGAAATCGGCGCGAGCGATGGCGATCTCGAGGAACAATACGTCCTCGCCCGTTTCCGGGTGTGGGTCGATGAGAATCAGTACAAACGCGTGACCGCGTATGTAAATGAACGCAAGGCCGATAAAGGACCGTGGAATGCCTTCTTTGCAAATTGCGTGTCATTTGGCCGCGACGTTGCCAATGTTCTAAAGCTCGACATTCCGCCGAACGTTGCACTGGGGCTGGTCTATCCCCAAGGGTTCGTGGAAGCACTGCGTGAGGCAAACGGGCTCAAGCACGAGCAGCTTCCGCTTCGAGATGCCGGCCGTTTTTTGCCCGAGGACGGCAAAACGATCCACCAAACGAAGGTTAGCCCCGCGGAGGGGGCGGCGAAAAAAACCGCCCAGACCCAATAATCAAGAAGACGGCTGCCGGATAATTCGCGACCTAGGAGCCCGTCCAGATAGGCATCGCGGCCGGGCATTTGTTGCAGGGTCGCCGCCTTAGGCGGTCTTTGCGAGGTTGAACAGCTTTAGGAGGTTGTGGGCGGTGCAGATCATGGCCCACTCGGCACGCACTTTCTTGACACCCCGCAATAGGAACTGGCGGAAGCCGCGTGCCTGTTTGATCTGTCCGAACACCGGTTCCACCACTTGTTTTCTCAATCGGTAGGGCGTTTTGAAGCCGCCGTCGTCGATCTTCTTTCGCATCAGTTGCGTCAGCGGTCCTCCAACTTTTCCGTTTGCCGCGGTCGGGTGCTTGGCGCGTCCGGGTGCGACATAGCCGTCGATACCACGTTCTACGAGCGCTTCGAGATTGAGTTCGCTGCAGTAGCCAGAGTCCGCTGAGGCCTGCTCTGGCTTGCGGCCGAGATTGCTCTCGATTGCCTCGACCAAGGGCACCAACTGGCCCTGATCGCTGCCGCTCTGCGTGAGTTCGTGCGCGACAATGATCTGGGCGTCTGCGTCGACGGCTGCCTGTGCGTTATAGGCTTGGACGAAGCCTTCCTTCGACTTCATGATACGGCTTTCCGGATCGGTGAAGTTGCGTTGCGCCTTGGGATCAGGTTCGTCCGATGGTGGTGCCGCCGGTTTGCCCGGCTTCTTGCGGCCTTCAGCGTTGCGCTGCCGTTCTTTTTCGGCCTCGATGCGGCGCTCTTCCTCCGCGGCCAGCTTGGCGTCGGCCTCCAGCGCCGCCATCGCCTCCTGGATCTTCGCCAGCCGTTTCTGCTTGTCAGCAGCCAATCCGGCATCTCGTCACCACGCTTGTCTTTGCCGAAAGTCTCGTCTTCTTGGCTATCCGCCGCCTCGGCGGCCGCCAGCATGCGAGCGACCTCGGCTTTCAATTCCGCCTCACGTTTCTTCATGCGTTCATAACTCATGGCTTTATGTTTCGACGCGTTCGCTTTGATCTTCGTGCCATCCAATGCGACGTGGCCGAGTTTGACCAGCCCCGCTGTCTCGCACAACTTCAGAACCTGCAGGAACAACTCGCCGAGCGCCTTCAAATGGCGCTTGCGGAAGTCACTGATCGTTCGGAAGTCCGGCGGATCGAGCGCGACAATCATCACGAAATCGTTCCGCTCGCGGCAGGCTTTAGCAATGCGCCGCGACGAATAGAGCCCACTCGCATAACCATGCAGCAGAAGCCCGACCATCATGCGCGGATCGAACGGCGGCTGGCCGAGCCCGCTCGCGTAGACGCCCGTAATCTCCTTGAGATCCAGGCTCTCCCGCACCAGCCCAACGATAAACCGCGAGACGTGGTTCTTGGGCACGAAGTCCTGCACACTCGGCGGCAAAAAAAGCGTCTGATCGATATTCCAGGGGCGAAAGTGTTTGCTCATAGTCCAAAGGTTGAATCAGACTTGCTGAGACTTGAACAGCGACTACTCGGACGGGCTCCTAGTCCTTCGCCCGTTCGATGTAACTGCCGTCCGCCGTATTGACCACGATCTTGGTGCCGGTGGTGACGAACGGCGGCACCATGGTGCGCACGCCATTGGACAATAACGCCGGCTTGTAGGAGGAGGCGGCGGTCTGGCCTTTCACCGCCGGCTCGGTTTCGGTCACTTCCAGCGTGGCGCGCGGCGGCAGCTCGATCGCAACCGCTACGCCCTCATGCAGGCTCAGCGTGACTTCCATCTCCGGCTGCAGATAGGCCGACTGGTCGCCGACAATGTCGGGCGGCACGGCGACCTGATCGTAGCTTTCCATATTCATGAAATGAAGCCGTCGCTGTCCTGATAAAGGAACTGGTGCTTGCGGTCTTCGACAAAGGCGCGCTCGACCTGCTCGGTGGTCTTAAAGCGCAGCGAGAGCTTCACGCCGTCGGCAATCCGGCGTACGTCCATTTGCGTGACCGGCGTGCCTTTGCCGGGATGAATATTCTCCGTGGCGACGATGACGCCGAGCTTGCCGTCGATCTCCACGATATTGCCTTTTCGCAGCGAGCTGGCGATGACTTTCACGGGTTCCTCTAGGTTCCGGTCTTAAAAACAGGGCGCAACATACCGATCCTGGCCCAGATCGCCAGATATTTCCTGGCCCAGATCGCCAGATATTTCGTTAGCTCCGGTTCTACAAGGATATGTCCGCCAAGCCGCCCGCTGTTTCGCCGCCATGGGCCCGTGATGTCTACGCCGACCGCCGGCCTTTTCTCTTGGCGCGGGCGCGGCATCCTGTCGGCCTTGCGCGCCTGGTTTGCGGCGCAAGGCTTCATCGAAGTGGAAACCGGGATATTGCAGATGTCGCCGGGCAACGAGACCCATTTACACGCCTTTGCGACGATACTTTCCGCGCCGAACGGCGAGTCGTCCGCCCGTTATCTGCGCACATCCCCTGAATTCGCCTGCAAGAAACTTTTGGCGGCGGGCGAGCGGCGCATCGTCGAATTCGCCAAGGTTTTCCGCAACCGGGAGCGTGGCGCGCTGCACCATCCCGAATTTACTCTGGTCGAGTGGTATCGTGCCGGCGAGCCTTACACCCAACTCATGGCCGATTGCGCGGCCATTCTTGCCGAGAGCGGCGAAGGCTGCGGGAACGGCGGCGTTCTCCTTCCGCGGCCGGTCGGCCGATCCGTTTGCGCGCGCCGGAGCGGATGACCGTTGCTGAGGCTTTTTCCCGGTTTGCCGGCATCGATCTCCTGGCGACGCTTCGTTCCGGCGGGCAAGACCGATCGCGCGCTTTGGCGGCGGCCGCGCGCGCGTCCGGCATTCGCATCGGCGCCGACGACAGCTGGGGCGACATATTCAGCCGCGTGCTGGTGGAACGGATCGAAAGCCGGCTCGGCATCGGCCGCGCCACCATTCTCGACCAATATCCGGCCGCTCACGCGGCGCTGTCGCGAACGTCGGCGGCCGATGCGCGCGTCGCCGAGCGCTTCGAGCTGTATGTTTGCGGGGTGGAAGTTGCCAACGGGTTCGCCGAACTCAACGACGCCGTGCGAGCAGCGCCGCCGCCTCGAACGGGAAATGGCGGAGAAGGAGCGGATCTACGGCGAGCGTTATCCGCTCGACGAGGATTTTCTTGCCGCTCTGTCCGCCATGCCGCAGGCGTGCGGCATTGCGCTTGGCCTCGACCGCCTGGTCATGCTCGCGACTGGCGCCGACCCGTATCGACCAGGTGCTGTGGAGCCCCATGCCTGAAGGTTCGTCATGACAACAGTTAAAACAAAGCGCGGTGTGAGCGAGCTTTGCGCAGGCGCACCTTTGCCCGGCAGAGCGCGTGGCGGAGCTCAACGAAGTCGCCGCGCGCTATGCGGTCGCCATCACGCCGGCCATGGCCGATCTGATCGATCCGGCCGATCCGGCACGATCCGATCGCGCGGCAATTCGTGCCAGACGCGCGCGAATCGAATCGACGGCCGGAGGAGCGCGGCGATCCGATCGGCGACAACGCCTTCAGCCCGGTCGACGGGCATCGTCCATCGCTATCCCGACCGGGTGCTGCTGAAACTCGTCAATGCTTGTGCGGTTTATTGCCGGTTCTGTTTCCGGCGCGAAATGATCGGGCCGGGGCGGGGAGGGCTGTCGCCCGCCGCGCTCGACGGCGGCGCTCGAATATATCGGCGGCAATCGGCACATTTGGGAAGTGATCCTAACCGGCGGCGATCCGCTCATCGCGTCGGCGCGCCGCCTCAAGGATTTATCCGCGCGGCTTGGCGCCATCGACCATGTGAAGGTGATCCGCGTGCATACCCGGGTGCCGATTGTGGCGCCGGAGCGGATTTCAGCCGCGATGGTCCGCGCGCTGCGCACTGCAAGACAAGGCGACCTTCGTGGTGTTCACGTCAATCACCCGCGCGAACTGACTGCGAAGGCGCGCGCCGCGTGCGCGCGCTTGATCGACGCCGGCATCCCGATGCTCTCGCAATCGGTGCTGCTGCGCGGCGTCAACGACGATGTCGAGACGCTTGGCGATCTGATGCGCGCGCTGGTCGAGTGCCGGATCAAGCCGTATTACCTGCACCACGCCGACCTTGCGCCCGGCACCGCGCACTTTCGCACCACCATCGGTGAGGGCCAGGCAGTGATGCGCGCGCTGCGCGGCCGTTATTCCGGCCTCTGCCAGCCCGTCTATGTGCTGGACATCCCCGGCGGGCACGGAAAATCGCCCATAGGGCCGAGCTATCTGCACGATGACCGCACTTTGATCGAGGACTTCAAAGGGCGCCGGCATCGTTATCGCCGCCGCGGTGACCTCCGCGCGCGCGCAAATGCTGCCTGTTCAGGCGACCGCCTTTTCCAGCGCCGGAAAAAATACCGTCGTCTCGAAACCATAGCCGCACGTGCTGCACGACCAATTATGGCGCACACAGCGGTCGTTGATATGTTCCGACCAATCCGGCGCGAGCAGCCAAGCGTTACATTGCGGACAGGCATTTTTATCGTACGTGCGCGCACGCGCGGCACGATCGATCTCCTGGATCATGAACTCCCTCCTGTCTCACCTCTCCCTGAAGACTGGGGTAGATCAAGTCTGTGGCAAGCCGGTGACCCAAGTGAGTCAGCCTGCCGACATTTGCGAAGAATTGAGCGCAAAGTGTAACGACACCAGGCCGCCGGCTGAGCAATTCTGAACATGTCCAGTGGGCTGGTCGGCTCGCTGCGCAATTCCGCACATGTCCGATTATTAATTGCACGGCCATGCAGCCGAAAGGCCGGCGCACCTAACCTCGTTGTCGTTGCGGACCTTCTCGATCCAAAAGGAACAAAGAGGAGTGTGCCATGAGATCAAGCGTGATTACTGCAATTCTCGCCGCTTCGTTTGTACTCACCGTCAACACCGCGATGGCGGTTACCCCCGAAAACCCAATTCCCCAACATGCGCGCGCGCCGCACGCGCCTGCCGCTCGCTATGCCGCTGCACGGCCGGCGCCGGTACGCCATCGGCTCGACGTTGACGTCGCGCAGTTCATGCGCGGCATGCTTGGCGGCGGGCCGGTCCGTTACGGCAATCTGGTGCGTGACGCTCGCAGCATGCCGGCGTCGGGTGGGTCGTACGATTGGTCCTCTTCGCCGTCCGACGACAATTCGCCGGCGGAAAGCTCGGCAGCGAGCGACGCCCAGGCGGCCTCGGACGCGATAAACCAATCCATCCAGCAGATGAACGACATCAACGCCTTGAACGCATCCATGGCGGCCGCCGAAGAGCAGAACGAGGAGGCGAACGCCGCCACGCTGCAGACAGAAATCAACGCCGGAATGTAGCTGGCGACGCGGGCGCGCTCATCGCGAAACATTGACGAACGTGAACGGGCGGCTTCGGCCGCCCCGTTGCTTTTAGCCGCCGGCGATATGAGGCGCCGGGCGGAGCACTAAAACACAGGTTTTTTGAATATCGTGCGCAGATTTGCCACTGAGAAATTGGCTGGTAGATGAATTGTTGAAAACCACTTTGGGTGCAGCATAATGAAAAAACCACCTGGGAAGCAATAGCGTGAAACAGCTTTTGATTGCTACTGCGATAAGCGTTGCGTGTTTATCCAGTGCGCATGCAACTGATTACGGTTTTTTTGCACCAATCAATCCGATCGGCAGTCAATCAGACCATGACAGGGGTGTTTGTAGCCATAACGTATGGCACGGCCCAAAGTTTTGATGTCGTCCACACAATCAGCAAGCAACTTTACGATAGGCAAACTCAATACAGAGTAACGAGCATTACTCATCCTGCGAACAACAGTTATTTTTGGGAAGGCGTATGCTCAAAGATCCTCAAGTCATTATGACAGGTCATCTTTGGGAAAATGAGGGTGTCTGGATGTACACTGAAAACCAAAGATATACGGACGGGCGGCCCGAAAATGGCGACTCCTCCGGTAGTTTGCCATAATACTATCGACATTCGACAAGCGGTGGAAAGAAACGAACAACCGCGCAACCGGCCGTTGAAAAAGATGAACAATCCCCACTGCCGGCCGTCGACCAAAAAATGACAGTTTCTCCTGGCCGCGAGCAGTCAAATCCCGAGCCTCAAAATACGTCACCCCCTGTACGATATTCTCAGGCATCGCTTCCCAATTGTAATGATCCCGATGTCGCCCAAGTGGTCAAAAAATTGACGTCTACTCGTATCGTTGGCAGCGTTAACACTGCGTTTGTAGACATGATGACTGTGGATCAAACACGAGGAATGGGAATTAACAACAACAACGGCAGCAAATACTGTCGAGCATATTTCAGTTGCGACATGAACGTTGCAAAGAAGCTGAAAAAGGAGTGTTTGGACAACATCCGCTGCAAGCTGCTTGTTATAAGATCAATCAAGCCGCGGACAGCGGAAATGCAATGTGGATTAATTTGAGCTCAGGCCAGATGGCAATGGCGGTTGGCTTACCACAATTCTCCAAGGTAATTAGAACTGAGGCAGCGCTCCCGCTGTTAGAAGTTGAAATGCCGGATCGGCAGTCCGAGATGCGCGCGCCCGACCGGCGCCCAGAAATTCTCGTACAGCGCGGAAGGGTGCACCCGGTACATCTGCATGTCGCGGAAGTAACGCTCCATGCGGGTGCCTTTGCGCGTCACTGAGGTGCCGGCGGTCTTGTACAGAAGCTCGACCGCGTCGCAGGCCATGCGGCCGGCCTGCTGCATCATCGCCCAGAGCCTGATGTTTTGCTCGACGGTGATGAGCGTGCCGTCGGCGGCCCAGCGCTGGCACATTTCCATGTAAACTTCGGCGCCGCGGATCATCAGATTTTCGGCGGCGTCGGTCAGAACCGTCGCCTGGCCGAGCGAGCGCTGATAGTCCTCGTGCTCGGCCCGCGGAGTGATCGGCGGAAACGTAGTCTTTTTGCTGCGGATGATGTCTTCGTATTCGTCGAGCGCGGCTTTGGCGGCGCCGACGACCGTCGTGACCAGCGAGATATGATAGGGGCCGGAAACCCGGCCGAGATACATGGGATTGCCGTGGAGCCGCGTGCCTGGCGTTCCGTCGCGCATGTCTTCCGGGCGGGTGAACATCGCTTGCAGCGGCACGGCGTGATGCGCCGGCACGAACGCGTTCTTGATCTCCACGCTGTTCGATCCGCTCGCGCGCATGCCTAGCGTTTGGTCGCCGCCCCAGTCGTCGAGGATAGTGAGTTTCTCGCGCGGCACGGCGACAGCGAAGACGTCCGGCGGGCCGCCCGCTGTCGGCAGAAGCGCGCCGCAAACCAGATGCGTAGAGTAGGGGATGCCCGAGCAATAATCCCATTTACCGTTGAGCCGGTAGCCGCCTTCGACCGACGTGAGCTTGCCCGTCGGCGGAACACGATGCGGAGCGGCGAAGTGCCCATCCGGTCCGAACAACTCGCGCTGGGCGCGCTCGGGCCAGTGCGAGCCGATCAGGAATGGGTGCGAGGCGCAAAGCGTCAGGCACCAGCCCGCTCCTGGATGGCCGTGCGCAATTTCCAGCATCGCCCGGTAAAACGTCGGAATGTCGAATTCATAACCGCCGAACATGCGCGGCTGCACGGTGCGGTAAAGTCCGGCTTTGATGAAAGCTTCGTGCAGTTCCGGTGAGTAGGAGCCGCGTTCATCGTTCTCCGCCTGTTGGGCGCGCAGAAGAGGCTTGAGCGCGGCAGCGCGGGCAATCAATTCCTGCGGCGTCAGATCGGGTTCGGGAACCGGCACGACGCCCGGCGGGGCTCGCCGTTGCGCAAGACCTACTGCCGCCATTGCTGTTTCGTCCTCGGCCGCGTTCGAAGGCGGCGGCACGATAGCGGGATTGCCACGGCCTGAATAGCCAATGGACGTCAGCCCGGCGTGCCAAAGGAAGCTTCGTCAGCCGGCTTTGCCGCCCGCGTAAATGGCGCGTTCGAATTGGCCATAGACGCGGAGCGCGCGTTCGTCGGCAAACGGCAATATTTGGGTCATGAAAACGGCGGCGACGCGTTTTTGCGGATCGATCCAGTAATAGGTGTTGAACAGGCCGGCCCAGGTCAGGCTTCCGGCACTGCGCCGTCCGGGAATGGGCTGCATGTTGATCATGTGGCCGTAACCCCATTTCAGGCTGATGCCCGGAAAAAAGTCGACGTCGTTGGAGAGTTGCGGCGCGGTCGTGCGCAGCCTCCCGACCTCAAGCTTGCCGATTTGATTGCGGCCCATCAGCGCGACCGTGTCGGGCCGAAGAAGGCGCGCCCCGTCATGGATGCCGCCGGCGAGCAGCATGCGGATAAAGGTCAAATAATCTGACGCCGTGGAATAGATGCCGCCGCCGCCGGAATACTGCCGGTGCGCGACTATTCGTTCGCGTGGGTCCGCCAGCAGCGATCCGTCGGGCTGGCGCCGGTGCTCGCTCGCTTCGCGCGCTTGTTGCGCTGCCGAGATCACGAAGGCCGTATCGTGCATGCCGAGAGGATCGAAAATATGCCTGCGGAAATACACATCGAGCGGCTCGCCGCTGGCGAATTCCACCAGGCGGCCGGCGAAATCGAGGCCGCCGCCATACTGCCAGCGCTCGCCCGGGTCGAACATCAACGGCTTCAGCGGCATGTCCTTTCGCTCTTTTGCCGGCATAAGCTCACGCATCTTGAAATATTCCACGGCTTTGGCGTCCCAGAGCCGATAGGCAAAGCCCGACGTGTGGGTCAAAAGCTCATGCAATGAGATCGGCCGCTTCGCCGGCCGCAATTGCGGGCGATTTTGGGCGTCAAAACCGTCAAGCACCATCGGTGCGGCGAGCGCCGGCTCTATCGGTGGAACCGGCGCATCGAGCGAGAGCTTGCCGCGTTCGACGAGCTGCAGCGCCGCGACGGTCGTGATCGGTTTGATCATCGAGGCGACGCGAAAGATGGTGTCGCGCGTCATGGCCTCGCCGTCCGGCAGGCGCCGCCGGCCGAAAGCGCCCTCGTACACGAGGCCGGTATCGTTTGCCGCCAGGGCTACGACGCCCGGCAGGTCCCCTGCATCGACAGCCGCGCGCAAAAGCGCGTCGATTTTTCCGGCGGTGCCGGCGCGCTTGCGCGCTTTGCTCGTACGCCGATGCGGCACGGGTGCGGTCCAAGCTCAGCGCGCCGGCGGCGGCTGCTTGCGCCGCTCTCTTCAAGATCTCGCGGCGGCTGGCCTGGCCGGTCATGAGACTCCCGCGCTCGGGTTCACGGCAAACTTGTGCGCGCCGCGATCACGCCGTCGGCGGCGGCGGCGCCGGTGTGCCAGGCGCCATGCGCCGTGGAGAAGTCGTGCGCCGAGCACGCTTCGCCGGCAAAAAACAGCCGATCGTCGATGGGTTCGGCAAGGACGGCGCGGCCATCGGCACGATCCGGGAGCGCAAACGAATAAGAACCGCGGGCAAAGGGATCAACGCCCCAGGGATGAATGCGGATCGGTTTGAGCCGCCGGGCAAAATCGCCGCCGAAGATTTGCGTCAGTTCGGAAACCGCAAAGCGGAAAAATGCGCCATCGCCCTCCTTCTCCAGCTCGTGCGCGCAGCGTCCACCGAAATACGCCTCGATCTGCGGCCGCCCGAACGGGCGCAAATGGTACGCGGCCGTTGCGGCGCGATCGGTGCGTCCGAACAGCCGTGTATCCGGGTCGAACTCCTCGGCATGCTCAAGCGAGATGAAGAGCTTGTCCGCAAGGCCCAATGGCAGTCCGGCTGCGGCTTCGTTCTTCTGCGGCAGCGCCGGCGTGAACGTCATCTGCTCGTCGGCCAAAATCGCGCTCGGCACCGCAACGATGGCAAAATCGGCGGTGATAACGCCCTTGGCAGTTTCAATGCGCAAGCGATTGCCGCGGTGGTCGAGGCGATGGACCGGACAGTCGAGCTCAGCCGGCAGCCCCGCCGCATAGTCGTGAATGACTGATCCGAGGCCGGAGACGACGCGCCAATTCACGCCGGTGTCTTCGTATCTGTCCAAATCCTTGACCGAAAGGCAGTCCAGATCGCCGCCGCTGATATAGGTGCCAAGCGCCGAAATGAGGCCGTTCCAGCGGCCGCCCGGCTCGAGAAGGCTTGATACGGCAGCGTCATCCACCGCATCCGCGGCTTTGCTCACCCGGGCGAAGAAAGCTTCGCGCGCCTTCTCGAAATCTTTTTGCTCCGCGCGCGGAAATCCGATTTCGAGGTTGCGCCGTTGCCAGGGCGGCGCCGATGTGTCGATCGTGGCGCCTTGCTCCCGGGCAATGCCGACCCACGGATTGCGATCGGCGGAATGCAGCCATCCACAACCGAGGTCGATCGCGAAGCCCAACTCGTCGGTTACCGTCCAGGCGCGGCCACCAAGCCGAGGCCGTGCCTCGACGAGGAGGCAGGGGACCGAGGCCCCGCAAAGCCGGCGAGCGGCGGCAATGCCCGCGGCCCCGCCGCCGATGACAACCACCTCCACGTCATTGCCGGGCATCGCGATGCTGCGTCCGCGCTATATTGTGGTGCCTTTGCAGGTCTCTATATCCCATACATACAAGAAATGACCATTGCGTAGACCTCCCGCGGAGGACTCTGATGACGCAGCAGACGACGCCACGCGCAAGGAATTTCGCAGTCTATTTCATTGTGCTCGCCGCTTTCGGCGCCGGAAGCTTCTTGCTGGCTTCCGCGGGCGCTGAGGAAAGCGCAACAAGCGTCAATCCGGCGCAGAACTTTCTGGTCGAACATGAGATCGGGCACCGATTTCGCGTCGATCCGAACGAACTGCCGGCTCCGAAGATCGGGCCGATCGTCACCAATCGGTCGCTGGTCGTGCCCTATAGCGGCCAGGTCCCGCAGGTGCCGCCGGGATTTACCGCGACGCCGTTTGCAACAGGGCTTGTCAATCCAAGGCGGCTGTTCGTGCTGCCGAACGGCGATGTTCTCGTCGCCGAGCAGAGCGTCGGCTATCTGACGTTGTTGCGCGACGACGGCAGCGGGCACGCGCTATGGATTGACCGCTATGTCGAGGACCTCAACCGGCCTTACGGTATTGCGTGGCGCGACAACGCCGTATTGGTGGCCGATCAGGACGGCATCTGGAGCGTGCCGCACAATCTTGGGGCTTTGCGCGCCGGACGAAGTGAAACGCAGCGCGTCGATCAGGTGCCGCCCAACGAGCGTAAGCCGGTGGACGGCGCCTACGGCGCGAAAATGATCACCAAGAAGGGCGTCTTCGGCATCGCCCAAGGTCATCAGAATCGGCCGCTGGTGATTGATCCAAAAACCGGCGCCTTGTTTGTCGGCGTCGGTTCATCCGGCAATCTGGGAGTCGAGCCCTCGCCGAAGGCGACCATCCAGCGCTTCGACGCCGACGGCTCCAATCAGACCACGTTCGCCTCCGGCATGCGCAATCCGACTGCGCTCGCATTTCATCCGCAAACCGGCGAACTCTACGCGCTGGTGCAAGAGCGCGACGGGCTCGGCGACAACCTGCCATCCGATTACCTCACCCGCGTGCAAGAGGGAGGCTTTTATGGCTGGCCCTACGCCTATATCGGCAAGCATCCGCAAGCCGGGTTTGCCAGCCGCGCCCCCGATAAGGTGACCGCGACCATCACTCCCGATCTTCTTTTCGAGGCGCATTCATCGGTTCTCGACCTCGTGTTCTACGAGGCCGATCAGTTCCCGCCGGAATATAAGGGCCACGCCTTCGTGGCGCTCAAAGGCTCTTGGAACAGATCCGAGCCGAGCGGTTACAAGGTGGTGGACGTGCCGTTCAAGGACGGCAAGCCAGAAGGCTATTACGTGAATTTTGCCACCGGGTTCTGGATATCGGGCGAGCGGCGTGCCGAAGTCTGGGGCCGGCCCGCTGCGCTTGCCGTGGCGACGGACGGCTCGCTCTTGGTCGCCGACGATACCGGCGGCACAATTTGGCGCATTACCTACACCGGTACGCCCCACGACGGGCACGCACGCCAGGACTAAGCGCGGTTAGCCGCGGTCGCGCCCGTCGGGCAGCGGTCTTTGCTCCTGTTCGTCCAGTTCCGGTGACGCCGCTTGGTTCGCGACGTGCGTCAGTGCGCCGACCCAAGGCCCGAGCCAGGGAAGCCAAACCGCTTGGGCGAGCTGCGCCCAGACCGCAAACGGATTGATCCCGTCCAGGTATTGTCCGAAGGCCGCGAACGAGGGCACCGCCTGCATGTTGATCGAAATCTGCTCGGCCTCGGCATAAGGCAAGCGGCGGTGCATCACCTCGATGGTCAGTCCCGGAAGGTTTGCCGTCGCGCGAGTCGTGTCGTGGTCGATTTGCAGATCTGCCAAGCGACATCTCCCTCGGTGGTGTTACCCTCACATACGCATCGCCGGCTCACGTCGCCAGAGGCAGGTCAGAGAACGAGGTAGCTGCGTTGAACCTCTGCATTGGCGGCAAGTTCCTCCATGGTCCCGGTCCAGCGGATTTGCCCTTTTTCCAGCATGTAGGCCCGATCCGACACCGCTTGCGCGAAGCCGACATTCTGCTCGGAGAGCAGGATCGACAGGCCGGACCGCTTGAGTTGCATGATGGTGTCGGCAATCCGCTCGACAATGACCGGTGCGATCCCTTCGGATGGCTCGTCGAGGAGAACGAGCAGCGGATTGCCCATCAACGTCCGTGCAATGGTGAGCATTTGTTGTTCGCCGCCGCTCATGTGGCCGCCGCGGCGATGGCGCATTTCGGCGAGATTGGGGAATAGCTCAAAGACTGTCTCCACAGTCCAAGCCCGCGCTGGGGCGCCGTCGATCGTTTCGCGCGGGAGCCGCGCGCCCACGTCGAGATTTTCCAAGACCGTCAGGTCGGAAAAAATCCGGCGGTCTTCCGGGGTAAAGCCGATGCCTAGCCGCGCAATCTCAAACGGCTTGAGCGTCGAGACGTCGCGGCCATTGAGGCGGACGGTTCCGCTTCGCCGCGGCAAAAGTCCCATGACCGCCTTCATGGTGGTCGATTTGCCGGCGCCGTTCCGGCCCATCAGCGCCACGACTTCGCCGCGGCCGACCGTAAAGCTGACGTCGAAGAGAATGTGCGCGGTGCCGTACCAGGCATTGAGATGCTCGACCGCGAGTGCCGGCGCCGCGCTCATGAGAGCGTGCGCTCCCGCGCCGACAATCCGCCCGCTGCCGAAATAAACCTGCGCGGACGGTCGGGTCGCTGCGGATGGTCTTGGCGTCGCCGTCGGCGATCAGACGTGCCGCGCGCCATGACCACAATGCGGTCGGCAAAGGCAAACACCACGTCCATCGAGTGCTCGGTGAACAGCACCGACACGCCGCGCTCGACGACAATCGATTTGACCAGCGCAATCAGTTCGTTGCGCTCGCGCGGCGCCATGCCGGCCGTCGGCTCGTCCATCAGCAGCAACCGCGGATCGCTGGCGAGCGCGATCGCGAACTCGACGCGTTTGACGTCGCCATAGGCGAGCTCGCGGCACGGCCGGTCCGCCGCCTCCGCCATTCCGACCTGATGCAAAAGCGCCATGGCGCGCGCGCGGTGGTACGAGCCGCGCGCTGCGCCACAGCCGGTAGGTCTCGCCGGCATGCGCGATAAGCGCCATCTGCACGTTTTCCAGCGACAGTCATCGAGCCGAAGGTCGCGGCGACCTGAAACGTGCGGGCAATGCCGCGGCGGCAGATTTCGCGCGGCGGCAATCCGGCGATATCGCCGCTCTCGAAACTGGATGGTGCCGGCGTCGGGCTTCAGCTGCCCGTTGATGGTGTTGAAGCAGGTCGATTTGCCGGCGCCGTTCGGGCCGATCAGCGCCAGAAATTCGCCGGCGGCCACCGAAAAGCTCACGTCGTCGACCGCGCGCACGGCGCCGAAGCTTTTGCGACAGCGACGATACGGCGAGCTCGCTCATGGCGAGCCGCCTGCGCGCGGCCAGGCGCAGAAACGCACCGGCAAGGCCTGACGGGAAAGGCCAGCACCAGCACCAGAATGATGCCGCCAAGCAGCGCGTGCCAATATTCGGTTTCCTGCATGACGAAATCCTGCAGCGTCGTGAACACGGCGGCGCCGACAATCGGGCCGGACAGAGCCTGAATGCCGCCGAGCAGAACCATGACCAGTCCGTCGATCGAGCGGCCGATGCTGATGGTCTCCGGCGAAATCGAGCCTTTGGCGAAGGCGAAAATGCCGCCGGCGACGCCGCAAACCAGGCCGGCGAGCGCGAAAGCAAGCCAGTGCACGCGCTTGACGTTGATGCCGATGGCTTCGGCCCGCAACGGCGAGTCGCGGCCGGCGCGCATGGCGTAGCCGAACGGCGCGAACAGGATGCGGCGCAACAGCAGAACGCCCGACGACGACCAGCGCCAGCGCGAGCAGGAAAAAGGCCGAAAGCTGATCGAACGGTGCGCTCGGCCAGATGCCGAGCACGCCGTTGGAGCCTCCGGTCAGCTCCTGCCACTGGAACACGATGGACCAGACGATCTGGGCGAAGGCCAAAGTCAGCATGGCGAGATAGACGCCGGAAAGCCGGACCGAGAACCAGCCGAACAACAGCGCGCCGAGGACCGCCGCAATCGGCGCGGCGGCCAGCGCCACGCCCATGGGCACGGCCAGCCATTTCACCAGCAGCGCCGCGCCATAGGCGCCCAATCCGAAATAGGCGGCATGGCCGAACGAGTGCATGCCGCCCGGACCCATGATGAAATGCAGGCTGGTCGCGAATAAAACGGCGATCACCACGTCGATGCCGAGCACCAGCGCATAAGGCGGCGCGCGTCCGCTGAGCGGCAGCACGACGAGCGAAAGCGACGACCGCGGCGGCGAAAATCACCGAGCGGCAGCGACGCCGGCCGGATCGGCGCTTCCACTGCGCCGGTCGTGCGCGGCGGTTGCTGCGGCCGGCCCAGCAAGCCTTGCGGCCGGGCGATCAGCACCACCGCCATGACCAAAAATTCGGCCACCAGGGTCAGCTTGGAGAAATTCACCGAGAAGCCGGCGAAATGAACGAGCCCGATGCCGATGCAAAGCGCCTTCACCTCGGCGACGAGCACGGCGGCAATATAGGAGCCGACGATCGAGCCCATGCCGCCGATGACGACGACGACGAAGGCGTCGGTGATCACCGTGAGGTCGGGCCGAGATCGGCCGGCTCGCGGGCGACCTGCAGCGCGCCGCCGAGGCCGGCAAGCAGCGAGCCGAGCGCAAAAACGGCCGTGAACAAGACCGACTTGGTTGACGCCGAGCGCGCCGAGCATTTCGCGGTCTTCGGTCGCCGCGCGCACCAGCCGGCCAAACCGCGTGCGCGCAAAGACGAGATGAAGAATGCACGAGCACGATCGGCGCCACAGCAATAGGAAAGACATCGTAAGTCGGCATATGCCGGCCGAGGACTTCGACCGCGCCGCGGAATCCGGGAGCGCGCGGGCCGAGCAAATCCTCGGGTCCCCACAGCCAGAGCACGGCATCGTTGATAATCAAGAGGAGCGCGAACGTTGCCAGCAGCTGGAACAGTTCCGGCGACGAATAGATGCGGCGCAAGAGCAGAAATTCGATCACGGCGCCGAGCATCGCGACGCTGAGCGCGCTCAACACTATGCCGCCCCAAAAGCCGAGCGCGCCGCCCATCGCCGTCACCAGCGTGTACGGCGATATAGGTGCCCAGCATATAGAGCGAGCCGTGCGCGATATTGATAATGCGCGTGACGCCGAAGATCAGCGAAAGTCCGGCGGCAACGAAGAACAGGCCGGACGCCGAGGAAAGGCCATCAAGGGCCTGAAACGCAAGGCCTTCCCAGCTCATGCGCGACGATAGCAAAGCGGCGCGGACAGGGTCACCGCACTTCGGCTGCGCTGGCGAAGCGTCAATCCGCCGACGCCGGCCGCAGCTTCTTCACTTCGGCATCGGACGGCAGCACGCTCGCCCCGTCGACATATTTGAAATCGACCATGGTGCCGTGGCCGTTCTTCACGGCGAGCTTGCCGACATAGGCGCCCATGGTCGACTGATGATCGCTGGCGCGAAAGACGATCGGACCAAACGGGGTGTCCACCTTGAGCCCGCGGAAGGCCTCGACCAGCTTTTCGGTATCGGTCGAGCCGGCCTTGGCGATCCCGGCGGCGATCGACTTGATCGTGGTGTAGCCGACAATCGAGCCGACCCGCGGATAGTCGTGATACCGCTCCTTGATAGGCGGCGACAAAAGCCTTGTTCGCCGGCGTGTCGACCTCGTTCCACGGATAACCGGTGACGACCCAGCCGGCCGGGGCCTCGTCCTTGAGCGGATCGAGATATTCCGGCTCGCCGCCGAGCAGATCGACCACGAGGCGATCCTTGAACGTGCCGCGGGTGTCACCCTCGCGCACGAATTTGGTCAAGTCGCCGCCGAACAGAGCGCTGAAGATGGCGTCGGGCTTGGCGTCGTCAATGGCCTGGGCGACCGCGCCGGCATCGATCTTGCCTAGCGGCGTCGCCTGCTCGGTCACGAACTCGACGTCCGGCTGCTTCGCCTTCATCAGTTCCTTGAACGCGGCCGCCGCCGATTGTCCGTATTCGAAATTCGGATAGACCAGCGCCCATCGCTTCTTCTTCGCTGCGAGCGCATCGGGCAGCAGCATCGCTACTTGCATGTAGGTCGAGGGCCGCAGGCGGAAGGTATAATGGTTGCCGTTCGCCCAGGTGATCTTGTCGGTCAGCGGCTCGGCGGCGAGAAAGAATACCTTTTTCTTGCCGGCGAACTCGGTAACCGCGAGACCGACATTGGAAAGAAACGTGCCGCAGAGGATGTTGATGCCGTCCGCGGTCGCCAGTTCTTCGGCGACGCGCACCGCATCTCCCGGATTGGCGCCGTCGTCGCGCGAGACGATTTCGAGCTTCTTGCCCAACACGCCGCCCGGCTTTGTTGATCTCGTCGACCGCCATTTCCCAGCCCTTCTTGTAAGGATCGAGAAAGGCCGGCTGGCTCTTGTAGCTGTTGAGCTCGCCGATCCTGATCGTGTCCTGGGCGGATGCCGGGAGCGCCGCCGACAACGATAATGCACCGGCGAGAATGGCGAGGGCATGAGCGCGCATGGTGTTGCTCCGATTTCGCTGTTCGGACCTTACCGTGCCGACCCTTCGTCTTGTCCCCCGCCGATTGCGCCGCCATGGCGCCCGGGTATCAAGTGCGCCGCGAAAAGATCGCCTTGGCGACGTCGCCGATCGCCTCGACCTTATCGCCGCATTCGGTGAAGCACACGATGCGGCACGGACACGCTTCCAGGCCTTCATAGCGCCAGGGAAAGGCGCCGATGATAAAGCGCTGATTGAGCACTTTTTCCACGTCGCCGCCGATGTTCTCGGCATGGATCAAGCCCTCGGAGAAAGCGTAGCTGTGGAAGGGGAAGATATTTTCGACGACGTGGCGGCCGGATTTCTTGTGTACGTAGTGAAAGTCGCCGAAAAACTCTTCGCAGCTTTTGCCGACTTTTTGTTCGAAGCGCTTGGCGATATCCGGTCGCATGTGGCGGATGGACGTGTTCATCGAGTGATCGGCCGAGCCGCAGTCGATGCCGAACCATTTGATCTTCTTCTTCAGCATCCATTCCAGCAGCTCGATCGTGCCGCCCGGATGCATGCAAAAATAGCGGACCAGATCTTGCTGCGGCTGGCCCTCCCAATAGCGGTTCCAGCCGGTGCGAATGATCAGGATGTCTCCGTCCTTCACCTCGACCGGCGCCGCCTCGATCATTTTCGGCGTTATCACCGCCCAGTCGTCCATGTGCGCCGATACATCGACGACGGCGCCGGGTCCGACCAGGAAATCGAGCGGATAAGAGGCCATATCGCCCATGCCATCGGTGCCGTGCATTGCGCCGTCGATGTGGGTGCCGACATGCAGGGCGGTATCGATCCGTTGCGCGACAATCATTTTGGTCTGCAAATTTTGCGCGTAGTACATCTGATTGCCGGCATAACCGACCCAACCAGGCGTATGCACATTCATCAGATGGCTGAGATCAACAATCTTCATGTTGGGGCACCTTAAAGGATGAAAGCGAGCGGAAAGGCGATTCGCGCAACGGCCAAACGCCCGCGGCCTGGACCATCGGGGGCGACGGTCCGGAATCGCGTCTCTGGCGAAAATTGCGCCGGTCAGAATAATTTTCGATAATATCGAACGTCAACCCGGATGACGCCATGAGCAAGCGGAATGGAAGAAATCTACGTACCCGTGAGGTGGAAACCGGCGGTTGGGAACGCGCGGTGCGGGCAGGCGCAGGTTTTATTTCCCGGGCAACGACGCAAACCATGGCGAGCACGCTTGCGGCAATCGGATTGCGCATGCGCGAACTGCGCCTGGCGCGCGGCATGACCTTGAAGACCCTGGCGGCAAAGACCAATCTGAGCTCCTCCATGCTGAGCCTGGTGGAGCGCAGCTGTGCGTCGCCCTCGATCGGCTCCCTCATTGTGATTGCCAGCGCGCTTGGGGTTACGATCTCTGATCTCATCGTGCACGAGCCGGCGTCGGAGAATGATCTTGTCGTCCACGGCTCCGATCAGCCGGCGGTGGAAACCGCCAAACACGTTGTGCACCGACTGTTGCGCGAAGACCGCGCGCGCGGAATATCGACAGCGATTGACGAGTACGCGGCCAATACCGCAAACGCCGAAAAGCCGGTTGCGCACGATGGCTTTGAGTACGGCTACGTGCTTGAGGGCAGCTTGACGGTCGAAGTCGACGGCGTTCCCCACGAACTGCGGGTCGGAGACCTTATCTCCTACAGCTCGCGCCGCCGGCATCGGATCTGGAACCGCAGCAATATGATGGCGCGGGCCTTGTGGTTCAACGTCCGCCGCGACTAGTTGAGCGGATTTGACATTTGGCCGTGGCCGGCGACCATCAACCGCGTGCGAGCTTCATCGGCGCCAGAGGTGCATTGCCCGCATCGATCTGCCGCTGCCACTCGGCGACGAGGTCGCCGCTGTCGGCAACCAAGCCGATGTGCAGCGAAACCATTTTCAAAGCCGCGTCCTCCATCTCGGCATTGGTCCCGCGAACGAGGTCCTGCGCCACCGTCACCCGGTAGCCCAGATTTGAGGCATCGAACGCGGTGTTGAGAATGCAGCAATCGGTCATGCAGCCGTTGAGCACCAGGCGTTTGACGCCCATGTTGCGCAGCAGGAAATCGAGATCGGTCGGATAGAATGCCGAAAGGCGCTTCTTCGTTTGCACCACCTGGTCGCCATCGGCCACCTCGGTGACGAATTTCGTCCAGCGGCTGCCTTCCATGGCGTGCTGATCGGAATTGGGAATGGGACCGACGTGAAGCGGAAATACGTAGCGCCAGGCCGATTTTATTCCATTGACGTCGTCGCTGCCGTCGGCGCGGAGCACGCTTTTGACGTGGATGACCGGAATGCCTAAGGCGCGCGCAGCGGCATGGAAGCGGTCCACGCCCTCGACGACCTCGCGCGCCCGCGGTGCCGGGCAGGGGCAGTCCGGCGTGTCGGCGAGATGGCCTTGATGAAGGTCGATCGACACGATGGCCGTATCGGAAACGGTCAGAAATTCATCGAAATTTGCCGGCAAGGGCCGTCTTTTGCCGTAAACAAAAACGTCCATCGCGCGCTCCTCGATCCTGCGGCGGTCGCCGCCGAAGGGCGATCAGACCGGACCCGTCCTATAACGTGCCTTGTAACGTACCTTGCGCAAGTTCAATTATTAGAACATTTTTCAATTTAAAGCGCCCCGCCCATAACCGCTCGCCTCGGGCTCGCCGACGCAGTGGCGGACGGCCTTACCTTGAGTGACGGTCCTTTGATCGCGGGGAAACTGGCGGAGTTATGCGCTTGAAAGCGACAGGGAATATCGTCCGGTGAAGCCTGCGACATTTGCGTACCACGCACCGCGAACCGTCGACGAGGTGGTGGAAAAACTGGCCGAACTCGCGCCGCGCGACGGCCGCATTCTCGCTGGTGGCCAAAGTCTCGTCCCCATGATGGCGTTTCGCATGGCGCGTCCGGCGCATCTGATCGATATCAACGGCGTGGCCGGCCTCGACCGGATTGGGCTCGACGGCAACGCGCTGCGCATTTCGGCATGCGTGCGCCATGCCGCGTTTCACCGCCCGGTTGCGCCGGGACCGACGGGCGCGCTGCTTTCGACCGTCGCATCGCACATCGCGCATTACCCGATCCGCATTCGTGGCACGTTTTGCGGCAGTCTGGCGAACGCCGACCCGGCGTCGGAGTGGTGTTTGACCGCGGTAACGCTCGACGCCGATCTTGTCGCCGCCAGCCGGCGCGGCCGGCGTACCATCGCTGCCGCCGACTTTTTCGCCGGGATGATGGCGACGGCGCTGGCCGAGGATGAGTTGCTGCTCGAAGTGCGCGTACCTTTACTCGCGGCCGACGCGCGTTGTGGCTTCTATGAGTTCAGCCGGCGCGTCGGCGATTATGCGCTAGCGATGGCGCTGACGGTGTACCGCCTCAAGGACGGTGTCATTATCGAACCGCGCGTGGGCGTAGGCGGCGCCGAGGATCACCCGCGGCGGATTGCCGAAGCCGAAGCCGTCCTTGCCGGCCACAAACCCGGCGCTGAAATCTTTCGCGCCGCGGCCGAAGCGGCGGCCGCAGCCATCGAGCCGATGGAAGACGCCCATGCCGATGCCGCATTCCGGCTCGATCTCGTGCGCGCGGTCACGCTGCGCGCCCTTGAGCGGACGCTGCGCATGAGCGCGCCGACCAAGGGTTCGGGAACGGCGTGGGTCGGCCGGGCGATCCGGCGGCTGGAGGACCCGGCGCTGTTGAGCGGCCGCGGCCGCTTCACCGCCGATTTGAAAGCGGCGCACCGGGTGCGTTTCGTGCGCAGCCCGGTCGCCGCCGGGCGCATTGAGAAGATCACCATACCCGACGGCGCGACCGTCATCACCGCCTCGGACCTCAACGGCGTGAAACCGATTGCGCCCGCCTTGCACAAGTTCGGCTATGTGCAAATTGAGCAGCCGATCTTGGCTGACGGCGTCGTGCGTTTCGTCGGCGAACCGATCGCGGCCGTAATTGCTTCGAGCGACGCGCAGGCGGAGGATTTGGCCGACCTCGTCTCCGTCGACATCGCCGAGACGACCGCCATCGCCGATGCGCGCGCGGCGCTTGCGCCGCAAGCACGGCCGATTCACGAGGCGGCGGGGCGCAACATCGCCGTCGAAGCCAAGTTTGAGACGCCGGGTTTTGCGGCCGTGCAAGAAAGCGCGGCGCGGCAGGTTACGGTTGAAATCCGCTCGCGTCGCCAGAATGCGTCGCCGCTCGAGGGCCGCGCCGGCTGTGCCTCCTACGATGCCGGTTCCGGCCGGGTCACGCTGACCTGCGCCACGCAGATGCCGCATCTGATGCGTACCGCCATCGCCGATCTGCTCGGAATGGCGGAAAGCGACCTGCGCGTCGTCGCGCCGGATGTCGGCGGCGGCTTTGGTCAGAAAATGTCGCTTGTCCCCGAATACGTGGTTTTGGTCTGGCTTGCCCGCAAACTCCGCAGCTCCGTCGCCTGGACCGAGGATCGCCGCGAAAATCTAATGGCCGCGTTTCATAGCCGCGATCAGTATCTGCGCCTGCAGGGCAGCTTCGACGGCAGCGCGAAACTGGTCGCGCTGTCGGCCGAAGTGACCGCCAATGTCGGCGCCTATTCCTGTTATCCGACCACGTGTGCGGTCGAGCCGCTGATGGCGCTGGCCGAATTGCCCGGTCCTTATGATGTGCGCGCCTATTCCTGCATCGCGCGCGGGGTCCTCACCAACACCTGCCCGATGGCGCCTTATCGCGGCGTGTCGCGTCCGTCGATCACGCTGGCGCTGGAGCGGTTGATGGATGCCGCGGCGGCGCAGTTTGCGTTGGAGCCGGCGGACCTTCGGCGGCGGAACCTGATCGAAAAATTTCCCTACACTTCGGCAACCGGCCTGAAGTTCGACGAAGGATCGTACCGGCAGACGCTGGATATGGCTGTCACCGCGCTCGACGTGCCGGCGTTTCGCCGTCGCCAGCAGGAGGCGCGGGGCAACGGCCGCTACCTCGGATTAGGTCTTGCGACCTTTTCCGAGCGGACCGGCTACGGCACGCCGGCTTTCGCCGCGCGCGGCATGGGAGTGACGCTCGGCTGGGAAACCGTCGCGTTGTCGATGGATCCTTCCGGTTTTGTCGAGCTTCGGATTGGCGCGAGCCCGCATGGTCAAGGGCTGCGCACCACGCTTGCGCAAATCGTCGCCGACCAGATCGGCGTCGCGCCGGCGCGGATCAAGGTGGTTCACGGCGATACCGACCGTACGCCCTACGGCTGGGGAACGTTCGCCAGCCGCTCGCTGGTCATCGCCGGTGGCGCAAGCCTGCTTGCCGCGCGCAAAGTGCGCAGCAAACTTCTGCGCATCGCCAGCCAGCTTCTTGAAGCCGCCGCCGAAGACATCGTGATCGAAGACGGCGTCGCCCGCATTGCCGGAACCGACCGCGTTCTCACCATTGAGAGCTTGGCGCGCGCCGCCTATCACCAGGCGCATCTCTTCAAGGGCGACATCGACCCGGGCATTTCCGAAACGGCCACCTACGACCCAGCCGGCACTTTTTCCAATGCGTGCCATGCCGCCGTCGTGGAGGTCGATCCGGAAACCGGCCGCGTGCGCATCGAGCGCTTCATTGTCGCCGAGGACGCCGGCCGGCTGGTCAATCCGATGATTGTCGACGGTCAGATCGCCGGCGGCGTTGCCCAGGGCATCGGCAACGCGCTGCTCGAGGAGATCGTGTACGACGAGACCGGCAACATTCTGACCGCCACGCTCGCCGATTTTTTGCCGCCTACGAGCCGCGAAATACCGCCGATCGAAATTCTGCACTTGGAGACGCCGACGCCCGGAAACCGTGACCGGCGCCAAGGGTCTTGGCGAAGGTGGCGCCATCGGTGCGCCGGCCGCCGTGCTCAACGCCATCAACGATGCGCTGGCGCCGTTCGGCGTTGCGCTCAACGAAATCCCGGCAACGCCGCAACGGATCCGCGCGGCGCTGCGCGGTGCAGGAGAACGCCGGCCATGAGCGATCGGAGCGACATTACGCTCACTGTCAACGGGCACGCTTACGCCATCTCGGTCGAGCCCCGGCGCACGCTGGTCGACGCCATCCGCGAGGATTGCGGCCAGACCGGCACCCATATCGGCTGCGAACACGGCGTCTGCGGCGCCTGCACGGTTTTGCTCGACGGCGAGCCGGTGCGCTCCTGCCTGATGTTTGCCGTGCAGGCCGAGGGCAAAGCCATTCGCACCGTGGAAAGTCTGGCCAATGGCGACGAACTGAATCCGCTGCAGCGCGCTTTCATGGAGCATCATGGTTTGCAGTGCGGTTTTTGCACGCCCGGATTTTTGATGCTGGTGACCGGCGTGCTCGAACGCGATCCCGACATCGGCGACGAAGAACTCGTCGACGTGCTGTCGTCCAATCTGTGCCGCTGCACCGGTTACCAGAACATCGTCAAGGCGGTTCGCGCCGCCGCCGCGGAAATGCGGCGGCGCTAAAGCTATGGGCGCGCCGCAAACGAAGAAGACGGCGCACATCGGCCGTTCGCTGCCGCGCCTGGAAGATCGAACGCTGCTGACCGGACGAGGCCGCTTTGCCGCCGATATATCCTTTCCCGGCCAGCTGCATATGCGCATGGTTCGCTCAGACTTCGCGCACGGGCGGCTGCGCGCGGTCGATGCCACTGCCAGCGCTGGCGAAAAAGGGCGTGCATGCGGTGTGGACAGCGGCGGACGTCGCCGACATTCCGCCCATCGATTTTCGCTTGAGCCGGCTCGCCGGGCTCGAGCCCTACCGGCAACGGCTCTTTGCCACCGGCCAGGTGCGCTACGTCGGCGAGCCGGTCGCGGCCGTTTTTGCCGAGGACCCGTATTTGGCCGAGGACGCGGCCGACCTCGTTACCCTCGACGTCGAGGAATTACCGGCGATCCTGCGCGCGGACGATGATCCCGGAGAGTTCGAGCCGAACCTGTCCACCGAACCTGCAATCCTGCGTAAAGGCTACGGCGACGTCGACGCCGCGTTTGCGGGCGCCCACACGATAGTTGCCGCCACGCTTTCAATCGGACGGCATTCCGGCGTGCCGCTGGAAACACGCGGCGCCATCGCCCGCTACGATGCCGCGCGCGACGTGCTCGAAATGCATGGCGCCGCCAAGGTGCCGCATTGGAACCGGGACCAGATCGCCCGCATGCTCGGACGCAAGCCTGCGTCCGTGCAGCTTTATGAGGGCCATGTCGGCGGCGGCTTTGGCATTCGCGGCGAACTCTATCCGGAGGACGTTCTGGTGTGCGCCGCCGCGCTGCGCTTCCGCCGCCCGGTCAAATGGATAGAGGACCGCCGCGAGCATCTCATTGCCGCCAATCATTCGCGCCAGCAGCAGCATCGTGTACGCGCCGCGGTCGATCGCGATGGCGTCATCCTCGCCATCGATAACGAAATTTTTCACGACCAGGGCGGCTATGTGCGCACCCACGCGGCGACCGTACCCGACCTCGCCGCCGCGATGCTGCCCGGGCCTTACCGCGTTCCGGCCTATCGCGCCGCGGCGCATATCCGGCTCACCAACAAGACGCCGTGCGGCACCTATCGCGCGCCGGGCCGCTTCGAGAGTACCTTCGTGCGCGAACGGCTGATGGATGCGATCGCGGACAAGCTCGGCTTGGACCGGATCGAGGTGCGCCGGCGCAATCTGATCGGCAAAGAGCAGATGCCTTATGCGCGGGCGCTCGACACGCTGGGCACGGAGATCGTGCTCGATTCCGGCGATTATGCCGGTCTTCTTGGCAAGGCGCTCAATGCGGTCGAATGGCCGCGGCTTCGCCGCGATCTCGAAAACCGCCGCGCCAAGGGCGAACTCGTCGGCGCCGGCGTCGCAATGTTTCGTCGAAAAGAGCGGCTTGGGACCGTTCGATGAGGTCAAGGTCGAGGTCGGCGGTGACGGCGCGATCGAGGTCGTCAGCGGCGCAGCGTCGGTCGGGCAGGGCATGGAGACGGTGCTGGCGCAAATCTGCGCCGATACGCTCGGCGTCGACTACAAAAAGGTGCACGTCGTCCACGGCCAGACCGACCGTATCGAACGCGGCATGGGCGCATTTGCTTCGCGCGTGACGGTGATGGCCGGCGAGGCGACGCGCATGGCGGCTTCCGCGTTGCGCGACAAGGCGCTCGCGGCCGCGGCCGAGCTTCTGCAGGCGCCCGTCGGCCTGCTCGATGTGGTGGACGGCGAAATCGTGCGCACCGATGCCACGAGTGGCCCGTCCATCAGCCTCGGCGCGCTGGCGCGCACGCTTCAAAGCGGCGGCCAACGGGCCCGCGGCGAAGAAGGGCGGGCTTTCAGCCGAAGCCTGTTTCCGCACCAGCCACATGAATTACCCCTATGGCGTGCACATCGCCGTCACGCGGGTTGATCGCGCGACCGGCGCCGTCGCCATCGAGCGCTATCTCGTCGCCTACGACGTCGGCAAAGCGGTCAATCCGATGCTGATCGAAGGCCAGATCGCCGGCGGCTGCGCGCAAGGCATTGGCGGCGCGTTGTTCGAAGAATTTCTCTACGACGAGCGCGGCGAGCCGCTGTCGGTGACGTTCGCCGACTATCTCATGCCGACGGCCCGCGAAATTCCGCCGATCGACGTGCTCATTTGCGAAGACGCGCCAAGTCCGCTCAATCCGCTAGGCTTGAAAGGCGCCGGCGAGGGCGGCGCCAATGCGGTCGGCGCAGCGCTCGCCGCGGCCATCGATGATGCCTTGAGCTTGCCGAATGCGGTGACGGAGCTTCCGATCACGCCGCAAAAGCTCAAGCGCCTGATCGCGCAATCACCTAAAAGCCAAAGAACAGGGAGATTAAAGCATGGACCTGAAACTTCAGGGTAAGACCGCACTGGTCAGCGGCGGCAGCGAGGGGATCGGCAAAGGTATTACGCTGGCGCTCGCCAAGGAAGGCGTCGACGTCGCCATCTGCGCGCGGCGCAAGGAGCCGTTGGAGGCTGCCGCGAAGGAGATTGCGCGCGCGACCAACCGCAAAATCATTCCCATCCCGGCCGACCTTCGCAAGGATGCCGACGCCAAAGCCTTCGTCCAGCAGGCGCACGAAGCGCTCGGGCGGGTCGACATTCTGGTCAACAATGCCGGCTCAGCCGCCGGCGGCGTCATCGAGCACTTGAGCGAAGACGATTGGGAGAAAGGCCTGCAGCTCAAGTTCATGGGCTACGTGCGCTGCCTGCGCTACGTGCTGCCGATCATGGTCAAGCAAGGCGGCGGGCGCGTGGTCAATCTGATCGGCAATGACGGCGTGAAGCCCTCCTATTGGGAGATATGCCCGGGCGCGGCCAATGCCGCCGGTCAGAACCTGACGGTTTCGCTCGCCGGCCAATACGGCAAGCACGGCATCAGCTTTGTCGCCGTCAATCCCGGCCCGGTTCGCACCGAGCGCTGGGCCGGGCTGGTCAAGGCAATGTCGCGCGACATGAAAATTTCCTACGAGGAGGCGGACAAGCTGGCGCCGGCGTCGATCCCGCTCGGGCGCATTGCCGAAGTCGACGAGGTAGCCAATCTGGTCGTCATGCTGGCTTCGCCGCTGACGCAAATGGTCAACGGCACCATGATCGAGATCGACGGCGGGCAAGACAAGCCGCTGATGGATCGGTTCCGCGACAAGAACCGCTGATTTCGCAGCTCGTCATTGCGAGCGGCAGCGAAGCAATCCAGGAGTGACACAAAAAAGATCTGGATTGCTTCGTCGCTTTCGCTCCTCGCAATGACCTCGAAGCTTTAGCCGATATCGCTCGACTCGATTTTCTTCACGCCGGCGTCGGTCATGTCTTTCCACGCCGCCGCCAGCGAGCCGTTGATGTCGATGCCGCGGCAGGCGTCGTTGACGACATAAACGTTCAGGCCGGCGTGGCGGCCATCGATCGCCGTCCAGGCAACGCAGAAATCGGTCGCCAGCCCGGTCACGAAAATCGTATCGATCCGGCGCTCATTCAGGTAGCTGGCGAGACCGGTTTTCGTTTCCTTGTCGGCCTCAAGGAACGCCGAGTAGCTGTCGACGTCGTTGTGGAAGCCTTTGCGGATAATCAGCTCCGCCTGCGGAATGTTGATGTCCTTGGCGATTTTTGCGCTGTCGGTACCTTGCACGCAATGGTCCGGCCACAGCACCTGATTGCCGTAGGCGAGCTTGATCATCTCGAACGGCTTTTTGCCTTCGTGGCTGGATGCGAAGGAAATGTGGTGCGCCGTGTGCCAATCCTGGGTCATCACCACATTCTCAAAGCTTTTGGCGATGCGGTTGATCACTGGAATAACCTGATCGCCGTCTTTGACCGCGAGGCTGCCGCCGGGCAGGAAACAGTTCTGCACGTCGACCACGATCAGGGCGCTTGATGCGCCCGGTTTGATCTTATCGGCGGCAAGTGCCGCACCGAGCCGCCCCAACGAGGTTTGCGCCAGCGCCAGGCCGGCCAGACCGAACATGACTTCGCGCCTGTGCAACATTGCTCCCTCCATCGGATGTTGCGAGACCGGCGCTATTGAAGCGCAAGGTCTCGGCCTTGCGCAACTGCCGTGGTGAAGGCTTTTTCGAAAACACCCAAATCGGACGCCCGCCCAGTGTCATCGACCGGCATAACCAGATAAAAATAGGCTCTGCAAATACTTGCCCGCCAAACTTTTGCAAAAAAGCGCATCGGCTAGTTGGGGGTCTTCCACATGGATTGTTCTGACGATTGTTCCGGGTATCGCGCGTCGCCCTTGCCCGCGAGCCGCCGCGCCGTGGTCTTCGGCGTCATCTCCGCCGCCGTCATGTCCGCAGGCCGCGCAGCCGTCGGCGCGGAAGCCTCGAGAGATGACGAGCGCTTCATGCGCCTTGCCCTCGAGGAGGCGCGGCAGGGTGAATACCCGTTTGGCGCTGTCATCGTGCGCGACGGCGCGGTCATCGCGCGCGGACGCAATGCCAGCGTGGGCGACCCGACGGCACATGGGGAAATGGTGGCGATACACCGCTGTCTTGCCGATCACGGCCCCAAGGCACTCCAGGGCAGCACGCTCTATACCTCGGGCGAACCTTGCGCGATGTGCATGGGCGCGCTCATCTGGTGCCGCGTGGGCCGGCTGGTCTTCGCCGCCTCCGTCGAGCAGCTCGCAACCAAGATCGATCAGATCATGATCCCCAGTGCCGAAGTCGCCGCCAAGGCGCCGTTCGCCCCGATCACCATCACCGGCGGGGTGCTGGCGGACGAAGCCATGGCGCTCTTTGCAACTAAAATACCGCCAAAGCGATAGCGCGAAGGCGGTGTCCGGCCGATCGCCGCGCCATGCGCCGCACACCATCACCGCCGAAGGGGCAGTCATAGTGGCGCGAATGCCACAGTACGCAATAATCAGATGGAACCTCGTCGGTAAGGGCTTGCGCCGCCATAAAAAGGAGCCCCGAGCAGTTTAAGCGCTCGGGGTGCGATAGTCGTTGCCTCAGTCTTGGGCTTTTTGGCCGGGCGCAGTTTGGTGTCGGGATGGGGGCTGCGCTCGGCCGCCCTTCGCGTTTGATGTAATGTCTCGCGGCGGCGCCCTTCAATGGGCGCCGTGACGCACTAAACTTCGTATCGCCAGCGACACCAGCGAAGCATCTTGTGTTCCTGGTGATCCTCGGTGGCGGAAAGCGGTTCGGCCGATGATCTTACCTGACAAACATCGAACCGATCGTTGTTCGCAAGCACGGCTTCGATGCCGTTCAGAAGGCCATGGTCAGCCCAACAAAAAAGGCTGCGCCGAAAATCGCTATGGCGACCTCTAAGGGGTCAACGCGGCGGAATCGTTTCATGGCCGTTTCCCGCTGCCCCGCCCTCGCCAGTCAAACGCAGAAGGGAGCAGGCGGGTTCCGGGCAGCGGAAAGCGGCGGCCCACCCATCTAGGCGCCCAATCTTCGGGCCGCTGCTTCGTTCGTGGCAATGCGATTTGCGACAACACTTCCGCTGCCGCATTTGCTACAGCGCAGCCGCTTCACGAAAGCTGCAATCGGCGCATCCGACTTTATGGCAAAACTCGCCAGCGCTTGATTGCTCAAAATGCTCTTGTGCCGGCAAACCAAACACCGCACTTGCACGACGAGCTCGGCCGCTTTCACGACCAACCCTCTTCAGCCTCCCGGATGACACGCTCGCTCGTTAGGTTTTTCCAATTCCCCGGCCGCGGTGATCTGACTGACAATAGCACTCTCACGTGTCGCTCAGTAGGCTGAGATGATGGGCCGGTTCGCTCGTCTCGGCGACTGTTTAGCCTTTTCCAGTTCAGCAACGCGCAGGTCTAATCCGAGCCTTTGGAAACGACCGAAATCAAAGGGTGAGCCGGAAATATCATAATCTCCACAGTTCGGGCAGCGGACGCTTTTGCAATGAACGCTGTTCGGAATATTTTCTGAGCGAGTGCTGCAAACTGGACAATTCATTTGTAGCTCCTGGAGCGACCATCTGGGAATTGTACGATTACTGAAGTCTGTTGATACCGGCACCACTATTCATCGCGCGCAAAGCTTCCTCCTTTCGGCTAGCCCGGGCCGTCCTGGCAACTAGTGATCCAAGAAAAGACAGAGCGAAAAGAATCACGAACACGAAGACCGCGAGCTGAATTAGCGCCAGCCTGCTCGACGAGCGTGAACTGCAAACAGATAACGCGGGCGATGTCACTGCGGGCCGGGGTAGGCCACGAAGTCCACGTCACATCGTGTGGCTGACCGCGAGCGAACGCGGCAGTGGACCTTCGCCTCACCCCTCCGGCCGAAGTGTAGTGTGAATTCGTCTGGAACAGGCGCACCCAATCCTCTGATTTTTGCACCGTCTCGTGAGACATCCTCGACGCAACAGCTGACACGCGGCAGTAAACTTGTCTCGACCCAAGCGAGATAGCGCAGAGCGCGGGTGTCGGTTGCCATTGCCGGGACAGTCATCGTGACGAGCCTTTGGTTGCTCTTGAGGCGCCTTAAATCATTGCGCGATGATTTTGCGCAAAAACATCTCGAAAATCTGCGAAGGAAATGATTCAATTTTGCCGATAAATTGAATTAATCTTCCCTAACAGGGCCTTGTTCGGTAAGCCCATGAACGAATGCGGAGTCCCGCATCGGGCGGCCTATTGCCCAATGGCTTGAAACCGACACTCGCCGAGGCCGGCTTCGACGTTTTTTGCGGCAGCCTTCCTCTATGTCCAAGCGGGCGAATATCGCGCTGAGGGCAGCCGCATAGCGCGGGAAGCATGGATCCGCATTCCCGGTAAGTACAGGAGCCGGGCCGCGTCAGCGGCACAACGCAGCATCTATCGCCGAACGTGTCGCTATCTGTCTCTCAACGGCATTGAACGCCGCGTCGACCCGTCCCGTCTATCCGCAGACGGCATCTGCCGACAATTCCTGTATTGAAATTCGAGCCGACGGACGAAACGAAAGAGGCCGCCAACTCGGACGCTCAGATTAGATCTGGGGAGGAGAAGGCCTCCTCCCCATCGTCGAAACGAAAAAAGTCGTCAGTTGCGGTGGCATCGGCCGTCTGGGCCGCGGTGATAGCCTTCGCCACATCGCTCGGCTACTTGTGTGACTACATTCGATTGGGCGGCGGCCTTGGAAATGGCCTGTCCACTTACCGGAGCGGCCGACGCGCCGAAGGTCCCGATCAAGCTGAGGCCAGCCATAGCAATTGCGGGCAGCAGATAACGCATGGTCGTAATCCTTCCAGTGGTTGCCAATGCGCCAAAGCCTGCCACTGAACTTACGTGCGGTAAAGATGCGCGAGATCGCTTCAGGCGTGCCGCGCAAGTCCTTGCGACAACCTGCTGGCCTTGCACGCCGCCATCGCCCTTATTCCGCAAACGGCGGCAATGCGCCGGGCGTTAACTTTTCGTTAAGCCTATAAGATGGAGACTGCGCGGTGTTCAGATCGTTTTGCACAGCCCGGTTGCGTCGCGTTTCAGGACCCTTCTGAAAGGAACTGCGATGCTCACAATTCTTGCTGCAGGTGTTGCCCTTTTGCTGGCCGGCTATTTCGTCGTGCTGCTTGTGCTCGTCATCCCGCATATTCGCGAGAAGTGGGCAATGCGCCAGCGGCGAGAGCCGCTTTGGTTCGCGTGAGGCGGCCGCAGTAGCGAAAAAAGCTCGATATGAACCGCCAACTCGTTCTCGCTGGCGTAACGCTGCTTGCGGTCGTTACGGCGGGGACCGCCGGGGCCGCGGCTCCGCCAATTTTATACAAAGCTCCTCCTCCATCGGAGCACCATCTTGCACCTCCTCGCGAGTTTGTTCGGAGCGCCAAGCCGAAAAATTTGCCGGCTTCTGCAACCGAAAACGATGTGTTGTTTCAGCGATTTTTGGATTGGCGTAAAAAACATCTTCAGTGACGGGAGCTCGGCCTACGACCAATCCTCTTCGGCCTCCCGCGTCACGCCCGGCGCCGTGCCACTGCTCAACCACCCGCTCCGGCTGTCGGAGTGTTAGCCTGATGCGCGAGCGATGTTTGACGGTGTTCGCGAACAGCAGTTGCATCATCGCTGCTCATACATCGACCAATAGCCGCCACCGACGCAAAAGAACCCCAAGCGGAACGCGCTTGAGGATCGAACGCGAGGAAGGTGAACGGCCGCCGGTTAGTGAGCCAATGCCGCAAGCAAAGAAGGCCCTGGGTGGTCGGCGCCGGGGCCTTCCAACCCTGCAGCGCAGCCGCTTCGCGAAAGTTTCAATCGCCGCATCGGGCTTTATGCGTTGGTCGCGCTCGTGATCATTGCCCAGCGCAAAACCGAGGGCGAATGGCATTGGCGGTCAATTGGTCGTTGGGCGCGAAATGGAGATACCGATCGAAGCTCTTGGCCGCGCCCCGAAGCTTAAAGCTTCGCCGTGATTAGCGGCCACGTGTCACAAGGTTTCGCGCCAAGGGCGCGGTAACAGTAAACTGTAGCTACAGCTTATTCGACACCAATTGGACACAGCGGCACTTCTGGCCACCAAGTGTTTGATTTTTTGGCGCGCCCTACGGGAATCGAACCCGTGTTTCCGCCGTGAAAGGGCGGCGTCCTAGACCGCTAGACGAAGGGCGCCATCCAAGCGGGTGCGGTTTAAGAAGAAGGCGGGCGAGGTATAGAGGCGTTTGCCGCAGTCAGCAAGCGCAGGCGACTTCACCATTGCCCGGTATTGGACATGGACTTCCAGGGTTCCTTTGCCGGCAATGCCGCGCCCTTCTGCAATAACTCGACCGACTGCTTATCGGGCGAGCGCACGAACGCCATCATCCCGTCGCGCGGCGGGCGGTTGATGGTGACGCCCGCCTTCATCAGCCGCTCGCAGGTCGCGTAAATGTCGTCGACTTCGTAGGCGAGGTGGCCGAAATAGCGCGCCTCGCCGTAATCTTCCTTGCTGTCCCAATTATAGGTGAGCTCGACCAGCGGCGCCTGACGGGTTTCCGGCCCCTTGGCAACCAGTTCGCCGTCGCCCGGCGCGGCCAGGAACACGAGCGTGTATTTGTTTTTCTCGTCGGTCCGGCGGCGAACTTCTTTCAAGCCGAGCTTGTTGCAATAGAAATCGAGCGCCGCGTCCAGATTTCGCACGCGCAGCATTGTATGCAGATAGCGCATAATGGCACCTTGGCTCGTGTCCCGATTCCGAAGTTCGCATGACCAGGCGGCAATCCCAAGTGCGAACTTCGGAATCAAAGGGACACTTAGCAAACTATTGATCTCGTGTGGCTTTGGTTCGGAAGTCCGCATGATAAGGTGCCGGCGAAGATGGTGCGGACTTTCGAACCGCCGCACGAGTGGGGGACTTATACTTCCGGCTTATCCACTCCGGCCTTCCACATGTAGGACGGCGGCAAAAGGGCCGAAAGAGCGGGTCGAAGGCATGAACGTTGCGGATTTCGGCGGCGCGGCGGAGAGGCTTGCCGACATGGTCGGAGAAGCCGAAATCGTCCTGCCATTCACCGGTGCTGGAATCTCCACCGAATGCGGCATTCCCGATTTCCGCTCGCCGGGCGGCATCTGGACCAAGAACCGGCCGATTGGGTTCGAGGAGTTTCTCGCCAGCCAGGACGCGCGCAATGAATCCTGGCGGCGGCGCTTTGCGATGCAAGACGAGTTCGGTCAGGCGCAGCCCGGGCGCGGACATCGGGCGCTGGCAAGCCTTTACCGAACCGGAAAAGTGCCCGCGGTGGTGACGCAGAACATCGACAATCTGCATCAAGCCTCTGGCATAGCAGCCGAACACGTCGTCGAGCTGCATGGCAATACCACGTATGCTTTGTGCCTCGATTGCGAACGGCGTTACGAGCTTCCCTGGGTCCGCGAGCGCATGGACAGCGGCAATGGCTGTGCGCCCGATTGCCCGGCGTGCGGCGGCTATATCAAGACCGCGACCATCTCCTTCGGGCAGGCGATGCCGGACGTGCCGATGCGGCGCGCCGAGGAGCTGACGCTGTCGTGCGACCTATTTCTGGCGATCGGTTCTTCGCTGGTAGTCTGGCCTGCGGCCGGTTTTCCACTGCTGGCCAAACGCAACGGTGCGCGCTTGATCATCATCAACCGCGATCCGACCGACTTCGACGACATCGCCGATCTCGTCGTGCATCATGATATCGGAGCCGTGCTCGAACAATTCGTTGACCGCACGTCATCCACCGATTTTCACAGGCTGTGACTCTTTTGGCCTAGTGTTGCATTTTTGTCCTTTTCCGCTGAGTGACCGGTGTTATGTTCGAATCAGTTGATTCGTAAGCGCCCGCGCGGGGCGTCAGCAAAAAAGCGGCGGCCACGGCGTCATGGCGTCGGACGGAATCGAAGCAAAATCCCCCACGACTGGGCTCGGGCCGAACGTCGAACTTCCCGACGACGCGGCCGCGCAAGTCATCGAGGTCGCCGGCGTCATCAAATGGTTCGATGTCGCCAAAGGTTATGGCTTCATCATTCCTGACAACGGCATGGCCGACGTGCTCCTGCACGTCACGTGCCTGCGCCGCGACGGCTACCAGACCGCTTATGAAGGCGCGCGCGTCGTGTGCGAGGTGCTTGCGCGTCCGAAGGGCTTGCAAGCCTTCCGCGTGATATCGATGGACAACTCGACGGCGATCCATCCGGCACAGATGCCGCCGCCGCGAACCCATGTTACGGTGACCCCCACCAGCAGCCTCGAACGAGCACAGGTGAAATGGTTCAATCGGCTTCGCGGGTTCGGCTTCTTGACGCGGGGGGAGGGGACGCCGGACATCTTCGTCCACATGGAAACGCTGCGCCGCTTCGGCATTGCCGAGTTGCGGCCGGGCCAGTTCGTCCTGGTTCGCTATGGCCCCGGACCCAAGGGTTTGATGGCGGCCGAAGTCCGCCCCGAAGCCGGACCACTCGGTCCCGCGTCTCATTAGCCGCACGTCACGGCCGGCTTGCCGGCGTCTTTGGCGCCGGTGTCCGATTTGCTGCGAGCCTCGTCGTTGCCGCGGCGGCGGCCTTTTTCGCCGCTCTCCCGGCGCAGGCCGCGGGCCAGGGCACGCTCGATATTGTCACCAAGAGCGGCGTGCACGCCTTTAGCGTTGAGCTTGCGACCACAGAGGCGGAGCGATCCCGCGGTTTGATGTTTCGCAAGGAACTGCCCGAAGGGCACGGCATGCTGTTCGACTTCAAACAGGAGCAGCCGGTCGCCTTCTGGATGCACAACACCTACATCCCGCTCGATATGATCTTCATTGCCGGCGACGGCCGCATTGTGCGGATTGCCGAAAATACCCAACCGCAGTCGGACCGGTTGATTCCTTCTGGCGCTCCGGTTCGTGCCGTTCTGGAAGTGATCGCCGGCACCGCGCGCAAGTTCGGCATTGCCCCGGGCGATCGCGTCGAGAGTCCGATCTTTGCCGACCATCACTGACCGGTAGCGCGGAAACGCGGCTCGCCGCGGCGCGTCGGCTTTCGGGCCAAGGCTGCAGAGGCCGATCTTGCCGGAAACGGCCGAAACCTGTATCCAGCGGCGCGCTAGTGGAGCGGATTTGACGTCCGCTGCCTCCAGCCGGGATTAGGCGGGGTATAGCGCAGCCTGGTAGCGCGGCAGTTTTGGGTACTGCAGGTCGCAGGTTCAAATCCTGCTGCCCCGACCAAAATTCCCCAACGATATCAAGCGATGATTCTGACGTTTTAGCGGGTAGCGCCATTTGTCGTGATCGCCTGCCCAATCGATTTTCTTACACCTAATAGGATGGACTCCGAGATAGCTCACCGCGCACGTCGCTATCCCACTTATCCGGGGGGCCTGAACGAGCGAACAATCGAACGTGCACGGCGGGTAATCGCGTGCCGGAAGGCCCGTCTTTAGCAACTATAGTCGCTATGCACGGCTGGCAACTTCCGCTTGGTAGCGTGATCGCGCTTCGTCAACTGCTTTTGAGTGTGCAGCGGCGAGGCTCGTGCGGAGCTCCTTGGCGCGGCGCTCCGCATCGAGGGAAGCCTTCGCGTGACCCTGGAAGTGGGGCATCACATGGCGAGCGATCAATTCATAGCTGCGCAGTGTGGCGGTCGGGTTCGCCCAGTTATGCGCTAGCATAAGAAAGACGCCAAAGCCGCCGTTGGATTGCTGCCAAAGGCGCTCAATTTGGTCGGCGCATGACTGCGGCGTGCCGATGGCACCAAGGCCGGTACCGTTGATGAACTCGATCATTTCGCCGACGACGTTGCCCGATACCGTCATTTGCGGGAAAGCTGCTACGTGTTGGTGGTAGCGGAACCAGTGCTCGATACCGTATTCCACGTCGCGATATGCTTGCTCCTTTGTTTCGGCCACATGGCATAAGCCTAAAAGGCGCCACTTACTGCGATCAGCGATTTTGTCATACGCCTTCGCCTCAGCCGTCAGCACGTCCCAATGCAGCGCCAGGGCGTCAAAACCGGCGGCAGTCGTTGCGCCTAACGAAAGCAAACCAAGCCCATGTCGACCGGCAAGCTTCGCACCCGTCGGCGAGGCAACGGCAGCAACAGCGACATCGAAAAGTGGGTTGGAATATGGTCGCACATGTAGCCGTGCACCACGCAAATCCCAGCGATCATTCTTGAAGGTGACGGGTTCGTCGTCCGTAAGCAACTTGGTGATTATGCCAGCCCCGTCTTCGAGGAGCGCGCGTGTATGGCCTGGCTGCAGCCCAATCATGATGCCGTCGGTGGGCAGCGAACCGGGGCCGAGGCCGAGCATCACGCGCCCGCGCGTTAGATGATCCAGTTGTACAATGCGCTCGGCAACCCAGAGTGGGTTGTGATACGAAACACTGACCACGCCGGTGCCCAATCTGATGTGCCGGGTACGTTCGGCGGCGACAGCAATCATGATTTCCGGTGACGCAGAAAGCTCGGATCCGGCAGAGTGGTGTTCGCCGAACCACGCCTCGTCGTAGCCGCAGCGGTCGAGCCATTGGATAAGCTCAAGATCGCTCTCTAAGGCGAGCGTCGGATTAATGCCGGGCTTGTGAAACGGCGCGAGAAAAATGCCAAAGCGAAAGCGTTGGTTCACCGAAAGTCCTCCACCAGTTGCAAAATTCCGCAGGATTCAGAATTGCATTCCGGTGGACTTACTTGCAAGCTGGAATTAAGCGTTAGCTCGACATAGCACGCCATGACAAATTACGAAATCGACGGAGCCTGTTACATGATCAGAAAAGCCGGATTCGGTGCCTTCGCGGCATGCGTGTTGGCTGCTGCTACGGCGACGACAGCATGGGGCGCTGACAAGCCGGTCTTTGGGTTGGTCATGTCTTTCAGCGGTTGGTTCGCGCCGATTGACGCCGACACGATCGCTGGCGCCAAGCTCGCCGTCGACGACATCAATGCCAAGGGCGGGGTTCTGGGACAGCCGATCGAAACTGTCGAATTTGACAACAAATCGGAACCGCCGCTTGGCGCCGATGGTGCCGTGGACGTGATCGGCAAAGGGGCTAAAGCCATCCTCTTCCCCAGTGACTTCGATTTCGGTGCGCCAGGCGCATACGTTGCTCAGCAGAAAGACGTCGTCGCCTTCGCCGGAGCGTCAGATCCAAAGTTTGGTGTCAAAGGTATCGGTGCACTTGCTTATTCGACCTCGAATGCGAGCCAGGCAGAAGGTGCGCTATTAGCGGAGTGGGGTTTCAACCAGAAGCACTGGAAGACGGCCTACGTCCTGCTGGACAACACGATCGCATATACCAAATCACTGTGCGGAAGCTTTGCCACCCGATGGAGCGAGCTTGCCGGTAAGGACGGCCTACTTGGCCAAGACACTTTCCTCAACAACGACCCTTCGATCGCTGCGCAGGTCACCCGGATCACCAGCTTAAGCAAGAAGCCCGACATGATCTTCTTCTGCTCCTACGCGCCGGGAGGGCCGAGCGCCATCCGGCAGTTGCGCGCCGCCGGCATCGACACGCCGATCGTCACCGGCAACTCGCTCGACGGCGATTATTGGATTGGCTCGGTACCCAATCTCAGCAACTTCTACGTCAGCGGCTACGGGTCGAAATACGATGACGATCCCGAACCGGCGGTCAATGACTTCTTTAAACGCTTCCAGGAGAAATTCCACCGCAAGGCGGACGTCTCTTATGGCCTTCGCGGATACACCGCGGTGCAGGCGTGGGCAGAGGCCGCCAACAAGGCCGGTTCGCTCGAAGGCCGTAAGGTGGCAGCAGTACTTGACACCTTCAACAAGAATCCGCTGGTTATCGGCCCGACCACCTATACACCCGCCTTGCACATCGAGACGGCGCGGCCGATGGCGATCTTGAACGCGACGGCCGGTAAGTTCAAATGCGTTGGCCGTTTCTCAGTCGAGCATTACCCGCCGTTTTAAACGGCGGAAAATTGTGTTGCGGCGGTGTCCCAGTTCTTCAGTAGTGGAGCATAGCCATCAGTTTCGGTGCCCGTCGTCCTTGAGAAGTTAGCAACCGCAAATGCCGATACTTTGGGTAAGGCTCGCGTGGCTGGCAATATGCCTGTGGCATTAATTGCGCGCCGCCGGCATTGACACGCCGATCGCCACCGGCAACTCGCTCGACGGCTGAAGAACTGCGGAACGCGTTACTGCCCGGCAGTGTGACGCGTTAGGAACTCCCGGGCCAGCGTCCAAATGAAATCGGAACGCGGCTTCCCTGAGCTGTGGGTCGCCATCTAAAGCTGCAGCTCTCTCCTTTGCTCGGGTATGGCGTTTTCGACGGCAAAATTCTCGTGTTAGGCGTGTACTTAAATGCCGATAGCCGCGGCAAGGAGCTCGCGCGCATTCTCAAGATTATCGCCGGCTTACAGCGACCGATCAACTTTCGTGCTGTCTTTGGCCCACTTCTGGATGTCCCGTTGGGTCGATGTTTTAAAAAACGTATGGCGCGCCCCGTTCGCAAGTGGTTTTCGACGCCATGGCCTAACCAGTCTGCTTCAACGTATCCGGTCTCGGGATCAATTCTCCCGGCCAAGATGGAGATCCGCGCATTCTGGTCCTAATAAGCCTGTCGGCGACGATACGCCATTTTTTTAACCAGGGTTCCAGAATGCCGTTCGACTGTCAGGCCATCTCGCTTTCCACCACCCGCAAACTTGCGAAGGTCGATTAGCGCATAACCATGCGCGGTCGACCAATCTGGATTACGCCGTTGTTGAGACCTCGATACTGAAGGTCTCACCGTGCCGCAGCACAGCCCAAGCGATGCGGGCCAGCTTGTTAGCTAACGCGACTACGGCGGCGTTTTTATGCATTCTCGCTATCAACCCACGCAACCATCCGCCCAACGGCGACGGACTCTCAAGCAGCGTCGGCAAGGCAGCTCGTGCGCCATGGATCAAAAGCTTGCGGAGATACTTGTTACCCCGCTTGCTGATCCCGACTAACCGCGGCTTGCCTCCGGTCGTTACTTGCCGCGGTACTAGGCCGAGCCAGGCAGCCAAGTCTCGTCCACGCGCAAAGCTCTCGCCATGGCCGATCGCCGCAACTAACGCCGTGGCGTTCAACACGCCGATCCCCGGAATCGTCCTCAGGCGATGCGCGGCCTCGTCATCGCGTGCCCATTCCGTAAGCTCCCTGTCGAATTCCGCAATGCGACGATCCAACTCGTACCATTGCGCCCGCATGTCTTGGATCAGCTTGCGCATTCTTTGACTGAGAGCTTCAACCTGGGTGCCCATTTCCGTGAGTTGTCGTTCGAGTTTGCGTCGGCCTTGCGCAACTATGATGCCGCGTTCAAGCAGTACGGCCCGCAACTGATTGATCAGCGCCGTCCGTTCCCCTACCAATCGATCACGCGCGCGATGCAAGGTCTGCATGTCAAGCTGCTCCTCGCTCTTTAACTCGACAAACCGCATCGTCGGTCTCGTTGCCGCCTCGGCGATCGCTTCCGCATCGCGATCGTCATTCTTCTGCGATTTGACGTAAGGGCGGACATACTCCGGGGACATCAGCCGCACCTCATGGCCCTGTGCTCGCAGAACGCGGCCAAGATGATGTGCCCCGCAGCACGCCTCTATTGCTACGACGCAAGGCTGCAGTTTTGCGGCAAGCTTGATAATTCCCTCACGGCGCAGGCGTCGCCACAGCACAACGGCTCCGCGGACATCCAACCCGACGATGCTGCAGCTGTTCTTGCCCAAATCAATCCCCAGAACTGCGATTTGCATGACCTATTCCCTCCGAATTGGTTGTCCGGAGACACTATGCCTCCAGCGCTCAGGAGGGGCGCGCCATTCCATAAGCCATCGGACCGCGCGCGTTTTCGACAACAAAATGGTGATAACGGTCACAGCGGGTTTCTCGCTTGAAGTTAGAGTGGACGCTAAAGGGGAGCACGCGCATGAAAAAGATCTTCGCTCTTTTCGCACTCGCCTTAGCCTTCATTGGCTCGGCCGCGACAGTAACGACGATCCTAGCGCTTTCGGCCTAGGCTTGCGCTGGGCCGCCGGTTTTGCGGGCGCGGATCACGCCAATCGCGCCGTTATTCGACGCCAATAGTCGTTCGCGGGCGGCTTTGTCGGGCGGCGATCATCGCCACATCAGCTCATATTTTTGCCGACCGGGGCCGCGGGCGCCTGCGCCATCCGCAGCCAACCGTCGATTGCCACACCAGCGTCGCCGGCCTGACATCATTCGGAAAGGAACAATGGAGCACAACGGCTGACGAGCGAACTCGAAGGCACTTGCTACCAGAGGTCGTATCGTCTACCTTAGGTTGTATAAAACTGGGAGGGCAACATGCACAGAAGTCTTTTGCTTCGCGTCCCATTTTTATTGTGTGTCGCGATCTTGGCATTGGCGATCTGCGTTCCGGCGCGCGCCCAAGCCCAAGAAGCCTACTTGATCCGCCAGAATTCCTCTGACTGCAACAATTCCAACGTCAACGCCAATAATCCATCCTTGATTGGCGGCGCGATCTCGGTGGTGCGTCAGAGCAACGGCAGCACGAGTGCCAAGGTCGGCATCACTGGAACGGCCGACACCACCTACAACCTTTATCACAAGTGCGTTGGACAGATCGGCGCCATCACAACGGGTGACGAGGGCGTTGGTGAAGGCGAATTCATGTTCCAGACCAACCCGGGGATCCTCGCCTTCGACATGTACCCGAACGGCGCCCCGGCCGGAAACGTATTCCAGAGCGTGCCAATCACCGTTCACTAGGTTGTCGGCCGACCGATTTTGATCGGGTCGACGAAACCATCACGTCATCATTCACCAGGGAGACATGCCATGTGGAAGAAATTGCTTCTGCTCGCCGCGCTCGGTTTGATCGCGGCCGTTCTGCCCGGTTCACCGGCGAGCGCTCAGGCCACCCGCACCTGGGTCTCCGGCGTCGGCGACGACGCCAATCCGTGCAGCCGCACCGCGCCGTGCAAGACCTTCGCCGGCGCCATAGCGAAGACGTCGCCCGCGGGCGAGATCAACTGCCTCGATCCCGGCGGCTTCGGCGCCGTGACCATCACCAAGGCCCTCACGATCAAATGCGACCATACCCTCGGCGGCGTTCTGGTTGCCGGGACCAACGGCGTAGTGGTGGCGGCGGGCGCCACCGATCGTGTGTTCCTGTCGGGTTTGGACTTCGAAGGGCTCGGCCCTAACAATACCCCGGGCCTCAACGGCGTGGTCGTCCGTTCGGGACTGGTGACTTACATTATTAACTGCCGGATCCGAGACTTTACCGGCTCCGGCGGTAGCGCCAACGCAAATGGCATCTACGTGGGCGGCAATACGACAGGCACGCGCGCCGTCATCAGAGATTCAGTAATCACAAACAATGGAGGCGGCGTCTACGTGCAAGGTAACGGGGTTGGTAATTCCGTCGACATCGAGAACACCCTCATCGACGGCAACAGTGCGTTTGCCGTGCAGGTTGGCAGCTCAGGCAACGTCATCACTCTTATAAGCAGCGTCCTCACCGGCAGCCCCGCCGGGATCATTAATGGAGGCGGTAGCGTTACGTCCATCGGACCGAGCAACGTCATCGGCGGTACCGGTTCGCTCACGGCAACCGTGAACTGGAAATAGGTTGCGCGGTCCCGCGTAAATAGCCGGCGCCGCATGGCGCCGGCTTCCCCGATCCGGCACTCGTGGGTGGCGGGACATGCTTGGCCGCGCGGGCGCGGAATTGCGGTGCGCTCTCCGGCGAGAGGGCGGTGGCGGCGTGCATGGGCCACCTTGTCAATAGCCCGGCGAGGGCGTAGGTCGTGCCCGCCCCGACCAGCTAGCCCTTTGAGCCCACGAGGCGTGATGACCGCTCGCATCTACAAGCCGGCCCGCACCGCGATGCAATCGGGCCAAGCCAATACCAAGGACTGGATGCTCGACTTCGAGCCCGAAGAACCGCGCACCATCGACCCGCTGATGGGCTGGACCAGTTCGACCGACATGAAGCAGGAGGTGCAACTCTCCTTCGATACCAAGGAAGAGGCGATCGCCTATTGCGAGCGCAATGGCATCGCCTACGAGGTGTTCGAGACCAAGCCGCCGACGCGTCAGCGCATTTCCTATTCGGATAACTTTGCCTATCCGCGCCGCGAGGCTTGGACGCATTAGAGCGCCGCGCGCCACACGAACTCGTGAGCGCGCCCTACCTCGGCCTTGCGCCAATTGTGATTGGCGCGCTCTCCGTCGCCTGCCTTAGAAATGATGCGCATGTGCCGGCAACGGCGCCGAAATCGCTCGGAGGCACGCCATGGTTATCCTGCGCGCTTTGCTTACCGCATCATTCGTAGGGCTGGCGATGGGCGCGGCAAAGGCCGCGGAACCGGCCGTGGTCATACCGCCGCCTGCGCTCGACGCGCCGGCGCCAGCGAATGCCGGTCCGCAAAGCGTGGTTCTGGCTGGCGGTTGCTTCTGGGGGGTGCAGGGAGTTTTCGAACACACCAAAGGCGTCACCCGCGCCGTATCGGGGTATTCCGGGGGCAAAAAGGAAACCGCACATTACGAGATGGTCGGCACGGAACGGACCGGCCACGCCGAATCGGTGCAAGTTACTTATGATCCAAAGCAGATTTCCTACGGCAAGATTTTGCAGATTTATTTTTCAGTCGCGCACAATCCGACCGAGCTGAATTATCAGGGTCCCGATCAAGGGCCATCGTATCGCTCGGCCATCTTTTACGCCAATGAAGATCAGAAACGCGACGCCGAGGCCTACATCGCTCAGCTTGATAAGGCGCATGTTTTTCCGCGACCGATCGTGACCAAGCTTGAGCCCCTGACCGGCTTCTATCCGGCAGAGGACTATCATCAGGACTTTTTGGTGCTGCACCCGTCCTATCCGTACATCGTGTTCAACGATCTGCCGAAGGTCGCCAATCTGAAGCGGCTGTTCGCGGAGAACTATCGCGACGTACCGGTCACGGTGATGGCGTCTTCGACCAAACTTGGCGAATAGTTGCGCGCGCGGGTTCGCAAATTTCGCCGGGCGCCGGCGGCTTTTCCCCGCCGATTCAACCTCGCCGGCTACGGTCTATAGCCAGCGGCCCATTGCCTGAAGTATCATCCCAGAACGGAGCAGGATGTTAAAAAATCCGCTCCTAAGGGGACGACTTATGGGGAGTGACGCCATGGCTATGGCAACGACAATCGCGCCGCTTTCGCAGGCCGAGCACAGTTCGCAGCTGCGCAAGGCGGTCGTCGCATCGACGATCGGCACCACCATCGAGTGGTATGACTTTTTCATCTACGGCAATGCCGCCGGGCTGGTCTTCGGCAAGCTGTTCTTTCCCATGAATCGGCGCTCGCCGGCGACGCTCGCCGCTTTCGGCACCTATTTCGTCGGGTTTGCCGCGCGGCCTATCGGTGCCGCGATCTTCGGCCATTACGGCGATCGCATCGGCCGCAAGGCGACGCTGATCGCGACCTTGTTGTGCATGGGCATTGCGACCTTTCTCGTCGCTTTTGTGCCGACCTACGCGTCCGTGGGAATTTGGGGCGCGGTCATTCTGACGGTCCTGCGGGCCTTGCAAGGCATCGGCGTCGGCGGCGAATGGGGCGGATCGGTGCTTATTGGCAATGGAATGGTCGCGCACGCACGGCCACCGCGGGCTGGTGGCTTCGTGGCCGCAATTTGGCGTGCCCAGCGGTTTGTTCCTTGCCGACCTGGTGTTCCTCGGCGCCATATGGACGGGCGATCAATTCCCGGTTTGGGGATGGCGCGTCCCCTTCCTGATCTCGATCGTACTGGTCGCCATCGGGCTGTGGATCCGTCTCAGCATCCTGGAGACGCCGGTATTCCAGAAGCTGCTCGACGAAAACAAGATCGAGCGAGCTCCCGTCGCCGAAGTCTGGCGCAAGCAGCCGCGCGAGATCATCCTCTCCGCGCTCTGCCGCATGGCCGAGCAGGCGCCGTTCTATATCTTCGCGGCGTTCATCTTCGCCTACGCGGTCGACACCCTGCAGATGTCGCGGGATTTCATACTTGCCGCGGTGCTGGTGGCGGCCTGCGTCTCGTTCATCACCATTCCGCTCTCCGGCCATATCTCGGACCGCATCGGGCGCAGGAAGATGTATCTGATCGGCGCCGCTCGTAACCGGCGTGTTCGGTTTCGTATATTTCGGCATGGTGGATACGGCGATACCGGTTTTGGTGTTCATCGCCATCGTGCTCTCGTTCATACCGCACGACATCAGTATGGACCGCAGGCGGCGCTGATCGCCGAGGCCTTTACGCCGCGCTTGCGCTATAGCGGCGCCTCGCTCGGCTATCAGCTCGCCTCGGTCATCGCCGGCGGCCCGTCGCCGATCATCGCCACGGCGCTGTTCGCCGCCTACATGTCGGGCTACGCCATCGCCATTTACATAGCCGTTTGCGCTGTTATCAGCCTGGCGGCGACGGCGTTCATGCCCGATTACACCGGCCGCGATATCTCCGCGGAATACGACGCCACGTAATTCCGTCGTCATTGCGAGGAGCGAAGCGACGAAGCAATCCAGGGCCCGGCCTCAGCAGGACTGGATTGCTTCGCTGCGCGCGCGATGACGCGGCAAGATACGTACAGCATACACGCGTCGCAGGCGCGGCCGTTCTATCTGCAGCTCTGGTTCCTGGTGCTGGTCGCGATGGCGGCCGGCATTGCGCTCGGTCGATTTTATCCTGATGCTCGGCGCGCGCATGGAGCCGCTGGGCGACGCCTTCATCAAGGCGATCCGGGTGCTCATCGCCCCGATCATCTTTTGCACGGTGGTGCATGGCATTGCCAGCATGGCCAGCATGGCGAAAGTCGGCCGCGTGGCGCTCAAGGCGCTCGATCTATTTCGAGGTGCTGACCACGGTTGCGCTGGTCATCGGGCTCCTCGCGGTCAATCTGTTCCAGCCCGGCGCCGGCATGCACGTCGATCTTTCCCATGTCGACACGTCGAGTGTGGCGCCTTATCTCGAGCAAACGCACAAACGCACCACGGCGCAGTTTCTGCTCAACATCATCCCCAACACATTCGTCGGCGCGTTCAGCGAGGGCAACGTTCTGCAAGTGCTGTTTGTCTCGGTGCTGTGCGGATTTGCCCTGAGCTGGATGGGGGAGGCGGGCAAACCGCTGAGCCGTCTGATCGAGGCGGCGGCACAGATGTTTTTTCGCATCGTCGCCATTGTCATGTGGGCGGCGCCGCTCGGCGCGTTCGGAGCCATCGCCTTTACCGTCGGCAAATTCGGTACCGGCTCGCTGTTCTCCCTCGGCAAGCTTCTGGTTAGTTTCTACATCACCTGTCTCATCTTCATCTTCGCAGTGCTCTGGCCGATCTGCCATTGGTGCGGCGTGAGCCTTCTCCGCTTTATCCGCTATATCCGCGAAGAGTTGCTCATTGTGATCGCAACGACGTCCTCGGAGACGGTGCTGCCGCGCATGATCGCCAAGCTTGAGGCGCTCGGCGCCGAAGAAAGCGTGGTCGGGCTCGTCATCCCTACCGGCTATTCGTTTAATCTCGACGGCACCTGCTTATATCTGGCGACGGCCGCGATTTTTCTGGCGCAAGCAACTGACACGCCGCTGGGCATTGGGCAGCAGTTCGGACTGCTCGGCGTGCTGCTTTTGGCCTCCAAGGGCGCGGCCGGAGTGGCCGGCGCGGCGTTCGTGGTGCTCGCGGCGACCTTGGCGACGACGGACACGCATCCCGGTCGAAAGCGTCGCGCTCATCCTCGGCGTCCACCGCCTCATGTCACAGGCGCTGACGCCGACCAACTTGATCGGCAACGGTGTCGCGACGCTCGTCATCGCCAAATGGGAGCGCGCTCTCGACGAGGACCGGCTCAATCGAGCGCTCATGTCGTCGGGCGGGTGACGATCTCGCCGAGGAGGGAAGGTTAGGCGGCGGCTTTCGCGCCGGTGCGCCGGGTAAACTCGAGCGCCTTGTCGTTGACCGCCCCGAAACGCAGACTGAACAGGTCGCGGACGTAATTCTGATAGAGCCGCCAGGGCTTCTTCGATCCCTGGCGCGGAAATTGTTCGATCGCGCGCTGGATGTAGCCGGAAGAGAAATCGATCAGCGGCTCGGCTGTCACCGACGGATCGTGCTGCCGCGGCGTGCAGGCGACATAACCGTGCCGGTCCATGAAGTTCATCAAGCCGGGCGAGGTACGCGCAGGTTAGGTCAGCTTTCAGCGTCCAGGATGCATTGGTGTAGCCAATCACGGCGGCGAGGTTCGGCACATCGCTGAACATGATGCCCTTGAAGTTCATGCTGTGCGCAAAATCGACCGGCTTGCCGTCGACGACGATCTCGATGCCGCCGAGCAATTTCAGCTTCAGGCCCGTCGCACAGATGATGATGTCGGCTGCAAGTTCGCGGCCCGTCCGCAGGCGAATCCCGTTTTCCGTAAAGGCCTCGATTTCGTCGGTCGCCACCTCGGCGCGGCCGGCCTTAATGGCGCGAAAAAAATCTGCATCGGGCGCCAGGCACAAACGCTGATCCCACGGCTTGTAGCGCGGCGTGAAGTGCGTCGTGACGTCGTAGTCGGCGCCGAGCTGCAGTTGCGCCTGCTTGATGATCCAGTCCTTGACCGCCTGCGGCTTGCGGCGGGAGAGGTTATAGAAATAGAGCCCGAACAGCACATTGTACCAGCGGGCAAGCGCATAGGCCGCCCGCATCGGCAAATGGCGGCGAAGCCATTTCGCTACGGCATCCTGCGAGGGACGCGACACGACATAAGTCGGCGAGCGCTGCAGCATGACGACGTGCGCCGCGCGCTCGGCGATCGCCGGTACGATGGTCACCGCAGTCGCGCCGCTGCCAATGACCACGACGCGCTTGCCGGCATAATCGAGGTCTTCCGGCCATCGCTGGGGATGCACGAAATGTCCGCGGAACTTCTCGGCGCCGGAAAAGGCGGGTGTATAGCCTTCCGCGTAGTCGTAATAGCCTGTGCAGCCGATGAGAAAGTTGCAGGTGAAGGAAACCGGCGCGCTTTCTCTGCCGCGCTCGGCTTCGACCGTCCAGCGCGCCGCGGCGGCTGACCAGGAGGCTCGTTTGACGCGACAGTCGAAGTAGACGTTGCGTTCGATCCCGAACGCTTGCGCGGTGTCGCGAATATAGTTGCGGATCGAGGCGCCGTCGGCGATGGCGGCATTCGAGTGCCAGGGGCGAAAGGAATATCCGAACGTATACATGTCGGAATCGGAACGAATGCCGGGATAGCGAAACAAATCCCAGGTGCCGCCGATGGCGTCGCGCGCTTCGAGAATGACGTACGACTTGCCGCGACAGTAAGTCTGCACGTGATAGGCCGCATCGATGCCGGACAGTCCGCCGCCGGCAATGATGACGTCGAAATGCGCGGTCATGGGCTCAGCCATGGCGGAAAACTTAGGCGACCAATTCCGGCTCGGAGCGCTCGGCGGCGACCCGGCGTGCCATGCGCGCAATGAAATCGGCGCAATGATCGGCCGCAGTGATGATGATCATGTGCCCGCCGTCCTCGATGAGTTCGACATGCGCGCCGGGAACTTTTTCCACGAAGGCGGCGCCATGGATCGCGTGATCGAGAAGAAGGTCGTTCGTTCCGAACAAGACACCCACCGGAACTGTCAGGTCGCCGTAACGCGCAGGCATGTGCTGCAGATCCTCAATCGCCGCGATGAGATCCATCGACGCGGAAATGTAGCTGCGCGGCCGCAGCGTCAACAGGCCGCCGCCCTTGATGGCGAGATCCGCCGGCACGGCATCCGGCCCGAATACCGTGCCCAGCACCAGCTCGCGGTTGACGATCGACATCGGGATGGCGAGCGTCCAAGCCATGACGCGGCGCATGAAACTTGAGCGGACATAAATGCCGCTGAACAGCGGCGGTACCGTCTTGGCCGCATGCGTGGCCGGTGCGACCAGCGCGAGCCCGCCGATCTTCTCCGGATGATCCAGCGCCAGCATGAGCGCGATCGCCCCGCCCAAGGAGTGGCCCACAATCAACGGCCGGTCGAGGCGGAGCTTGTCGATGAGGCCGGCAATGATCTTCGCTTGCGCCCCGAGCGCCGCCGACCCTTTCCGGGGACGCGTGGAATAGCCGCAGCCGGGCCGATCGAGAATAATGACGCGGTGATTGCGTTTGAGCCGATCGAGCAGCGAATGCGTGAAATTGTGCATCTGACCGCCGAGACCGTGGATGAGTACGGAGCGGCGGCCCCGCACCTTCGTCGAGATAGTGGATGCGGGCGCCGTCGATTTCGACGAAACGGCCGCAGGGCGGCAGGGCCTTCTCGACCCCCCGCGCGGTCCACGCGGCGAAAATGGCTAGCCCGCCCGCTATGACGACAACAGCGGCCAAGCCCGCGCCGATAATCCAAACGATCACGCTCATTTTCGCAATAGCGCTCCCAGTACCTTCCAATAACTGACCGGCATGAGACGCTCAAGCAGTGCCGCGCGCCGTGAGTTGGAGCCGACGAGAATGCGGACTTTGCGGTTTTCGACGCCGCGCACGATGATTTCGCCCGCGGTTTCAGGCGGCATGGTGAGGAAGGAATCGAAAAACTGCCGCCGCTCGGCCGCCTCGTCGGCTGATAGGCTCTGCGGCAGCCGCGAGTTCTTTGCAATCGAGGTGGCGACCCCGCCGGGATGCACGACCGTTACGCCAATATGCGTTGCGGCGAGCTCGTGGCGAAGCGATTCAGAGAACGCGCGCACCGCGAATTTGCTGGCGGCATAGGCAGTTTGGCCCGGCGGAGCGATCAAGCCGAACAGGCTCGAAATATTGACAATGCGCGCATCGTCGCTTTCGTGCAGCAGCGGCAGCAAGGCCCGCGTCATCCGCACCACGCCCCAGAAATTGATGCTGAACAGCCATTCGAAGTCGGCTTCGCTTATTTCTTCGAAGGTGCCGCCGAGCGCCACCCCGGCATTGTTGACGAGAACATCAACGCGTTGGTGTTCGGCCGCGAGCCGCGCAGCAAAGCCGGCGATTGCGCTTGGGTCGGAGACATCAAGATGATGGGTGCTCACGGCCACGCCGTACGCGGAAAGCTCGGCTTTGGTGCGCGCGAGCCCGGCATCGTCGACATCGAGGAGTGCAAGCGCGCAACCGCGGCGCGCCAAGGCAAGCGCGATGCCGCGGCCGATGCCGCCGGCGGCTCCGGTGACGACAGCCGTTCGTCCTTGCAGCTTCAGCACGTGCCCGCACTTTCCGGGTTTGTGTTCACGCCGCCGGCGCCATGGACAGGCGACGCCGCGATCACGGCCCGCTTAATTCCCTACGCAATCTCGCGCTCATCAAACTGTCAATGCGGCTCGGTAAAATCGGCAACCTGAGGGGACGGCCGGGGAGGGGTGTGATGCGTCGCCAGCGGGTACTGTGACCGCGGACAAATCGGAGCGCGTGTCAACGTCCACCGCGTCAGGCTGAGGTGGCGTCGCGATCGCACTTGAGATCGCCGCGCCTTTTCCGGAGAATTGAACCAAGCGTCGCGCCACCGGTAATCTGCCGGATAGTTGAATTGTTGCGGCGATGGCTGGCTAAATCGAAGCGGCGCCCCAAGCGCAACACCAGGGCTGGCGAGCGCGCTTGGGGGCCGCAGAGGAGACAGCAAGTACGCTGTACCGCTGCTATCCCTCCGGCCGCAAAAAAGCATGCGCAAGGGCAGCCATCCATCGCGCTTCGAGATTAACGTTACGACGGCCGCGGGAGCGGTCCCGAGGCCGCGCGGCAATCCAGCGCTCGTTTACCAATTAGCCTCAACGTCTGATAATGAATTTTGCCGGCGGCCGCCGCTCTTCCCAACCCATCTGCTCGAGCTCGGGCACGGTGCTCTGATCCTTCGGGTAGCCGAGGCAGAAATAGCCGATGAACTTCCACGCGGGCGGAACCTCGAGGAGGGCGGCCACGGTTTCCGGGTCAATGATCGATATCCAACCCATGCCGATTCCCTGCGCGCGTGCGGCGAGCCACATCGTGTGCACCGCGGTCACTGCCGAATACTCGATCATTTCCGGCATGGTGAGCCGGCCCAAGCCGTGGCCTTGCTCCGTCGCGCGATCGGCAAACACCGCCAAGTGGGATGGCGCGTCCCCCAATCCGGCGAGTTTTAATCGCGCATAGAGCGCCGATCGCGAGGGCGATTGGGCGGACAACGCGTCGGCGTTGCATCTTGCGAAGGCCCGCCGCACGCCGGCGCGAACGGTTTCGTCGTCAACAATGACGAACCGCCAGGGCTGGCTTAGGCCAACCGAGGGAGCATGACAGGCAAGCTCTATGAGGTCTTCGAGCGCCCCCGCCGGCAATGGGTCGCAACGGAAATGCCGGACGTCGCGCCGCCAGACCAAAAGATCGCGCAGCCGCGCTCCGAAAGCTTCGTCGAAAGCGATCGGTTGATCGGCAACCAGGATATTTTCTCCGCTAGCCCCTAAGCGAAGATAGCCCACACGGCGCCATGCGTCAGCGGGTAATTGTCCCCATTTTCACCTTCATGCGGGACGCTATCTTTCCAGCGCGCGCAACATTGGCGGCAACGCCGCATCGCGTTCGTCGACGTGGCGCTCGAGGTTGCGGTGTAGTCGGCATAAGGGCGAACAGGCTGAGCAATGAAGGTCACCGTCGAGGAAATGCGATCCGCCGTTAACACGACCTATCCTTGTGAGGTCACAAAGCTCGTCAGCTCCGAGAAGGTGACTTGTCGACACGGCGACAGCGAAGACGTCATCGACGTCTACTTGTTCGACATATGCGGACATCCGCATGCAAGCCAATGCTATGTTTGGGCGGACGTCGTTGACTCGCATCTGACGGTCATTCCGGTCGTCCTGCGTACGCCGAGATTGTCGACGGCTGATCGTGCTGTCGTGACTTACAGCCGAAAATCGTCGAACAAGCGCAGGCGGCACCTGCCCGGACGTATATGAAAAGCTGCTCGGGACCGCCGCAAATACCCGGCAAACTAAGGCGCAACAGATTTGTTCGGAAAACCTCGGCAGCGCCGCGGGTTAAGCCTTGGCTGCGAGGCCAGGCAGATGACAAAGACAGCGATCCTGCCAGGTTTGTTGCCTCATATTCATGTCCCGTCTGCTATGGGGGGGAAATCGATCTCGTAAACCTCTGACTGGAGCTTATAATGCTGAAATCAATGCTGTTAGTTTCGGCGATCGCCGCCCTGGCGTTTTCCGCCTCGGCTGCCCAAGCAGCCGGCGGATGCGGTCCGGGCTTTCATCGCGGTCCTGCCGGCGGTTGTCGCCCCAACGTGCGTCCTGGTCCGGCTATCGTCGTGCCTGTGCCGGCGCCCGTGCCTTATTGGCGCGGTCCGGGATGGCGCTTTTACAACGGATGCTGGCGTGGTCCCCGCGGCCGCGTACATTGTGGCTGATGCAAACGAAGAGGCCGCCGACTGGCGGCCTCTTTCATCACGTCCATGTTTTGGCTGCGAACTGGGTCCGGCAGCTTGGCGGCGTTTGATGCGCCGCGCCGAGCCCACGATAGAGCGCGCCGATCTTAACCAATGAATTGAGAGTGACCGCGCTCAGTAAAAATTCGTGGTATATTTCGTTTGTTAGCGGCGGACCGCGAGAGTGAGTGAGGCCCATTCTCGCTGAAGGTTGCTCACACAATCTAATTTACGAGCGCTCGCACAGCCGCTGCGGGCGCTCGACCAATTGCTGAAAAGCGATGCGGTGCTCGGCGCGCAACGGCTCAGTCAGCCTGTGCGCCGTCAACATAACTCGCCGTCCCGACAATGCCCCACATAAAGGCGAGGTATCCGGCAAAGATGAAATAATGCGTGCAATCCGGCGCGCCGAGAAACGTATGTATCGCGTGCATCATTCGCGCAGCATAGTCCGTAAGTCTGACCGGATGGGAAACAAAGCACGCGCGGGGCGGCAAATGCGGTTTTAGAATAAGTGTAGAGTTTCCAACTCTCGTAAAATTTTAGCTATCTGGTGCGAACCGCCGGAAAGCGCGGGCGCGCGTCCGCCGTCGGATGGTCGGCCCAATGCGCGGGCGATGCGTGAGGTCTTCGCACCCGTCTCGTGCCTTCTCCAGACGAATATGCCGGTCGGCTCTGTGCTGCGCAGCGGCCTAGTGGCAGGCGGCGAACGATGGCTCGGGGGCTTAACCCCGCCCAAGCTTCGCTTGGTGTCGGGTCATGGAAACAGGCGCGCACCATCCGTGCTGGCCGGTCTTACAAGCATTGTTCATGATGGCGAGAATGCTGCCGGCGCCAACCAACACAATCACCGCTGCAACAACAAAGATGAGGCGGCTCTTCATTTGCGACCTCGCAACTGCGTGTCCCAAACACCTACCCCATACCGATTCTCCGAAACCGCGCGTGAACGTGCGATGAACGCGCCTCTCCGGTAGCGGGAACCGGCGGGCGGTCACGTCAGCGCAGGGAACCCGTTCGATCGACAGCCCGAGCCGAAGTGCCTCCGCGACGTCAGCCGCCGGTAAGAGCCATGATCGCTGAGGCTACGTCCGAGAAAAGTGCTCGGATATCTGTGTCTTGCCGATCAGTCCCAAAATTATTTGCGGAGTAATAGGATGCTGGCCGAGGCGGATGCCGAACGGCGTAAGGGCATCCTCGACCGCCGCAACCACACAGGCAGTCGCCGGAATCGTGCCACCCTCGCCGACGCCCTTCGCCCCGATCGGATTTAACGGAGACGCCACTTCGAGGTGCACGATCTCGATGCGTGGCATCTCAGGGGCGGTCGGCAAAAGGTATTCGCCATAGTTGGTCGTCAGAGGCTGTCCAGATTTATCATAAAGCATCTGCTCGAGGAGTGCGTTTCCGATGCCATGGACGACACCGCCACGGATCTGCCCCTCGACGAGCATGGGATTGATCATCGTTCCGCAGTCGTGGGCGACGACGTAACGCCGGATATGCACGGCTCCGGTACCAAGATCGACCTCGACTTCGGCGATGTTTGTGCCATTGGCAAACGTGGTTTGGCGCGCTTCGAAATAGGCGGTGTCCGATAATCCCGGCTGCACCCCCCGCGGCATCGGCACGCCAGGAACGCCGGAGAGGCGGGCGGCGATCGCGCCGAGAGGAACGTTCATATCCGGAACGCCCGCGACATGGACCTTACCGCCTTCCAACACGAGATCTTCCTCGGCGGCCTCAAGCATTTCGGCGGCGACTTTTATGGCCTTTTGCCGAACACCGGTGGCGGCCAGAAAAACCGATGATCCGCCGGTGACCGCGACGCGGCTGGCAATCGTGCCAATGCCCAGGGGAAATGCGCCGGTATCTGCGCTCCGCACCGTTATGTCGTCAGGCTTGACGCCGAGGAGATCTGCCGTGATCTGCGCGAATATCGTGGCGTGGCCTTGGCCCTGGCTCGCGGCACCTGTCTCGATCACGATCCTGCCGCTCGGCTGAACCCGGACTGTTGCACCTTCGAAAGGTGCCAGGCCGGTATCCTCGACATAGCTGGCAATGCCCACCCCGAAATAGCGTCCTTCAGCGCGGGCTTGCGTCTGTCGCCGCCGAAAATCGCCGATGTCAAACCGCCTCACCGCGGCATCGAGACAGGCGTGATAATCGCCACTGTCATAGGCGATAGCCGTACCGTCGCGCGCCATCATGCCCGTCTTGTAGGGAAACTGATCCTTGCGCACGAAACTGCGCCGGCGGACCTCCGCCGGCTCGAGCTTCAACTCGTGCGCGACGCGGTCAGCCAATCGCTCGAGCACGAAAGCGGCGTTAGGCCGCCCGGCGCCGCGCACTGGTGTTGTCGGCACGATATTGGTCATCACGACGTCCAGCGTGACGTCCAACGCCTCAAGTGCGTAAGGGCCGGGAAAAGAAGCAATGGTGCTGGCCGGGAGGATCAGGCCATAGGGGACATACGCACCGTTATCGTGCAGGCACCACCCGCGAACGGCGAGCAGACGGCCTTCCTCATTCGCCGCTACTTCAACATCCCATAGTTGCCCGCGTTGTTGGGTTGTCGAGATAAAATGCTCGCGGCGATCCTCGATCCACTTCACCGGCTTGTTCAGTAATCGCGATACAAGCGGCAAAACAATTTCTTCAGGATAGAAGACGGCCTTTGGTCCAAAACCTCCGCCCACATCTGGGGCGACGATTTGCACGTCTTGCTCGTCGAGACCCAGATGTCGCGCCAGCCCGCGGCGAACGAGATAAGGCGACTGAGTTGATGACCACAACGTGAGCTGCCCTTGCGACCACGATGCGACGAGTTCACGGCATTCCATGGAGTGGCATCCGCCGCGGTGAAGCAGGAGCTGTTCGCGAAACACATGCGGAGCGCCGGCGAAGACCGCCTTGGCATCGCCGAACCGGCCGGACAAGGAGGCGACCAAATTGTTGCTGGTCCCGGTGTGCGCTTTGGGCGCATCGGCCGATAGCGCACCGTTCAGGTCCACGACTGCGTCGATTGCTTCGGTCTCAACGGAGACCAGCGCCACGGCATCTTCCGCCGCCGCCCGGCTATCGGCCACGACCACGGCGATGGCCTCACCCACGTGGCAAACTTCTTGGCTGGCAAGCGGCCGCCAGGTCGGGGCCTGGCGAATTTGCGGGGAGGGCACGGTCTGCGCCATCGGCGTGGATCCGAGCTCGCCGAGGTCGTCGGCTGTGAACACGGCGACAACGCCGGCGGACGCCCGCGCCGCGCTGCAATCGATGTTCCGAATCAGGGCATGAGCATCTGCGGATCGCACAAAAGCCGCATGCAGCATGTGCGGGAGCACGAGATCATCGACATAGGATCCGCCCCCGGTGATCAATCTCGGATCTTCAATTCTAGCGACGGCGGCCCCTACATTGCGAACGCCCATCTCATCGATCCTCGCGCGATTCCTGGCCCATGACTCGGCCGGCCTGAAGCGCCGCGTCGACGATCGGCTCATAACCGGTACAGCGGCAGATGTTGCCGGAAATCGCCTCGCGGATTTCGCTCTCGTCGGCTTTGGGGGCTTCGGCCAAGAACGCGGCAAGGGTGATGAGCATGCCCGGGGTGCAAAAGCCACATTGCAGCCCGTGATGGTCACGGAAAGCCTGCTGAATGGGATGCAATTCACCGTTGGGTGAGGCGAGACCTTCGACGGTAACGACCGAAGTTCCATCGGCTTGTACGGCCAGCATCAGACATGATCGCGCCACTTCGCCGTCGACGATCACCGTACAGGCTCCGCAAACGCCGTGCTCACAGCCAAGATGTGTTCCGGTCAGGCCAAGGTCCTGGCGCAGAAAGTCACCGAGATGCTTGCGCACCTCGACTGAGCGGCTGTGACGGACGCCATTGACGACCAGCGTAATTTCTCTAGTTGCGGACATGGCTCTGTTCAGACGCTCTTTGGGCGGCCAGTACGAAAACACGCCGCACGAGTGTGGCGGCCAATGATTTACGATAGTCGCTGGACACTTGCGCGTCGCTTATCACGTCCAGCGCCTCAACTTCGGTTGCCAGTAAATCCGCGGCGGCCTTGTCGGGCGCAGCACCGATCAACGCGGCTTCGGCGCTGCGCAGGCGAACGGGAGCGATTGCAACCCCGCCAAGCGCCACGGCGATCCGGGAAATGCGCCCGTTGGCAAGAGCAACACGCGCGGCCGCGGCCGCCAGCGCAAAATCGCCGTGGCGGCGGGCAAATTCCAGAAACGCCTCTCCGCACGGATCGCGCCACAACGGGAAGCTAACGGCCGTCAAGACCTCGTCCGCTGCCAGTGCCGGCGCCATGTAACCCGTCGGCCAGGTGTCGATGTGGATATCGCGCGATGCTCCTGCGCCCGCGACGTGCAGCACGGCGTCATGCAGCGCCGCGAGTAGTACCAGTTCGGCGGCCGGATCGAGGTGGCAAAGGCTGCCGCCCAGCGTACCGCGCGTGCGGGTCTGGTAATGCCCGACATGTGCCAAAGCCTCGGAAAAAATCGGAGCGCGCCGACGCAGGTCCGCGTGCCGTTCGATGGCTCTTTGCCGCGCAAGCGCCCCCACGCGGATGTCAGTCTCGCTGATCGTGATTTCGTCGAGCCCGGCAATGCGGTTGATGTCAATGAGGTGATCGGGAATGATGTAACGCATGTTGAGCATCGGCATCAGCGACTGCCCGCCGGCGAGAAGCTTGGCGTTCTCCAAACGCCCCAACAGTTCGATCGCGTCCACGAGCCGCTCCGGCCGGTGGTAGGCAAAATCCGGCGCTTTCATTTCAGCACCGCCTTTTATGAATGTCTGCCCAGCACGCGCGTGAACTCGCGGCGGAGCAAGCGTGCGATCGCTACCAGCAACACCTGAAAGCCAGATACTGGTCGCGGCGCAACACTAGTTCGCGCAGAACTGGCTTGCGCGAGATCGCCGGGAGGCGGGGAGAGCTGCTTGGTAGCAGACGAAGCGATCAGTTCGCCGAGATTGGCGGCAAATTGTCCGATCAATTCGTTTGCCATCTCTTTCACCAGACCACTCGCTCGCCCGTACTGCGCCACGCTACCGGTGAGCTTCAGGTCGGTGTCGATATTGACTCTCGTTCCGGTCCCCTCAGGCGAGAGCGCAAACGTCACGGTTGCGGATGCGGTGCCGCGGCCTTTTCGATCCGATCCCTTGGCAACAACGGCGGCGGTGTGCGCACCGGCATCGACATTTGTGAGCTGCGCCTCGCCGCCAAAGTGCAGTTGCACGGGCCCCAGCCTGACCACCGCTTCGCCTTTGTAGCGATCGGCGGCGAGCACTTCTATCAGATGTGCCCCAGGAAGGCAGGGTGCAATTTTAGGTACGTCCACGAGCAGCGCCCATGCCTGCTCGGGACTGGCAGCAACGAAAAAGCTATTGTCGAAACGCATGGGAACTTTACGCCTGGATTGCTGCCTGCGAAACCAGGAGATAATTCGCTTCCGCGCTGTTCCCAATATGCTCCTTGAGAAGGCGGGCGGCATGGTGAGCGGCGCGCGCTTGCACCACATCAATAATCGCAACGTGCACGGCGACCAATTTACCTTGTTCCGGTTGTCGATGGGGAAGAGGCAGCAAGACACGATGCCTGGCCGAGAGCCCGGTAGATACTTTCGCGTCTTGGATTTAGCATTCCCGGCATGGCGTGATACCTCTACACGCCCCGGGCCCGCACGGCAATCATTCGAAATTCCAAATAATGTAAAAGCATGCGCTACCGTACGCGAGACAATGTGGTAACGCGGAAAGAGGAAGCTTAAGAGTGCGAGCTACGTTAATGCTGCGATTATCTCACGAGCTAGAGCGGGTCACATGGAAGTATTAAAATCGCCGGATGGTTCGACCACCGCGCTGCGCGCGGTCGAGGACGCGACATCGTCATTCTCCACTCACTGTTGACTGACCGCGATGCGTTCCAAGCCGTTGCGTCGGAACTGACGGCGAAGTTTCGCGTGACCTTGATCAACCTCCCGGGCTTTCACCGCTCGGCTAAAATCCCCGGCGATCTCGTCGCGTATCAGACGTGGCTGGGGAAGGCGCTTGATGGGTTTGCTATCGGCCCTGACTGCATTCTCTGCGGAAATGGTTTCGGGGGCACCGTCGCGTTGGCATTCGCTCTGAGCAATCAACAGCGGATCGGCAAGCTACTCTTGGTGGACGTCGCGCCGGGATTTCCTGAGCAGGGCAAAGCTGCCTTCCGGTTGATGGCCGAGAAGGCGGCAACTGAGGGCATGAGTTCGATCGCGCCGATTGCGGCTCGGCGCGTCTATCATGCGAGTTACGTGGAAAAAAATCCGACGGTTATCGAGGAACGGCGCCGTGTCCTTGCTGAAATCGATCCAGGCGCTTTCGCCGCCGCTTGCGAAGCATTAATTCATTGCGATCTGGCGCCGCGCCTTAGCTCGCTCAAGGTACCCGACGCTGATTGTATACGGGGCGCTCGATCAGGCGACACCGCCGGAATTAAACGGAATCATTGCAAAAAGCGTATCCGGCTCGCGCGTGATCGAAATGCCCGAATGCGGGCATTGTCCGCCGCTAGAGAAACCTGCGGAGTTCCTGGACAGTATCCGTCCGTTCATTTCGTAGCACGCGTGACTGATGTCCGATGTCCGATCAGGCAGGCGCGGCGGCCGCAGCGACAGCATCTATGATCTTCGTGTAGCCGGTGCAGCGGCAGATATTTCCGCTCAACGCATCAATGATTTCAGCGCGCGTAGGACGCGGATTCTCGTCAAGAAGGGCACGCGCTGCCATGAGAAAGCCCGGAGTGCAGAAGCCACACTGCACAGCTCCAAAGTTCATGAATGCTTCTTGCAGCGGATCCAACCGGCCCTCCGCTTCCAGGCCCTCGACAGTCCGGATCTTTGCGCCGTCGGCCTGCACTGCGAGCAGCAGGCATGAGGTCATTGCCTTGCCATTCAGGATAACGGTGCACGCGCCGCAAATTCCCTGCGCACAGACTTTGTTGGTGCCAACATAGCCAAGACGATCGCGCAGCACGTCCAGCAGCATCTCGGTCGGGTGGACCATAACCTGCTGACGTACGCCATTCACCGTAAGCGTTACCGCGACATTCACTGGGCGTTATCCGTTTTTACATTCTTCAGACATTTTGCGACGGCACGCTGCAGGAGAATGGCAGCGACATGACGCTTGTAATTCTCGGAGAACACAACGTCAGTTTCCGGGGCGATATCGAGATTAAGCGCTTCAACCACGGCCGGCCAGGCAATCGCGTTTACGTTCTGACCGATAAGCGCATTCTCCGCCCGGCGCGTTCGCGAGGCGGCGGGCGCGACTCCGTTTATGCCGACTTCGAATTTGATTGATCCGGCCGGTCGATTGCTGCGGCGACAGAACACACGAAACCGCCAGTTGGGTCCAATCCATAGCGTTGCGCGGCCCGAGCTTGGCAAAGCCCCAATGCTGCGTGCTTGAACCCGGCGGAACGGACACGCTCTCCACGATTTCATCGGGCAGAAGATCGATTTCAAAGGCATTGCGGTAGAAATCGTGCAAGGCGACCGTGCGCTTGCCGGCGGGACCGCGGACCTGGAGTTCGGCGCCAAGCGCAAGCAGACCCGTCGCCGGGTCGCCTTGCTGCCCGATCATGCACAGGCTGCCGCCGATGGTGCCGCGGTTCCGCAATCTGCCGCAGGCGATCTCCTTGGCAATCTCGACGAGCAGCGGGGCGGCCTCGGCAACGACTGCCGACTTCAAGATTTCCGTGTGCGTCACCAGCGCACCGATCGAGAGCCTGCCGTCCGGCTCGATGCCGATCCGCCGCAAATCATCGATACGGCTGATGTCAATGATCGTGTTCTGCGCGAGCAAGCCCTGGTTAATCAACGAGCCAACCACGATACCGCCCGCGACCAGCACGCCGCCACCGCCACTTTCCGCCAATGCCGCGATCGCTTCATCGACGGACCGCGGGCGCACGTATGTTATGTCGTTCATCGGCTCAGTCATTTGCGTGGCCGGCGGCTCGCAGCAACTGAAGGACGGATTCGGCATCCATCGGGAGTTTGTTCGGGCGGATGCCGACTGCTTCGTATATCGCAGCCGCGATCGCGGCGGGCACGGGAATCAAACTCGCCTCGGCGACACCCTTGGCGCCGAACGGGCCGGTATCATCGCTATTGTCGACAAAAATCGCCCGCATCGTCGGCGGCGCGTCTTTGATGCCGGGCACCAAATAGTCCCGTAGGCTGGGGTTTTGAATGTAACCGCCGCTGCGGACCAGCTTTTCCCACAGGGCCATGCCAAGCCCCATGACAATCCCGCCCTCGATCTGGCCTTCGGCGCTCCGCGGATTGACGATCTTGCCGGCATCATGCGCGGCCCAGTAGCCGAGCGGGGCGACCCGTCCCGTTTGAGTGTCTACCTCGACTTCGGCGAGGTGCGTCGCGTAGGTATAGGTGGGATAAGTATCTCCCTTGAAGGTTTTGAAATCGAGCTCGGCGACCGGATCGAAAATGCCGTAAGCTTTGACGCGATCGAGCTCGGGACCGATCGTTCGGCAGGCCTCTTCGAAACTCATATGCTCGTTATTTACGATCAAATGATCATCACGAAGTTCGACGCGGTCCGGCGGCGCCTTCAGCACCGCTGCCGCCACCGCGGCAAACTGTTTGCGAAATTCGATGCCGGCAAGACGTGCCGCATTGCCGGAGAAATACGTCGTGCGCGAGGCCGAGGTCGGACCGGAATCATCGGTTTTGGTCGAATTGCCGCTGACCACCTGGATGCGGCTCATGTTCACGCCGGCGGCCTCTGCGGTAATTTGCGCCAGGGCTAAATCGGAGCCGGTCCCGATGTCGGGCGTGCCGCAATTCGCGATAACCACGCCATCCTGGCTTACCTCGAGACGCGCCGTAGAGGGATTTCTCGTTCCGCTGTAGCCGATGCCGTAGCCAAGGCAAGCAATGCCGAGCCCACGTTTGCGGCCCGCGGTCTTGTCCTCGCTGGCAATTGCCCGTCGCCGCTCTTCGTAGATCGGTTCGATCGCATCCAACGTCTTTTTGAAGCCGACGCCCTGCAGGATTTGCCCGGTAATGGTCTTGCTGCCGGAGACCACTGCGTTCCTGCGGCGAATTTCGATCGGGCTCATCCCCAGGCGAGCAGCAAGTTTGTTGATTTGCGATTCGGTCGCGAAAGCAAGCTTCACGACTCCGAAACTGCGCATCGCGCCGGCCGTGACGTTGTTGGTGAATACCGTCTTGATGTGCCCGCGGACATTCGGGATATCGTAGGGCAGAGCCGTATGGATGACGCAGCGCCCGGCGACGATGAGGCTATAGGATGCGTACGCGCCGCCGTCGCAGAGGATGTCCATATCGAGCGCTACAATGCGGCCGTCGTTCATCGCTCCCATGCGGTGGTGTATCTTCATCACGTGACGTTTTGTCGTGGCGGTGAACACCTCCTCGTTCTGCAGCACCATTTTCACCGGGCGCCGGGTCTTCAACGTCATCAGGCACGTCACGCATTCGATGGTGACGTCGATTTTCCCGCCAAACGCACCGCCAATCACCGTCTGGACCACCCGCACCTTTTCATGCGGCAGCCCCGTGATCCGGCTGATCTGTTTGTGATGAAAGTGCGGATACTGGGTACAGACGAGAAGCGTCAACACGTCGTTCTCATCTATAAACGAGATGCCGGCCTGAGCCTCGAGATAGCAGTGCTCGATCGCGGAATTTTCATAGACGTCCTCGACCACGACGTCGGCCGATGCCAGCGCAGCTTCCACGTCACCGCTTTGCGCCTGCAGATCAGCGGTGACGTTACCGCCGGGATGAAGTTGCGGCGCATTGGGGAGCAAAGCCTCTTCCGCCGTGGTAATCGGCGTAAGCGGCTCATAGTCCACTTCAACAAGCTCGGCGGCAGCCATGGCGATGGCGAGGGTATCCGCTGCAATCGCGGCCACTGGCTCGCCGACGTAACGAACGATGTCCTTTGCAAGTATCGGCGTATCGTGAATAAGCGAGCCGACATACAAGCGATCATCAGGAATATCCTGAGCGGTGAGGACGCACTGAACGCCCGCCAAGGCGCGCGCTTTAGCAACATCAACGCGAGTGATTTTGGCGTAGGGATTCGGACTGCGCACAAAACAGCCGTGCAGCATTCCCGGCAGTGAGATATTCGCGGCATAGCGCGCCTTGCCGCGCACTTTATAGAGCACGTCGTTGCGCGGAAGGCTGCGGCCGACGTAGCGGAGGCTGAGGGCGTCTTCCCCGGTGGCCGGGGTGGTCAGTGCATCGATCATCGACCGATACGCCGATTGCCAACGGCGTTGTTCTTCCACGCTTCCCAGCGCAAATTTTTCGCCGTCGTCCAAACCCCGCATTGCGCGCGCCTCGGCAGCTAAAGATCGACCGCTTGCCAGCGGTATTGTCATACATTATGACAACACGAAAATTGCCGCAAGCTACTGCTTCCGCCCGAGGACTCGTGCATGCTCGAGTTGTTTAATAATCCAGATTGGTCAATCCAAACGCAACGGCTCATTGCCGAAGCCGCCTACGGTGGTGCGGACGTATTTGAGATTGTTTCCACTGCACAGACGATTGCGCCCGGTGATGTTGAAGCTTGGTACGCGGCGTGGCTCAAACTTGCCGAACAAACCGAAACGGCCGGGCAGGAGGCACTCGCCAGAGGTGCGAAAGTTACCGGCAGACAGCGCCTGTTCCGCGCATCGAATTATTACCGTCACGCAGACTTCTTTATGCTCGGCACCGATCCGCGCAAACGCGAAAACTATCAGCGTGTGTCTCGATGCTTCAAAGCGGCGATCCCGTTGCAGTCGCCCAGCGTCGAGGCGGTGCAGGTTGCGTGCGGATCCGAGATTTACGACGGATATTTTTGTCAGGCAAAAAATCCGCCGGCGCGCCCGGGACCTGCGGTTCTGATGCTTGGCGGCGCGGATTCGCTCGCGGAAGAACTCTACTTTTTTGGCGGATCCGAAGTCGTCGAGCGGGGCATTTCTGTGCTTCTCCTCGATACGCCGGGACGCGGCTCCAGCTTGCGTGTGAAGGGAATCGTTTCCAGGCCCGACTACGAAGTCCCGTTCAAGGCCGCGATCGACTATTTATCCGGGCGAACCGAGGTCGATCCCAACAGGATCGGCTGCGTCGGCGTGAGCATGGCCGGGTACTATGCGCCACGCGGCGCGGCCTTCGAGCCGCGGATTAAGGCGCTTGTCTTGTGGTGCGCTTGTTATGACGTGCTCGACGAGCTGTACGAATGGTACCCGCCGATCCGCAAGCAGATCCAGTGGATCCTCGGTGTGGCGGATGACGCGGCGGCGCGTAAGCGTTTGCAGGAATTCAACCTCAAAGGAATTGCCTCAAAGATCACGTGTCCGACCCTGATTTCCCATGGGCTGAACGATGCGGTGATGAATGTAGAAGGCGCCAAAAGGCTCTATCGGGAAATCAGCAGCAAAGACAAAACATTGAAGCTTTGGGATGGATCACAAGGCGGCGCAATCCACTGCAACTATGACAATTGGTCGGTGTCCGTGCCGCTGATGTTCGATTGGTTGGCGGAAAGGCTGTAAACGCCGGTCTGATCAAAGCTTTACCGGGCTGGCTGCCTGCTTCTTACGGATGCGACCCCCGCCTTTGGGCACGCTACTGGCGCCTTGTTCGGCAAATACGTCGCGCGCCGCCGCACAGGCCGCTTTGACGTGTTGTACGGCGGCGGCGCGAGCGGCCTTAGGGTTGTGCCGTTCGATGGCGCGGTAGATGCGCCACATCTCCTGTGAGCTTATTTTCGTGCGCCCTTTCCGCGACATCGAGCGCGCGCGCAGAAAGTTAATGCGTGCAAACAGCCCCTGGAGCAATTCGCTGATTATGGGGTTGCCGCAGCCTTGAATGATCAGCTGGTAGAATCTCTGTGTGTGGGTCAAGCGGCCGTGCGCATTCTCGACCGTGATGGCGCGATCGAAGTCCGCGAGTGCTGCTTTCGCGCGTTGGATTTCCGCCGCGGTCGCGCGCTCGGCAAACCTGGCGGCGGCTTCCCCCTCCAGCAGCTCGCGCGTCTCGTAGATGGCCGCCGCCTCGTCCCATGTGATCTGCGTGACCGAGGGGCCGCGATTGGGAATAATCGTCACCAGGCGCTCAGCTTCAAGCTGCCGCAGCGCCTCGCGCAGAGAGGTTCTGCTGACGCCCATTTGGCGGCACAAATCGGCCTCCGACAGTTTTTCTCCGGGCGCAAATAGGCCATCAACAATGGCATCGCGCAATTTGTTCGCCGTCTGCGCCTGGATCGTCATCGGCGTTATTTTGAGGTCCGCGTTACCCATGGGTGTATTTTAGTGCGATTTTATCAGCACTGCAGGTTTCCTCGGCGCTATGCGACGGCGGCAGCTCCGGTCGCTTGACATCGTCAGACAATCATAAATTATACATCAAGACGAGGATGCGCTAAAAGCCCTGGCTCGAGTGCCGTCAGGATAGGGATATGCTGCGAGTTCGGCGTTGGTTTACAGTCGTGGAAGACAAGACATTCGAGGACGGCCGTAGCGTCGATCCACCATTGCGGAAGGTCGCCGCCGTAGCCGTCATCGAGAATCCCCACGCCCGGCGATACGTCGAAGATCTCAAGGAGATGATCGATGCCAGCCGCGATTTGGGCATCGAACTGGCAAAACGTGCGACCGACAGCCTCGGTCAGTTCAAGGCGCAAAGCTACGGCAAGGGCGGTTTAGTTGGGCTGGATGGTGAGCAAGAGCACGCCAATGCATTGCTCACCACTGTCTTCGCCGATCCTCTCCGAGAAGCCATTGGCGGCGGTAAAGCCTGGATTTCATCGTTCACCAAACGTGCGTCCCCGGGCGAGCAGATTGATGTGCCCCTTGCCAGCAAAGATGCGCTGTATGTGAGGTCGCACTACGATGGCATGAGTCTTGTCTTTCCCGGAACGCCGCTGCCCGACGAGGTCGCTATCATCGTATGTCTTGCCAGCCGTGGCCGCCCGAATGCGCGCGTCGGCGGTCTCAAGTATCACGAGCTGAAGGGAAAAGACGGCTTGACTTGAAATAGGCAAGCCGTGGGCGCTGCGCAGCTAATTTAGATAGCGAAAAACGGCCGCGACGCCATAGGCGCGGTCGTTGAGAAGGGTGGAGCATGAAAGTCACAGCCGTAACTTCCGACAATCCGAAGCCGCTTGCGAACTACACCGAGGCCTTTCGCGCCGGTGATTTGATCTTCGCCGCCGGTCAGCTTGCGACCGATTTCAAGACCGCTGTGCCCGCTGAAGCCAAGACAGATCCGGCATTTCCCTATTACGGCTCGGATATTAAGCTGCAGGCCAATTACATTCTGAAAAATCTGCAGCGAACCTTCGCCGCCGCCGGCAGTTCGCTCGACCACGTTATCAAGGCGCAGGTTTTCCTTACCGACCTCAACAATTTTGCCGGCTTTGACGAAGTCTGGAGAACGTTCTTCAAAACTCCGCCGGCCCGCACCACCGTTCAGACGACCGGCCTGCTGGTAAAGGATACCCTTGTTGAAATCGACCTTGTCGGCTACGTCCCGCGTCCAGGGCTCGATGTGCGCGTGATCAAATCCGGCTTGCCGGCACCCATTGCGCACTACACCGAGGCCTTTCGCGTCGGCGATCTAGTCTACGCCGCGGGACAATTGGCCACCGATTTCAAAACTGGGATCCCCGAAAGCGCAAAGAGGAAGCCGGCTTTTCCGTTTTACGGGTCAGACATCAAGCTGCAGACCGAATTCATCCTCAAGAATCTGGCGACGACCTTTGCCTCGGCGGGAAGCTCGCTGGATAATGTCTTTAAGGCGCAGGTCTTTCTGACTGATTTGAACGATTTCCCCGGATTTGATGACGTTTGGCGGACGTTCTTCAAAACTCCGCCCGCCCGCACCACGATCGGCACCGGTGGATTATTGATCAAAGACGCGCTGATTGAGATTGATCTCATCGGCTATGTGCCAAACCCTGAGCTAAAAGTTAAGCAAGTTAAATCGCAGAGCCCAGTTCCACTTGCCAATTACAGCGAGGGGTTCGCGGTCGGTGATATGATTTTTGCTGCCGGCCAGCTGGCCAGCGATTTCCAGACCGGGGTGGCGCCGGAGGCGAAGAAACATCCCGCATTCCCGTATTACGGATCCGACATCAAGCTGCAGACGGAATACGTCCTCAAGAACTTGGCGCGGACTTTCGCGGCTGCCGGCAGTTCACTCGACGAGGTTATAAAAGCGCAAGTGTTCCTTACCGACTTGAAAAACTTCAACGGCTTCGATGAGGTCTGGAAGCAATACTTCAAGACGCCGCCGGCGCGCACAACGGTGGGGACCACGGGGCTGCTGGTCAAAGACACGCTCGTCGAAATCGATTTGATCGGCGCGAAACGCTCTTAAGAAACCGTCGAGCGAAGACGACGCAGCCAAGGAGACGATCATTGACGGGGTCCTTCGCAGTGATGAAGGCGTCGGGCATCACCAAGCATTACGGGAGCTTGGTCGCAAATGCCGATGTTTCCATCGACCTCAACGCGGGCGAAGTTCACGCGATCCTCGGCGAAAATGGCGCCGGCAAATCGACACTGATGAAGATCATCTACGGCATGGAGGCTCCGGACCGCGGCCACGTTGCGATTGACGGCAAGCCCATTGAGTTGCGCTCGCCGCGCGATGCCATAAACGCCGGCATCGGCATGGTGCACCAGCATTTCATGCTGATCGACAATCTTACGGTTTTTGAGAACCTGATCATCGGCACGTCAATCGGCGGCCGCGCTTTTCTGACCAGAAAAAGCGGCCGCGCTCAGATTGCCGAACTCGCGCACCGCTACGGCATCGATGTCGATCTCGGCGCGAACATTTCGCACCTGTCGGTTGGCGAGCAGCAGCGGGTGGAAATTTTGAAGGCTCTGGTACGCGGAGCACAGATACTGATTCTGGATGAACCGACGGCAGTGCTGACGCCGCAAGAGGTTGCCGCGCTTGGCAGGACGTTGCGCCGCCTAGCCTCGGAAGGGCACGGAATTCTTCATTGTCACGCATAAGCTGCCGGAAGTGATGGCAATGAGCGACCGCGTGACGGTCATGCGGCGCGGCAAAGTCATCGGTACGTGGCGGACGCAAGAAACAACCGAGCACGAGTTGGTCGAGCATATGGTGGGCCGAAGCGTGGAAGGTACGGCGCCGCGCACGGACGCTGTTTTCGGCGAACCTCGGCTGCGGCTGCGCGATGTGCATGCTCCGGGAGATGGCGGGCGCATCGGAGCGAACGGAATCGATCTTGAAGTCGCAGCCGGGGAAGTCCTCGGCATTGCCGGCGTGGACGGAAATGGCCAGCGTGAACTCGCCGAGGTGATCGCCGGACTTCGTCGTGTAGAAACCGGTGAAATCCTGCTCGACGGCAAAACCATAGCCAATAAATCGACCGAAGAGATACTCTACGCCGGCGTCGCCCACATCCCGGAGGACCGCAATCGCGAAGGCCTGGTCTTGGATTTTTCGATTGCCGAGAATGCCATTCTCGTCAATCACGATCGCGCGCCGATCCAGCAAGGCGGGTTCATCAATGCGCGCGAGGTCAGCCGCTTCGTAAATGGGCTGATCCGCGAATTCGCCATCATATGCGCCGGTACACAATCGCCGACCCGCGAATTATCGGGCGGCAATCAGCAAAAGCTTGTGTTGGGGCGCGAGCTGTCAAGAAATCCCAAATTGCTGATCGCGATGCAGCCGACGCGTGGTCTCGACGTTGGCGCGATCGAATACGTGCATCGGCGGTTGCTTGAGCAGGCCACAGCCGGGACGGCCATTTTGCTGATCTCCAGCGAACTCGATGAAATCCTCGCTCTGAGCGATCGCATCGCCGTGCTTCGAGACGGAAAGATCGTGGGGGTCATGCCTCGGTCCGCCGCGTCCGCGGAAAAGATCGGTCCGCTCATGCTGGCGAAATCGGCCGCCGTCTCGAGGGCTGCTTGATGGCGGTCTTACCAGTATCACTGCCGTCAGACGACCGTCTGCGGACCTTCGGGACCGCGATCCTTATCGTTCTTGGCGCGCTGGCGATCACTGCCGTGCTTCTTCTGGCGACCGGCGTCAATCCGCTGCGAGCGTATTTCGAAATTTTTCGCGGAGCTTTCAAATCGGTCGGCACCATCGCCGAGACATTTCTATACGCCGCCCCAATTATTTTGACGGCGCTTTCCGTCATTATCTGCTTCCGCTGCGGCCTCTGGAACGTCGGCGCCGATGGACAACTCTATCTCGGTGCCATCGCAGCGGTCGCGGTCGGCTTCAATCAGATCAACCTTCCGGCCCCCCTTGTACTACCGGCGATGGCACTTGCGGCGTTCATTGCAGGCGGCTTTTGGGCATCCATTCCCGCGGCACTGCGGCTATGGGCGGGCGCCAGCGAAGTCATCGTCACCATCATGATGAACTTCATCGGGTATACGCTTGCGATTTATTTGATCGGCGGACCCTGGGCTTCCGGGATCACGCCCGCCACCCGACCCATCGTGCCGGCCGGATTTTTGCCGATCATCATTCCGGGCACACGGTTGCACGCCAACATCATTATCGCGATCGCCGCCGCCGTGTGCCTTTTCGTCATTTTGCAATACACGGTATTTGGTTATCGGGTTCGAACCGTCGGCCAGAATATCCAGGCCGCACGTTACGCCGGAATGCCCGTCGCTCGCGTGATGTTCATCAGCTTCATCACTGGCGGCGGCCTGGCCGGTCTCGCCGGATTTGGCGAAGTCGCCGGCGTATATCATGACATGCCGGACAGTATTTCACCCGGTTTCGGTTTTACCGGCATTGTTATTGCGCTGCTCGCCCGCCTAAATCCTCTATGGGCTGTCGTCATCGCTTATTTGCTTGCCGCACTCACCGTCGGGGCCGGCGGCATGCAGCGCGCCATTGGGGTGCCTGTGTCGCTGGTCAACATCATGGAGTCGCTGCTGATCCTGATCGTCTTGGCGAGCCGACTCCTGGAACGCAAGCGATGACGTTTCTGCTTGAAACGACTTTCTGGGTCTCGCTGCTGGCCGCAGGCATACGCATCGCCACGCCGTTGCTATTTGCCAGTCTCGGCGAAACGGTGGGCGAGCGTGCCGGGCTGCTCAATGCCGGCGTCGAAGGCATGATGATACTCGGATCCATTTTCGGTTTTTTTGGCGCCTACGAGAGTGGCCATCCACTTGTGGGCCTGCTCTCCGGCATCGCTGCCGGCATGGTGATCGGTCTGGCGTTCGGATTGATTACAGTGATGCGCGGCGCCGATCAGGTTGCGACCGGCATCGTACTGAATATTTTTGCTTTGGCGCTGGCATCATATTTTTATCAGCGCATGTTCGTGTCGGCGAACGAGGTGCCGCAACTCACGAGCATGGCGGTTTTCCGCATACCTTATCTCAGCACTCTGCCGTTTGTAGGACGTGCGCTGTTCGCGCAGAAGCCGCTGGTCTATTGCGCGTTTTTGCTTGTTCCCGTGTTCTGGATTGCACTCGACCATTCGCGCTGGGGATTGAACGTCAAGGCGGTTGGCGAGAACCCCGAGGCGGTTGATAGCGCCGGCGTCAATGTCTGGGCGACGCGCTTGCAGGCGGCCACGATCGGCGGCGCGATGGCGGGCTTGGCCGGCGCGACCATCGCCATCGATCAGGTCGGCGCTTACGTCGACGGTATGATTGCCGGCCGCGGGTTCATTGTGCTCGCTATTGTGGTCTTCGGCGGCTGGCGGCCATGGCGTGTCGCCGGGGCCTGCATTCTCTTCGGCGCAGCCGATGCGCTGCAATTGCGGTTGCAGATCAGCGGGATCGGGCTTCCCAATCAGCTGCTGATCGCGTTGCCTTACATCTTTACTATTCTGGTCGTCGCGATCGTTGCCCATCGCGGCGGCTATCCGGCAGCCATCAACATTCCGTATTTGCGACGACAGGGTGCCGAACGGCACAATGAGCGCAAAGTGTCCGCGGCCGCGGCCGCAAAGTAGGAGGGAGAGCGTCTTGAGGTACTATCGATACGGAGCAGCTTCGCTAGGGCTGCTGATCTCTGCATGTGCGTTTTTGATGAGTCCGCGCGCTGAGGCGGCGGACGTCAAAGTCGCCTATATCCCGTGCGGCCAAGTCAATGACGGCTCGTGGAGCGAGGCGGGATATATCGGCGTCAAGGATGCCAAAGCCGCGCTGGCTAAGGAGGGCATCAACATCAGTATCGACTATTCGGAGAGCTTGCCGGCATCGCAGGCGGAAACGGCCGCGCGTGATTATGCCTCTCGCGGATATCAAACCATAGTCTTGCACTGCGGTACCTTTGCCGACGGTGCGTACAATGCCGGCAAGGACTTTCCGAAAACGCACTTTCTTATCGTCGTCGCGCCGCGCTCGGTGAATAACGTCTGGGCCTACACCCCGGCCATGCAAGACATCTCGTTCGTGTCCGGAGTTCTCGCGGCGCGCATGAGCAAAACCGGCGTAGTTGGAACCGTCGCAAGCTTCAACTTCTCGAACATTACCTGGCAGGCTGAAGGCTTCCGGCTGGGCGCGCGTTACGTCAATCCGAAAATCAAAGCATTCTCGACGTACATCAACAGCTTCACCGACGCCGGCAAGGCTAAGGAAGCGGCTCAGGCGATGATCGACGGAGGCGCTGACGTTATCTTCAGCTCGACGGACCAAGCTTCCCGCGGGATTTATGCTGCCGCCGAGGCCGCCGGCATCTACACAATCGCTTCCTATTCTGACCAATCGAAGCTGTCGCCGAATACGATCCTTGCCAACGCGTTGGCCAACATTCCGTTGCTGGTCCGGGACATGGTTGTGCAGTCGGTGCAGAATAAGCTCGTACCCAATAAAACCTACGCCGTCGGAATGGCGGGTGGCATCGGCGATTTTCTTTGGAATCCCGCGATGGAAAGCAAAGTGCCAGCCGATGTGAAGAAGCAAGTCACCGATGTCATGAACGACATCCGGGCCGGCAAGCTGAAAATCCCGGCCGTTTCCGAGCCCGGGAAATATGCCGACGTCGATCTAAACTCGATCAAGGTCAAGTGAGCTAGTCGCGCCGCTTTCGGGCGTTGCCCGCTCTGACATCCTTTAAAATCTCGGAGGTTTTTAGCCTCCGGGATTTTTTTGCCGTCCGGACATTGTGAGTGGCTTTGGCAGCTTGGCGACAATGCGCCGAGTGCTCACGTTGTCAGCAACTTCGCTGCCGAGCGCCGGCCACCTATTTCCGAAATAAACATAACGGAAGCGCTTGGTCGCCCAATGCCGCCACCTGTCAACCGGCCGATCGACAAGGGCATAGAGCGCAATGGAGAAGGCAAGCGACAGTCCCAAAACCACAAGGCCGCTCTCCTTGCCTGCGAGCCAGGACGTACCGTCAACCAGGTCAATGATCGGGAAGTGTACGATGTAGAGCGGGTAGGAGAGGTCGCCGATCAGGCGATCCCACCGCCAGGCTTTGGAGGCGATGAATAGGAACGGGATCAGGCCGCCGACGAGTGCGTAGAAAGCGAACACGCTAAAATTGTTGGTCCAGACGTCTCGATGGGCGCTCGGCGTCAGCCACCCGACTGCGACGAGCAGAGGCAGCGCGAGCGGACCGACAAGGCGGCTCCATCGCCATTTGGCGACAAGCAAATAGAATCGATAGACGAGGGCACCGGCAAAAAAATAAAGCAGCGTCCCTGGGAAAAATTGATATTCCCAAGAACTGGCAACGTCGCCCTGCAGCGGAAGGCCCGCTTTCCAAATAGCCAGCCACGCGCCTGCCGTATAGATAGCCGTCGCGGCAAAGGCGAGAATGAGCCAACGTAACCGCCGGAGGACGATGAACGGTGCGATGGCGTAGAACATCAGTTCGAGCGCGACGGTGTACATCTGGCCGAGATAAAGGCCATTCTCCGTCAGCCTGAATTGCCCCAGAAATGGCTGCGGAATGAGGAAGATGTCGCTTAAGGCAACGGGCTGGTTCGGCCAGAACAAACGGCATCCGACCAGCACCGCCCAATAAGCCGGAAAGAGCCGCAATAAGCGATTGCCGTAGAACGCCAACGTCCCTTGCAAATCGGTGCCGTAGCGTTCGTTGATGACCATGCTGATATAAAATCCGCTGATCATCATGAAAGTGACGACGGCGGAAAAGCTGTTGAGGAAATTGAACGGGCAAAACTGATAGTGGTAATTGAGCACGGTCAGTGCCAACAGCATGCGCAAAACGCCCACACCAAGTCCCCAATGTTATGGCCCAATTGCGCCTGGATTGTCCGGCGCTAGGGAGCGCAAGCGAGTGCGCGCGGGGTAGAGAGGATTTCTCAGCCTAGAGTTCACTCGGCGGCGCTTGAAACGCCGTGCCGTGATTCGACTCGCACTGTCCAGCCCGTTTTGAAATTTTTGACAAGCGGCAACGGCCGGCGCCAGTTTGCTCAACGTTTATTCGGCCACTCGGCGATGACGCGTGTTCGCTGTCTAATGGTTAGGCTGATGCGCGGGCGATGTTTGATGGCTTCCGCGAACAGCTCTCGCGCATTTTTCAGATTATTGCCGGCGTAAAGTAGCCGGTCGACCTTCGCACCGTCCTTGGTCCACTTCTCAACCTTGTAGAAATTGCTGTCGTCCGCATGGAGGGGATTTTCGTTTTGCCGGTCAGACCAATTGTCATCCATGCGTAAATCTTCAGCCGCAGCGTGTCCGTTGGCCGTTATCGCGATCCTTTTTAACCGCAATTCCTCTAGCTTTTGCTGACGCTCCAGCTTGTCTGAGCGCAGTTCGGATTCCGCGAGAGCGATATAATGTCCTGCAATCCTGGAGTATCGATTGCGCACTTCGATGTCACAGGGCTCGGACGCCAACGCAATGTATTCAGCGGCGCGGGCTCGCAGATGGCGAATTCTTTCAAACCGCTCCAATGCCGACATAACAGAGCCAGGTACTCCCGCTACACGTCGTTAGTTATGGTGATCTCACGATACCATGAACGCCAATTGAGGCGACCTTATGTGCGAGATGTGCATGCTATCCTTGCGCCAAGTTTCTACTTGCAGTGTGGTCCTCGGCCAGTGCCTAGCGGGAACCGAGTATGTTGATTTGACGTTTTCCGTCCAACTAAACCCAAAGTCGAAAATCGGAGGATCGCCATGGGTGGACGGACAATCAGGCCCTTGCTTTTCGTCGTGGCGCTGCTGCTCGCAATCGCTGCTGGCACCGAAAAGGCGGCCGCCGTCAATATCGTTGCGTTGGGCGCCAGCAACACGGCAGGCCTCGGCGTCGGGCGCTCTGTCGCGTGGCCGACGAAGTTGCAGGCAATGTTACGGGCGCAGGGTTACCACGCAAATGTACTCAATGTGGGAGTTAGCGGCATCACCACCGAGCGCTTGTTGGCCGGGCTCGGCAGCGAGGTGCCGCGCGGCACGCAAATTGTCATTTTGCTCGTCCATGGCTTGAACGACAGATTCCATGGCATCAGCCGGGAGGAGCATGAGGCCAATGTAGAGTCGATCGTCAACCGTCTGCGCGCCAGAGGCATCAGGGTCATAATCGCGAACGATTTGATAAGAGGCCTGCCGAGGCAGGGTGATGGAATGCATCTCTCCCCGGAAGGCCATGCCATGTTCGCCGAGCGGGTTCTGCCGCAGGTCGTTCAAGCGATGGGGCAGCCCCGTGGCGGCTTCGCCGCTCCTGCGCCACTGGAGGGCCGGCCGCAATATTAGAGCGCGAACCGCTGCGCGAGCGCTTCGTTTTCCGTGGCCAGATCGTCGTTGCTACGAATGCTCTTATGTAGACAAACACCGGACTTGCACAACGAACTCGGCGGCCTTTACGACCAATCCTCTTCCGCTGCTAAGTCTCGGAAGTCGACCATCGCGGAAAGCCCATTGGATTGTGCTTGTCGCGGGCATGTCGCACCGAATTGCGGCATGCCCGTGTAACCTATTGAAACGCAATGGGAACGTTTGCAACACGAACTTAGCGACCCGAATTGCAGGAAGTGCCTGATTTTGTTGGCGACCCCGGCAGGATTCGAACCTGCGACCTTCAGCTTAGAAGGCTGTTGCTCTATCCCCTGAGCTACGGGGCCCCTTGCCGACACTTATATAGACTCATCCGTTCCAGCGCGCGGCAAATCGGCCGCGCCGGCCGCTGGCGCGTCCGAAGGCCATCCATTAGGACTGCACCGTGCCCGAAAACGAGCCAACCAACCGGCGCCTGACGGCGGTCCTTGCCGCCGACGTCGTCGGCTATTCGCGCATGATGGGCGTCGACGAAGCCGGCACGCTCGCCGCGCTCAAGCTCCACCGCGAGAAGGTGTTCGATCCCGCGGTGGCGCAGCACCGCGGCCGCGTCGTCAAGCTGATCGGCGACGGCACGCTCGTCGAGTTCGTCAGCGTCGTCGATGCCGTCAATTGCGCGCTCGCCATTCAACGCGCGATCAAGCGGCAGGCAAAACCCGGCGACAACGCCATCGTGCTGCGGATCGGCATCAATTTGGGCGACGTCATCATCGACAGCAACGATATTTACGGTGACGGCGTCAACGTTGCCGCGCGGCTAGAGCCGCTCGCCGAGCCGGGCGGCATTTGCGTCTCCGCCATCGTCCACGAAAGCGTCGGCAACCGGATCGATGCGGCTTTCGAGGATGGCGGCGAGGTTGCGGTCAAGAATGTCGCCCGGCCGATCCGGGTATGGAAGTGGCGGCCCGAGGCCCAACTCATGTCAGTCCCGTCTCATGCGGCGCCGCCGACGGCGCCGGAGCCTGCCTCGGTTGCCGTCTTGCCGTTCGCCAATATTTCCGGCGATCCCGAGCAGGAATACTTCTCCGACGGGATCAGCGAGGACATCATCACCGATCTCTGCAAGGTGTCCGGACTTCTCGTCATCGCGCGCAATTCGAGCTTCGCCTACAAGGGCAAGAACATCGACATCCGCACGGTCGGACGTGAGCTTGGCGTGCGCTCGGTGCTGGAAGGCTCGATCCGACGCGCCGGCAACCGGGTCAGGATCACGGCGCAACTGGTCAACGCGGCGAACGGCGCGCATTTATGGGCGGAACGTTACGACCGCGATTTGACCGACATCTTCGCTGTGCAGGACGAGGTTACGCGCAGGATCGTCGACTCGCTCAAGATCAAGCTCACGCCGGGGGAGGCCGCCGATATCGCCAACATCCCGACCAAGAGCCTCGAGGCCCACGATCTGCTCTTGCGCGGGCGCGAATTCCTCTTCGGCGCGAACAAGAACCGCGAGACATTCGAACATGCCGAACGGTGCTTCAAGCGCGCGCTCGAGCTCGACCCGGACTATGCGCAAGCCCACGCCAGCCTCGCCTGGACCTATCAGTTCGACTACCAAAATCGCTGGAGCGCCGATCCGGACAATGCACTGGTGCGCGCCGCCGAGAGCGCCGATGCGGCAATCAAGAACGATCCGAAGGAGCCGTTTTCCCGGGCCATCGCCGCTTTGGTCGCCGTCTGGAAGCGCGATCTCGATCGCGCGGCGCTTGAGGCGGGGCTCGCCCTGTCGCTGAACCCGAATTTGGCCATCGCCTACAGCATCCTCGGCGCCGTTCACCTTTACTCAGGACGGGCGCTCGAGGCGATTCCCATTTTCGAGCGCGCCATCCGGCTCGATCCCGTCCATGATCAACAATATCTGCACTTTCTCGGCATCGCCCACTTGCTCGCCGGCCATTACGAGACGGCGGTGGCGGTGCTCAAGCAGCGTATTGTGCGGGTGCCGCGGACCGATTTTTCCCGCGCCATTCTTGCCTCGGCGCTCGGCCATCTCGGCGAGACCGACGAGGCGCGACGCGTCTGGGGCGAACTCCAGGAGATCAATCCACAATACGCGTTTACCGAGCATTTTGCCCGGCTGCCGTTCAAGCGCCAGGAAGAAGTCGCCAAAATTGCCGAGGGTTTGGCCAAGGCGGGATTAACCTACTGAACCGTACGCTGCCGGACGGCAATGGCCCGCGCAGCGCACGGCAAGGCGGATTTTTCCGGCTAATGGTCAATCGGACGGACGAGATTTCCGGTCACGACCTCGACACGATCATTGCGCCAAATCCGGCTCGTGTCCTCATTCCGAAGTTCGCAAGCGGGCGCGGCTCGTCATCGTGCGAACTTCGGAATGATAATCGGAATGATAAGAAGACACAGGTAAGATATAAGCCCAGTGCGGCTTGTGGATGTGAAGTTTCTATGCAGGCTTGGCGCCGCGTTCTGGGAACTTAAAATCCGCCGCATTACGGGTGAAATTGCGCACCCTTCGGGAGGAGATCGCCAATGCTGCCGTTGTTCCGCGCCGGCCTTGCGGCCGCGCTGTTGGCTCTTGCCACGCTCCCAGTTGGCGCCGCCGAAAAGCCGTACCAAAACCGGGAGCTCGCCGATGCGGCGGTGACGCTGGAAGCGCAGATCAAAGAGGACGCCGGCACCCCGACAAAGCCGCTCCCGCAAATCCGCCGCGATGCCGATGCGGCGTTCGCCAAGAACGATTTTCGCAGTGGCATGGCGTTGCTCGGTCAGATCGTGGCCGCCGCCTCGAACGACAGCACCACCTGGCTGCGCCTGGCGCGGACCATCATGCAAATCCACCCGGCCGACGATAACGAGAAAAAACTTCTGCTCGAGCGCGCCTCGACCGCAGCCTACATCGCCTACCAGCGCACCACGAACCGTACCGAGGAAGCCGACAGCCTTGCGCTACTGGGCAAGGTCCTCGGCCAACGCGAAGAGTGGCGGCCGGCGCTCGATGCGCTCCGCCTCTCGCTTGAGATGCGCGAAGTGGCCGACATCCGCGGCCTCTATGAGAAAATGCGCGAGGAGCACGGCTTCCGTGTGCTCGACTATAGCGTCGATTCCGATACCGCTTCGCCGCGCGCCTGCTTCCAATTCTCCGAGGATTTGCCGCGGCGCACCGACTTTTCGCCCTTCGTCGCGCTCGCCGGCACCGACAAGCCGGCTTTGTCGGCCGCGGAGAAGCAGCTCTGCGTGGAAGGGCTGCAACACGGCGAGACCTACACCATCACCTTGCGCGCCGGGTTGCCCTCGACCGTGCACGAGACGTTGTCGAAATCGGCCGATTTTTCCATTTATGTGCGCGATCGCAAACCGGCGGTGCATTTTTCGTCTACCGCCTACGTTCTGCCGCGCACCGGCCAGCGCGGCATTCCGGTCATCTCCACCAACACGCGCGCCATCGCGGTCGAGATCTTCCGCATCGGCGACCGCAGTCTTGCCGATACCGTCGGCAGCAGCGACGCGGGCCGTGGCGATTTTCAGCGCAGCCTGAGCCGCTACGAGGTCGAGCAACTGCGCGCCTCACGCGGCGTGGCGGCGTGGAAGGGCGAGCTCGCGGTGGAGGCATCGCCGCTCAATTCCGACGTCACCACCGCCTTTCCGGTCGACCAGGCGATCGGCCAGGTTTCGCCCGGCGTCTACGTGATGGTGGCGCAGCCCCAGGAAACCAAAGACCTCGCCAACAATTTCGACTCGCTGGCGACGCAATGGTTCATCGTCTCCGATCTCGGCCTCACCGCCTTTTCCGGCAATGACGGCATCCACGTCTTCGTCAATTCGCTGGCGAGCGCCGAAGGCAAGAGCGGCGTCGAGGTACGGCTCGTTTCGCGCAGCAACGAGGTGCTGGCCACGCGCCGCACCGATGCGGCCGGGCATGCGCAATTCGAGGCGCCGCTGGCGAGCGGGGAGGGCGGCGCCGCACCGGCCATGGTGACGGCGAGCGACCTTAAGGGTGACTATGCCTTCCTCAGCTTCAAGGCCCCAGCCTTCGATTTGACCGACCGCGGCGTCGGCGGCCGGCCAGCGGCCAGCGGGCTCGATGCCATGATTTACGCCGAACGCGGGGTCTACCGCTCCGGCGAGACCGTGCATCTGACGGCGCTCCTTCGCGACCCGCAAGGAATGGCGGCGCTCGGCGTGCCGCTGACCATCGTGGTGGAACGCCCCGACGGCGTTGAATTCCGCCGCACCGTGGTCGCCGACCAAGGCCTTGGCGGTCACGGGCTGACGCTGCCGCTCCCGGCTTCCGCGGCAACGGGAACGTGGCACGCCCGCGCCTTCACCGATCCGAAGCGCCCGGCGGTCGGTGAGACCAGCTTTTTGGTCGAGGATTATGTCCCCGACCGGATCGAATTCGACTTGACCTCACCGTCCGGACATATCTCGCCGCAAGGTCCCGCCAAGGCCGAAGTGTCCGGGCGCTTCCTCTACGGCGCGCCGGCGGCCGATCTCGACCTTGAAGGCGACGTCACGATCTCGGCCGCGAAAGAGCGCAGCGGCTTTGCCGGCTATCAGTTCGGCCTCGCCGATGAAGAAGTCCAGCCGGTCCAGCAAACCCTCGCCGATCTGCCGTCGACCGACGCGCAGGGCAAAGCGACGTTCGCGGTCAATCTCGACAAACTGCCGTCGAGCACCCGCCCGTTGGAAGCGAAAATTACCGTGCGCATGGCTGAACCAGGCGGCCGCGCGGTCGAGCACAGCATCACCGTGCCGGTCACGCCTGCCGGCAACATGATCGGAATAAAACCGCTGTTCTCCGGCCGTTCGCTGGCCGATGGCGCCAGCGCCGCGTTCGACGTTGCCGCTGTCGCGCCCGACGGCGCTGCGATCGCGCAGCGCGGCCTGCATTTTGAATTGTTGCGCATCGACACCCGCTACCAATTCTACAAGCGCGACGGCAACTGGAACTACGAGCCGGTAAAGATCACCAAGCGCGTCGCTGACGGCACCATCGACACGTCGCCGGACAAGCCGGGGCGCATCTCCGTGCCGGTGAATTTCGGCCGCTACCGGCTCGAAGTCTCGAGCGGCGATGCCAACGGTCCGGTGGCGTCGGTGAGCTTCGACGCCGGCTTTTACGTCGACGCCAGCGCCGATACCCCTGACATGCTCGAAATCGCCCTCGACAAACCCGAATACCAGCCCGGCGACACCATGACGGTTGCGGTGACCGCCCGCACCGCCGGCCGCCTGATGGTCAACGTCGTGGGTGACCGGCTCCTCGCCAATCAATCCACTGATGTGCAAGCCGGACAGGCGCAGCTGAAGCTGACCGTCGGAAGAGATTGGGGTGCGGGCGCTTACATCGTCGCGACCTTGCGCCGGCCGCTCGACGCACCGGCGCAACGCATGCCCGGCCGCGCCATCGGCGTGCAGTGGTTCTCCATCGGCCGCGCGGCCAAGACGTTGACGGTGGACTTAAAACCGCCGGCGCTGCTGCGACCGGGTTCCGCCTTGACCGTGCCGGTCAAGATCTCCGGTCTCGCCGCCGGCGAGGAGGCCCGCGTCGTCGTGGCCGCCGTCGATGTCGGCATTCTCAATTTGACCAACTACAAGCCGCCTTCGCCGGAGGATTATTATCTCGGCCAACGGGCACTTTCGGCCGAAATCCGCGACCTTTACGGCCAACTCATCGACGGCATGCAAGGCGCCAGCGGTCTCATTCGCTCGGGCGGCGACCAAGGCGCGCAGCTGCAGGGCAGTCCGCCGACCGGACCGCCAGTGGCATTTTATTCCGGACTGGTGACCGTCGGCGCCGACGGCAACGCCGAAGTCGCCTTCGATGTCCCGGATTTTCAAGGCACCATCCGGGTGATGGCGGTGGCGTGGAGCAAGGACAAGGTCGGGCACGCCACGACCGACGTCGTGGTGCGCGACCCGGTCGTCCTGTCGGCGACGCTCCCGCGTTTCCTCTTGCCCGGCGATCACTCAAGTCTTCATCTCGATCTCGACAACGTCGAGGGGGAAGCCGGCGACTATACGATGGCCGTGAGCAGCACGGGGGCGCTCGCGGCGGCCGCGACCCAGAAGCTTTCGTTGCGTGCCAAGGAGCGCGGCGCGCTCAACGTGCCGCTTGCCGCGACGGCGGCCGGCAGCGGTGAAGTTCATGTCAGCGTGAGCGGACCGGCGGGCTTTGCGCTGGAACGAAGCTACGCCATGTCCGTGCGCCCGCCGGCGCAAATCCTGGCGCGGCGCGCCGTGCGCTCCATCGCCAAGGGTGAAAGCCTCACTGTATCCAGCGATCTCTTTGCCGACCTCGTGCCCGGCACCGGAGCGGTATCGCTGTCGGTCGGCTCATCGACGGCGCTCGATGCGGCCGCGCTCCTGGCCGCGCTCGATCGTTATCCGTACCGCTGCTCGGAACAGATCACGAGCCGCGCGCTGCCGCTTCTCTACCTGAGCGACCTCGCCAAGGACGCGAATATCACGCCCGACCCGGCAGCCGACCAGCATCTCCGCGAAGCGGTCGAGGGTCTACTGGCCCGCGAAGACGCCAACGGCTCCTTCGGCTTGTGGAGCGTCGGCGGCGAGGATGATTGGCTCAACGCTTACGTGACCGATTTTTTGACGCGTGCGCGCGAACGCAAGATCGCAGTGCCGGACACGGCCTTCAAACTCGCGCTGGACCGGCTGCGCAACGTCGTCGCCAATACGAGCGATCCGGGCAAGAACGGCGGCGCCGATCTCGCCTATGCGCTCTATGTGCTGGCGCGCAATGGGCTGGCTCCGGTCGGCGACCTGCGCTACCTGGCCGACGCCAAGCTCGATGCCTTGGCGACGCCGATCGCGAAAGCCCAACTCGCCGCCGCGCTCGCCATGGTCGGCGACCGCGCCCGCGCCGAGCGCGTGTATAACGCGGCGCTGACGGCGATCTCGCCGCCGGTGCAGGCCGACCCCATCGGCCGCGAAGATTTCGGATCGGCGCTGCGCGATGCGGCGGCATTGCTGGCGCTCGCGAGCGAAAGCGGCGCGCCGCATGCGACCGTTCAGTCCGCCGTGCAGCGGGTCGAAGCCTTAAGGGTCGGCTTGCATCCCACCTCGACGCAGGAGGACGCCTGGCTCTTGCTGGCGGCGAGCGCCATGGCGAAGGACGCCGGCCAGATTTCGCTCGATGTCGGCGGCGAGCAAGTGCGACGTCCGCTCTACCGCACCATCCCGGCGGCCGAATTGAAAGAGCCGCTGCGCGTGAGCAATACCGGCGAAAACGACGTCAAAGCCGTGGTCACCGTGACCGGCGCGCCAATCACGCCGGAGCCGCCCGCGGAAAAGGGCTTCAAGATCGAGCGGGCGACCTACACGCTCGACGGCGATCCGGTCGACGCGACAAAGGTGAAGCAGAACACCCGCCTCGTCGTCGTCCTGAAAATCACCGAAGCGCAACCGCAATTCGGCCGCGTCATCGTCGCCGATTATCTGCCGGCGGGTTTTGAGATCGACAATCCGCACCTCGTATCGTCCGGCGACACCGGCACGCTATCGTGGATCACGGATGCGGTCGCGCCCGCCAACGCCGAATTCCGCGACGATCGATTTACCGCCGCCTTCGATCGCAAAAGCGACGACGCGCCGGTGTTCACCGTCGCCTACGTCGTGCGCGCGGTCGCTCCCGGCAAATACGTCCGCCCGCAAGCGAGCGTCGAGGACATGTACCGTCCCGACCGCTTCGGCCGCACCGCCACCGAAAGCGTGGAAGTCACGGCGGCGAGATGAGCGAGATTGCGCTTCGGAAATTTCACCTCCCCCCTGTGCGGGGAGAGGTCGGCGCCGACGGCGCCGGGAGGGGGGTCAATCGCTCCTCTTGGCAATCGATATCTTTACCCCCCTCACTAACCCTCCCCCTCAAGGGGGGAGGGGAAGGGGACGGTCGGCGTCGGCGTTGGCTGCTGGCGGCGATGGTTGGTGCTGGTCTTTGCTTGGCGATTGTTTGCGCCGCCGGCTGGTGGATCGCAGCGCTCGGTCCGGCGCCCGACGGCAAGGATTTGCAATTCTCGCCGCGCGTGACCGATCGGAACGATCGGCTGTTGCGCGCCTACACGACCAGCGATGGCCGCTGGCGGCTGCCGGCGTCGATCGCAGATGTCGATCCGCGCTTTTTTGCGATGCTGTTCGCCTATGAGGACAAGCGGTTTCACGAGCATCACGGCGTCGACGCGCTGGCGCTTTTACGCGCGGCCGCGCAGCTCCTTGGCAGCGGACACATTCGCTCCGGCGGTTCGACGCTGACCATGCAAGTCGCGCGGCTGCTGGAGCCGCGCAGCGGACGCACGTTGCCCGCCAAGCTTCGCCAGATGGTGCGCGCCGTGGAAATTGAGCGCATGCTGACCAAGGATCAAATCCTCGCGCTTTATCTCGAACTCGCGCCGTACGGCGGCAACATCGAGGGCATCCGCGCCGCTTCGCTGGCCTATTTCGGCAAGGAGCCGCGGCGGCTGACGCTTGGCGAAGCGGCTTTATTGGTGGCGCTGCCGCAATCGCCGGAAGCACGCAGGCCCGACCGTTCGGTGGTCGCCGCGCGCGCCGGCACGAGATCGGGTGCTCGACCGGTTCGCGGCGCTTGGCCACGTGCCGGCCGACGAGATTTCGTCGGCTAAATCCGAAACCGTGCCGGCGGGCCGCCGGCCCATGCCGATGCTGGCGCCGCACGCCGCCGACCGCGCGATCGCCGAAAGCGCGCCAGGCGGCGAGGTGCGGCTCACCATCGATGCCGATTTGCAAAGAAGCCTGGAAGAGCTCGCCCGCGAGCGCGAGCGCGGACTGGCGCAGACGCTGGGCCCAGACGTTTCGTTGGCCATGCTGGTGGTCGACAATACGGATGGTGCGGTCGTGGCGCGCGTCGGCTCGCCTGACTATTTCGATGCGCGCCGCGCCGGCCAGGTTGATCTGACGCGCACGCTCCGTTCGCCCGGCTCGACGTTAAAGCCGTTCATCTACGGGCTTGGCTTCGAAGACGGGTTCATCCATCCCGAGACTTTGATCGATGACCGGCCGATGCGCTACGGCGCCTATGCGCCGCAAAATTTTGATTTTACCTTCCACGGCACCGTGACGGTTCGCTCGGCGTTGCAGCAGTCTCTGAATCTGCCGGCGCTTGCCGTGCTCGATCGGGTCGGCGCCAGCCGTTTGATGGCGCGCCTGACCGGGACCGGCGCCGCGCTGGTGTTGCCGCCAGGCGATGCGCCAGGGCTTGCAATCGGTCTCGGCGGAGCGGGAATTACGCTCAGCGATCTGGTGATGCTGTATTGTGGCATTGCGCGCCTTGGCTCCGTCTTGCCGCTGACCGAGCGCGTTGCTGAGCGGCCTTGCCGAAGGACGGCGAGGAGCGCCGGCTGCTGGATCCCGTTGCCGCTTGGTATGTGGCAAACATCCTTCTGGGCACGCCGCCGCCCGACAACGGCGCGCCGGGACGGATCGCGTTCAAGACCGGCACCAGTTATGGCTACCGTGACGCCTGGTCGGTCGGCTTCGACGGCAAGCACACCATCGGCGTATGGGTTGGCAGGCCCGACGGCGCGCCGGTGCCCGGGCTGATTGGGCGAAACGCCGCCGCGCCTATTCTGTTCGACGCGTTCGCGCGGCTGCCGACGCCGCCAGCCGCACTGCCGCGCCCGCCGGCCGGCGCGATCATCACAACGAGCGCAAAACTGCCGCCGCCGCTCAAGCGCTTCGCGGCGGCTGATCGCTTGGGTGAAGGCGGGGGAGGAGGCCTGCATATCCTCTTTCCGCCCGATGGTGCGCGCATCGACTTGACCGAAGGAAACGCCGGCCCGGCGCCGGTCCCGCTCAAATTAACCGGCGCGGTGGCTCCACTCACCATCCTGGTCAACGGCAATCCCGCACTCGCTCGGGCACGGCAAAATCTGTTCTTCCAGCCGCAAGGCCCCGGATTTGCGCGCGTGACGGTTGTTGATGCCAGTGGCGCCGTCGATAGCGTCCGCGTGCGGCTCGAGGACGCCAAAGAAGCGACCATCTCGCCAACCGTTATTTCGACCCCGCTCCTGGCCAGAACGCCCGCGCCTCGTTAGCATGCCGGCGGCATGCGGCGCGCTCAGGGACGGGGAGGCGCGCGGTGACGACCGAGGGCACGCGGGGGAAATCGTGCGCGGGCCGGCGTCCGGACTTGGCCGGTCGGCCGAGCGCGCCGCGCTTTTGGCGCGGCGTCGCCGAACGTCGAATTTGCCGTTCCGGCGCGGTTGCGCGAATGGGCGGCGCAGGAAGTGGCCGCCGGACGATTGCTGCCCTGGTTCGCGGTGTCCTTCGGCGCGGGCATCGTCCTTTATTTCACCGCTGAGCACGAACCCGCCGTGTGGGCGGCGTCAGGGCTGGCGGCGATCGGGGCATCGACGGCGATCCTCCTGCGGCGGCGCGCGGTCGGTTTCGTATTGGCGCTCGGCTTTTTCGCCCTCACCGCGGGCTTTGCCGTCGCAACATTCAAAACCGCGCTGATTGCCCATCCGATGCTGCGCTATCCGGCTTACGGCGTTGCGCTGGCGGGCTTCGTCGAATTGCGCGAGGAAAGCCAAAAAACCGATCGCTTCATTCTGCGGGTCGACCGCATTGCCGGGAAGCGCATTGTCGAGGTGCCGCAGCGCGTGCGGCTTTCGGTGCGCCGCGGCTTCACGCCGCCGGCGGGCGCCTTCGTCGAAGTCAAGGCGCAGCTTAATCCGCCGCTGCAACCGCTCCGCCCCGGCAGCTACGATTTCGCCCGCGACCTTTATTTCCAGCGGCTCGGCGCCTCCGGCTTCGTTCACGGCGCGATCAAAATTGTTGCGCCGCCGGCGCAGGCCGGATGGGCGCTGCGCGCCAACGCCTTCGTTCAGGGATTGCGCGACGCCATCGATGCCCGTATCCGCGCGGTTCTGACCGGCGACGTCGGCTCCATTGCTTCCGCGCTCATTACCGGCAAGCGCGACGCCATCACGCCGCATCTTTACGACTCGATGTTTGTCTCCGGCATCGGCCACGTGCTGTCGATCTCCGGCTATCACATGGCGGTGGTCGCGGGCGTGGTGTTTTTCATTCTGCGCGCGCTGTTGGCGCTGATCCCCGGCTTGAGCGAGCGCGCGCCCATCAAGAAATGGGCGGCGTTCGCCGCGCTCCTTGTGACCGCATTCTATCTGGTCCTCTCGGGCGCCGAAGTCGCAACGCAACGCTCGTTCATCATGATTGCGATCGTGCTGATCGGCGTGTTGCTCGACCGGCCGATCCTGACGCTACGCACCGTGACCATTGCCGCTCTCGTCGTGCTCTTGTTTGCGCCGGAAGCGGTGGTGCATCCGAGCTTCCAGATGTCGTTTGCGGCGACGCTGGCGCTGATCGCGGGCTACGAGCGCGGCATTCCCTGGGCACGCGCCGGCGCCGACACTTCGCTTGGCGCACGCGCAGCGCTTTGGGGCGTGCGTGAAATTTTGAGCCTGATCGTCGCCTCGCTGCTCGCGGGCCTGGCGACGACGCCGTATGCGGCATTTCATTTCCACCGCATGGCGCCTTACGGGGTGCTCGCCAATCTTCTCGCCATGCCGATCGTGTCCGGCTGGGTGATGCCCATGGGCATCCTCGGCGTTGTCACCCTTCCTTTCGGGTTCGACGGCCTGTTCTGGCGGCAAATGGGCTACGGCATCGAATGGATGGACTTCGTCGCGCTTTGGGTCGCCGGGCTGCCGGGTGCGTTCGGCCGCGTCACCTCGTTCGGAACGGGGCCGGTGCTGCTCGCGACCTTGGGCTTGCTGCTGATCTGTTTGTTGAAGACGCCGTTGCGCTGGAGCGGATTTATATTCGTCGCATTGGCCATTGTGGTGGGTTTGCGCACGCCGCTACCCGACGTTCTGGTCGCCGCCGACGGCCGGACTTTCGCCGTGCGCGGTGCCAACGGCAAACTCGCCTTCCATCGCGCCGGGAGCGACGCTTTTGCCATGCGCGAATGGCTCGCCGCCGATGCCGACGGTCGCGAGGTGACCGACCCCGGATTGGGGCAGGGAATTAGCTGCGATCCGGCCGGCTGTATCGGCAAGCTTGCCGACGGGCGCCTCGTCGCCTACGACCTCGCGCCTGACGCGTTGGAGGAGGACTGCCGGCGCGCCGTCCTCGTGGTGACCGCCAAGGATGCGCCGCCGGATTGCTCGGCTTTCGTTGTCGGCCGCGCGCTTTGGCGCACGCGCGGCGCGCTCGCGCTCCGCCGCAATGGCAGCGATGGCTTTATTATCGAGTCCGCGCGGCCGGAAAATTTCGACCGGCCATGGGCGCCGCGGCCGGTACGCGCTTCCGCCGGAGCAAATTCCGAGCGCGAAGCCAAATCGCCGGCATCGCACGCACCGCCCCGCGATGCGACGCCAAAAACCGGCGATTTGCAGCCGGACGATTGAACTGATCGATTCCGAGATATCCGCCGCTCATTCCGCGAGAGCGGGAATCCAGAAGCGCAGCAATTATTGGGTCCCCGCTTTCGCGGGGACGAGCGGTGGCCAGTGGTTCAACCGGCCGCGCTTCGTTACTAGTATCGGCGGAACAGGCCCACCAGCTTGCCCTGGATACGCACGCGATTGGGCGGCAAAATGCGCACCTCGTAGGCGGTATTCGCCGGCTCGAGCGCGATCGAGGCGCCACGGCGGCGGAAGCGCTTGAGCGTCGCCTCTTCGTCGTCGATCAGGGCGACGACGATGTCGCCGGTGTCGGCGGCTTCGCTGCGCTTAAGCAGCGCGATATCGCCATCGAGAATGCCGGCGTCGATCATCGAATCCCCGCGCACTTCGAGCGCGAAATGCTCTCCGGCGCTCAGGAGGTCCGGAGGCATATTGATGACGTGGCTACGGGTCTGGATGGCCTCGATCGGCGTGCCGGCGGCGATGCGGCCCATGACCGGCACGGCGACCGGCCGTCCGCTGTCCTCCTCGGAAGCCGCGCGGACGCGGCCGAGATTGCCTTCGATGACGCTTGGGGTGAAGCCGCGCGTACGGCTCGAGACCATGCCGTGCGCGACCGATTCCGGCAGCTTGATCACCTCAATGGCGCGTGCCCGGTTGGGCAGGCGGCGGATAAAGCCCCGTTCTTCCAGCGCCGTGATCAGCCGGTGAATGCCGGATTTGGAACGCAGGTCGAGCGCATCCTTCATCTCGTCGAAGGAGGGCGGAACTCCCGCCTCCTTCAATCGCTCATGGATAAAACGCAAGAGCTCGGCTTGCTTGCGTGTGAGCATCGGCGCTCCCTCCCTGGCTGCCCCGGCAGCCGAAACAAAGCATGAACGGACACTATCCGTTCGATATGTGTTCTGCAACCATTTAATTTGGGGTGAAGAAAACCGAGGGTTTCCGCAAACGACCGCTAACGCTCGAACTTAACGATGCGGCAGGCGCCGCCGGCCTTGGCCGCCGGCTCATAAGGCTCGCGGATTACAAGGCAATCGGCGTTGGCCAGCGGCAGCATCATCGACGAGTCCTGAACGGCAAACGGCGTCGCCACCAGGCCCTGCGGGCCCGCCTTGAGCGTCGCCCGCAGATAATCCGCGCGCTCATCGTTCTCCGGAAGGTCGCACCCGAGGACAGCCGATTCGGTCGCGGGCGCCAGATCGCGCCGCCCGGAGAGCGTGCGGATCAACGGGACGAGAAAGAGGAAGCCGCAGATATAGGCGGATACCGGATTGCCGGGAACGCCGAGCACATGCGTCGGGCCGATCCGGCCATGCATCAGCGGCCGGCCTGGACGCAAGCGCGAGCCGCCAGAACGAGAGCGCCATGCCCTCGGCGGCAAACGCTTTCTGCACGAGGTCATATTCGCCGACCGAGGCGCCGCCGCTGGTCACCAGAATGTCGGCGCCCATTTCGCGGGCGCGGCGGACGGCATCCACCGTGTCGTCGAGCCGGTCGGCGACAATGCCCAAATCGGCGACATCGGCGCCTTCGCCGCGCGCCAGCGCCGCCAGCGCAAACGTGTTCGAGGACACGATCTGACCCGCCGACGGTTCGACGCCGGGCGGGACGAGCTCGTCGCCGGTGGCAAAAAGGGCGACCTTCGGCCGCCGATGCACCGGGACGAGCGGATGGTTCATCCCGGCGGCGAGCGCGAGGTCGCGCGGGCTCAAGCGATGGCCGGCGTTGAGCAAGGTTTCGCCGGCTTTGAAATCAAGCCCTTGAACACGGATATGCCGGCCCGCCGGACTCGGCTTTTCGACTTCGACGTTATCAGCCGTCGCGTTTGGTGTTTTCCTGGATCACCACGGCGTCGGCGCCCTCGGGCATCACGCCACCGGTAAAGATGCGCGCCGCCTCGCCCTCCGAAAGCCGCCGCCCAAATGGCCGGCCGGCGGCGACCTCGCCGACGACCTTTAATCGCACCGGCGCTTTTGCCACGTCCGCGGCGCGCACCGCGTAACCGTCCATCGCCGAGACGTCGGCCGGCGGCTGGGTGCGCCGCGCCGTGAGCGCTACGGCAAGGACGCGGCCCGCCGCGTCGCGCAGCGGGACCTCTTCGGGCGGGAGCGGCGCGGCCTTCGCCAGTACGCGGTCGAGCGCCTCAGCTACCGAAAGCAGCGCCACCTTCTACTCCTTCGCGCGGTAGTGGCCGCTGCGGCCGCCGCTCTTCTCGATGAGCCGAATTCCTTCAATGCGCATGCCGCGTTCCACCGCTTTGACCATGTCGTAGATGGTCAGGCAGGCGACGGCCACGGCCGTGAGCGCTTCCATCTCCACGCCGGTTTGCCCGGCGACCTTGACGCGCGCGCGGACCTCGATCCCCGGCAGCTTGGCGTCGGGCGTCAGATCGACGGCGACCTCCGACAGCGCCAGCGGATGGCAGAGCGGAATAAGCTCGTGCGTGCGCTTGGCGGCCATGATGCCGGCGATGCGGGCGGCGGAGAGCACGTCGCCCTTCTTGGCGTTGCCCTTGCGGACAATGTCGAGGGTGGAGCGCTGCATCACGACGCGCCCCTCGGCCAGAGCTTCGCGCTCGGTGGTCGGCTTCGACGATACGTCGACCATGCGCGCCGCGCCGCGCGCGCCGAGATGGGAGAGCCGGCGCCGGTGCGGCATGTCTTTCATCGCGCGCCGCCGCGAAGCCCTCGTTCCACGCGCCGCGAGGATTGAGCGGTGGCTTTGCGCGCCAGGAGCGCGCGCGTTGCTTGCGCGACGTCGGCTTGCCGCATCAAACTTTCCCCGACCAGGAAAGCCGACATTCCGGCCGCGGCGAGGCGGGCAAGATCGTCGGGCGTGAAAATGCCGCTCTCGCCGACAATGACGCGATCGGACGGCACGAGCTGCGCCAGCCGCTCCGAGGTGACAAGCGTCGTCTCGAACGTCTTGAGATTGCGATTGTTGATGCCGATCAGCCGGGATTTGAGCCGCAGCGCCCGGCGAAGTTCCGTTTCGTCGTGCACCTCGACAAGCACATCCATTCCGAGCGCGAAAGCCGCGCTTTCCAGGTCCGCCGCGCAGGAATCATCGACGGCGGCCATGATGATGAGGATGCAATCGGCGCCGGCGGCGCGCGATTCGGTGACTTGGTAGGCGTCGTACATAAAGTCCTTGCGCAACACAGGCAGCGCGCAGGCGGCGCGCGCGGCGCGCAAATGGTCGAGCGAACCTTGAAACGAAGGCGCGTCGGTCAAGACCGAGAGGCAAGCCGCGCCGCCGGCCTCATAGGCGGCGGCGAGAGCCGGCGGATCGAAATCCGCGCGAATAAGTCCCCGCGATGGGCTCGCCTTTTTTATTTCGGCGATCAGTGCGTATTCGCCGGCATCGAGCCGGCGCCGAATGGCCGCCAAAAAACCGCGCGGCGGGCTCGCGGACTTGGCCGCCTGCTCGAGCGCGGCGAGGGGCCGCGCCCGCTTTGCGGCTGCGATCTCGTCGCGCTTATAGGCCGCGATCGTGGCGAGGATGTCAGCCATCGTTCGATACTTTGATCAGCCGATCGAGCCGGCCTTCGGCTTCGCCCGAGTTGACGGAATGGGCCGCGGCGTGCAGGCCGTCTTTCAGGTCCTTGGCCTTGCCGGCGACCACAAGCGCGGCTGCGGCATTCAACAGCGCGACGTCGCGGAAGGCCGACGCCTTGCCCTTGAGCACGTTGAGCACCGCTTGCGCATTCGCCGCCGCGTCGCCGCCGCGCAGCGCTTCGGGCTTGACCTTGCGCAAGCCGAACTCCTCCGGCGAAATCTCGAAGGTCGTTATGCTGCCGTTCTCAAGCGCGGCGACGCTCGTCGGTCCGGACGTGGTGATCTCGTCGAGCCCGTCGGAGCCGTGCACAATCCAGACCCGTTCGGCGCCGAGGTTTTTAAGGACCTGCGCCAGCGGTGTTGTCCACTGCTTGGAAAAAACGCCAACCATTTGCCGCTTGACGCCCGCCGGGTTCGACAGCGGTCCGAGTAAATTGAAGATCGTCCGGGTGCCGAGTTCGACGCGCGTCGGCCCGACGTTCTTCATCGCCGGATGATGCGCCGGCGCGAACATGAAGCCGATCCCGGCTTCGGCGATGCAGCGCCCCACGGCCTCCGGCGAAAGATTGATGTTGACGCCAAGCGCGGAGAGTACGTCCGCTGCGCCGGAGCGCGACGACAGTGCGCGGTTGCCGTGCTTGGCGACCGGAACGCCGGCGCCGGCGACAATCAGCGCCGAGCAAGTGGAAATGTTGAACGAGCCCGACGCGTCGCCGCCGGTGCCGACGACGTCGACCGCATCGGGCGGGGCGGTCACGCGCAGCATTTTGGCGCGCATGGCGGAGACGGCGCCGGTAATCTCATCGACCGTCTCGCCGCGCACGCGCAGCGCCATGAGCAGCGCGCCCATTTGCGAGGGCGTTGCATCCCCCGACATCATCTGTTCGAACGCGCCGGCCGCTTCCTCACGCGTCAGCGTGGCGCCGGTTGCGACTTTGCCGATGAGCGCTCTGAATGCGTCGGTCACGGCTGCGCTCTCAATTCCGGCCCGCGGACGCGCTCGCGGTGCCCGCGCACTCTCACGCTTGCGACCTCGGCCGTTGGCGGCGTTCCACTGCGCTGCGATGTCGAGAAAATTTTGCAGCAGCAGATGACCGTGCTCCGATGCGATGCTTTCCGGGTGGAATTGCACGCCATGGATGGGAAGACGCTGGTGGGCAAGCCCCATGATCAAGCCGTCCTCGGTATTCGCGGTTGCGGTGAGCTCGGCCGGTAAGCTTCGGCGCTCGACCACGAGGGAATGGTAGCGCGTGGCCTTAAACGACGTATTGAGGCCGCGGAAAATGCCCCTGCCGTTGTGGCGGATTTCGGAGAGCTTGCCATGGACCGGCTTGGGCGCGCGGACGACCTTGCCGCCGAACGCCTCGCCGATCGCCTGATGCCCGAGGCAGACACCGAGGATCGGAATTTTGCCCGCTGGCGGCCTTGATGAGGTCAAGGCAGATGCCGGCCTCTTTCGGCGTGCAGGGACCGGGCGACAGCACAATGGCGTCGGGATCGGCGGCGAGCACGGCGGCGCTTGCGATCTTGTCGTTACGGTGGACGCGCACCTCCTCGCCCAGCTCACCGAAATAGTGCACCAGGTTGAAGGCAAAGCTGTCGTAATTGTCGATCAGTACGATCATAAGAGCCGGCGCTTTCCGACCGGCTCTTAGCGCAAATTCGGCCCTGATGAAATGCGGTTACGGCGCGGAAATGCGCTATCTGCCGGCCGTGAGCGTAATCCGGTCGGTCGAGATGAGCCGCACGTCGCGGGTTTGTCCGAATGGCTTGTTCGGATCGCGCAGGCAGGCCGCTTCGAAATACGGCCAGGCATGCTGCGAGCAGTTGGTGGCGAGCGGGCGAATGTCGGCACGGTCGCCCTTGGCGCCCGGGACATGCGCGTTCGCTTCGAGGTTCATGGAGAGGCTGAGGAAGGCGATGAAGGCGGCCGAAACAATGGCTGCCGCAACGATGGCGTAAGCGGTTCTGAGCATGACACCCATCCCTAATGTCGCGCCCTGTTTCCAGGCTGATATCCGAACGCCGTGGTCGGGGCTGCGGTTCGATCTGGGTGCAAAATTATTCTTTATGAGCGCCGCGCTCTTTGATGAGAATCACACTTTGCCGCTTTGTGAAATCCCGCCTCGATCCGACTATCGCCTTGAGTTGGCGACATAATTGCCGATGAACGGCGAACCTCCGCGCACATTAAGCGCCGCGTGGCCGGGCGAGCGCGGGAGCCGGCGACGCGAGCGTGCGCGCTTCGCGCCGCAGCATCGACGAGTGAATGCGGCCGACAATGAAAATGCAGACGACGAAGACAGCCGGGCACGCGGCAAGCACGGCGAAAATGTAACGCACCGGCAAGCTCGTCGACAGGATCAAGCCGGCCGCAAACGGGCCTGCGATCGATCCGATTTTGGCGACCGAGATCGCCCAGCCGGCGCCATTGCCGCGATAGGCGCTCGGATAAAAGATGCCGGCAATGCTGTGCAGCCCGAAATGGCCGCCGACCAGAAATAGCGCGATCAGCGCGAACAGGGCGAAGAACGCCGCGTGGCCCACATCGGCGAACGCGGCAATGAGCAGAAGCGGAATGGCAAGAAGCGGCATGACGGTGATGGCGATGGCGCCGAGGTTATCGGTAAAGCGCATGAGCAGAAGCCCGCCCACCGCGCCGGCAGCGGCGCTGACGGAGCCGGCAAGGGCTGCCTGCGAGCGGGTGAAATCAAGCGCCTCGAAAACAAGCGGCGTCCAGGTAGCGAGAAAGAAAACCGCCATGGAGCTTGCGATATAAGCAAGCCACAGGAGCGGCGTGATCGCGCGCAACTGCTCGACGAACAGGAGCCGCGGATGAAAATCCTTGGCAGTGCCGATTTCGTCCTCGACGACGAAACGCGCGTCGGCGGCGACGGTTTCGCCGGTGAGGCGATGGATCAGCTGGGCGACGCGCGCTCCCGAGAAACCCTTGCTGACCAAAAAGCGCGCGGATTCCGGCAGCATGAAAACCAACAACAGCGCGGCCGCGAGTGAAAGCACGCCGCCGAGCGCGAACAACGCCTGCCAGCCATAGCGGGGAATGAGCCAGTTTGCCGTTGGCCCGCCGACTGCGATGCCGACCGAATAGCCGATCATGATCACGGTGACGATGGTCGACCGATAGCGCTTCGGCGCGTATTCGATGTTCAAGGCCCAGGCCAGCGGAAGCATGCCGCCGAGCGCGATGCCGTCGATCAAGCGCAGGATCAGCAGAGACGCGTAGCCGCGGGCGAACACAAACGCCAGCGTCAAAAGTCCGAATGCCGCCGTGGCCAAAATAATGGCCGGCCGGCGCCCTACGCGGTCGCCCAAATAACCGAAGGCAAACCCGCCGATCAGGGTGCCAACGAGCCCGATGCTGAACACGTTGCCCATCATCACCCGGTCGAGATGATATTGCGCCGACAGGTAGGGGGCAGCAAAAGCGATGGCTTGCGAGTCGAAGCCGTCGAAGAAGGTAATGATCCAGGAAACGATCACCAGACCGATGAGAAAGCCGCCGAGCCTTTGCCGCTCGATCGCCGCGGAAACGTCTATGGGGGTTGTTCCTGACATCCGGCTCAGTCAGTCCGTTCGATAGGCGCGTTGCGATCCTTGAGCCCCGACGTTAGTGTATCTTCTCCTGTCTATAAACGCCCCGAACCGCCTTGCGGGGGAGTGGGGCGGCGGCTAAACCCGCGCCATGCCGCGGGTCGCCCTTTTTGCCGGATCCTTCGATCCCATCACCAATGGTCACCTTGACGTGGTGGCGAGCGCTGTACGCCTTGCCGATCGGCTGGTCCTGGCCATTGGCGTGCATCCGGGAAAGACACCGTTGTTCTCCGCCGACGAACGTCGCGCCATGCTCGAGGAGATTTGCACGCCGCTCGGGCGCAAGGCCGGTTGCGAAATCACCTGCACCACGTTCTCCGATCTCGTCGTTTCGGTGGCGCGGCGGGCGGGGGCGACGATGCTGGTCCGCGGCGTGCGCGACGGCGCCGATTTCGATTACGAAATGCAGATGGCGGGTATGAACGCGGTCATGGCGCCGGAAGTGCAGACCGTGTTTCTGCCCGCTTCGCCGGAAGTTCGCCCGATCACCGCCACGTTGGTGCGGCAGATCGCGGGCATGGGCGGTGACGTTTCGGCCTTCGTGCCGGCTCAGGTCGCCGCACGGCTGAAGAAGAAATTCGCCAAAAGCTAAACGAAAAAGCTGTAAACGTTTGCCGTAACGACCGAAACGGGAGATGACATGACCCGCATTCTTGCCGTACTGTTCGCCATCATGTGCGCTGCTCAAGCTTCCGCTGCCCCGCTTCCCGCGGGACTCGATCCCCAAAATACCCTCCTTCTCGACACCAAGTACGGGCGGGTGATCATCAAGCTCTTCAACGACATTGCGCCGAAGCACGCGGAGCGGCTGAAGCAGCTTACGCGCGACCATTTCTACGACAACGTGCCGTTCCATCGGGTGATCGATGGCTTCATGGCGCAGACCGGGGACGGTCAATATGGCAACGGCACCGGCGGGTCGAAATATCCGAACCTGACGGCCGAGTTCTCCAAGGTGCCGTTCAAGCGCGGAACGGTCGGCATGGCGCGGACCAGCAATCCCAACTCGGCCAACAGCCAGTTTTTCATCATGTTCGCCGACGGATCCTTCCTCAACGGCCAATACACGGTGGTGGGCGAAGTCGTTAAGGGCATGGAGTTCGTCGACAAGCTCAAGCGCGGGGAGCCGCCCAGTGACCCCGACCGCATCACCCGCATGCAAGTGGCCGCCGACGCCAAACAATAGCGTCGGGCGCGCACCCGTCGCGGCCATCGCACTCGTCGCGGCGGCGATCGGATTTGGCGGCACCAGTGCGGCCGCTCAGACCTCCAGGTTGAACCATCTGCCGCCAGCGCGTGCACCGTGCAGCGTCTTGCGCGGGCATCCCTGCCATCCGTCGTTCTGCGGCGCATTTCATCGCGGGCCGTGCTTTCCCTATTTCGAACCGCCGCTCGGTCAGGATTTGCGGTTCACCATCGTGTCAAGCGATGAGGGCAATAGGAATAATCGCGACGTCGGCGCCAAGCCCGAACAAAAAAGCGCCGACGAGGACAACGCCGACGGAGGATCGCAGGCTCAATACCATCCACGACATGTTCGCGGCGCTGCAGGCTTGCTGGGACCCGCCACCCAAGGACGAGGCGCGGCACGGCATGGAATACACCATTCGCTTCGCATTTCGCCGCGACGGCGAGGTGATCGCTCCACCGCGCATGACCTATGCAAGCCATGACGCCCCCGCGCAGGTGCGCGAGCGCTACCGCGACGCGATCGACGCGGCGCTCAAACGCTGTACGCCGCTGCATTTTACCGCCGCCATGGGCGGTGCGGTGGCCGGGCGCCCGATCGCGCTGCGCTTCGTCGACGAGCGGACGATCGACACGGACAAATAAGCCTGGATTGCCTATGTTCCGTCATCCTGAGGCGCGAGCGCAGCGAGCCTCGAAGGACGACGGCCAAGGTAGCAGGGCTGCATCCTTCGAGGGCCGCTGTGCGGCCTCCTCAGGATGACGGTAGACAAAATGCGCACCGATTTATTCGATTTCGTCTTGCCAGAGAATCTCATTGCGCTGCGGCCCGTAAAACCGCGCGACGCGGCGCGGCTCCTGGTCGTGCGCCCGCAGGCGCAACCCGCCTGCGAGGATCGCGCCGTCCGCGATCTTCCGGAGTCTATTGCGCCGCGGCGATGTGCTCGTGGTGAACGACACGAAAGTTCTTCCGGCCAGCCTTCATGGCCGCCGCCTCGGCCGCGGCGACCGCGAGCCCGCGATCGAGGCGACGCTGGTCAAGCGGCTCGACGGTTCGCGCTGGAACGCGTTGGTGCGGCCCGGCAAGCGGCTTGCGCCAGGCGATGTGGTGCGTTTCGGCAGCGAAGGCCGCGTCTGCTTCCTCGATCAGCTTGACGCCACTGTCGAAGTCCAAAGGGGAGGGGGGCGAGGTGACCCTTGCCTTTGCGTTTCACGGGCCGGTACTCGATGAGGCGCTCGCCGAACGCGGCGACATGCCGTTGCCGCCGTATATTGCCGGGCGCCGCGCCGCCGACGAAGATGACCGCAGCGATTACCAGACAATATTTGCGCGCGAAGAAGGCTCGGTGGCGGCGCCGACGGCCGGCCTGCATTTCACGCCGGCACTGGTCGAGGCTTTAGCGGCGCGCGGCATCTCGGTCTTGCGGGTGACGCTGCATGTCGGACCGGGCACCTTCCTGCCGGTCAAAAGCGAAGACACGTCCGCCCATCATATGCAACCGGAATGGGGCAGCGTCTCCGCCGAGACCGCGGCGGCGCTCAATGCCGCGCGGGATGCCGGCGGACGCATCGTCGCGGTCGGCTCAACGGCGCTGCGGCTTCTCGAAAGCGCGGCGGCGGACGAACGGGACGCTATCGGCTTTCTCGGGCGAAACGGCGCTGTTCATTACGCCGGGTTATCGCTTTCGCGCGCTCGACGCGATGCTGACCAATTTTCATCTGCCGCGCTCGACCTTGTTCATGCTGGTCTGCGCGTTTTGCGGACTTGACGTGATGCAACACGCTTACGCGCACGCAATTGCGAGCGGCTATCGGTTCTATTCTTACGGTGATGCGTGTTTGTTGTTCCGCGCGGAAACCCTGCCGGGCGCGAAGCGGTGAGTACCGCGCCTTCTTTCTCCTTCCGCGTCACCGCCACCGACGGCGCCGCGCGCACCGGCGAAATGACGACCGCGCACGGCCTCGTCCACACGCCCGCCTTCATGCCGGTGGGCACGCAAGCCGCCGTCAAGGGCGTGCATCATGACGACGTGCGCGCCTCGGGCGCGGAGATTTTACTCGGCAACACCTATCATCTGATGCTGCGCCCGACGGCCGAACGCATCGCAGCGCTCGGCGGCCTGCATGCTTTCATGCGCTGGCCGCATCCGATCCTGACCGATTCCGGCGGCTTTCAGGTGATGTCGCTCGCGGCACTGCGCAAAATCAGCGAGGAGGGCGTCACCTTCCGTTCGCACCTCGACGGCGCCATGGTGGAATTGACGCCGGAGCGCGCCGTCGAAGTGCAAATCCTGCTCGGCTCCGATATCGCCATGCAGCTCGACGAATGCGTCAAGCTTCCCGCCGAGCGGAGCGAGATCGAGCGCGCCATGAAGCTGTCGCTGCGCTGGGCGGAGCGCTGCAAACGCGCGTTCGAGCGTGCCGCCAAAGACCGCGCCTTGTTCGGCATCGTGCAGGGCGGCGACGACCAAGCACTGCGCGCGGCGAGCGCACGCGCGCTCGTCGACCTGGAATTCGACGGCTATGCGATCGGCGGGCTCGCCGTCGGCGAAACGCAAGGCGTCATGCTTGACGTCGTCGCGGCGACGGCGGCGGCTCTGCCGGCCGAGCGTCCGCGCTATCTCATGGGCGTGGGCATGCCCGATGATCTGCTCGAAGCCATCGCCCGCGGCGTCGATATGTTCGACTGCGTTTTACCGACACGCAACGGGCGGCACGGTCTTGCCTTTACCCGTTTCGGTCCCATCAACATCAAGAACGCGCATCATGCCGACGACGCGCGGCCCCTCGACGCCGAGAGCCGTTGCCCGGCGGCGCGCGATTTTTCGCGCGCCTATCTGCATCATTTGTTCCGCAGCAACGAGGCGCTCGGCGGCACGCTGTTGTCGACCATCAATCTCTATTACTACCAGGATCTCATGGCCGGGGCGCGCGCGGCCATTGCCGCCGGTAGCTTCGCCGATTATCTCGGCGCCACCAAAGAAGCCTGGCAGGCGAGACGAGACGTGCGCACCGAGGACGCCGCAAAATGAAACCCGCCGGGCTCATAATGCGGCGAGCCCGGCGGGTCACTTCACGCTCGTGCCCAACCGACGCAACAAGCCGGCACGACCAAAAACAAAAAAATCACCGAAGTCAGATTGGCCTAATAACCAGCCAGTACCGCCACCGGTTCCCTAGGTTCGCCCATCCCTAGCACCGCGGCAACGCAATTAAGGTCACGAACTGGTGAGCGCACTCATCGCATACCCAGGCGTGGCGTATTCGTCCTCGGAGATTGAATTCGGATTCTTCGGCCATCAGCAGGATGCTGCCGCAGCGGGGACAGTTAGGTCGGCCGAAATCCAGGGTCGCAGCCGCATCGATGGTGCAGGCGAATTGGATGCTCATCGTCGAATCTCCTCGACGTTGTCTCACCGCACCCCATTGACCCATACCATGCCAGGTTGCCCGGAGTCTGTGGCGACGCTGCGACGGGTTTGTGAAACTCTCGTGTTCGTTGCAGCGCAAAAAGAGCAACGGAATCTAATCAAATCGCAAAGATCGTTGCTCGGTCGTGCTCATGCTGCGGCGCGCAAACGGTGGTTCATTCGGCAGCTTGCGCCTGCGCATGCTGCTGAAATTTCGGTATGACCTCTTCGGCGAGAAGCTGCATCGACTGGCGTTCCCAGCTCTCATTGGGCCCCGCCCAATCGAGGCCGGTCATCAGCAACGTGCCGAATGGACCGACCTCTTCGCGAAACGCAACAAGCTTGTCGAGCAACGTTTTTGGCGAGCCGTAAAGAATGCAGCCCTCGGCAATGGCCTCGACGGTCGCTTCGTCGTCGGCCATGTCCGGGCGCGGCTTGAGGATCGACAAAAGCCCGACGCCGCTTAACGCCGCGCGAATATAAGTGAAGAAATACCGGTTCGAGCCCGCTTCGCCGTGCACGCGATCCTGCGCCTCCGCATCCGTCGGCGCCACCAGCACATTGCGCGAGACCCGCCAATCTTCGCCCGCGGCGTGTTTGCCCAGTTCGGCGCGGGCCTTGCTGTAGATCGCCCAGTGCGAAGCCACCGCATAGGTCGGAATGATATTGGCGGAAATCATGCCCCAATCCTGCTGCGCCGCCGTGCGCGCCGATGGAGAATGCGGACTCGCCACCGACAGCGAGATCGGCGGCCCGCCTTTCTGGTAGGGTTTCGGCATGTAGCCGATACCGAGCTCGGCAATGACGTTGTTGGCCAGCCCGACCTTCCAGAACTCGCCTGAAATATCGTAAGGCGGATCCTGCGACCAAATCTGCCGCATGATGCGCACCGCTTCGATGACCTTGCGATTACGGACGGCGACGTCGGTATGGCGGAACAGTTCGAAATCGGACAACAGTCCGCCCGGGCCCACGCCCAACGTGAAACGTCCCCGGCTCATGTGATCGAACTGCGCGACTTCCGCGGCGACAATGACCGGGTCGTGATTGGGCAGGTTGATGACGCCGGTGCCGAAACGCAGGTTTTTGGTGAGCGGGAACGAGCCCGGCCATGAACATCAGCGGTGAGGGGATCGGCTCGCTGCTCGCGGAAAAATGCTCGCCAACCCACAATTCTTCGAAGCCGAGGCGGTCGGCGAAGAGCGATTTCTCAGCATCTTCGGCGACCGTTTCGGTGAACGAGCGCGACGGCGGGTGCACCGGCATCATGAACAATCCAAGGCGCATGTTTCCCCCAAGTATTCCGCAGCCTTCGGCGTCGCCGCGGTGTTTCAAAGATCATGACATCTTGAGACGGCGCCGATCAAGCACGGTCGCGCCATGTCCGCGCCAGCGCTTGATTCCCCCTGCGCGCTGACGCAATCTCTGGCCCAAACGGAGGAAGCCCATGAGTGTCGCGGAACTACGCTCCGCCGGAGCGCGGCAGCAGGACGTACCGAGCGCCGCCGAGCTGATTACGCGCGCCCGCAATCTTGCGCCGAAACTGCGCGAGCGCGCCGTCAAAGCCGAGCGCGATCGGCAAATTCCCACCGAGTTGGTCGAGGAATACATCGACCTCGGCCTCATCCACACATTGCAACCGCGGCGCTGGGGCGGTTACGAGCACGATCACGAAGTCGCCTTCGACATCGCCATCGAGCTCGGGAAATCGACTTGCGGCTCGTCGGCGTGGTGCCTCAATTATCTCGCCGACCACGCCTGCATGCTGGCGCTATTCCCGGAAGAGGCGCAGCACGACGTTTGGGATCAAAACAAAGCCGCCTGCATTGCCACCTCGGCGGCGCCGACCGGCAAAGTGACCGTGGTGCCGGGCGGCTACCGGCTCGACGGCCGCTGGTCCTGGTGCAGCGGGCTTAGCCACTCGCAGTGGATCATGATCGGCGGGCTGGCGTTCCGCGAGGGCGAAGATCACCCCGACATGCGGCTTTATCTGGTGCCGGTGTCGGAGCTGAAGCAGGACGATACCTGGTATTGCGCAGGCTTGCGCGGCACCGGTTCGATCACGTCCGTCCTCGACAACGTCTTCGTGCCAGAGCACCGCAGCGTCTCGTTCGCGAGCCTGCGCGAGGCGCAATCGCCGGGCTCCAAGGTCAACACCAATCCGATCTACCGCACGCCGTTCATCGCCGTGCATTCCTACGCGCTGTTTGCGCCGGCGCTGGGACTGGCGCGCGGCGGCTACGCCGATTTTGTCGAATGGACGCGGCAGCGCTACCTGACCTATACGCAGCTCGCCATCGCCCAGCATGTTCCGGTGCAGCTCAAGGTCGCGGAAATCTCGGCCCATATCGACGCCGCCGAACTTTTGGCACGCCGCGCGCTCGCCACGGCGCGAAAGGACTATACCGGCATGAATATGCCGACGCGGCGCCTGCTGCGCCGCGATTTCACCTATGCCATGCGCATGCTGCGCGAGGCGATGGATTCGCTGATCAAAATCTCCGGCTCGAGCGGCCTGATGGATAACAACCCGGTGCAGCGCTGCTGGCGCGACGTGCACGCCATCTCCTCGCACGTGGTGATGAACTGGGACGTGCCGGCGGAGAATTTTGGCCGCGCCGAGTTTGGGCTCGAGAACAATCCGGCCTATCCGGTGTTCTAGATCGCGATCAGCTATCGCTCGATATCCGCTGCGGTCCGAATCGGCTATGTCTCCGCGCCGCCATCGTGTGGCGATGGACTGTTGGCCAACCGCGAAAGGACGATCCCATGCTGGTTCGGTGTGCCGCCATCGTTGTCGCCGCGCTTGCCGTAGCAACACCCGCTTACGCCCAGTCGTGGGACCTCTCGACCGTCACGTGTCAGACTTTCCTCGGCTACGACAAAAATACGGTCAACATCCTCCTCGCGTGGATCGACGCCTACTACCGGGGAGAAAGCGATCCACCGGTCATCGATTTGCAAAAATATCTCGCTAACGCCGAGAAGCTTGGCAAATATTGCCAGGCCCATCCGGACAGCGGCCTCATCACCGCGACCGACACGCTGTTCGAGAAGAAATAGCGGCATCGCGCAACGCGGCGGTCCCTGATCTGCTACCTCTTTCGTGTCCGCTCAACATCGGAGGAACGATATGAAATTTCTTGCTGCAGTTCTGCTCGTCGCCGGCTCTCTCCTGGGCACTGGCTGCGCTTTCGCCAGTACCGCGGACGATATCAGCTGGATCGCCCGATGCATGAGCGACAACAAGAACGAACAAGGCGTCAGCGTCGACATTGCATTCAAATACTGCCGCTGCATGAACAACAAAATGAGCGACAGCGAAGCCAAATCGATCTCGACGTGGGAGAAAAGCCACCCGGCTGAAATGAAGGCGTGCGACGCCGAGGCGGGTTGGAAATAGCGCGCACCGAGCCTGGGTTCGGAGTGATCTGCTCTTAATTTGACTCGGTGACCGTCGCGCGGACCGCGGGCCTGGCCGCAAGACGGCGGCCGCGAACCGCGGGAGCGGGCCGCTCGCGCTTGCCGTCGCCGGCCAGGAACGCCCGCAGATAGCGCCGCCAGACGATCTCGATGCCCGAGTAAGTGGCGCTGGCGAAAACGACGCACACCGCAAGCATCAGCATCATCAGAGCGAGCGATTGGCCGGTGGACAGAGCCGCGTTGTGCCGAATCCCGATCGCGCCTAAACCCTTTTCGGCGGCGAACTGAACCAATCCATGCACCAGATAGAGCGAATAGGAAATCTCGCCGAGCCAGATCAGCGGCCCGATGTTTGCGAGCTTGGCGAAAACGCCGGTGTTGCTCACGGCTAAGAGGACAAGCGCGGCAAAGAGCGCAATGATCAAGAGGTCCGGCGCACCGAGGTGCAGGCACAACAATGTCGCGACGAGTACCGGAAAAATAACGGTATCGCTGCGCAGCCAGTATCGTTGCCCGTAATCGCGAAATACGAAGTACAACAGCGTGCCGAAAAGGAATTCGGGCATGCAACGCATCAGCGTGAGCGGGCCATCCCACTGGTCCAAGTCGCCCTGGGTGATCATCGCGAGGCATGCCAGCACTGCAAAAAGCACAGCTCCCAGCGTCAGCCGGGCTGCCGGCGGCGCGCGCCCCATCAGCAGAAGCGCAACCGGAAAGGCCAGATAGGCGATGAACTCGACGCTCACCGACCATTCCGGGTAGTTCCAGCTCAACTGCGCGGCCGACAAGCCCTGCAGCATAAAAATGTTGGCGATAATCGCGCCCAAGGAGCGCGGACCGGTGAGCGGTATTGCCTCAAATGAGCCGGTCGTAATGCCGCTTATAAAATGCGACGCCACTGCGGTTGCAACAAATAGCAACAGGATAAACACGTGCAGCGGATAAAGCCGCGCAATGCGCGCCGCGAGGAACCCGCGGTAATTTTTGGTCACACCTTCGGCAAAAGCGCGTTGATAGACGTGCGCCATGACGAAGCCGCTGAGCACGAAAAACATGTCGACGGCGAGATAGCCTTTGCCGATGACGTAGCTGTGCGGCGTGATGTCGAGATTGGGAAGGAACTGCCCGGTTCCACAATAGTGGTAGAGGACGACCCAAAGCGCGGCTATGCCGCGCAACGGCGTCAGCGATGGAAGCTGGCGGTTGGACGCATGAGGAGTTCCGCCGGACAAGCGGCGTTCGTGCGAGTGGTCAGCCAACATTGCCTGTTCAGACGGCGGTTCCGCGTCATGTTCGTGTTTGCCCAACAACCAATGTCATAACGGGCAAAGGCGCATGCTGGTTCCACAACCGCCGCAGGCGAACGGGAGTTCAGCGCAGCCGGATTTTTGTTTCCGGCTCGCTGCTCACGGCAACCGGCTCAGTTCCGGTTTCTGCCGGGACGGCATGAACGATGCTGTAGCCGAGCGTCTTGAATTTCCGCAGCAGCGTCGGCAGCGCCGCTGCCGTATGCGGCTGCACGTCGTGCATCAACACGATGCCCGAGTGTTTTGCTTCGAGGCGAGTCAGAACGCGCGCGATGACGTCTTCCGGCGATTGCGGCCGCCAGTCTTCGGAGTTGATATCTATGCTCCACAGCATCAGGCCGCGCCTGAATAGGAATTCCTCGAGCTGCGGCGTTGTTTGCAGGTACGGCGCGCGAAAAAACGGCGCCTGGGTCATTTGTGGTCCCAGCGCCGACTGGACCGAGCGGATGCCGTCGTCGATTTCGCGCTCTGCCGCTGCGAGCGGCAGCTTGGCCAGGTCGGGATGCGTTTGCGAATGCGTGCCGATCGCGTGGCCGTCGCTGTAGGCACGGCGGACGAGGTCCGGGCGCTCCTTGGCGTGTTGTCCGACAATGAAAAAATTCGCTTTCACGCATTCCGCTGCCAGCGCATCAAGCACTTGCTCGGTCGTGGCCGGCGACGGCCCGTCGTCAAAAGACAGAACGATTTCATGGTCGCGCAGCGGCAGCGTTTGCGCGAATTGCGCCGTACCGACGGCGCGGAGCGTCGCCGGATCGACCGCAATGACCCGGCTGGTGCCAAGCGCAGCCGGATTTCCGGGGCATGGTTGGGCATGAGCCGTGACCGCCGGCCCCATGCCGGCCGCCACGCCCACGGCAATCAGTATCCCGGCGGCGATCCATCGCCGCGCGAATTGTCGGTCCATTTTGTTCCCCGTGCTCAAACGTGCCTGAAGGCCTCAACATCACGGCATAATTCAGGCCTTAAGCCGCGTCGCGATCACCGGCCGTAATTGCGCGCCATCAAACCAGGGCATTTCGGGTCTTCGCCCTACGACGCCGGCCGGTTGTGGCCGACGGTCTTTAAGTATTGCAAGGTCTCGGCGAGCGAGACGACGTCGGCATATTTTGCGTTGAGATCGAATAGGCTCTGCTCGTGCGCCGCCGCCGAGCGGTCGCCGACCGCCTCGCGCACCACCATGGGGCGAAATCCGTTCTGCACGGCATCGACGGCGGTGGCGCGGACGCAGCCCGACGTGGTGCAGCCGGTGATGATCAGCGTGTCGATGCGCCGGCTGTTGAGCCGCGGCACCAGGTCGGTGCCGAAGAAGCACGACGCGTATTTCTTGACCAGGAGAATGTCGGACGGCTGCTTGTCGAGCCGGGTGTCCACTTTTACCGCCTCGGTGCCGGCCGTGAGCGTGCGCGCGCCCTTTTGCTTGAGCGCCCAGATGCCGGCGTCCTTGATGTCGGTTTCCTCATACATCACGGTCGAAAAGATCACCGGGATCTGCCGCTCGTGCGCCACCGCCAAGAGCGGCTTTTGCGCTTCGATTTCATCGTCGAGCTTCGCGCCGAGCGGCATGGACGGATCGGTGAAGCCCTTGAGCATGTCGATGATGATCAGCGCCGGCCGCTCGCCAAAACCTATTTTGATGCCGAAGCCACGCTGGCGAAAAAATTCTTCGTCCTCTTTACCGCTGGTCACGATCCGCTACTCCTTCTCGTCGAGCCCCTTATATGCGAACAATCGCGCCATTGGAACCGGAGGAGGGCGATGACGAAAAGACTAGCCGGCAAGACCGCGGTGATTTCCGGCGCGGCGTCCGGCATCGGTCAGGCCTCGGCGGTGCGATTGGCGGCGGATGGCGCGCAAGTCGTCATCGCCGACCGCGCCAAGGCGGACGAAACGCTGAAAATGATCGCCGATGGCGGCGCCAAGGCGCTCGCGGTCGCCTGCGACGTCAGCGACCCCGCCAGTGTCGCGGCGCTCAAGAGTGAGCTCGAGAAGAACGGCGGACGTTGCGACATCCTCGTCAACAATGCCGGCATCTATCCGATGCAGACATTCGACCAGATCACTTTCGCCGACTGGCGCCGGGTGCTCTCGGTCAATCTGGATTCCATGTTCCTGATGACCAAGGCGTTCGCCGACGGCATGCGCAAAAACGGCTGGGGCCGGATCATCAACATCGCCTCTGACACGGTCAATCTGCTGGTTCCGAACCTGGTCCACTACATCACCAGCAAAGCCGGCGTGATCGGCTTTTCCCGCTCGCTCGCCACTGAATTCGGCGAGCACGGCGTAACCGTGAATACGATCGCGCCGGGATTGACGCGCACGCCGGGCACGATCGGCCAGAAAATGCCCGGCGACATGACGCCGGAGAAGCTGTTCGAGATGATGGCGCATACGCAGTCGATTAAAAGGAGCGAAGTCGCGACCGATCTGGTCGGTGCGGTGTCGTTTCTGGCGAGCGATGACGCCGCCTTCATCACCGGGCAAACGCTCTACGTCAACGGTGGGCTCACGCGCTCGACCTAGCGCGTGCCGCCAATAACCACGCCGCGCTGTTTCGCGGTAATATCTGCAAAAGCCGGAAAACAAATCCGGCGGCAAATTGGGAGGAGCGATGTCTGCAGTCAATGTGGCGGCGCGGCCGCGGACATGGCTCGGCGTTGTCGTGGCGCTATCGGCCGCGGCTTGCTTTTCCCTGGCCAATATGTCGGCAAGCATCGCGCAGAGCGGCGGTAGTTCTCCGCTGACCATTTCTGCGATCAGATTTCTGGTGCCGGCCATCGCTCTTGTTATCTGGTTGCCGCTGAGCGGCGCTTCGTTGCGAATGCCACGCCGGGACGCCGTGGTATCGGTCGTATTGGGAGCGGTGAGCGCGCTCTACACCTGGGCGTTGCTCAAATCCTTCGGTTTCATTCCGTTCGCCTTGGCGGTGCTCATCTTCTATCTGTTTCCGCTGCTTGCGGCCGTCATTATGGCGGCGTTCGGCTTTGAGAAATTTTCCTGGCGAACGGGCGGGGCGATCATACTTGCGCTGGCCGGTTTGACGCTCGCGCTCAACGTGCAGGGAGGCAATCTCGGACTGGAAGGCGTCCTCCTTGCTTTTTTTGCCGCTCTCGGTCTTGCGATCGTGATCGTTGTGTCGAGCCGCATATTCGGCAAAGGCGACGCGCGGCCGACGACCATGTACATGGCCGCCGGCGCTTCGGCTCTCCTGTTCATCCTTTGCGGCGTAAGCGGGGACTTCGCATTACCCCAGTCGATGCCGGCATGGCTCGGCTTCGTCGCCTCCTCCGCGCTCTACGCCTTCGCCATCATCGCATTCTACATCGCCATCTCGATGATCGGCCCGGTGCTCGGCTCGCTGTTGTCGTACGCAGACGCGGTGATCTCGGCCTGTCTGGGAGTGGCCGTGCTCGGTCAAGGGCTGGCGCCGCTGCAGATCGCCGGGATCGGCTTGGTCATCGTCGCGCTGGTCGGCGCGACCATGCAGAGATAGCAGAACGCCGCGGCGCACTGCCCGCTGAAAGGCCGCTCAACGATGTCGCACCCGGTGTGTCCGGCGGACTGGGACAATTGCACTTTGTCGCGGTTGAACTATCTTTGTCCGCCGATGCCGACAAAAGCGTCGCGCCAGCCGATCAGAAAAATCCCGAGAGGCCATGAAATGAAGACCCACGGGTCTAAGCCGGTAAAGGCGCAGCGCCGGGCAAAGTGTCACGCCGGCGCTTCGAGCGGCACGCGACATGAGTGATGCGGCAGCGCTGCGAAGCGCGGAGCCTGCCGCACGGCGCGAGGCGGGCGCGGCCGGCAGTACGGCATCGGGCACGGCCAATATCGATGCGCGGGCTATCGTTGGCTTCCGCAACATATCGAAGAGCTTCGGACCCATCGCCGCGCTGAAAGATATCTCGCTCGACATCGGGCCGGGTGAAATCCGCGGCATCTGCGGCGAGAACGGCGCCGGTAAAAGCACGCTGGTCAAAATACTGACCGGCGTTTATCGGCCGGACGCGGGCACGATATTGGTCGACGGTGTGCCTGCGAGCGTCGCGACGCCTCGGCAGGCGCAAGAGCGCGGCATCGCCATCGTCGCGCAGGAGTTGAGCCTCTGCCCCGATCTGTCGGTCGAGGACAATATCTGGCTCGGCTCGCTGCGCGTTCCGTTCCTGCACAAGAGACCGGAGTTGCGGCGGCGCGCCTCGGAAACGCTGGCGCTCCTGGGCGCCGCTCATATCGGGCTCGACACGCCGGTGGCGAAACTCGCCATGGGCGAGCGCCAGCTCGTGGAAATCGCGCGGCTGCTGACCCGCGACGCGCGCGTGCTCATTCTCGACGAGCCGACGGCGACGCTGACGGACGTAGAGATCGAGCGCATTTTCGCCGCGCTCCTGGCGGTCAAGCGCGAAGGCCGCTCGGTGCTCTACATCACGCACCGTTTGGCCGAGGTCTATGAAATCTGCGACCAGGTCACGGTGTTGCGCAATGGCGAGTTGGTCGCGACGTCGCCGCTGACCCGGCTGTCGCGTGCAGTGCTCATCGAGCAGATGCTTGGACGGCCGAGCGGCGAGATGTACCCCGAGGAGGCGCACGAGCGCGGCGCGCCTTGCCTCGTCGTCGAAGGCTTGTCGCTACCCGGCAGTGTCGAAAATTTCTCGATGAACGTCCGCCGCGGCGAAATCCTCTGCATCGCCGGACAGATCGGCTCGGGCGCGGCCGAGATCATCGCCGCGCTTGCCGGCCTGGTGCACGACGCCAGCGGCCGCGTCACCGTCAACGGCCGGTCGCTCAAACTCGGCTCGCCGGCGCGCGCGGCGCGGCGCGGCATCATGTTCGTCTCCGGCGATCGCGCCGCCGAGGGCGTGTTCCGTCGCCTTAGCGTCATGCAAAATCTCGTGGCGACGCGGCTGCGCGATCATTCGATCCTGGGCTTTCTGCGCGGCGGGGCGTTGCGCGCCGTCGCCGGCCGGCTCGCCAAGCGGGTCGGCATCGACCGGCGGCGGCTGCGGGCGCGCGCGGAGGAACTGAGCGGCGGCAATCAGCAAAAGCTTGCCTTCGGCCGCAGCGTCGGGCGGCAAAGCGGCGGCGTCCTGCTGATGAACGAGCCGACGCGCGGCATCGACGTCGGGGCGCGGGCGGAAATCTACCGGCTGATGCGCAGCTTCTGCGAAGAAGGCTATGCGCTGGTCATGGCGTCGAGCGACCTCGAGGAGATCGTCGGCGTCGGCGACGTCGTGATCACCCTTTATCGCGGCCGCCGGGTCGGACGTTATCGCCGCAGCGAGGTCACCATGCATCGCATCGTCGCCGACATCACCCATCCGGCAGAACCTTCGACATGAGCGAGCAGGGCCTGGCGGTTGCGTGGCGGGAGACGTGGCGCTTGCCGCTGCCGAATTCACGCCGCGGGCGCGTGCTGGTCGGCAATCCGCTTCGCCGCCTTGCTGGCGCTGCTCGTCGTCGCCGCGACCACGCCCGGCTTTTTCACCGCCGTAAGTCTGTTCTCGTTGTTGAACACGACGTCGTTCATCGGCTGCGTCGCGGTCGGCATGACCTTCATCACGCTGAGCGGCAACATCATGTCGTTCGCGCTCAGCGTCACGCTGTCCACGAGCGGCATGGTGTTCGTCGCCGCGCTGCCGCTCGGCCTGCCGGCGGCGCTGTATCGTCGCGTTCGCGTTCGGCGCGATCGCTCACCGGCTTGCAGGGCGCCGTGATCGGCTATTTTCGCGCCAATCCCGATCATCGTCAGCATGGCGGCGCTGGCGCTGATCACCGGCGGCGCAACGCTCATCACCCAAGGGCAGGGCATCTACCCGCAGGACGACGCGGCCGCCGCTTTGAAGGGCCGCATCCTCGGCGTTCCGATGCCGCTCGCCGCCTTCATCGTCACGGTCGTCGCCGCTCAGGTGGTGCTCTCATTCACCCGTTTCGGGCGACAGCTCTACATGGTCGGCAGCAATTGGCGGGCGGCGCTGGCGGCGGGCATCGAGCCGGCGCGCATCGTGCTTGGCGCCTACGTCGCCGCCGGGCTGTGCACCGCGCTTGCCGGCATCCTGATGGCGGCACGCTATTCGAGCGGCGATATGGAGATCGGGCTCGGCTTTGACTACAGCGCGATCAGTGCCGTGCTGGTCGGCGGCACCGCGATCTCCGGCGGCGAAGGCTCGGCGATCCGCAGCCTCATCGGCGCGTTCATCATCGCCGTCTGCCAAGTGCTGCTGCTGCTGCACGGCTTCTCGACGCAAATCCAATATCTCGCGATCGGCGTCATCGTGCTGTTTGTCATCATGCTGCAAACACTCGCCGACTCCGAGTGAGGCGATATGCGTGCTGTCGTTGCCAACCGTTCCGTGCGCCCGTTTCTGCTGCTGCTCGTCATTGTCGCTGGTGCTGGGGGCGCTCGACCGCGGCCAAGGCAGATTTTTCACCACTGGGACTGCGTTCAGCGTGTTGCAGCAATTCGCCACCGTCGGACCGGTCGCGCTCGGGCTTGGGCTGTCGATGATCATCCGCGAGATCGACCTTTCGGTCGGCGGCATGCTGAGCCTTTCGGGCTGCATCGCCGTGTTGACCGGCGCGCAGTATCCGGCTCTCGGCGTGGTGCTGGCGGTGCTGTTCGGTCTGCTCTGGGGGCTGTTCCAGGGTGCGATCATGGTGTGGCTGCGGCTCGGTTCGATCGGGGTAACACTTGGCGGTCTCCTTACGCTGGGCGGTCTCGCCTATGTCGTGACCGGCAATCTATCGATCAGCTATCCACGCATGGACGTGGCGATGGCGGTCAACAATCCGGTGCTGCATGTGCTTTCGCTGCGCAGCCTCGTCGCGCTGGCCGCCTTCCTTGTCGCGGCAGTTTTCATGGCGCGCACGCGCGCCGGGCGCGACGTTTACGCGACCGGCAGCGACCGCCGCGCTGCGATGGTTGCCGGCGTCCGCACGTCCATCATTCTGCCGGCAGTCTTTGCCTGCTCAGGCATGCTGGCGGCGCTCGGCGGATCGCTGTTGAGCTATAGCCTGGCGGCTGCATCGGGCGTCGCGCTCACCGATGCGCTCGTGCCGGCGATCGCGTCCGCGATCATCGGCGGCGTCTCATTGATGGGCGGCAAGGGCACGCCCATCGGCATTATCGGCGGCGTGTTGGTGCTCGGCCTGCTCAGCGCCGGGCTCAACGCCATCGGGACGCCGCCGGCGGTGCAGGACGTCGTTACCGGTGGGATCTTGTTCATAGTGGCGGTTGCCGATGCGGTCGACCTCGACCCGCGGCTGTTCGCGATCCGGCGCACCTGGACGGACCTCTTCTATCGGCCTCGCGAGCCATCGCCCGCCGAATGAGGCCGGCGAACAAAAAGCGGCGCAGCCTTTGCCGCCGCGCCGCTTTTCGTGTTCCCCTAACCTAGAACGTGCATTGGGCTTTGTATTTCTCGACGTTCGCTTTGGTGATGATGTCGAGGGGGCGAAACTGCTTCTTCGGCACTTGCTCGCCCTTGAGGATTTTGGCGACCGTGTTGCCGGTGTCGTGTCCCATATCGGTCGGCGTATGGTAGAGCGTCGCATACATTGTGCCTTGCTCGATGTCGGCGATGCCCATCGCGAGACAATTGCCGCCGACGATCACAAGCTCGCCTTTGCCGGTGCCGAGCTTCACGCCGGCCGACTGCGCGCCCTGAACGGCTCCGTTGGCGAGTGGATCGTTCATGGCGTAGATGCCGTCGAGGCCGCCCTGACCGGAGAAGCGGGCGAGCAACTGGCCGGCTGCGCGTTCGGCTTCGGGCGGCGCCCAATGCGTTTCCTCGACTGCGACCACGGAGATGCCCGGATGGTTTTCCATCTCCTTCTTGAATCCGGCGACGCGCGCCGGAGCGATGCCTTCGTCCATGCTGCCGGCGATAATGGCGACTTTGGCGGATGTGCGACCTTTGAGGCCTTCCGCCATCGCCTTGGCGGCCGTGGCGCCCATAACGTTACTGTCTTCGCCGACAAAGGCCGTGTAGAGATCCTCCTGCGGGATCGACGTGTTGATCAGGACGACCGGAATGTGCGCCTCCTTGGCGCGCGTGAGCGCCGGGATCAGCGCTTTCTGACTCATGATCATCATGACGATGGCGTCGACCTTCTTGGCGATCGCGTCATCCATCTGCTGTGCTTGCAGCGCCGGGTCGAAGGGGCTCTGCACCACCGACACGTCAAGCCCGTTCGCTTTGGCGGTCTCGGTGAAACTCCGGGTCAGGCCGCCGATGTATTTGTCGGCGAGCGGCCCGTCGAGAAAGGCGACCCGTTTGCCTTGCGCGAAGGCGTATTGCGGCGCGAGCAAAGCGGTGGCCGCGAGCCCTGCGCAAAGGGCGATTGTGCGCGCTTGCATGTGTGCTAGTCCTCCCTATTAACTCTTGTAACAAAGCGAAAGGCCGCGCCGGCGGTTATCGCGGAAGCGAACATGGCCTTCGAGCGCGAAAAAGGCAATTGTCTCAAGGCCGCAGGTCCGCCCCGCGGGCGCTGTGCGTTCGCGCAAACGGCGTTCATGGCCAACGCCGGCTGGCTACGTTGAAACTCACCTTCGCCATCGCGGTCGCGCTGCTCGCGGGCTTCGCCCCCGCCTTCGCACAGTCGGATGCCATGAACTCCTACGCGCAGGCGCTGAGCCGCTTCAAGACGATCTTGAGCGAGCGGCGCGCCCAGATCAATTCGAACCAGCGGCTGCCGGATTTGCCCGGGCAGGCGCTCTATCGCGCCCGCAACGAGATGATCAGCACCTACAAGGACCTCACCGACGCATTTCCAGGCAAGATCGGACGGCCGAACAAATTCGGCATTCCGCCGGCCTATTTCGATGCCGACAACACCGCGCTGCTCGATGAGTATGGTGATCTCTTCAAGATCATGCAGGCGCCGCCGGCCGATGCGCAATATTCGCAAACCCCGTTCAAAGACGTGGTCGAGCTCGGCACAGCGATCGCCCGTGCCAAAGGGCTCGACGCGGCGAGCGCGGACGTTGCCGGCCGCATCAGCCTCGGCATCTTCTTTGCCGAGACGAACGGCCGGCAGAACCTCGGGAACGCGCGCTCGAACACCTACAAGGGCAGCTTTCAAACCGGCGTGTCGGAGGATGCCAGCGGCCGGAACCAATGGCTGGCGATTAAACCGTCAATCGCGGCCTTCGATCCGGCGCTGATCGCCCGCGACGCCAAGGAAGAAGTCGCGGGTGGGGCGTCTCGATCGCCGCTACAATCACTGGACGGCGGTCCGCGACGGATTGATGAATGCGCACGCCCACCTTTTTCCGCGAATACCGGCGATCGTGCGGGCGCTGCCGGATCCGATCGATCAGATGAAAGTCTTCGAACTCGTGCAGATCATTCCCACGCCGACCAAAGCGGCGCTCAATTCCGGCAATCTTTCCGGCTATCGGATTTCCGACCCGACAGTCATGGGGTATTTGCGCAACAACAGCATCTTCACGTTTGGCCATGCGGACCGGGCGAGAACGTCCGCCACCTTTCGCCAAATCCTCGATGCCATGTGGCTGTTCAACGACAAATTCGAAAGCGCGCTGGCGAAGTTCAACGAAATCAAAAAGTCATAGTTGCGGGCTCACCCGCTCGACTTCCGCCAGCGCCGCCTACGAACGCTCAATGCGACATGAGGCTGACCAGCATCATCAACAGGCCGACGATGGAGAGCGCCCAAGCCGCGGTGCGCACGTAAACAATGCCCGCCAGATAGATCGGCAGATAGATGATGCGGCCGATAATCCAGAGCGTCGCGCCGAGCCCGCCCGTGTGCTGCGTCACGATCAGCGCCAGAGCGAGAGCGACAAACGGCACGAGATTTTCCACGTAATTGTGCAGCGCCCGCGTGGCGCGGCCGGCGACCAGACCCTTAGCCTGTACGTCGGCATCGCGGGAACTGAACAGATAGGCGTCGCCGAATTCCGCCCGCGCGGTGAGCGCCTGGCATACCACGTGCACCACCCACAATATGACGCTGAGTTCGAGGCATAAAAGTTCGCTCATGTCCGCCCCCTAAAGGTGGATCAAATGCCGGAACGATATCTGTTCCCCGGCGCGCGGGCAACGCGGCTTGCAGCTAATTCACCGGCAAACGCGCCACTGGCGCGGTGCCAGTTTGGCTGTCGAGGCGCCGCCATCCGTTATTGACGTTTGCTTCCGGCGCGCACGCGCGCGTAGGCGGGACGCTGCAGGCAAGCGTCCAGCCATTTTGCCAGACGCGAATAATCTGACAGATCGAGACGGCTCATTTTGCCCCAGACGAGAATACTGGCGACGTTAAGATCGGCGACGGTGAAATCCTCCGTGGCCAAGTAGTTGCGAGCCGCCAGCGCGCGGTCGAGCACGCGTAGCGGCTTTTTCAACAACAGCTCATCGCGTTCGGCATAGGAAGGATCGCGGCCGAACTCGGGCAATAGAGCGCGGTGCATAAGCAGCTCCAACAGCAGACCCTCCAGCTCCAGCATCGCCCAAAAGCTCCACTGCGTCGCGAGGCCGAGAACCTCGGGCTTCGCGCAATGCAGCGGGCCGTCGTATTTCTGCGCCAGGTAAAGATTGATCGCCATTGATTCCCAGATCACCACCGAGCCGTCGACCAGCGTGGGAATGCGCGCATTCGGATTGAGCCGTAGATATTCGCTACTCTGCAAATCTTCGGGTCGGGTGCTCTTCTCGGTGAGCTGATAGGGCAGGCCCATTTCCTCGAGCATCCACATGCAGCGCACCGCGCGCGAGCGGTGATTGCCGTACAATTGCAGCATCTTTGTCGTCCTCTTGCGGAGCAGCCCGAAGCGACGCGTCCGCGGCGGCTAATTCCAGCGCCAGACGCCGTAGGCGTGGCCGTTCTGCATTTGCGGCGCGATATAAGTTGGCTTGCGGTTGCCGATGGCGCCGAGCATCGCGATCCAATTGAGAACCTCGCCGCCGACATTGCCGGCCTTGAGCAATTGATGCTCGGTCGCCTCGGCCAGAAGCGTCTCGATCTGCTGCTCTTCCATGAGCTTGATAATCCGCCAGGCCCAATCCGGATCGGGCACGCCGTCGGTGCGGCCGGGCGCCATGCGCGGGCCGGCGACCTCGAGCGAAAAGCTCCCCGAGCCCATGACCACCACCCGCAGCGGCGCCGGCCATGACGCGATGGCGCGCCCGACCGCTTGGCCGAGCGCATGGCAGCGTTGCGCCGCCGGCAGCGGCGGCACGTGGCCGCTGATGAAGAACGGCACCACCGGCACCTGCATCTGCGGCGTCAGGAAATGCAGCGGCACCGCAACCGAATGATCGACCGAGTACTGCTGGGTGAGGGCCGCGTCGAACCCGGCTGCAATGCTGGCGCGGCGAATATGCGCGGCAAGATCGAGCGCGGAGGGAATCTGGTACACCGGCATGTCCCGCGGCTCGTCGTTCGGGCCGGTAAAACTCTGGTCCACGCCGACGGCAAAGATCGGCAGGTTATCCAGAAAAAAGGTGTTGAGGTGGTCGGTGTCGAACATCACGATCACATCCGGCCGCACAGCCGCAAGTTGTTCCTTCTGCGCCGCGAACAGCTTCGCGGTTTCGCTCTCGGGACCGTCGCGCTTGACGAAAAACGGAAACACCGGAGTGTGCGGTACGCCAAACCCGGCGACGATATTGGCCATCTCAAAACTCCCAGCCGTGCATTCACTTTCATGCGGGTCTTGTGCGACATTAGTCCGGGCGGCGCGAAGCCGCTAGAGTGATAACGGCGCTCGAGCATTTGGAGGACACCGTGCCGCGCAAGCCAGTCAAGAAACGTTCTGCCAAACCGCGAGCCGCCGCCGCGCCGGTACCGAGCGAACACGGCCGCTTCGACTATTCGCCGATCATTGACCGTCCGCGCTTATCGTGGCCGAACGGCGCGCGCGTCGCGGTTTGGGTGATCCCGAACATCGAGCATTTTTTGTTCGACCGCCCGTCGACCCGGCTCACCGCCATCCCGGTCAATCCGGACGTGCTCAACTATGCATGGCGCGACTACGGGGTGCGCGTCGGCATCTGGCGGATGATGGAGATCATGGAGAAGCACAGCGTGAAGGGCACCGTCGCGCTCAACTCCGATGTATGTGCGCGCTATCCGCGTATCATCGAGGAAGGTAACAAACTCGGCTGGGAATGGATGGGGCATGGCACCAATAATTCGACGCTGATCAACCAACAGTCGGAGGCGGAAGAGCGTGCGCTGATCAAGGAGGTCGTTTCCACCATCAAAAAGAGCGTCGGCACGGCGCCGCGCGGCTGGCTCAGTCCGGCTCTGAGCGAGACCGTGCGCACGCTCGACATTTTGGCCGAGAACGGCATCGACTATGTCGGCAACTGGACCAATGACGATCAGCCTTATCCGATGAAGGTGAAGAAGGGCGCGATGATCGCAATGCCTTATTCGGTGGAGATCAACGACATCCCGGCCTTCCTCGATCTGCACCAAAGTCCGGAAGGTTTCGGACAAATGATCTGCGACCAGTTCGACGTGCTCTACGAGGACGGGGCCACGACCGGCCGGGTCATGTCGATCTGCCTGCACCCGTTTCTCGTGGGCTACCCCCATCGCAGCAAGTATTTCGCCAAGGCGCTTGCGCACATCGCCTCGCGCCAGGAGGTGTGGATCACGACCGGCGGCGAAATCGTCGACTGGTACAAGGAGAATTATCTCAAGCGTTGAGAGGCCTGGAGCCCGCAGGTGAGCGGCACGAGCGGAATTTGGCGCAGCCTTTTCGCGACGCGCGCGCCCGGCTGGTCGATCCTGGTGCGGCTCATTGTCGGCCTCGTGGTCTTTTTTCCGGAAGGAATTCAAAAGCTCGTCTTTCCGAGCATTTTGGGCGCCGGACGCTTCGCTAAAATCGGTATTCCTTCGCCCGATGTGTTGGGGCCGTTTGTCGGCGTGGTCGAAACCGTTTGCGGCGCGCTGATCATTCTCGGCCTGCTGACAAGATTGGCGGCCATTCCGCTGATCATCATCATGATCGTTGCAATCCTCTCGACGAAACTTCCCATCCTGCTTGGTCATGATTTCTGGATTTTTCACGCTCCCAAGATCGCCCGCTACGGCTTCTGGAGCATGGCGCACGAAGCGCGCGCCGATTTTGCGATGCTCCTTGGATCGCTCTATTTGTTGATCGAAGGCGCCGGCGCTTGGTCGCTGGATGCGGCCATAAGCCGAGATGGCCCCGAGTAAAACAGGGGTGGCGCGCACCGCTTATGGTTGGGCGCGAGCCAAGAGAGGCGAACGGATACCCGCTTTGCGCGTTGCAGCGGAGGAGATCAGATCATGAGCATCGATCGCCGATTTCCTGCTCAAAGGTGCCGCAGCGTTTCCGCTCGGAGGCGCATTCGCCCGCGCCGCCGGCGCCATGGAAACTGAAAAGGCCGACTACACACTGAACATCGCCACAGGACTGGTCGAATTATCGCCCGAGCACATCGTCTCGACCACGCTTTACAACGGCCAATTTCCCGGGCCGCTCATCCGCCTGACCGAAGGCAAGCGCGTCATCGTCGACGTTCGCAACGAGACCGACACGCCGGAACTGGTGCACTGGCACGGCCAGATGATTCCGAGCGGCGTCGACGGCGCCGCCGAGGAAGGCACGCCTTTCATCGAGCCGCACGCCACGCGCCGGATTTCCTTCGTGCCAAAACCCGCAGGCTTTCGCTTCTACCACACCCATGTCGTCGCCGGCGGCGACCTCAATCGCGGTACTTATACCGGCCAGGCCGGCCCGGTCTTTATCGAACCGCCGAACAATCCGGGGGCCTATGACCGCGAAATCTTTCTGGTGCTGAAAGAGTTCGAACCGTCGTTCAGCCATGGCGGCGACATGGCCATGGATATGCTCGTCGGCGCTGCCAACAAAGAGCTGCAGGAAATCGGCAAGGAAGCCGACGAGAAACACAAAGGACCCAAGGGCTACGAAGTCGGCTACGAGCTCTTCGGCATCAACGGCAAAATGCTCGGCCACGGTGAACCCATTCGCGTGAAGCAAGGCGAACGCGTGCTGTTCCATGTGCTCAACGCCAGCGCCGGAGAAATCCGCAGCCTCGCTTTGCCCGGACATGTCTTTCGCGTCGTCGCGCTCGACGGCAATCCGGTGCCGACCCAAGCGGAGGTGCCGGTGCTGTGGCTCGGCACCGCCGAGCGGATTTCCGCAATCGTCGAAATGAATCATCCCGGCGCGTGGATCATGGGCGATCTCGCCGATGACGACCGCGGTCACGGCATGGGCATCGTCGTCGAATATTCAGGCGCCAAGGGCAAGCCGCAATGGGTGAAGCCGAAGCCGTACAAGTGGGATTACACGCTCTTCGGCAAACCCAATGCGACGCCCGCGTCGCCCGACGAAACGATCGAAATCCTGATCGTCAAGGAGAACGGCGCGATCAATGGTTTCAATCGCTGGACGCTGAACGGGCAAGCGTTCTCGATGGACACTATGAAGCCGCATGTACACGGTGCATGAAGGCGCGCGCTACCGGCTGAAATTCCGCAATGCCAGTGACGACATTCACCCGCTGCACCTGCATCGCCACAGCTTCGAACTCGTGCGCGTCGGCGGCAAGCCGACCGCGGGCGTGATCAAGGATGTGGTGATGTTAGGCGGTTTCCACGAAGTGGAGTTTGACTTCGTCGCCGACAATCCCGGTTTGACGCTGTTTCATTGTCATCAGCAATTGCACATGGATTTTGGCTTTATGGCGCTTTTCAGTTACGCCTGACGCATGGATGCCGCCGGCCGAGATCAAGCCGAAGCGAATACGCCCGCCAAAAATGCAGCCGCGGTTGGAAGACGGCGCACCGCTCGGCCTTCCGGTTCGCCGCTCGAAGTTTTGCGCGTTTATCTTAAGCTCGGCGTGAGCAGCTTCGGCGGCCCGATCGCACATATCGGCTATTTCCGCGAGGAGTTTGTGGTGCGCCGGCGCTGGCTCGATGAGCGGGCGTTTGTCGACCTCGTGGCGCTCTGCCAGTTTCTGCCGGGCCCGGCGTCGAGCCAAGTCGGATTTTCCATCGGGCTGATGCGGGCCGGCTACGCCGGCGCGCTTGCGGCGTGGGCCGGCTTTACGCTGCCTTCGGCCATCCTGCTCGTTCTCTTCGCCTACGGCGCCGGCTCGCTCGTCGGACCGTTCGGAACCGGCTTGCTGCACGGCCTGAAGCTTGTCGCCGTTGCCATTGTGGCGCAGGCCGTCTGGGGCATGGCGCGCACGCTCTGTCCGGACCGGGAGCGCGCCTCGATCGCGGTCGCCGCGGCGTTGATTATCCTCTTTAGCGGCTCTTCGCTGTCTCAGATCGGCAGCATAGTGCTTGGCGGCGTCGCCGGATTGTGGCTTTGCCGCGCCGCGCCGCCAGGGGAGGGCGGTCACTTCCCGGTTCCGGTCTCGCGCGGCACGGGCCTTGCGGCGCTGGTTGTCTTCTTTGTGTTGCTCGCCGGCTTGCCGGTGCTGCAAACCCTGCATCTTTGGCCGGGCATCGCACTCTTCGAGGCCTTTTACCGTTCCGGCGCGCTCGTCTTCGGCGGCGGCCATGTCGTGCTGCCGTTGCTGCGGGAGGCGTTTGTGCCGCCTGGCTGGGTGAGCGACGATGCGTTCCTCGCCGGCTACGGCGCGGCTCAGGCGGTGCCTGGGCCGCTTTTTACCTTCTCCGCCTATCTCGGCGCCGTCGCCAAAACCTCGCCGAACGGACTGGCCGGTGCCGCGCTCGGACTGTTCGGTATTTTCCTTCCCGGCATGTTGCTCCTCCTTGGCACGCTGCCGTTCTGGGAGAGCTTTCGCAAGCGCGCGCGCGCGCGAGCCGCCATGCGCGGCGTCAACGCTGCGGTGGTCGGCGTGCTCGGCGCCGCGCTCTACAATCCGGTGTGGACCAGCTCCGTCAAGACGCCGGGCGATTTCGGCCTCGCGCTGGTCGGCTTCGTTCTCCTCACGGTCTGGCGGGTGCCGCCGCTCGTGGTGGTCATCGTCGGCGGGCTCGGCGGAATTGCGCTGACACTGGCAAAGTGGTGAGGCTCCGTGGCCGAACGCGCGATGAAAAGATATTTTGCCGGCCTTTCAGGCACCACGTTTCTTTTCACGTTCGCCAGCCTGTTTTCCGACATTTCGACGGAGATGCTGTATCCGGTCTTGCCGGTCTTTCTGACTTAAACGTTGCATGTCGGGGGCAGCATTGTCGGCCTGGTCGACGGTTTCGCCCAGGCCGCGCAGAACATTGTGCAAGGTTTTTCCGGCACGCTGTCGGACAAATTGCAACAGCGAAAGCCCATCGCACTCGCCGGCTATTTCCTTGCTGCGGTCGCGAAACCGCTCATCGGGCTTGCGACGGTGTGGCAGGTGGTTTTCGGCGCGCGTTTGCTCGATCGGCTGGGTGCCGGCGCGCGCAGCGCGCCGCGCGATGCGTTGATCGCGGCTTCGGTTGACGAAAACAACAGGGGGCGAGCCTTCGGGCTTGAGGGCGTCGGCGATAATGCCGGCGCGTTTTTGGGACCGTTGCTCGCCGCTTTTCTCCTCTACGTGCTGCATGTCGGCCTGCGTTCCATCTTTTTTCTGGCGGTTATCCCGGGCTTGCTCGCGCTCGCCATGGTGCTGCCGGTCCGCGAAGAGCGCACGGACGTTGCCGCCAAAGCGAAGATCGACGTCAACGTACGGCGATTTCCGGCCGCCTATTGGAGATATCTGTGGGTGACCGCGTTGTTCGGGCTTGGCAATTCGAGCAATGCGTTTCTCATTCTGCGCACGCAGGACATCGGCGCTTCGCTGGAGAAGACCATTTTGATCTATGCCGGCTTCAACCTCGTCGCCGCATTGATTTCCTATCCGGCCGGCTCCTTTGTCGATCGGTGGGGCGGCAAACCGGCGCTGCTCGGCGCGTTCGTCATATTTTTGGTCACCTATTTCGGTTTCGCGCTGACCCAGAACATCGTGCTCATCGCTGGGCTGTTCGTTTTCTACGGCCTGTACCAGGGAATATTTCGTACCGTGGGCAAGGCATTTGCGTCGCATTTGGTGCCGGACGGTCTGCGCGCGAGCGGCATCGGCTGGTACAACGCAACCGTCGGGCTCATGCAGCTTATCGCCAGCGTCGTCGCCGGCTTGTTGTGGGACCGGATCGGCCATGTCGCCGTGTTTTATTACGGGGCCGTTTTCGCGCTCCTCGGCAGCATGGCCTTGGTAGCGCTGGTGCCGGAACCGCGCAGCCGCAGCCAGGCCGCCGGCTCACACTAGGCGGATGGGTCTCACGGGAGCGAGGTAAGAAGCGCCGTGCGGGTAACGGATTTCATTGCCTCCGCCGCGCTCGCAACAGCGGTAGGTCGTTGCGGCAGGCCGCGCGCTAGCCGGCCCGCCGTTTGTCACCGATGACCCCGAGCCGGTGCCTTACCAGCATTTTGAGTTCTACAACATTTCGCTGGGCACTGCGATCCGCGGCGACACTTCCGGCGACGCGCCGGCCTTCGAGTACAATTACGGGATCATCCCCAACGGGCAGGCTCACATCATCGCGCCGCTGACATTCGACACGCAGGTGCGGCGCGCTATCGGTTATCGGCGATACGGAACTCGGCTTCAAATACCGCTTCGTCGACGAGAACAAGAGCGATTGGCGTCCGATGATCGGCATCTATCCGCTGGTCGAACTGCCGACTGGGAACGCGGACCGCGGACTCGGCGCCGGCTATGTGCGCGCTTATTTTCCGGTCTGGCTGCAAAAAAGCTTCGGCGAGTGGACGACCTATGGCGGCGGCGGTTATTGGCTCAACCAAGGCGACGACACCGCCAACCGGAATTATTGGTTCTTCGGCTGGCTCCTGCAAAAGCAGGTGACCAGGCAATTGGCCATCGGCGCCGAGATTTATCACCAGACCTCGACGGTCGCTTTTGGCGCAACCAATCCGATTTTCACGCAGCCCACCACGGGCTTCAACATCGGCGCCATCTACGACTTCGACGACGATCATCACCTGCTGGTCTCGGTCGGCAAGGGCCTGCAAAACGCAGCAACAACGAACGAGTTTTCCTGGTATGTCGCCTATCAGATCACCGGAGCCGGCGTATTCATGGGCGGCAACGGGCCGGGATTTCTGCCGCCGCATACGCTAGCAGCGCGCGCTGTAGGCGCGCGTGCTCGGCCGGCTTCGTCGACGCGGGGGCCCGCCCGGCTCAGTCGACCGGTTGTCCGATCTCGTCGACTTTCACGCGCGCATGCGCTCGTTGTAATTCTGCACATTCAGTCCGCAGACTTCGAAACGGGCGAGATAGCCCATGAGGAAGCCGTTTACGCCCATCCGATAGAGCGCGCCGACATCGCCGGCCAGAAGTGCGCTCCGCTCCGCGTCGGTCAGATCAAGGGGCGCCAGCGCCTTTGCCGGGTCGGTTTTCATGGCGGCGCGAAACGCGTGGTCGCGCAAGATCTCGCGGCAGAGATGGTTCACGGCAAAAACGGACATAATCCACCCGGTTATCGGTTCTTGGTGAGCCCGGATGGGATCGAACCATCGACCTACTGATTAAAAGTCAGTCGCTCTACCACTGAGCTACGGGCCCTGGTGTGGCGGTTCAGAAGTTCGCATCATTTTTGCCGCACACGCGTCATGCGGACTTCTGAACCAAAGCCACACTAGATCAATACGTTGCGAGTGTCTCTTTCGAATTCCGAAGTTCGCAAGCCGGCGCGCCGCACGATCGTGCGAACTTCGGAATCGAGACACTTGCGCGCACTGCATACTTAAAACCTTGACTGGTTTCCAGCCACCCGCACAGAGTGGCCGTGCCAGCCAGGCGGCGATTTGCTAGATTAGGTGTGTCGTTGGGGCCATGCCGAGCAAGGAATGACGTTATGCCGATTGTCAACCGCGTCGCCGATCTCCACGCCGAAATCACCGCCTGGCGGCGCGACATGCACGCTCATCCCGAGCTTCAATACGACGTGCACCGCACGGCCGCTTCGGTCGCCGAGAAGCTCAAAAGCTTTGGCTGCGACGACGTCGTGACCGGTATCGGAAGGACCGGCGTCGTCGGGGTCATTCGCGGCCGCAAGCCCGGAGCCAAGGTGGTTGGTCTGCGCGCCGATATGGACGCGCTGCCGATCGAGGAAGCCACCGATCTTCCCTACAAATCGACCGTTGCGGGAAAGATGCACGCCTGCGGGCATGACGGCCACACCGCCATGCTGCTCGGCGCCGCCAAATACCTCGCGGAAACGCGCAATTTCGCCGGCACCGCGGTGATGATCTTTCAGCCCGCCGAGGAGGGGGGCGCCGGCGCCCGGGCGATGTTGCGCGACGGGTTGCTCGATCGTTTCGGCATCGAAGAAGTTTTTGGCATGCACAATTATCCGGGGATGCCGATTGGCCGCTTTGCCATCCGGCCGGGTCCGGCGATGGCCTCGACCGATAACCTCGCCATCAAGCTCGAGGGCTTGGGCGCGCATGCCGCATTTCCGCATACCGGCGTCGATACCATTCTGGTCGGGGCGCAAATCGTCAATCAGTTGCAGTCGATTGTGGCGCGCAACGTCGATCCCGTCGAAGCGGCGGTCGTTTCCATCTGCGTCTTCCAGGGCGGCCACACCGACAACGTCATTCCCCAAGAGGTGCGTCTCGGCGGCACCGTGCGCACCCTGTCGCAGGAGGTCCGCGATCTCGTTCAGAAGCGGGTGCGCGAGGTGGTTGAGGGGACGGCGCGGCTGCATGGCGCCAAGGCGGAACTCACCTATACGCCGGGCTATCCAGTCCTCGTCAACCATGCCGGACAAACCGCCTTTGCCGCAACGGTCGCGCGCGAAATCGCCGGCGACGGCAAGGTCGACGATCAGTGTGCGGCGCTGATGGGCGCGGAAGATTTCGCGTTCATGCTCAATGAGCGGCCGGGAGCTTTCATCTATGTCGGCAACGGCGACAGCGCCGGCCTGCACAATCCGAAATACGATTTCAACGACGAGGCTATTCCGCTCGGCACATCGTACTGGGTGCGGCTTGCGGAAACGGCGCTGTCCGGATAAATCAGCCCGCGCTGTCCGCGGCTGAACGGACGACTGCGGGGAGAGACCTAGCCGATTGAAATGGCTTACTGGGTGGCTTCGACGCGGTTCTTGGCCGACAATTTCGCCGGCTCGGCGATGCTCTTGGTGCGCGGCAATATCTCGCGCGCGCGCGCTTCCAGCGCCTGCCAATAGGCAAGCGAGTTAAAGCGCGGTGCCTTCGATCAGCGCAATCGCCACCGCGGCGACGAACGGCAGGCTTTGGACCACCATCACGGCGGCGAAAATATTGATTTCGTGCACCTGCTTGTAATTGGTCACGACCAGCGTCAGCGCGCCGGCAAGCAGCAGCCCGCCAATAATGGCCTCCCAGAAGGCGGAAAAATTGCCTTTGCGCACGATGCCGCCGCCGCCCTTGGCCGTGCGCAGGAACGGCAGCCGTTCCTTCAGCACGCCTGAGCCAACGGCATGGGCCACCGTCCATTGCATCGACATGGCCGCGAAGACCGCTCCGAACATCTGGCGCGCGGAAACGCCCACGCGCAACCGATAGAGCGCCATGAAATGCGCAACGGAGATGACGAAAGCGGCGATGATCGGCAGCGTGAGGATCCGGTCGGGCACGGCAATAGTTGGCGAACGCCACGACCGGTACCCAGGCGATATTGAGAACGGCGACGACTAAGCCGACGCTTTCGGCGCCCAGCCAATTGAGCCAGCCCATCGCAAATTCGCGCTTTTGTTCGCGGGCAAATGTCGGCGCCCACGGCAAAAGATGCCGCCAATGCTTGCGCACCAGCTGCAGGCCGCCGAACGCCCAGCGCTGACGCTGGCGCTTGTAGGCCGCGAACGTATCGGGCAGGAGCCCATAGCCATAGCGGCGATTGGTGTAATGCGCGAGCCATCCGCCGGCGAGAATGGCGATGCCGAGATCGCTGTCCTCCACGATGGTGTCGCTCGACCAGCTGCCGACGCTATCGAGCGCGTTCCGCCGGATCAGGCACATCGTGCCGTGCACGATAATGGCATTGACCTCGTTGCGCTGGACCATGCCGATATCGAAGAACCCGGCATATTCGGCGTTCATGGCGTGATGCATAACCGAGCGATCGCCGTCGCGGTGATCTTGCGGCGCCTGCACCAGCCCAACTTGCGGATCGGCAAATTGCGGAACCAGATCTTTGAGCCAGTTCGGCTCGACCACATAGTCGGCGTCGATCACGCCGATGATCTCGGCGTCCGTTGCCGTGTGCGTCAGCGCCACCCGCAATGCTCCGGCTTTGAAGCCGTCAAGTCTTGTCGACGCGAATGAATTTGAAGCGTTCGCCAAGCGAGCGGCAATGCTCTTCGACCGGGCGCCACATGGCTCAGGATCCGGCGTGTTGTTGATCACCAGTATGCATTCAAAATTCGGATATTCGAGATGCGCCAGCGCATCGAGCGTTTCCACCAGCATGTCCGGCGGCTCGCAACAGGCCGGAATATGGACCGACACCTTTGGCGACGAATGCCATCAGGAACGAGCGGCGGAGCGCCAATCAGCCGGCGCAGCGGCCGGCCGAAAGCGATGGCCGCAATCTCCTCGATACGGGCAAGCGCGATGGCAAGAAGCGGCAGCAGCAGGACCATGCCAAGTCCAAGCGCGAACGCGGCGCCGGGCACGAAGTAGTGGTCCTTCCAGAAAGCAATGATCGCTGCGGCCCACGCCCCGATCAGGTTGGCAGGTACGGCGAGAGTAAAAGCCTGCCTCGCCGTCACGCCGCGGATGGCGAAGATCGGCAGCGACAGGAGCAGCCCGAGCAGCACGGCAAAACCTGCGCGCTTGATGTAGTCGGGATCGGTGATGGGGCCGGTCCAGGAGAATTTCGGGTGACGCGAAGCGTCAAGCAGACCCCAATAGGGTCCGACGCCGCCTTCCATTGTTTTCCACGGCTGATCGATCCCCTCGATGATATTGTATTCGATGCCGTAGGCTTCGGCGCGCGTAACAAAATCGCGGATGATCGCGGCCTGTGTGATACCGCCGGGATTGGCATTGTGGAAATTATAGCCCGCGCTCGGCCAGCCGAATTCCGCGATCACGATGCGCTTGCCAGGATGCATGCGGCGCAAGCTGTCATAGGCCTCGAACGTCTGGTCGACGGCGTGCGCGGCGTCAGTACCGGCCCAATAGGGCAAGATATGCGCGGCGATGAAATCCACCGCCGAGGCCAGCTCCGGGTGATCGATCCAGGTCGTCCAATTTTCGCCGGTCGTGACTGGCACCGGACTTGATCTCTTCACCCGCTGGATGAGCTTGATCAAATCTTCGACGCTGATCTCGTTGCGCAGCATTGCTTCGTTGCCGACCACGATGGCGTTCACGTTGCTGTTGTGGCGCGCGAGATCGAGTGCGGAGCGAATTTCCCGCTCGTTGCGCTCATGGTTCTTGTCGATCCAGGCGCCGACCGTGACTTTCAGTCCGAATTCGGCGGCAATCGGCGGGACGAGTTCCGCGCCACCCGTGGACGAATAGGTGCGGATCGCCCGCGTGTAAGGCGCGATCGCCTTCAGATCGGCACGGATCTGCTCAGGCGTCGGACGCTCGCCGTAGTCGGGATGCTTGGAGTCGACAAAGGGCGCGTAAGAGACGCTCGCAAGTTGCCCGGTGAAATCCGGTGCCGTCTCTTTAGTTCGTAGTGAAGCCCACAGGCCGGCATGCACGCACGCTACAAGCGCGAGCACGGCAGCGACGGTGCGCATCGAATGTCAACCACGCGGGGATTTGGATACACAGCCAGGTCTGACCCCAAGCCCTGGCAATGGACAAGAGATGACTTGAAAACAGCAAAAAAGAAGTAGCGTTCGCGAATGGCAAATTCAAGACAGTGCCTGTCTGGAAGGCATTTTTTTGTTTGAAGTGCCGAACGCGCAGGTGCCGAACTCAATGGCTGGCGGGCGGGGTTCCGGCGGCCGCGGCGGGCGGCGGTGGCGCTGGAATCGACGGATTCGTCGGATTGATCCAGCACGACAGAACGCGGCCGTTCAGGCTGTCGGCGATCTTCGGGTCGATGTTGTTTCCGTGCTGGATGAGGCAGCGGAACGTCGCCTGAATATGGGCGCTCGGGCAGCCGAAGCGGTCGTAGAGATCGAGGTGACGAAACGCGGTATCGAGGTCGTCGCGCCACAACAGGCCAACCACCCGCCGGCCAAGCCAAACGCATTCCGGATTGCCGGCCGGGCCGCTCAACGCCTTCTGCGCTTCGGCATACTCATCGACCTTTTGGCTTTCTTTGGCCGGTTCCTGGCCTGCCGGGGCGGCCTTATCGGCGGCTTGGCCTCAGTGGTCTGGGCGATGACCGTCAGGCGCGAGGAGCCCGAGAGCGGCAGATAAAAGTCCGGCCGCGCAAGCTCGGCGGACGGCGCTGAAACGACTATGGAACATGGTTCAACTTGTATGCTGGAACAATTCGAGCCGAGAAGAACGCTTCCCTAGGCCGCCGATGTGCCGCGATTGAGGCATTCCCCCGCAGAGAAAGGAGAACACCCAAGAGAGGGGGTTTGTCCAGCGTGGCATCGCCGCGGGCATGCGGTCCTTGGCAGGGGGCCTTTGTAAGGCTAATGCCAAGCCGTGTTCCGAGCGCCAGCGTCATCCGTGATCGGCCCGTCGATCGCATCCTTTGTCATTGACCGCGCTCGCGATTGTAGCGGCGTGGTGGTGGCTCGGTGCGCCGGTCGACGTGCCGAAAGTCGAGCCTTGGCAGCCATAAGCTCTACTGCGTGTCATACGCACCCTTCCGCGGCGGGCAGAACCCGCTGGTCGAAGGAACCCGGGTGGATGCTCGGCAAATCGACGAGGACCTCAAGCTCCTGGCGCAATATACCGGACTGCATACGCACCTATTCGGTCGACGACGGGCGCGATGACGTGCTGGCGAGCGCACGCCGGCACGGACTGAAAGTGCTGCACGGCATCTGGGTGTCGGGTGACCGCGACAAGACCCGTCGGCAAATCGAGAGCACGGTCGCCTACGCCAAGGCTTACCCCGACGTCATCAAGGCTATCGTCGTCGGCAACGAGGTTCTCCTCCGCGGCGAAATGTCAGCGGCAAGCCTTGCCGCAATCATTCGCGAGGTGAAAGCCCGCGTGTCCATGCCGGTCACCTACGCCGACGTTTGGGAGTTCTGGCTCCGCTACCCTGACGTGCAGAACGCGGTCGATTTCGTAACCGTGCATATCCTGCCGTACTGGGAGGATTTTCCGATACCGGCGGCGCGGGCGGCGGAGCATGTCGCCGACATTCGCGGCCGGGTCGCTGCAGCCTTTCCGGGAAAGGAAATTGTGGTCGGCGAGTTCGGCTGGCCAAGCGCCGGGCGGATGCGCGAAGGCGCCCGTCCTTCTCCCTCGAACCAGGCGCTCGCCCTGACGCAGACCCTGGCGCTCGCGGCGCGCGAGCACTTTCAGCTCAACGTCATCGAGGCGTTCGACCAGCCCTGGAAGCGGGCGCTCGAAGGCACCGTTGGCGGCTATTGGGGTATCATCGATCGCGCAACCGGTGCGCCGAAGTTCAGCTTTGCCGGCGGAGCGATATCGGATCACCCGAATTGGCCGCTGCAAGCGTTGGCCGGAATTATTTTGGCGGCGCTTGCTTTTGCCGGCGCCGGCGCGGCCGGCGCGCGCAAGGGTGTCTCCACGGCGCAATGGACCATGATAGCCGGCCTATCGTTTCTTTCAGCGGTGGCCTTCGGGTGGACCCTGGAGACGGTCCCGGTCGAAAGCTTCAGCATCGGCAGTTGGCTGCGCTCGCTCGCTTTTGCGCTCGCGGCCGCCGCCGCTCCCATTATTTGCGCCGCCGGTTGCGCTGCCAAACGGCCGGTACCGGCATTTGCCGATCTCCTCGGCCGCAGCATGCGGCAGCGCGACGGATTTGACTGGGCGCTCGGCCTTATCTTGGTGCTGACAATGGTCGTCGCCGTTGAAGCCGCGTTGGGACTCGTCTTTGATCCGCGTTATCGCGACATTCCATTTGCACCGCTGACAGCCGCGGCGCTGCCTTATCTCGTCCTGTCATTTGCGGCGCGGCGATCGGGAACATCGCGGGCGATGGCCGAAAGCGCCGCGGCGGCGCTACTGGTTGTCTGTGCGGGCTACACCTTGTTCAATGAGACTTTTGCCAATTGGCAGGCGGTGTGGTTTTGCGCCGGCCTGATTGCACTGGCGGTCAGCCTGGCGCGGGCGCGGGACGCGCCAAGCTCAGGATGAGCGCGGCGGCCGCGAGCCCCGACAGGCCGGCATTGTGCAGCACGAGCCCAAAGGACAGGGCGGCAAGCGCTAAAGCCACCAGGACGAGCGACGGCCGCATGAGATTGAGCAACGCAGCGGCCAAGGCGACGCCGCCGAATATTTCATGCTCATAGAGAACGATGGCGATGCGGTAGGAAAAGCACAGCCAGGTGTCGAGGCCGGCCCGACAGGCAAGCGACGTGACTGAATTTTCCAACGCCATATGGCGCAGATAGAGCGCCTCGCCGACAGAGAGGAACGCTATCACGATCAGCCAGTTCAGCTGGCGCGCGGTCGGCAAAAACAGACGCGGCGTCATGGGCGTGTGAACTTCCTGCTTTGATGGACCTCACCGATTTCGCCATTGCCGGTTCAAGGAGAGGTTCGCCAGGCTAAATAGCCATAACGAGGGCATATGTCAGCACGTGGGCGTGATGCCGCGACGCTGCTTTATTGCAGCGCCAGCTGCTGCCCGTCCAGCATGACCGGTTGGCAGTTGATGTGGGACGCCGCCAACAAAGCGCACAGCTTGGCGGCTTCGGCGCGGTTGGCGAAAGAGCTGATGACAAGGCGCAGCTCGACCCGATTGGTTCGGGGATTGTCCTTGATCGCCGCCACCGGCCTCAAGTTTTCGAATGCCTCGGCGTGAGCGGCACGAACTTCCGTCCACCGGGCGATCAGCGCCTTCATCGAGCTCGCGCTGCCGATATCGGCCCCATAAGCCGGCGCGAGCGCGGTAGCGTCGGTTTGCACATCCGCCGTGGCCGACGCAGAAGCGATCGGCGGTGAAGGCTGACCGGCGTCCGCCGCCACCGTGTTCGGTCCGGCGGCGGGTGCAACGCTCGAAGTGACAACCTCATTGTTGGTCCAGGCCGGCAACGTCTGCGCTGCTCGTATCCTTGTTGGCTTGGCTTTGCTGCATGACGGTATTTGTCAAATCGTCGATGCTGCGCTCCACTGCGGCGAGCCGGGTCGTGATCCCGTCAAGGTCTTCCGCCAGTTCGCGCACTGTGTGCGCACCTTGCCGGGTGACATCCGGTTCGATCGAGTAGGGCGCTGGTGCAGTTATGGTCTTGGCAATGACCGTGACCGGCTCGACCATCGCGGCTCTTTGCTCGCTGGCATCTTTTTGGCTGGAAAACAGCGCAATGAGCAGCGCTGCGGCTGCTGCTGAAATCCACGATGCTTCGCGCCAAAGCTTTGGCATGCTCAAATCTGTCTGCGGCGGCGACGGTTGGCCCCGGCGGACACGCACAAACTCGGCGTCCGCCCTGCCGCCAAGTGGTCTCCCGCCCGCGAATCAACGCTGAAAAATAGCAGATTTTGACTTTTTGCATTCATGCCGGTCGCCCGCCAAGGCGACCGGCTCACCGCGGCCGATTTGGCCCCAAACGCTCGTCATCGCTTGCCGGCTCGGCTATGAGGTGCCCGCGGAGGTCTTTTATGGCGGAGCGGACATGCCTCGCTATCGTACTGGCGGCCGGGGAGGGCACGCGCATGCGCGCCACTCTGCCCAAGGTCTTGAATCCGGTGGCCGGCCGCTCGCTGCTTGCTCACGTGCTTGGCGCCGTAGCCGAAGCCCGTTGCACGGCCGTTGCCGTGGTCGTCGGTCCGCAGCATGAGGCGGTCGTGGCCGAAGCAAAACGCGTCGCGCCGAACGTCGAAAGTTTCGCGCAGCATTCCCGAAAAGGAACCGCGCACGCGGTACTCGCCGCCGAGGCTGCGATCGCCCGCGGGGCGGACGATATCCTGGTCGTTTACGGCGACACGCCGTTCATTTGCGCTCCGACGCTGGCGCGGTTGCGTGCGGCTGTCGCGGGAGGCGCGGCGGTTGCGGTCGCGGCCTTCCGCCCGGCGGATCCGTCGGGCTATGGCCGACTTATCGTCGAGAAGGGCAAGCTTGTCGCCATCCGCGAAGAAGCCGACGCCAGCGCAAAAGAACGCGCCGGCGGTCTGTGCAACGGCGGCATCATGGCACTGGCCGGCGCGCAGGCGCTCGTCCATTTTGCGGCGGATCGGCCACAAAAATCGCAAAGGCGAATTTTATTTGACCGACGCAGTCGAGATCGCGCGCGCCATGAAGCTTGACGCGGTCGCCATCGAAGTCGAGGAGGATGAAGTGCGCGGCATCAATACCAAGAGCCAGCTCGCCGAAGCCGAAGCCATTGCCCAGCAGCGGCTGCGCGCCGCAGCGCTCGACGCCGGCGTCACCATGGTTGCGCCGGACACGGTGTTTCTGTCCGCCGACACCAAATTCGGCAAGGACGTGGTCGTCGAGCCCTACGTCGTGTTCGGAGCGAAAGTGACGGTGGAAGACGGCGCGACCATCCGTTCGTTTTCTCATCTCTCCGGCGCGCACGTCGGCAAGGGCGCCTCGGTCGGGCCATTCGCGCGGCTAAGGCCCGGAACCCGGCTCGGCGACGGCGCGCGCGTCGGCAATTTCGTCGAGGTCAAGGAGGCTTCAATTGAGGCCGGCGCCAAAGTCAACCACTTAAGCTACATCGGCGATGCGACGGTCGGCGCGAGATGCCAATATCGGCGCCGGCACCATTACCTGCAATTACGACGGCAGCGAAAAGCACCGCACAATTATCGGCTCCGAAGCGTTCATCGGTTCCAACTCGGCGCTCGTCGCACCGGTTGAAATCGGCGCGGGCGCCTATATCGGTTCGGGCTCTGTGATCACCAAGGATGTGCCGCCGCGCGCGCTCGCGCTCGGGCGTGGGCGCCAAGCCATTAAGGAAGAAGGCGCGACGCGCTTGCGTGACCTGCGCGCGCTCGGCAAAAAATCGAAGCGTTCGTCGGATTGACGGGCGGCTTTTGCTCGGATTTCCGGGGTTTTTCCCCGCCCGTGGTATGTTACCGAGCGCAACGTTTTTTTATTTTGTCCGGCCTAAAATCCGGCCTTAACGGTTAATGTGGGGAGCGTCGCACCCCTTTCTGGGAGAGTTCAGCCGATGTGCGGGATCATCGGGATCATTGGCGGCGAGCCGGTCGCTCCGCTCCTGATCGATGCGCTCAAGCGCCTCGAATACCGCGGCTACAACTCCGCCGGCGTCGCCACGCTTGAGGATGGCGTGCTGGCGCGCCGGCGCGCGCAAGGCAAGCTCAGAAACCTTGAGCAGAAACTCGCACGCGAACCGCTCTCCGGATCGATCGGCATCGGCCACACCCGCTGGGCAACCCACGGCCGGCCGACCGAAGTCAACGCCCATCCGCATGCAACCGAACGGCTCGCGGTGGTGCACAACGGCATCATCGAAAACTTCAGCGAATTGCGCCGCGAGCTAGAAGCCAAAGGCGTGACGTTTTCTACCGAGACCGATACCGAAATCGTCGCTCACCTGGTCAGCGAAGAACTCAAAAGCGGACTTTCCCCGCTGCAGGCGGTCACGGCTGCGTTGCCGCGGCTGCGCGGGGCGTTTGCGCTCGCTTTCCTCTTTGCCGGGGAGGAGAACTTGCTGATCGGCGCGCGCAAGGGCTCGCCGCTGGCGGTCGGGTTCGGTGACCAAACGATGTTCGTCGGCTCGGACGCGATCGCGCTGGCGCCTTTTACCGAGATGGTGAGTTATCTCGAAGACGGCGATTTGGTCGTCGTCAATCGCGCCGGCGCGGAGGTTCGCGACGCCTCCGGCCGCATCGTCGCGCGGCCGGTGATCAAGTCGCAGGCGTCGGTGCTGCTTCTCGACAAAGGCAATCACCGCCACTTCATGGCCAAGGAAATCTACGAGCAGCCGGAAGTCGTCGGCCACACGTTGGCGCATTATCTCGACATGGTCGCGGAGCGTGTCGAACTGCCGATGGCGCTGCCGTTCGATTTTCGCGCGCTGACCCGCGTATCCATCGCCGCCTGCGGCACCGCCAATTATGCGGGCATGGTCGCAAAATATTGGTTCGAGCGATTTGCCCGGCTGCCGGTCGATGTCGATATTGCGTCGGAATTCCGCTACCGCGACGCCCCGCTCGATCCGGGTGCGCTGGCTATATTTGTTTCCCAGTCCGGCGAGACCGCAGATACGCTTGCGTCGCTGCGCGAAGCGCGCGCGCGTGGACAGCACGTCCTTTCGGTGGTCAATGTGCCGACATCCACCATTGCGCGCGAAAGTGACGTCGTCATGCCGACGCTCGCCGGACCCGAGATCGGCGTCGCTTCGACCAAGGCTTTCACCTGCCAGTTGGCGGCGCTCGCGGCGCTCGCGATTGCCGCCGGCCGCGCGCGCGGCGTCCTTTCCGAGGCCGACGAGCAGCGGCTCGTGCGGGCTTTGATCGAAGTTCCGCGGCATTTGACCCAGGCGCTCGCGCTCGAGCCGCAAATCGAGCAACTCGCCCGCGACCTCGCCAAATCCCGCGACGTGCTTTATCTCGGGCGCGGCACCAGTTATCCGATCGCGCTCGAAGGCGCGCTGAAACTGAAGGAAATCTCCTACATTCACGCCGAGGGCTACGCCGCCGGCGAACTCAAGCATGGCCCCATCGCGCTCGTCGACGAAACCATGCCGGTCGTGGTGATCGCGCCGCACGACCGGATTTTCGAAAAAACCGTCTCCAACATGCAGGAAGTCGCGGCGCGCGGCGGCCGGTTGATCCTCGTGACCGACCCCGAAGGCGCCGCCGGGGCGGCGGGCAAGTCAGCCATGACGCTGACCCTGCCGACCATGCCGGCGACTGTCACTCCGCTCGTCTATGCGGTGCCGGTGCAACTCATCGCTTATCACACCGCCGTGATTTTGGGCACCGACGTCGACCAGCCGCGCAACCTCGCCAAGTCGGTCACAGTAGAGTAGGAGCAGCGCTCGCGATTGGTGCCGCGCCCCTGGGCGGCAGAGCAGCGTTTCGGTATAGAGACAGCCGCGGCCCTTGCGCTAAAGATTGACGCATGACCGACACCGACAAACCAGCGGCAGCGATCGCGGCGGCAGCAAAGCCGACGACGGGGTTTGTCGGCCGCGTGCGCAATTACTTTCTGACCGGTCTGGTCGTCGCCGGACCGGTTGCGGTAACGGCGTGGCTGATCTGGTGGTTCGTCACCTGGGTCGACAATCTGGTGCGGCCCCTCATCCCCCAGAGTTACCGGCCGGAAACGTACCTGCCGGTCAATGTTCCCGGCTTCGGCTTGGTCATCGCCTTTGTCGCGCTCACACTGCTCGGCTTCTTCACCGCTAACTTGGTCGGCGGCCGCCTCGTCAATCTCGGCGAGAATCTGTTGGAGCACATGCCGGTGGTGCGCCCGATTTACCGCACCATCAGGCAAATCTTCCAAACCCTGTTTTCCAGTTCCGATTCGAGTTTCCGCCATGTCGGACTGGTTGAATTTCCGGCGCCGGGCATGTGGTCGGTGGTGTTCCTGACCCAACCGCCGAGCGCGGAAATCGCCGCGCGGCTGCCACAGAGCGAGCATGTCTCGGCGTTCCTGCCGTGTACGCCGAATCCGACCACCGGCTTTTTCTTTTATGTCCCGCGACGCGACGTGGTCGACCTCGACATCACCGTCGAGCAGGCGATGACGCTCTTGATTTCCGCCGGCATCATCCAGCCCGGCGTCGATCCGCACAACCGGCTTGCGGCCTTGGCGCAGACGGCCCGCGCCGCGCAAGCCGCGCGCAAAGCCGAACCGAGTCCGGTGGAATAAACCCGCCGCCCGTTCGTTTTCGCCGCCGGATGCGCTATATTGCCGCGGCTAATAACTCGGGGGGTCAAAATGAACTTCACGCAAGCGGTCTCGTCGGGATTCTCCAACTACGTGAACTTCGCAGGGCGGGCCATCCGCTCGGAGTACTGGTACTGGGTGTTGTTCATGATCGTTGGCTCGATCGTGGCCAGCATTATCGATGCCGTGCTCGGGATCAGGGTGTTCGATACGATTTTCGGTCTCGCGGTCCTTCTGCCGAGCATCGCCATAGCGATACGCCGGCTGCACGATCTCGATCGCAGTGGCTGGTGGGTTTTCTTGAATCTCATCCCGCTGATCGGCGCGATTGTCCTGCTTGTTTGGTTCTGCAGCAGGGGCACGGTGGGCGCCAACAGGTTTGGCCCGGATCCGCTCACCGGGCTTGGTGTGATCAGCCCGCGGCCAGCGGTCTGATTCTGCCGGCCTGACGGTTATCGTCGGCTCAATCGGCGTGCCCGCCGGGGAGCGAGCATGGATTTTTGGCAGGCGGTCAGGCGTGGGTTTTTGCACTACGCCGATTTTTCCGGCCGCGCGACCCGCTCCGAATTCTGGTTCTGGTCGCTGTTCTACTGTCTCGCCGGCGCCGCGGCCGGCATCGTCGACCGTGCGATAGCATTGCCGCTTTTCTCGGGGCTGTTCTGGTTGGCGACATTGGTCCCCACGCTTGCGGTCAGCGTGCGCCGCCTGCACGATCTCGATCGCAGCGCCTTGTGGCTGCTCTTGTTCTTTGTTCCGGTGGCGAATTTCGTGCTGGTCGTCTGGTGCTGCATGCCCGGCACCAAAAGCTACAACAGGTACGGCCCGGATTACTTCCGGCCCGGCGGCTACAGTCAGCCGGCGCGCAGCAGCGTGACGGCTTCGTCGCGGCCGAACAGATAGAGCAGATGCCGCAACGCTGAGCCGCGCGGCGAACCAAGCTTCGGATCGCGGTTGAGCGCGAGCGCCGCGTCCTCGCGCGCCGCGCTCAAGAGCTTGGCGTGAACCTCGAGCCGGGCGAGGCGGAAACCAGGCATGCCGCTCTGGCGCGTGCCGAGCACGTCGCCTTCGCCGCGCAGGCGCAAATCCTCCTCGGCGATGCGAAAGCCGTCGTCGGTCTCGCGCAGAATGGCGAGCCGCGCTTTCGCGGTGTCGCCGAGCGGCGCCCTGTAGAGCAAAAGACAAGTCGAGCTTTCGGCGCCGCGGCCGATGCGGCCGCGCAATTGGTGAAGCTGGGCAAGTCCGAAGCGTTCGGCATGCTCGATGACCATGACGCTTGCTTCCGGCACATCGACGCCGACCTCGATCACTGTGGTCGCCACCAGGATGCGGGCTGAACCTTCCGCGAAACGCCGCATGGCGCGGTCCTTTTCCGGCCCGCGCATGCGGCCGTGCACGAGTTCGACAATGCCGCCAAAGCGCTTGCTGAGATCGCGGTAGCGGTCCTCCGCGGCGGCGAGGTCGGTTATTTCCGACTCCTCGACCAGCGGGCAGACCCAATAGACGCGGCGGCCGGCATCGAGCGCTCGCTTGACCGCGTCAATCACTTCCGCGAGCCGATCGAGCGGCAGCGCGCGCGTGTCGATCTTCTGGCGGCCCGCCGGCTTTTCCCGCAGCTCCGAGACGTCCATGTCGCCGAAATAGGTCAGCACCAGCGTGCGCGGTATCGGCGTCGCCGTGAGCACCAGAAGATCGACCGCTTCGCCCTTGCGCGCGAGCGCCAGCCGCTGATGTACGCCGAAACGGTGCTGCTCATCGACAATTGCAAGCGCAAGATCGTGGAAGGCGACGTCCTCCTGGAACAAGGCGTGCGTGCCGACGATGAGGTCGATCTCGCCGGCGGCAAGCGCCGAAAGAATTTCCGGACGTTCACGGCCGCGCTCGCGCCCGGTGAGAATGGCGACGCGGATGCCGGCGGCGGCCGCAAGCGGCTTGATGGTGGCAAAATGCTGCCGCGCCAAAATTTCCGTCGGCGCCATCAATGCCGCCTGCCGGCCGGCTTCGATCACGGTCGCGGCGGCAAGGAGCGCCACCACCGTCTTGCCGGAGCCGACATCGCCGTGCAGAAGCCGCAGCATGCGGTTCGGCTGCGCCAGGTCCGCAATGATGTCGGTCACCGCGCGCTGCTGCGAGGGCGTCAGCGAATAGGGGAGTGCCTTGATGATGCGTCCGCGCAAATTCCCTTCCGCAGCGGTGCCGCGTCCCGCGCCGCGCCCGCATGCGGCCGCGCAGCAGCGCGAGCGCGAGCTGGCCGGCGAGCAATTCGTCATAGGCGAGCCGCGACCATGCCGGGCCATCGGGTTCAAGATCGGCGGGATCGGCCGGCCGATGGACGGTGCGCAATGCGTCGGCGAACTTGAGAAAGCCGTTGCGTTTGAGCCAGGCGGCATCCTGCCATTCGGGCAAATCCGGCAGGCGTTCGAGCGCAAGCTCGACCGCCTTGTGCAACTGATTGGGATGCAAACCCTCGGTCAGCGGATAGACCGGGTCGATCAGCGGCAGCTTGGCAAAACCTTGCGCGTCGACGACGCGATCCGGATGCACCATCTGCAAGTGCCCGTCGTAGAGCGCCGCGGTCCCCGACACGTAGCGGGTTTCGCCCTCAGGCAAGAGTTTCTGCAGATAATCCTTGCGGGCGTTGAAATAGGTGAGCGTCAGCGTGTTGGTGTCGTCGTGGGTGTCGATATTGTAGGGCGCGCGCGGCCGATTGGGCGGAGGCGGGCGGTGGCGGTCGACCAAAACCTCAACCGTCACCACCGTGTCGGGTGCGACGTCGGACAGCCGCGGCCGGTTGCGCCGGTCGACAAAGCCGGTCGGCAGATGGAACAGAAGATCGACGACCCGCGGCGTTTCTTCCTCGCGCCCCAAGAGCCGGCCATAAAGCTTCACAACCTTCGGACCGATGCCGGCGAGGCTCGTCAGCGGCGCAAACAGCGGGTTGAGGGCGGCGGGGCGCATCTGAGCTCGCGTCATTCCGGGGCCGAGTGAAACGAGGAGCCCGGAATCCATAACCACCGCTCGTGAATATGGATTCCGGGCCCGGCGCTTCGCGCCGTCCCGGAATGACGGGGTAATTGCCGGTTCGGCCCTGACATCGTCCGCATCGCCCTCTATATACGCCACGCCCGGCACGTCCGGGCTTTTGGCGTTGGCGCGCATGATCCCGGAAAAGCTTGCGCTTGGACGTAATCCGAGGGTGGCTAACCCGTTTTCCGCAAGGATCATGCGCCATGAATGGACCGCGATGACCGAGCGATCGAGCGAAGGATTGGACGCGCGGCGCAAGAAGCTTCTGTTTCGCGCCTGGCGGCGCGGCGTGCGCGAAATGGACTTGATCGTCGGCCCCTTTGCCGATGCCCATATCGACAAGTTCGATGCCAAAGGCCTCGACGATTTCGAGCGGCTGATCGAGGCCGGCAATGCCGAGCTTTACGCCTGGGTCGTCGGGACGGAAAGCGCTCCGGCGCACCACGACACCGCCGTGCTCGCCCAACTGAAGGCCTTTCACGCCCGCAGCGCAAACCATCGCGCCGAGGAGAAGCGGTGAGCGCAGCGAAAAACTCTTTGCCGGCGCGCTCGCCGGCCGCGCGGCTCTCGCCCGGGCGTCCGCTCCTTCTCTCCGGCATTGCCGACGGCGCCGAGGGTCTCGTTCTCGGCGATCTGGCGCGCGCGGTGGCCGCGCAGGCTTCCGCGCCGGCAGTGAGCCTCGCCGTCGTCTGCCGCGACGGCACGCGCATGGCCATGCTCTCACGTGCGCTCGCCTTCTTCGCGCCAGATGTCGAGGTGGTCGAATTTCCGGCCTGGGATTGTCTGCCGTACGACCGGGCTTCGCCGCATGCCGGCGCGGTGGCGCAGCGCATGCGCGCGCTCTCGCGCCTTGCTCGGCTCAAGGGGAGTGAGCGGCCGGTCGTGCTTTTGACCACCGTCAACGCTGCGCTGCAGCGGGTGCCGCCGCGCGAAACCGTCGCCCGGCAATCGCTCTCGGCCGCGCCGGGCAACGTCCTCGCCATGGCCGGCGTCATCCAATGGCTCGAATTGAACGGCTTCATCCGCGCCGCCACCGTGCGCGAGCCGGGCGATTACGCTGTGCGCGGCGGCATTGTCGACCTCTTTGCGCCGGCGATCGACGCGCCGGTGCGGCTCGACTTTTTCGGCGACACACTCGAATCGATCCGCAGCTTCGATCCGGAAACGCAGCGCACCACCGACGAGTTGCGCGCGCTCGAGCTCGTGCCCACGGCCGAATTCCAGCTCACCAGCGACACCATCCGCCGCTTTCGCACCGGCTATGTCGCAGCCTTCGGCGCCGCGTCCCCCGACGACGTGCTTTACGAAGCGGTGAGCGAAGGCCGCCACGCTCCAGGCATGGAGCACTGGCTGCCGCTGTTCCACGAGCGCCTCGATACGCTGTTCGCTTTTCTCGGCGCCGCAATCCCTCCCCTGAAAGGGGAGGGTCGGATCGCCAAAGGCGATCCGGGGAGGGGTCATGACTTGGACGCGCATGACCCCCACCCGGCGGCGAAAGCCGCCGACCTCCCCCTTCCAGGGGGAGGAAATGCAGTTGTGACTCCGACGCCCATCGTCCTCGAGCCGCTCGCCGAAGAAGCCGCGCACGAGCGCTTTGCGCAAATCGCCGACTATTTTCAGGCCCGCAAAGACGCTCTCGACCATTTCGAAAAAGGCGCAAGCGGCGCGCTCTACAAACCGCTGCCGCCGGACCGGCTTTATCTTGCCGAAGACGAGTGGCGCGGACGGCTCGAGCGCATGCCGCTGGCGCGGCTGTCGCCGTTTGCCGCGCCGGACGCGACCGCCGACGCCGTCGAGGTCGGCGCCCGCGCCGGAAGAAATTTCGCCGCCGAGCGGAGCGACCCCGGCGCCAACGTCTTCGACGCGGTGCGCGCGCACGCCGAGACGCTGCAGGCTGCCGGCAAGCGGGTTGTCGTCGCGCTGTGGAGCGAGGGCTCGCGCGAGCGCATGGCGCACGTGCTCGCCGAGCACCGGCTGCTCAACCTCGCCATGGTCGAATCCTGGCCGGCGGCGCTGGCGCTGCCGCGTCATGACATCGGCCTCGCGGTGCTTGGCCTCGAGTCCGGCTTCGAAACCGCCGATGTGGCGCTCATCACCGAAGAGGACATTTTAGGCGAGCGTTTGATCCGCGCGCGCAAGCAGTCGAAGCGGGCGGAAAATTTCATCGCCGAAGTGACCAGCCTCGCCGCCGGCGACATTGTCGTTCACGTCGATCACGGCATCGGCCGCTTCGTCGGTTTGCGCGCCATCGAGGCCGCTGGCGCGCCGCACGACTGCCTGGAAATCCACTATGCCGGCGGCGACAAGCTGTTCCTGCCGGTCGAGAACATCGAGCTTCTCTCGCGCTACGGCTCGGAAGGAGCCGGCGTCGAGCTTGACCGGCTCGGCTCCACCGCCTGGCAGGCGCGCAAAGCGCGGATGAAAAACCGCATCCGCGAGATCGCCGGCGAATTGATCAAGGTCGCCGCCGCGCGGCAATTGCACGAGGCGCCGCGATTGTCGCTCGAGACCGGCGTGTACGACGAATTTTCCGCGCGCTTTCCCTATGAGGAGACCGACGACCAGCAGGCGGCCATTGCCTCGGTCATGGCGGATCTGTCGTCCGGGCGGCCGATGGACCGGCTCATCTGCGGCGATGTCGGGTTCGGCAAGACCGAAGTGGCGTTGCGCGCCGCCTTCGCCACCGCCATGAACGGCCGGCAGGTCGCGGTCGTGGTGCCGACGACGCTGCTCGCCCGCCAGCACTTCAAGACCTTCTCCGAACGCCTGCGCGGCTATCCCGTAAAAATCGCGCAGGCTTCGCGCCTCGTCTCTGCGAAAGAACTGGCGCAGGTGAAGAAAGGCCTCAGCGACGGCGACATCGATATTGTCGTCGGCACGCATGCGCTTCTCGGCAAGACCGTGAAGTTCAGGGATCTCGGGCTGATTGTCGTCGACGAGGAGCAGCATTTCGGCGTCGCCCACAAGGAGAAGCTCAAGCAATTGCGCGCCGAGGTGCACGTCCTGACGCTCACCGCGACGCCGATTCCGCGCACGCTGCAATTGGCGCTCTCCGGCGTGCGCGAAATGTCGATCATCGCCACGCCGCCGGTCGATCGGCTTGCCGTGCGCACCTTCGTCGTGCCGTTCGATCCGATTGTCGTGCGCGAGGCGCTGCTGCGCGAGCGCTATCGCGGCGGGCAATCGTTCTACGTCTGCCCGCGCATCGAAGACCTCGCCGAGACAAAGGCCTTCCTCGACAAGAACGTGCCGGAAGTGCGCGTCGCCGTCGCCCACGGGCAGATGCCGTCATCGGTGCTCGAGGACGTGATGTCGGCGTTTTATGACGGCAAGTTCGACGTGCTCCTTTCTACCTCGATTGTCGAAAGTGGCCTCGACATCCCGACCGCCAACACGCTGATTGTGCACCGCGCCGACATGTTCGGGCTCTCTCAGGTCTATCAGCTCCGCGGCCGCGTCGGCCGCTCGAAATTGCGCGCCTACGCGCTGCTGACGCTGCCGGTGGCGCGCAAAATCACGCCGCAGGCCGAGCGCCGACTAAAAGTGCTGCAATCGCTCGACACGCTCGGCGCCGGCTTTCAGCTCGCCTCGCACGATCTCGACATCCGCGGCGCCGGCAATCTTTTGGGCGAGGAGCAGTCCGGCCACATCAAGGAAGTCGGCTACGAGCTTTATCAGGAGATGCTGGAAGAGGCGGTGATGGCGCTCAAAGCCGGCATCACCGCGCCGGTCGCGGAAAAGTGGTCGCCGCAAATCACCATCGGCACGCCGGTGCTCATCCCCGAGGATTACGTCGCCGACCTGCCGGTGCGGCTTGCGCTCTACCGGCGGCTTTCGGAGATCGAGGACGACCGCGCCATCGAAGCCTTCGCCGCCGAGCTTGTCGACCGCTTCGGCCCGCTGCCGGCCGAGGTCGAGCATCTCCTGCAGGTCATCGCCATCAAGACCATGTGCCTCGCTGCCAATGTCGAGCGGATCGAAGTCGGGCCCGAAAGGCGCGGTGCTCTCGTTCCGCGACAACACCTTCGCCAATCCGGACGGGCTGATTGCCTACATCGCCAAGCAAGCCTCCGGCGCGCGCGTGCGCCCGGACATGAAGGTCGTGTTCTTCGACGAATGGGAGCAGCCGGAGGAGCGCTTGAAAGGCGCCGCCGGCATTTTGCGCACGCTCGTCGGCATTGCCGCCAAGGCGAAGAAAGCGGCGTAGCTAAAATTCGCCTCTCCCCTGCGGGGAGAGGCCGCTGAGCGCGGCAGCGCGAGGCGGGTGAGGGGGTGCTGACCTGGCGGTTTGATCCCCCTCACCCGACTTGCTCGCCTAGCTCGCAAGTCGACCTCTCCCCACCGGGGAGAGGTGAAGATCCCTGTCATCGCGAGCTAATGAAGACGGCACCAAACCCGATCCATCCAAATAAAAGAAAGCGAATGGCCATGCGACCGCTTCGATATTCCATCAACGTCACATTGGACGGGTGCTGCGACCATCGCGCCGGGGTCGCGGATGAAGAGTTGCATCGTCATGCGGCCGGGAACCTCGCGCGGGCCGATGCACTGCTTTTTGGCCGGGTCATCTACGAGATGATGGAGGCGGCGTGGCGGACGCCGGCGGAGACAGGAGTGAAGCCTGACTGGATGGCCGATTGGATGGAGCCCTTCGCCCAAACCATCCACGCGGCGAAGAAGTACGTGGTGTCGCGCACGCTGACCCGTGTCGATTGGAACGCCGAGCTTCTGCGCGGCGATGATTTAGGAAAGGCCGTTGCGCGGCTCAAGCGTGAGCCGGGCAAGGGGCTCCTCGTGGGCGGCGTCAAACTCCCGCTGGCGCTGGCGGAGCTGGGATTGATCGACGAATACGAGTTCGTGGTCCAGCCCATTGTCGCCGGCCACGGACCAACGTTGTTCGCGGGGCTGTCGAAGCGGATCGACTTGAAGCTCGTCGGCCGGGTGGAGTTCGGCTCGGGCGCGGTGGCGATGAGGTATGAGCCGAGAAGGTAGTCACAAGCCGCGCCTGCGCGAGGCGGAGGAGGGCCTCCGCTCCTTTCCGATCCACAATGTCAAACAGCAAAGGTTTCTGGCCGCTCGTCCCCGCGAAAGCGGGGACCCAAGTCTGGATTCCCGCTGGCGCGGGAATGAGCGATTGAAACGCGTAACGTTCACCAGCGTCATTCCGGATTGCCGCGTCAGCGGCAAGTCCGGAATCCATAACCACGGACGCGACAGAAAAATCCCCAACTCGCCGTGACTATGGATTCCGGGCTCGCGCTTCGCGCGCCCCGGAATGACGACATGCAATCCCGTTCTCACGGCGCACCCTCATCATCCCTCCCCCTTGAGGGGGAGGGCTAGGGAGGGGGGTGCACGCACAGAGCGTATGCAAAAGAGGACCCCTCTCCCGGCTCCGTCGCGCTTGCGCGCGCGACGTCGCCACCCTCTCCCTCAAGGGGAGAGGGAAAAGAAAAGCAAGCTCGCTCTCGCGGCGCGTTTTCCAATTTCCTCATCCTGAGGAGCGAGCGTCAGCGAGCCTCGAAGGATGCAGGCCCGAGCGTTTGAGCAAACATCCTTCGAGGCTCGGCGCTTAAAGCCCGGCAACGACGGCCGAGTGGCGCTCTTTCTAGATTGCTTAGCCGATCTCATGCGCCTCGATAATTTCTCACGGGCTTTGGAATACTTCATTGGCAGCTTCAGCCGAGCCGCCGACGATTTAGGGCAATGGCGGGCTTATGCGGATAACGGCAAAGGCGTTGCTATCGGCCTCGCTCCCCACCTCTTTGGGATCGAGAACACGATGGCCATGAGCCCGAATGAGGCCGTTTTTGTGAGCCCAGTTTTCTATGGTCTGGATGAGGCCTGTCTCAGGCACGAAAGAGCAATCGAGAGAGCCGAGGAAGTATTTTTTAATACTGCAAATGCGCACGCGGAAATGCTGGTAAACAAGGATATTGGAATTCCATTCATGCAAGACCTTGCGCGAGCTGTTATCGCGTCGCCGCTAATTTGGAATTGCCTAACATCGAAGCATCCCGCCTACAGTCACGAACAAGAAGTAGAACTCATTATTCTCGGTATGCACGATAGGTTGCAACCATATATAAAAACGAGGATACGAGGCGCAGAGATCGTGCCGTACGTTCCCTACAGATTGCCGATCCGAAAGCCGCACTCGATGGGCCATATTCTTGTTGGTCCAGCAGCGAATGCCGATGCTGAACGCGCGCTTCGGGCAATGTTAAAATCGCTTGGCGTCACGCACGAGATCCCCATCAGTCGCTCTTTGATTCCATACAGGGCGCTCTAGGGAGAGACTAAGCCCGTAGCCCGTAGGATGGGTTGAGTGAAACGAAACCCATCATGCAGCCTTCGAGGTTCGTCGATGGGTTTCGCTGCCGCTCAACCCATCCTACTTGCCTAATCCCTCAACCCCGCCTGCTTGAGCAGCGGTATGACTTCGTCGCGAAAGCGGGTCATGCCTTCGACCCAGCGCGGCCAAGTCAGCAGAATGCCGTCGAAGCCGGCTTTCTTTAACACCGCGAGCCCCTCGACCACCTGCTCCGCGCCGCCAATGAGCGGATAGCCGGACCAGCCGGCGATGAAATGCTTCTTCACCGCTTGGAGAATGTGCGGCGGCATGAGCTGCGAGTTGACGCCCATGACGTCGAGCATGTTCGCCACGCCCGGATAGTCGCCTTCCTCCTCGACGCAAAGGTGCCAGAGCGCCTTGCCGTCGGCTTCGCTGTCGCCGTGGAAGACGTAGGCGTTGGACCAGACTTGGATCTCGCGACCAAATTCGGCGCGCGCATAGGTGCGGTATTTGTCGACCTTGGCCTTGAGCAGATCGGGATCTGGGATTTCCGGCGCGATGAAACAGACGTCGGCAATATTGCGCGGCAAAGCGGCGGCCGCGATCGGAGCCCGCCGCGCTCATCAGCGGCGGCCGCGGGCGCTGGACCGGCTTTGGCGCCAGCTCGGCCTGTTTCATCTGATAGAAGCGGCCGGAAAAATCGAACGGTTCTGGATCGGTCCACAGCCGGGTGGCGATCTGCACCCATTCCTCGGCCATGTCGTAGCGGCCGTCGTGATCGAGAAGCTTTATGCCGAACATCTCCATCTCCGGCACGAACCAGCCGGTGACGAGATTGAGCGTGAAGCGGCCGCCGCCGATGTGGTCGATGGCGGCGGCCTGCTTGGCGGCAAACAGCGGATGCACGGTCGGAATGTGCGAGGTGGCGAACACGCTCGAATACGAGGTGGTGTCGGACAGGCCCGCGGCCCAGGCGAACACTTCGAATCCTTCGCCGTTGAAATTGGTCTCGCCGCCAAATCCTTTCCAGCGCCCGACCGGCACAATGGCTTCGAACTTCATCTCGTCGGCGAGGCGGGCGAGCTCTTTGCGTCGCCGGCCACTCGGCTTTGAGCAGGCCTGCCATTTTCGAAATCGTGCCGCCGCCGGAGAGATTGGTGGAGAACGAGCCGAGTTTGAGCGGGGAATTGTTGAAGAGCGGATTCGTCGCGGCCGATCGCGGCGCTTGCTGACTGGTCATCGCCACGCGCTTAGCGGCTTTCGCCGGGCGGGGCAAACCCGCAGAGAGCGGCGCGTGCGCGCTTCCTTACTTCTCCCCGGTGGGGAGAGGTCGCGAGCGCAAGCGAGCGGGTGAGGGGGGGCAAACGTCGCGGTCAGTCCCCCCTCAGCCGACTTTCTCGCTTTGCTCGCAAGTCAAACCATACGCCCCGGCTTTGCGGGCGTTCAGCGCGGTTGTATATTGCTGGAATGACCATTGATGACATTGAAAAGGCCGTGGCGAAATTGCCTGAGGACCAGCTTTCGCGATTCCGTGCTTGGTTTGAGCAGTTCGATGCCGCGCGCTTCGATCAAACGATCGAGCGCGATTCCGCAAGCGGCAAGCTCGATCGCCTGGCCGACGAGGCGGTCGACGATTTTCGCAAGGGCCGCGCTTACACGTCACCCTGAGGTGCTCGGCGCGGCGCGCCGAGCCTCGAAGGGCGACGGCCCGAGCGCATGAGCTGCATCCTTCGAGGCGCGCCCATAGCGCGTCGAAGACGCGCGTAAACGCGCTTATGGGCGCGCACCTCAGGATGACGTCAATGCTGCACGGTTGCGGCCAAATCGACGCTCCACAATGATCACGATCCCGTCGCAAACGGCTTAGAATGTCGGGCGGGGCGTGAGGACGTGGAGTCAAACATGGTGCGGCGGCGCGCGATCGTGATGGGCGCAGTGTTGACGCTGTGCGCCGCGGCGCTCTCGCCGCTCGTGGCGAAAGCGCAGCCGGCGGAAAAAACGTTCGCATCGGCGGTGGCTGCGCTCGCCGGCGCGCTGGTCGAGCGCGGCGAGTGCACCGGGATCGCCGTCGGCACCAATGATCGCGGCACGCCGGGCTTTTACGCCTATGGCGAAGTCGCGCGCGGCAGCGGGCGCGCGCCGACGGCGAACACCGCATTCGAGATCGGCTCGGTGACCAAGGTTTTCACCACCACGCTCTTCGCCATCGAGGCGCAGCGCGGAGTAGTGAAGCTCGATGCGCCGCTGCAGGATTATGTGCCGCGAGGCATCACGGTGCCGCGTTTCGAAGGCCGGCAAATAACGCTTGTCGACCTCGCCACCCATACGTCGGGCCTGCCGCGCCAGCCGCCGATGCACGGCGAGCATTATTCGGCGCAGGACATGTTCGCGTTCGTCAATTCCTACCAGCTCACCCGCGCGCCGGGCACGCATTTCGAATATTCGAATTTGGGCGTCGCGCTATTGGCGCATGCGCTGGCGCAGGCGGCCGGTACGCCGTGGTGGAAGCTCGTGCAACAAGAGATAACGGAAAAACTCGGCATGCCGGATACGCGGCTTTCGCTCGAGCCCGAGGAGCGCGCGCGGCTGGCGATCGGCTACAACCGCGCCGGATTGCGCGCGCGCGAGACAATGCCGACCTGGCCGGCGTTCAACGGCGCCGGCGCCTTGTTTTCCACCACGAGCGACATGCAGCGTTTTTTGGCCTGGAACATGGGCGAGACCAAAGGCGAATTGCCCAATAGCTTGCTGGCCGAACTGCACACAACGCGGTTTCCCCAGCCGCGCGCCCGCTCCGGCGTCGGATTGGCCTGGCACATCGCGCCGCTCGGCGCCGCCTCGTCGGTGGTGTGGAAAAACGGCGGCACCCGCGGCTACAGCTCCTATATCGGCTTTGTGCCGGGCGCCCACGTCGGTGTCGTGCTGCTGTCAAATTCAAATCACTGTCCGCTGACCAGCGCCGGAAACGAAATTCTTGCCGCAGTCACCGGGGAGCGCGGCGCGGCGGAAGGTTTTGAGGGCGGCGATTAAGCGGAAGCTTGCGGTGCATGCAGAGGGCCGGAGAAAGCTGACATGAGCAAACAGATCGTTGTCGCGATTTACGTGGTGGTGATGATCGCAATTATCGTCGGTGTCGATGTGGCATTCTTCCGGCATCGCTTCTGGGAACGGCTGGCGGTGAATATCGGCATTGTGCTGGTGTTCGGAGCGTTCTTCTTCCGATTCATCGGCCGTCCCTGACCGGGCGGCGCGGGCTTTGCCTGGGCGGCAAAGAGCGAAAGCTGCCGTTTCACGCCTAGCCAACGCTCGCCGGCGCCAGTTCGCGCGCGCGCAACAGCGCGGCGCCGAAGGTGCGCACTTTGCCTTTGGCGACGTCGTTGAAGCGCGGCGGCAGCGGCGTCACCTCGTAGAGCGCATCCGCCCGCGGCCAATGGTAGAAAAACTCCGCCGCCATGATGACGCGATGAAATCCGCGTTCGCGGAAATAGCGCGCCAGCAGGCATTCGCCGGTCGAGGAATAGCAATAGGCGTGATCCGGATCCTGGCGCTCGAGCCAGGCAATCAGGCTTGCGAGCGAGAACGGATCGTAGTTCTTCTTCCCATCTCGGGTCGTAGAGCATTGCCGGCTATCCCGTGGCGCTGGATTTGAGTCGCTGCAGAGGGATAATAGCCGGGCCGGCCGTTGGTTGCGTTATTTCCCGCGCGCCTGCGCGGAAACTGACGCGCAAACGACAAAGCCAGGACGGTGTTTCCCTACATCAGCGTCGAAGAGGCGATCAACAGGCCGGGCCTGCGCATGGTCGTGGTCGGCGACGTGCCGAGCCCGTGGGGCGAGGCCGCCAAGGGCATGTTGCACATGAAGGGCATCGACTGGGCGGCGGTGCGGCTCGCCTACGACAGCGAAGCGTTGAAGGACTGGGCGGGCGAGCGATCGGGTCCGATCGCCGATCTACGAGAATGAAAAGCCGCGCACCCGCTGGAACGATATTTTATTGCTCGCCGAGCGGCTCGCGCCGCAGCCGGCATTGCTGCCGCAGGAGGCCGGCGCCCGCGCGCTCGTCTTCGGGCTCGCGCACGAAATCTGCGGCGAAGGCGGGCTTGCCTGGTCGCGGCGGCTCGAGCTCATTCATGCCGGCCTGCAAAATTGCGGCGGCTTTCCCGAGCGGGTGTCGAAATATCTCGCCAAGAAATACGGCTATAGCCCGGCCGCCGGCGCCGCCGCGCCCACGCGCGTCGCCGCGCTTCTCGGCATGCTGGCGGCGCGGCTTGTCGCACAATATCGCGCCGGCAGCCGCTATTATGTCGGTGAGACGCCGACTGCAGCGGACGTTTACAGCGCGACTTGCATGGCGATGTTTCGCCCGCTGCCGCACGCGCAGTGCAAGATGGAGGCGACGACGCGCGCCGCCTTTGAAAGCCGCGAGCCGCCAATCGAAGCGGCGCTCGATCCCATTCTGCTTGCCCATCGCGACATGATGTACGCAGCAGCATCTCGAGCTGCCGCTGTCGCTGTGAAGGCGGCCGCACGAACGGCTAAGCGCGTACGGTGCTTAGGCGCGCCGCCGCGCCTGACCGCCGGCGGAACGTTCGATGGCGCCGGCGAGATATTCCGGCGATTGCGCGCCGGTGACAATGACGCTGCCGCCGAACACAAAACACGGCACGCCGTCGATGCCGGCCTCCTTGGCGCTGTTGGCTTCGTTCTCGATCCGCTCGACGTCGGCATCGCTGGCCAGAAGCCGGCGCACCAGATCGCCGTCCATGCCGCATTCGACCGCGGCGGCGACGAGCGTCTTCGTATCGGTGAGGTCGGCGCCCTCGGCGAAGTAGAGGTCCATCAGCCGCTGCTTCATGCGCGCCGGATCGGTGGCGCTGCGCGACCAGAGGATTAGCCGGTGGCTGTCGAGCGTGTTCGGTTGCCGGCTGATCTTGTCGGCGGCGTAGACGAGCCCCTCGGCGGCCGCGGCCGCGGCGACCCGCTCGGCAATGGCGGCATAACGCTCGGCCGAGCCGAACTTGGTCTCGAGGTAAGTCTGCCGGTCGATCCCTTCGCGCGGAATCCACGGATTGAGGAAATACGGCCGCCAGGTGATGTTGACGGAAATGCCGGGAACAAGCGCGATCGCCTCTTCCAGCCGGCGTTTGCCGACATAACACCACGGGCAGACGATGTCGGAGACGACGTCGACGTGAACGGACGCATTCGCTTCGGCAGTATCGGTCATGACATTGCCCTTGTGGTCCGATTCCAGACGGATGGCGAACCGCTCCACTAGCTCGCAATAGACCTTAAAATGGGGCGCTTGTCAGCCAACGGCAACGTCGTCAACCACGCGCGAGATCAGCGAATCGACGTCGTCGGTTGGCTTCAGCGTCGCCAGCGTCACCGCGGTATCGACGCCGCTCGTCTTGCGGTCGGCGGTCAGCATGGTGTTCTTGAGCACGCTCGCGATCCGCCGGGCGATAACATGGGCGGCGCGCAAATCGGTTTCGGTAAAGACCGCGAAGATCGAATCGTCGGCTTCACGGCAGGCGAAATCGACCTGGCGCATCAGCCGGCTCACCAGGCGCGCGGCATCCAGGCTTACGCGGCGGTCGCGGCGGGAAAAGGAAAAGCGCGCAATCGACAGCCCGACGCCGCGCTTGCCGGCGTCGCCCACCGCGCGGTTGAGGTCGCGCCAGAACGCTTCGTGGCCAAGGAGCCCCGTCATCGGGTCGATGATGCCCTTGGCGTCGAGCGATTTGAGCATGCGCTTGAGCCGCTCGCCGAAAGCGTGCAGCCGCACGAACGGCAGGAAGCGCTCGACCAGATAAGCCGGCGCTTCGCCGATGCGATCGAGGTTGGGCAGGTGCGGGAAGAATTCCTCCAGCGTCCCTGGATGACCGCCGAGCACCGCGACCGGCAAGTCGCGAAAGCGCACGTCTTCGGCGACCACGGTCAACAGCGCCTGCACCATGCGCGGACTAAAGCCGTCGCCGATAATCATGCCGTCAATGTCGCGGGCATTGAGTGCACGCGCGGCGCTTTCGACCGACAGCGCGCCGACCACGCCGACGCGCTCGCCGACCGCGACCGACAGCTCCGGATAGGAGCGGCCACGGCCGGCGATCAGCACGATGGCTTCCTCCAGCGGATCCGTATCCGGAAGCTTCGGGATCGCCTCGCTGCGCGAAGCCAGCGTTTGCATGCGGCGCAGCACGGTGCCGTGCAGGGCGCGAAGGCGCGAAATGGTGCCTAGCCGCCGGGCGATGCGTACGGCCGGTGCGCTTGCCGAAATCGCGAGCGCATCGGCGAGCGGCACCGCCTCGTCCTCGCGCAGCCGAGCGATGATCGGAGTGAATGCGCCCTCGCTGGCGTCAATCCGGTCGGCCAGGGCCTGCGCGTAATCTTCCGCGTGCTCGGGCTCGCTGCACGGCTGCGCGAGCACGACGGCTTCCGGCTCGATGGTCGCCAGCGCGGAGGCGGCGTCGGCCCAGCTCGTTTCCACGACCGGCGAGGCGCCCGCCGCGCGTAACGCTTCGACGACGTCCGGCGCTGGGCTATCGGCGACGACGACGAACGGGCCTTGCAGTGCCATTGGAGAAAAGCCTTCAGGTACAGCAGAAAAGAGATGCCAAAGTGCTGTTAATGTCGCGTCAACGCCGACGACAAAAATTCACCCGAGCCGGGCGCGATTGATCACGCGGCGTCGGCGGCTTCCTCGGCGGCTGGGCCGGTATTTTGGGAGGCAAAGGCGGCGCCGACGATCGGGTTCGCTCCGGCGGCGGCAAGCGCCGCTGCGATCGCCGGCGCATCGGCCGCCGTTCCGACCAGCCGCTGGCCAATCACCGGGTCGGCCACCGCGGATAACGTCGCCTCGGGGTGAAGGCGGCCGACGGCATCCTCAAGCTCGCGCAGCGCAAAACGATAGCCGCCGATGGCGGCCACGCCAGGCGGGGCGCCCTTGAGCATGACTGCTCCGGTACCCGGATGGCTGGCGAATCGCTGGCCGGTGTCGACCGTTCCGTCAGGCCCGATCTGGAAATAGGGCAGTCCGGAGCGTTCCACGCCCGGCGGGTAGGCGTGATGCGGCACCATCGGCCCGCGCACGGCCAGCGTGCCGTCGCCGGTGCGGATAAGTTCGGCGAGCGTCACCGCGCTCGGAATCTCGCGCGGGGCCGCCACCGGGCCGGACTTAAGCGGCGCCGGCCGGCCGGAAGGGGCGCGGCGTGCCGGCGCCAGCGCCGCTTCGCCGAAAACCGCCACGTCGATCAACGCGGTGTGCGGCGCACGCCAAGCCGCACTCTGCATCAACGCCTGCGGGTCGCGCCACGGCGGCGATAACGGCGTGCGGCGCCTTCTCCGCGAACGCACCGGCGGCATGAAGCCGCGTGGCGACCGGGCCGGGCAGGATGAGCGTCGTGCAACGATCCTCCCGCCATTGCCAAGCGAGGAGATCGGGATCGAAGGGATGATGCAGACAGAGCGTCCCGCCGGTGAACAGCCAAGGCAAAACCGTGAGGCTTAAGCCGGCAAAGGATGCCGGCAACACCGCCGAAAGAATGTTCGCCTCCGGCGCAAGCCGGCTTTCCAGGATGGCGGCAAGCCCACCCGCGAGCAATTCGGAATGCGTGCGGGCAACCGGTACCAATCCGCTCTCGCCGACATCGAAGGTGAGGACGGCGACATGGGCGGCGGCATTGTCGCGCCTGCGGTCAAGCGGCAGCAAATGGCCCGATGCGTCGTCCGAAAATAGATCGTCGAACGACACCGCACCATCGGGCAAGTTTGCTCCGAAAGCGCAGACGTAGCGGATCGAAAACACTTCCGCCGCCGCTTGCAGCGCCAACTGACAATGCTCGGTTGGCGCCGACGCGGCCGCAGACGATCAACGCCTTGGCGCCAATGCGGGCGAGCGCGGTAACGGTGTCGGCGCGGCGCCACAACAGCGGCAAGGGCGCTGCGATCATTCCCGCGCGCAGCACGCCGAGCATCGCCAGAATGTTCTCGACGGTGTTTGGCAATTGGATGCCGATAACGGCGTCGGTCGGAAGCCCCATGCCGCGCAACCTTGCAGCGATTGCGGCCACCGTCCGATCGGCGTCGGCATAACTCAGCCGCCGCGGTTTGCCGTCGGTGAAGTCGCTGCGGTTGGCCGGGTCGGCCAGCGCCAGCGCCTCCGGCCGCCGCCGCGCCGCGTAGTGAAAGAGTTCGCTGATGCTGACAGCGCCCAAACCGTGGGCGCCATCGGCCACCGAGCGCGTCGGATCGCCGAGGATCATTGCAGCGCCCGTTTCGGTTCGCGCCACCACGTCTCCGGCAGATAGCCGGACAGCGAAGTTCGCGCCGGGTGGGCGATATAAGTCCAGCGCGCCACCCATTGCTGCGGCAGATAGAACAGCGGCACGACGTAACAGCCGGAAATCAGCAAACGATCGAGCGCGCGCACCGCCGCGACGAAATCCGTGCGCTCACGGGCGCGCAACAGCGCCGCGATCATGGCGTCGACCGCCGCGCTGCGCACGCCCATGTAATTGCGCGAACCTTCCTCGTCGGCGGCCGCCGACCCCCAATAGATGCTTTGCTCATTGCCGGGCGACAGCGATTGCTCCCAGCGGTACTCGATCATATCGAAATCGAATGTCAGCCGGCGCTGATCGTATTGCACGGCGTCAAGGAGCCGCACGCGCGCCTCGATCCCGGCGCGGGCAAGGTTATTGGCGAATGCGAGCGCGAGCCGCTCCTCGTCGCGGTTGGCTGCCAGGATTTCGAAAGCGAACGGCTTGCCGGTTGCGCGCTCGCGCAGCTTTGAGCCGCTGAGCTCATAGCCGGCGGCGGTGAGCAGAGCCAGCGCTTGGCGCAGATGACGCCGGTCGCGGCCGGATCCGTCGGAGACCGGCGGCGACCAGGTGCCGTCGAGCACGTCGGGGCGCACCGCGCCGGCAAACGGCTTGAGCAATTCGCGTTCGCGGTCATCGGCCGGGCGCCGGTAAGCCGACAATTCCGAATCGTCGAAAAAACTCGCGCTGCGCCGATAAAGGTCGAAGAAGAAATTCCGGTTGACCCATTCGGCATCGAACAAAAGGGTAATAGCCTCGCGTACCCGGCGGTCGGCAAACAGCGGCCGTCGCGTATTGAAGACAAAGTTCGAGGCGAGCTTGGGCAGGCCGCTGGCAAACGAGTCCTTGACAATGCGTCCGTCGCGCACGGCCGGGAAGTCGTAGCCGGTCTGCCAACGGCTCGGGTCAAGCTCGCTGCGCACGTCGTAGAGTCCGGCCTTGAACGCCTCGAAATAGGCGTTGGCGTCGCGATAATAGTCAAATCGCAGCTCGGCGAAATTCCACAGGCCGCGATTGACCGACAGCCCGCGTCCCCAATAATTGGGGTCATACTTGAAGGTGACGCTGCGGCCCAGATCGACATCGGCCACGACATAAGGTCCGCTGCCGATCGGCTTGGCGGTCGTCGTTTCCTCGAACGTCGCCACATCGATGGCGTGCTTCGGCAACACGGGCATCAGGCCAAGGATGAGCGGTAGCTCCCGGTCGGTGCCGCTGCCGAGATCGAAGCGCACGGTCAGCCGGTCAATGGCCTCGGCGCGCACGACCTTGGAATAGTAGGCGCGATGATTGGGACGCCCATGATCGCGCAGCAGCTGCCAGGAAAAGATGACGTCGTCGGCGGTCACCGGCACGCCGTCGGAAAAATGCGCGGCGGGATTGAGCGAGAATGTGACGTAGCTGCGGGCGTCGTCGGTTTCGACGGTGCGCGCCAACAGCCCGTAGAGGGTAAAGGGCTCGTCGTAACCGCGCGCCATCAGACTCTCGATGACGTAGCCGCGCACGGCCTGCACCGCGAGACCCTTGACGATCAGCGGGTTGAGGCTGTCGAACGTCCCCAGCACGCCCTGCACGAGGCGGCCGCCCTTTGGCGCATCCGGATTGACGTAAGGGGCGGCGATGAAGTCGTCCGCCAACAGCGGCTTGCCGTGCATCGCGATGGCGTGCGCCGCCTCGGCGGATGCCGGCGTCGCGCCGGCGAGAGCGCCCAGCACCGCGAGGATGGCAAGAGTCGCCGGCGACAAAGCGCGGAGCAAAGGGAGAAGAACGGTGATCCGCATGACGTTATTTCGGTGCGGGAAAGCGCAAGCGACTCGCATGACGCGGCTGTTGGCGAAATGTAGCACACCGCAGCAGCCGGGCTTACCCGGACGCGAGCTTTAGGTGTGCAACAATGCCGTCACGCATGGGCTTTAATTGCATCGCAAGGTGAGCTATCTGGAGCGTCTTCGCCGGTTGCAGCGTCACGCTGTTGCCGTAATCTGCGCCGAATGACCCGCTCGCACTGGGAGCATGTCCGGTCGCCCGTTGGCGATGGACCTTTGGTTCCGCAAGGCGCACAGGTCGATTGCGGCCCGCAGCTCGAGAGAGGGATTTTATCTCATGACCTATTGGACCGCACCGGCCCGGGGACCGGTGAGCCGGCCGTTTGCCGCCGGTGTGACATGCCGCGGCGCTCTGGCGACCAAGGTCCTGGCCATTCTCCCGTTCGCGCTTGCTTTCGGGATTGCCGTGGGCGATCCGGCGTGGGCGCAACAGTCGGAGAATCCGGCGGCGACCGCCCCGGCCAAGCCCAAGGCGAGAAGGAGCTCGAAACCCAAGTCTGGCTCGGAAGCGCAGCAAACCGCGCCTGAGCATGCGCCCGCGCAGGCGCAGCAGGGAGCGCCAGCGCCGGGAGCTCAGCCGGGACAGCCCGGCCAGCAAGGTGCAAACGGACAGGTGCAGCTGATCTTTTCGCCGTGGACCAAATTCTGCCTCAAGGGTCAGCCCGGGCAGGCGCCCGATCCAAACGCCAAGCAAGTTTGCTTCACCGGCAAAGACGCGCGTGTCGAGTCCGGGCAACCGGTGGCGGCGGCTGTTCTCATCGAGCCGGAAGGCCAAGAGCGAAAAATTCTGCGCATCACCTTGCCGCTCGGCATGCAGCTCGTCCACGGCACCCGCCTCATTATCGATCAGAACCAGCCGATGACCGCGCCTTACGTGATCTGCTTCACCAACGGCTGCATGGCGGATTACGAGGCCAATGCGGACATGATCAGCAAGTTGAAGAAAGGGCAGGGGCTCGTCCTGCAGGCCATTAACGCCACCGGACAGCCGATCAGCCTGGTGATGCCGCTTTCCGATTTCGCCAAGGCTTACGACGGTCCGCCCACCGATCCCAAGGTCTTCGAAGAGCAGCAAAAGAAACTGCAGGAAGAGCTGCAGCGCCGCGCCGACGAAGCGCGCAAGAAGTTGGAAGGCGAGAAGGGCGCGCCATCCTCGTCGGCTACACCGCCTCCGGGTCAGGCACCTGCGCCGCAGGCCGGCAAGTAGCCGTCCCGCATACTCCGCCGCCGGTCGCGCGTACGCAGCGCGCGACCGCTCATGCTCGTGCGCCGAGACCTACGCGAAAAAAGACGAACGAGAGGCTAGGGCAGGTACGCATAATTCCGATTGGGATCGGACAATGAGCGGCTTCGTCGGCGCCAAGCACGAATTCCACGACGCAGGCTTTTGTCCGCGGTTGGGCTGACCGCTTCATACCGACGGCGCCGCGACTTGCCCTGTTCGACCTCATTCTAAGCCGCATCGCGGAGCCCACCTTGCCGAACCGGCACGTGGTCGAGCTCGGTCTCGGGCCGGGCTATATGGCGCGCCACATCCTGGAGCGAAATAAAGTCGTCAGCTTCGAGGGCGTCGATTTTTCGGACGCGTTCTTTGCCATCGCCCGAAATACAATCGGTGAGGACTTGATGCCACGCGTCGCGCTCACCAAAGCTGATCTCATGGATCAAGATTGGCCGCGGAGATTGTCGAAACGTCCCGCGGCTATCGTCTCAACTTGGACGTTGCATGATCTCGGCAGTCAAAAAGCCGTCGGCGACGTGTATGCCCGCTGTTACGAAACGCTTCCCGAGCGCGGTATTCTAGTCAATGGCGACTTCGTCAAGCCGTCCGGCACATCTTTCACGTATGAACCGGGCCGTTTCGAGATCGATCGCCACCTCGAATTGCTGAACAGCGCCGGTTTTCGCGAACCGAGATTGCTCGCGCAATTCGAAACGAACCTCGAGAATCCGACGGCCGCGCAAAATTACGCCTGTCTGCTCGCGGTTCGCTAAACGTGCGTTCCGGCTATCCGCATGGCCTTGCCGCGAAGGCGTTTTCGGAAATGCCCCAGTCGCGGTTCGGCTTGGGGCATAGATGCGAATGGAAGATCGCCGAAAACCTGCAGCGTTAATCGGACATCTCCCGTGCCAAGCGTCCACGCGTGAAATCGATGTCAGGATCTGGTTCCCGCGACGGCGTGCGGCTATTGCACGCGTGCGCAGGCGCCGTTTTGGTGATAGCCACGGCCCCGGCCGCGTTGAGAACGCTTATATAACGTTGATGCTCTTTCAACTGCTCCCACAGTTCGCCCAGTTCGCGGCCGCGCGGTTCCGCGAGTTCCTTCCATTCACGATCGCCGGGCTGATCGCCACGGGCGTCAATTACGGAACGCTTTATCTTTTTCTCGGCGTCATCGGCGTCGCCACCATCGTCGCGGTGACCGCGGCCTTCGCGCTCGCGACCGGCACCAATTTCTTCCTGCAGAAATTTTGGACTTTCGGTGAGAAAAGCCTGCGCCGGCTTCCGAAACAGCTTCTTCTGTTCGCCGCTGCCTCGCTGCTTGGGCTCGTGGTCAACGACGCGGTATTTTGGCTGTTCCACGACGTCACCCGCGTCGGTTCCATTTTAGCTGAGATACCGACGACCGCCGCAGTGAGCGCAGTAGGTTTTTTCGGGTCGAAATTCATCTTTACGGCGAGAGCGGTTCGTAAAACGGTCAAGGCCCGCGATCGCTGACATTGAAGGAGCTTGCCATGGCAGCACCCTTCAGCATTCTTGGGATCGATCACGTCGTGCTGCGCGCAGCCAACCCTGCTGCGCTCGAGCGCTTTTATCTTGATGTGCTCGGTCTAAGCTTCGAGAAGCGGCAGGACAAACTGGTGCAGCTTCGCGCCGGGCAGGCGCTGCTCGACATCGTACCGGCGGACGGAGCGGGGCCGGTCGGCGTTGCATCGGGCCCCGGCGGGGCCAATCTTGACCACCTTTGCCTGCGAGTCGAGCCGTTCGACGCCGCGGCGATTACCGAACAGCTTGCGGCGCAAGGGGTCGCCTGCGGTCCCGCGGATTTGCGCTACGGCGCGGAAGGACAGGGACCATCGATCTACTTGAAAGACCCGGAAGGCAACGGCGTCGAGCTGAAAGGGGCGGTCATGACGACGCAACACGATCTCGACCGCAGAAATGACGCAAGGTTCGTAACCCCGCTATTGCTGATGGCGGTCGTTCTGGCAATGAGCATTTTGGTTTACCTCACCAACGTCCCCGGGGCTTAATGCCGGGCGGGAATTGCCGCGCGGCGATCGACGCCGCGTTGCGACGAAAACCCTTCGGTTTGGTCAGTTTGTTTACCTGCAACGGATATCCAGCCGACATCAAGTTTGCGGAAACGGCGGTCAGCATTGGAGCCAAAGATGTCGTTGAAGAACAAAGTAGCTATCGTCACTGGCGGCAACAGCGGGATCGGTCAGGCGATCGTTCTCGAGTTGGCCCGCCAGGAAGCCAGTATCGTGATTGATTACGTGGCTCATCCTGAGGCGACCGAAGCGCTCGAGCGGCAAATCAGCAAGCTCGGTCATCAGTCAATCGGTGTGGCGGCCGATGTGACCAAACGTACCGATCTCGAGAAGCTCATCGGCGCAGCGGTGGAGAAATTCGGACGGCTGGACATCATGGTGAACAATGCCGGCATCGAAACTCGCACTTCAATCCTCGATACGAGCGAAGCGCAATACGATAAAGTGATGGAGGTCAACCTGAAGAGCGCGTTCTTCGGAACGCAAATCGCCGCCAAGCAAATGATCAAGCAAGGTGGCGGCGGCCGGATCATCAACGTTACATCGGTGCACGAGGATTGGCCGATGCCCGGCAATACCCCCTACTACCTGGCCAAAGGCGGTATGCGCATGCTCACGCGCACGGCCGGTATCGAACTCGCCAGCCACAAGATTTTAGTCGTCGGCGTCGGCCCCGGTGCTGTGGCAACGCCGATCAATGTCAGCACAATGACCGATCCAGCCAAGCTCGCGCAGCTCAATGCAGCCATCCCGCTTGGGCGCATGGCGAGCCCGGAGGAGATTGCCAGAGTCGTCGGCTTCCTCGCCGGAGACGGGGCGAGCTACATGACAGCGACGACCATTTTCGTCGACGGCGGCATCATGCACAACAGCGTCGGTCTCTAATGACTTCGTCTCATGTGCCGCCCAGCCGATCCTGCCTGAGCACCTCATAGGTCCTGGCCCGGCGCTAACCGCTCGGTTCGGCTTCTCTCGAATTCAGGCGTGTGCCGTATCCGCGCCGCTGCCGGCTTCCTTCGCTCGGCGGCTGCACGTCACGCCTCGCCGTCGCTCCCCCGTTACCGCGCGTTCTTTTGAATTGCGCTCATGAGCGTTTCGTTTCTGTTTTGCTTTTTCTTGCAGTAGGCGGTGACAACCTTTGTGTTGTAGTCGACGTAGCGAAAATCGATCAACGATAGATTTTTCGCCGCGCTGAAATAGCCTCGCATCCACCACGCAATGAGCCGCTGACGCTCGGCTGGCGCATCCAAGTATTGCTGGCAGGTGATCAACGACATGTCGACGATGACTTGAGCTTTCGCCTGCGGCGGAACGAATGCGAGAAGCGCGGCGCAAGCGAGACTGATCCTTCGGTACATTGACAATCCCCCAGTTTTCCAAAGCTTACTTTTGCGTGGCGCGCTGGAGCGCAGCCATCACTTTGTCGTTCGGGTTGGCGGCGCAAAACGCTTTCACGTTGGCAATGTTGCGCTCGTAAGCCTGCAGGTTGATCCAGACATAGCCTTGCTTCTGGTTGTACCAACCGCTCATCCATGCGGCAAAGTTAGCGGCATCGTCGGGCGACATGGCGAGATATTGCGCGCAGGTCCACTTCGTCATGTCGATTTTTAGTTGAGCATGCGCCAAGGAGGGCACGATTGCACCCGCGATGGCCACCCCGTACGCCAATTTTTTCATCGCTGATCTCCTAAAGAGTTGCGGCATTTTCATATTTAGTTTCTGCCACTCAATTTCCCGTTGGTAGTGAAAGATGTACGCCTTCCTTCGCAAGCTGCTCCCTGATGAACGAGAACGTTTGATATTGCGTGAGCGTAATCGGGTGATAGCCGAGGCCCTGCATTTTTCGCGGCGGATACTTGACGTAGGTCGCCATCAATTTTTTCAGCTCGCTTTCCATGGGCACGGCCATCCAGGTGCGCTCGGTAAAATTGTTCATGAAAATGTCGTAGCGTTCCTGCGGGTCCTGCCACAGATCGAAAATTTGCGGCACCGTCGCGACATATTCCTCAGGGCCTTTCCAGCCGAGATTCGTGTCGACCGCCAAGCCGCCGGTCGGCTGGCCATTACCGCCGCGGAGGTTGAAGACGAATTTGTAGTTGCGCAGACGAATCGCGCCCGGCGTCAGCTCATCCTCGGTGAAATAGTACCAGCTCGTGCGTTGTGACGCGCCGCTGCCGAACAGAACCGGGCTCAAGTCGTAACTGTCGAAGATGATCGGCTGACCGTCGCGATCGTTTTCCGGAAGCTTGCTGATACCGGCGAGCGACGCGAAGGTCGCCATATAGTCCAGGCCGCCGACGATATCGAAATTCCTCGAGCGAGCTTTGATCTTTGGCCCCCAGGCGATGGCAGGAACGCGGTTACCGCCCTCGCGGTCCGTGCCCTTGGTGCCGCGGAACGGCGTGTATCCGGCATCGGGATAAACGTCCTGCCAAGCGCCATTGTCCGTCGTCCAGAACACGTAAGTGCTCTTGTCGAGACCGAGATCGCGGATCTTATCCATCAGGTGACCGATGCGCGCATCGGCCTCCACGATGGAGTCGGCGAATTTGCTCTTGGACAACGACTTATGGACAAAGTCCGGGTGCGGCAGGTTTGGTTGATGCACCTTCATGAAATTGACGCTCATGAAGAACGGCTTGCCGGCTTGGGCAGCTCGGTCAAGATAGTCGGCCGCTGCCTTTTCTACGTAGGCATCGAGATATGGAATGCCGACGACACCCTTATCTGGCGTGTCCACATATTCGCCGTTGACCTTGAACTCCTCGCGCGCCTTTTCGCCGGCGTTTGCCGATAACGCGCCCGTGGTTACCCGTTCGAATAGGGCACGGAGGTCCGCCGGCATGTCGGGGAACCATTCCGGATCGGCATAGGTGTAGGCGTTGAGATGGTAGAGAAAGCAGTACTTCATCTCGTCGTAGCCCTGGGCATTCGGAAGCGCGTAATCGGCTTCGCCCAGGTGCCATTTGCCGGTGAAGAACGTGTTGTAACCAGCCGTCTTCAGCACCGAGGCCAGAGTCCATTCGGCGTGCGGAAGCCCGCCGCCCTGGCCCTGGAAGGCCACCGTCGTCATGCCGCTGCGGTTGGGGATGCGGCCCGTTTGCATCGCAGCGCGCCCGGGTGTGCAGCTCGGCTGGCCGTAGAACGAGAAGAAGGTCATGCCTTCGTCCGCCAGCCGGTCGATGTTCGGCGTCGGCATGCCGCGTCCCGGGCCGCCGCCGTAGACACCGGCGTCGCCATAGCCGAAATCGTCCGACGTGATCAGTATGATGTTCGGCTTGGACCCCGCCGTTTGCGCCTGCGCTAAAGTTGCCGGGATGGTTGCGGCGACCGAACCCAACGCCGACGAAGCGGCAAGTGTCGTTCCCGCCAGCAACATGTTGCGGCGGTTCACTGCGTGAGCGTTGTCATTGCTGTTGGGCATTTGAATCTCCCTCGCGCTTGATGCAGCGGAATCCAAGGTGACTCGTGGACGTGTCCACCGGCTCAGCATGGCGTGCCGCCGGGCGATAGCGGCGGCAATAATTCGGCGCACACAGATGCGAGCCGCCCTTGATCACCTTGCGCGGAATTTTGATTTCGGGCTGGCGGGGATCGTAGCTTGCGTCCTCTGCACCGCCGCGCGGATTTTGCGGAACGCAGCATGGTTTCGCCGCGTCGGCTTCGTGCCTGGCCGACCACCAGTCCGTCGTCCATTCCCAAACGTTGCCGATCATGTCGTGGACGCCATAACCGTTGGCGGGAAAAGCCATCACCGGCGAAGTGCGCGTGAAGCCGTCGTCGCACCGGTTGTCATGCGGGAAATTGCCTTGCCATGTATTGGCTTGATGCTTGCCGCCCGGCGTGAACTCGTCGCCCCAGGCATACTCGGCGCCGTCCAGCCCACCGCGCGCGGCGTATTCCCATTCGGCTTCGGTCGGCAGATCCTTGCCCGCCCATTTAGCGTAGGCCAGCGCGTCGCCGAAGGTCACGTGCACGACTGGATGGTTCTCGAGATGATTGACGTTGCTCTTCGGCCCGTAGGGATGGCGCCAGTCGGCACCCTTGAGCAGCGTCCACCACTCGCCGAAGTTTCGCAGGTCGACCGGCCGATGCGGCGGCGTGAACACCAACGAGCCGGCGAAGATCATGCCCGGCAGCGAGCCGGGATAGTTCTTCGCATCCGGCGCCATTTCGGCAAACGTGACGTGACCGGTGGCGCGGACGAATTCCTTGAATTGCCGGTTGGTTACCGGCGTGTGGTCGATCCAGAAACCATCGACGCTGATGCGACGGGCCGGTGCTTCTTCGGGATAGTGCTTGTCCGATCCCATGCGGAACGTGCCGCCCGGAATCCACATCATGTTCGGCTGCGCCAACTCTCGCAGCGGCGACGCAACAACTGTTTCCTTCACGAACTCCCCCGTGTCGGAAAAGATATTTGTACGGTCGTCGCAAGTGCGCGGGTCGTCTAAAAATGAGCATTTAGCTTTTGTAATTTTTCTCTGGCGCGCGCGGCCGAGACTATGACACGGATCGTAAGTAGCTGCCAGCGCGAACGACGCGCGGTAGTGTCCTAATTTGATTTTCCGCCCGATCGCAGAAGTTTCGCCGAGATGACGAAGGTCTTAACATCTCCCATTGAGCACTCTTCTTGGGAGGAGTCGCTCACTGCTATAGCCTCCAAAGCGGAGCCATCTCTTCGAAAATACTGAACAAGATGGACCTGCCTCCAGAGGTCTGGTCCAATCTTCTCACTGGCAATCCGTGTCACTCGCGTCCGGCTGAAATCGATTTGATCATTGGTGACGATCTTCGCGTTCTTCATCGCCACAAACACCATGGCGGCGGGCCAATGATTCGGTCCGCCGCAATCTGGGTCTTCGGCAAATGCGGGGGCCGTGCTGAGTATAATGGCCGCGGCCAAAGTGTATGAAACCGCATTCATCTGGAGGTTCGCTCCACCAATTCCTGTAGCGACCATACCCGATCGGTCACGTTAGCCGCCATCGCTGGCGTAACGCGCAAGGTCTTGTGAAGCCGAACGAGATTCACAGTTGCGTCTCCCGCTGTTTGCGGAAACGGGCAATTCAGTTCCGGCGCCGTTGCTCGGCGTTTTGGCATTCCGGCTGATCATCATCTTCGCAAGCTTCAGTTCGTGCTCGGCCATGAATGCCACGGTATGCCGACGAGGATGTCGAGCCGGCCATTACGCAATGCCCGTTGTCCCTTAAGTCCTTGATCGGCAACAGGGACGTCTATTTTTGCGGGTTGGGAAAGCGCGCCAAATTCGCCGCGGGCTTTGCTCGGCGGGTAATATACCTATGGATACTTATGGGCAAAATTCGAGTATCCTAGGATGGTAGGTAGTTGTTCATTCAAGGCATGGGGGGTGGCCATGAACAAGAATCTCGCGCGCTACACGCAGCTGAAAGTGACGGCGCTTGCCGTCGTGCTTGCTGGAGTCTCGCCGGTTTTTGCTGCCGATATTCCGCCGCCGCCACCGCCGCCGCGAGCACCGGCGGTTTATATCCCGCCGCCGCCGCCGCCAATCTACAGTTGGACCGGCTTCTATCTCGGCCCCAACATTGGTTGGGGCTGGAACTCTGTTAGCATCACCGACAGCTCCGGCCTGAATTACAGTAATTCAACTAATCAAGGCCAATTCGCGGGCGGCGGCCAGGTTGGTTTCAACTACCAATTCTGGGGTGGCGTCGTTCTCGGCGTCGAAGCGGATTTCGACTGGCTTCCAAACGCCAGCAACACGGGTAACGGAACCGTGGTTCCGGCAGCGGGCAGCGATATTATCAAGGTGACTGGCAACAATAGGTGGCTGACGGATGTGACCGGTCGCCTCGGTTATGGTTTTGATACCGTGCTTGTTTACGGCAAGGGCGGTTGGGCTTGGGTTGGAAGCAGCAATAATACCCTCACCAACGTGACGACGGGCGCAACGTTCACCGGCTACGGCAGTTCCAGCAACGACGGTTGGGTTGCGGGCGCCGGCGTCGAATGGGCCTTTTGGGGCAACCTGTCGGCGAAAGTCGAATACGATTACATAAGGCTGAATAACACGAGCTTTACCGTTCCGGCGGGGACTGCCGGCTTCATCACTGCCGACACGTTCAATATCAGCAATCGCTCGATAAATATCGTGCAGCTCGGATTGAACTACAAATTCGGTGGCGGTTGGTGATTTAGTCCCGAGGGCTTGAAGTATCGCTTTTGGGGGGCGAGTTGATTGCAGCGGCCCATAAGCGGGCATTTCGAGATTTGTTGTGGGGGATTAAGCCGCTGGTCGGTCTGCGCGGCTCAATCCCGTTTCCCTATGTCCTTACCTTTCTCACGGTGGCCGTGGATGAGGGCAAACCCGTGGGATCCTACGCGCGGGAAATGAACGTCAATCGTTTCATTATGAGCCGATACATGCGCTGCATCGCCGACCGCGGGCGCAACGGCAAGGCCGGCCTCGGACTAGTCACCATAAAACGAACCTCCAATTCGCCAACGAAGACGGCGGTATTCTTGACCGACAAGGGACGCGTGATCGCGGCGGAGGTGTATCGGAATTTACGGGGCTTTGCGGAGTAGATCGCCTCGTTTCGGATAAAGCCGATTATCGGCGACAAGTTGATTGTTGGTCCGAGCAGCAAACCGATGGCGGCCAATTCGCGATAATCGCTTGGCCGATTACCGGTGATTTTTTTAGGAGCGTCGAAGGCTTACGGCGGCGCTGCATGTATTACGGAAATTGGCGAGTAAACTTCGGAGGGTGAGATGTCGCAGATCTTTCGCGCCGTAAAATTCGCTGCAGCAACTTTGGCAATGGCTTTGATGCTGATAGGGACGTCGGGCTCGTCGCATGCGCAGACCGGCACCGTGCACCTGAAAGTTGTCAAAGCCGGTTTTATTGTCGGCGTCGGGGGCGGTCACGGAACGTTGACGTACCGTGGGCATGTGTATCGGCTACGCGTCGGCGGGATTGGCATCGGCAGCCTTGGCATTGCCAGCGCGCACTTGCGCGGCACCGCCTTCAATTTGCGAAGTCCCTTGGACATCGTCGGCACATATGGGGCTGCGGGCGCCGGCGGGACCTTCGTCGGCGGTGCGGCGGTGGCGCGCCTGCGGAACGAAAGAGGTGTCGTGCTTGAATTGCGCGGTGTGCAGATGGGCTTTCAAGTTTCACTCGGTCTTGCCGGGATGAACATCGCAATGCGCTAGTTTAAGATTTCGCCCGGCTTTTAAGGGCCGGCCATTGTCGATTTCAGGCGCGGTGCATATCGGCGCCGCCGCACAGCATGTACGCGCGGCATGCAGTGGGCTTGATCATCGGCGCAAATCGACCCAAAGCTGCGGCAGCGGCCGGCGCGGCGAATGACCCGGCCTTCGCTCGGCTCGCATCAAAACTGTCATCGACTTTTTGTAAGGGTGGCAGGTCTCGCCGAAGGTTCTCGACCTGATAACGGTGGAGGACGCCCATAATTATCTTGATCAGAGGTCTTTTTGCTGCGCACCATTACTTAAAGTTGTCGAAGCAAAGAAGTACGCGTACAATTAAAAGGGGCAGGGATGGCTGATCCTTATCGAGCCACAATGTGGTTTCGCGACAACTGGAAACGGGTCTGAGCATGCCCGCCTTCATAGTCTTTGAGAGCCCATTGGGCTGTGATGAGGATCAAAGAAGATGTCTAAGCTGTTTGCTGGACCGCGCGTCCAATCCATAAAGGGCTGGTCGTTTCTGCTGGCAGGTGCATCCGCCATCATATTGATCTTCGCATCCGATGACGGGTGGTGTCAGCAGAGAGGGCAGCCCGGTCATTTGGGGCCCAAGGCGACTGGAGCTGCCGCGCCCGCGCAAGAAAAACCGGCAGCCGCGGCGACAACGCCGCCGGCACTCGACCCGTCATCGGCCCTGGGTCAAGCGCTCGCTGCATGCGACAAACTCGCGGACTCGGGTTCTTTCGCCCTACCAGGCTTGAAGACTGATGTAACGCTCGACCGTTGCTACAAGGGACGGGACAACATGATGTGCGTCTTCGACGCCGTCATTTCCGAAGCGAAATCGCTGATGAACTCGTACACGAAGATCGTCGAAGTGAAATATCCGGAGTTCAATAGCGTCGAAAATATCTGCAAGCTCAAGCGCGATGCACTGGCAACCGATATGAGCGGCGCCGACGACTTCAACAAGCGATTTGCGGTGCTCAAATCCGAATACGAAGCCGGCACGAAATGTGCCGCAAGCGTCAAACAGGAGTTTAAGGATGTCGTGCTGACCGACATGGCCCAACCCCCGGAGATTCTCAAGTCGATGGACGAGGCTATCGAGGCCGACATCAATAGGGTGTCGCAAACCGAAAATCAGGCGGTGGACCTTGCGGCAAAAATGCTGGCTGCATCGAAAGCCATGCGAACTATCGACAAAATCCATCGGGCCATGTGTGTGAAGGAAAACGGCGAAACCAGTGAGCTGAAAGAAAAGGTCGATGTCGCCGGGTCGAAAGTCGACAGCAGCGCGCCCAAGGGAAAGGACGAGGCAAGCGTGCCGAAGAAGGCGGATTGAACCGGTCGTTCATAGGGGCTCCGGCGAAGTAAGAGACGACCCATTTTTGCCCGACATCGGCAAGTACGCAGCGAACATGGTCCTGATTTCCAATGACCCGCGTAACACGTCGAGGTGCGATAGCAGGTCTGCTCTCCGCGGTGTCGTCCCCGGCACTTGCCGGTCTGCGACGCGAACCTGACCTCGACGTTTTGATCATCGGCGCCGGAGCCGCCGGAATCGCCGCCGGAAGGCGTCTGATCGCCGCAAATAAAAAATGTGCGATCATTGAGGCAAGCGATCGAATGGGCGGTCGATGCTTCACCGATCGGCATACATTTAATTTGCCCTATGATCGGGGGGCAAACTTCATCCACCTGCCTGCTCAGTCGTCCCTTGCCACGCTCGCGGTAAAACTCGGAGGCGAATTATATCCCGATCCGGGACATGAGCAGGTTAGGATGCGAGATTGCATTCGCGTCGAAAAGGACCTGGAGGAGCTCCACTCCAAGCTCCAATTGGAAGATTTTTATGCCGCCAGCGTCCGCTGCAATGCGGCCATCGCACAAGCAGCTGCAGACAACGGCGACGTCTCCTGCGCGGACGCCTTCCCGACGGATCTGGGCGACTGGCAACGGACCATGGAATTCGTACTCGGGCCTTATCGCTTCGGCACGGAGTTGAAGGAGCTTTCCGCGAAAGAATACGCCAATTCTGTCAACCGAGCCCCCGGGTGGCTGTGCCGGCAAGGCGTCGGTGCTCTTATTGGGCGGCTGGCGCTGGGCGTGCCGATTAAATTCTTCAGCCCGGTGACCGTTGTCGATTGGGGTGAGCACGCGGTCACCTTGGCGATGGGCGGAGAGGTGGTGACGGCGCGGGCCGCCATCATCACTGCGTCCACAGCGGTCCTTGCTTCAGGCAAGATCGAGTTCAGGCCGCACCTCCCGGCGCGCTACGCGAGCGCCTTTGAGAAATTGAAGCCCGGAAGCTATGACCATGTCGCGCTCGTCTTCAACGATAATGCGCTCGGGCTTAACGCCGACGAAGTCGTCTTCGAAAAGGCGTTCACCGCCAAAACGGCGGCTCTTTTTGCCAACGTGCATGGGACGCGGCTGTCTCTTCTTACTTTAGCCGGCCGCAGCGGCGCCGAGCTCGCCGACAAGGGCGAAAGCGCGATGACCGAGTTCGCGCTCGATTGGATTTCGAGTATTTTTGGTACGCGCGCAAAACAGGCCGTGTCGCGCACGAAAGCGACGTCCTGGAAAAAAGACCCCTGGACTCTCGGCGCATTTTCCTCGGCGCCGCCTGGTGCACAAGAAGCGCGCAAGGCTTTGGCTGAGCCCTTGAACGACGCCGTCTGGTTTGCCGGCGAAGCCGTCAGCGAAAACTTTTGGGGTACCGTGGGCGGAGCGTGGCAGGACGGCGAGCGCGCTGCCAACGCCGTCATCGCCCAACTCGACCGCAGTCGGCCTGACGTTCTGACGCGCTTTCATAATGCGACGGCGCTAGGGTCGAGCCGTTAGCCCGCCCGCAATGCACCCATCTAAAAGCGTGAAGGAACGCGCTTGGCCCAGCTCGCATCAACTTTGCTCTTGGTGTAGATGCGAAAGTTTAACGTCTGAAGCCTGATATTGGGTGATCCCTCGGGCTTCGACACGCAGACGAACTGTCCCGGTGCCGAATGGTGAGATCGCTCAATCGCCTTATGCGCCGCACCATCGTGCTCGGGCTTGGCATTCTAACTGTCTGGCTGATTGTTTTTGTCTTTCAATGGACGGATAGCCGGCTGCCCACTGTGTTAGCGCTGGCGATCACGTACGCAATTGCGGCCTATATTCTCCTGCCGCGCATTGTCCGCATCGGCCTGAAGATTCTCCGACGTAAGCATGTACCGCGTTTCACGATTACCGGGGATGGATTGCCGGGCGATCCGGTTAACTTGTTGCTCACGGGCACGCTGGCGGAGCTACGCGCCGCCTTCACGCTCGGCGGATGGGCTGAGGCGGATCGTCTCGGCATTGCAAGCTCGTTGCGGATGATTCGCGCGTTCGTATTGAACTCTCCTTATCCGACAGCCCCGTTCAGCACGCTTTTTCTTTTTGGCCGCGGTCAGGACATCGGCTTCCAGAAAGCGATCGATGACAGCCCGCGCAAACGCCATCACATTCAATTCTGGGGTTTAACTCCCACTTATGAAGAGGGCGATCTGGCAAAGCCGAGTTTTTGGCTGAACACCGACCGTCCGCCGGACGCCGCGTCCGTCCACTGGATCGGAGCGGGCACCAAAGATACGGGTATCTCGTTAACTCGGCTGACCTTCCAGATCACACATGCCACGGATTCGGACACTAACGTCGAGCGCGACTACATCGTCCATGAGTTGAGAACGAGCGGGGTCATCGGCGAGACGAAATTATATAGGCCCGGTCAGCAATTGCCCGGTGAGCATGTCAACCACTACGTCACCGATGGTGAAATTGCTGCTGCGGACCTGACAGTGAAAGTTTAGCGCGTGAGCACTTACGTCAGGGGTTTTCGAAAGGCCTGAGCGAAAAATCGATTACCGGTAATAGCTTTTTCATCAGAGCTGTCGATAAGCGCGCGGCGAGTGTCAAATCCGCGGCGCTAATGCGTGGTGGCGCCGCGCCGGCGATAGCCCTTGCCCTCGCGGATGAAAACTTCGGCGACCTGCGGATGGCGCACCGGCTCGCCGCTATTGTCGGGCAATAGATTTTGTTCGGAAACGTAGGCGATGTATTCGGTCTGATCGTTCTCGGCAAATAAATGATAAAACGGCTGATCCTTGTGCGGCCGGATCTCGGCCGGGATCGCCTCGTACCATTCGTCGGTGTTGCTGAAAATGGGATCGATGTCGAAGACGACCCCGCGAAATGGAAACAGGCGGTGCCTTACCACCTGACCGATCTGAAATTTGGCGCTCCGAAACTTATCCATGGCGACAGTGTGACTACACGATTGTGGCGCGCGGCGGGCGACTTATAGCCGCTCGGCCGCGCGCGTGACGGCGCGAATTACCGCAGCTTCATAGCCCATAACGGGAAGCCATTTCCGGGTCCTTGGCGGCGACGAGCCGGGCGAGGTCGACCAGCACCTTGGCCTGCTTCCAGGTTGCATCGTCTTGCATCTTCCCCTCGATCAACACCGCGCCGCTGCCATCAGGCATGGCGGCGAGGATTTTCTGCGCAAACGCGACCTCCGCCGGATCGGGCGAGAATACCCGTTTGGCGATCGCGACCTGGCTCGGATGCAGCGTCCAGGCACCGACACAACCCATGAGGAAGCTGTTGCGAAACTGCGCCTCGCACGCCGCGCTGTCGGCAAAATCACCGAACGGGCCATAGAACGGTTTTATTCCGGCTGCGGCGCACGCATCCACCATTTTTGCGATGGTGTAGTGCCAAAGGTCTTGTTGATAGAACGCGCGCTGATCGGTGGCCGTCGCGTCTGCGGCATCGGCCAACACGCGATAATCCGGATGGCCGCCGCCGACGCGGGTGGTCTTCATGGCGCGCGAGGCGGCAAGATCGGCAGGGCCGAGGCTGATGCCGTGCATGCGCGGCGAAGCGGCTGCGATGGCGCCGACGTTATTCACTCCCTCGGCCGTCTCGAGAATGGCGTGGATGAGGATCGGCTTTTTCAGCGCGTGTTTGGCTTCGAGCTGGGCGAGGAGTTGATCGAGATAGTGGATGTCCCACGCGCCTTCGACTTTCGGCAGCATCATGACGTCGAGCTTGTCGCCGACGGCGGCGACGATTTCGCGAATATCGTCGAGCACCCACGGCGAATTGAGCGCATTGATCCTGGTCCACAGGCCCGTCGCGCCGAAGTCGCACGCTTTTGCCATGGCAATGAAACCCGAACGTGCGGCTTCCTTGGCGTCGGCGGGAATGGCGTCCTCGAGATTGCCGAGGACCACGTCGACTTGGCGGATCAGGTCCGGCACCTTGGCGCGCAGTTTTTCGATGTGCGGCGGCACGAAATGAATCATGCGCTCGAGCTTGAGCGGCAAATCGCGGAGCGGAGCGGGCGCTCCGATCGCCAGCGGCTTGAAAAAGTTGCGCGGCAGCTTCATGCGATGATTCCCCGCTTTTGCGGCAACGGTAGGATGAACCCGGCGGCGCCGCAAAGCCGTTTTTCACGGCACTGATTAGAATCGGGCCACTAGCCGCGCAAGATTTGGCTCATACCGGTTCGCCGCGCATGAGGCGGGGTTGCGCGGCACCCGGAGCAACGCCTTCGCGCATCAGCGCCCGGCGCAGCGGTCCGACGCGGTCAATCAGAAACAACGAAAGACCGCGGACGCTTTGCACCGGCAGAAGGTCGGTGAGCAGGCTGCGGTTGAGCACGTCGACGGCAATGCGCCGGCTGGTCGCATCGGCGCGGCGTCCCCGGTCGTAGCGGGCGAGAACGTCCGGGCGCGCCAACATCGGTTTTTTCCCGCCAGGCATCGGCGACGATCTCGGCCACAGTCGCCGCATCGCGCAGCCCGAGATTGAGCCCCTGCGCGCCGATCGGCGGCACGACATGCGCCGCCTCACCGATGAGCGCAATACGGGCGCGCGCGAATGAATGCGCGGTCTCGATCGCCAGCGGAAAGAGGCCGCGGCCCGGCTCGGCGCGCATTTTTCCGAGCAGCGAATGGGCGCGCCGTTCGATCTCGGCTGCAAGCTCCGCGTCCGGCATGACCGAAAGCGCCTGCGCGGTCGCCGGATCGAGAACGCAGACGACGCTCGAGCGCTCGCCCGGGAGCGGGACCAGTGTCAATGGGCCGTGTTCGGTGTGAAACTCGGTCGCGCCGTTGCCGTGCGGGCGGTCGTGGGCGAGGTTTAGCGTCAAAGCGTTTTGCGGATAGGCATGGCGATCGCTGCCGATGCCCGCGGCGGCGCGGCAAAGTGAGCGCGCACCGTCGGCGCCGATGACCAGGCGCGCGCGGACGACCTGATCGGGAAGCGTGACGGTGGCGCCGCCGCTGTCAGTCGCTACGGCCTGCGCAGTCGCGTCGATGCGCGCGACCTTCAGTGCGGCGGCGCGGGCGGCGAGCGCCGCCAGGAGATGCCGGTTCTCGATATTGAAGCCGAAGGCGTCGAGCTCGATTTCTTCGGCGTGGAACATGACTTCGGGCGCGCGCACCAGCCGGCCGGTGGCGTCCACAATACGAATGCTGACGAGCGGCGCGGCATGCGCGCGGCAAGCTTCCCACACGCCCAGCGTCGTCAGCGCCGTCACCGATCCGGCGAGTAGCGCGGTGGTGCGATGGTCGTCTTGGGGCTGAGGCGCGATAAGCAGGACATCGAGCCCGGCCGCTTTCAGCGCGATCGCGCAAAGAAGGCCGGCCGGGCCGGCGCCAATGATCACCACTTCGGTCGCCGCACCGTCCTTATCGCCGAGCATTACGCACCTTCGAACTACAGCCGGCTTGTGATTTACCGGCGGAACATTACCAATCACCTCGGGATTGGGCGAGACGGTAGCAAGGGTAAGGGATGCAGCCGGTCGAAGCTTCCGGGGAGCGCACCAGGCTGCGTGCCGTCGCCGGCTTTGCCGTCCACGTTTTCACCGCATGCGGCGCCGCCTGTGCGCTGCTCGCGCTGTTTGCCGCCGCAGGCGCCAGATGGACGCAGATGTTTGTCTGGCTCGGGCTTGCACTGATCATCGACGGTGTCGACGGAACGCTCGCCCGCCGCCTGCGGGTGGGCGAAGTCCTTCCGCGCTGGTCAGGTGAGCTCCTCGACGTCGCCGTCGATTTCGCCACCTACGTGCTGATCCCGGCCTACGCATTGGCCGCGGGCGGCGTATTGCCGCAAGCGGCGGCACCGGCGCTTTCGATCGTCATTGCCGTAACGGGGGCGCTCTATTTCGCCGACCGAAAAATGAAGACCGCCGACGGCTATTTCCGCGGTTTCCCGGTGCTGTGGAATATCGTGGCCTTCTACCTGTTTTTGCTGCGGCCGCCGCCTTGGCTCAGCGCCATCGCCGTTGTCGCGTTTGCGGCGGCGACCTTCGCCCCGCTTTATTTCGTTCATCCGTTACGGGCGCCACGGTGGCGCTGGATCAACCTGGCGATGCTCCTGTGCTGGGCGGTCTTGGCGGCATGGGCGCTGGTGCGGCATCTACAGCCGCCGAGTTGGGTCGCCGCCGCTCTGGCGGCGATCGCGGTTTACTTCGTCGCCGTCGGTCTACTGCGCCGCGCCGACTGATCGCTTGCACTCACTCGACGACTTCCTATGATCCGGCGCCACAAGCTTTCGCGTTTACAGGAGATAGAAAATGGTTGCTGCGATACGCGTGCACAAATTCGGCGGGCCTGAGGTTTTGACCTACGAGGACGTGGCCGTTCCGGCTCCCGGAGCGGGCCAAATTCGCGTCAAGCAGCATGCCTGCGGCATCAATTACACCGACGTGTATTTCCGCACCGGCATGTACCAGCCGCCGGGCGGCCTGCCGTTCATCGCCGGCAGTGAAGCGCGCCGGCGAAGTGATCGAGGTCGGCTCGGGCGTCAGCGACTTCAAGCGCGGCGACCGCGTCGCCTACGTCGCCGGGCCCGGCTGCTACACCGCCGAGCGCGTCGTTCCGGCCGACCGCGCCATAAAGCTGCCGGCGAACATCAGCTACGAGCAAGCCGCCGGCATGATGCTCAAAGGCCTTACCGTGCAATATCTCCTGCGCCGCACCTTCAAGGTGGAGAAGGGGATGACCGTCCTCATCCAGGCCGCCGCCGGCGGGGTCGGTCTGATCTTCTGCCAATGGGCGAACCATCTCGGCGCCACCGTGATCGGCACTGTCGGCTCCAAGGAAAAAGCCGAGCTTGCCCGCGCCAACGGCTGCCACCACACCATCCTCTACCGCGAGGAAGATTTTCCGGCACGGGTCAAGGAGATCACCGGCGGCAAATTGTGCGACGTCGTCTATGACAGCGTCGGCAAAGATACCTTCCCGGCCTCGCTCGACTGCATCCGGCCGCTCGGCATGTTCGTGAGCTTCGGCAGCGCCTCCGGGCAGATCGAGGCTTTCAACATCAATCTCCTGTCGGCGAAGGGATCGCTGTTCGCCACGCGGCCCACGCTCAATACCTACGGGGCAAAGCGCGAGGATCTTGTCGCCATGGCCGCCGATCTGTTCGCGGTCGTCGGCAGCGGCGCGGTGAAAATCCCGGTGAACCAGAAATACGCACTCCGCGACGCGGCGAAGGCGCACCGCGACCTGGAAAGCCGCGCCACCACCGGCTCTTCGATCCTGATCCCGTGAGCCCTCGCAGTCATTCATGAAAGTTTGGGGGTATTGGGCGACGTTCGGCTGGGCGCTGCTCGCTTTCGTCGTCGGCCAATTTTTGGCGCTTGCCGTCCTGGTGTGGTTGCGGCTCGGCGACGTCAGTTCGGTCCTGACCAAGCCCTTCGACGGCGCCATGGTCACGCTCTTCATCGTGATCGCCAACCCGCTCATGATCGCCGTGCTGGCGCTCGCGGTACGTCTCGCGCGCGCCCGGCAGGTCGATTATTTCGCGCTGGTGCTCCCACGCCTGCGCGACCTCGCGTTAGGGCTCGTCTGTCTCGTCGGCCTGATCGCCGTCAGCGACGCGCTGCTCTATGTCAGCGGACGCGACCTGGTAACGCCGTTTCAGCTGCAGTCCTATGCCAGCGCCACCGCCGAGGGATGGCTGCCGGCGCTTCTGGCTGCCGCCATTCTCGTTGCGCCCGCGGGCGAAGAGCTCATGTTCCGCGGCTTTATCTTTCCGCGGCTGGGCGCGCTCCGACCGCACGGCGTGGCCGGCCATCGTGGTGATCTCGGTGTTATGGGCGGCGCTGCATATTCAATACGACTGGGCCGGAGTGCTGCAGATATTCGTCATCGGGCTGTTTCTCGGCTGGATGCGCTGGCGCAGCGGGTCGATCGTGCTGACGTTCGTCCTGCACGCTTTGTTCAACCTGGAAGGGACTTTGGAAACCGCGGCGCAAGTCTGGTTCTTCTCATGAGCGCGCGCGGTCGCGTCGGACCGCCTAAGTGCGCGAGCGCGGCACGCCGATGACGGGCGCGGTGAAGCGCGCGATGGACGACACCACATCGTCGAGCGGCAGCGGGCTTCCGGCCGTTTCGCTGACAATGGTCGCGAGCACGTTCATGTCGCGCCGGAACAGCGAATCGAGCGCGGTGAGCGTATGGCTGATGGCGCCGCTGTAGCTGCCGGCCACTAAAATCACCGGCAGCTGCAAGGCCATCATCACATCGAGAATGGTTCGGTGGCCATCAAGCGGCACCATGATCCCGCCGACGCCTTCGATCAGCAGGATGTCGCTGCGCTGCGATATCGCGTTTTGGCAAAACGCCACCACGGCATCGACGTCGATCGTCCGTTCCTCCTCCCGCGCCGCGAGGTCTGGCGAAAGCGGGGCGCGGAAACGCCAGGGCGATACCCGATCGATGGATTCGGGCGAGAACGGCAACGCCATGGCCGAGATAAGCATGCCGGTATCGCTTGCCGCCGCTTGCGCCGGATCGTAGCCGCTGACAATCGGCTTGACCGCTTCCACCGACCGGCCCATTTGCCGGAATTGCCGAACGAGCGACGCAACGACCTGGGTCTTGCCCACCTCGGTTCCGGTCGCGGTGATGAAAATTGCGGTCACGGTCTGGCGCCCCCGCCGCTATGAAAGCGCCTAACGTGTGGCATTACCAGCGAAAAACCGAAAAACGCACGGTATTGGCCACAGGCTGCGCGCAAGCCAGCTCAATGGGCTAGGGCGCTGCCGTAGAGGTCGTAATCGTCGGCCCGCTCGATCTTCACCATGGCTATGTCGCCGACGCGCAACGGCTGCCGCGATTTGACGTGGACCAAGCCGTCGATTTGCGGCGCATCGCCGGTGCTGCGGCCCTTGGCCAAACCCTTTCTCACCTCATCGATCAAAACCGCCTGGCGGGTGCCCACCTTGCGTTTAAGCCGGCGCCGCGAAATGCCGCGCTGGCGGCGCATCAGCTGGTCCCAGCGCTCGTCCTTGATTTGGTCGGGCACGGGCGCGTCGAGGTCGTTCGCCGCGGCGCCGGCGACCGGCTCATAGCGGAAGCAGCCGACGCGATCGAGCTCGGCTTCGTCGAGCCAGTCGAGCAGCTCGGAAAAGTCCGCTTCGGTCTCGCCGGGAAAACCGACAATAAAAGTCGAGCGGATGGTCAGATCAGGACAAATGGCGCGCCACTTGCGAATACGCGCCAAGGTCTTTTCCTGCGCCGCCGGCCGGCGCATGCGCTTGAGCACCGCGGGGCTGGCGTGCTGGAACGGCACGTCGAGATACGGCAGCACCTTGCCCTCGGCCATCAAGGGAATGACTTCGTCGACGTGCGGATAGGGATAAACGTAGTGCAATCGCACCCAGACGCCGAATTCGCCGAGCGCGCGCGCAAGGTCGATGAATTTTGCGCGCAACGTCGCCGGCTTTCCATTCGCTCGCCGCGTATTTGAGATCGGCGCCGTAGGCCGACGTATCCTGGGAAATGACCAGCAGCTCCTTGACGCCGGCGCTCACCAGACGTTCGGCTTCGCGCAGAACATCGGCCGCCGGGCGCGAGACGAGTTTGCCGCGCAAATGCGGAATGATGCAGAACGTGCAGCGGTTATTGCAGCCTTCGGAAATTTTCAGATAAGCGTAGTGCCGCGGCGTCAGCTTGATGCCTTGCGGGGGAATGAGATCGGCATAAGGATCGTGCGGCGGCGGCGCGGCGCGATGCACCGCCTCCAGTACGCTTTCATATTGCTGCGGGCCGCTGACCGCGAGCACGTTCGGATGCGCGGCGCTGATCTTTTCCGGTTCGGCGCCCATGCAGCCGGTCACCACGACCTTGCCGTTTTCCGCCAGCGCCTCGCCGATCGCGGCGAGCGACTCGGCCTGCGCGCTTTCGAGAAAACCGCACGTGTTGACAATGGCGAGATCGGAATCGGTGTGGTCGCGGCAAAGCTCGTAGCCTTCCGCGCGCAAGCGGGTGATGATGCGCTCGGAATCGACCAGCGCCTTGGGGCAGCCGAGCGATACGAACGAGATGCGGGGAGGGCGGTTCATCTTTGCTCTCGCGTGCTAACTGGCGCGCCTTGCGGCCAAATTCAAGGCGGCCGACTATGCCAACGCCGCCGCAGACCGGAAGCGGCGGTTTGAGGCGAGACGCATGTGAGAATTCCCGATCCGCCGCTTCTTATCGTCACCGACCGGCGGCAGGCCCGGCGGCCGTTGCCGGACCTCGTCGCTGCGGCGGTGAAAGCCGGCTGCCGTTGGATCAGCATGCGGGAAAAGGATTTGCCGGCGGACGAGCAAATCCTCCTGGCGCGCTCGCTGATCCGCGATCGCGCACGCCCACGGCGCGCGGCTGACGGTTCACGGCGATGCGGCGCTCGCCGCCGCTTCCGGGGCGGACGGCGTTCATCTTCCCGCCGGCAGCGATCCGGTAGCCGCGCGCGCGCTCCTTGGCGCGCAAAAGCTCATCGGCGTGTCCATCCATACCGTGACCGAAGCCGAGGGTATCGATCCAGGTTGCGTCGACTATGCGCTCGCCGGGCCGGCCTTCGAGACCGCGAGCAAGCCGGGCTATGGCCCCGAACTCGGCCGCAAGGGTGTTTCGGCAACCGCCCGGGCGGCGCGGGTGCCGGTGCTGGCGATCGGCGGCATCAACACCGCACGGGTCGCCGAGCTTATTGCCGCCGGCGCGGCAGGTGTTGGTGTCATGGGCAGCGTCATGCGCGCGGCCGACCCGGGGCGGGAGACCGGCGCATTAATCGCAACACTCAGAGGCTTGATAAAGGAGTGATCCACAATATCGCTCATAGCGGTGTGTAGTGTCCTAAGGGACGACCAATCAAGCGGCCAAAACCGCCTTCCTGATGGCTTGCGGCAGGGCAATCGCGCGGAAAAACGCTTTCGGATAAAGATAGTCATCGCCGGATTCGTCGATAATCCGCACGAGACCATGCTTCTCTGCGGCGGCATCGCGAAGCATCACGTAAAGCTTCCGCTTCTCCAGCGACGCCGTGTAACCGTCGTTGTTCAGACAAACGACCAGCCGTTGTGTCGGTAGCTTCGACATTACAGTCAACGGATCGCTCGCTATCCGCGCGCCCGATACGTACCGATGCCCTGGTCCGGCACCCAGGTCGCCGGCGGGCAGCTTTCCCGCCTGCCAAAACACGTCGATCGGCATGCCGCCGCGCGGATGGAAATAGCCGCCGATGCGCAGCCATTTGGGTTTGAGGAGCGCGACGAGCTTCTTGCCGATGGTTACCGTGCATTCTTCGTGGAACGCGCCATGGTTGCGGAAACTGTTGAGATAAAGCTTCAGCGATTTCAATTCCACGAGCCACGCCCGCGGCACGTAGTCGATGACGAGAATGGCGAAATCAGGCTGGCCGGTGACCGGGCACATCACGGTGAATTCGGGGAAGGTGAAACGCGCGACATAATTCGCGTCCGGATGCGGATTGGGCACGCGATCGAGCACCGCCTCGCCCGGCGAGGCGGGAATGGCCGTGCGGCGGCCGAGTTGCAGGGTCTTCTTGGGCATGAAAGATCGCTTCCGGCGCAATCCATGCCTGCGTTAGCCTGACATGACAAGCGCGTTAGCGATCCTGTAGAAGCACCTCGGGAATCCGGGAGCGCGCACATGACCGCCATTATCGATATCGTCGGCCGGGAAATTCTCGATAGCCGCGGCAACCCGACCGTGGAAGTCGACGTCGTGCTGGAAGACGGCACGCGCGGCCGCGCCGCGGTGCCGTCCGGCGCTTCGACCGGCACCCATGAGGCGGTCGAGCTGCGCGACGGCGACAAGGCCCGCTATCTCGGCAAGGGCGTGCGCAAGGCGATCGAGGCGGTGAACGGCGAGATTTTCGATGCGCTGAGCGGTTTCGAGGCGGAGGGTCAGGTCAAGATCGACGAGGTGATGATTGCGCTCGACGGCACGCCGAACAAAAGCCGGCTCGGCGCCAACGCCATTCTCGGTGTATCGCTCGCCGTCGCCAAGGCGGCCGCCGCCGCCAACAGGCTGCCGCTCTATCGCTATATCGGCGGCACCGCGCGCGCGCCTGTTGCCGGTGCCGATGATGAACATCGTCAACGGCGGCGTGCATGCCGATAACCCGATCGACTTTCAGGAATTCATGATTGTGCCGCTCGGCGCTGCCTCCTTTGCCGAGGCGTTGCGGGCCGGATCGGAGATTTTCCACACGCTGCGCGCCGCGCTCAAAGCCGGCGGCCACAACACCAATGTCGGCGACGAGGGCGGTTTTGCGCCGAATCTGCCGTCGGCCGAAGCGGCGCTCGACCAGGTCGTCGCCGCCATCAAGCAGGCGGGATATCGGCCGGGCGAAGACGTCATGCTCGCGCTCGATCCGGCGGCGAGCGAATTCTTCAGCGACGGCGCCTACCAGTACAAAGGTGAAGGAAAAACCCGCTCGGTCGAGCAGCAAGCCGACTATCTTGCCAAACTGGTCAAGGAGTACCCGATCGTCTCCATCGAGGACGGCATGGCCGAAGACGACACAAAAGGCTGGCAAAAGCTGACGCAGAAAATCGGCAATCGCTGTCAGCTGGTCGGCGACGACGTCTTCGTCACCAACGTGGCGCGGCTCACCGAGGGGATCAAGAACGGCATCGGCAATTCCATACTCATCAAGGTCAACCAGATCGGCACGCTGACCGAAACGCTGGCCGCCGTCGAGGCCGCGCACAAGGCCGGTTATACCGCAGTCATGTCGCACCGCTCGGGCGAGACCGAGGATGCGACCATTGCCGACCTCGCGGTCGCGACCAATTGCGGACAGATCAAGACCGGCTCGCTGGCGCGCTCGGACCGCACCGCCAAATACAACCAGCTCTTGCGCATCGAGGAGGAACTGGGCCCCCAGGCGGTCTATCCGGGGCGTGCGGCGTTCAAAGCCCTGGCCGAAGCTTAACGCGCCGGGCGCAAAGCGCCGACGGCAGGCCGGCCATTAATGGTGCTTTAAGTGCACCGCCGCATGGTTGCGGCATGGTCACTCGGACGCGCCTGCGCTCAATCCTGACCGCGCTCGGCCTCTACGTCATCGCGGCCCTGCTGATCGGCTATTTCGGCGTCAACGCGGTTTCCGGGGATCATGGCCTCAAGGCCAAGCTCGCCATCGATCAGCAGATCGCGTCGCTTTCCGCCGATCTGACCCGTCTGCATGGCGAACGCGCCCGATGGGAGCACCGCATCGCGCTATTGAAATCGAACCGTATTGATCCCGACATGCTCGATGAGCGCGCTCGCGCGCTCCTCGATTACACCCACCCCAACGATTTGACTTTGATGCTGACCGGGCCCGGCGCATCGGCCGGATCCGCAGCCTTGAAAAGCGCCGCCGCGCGCGCGAAATAACTCTTTCCACCAATCGCTTGGCGGCCGGAACCATTCGCCGGCCGCCGACTTCCGCCATAGGCCGATTTCGGCTATGGGATGATTTCTCCCGGGATTTTGCAGAGGACGCTGAATGGCTGTCGCCCAAACCAAGAGCGTGGAGCAAGACGATCGCCGCCCGGCGGGCGCGGCGGCGGCTGCGGGCGCCACAATCGCGGAATTCAGCAAGGAGCAGGAATTCCAGGCGCTGCGGCAGATGCTCTTGATCCGGCGCTTCGAGGAGAAAGCCGGCCAGATGTACGGCATGGGCCTGATCGGCGGATTCTGCCACCTCTATATCGGTCAGGAAGCGGTCGTCATCGGGATGCGGATGGCCAAGCGTGATACCGACCAGATGATCACCGGCTATCGCGATCATGGCCACATGCTCGCCTGCGGCATGGATCCGAAGGGCGTGATGGCGGAATTAACCGGCCGCCGCGGCGGATATTCCAAGGGCAAGGGCGGCTCCATGCACATGTTCTCCCGGGAGAAGAATTTCTACGGGGGACACGGCATCGTCGGCGCGCCGGTGCCGATCGGCACCGGGATCGCTTTTGCCAACAAATATCGCGGCAGCGACAGCGTGTGCCTGACCTTCTTCGGCGACGGTGCGGCGAACCAGGGCCAGGTCTACGAAAGCTTCAACATGGCGGAGCTGTGGAAGCTGCCGGTTGTCTACATCATCGAGAACAACCGCTACGCCATGGGAACGTCGCTCAATCGCTCCTCGGCGCAGACCAATCTTTCCAAGCGCGGCCTGTCGTTCAATATTCCGGGCATCGAAGTCGACGGCATGGACGTGCGCGCCGTCAAGGCCGCAGGCGACCAAGCCATCGCCTGGTGCCGCGCCGGCAAGGGCCCGACCATTATCGAAATGATGACTTATCGCTATCGCGGCCACTCCATGTCCGACCCGGCCAAATACCGCACCAAGGAAGAAGTCGATAAGGTGCGCACCGAGCACGATCCCATCGAGCAGGTGCGGGCGCGCTTGATCGCCAAGAAATGGGCGAGCGAAGACGAGCTGAAGAAAATCGACGCGGAAGCGCGCGCCGTGGTCAATGCAGGCCTCCGAATTCGCCACCCACGACGCCGAACCTGATCCTGCCGAACTTTATACGGACGTATATCGGTGAAAAATTTGCGCCGGCATTTCGCCCCTGCGTAAGGCGCGTCTGATCCACGAGTTAGCCCACCATGCCGACCCAAGTGCTCATGCCCGCCCTTTCGCCGACCATGGAAAAGGGCAATCTCGCCAAATGGCTCAAGAAGGAAGGCGACCCGGTCAAATCGGGCGACGTCATCGCCGAGATCGAGACCGACAAGGCCACCATGGAAGTGGAGGCGGTCGACGAAGGCACCTTGGGACAAATTCTGATCCCGGAAGGCACCAACGACGTCGCCGTCAACACGCCGATTGCCACGATCCTCGCCGAAGGCGAGGAGAAGACGGCGCTCACCGACGGCAAGTCGGCCGGAAAGTCGGCCCCAAGCGCGCCAGCAACGCAGCCGGCGCGACAGGAAAAAGCCGCGGAATCGGCAGCCCCGGCGGAGAAGGATCAGGCCGCGAAAAAAGCCGAAGCGCCGGCGCCGCCAAAAACCGGCACCGTCAAGCCTGAGGCGGTTAAAGTCGCCCCCGATCCCGACGTGCCGGAAGGCACGGAAATGGCCACCATAACCATGCGCGAGGCGCTGCGCGACGCCATGGCCGAGGAAATGCGCCGCGATCCCGACGTGTTCGTCATCGGCGAAGAGGTCGCCGAATATCAGGGCGCCTACAAGGTGACGCAAGGATTGCTGCAGGAATTCGGCGACCGCCGCGTGATCGATACGCCGATCACCGAGCATGCCTTCACCGGGCTTGGCGTCGGCGCGGCCTTCGCCGGCCTAAAGCCGGTGGTTGAATTCATGACCTTCAACTTCGCCATGCAGGCGATGGACCATCTGATCAATTCGGCGGCGAAGACCCGCTACATGTCGGGCGGACAAGTCGACGTCTCCGTGGTTTTTCGCGGACCGAACGGGCCGGCCGCCCGCGTCGGCGCCCAGCACAGCCAGGATTACTCGTCGTGGTATTCGCACGTACCCGGGCTCAAGGTGATCGCTCCGTCGAATGCCGCCGACGCCAAGGGGCTGCTCAAAGCCGCGATCCGCGATCCCAATCCGGTCATTTTCCTCGAAAACGAAATCCTCTACGGCGTGACCTCGCCGGTACCGAAACTTCCCGACTATGTCGTGCCCATCGGCCGCGCTCGCATTGTCCGCGGCGGCAACGACGTGACGCTTGTCGCCTGGTCGATCGGCATGAACTACGCGCTCAAGGCCGCCGATGAGCTCGCCAAGGAAAACATTGCCGCCGAGGTGATCGATCTGCGCACGCTCAAGCCGATGGACGTCGAAACCATCGTTGAATCGGTGAAAAAGACCGGCCGTCTGGTCACCGTCGAGGAGGGCTGGCGGCAGTCCGGCGTCGGCGCCGAGATCGCCGCGCGCATCATGGAAGAGGCGTTCGATTATCTCGACGCGCCCGTCACGCGCGTCACCGGTGAGGACGTGCCCATGCCGTACGCCGCCAATCTGGAAAAGCTCGCGCTGCCTTCGATCGCCAAAGTGGTCGAGGCGGCGAAGGCCGTGTGCTACCGCTAAGCCGCAACCTGGCGGAAAATCGAACGCGTCATGCCCATCAACATCCTCATGCCGGCGCTCTCGCCCACCATGGAGAAGGGCAACGTCGCCAAGTGGCTCAAGAAGGAGGGCGATGCGGTCAAGACCGGCGACGTGATCGCTGAGATCGAGACCGACAAGGCGACCATGGAATACGAGGCCGTCGATGACGGCGTGATGGCGAAGATCGTGGTGCCGGAAGGCACCAACGACGTTCCGGTCAACCAGCTCATCGCGGTGTTGGCGCAGGAAGGCGAGGATCCCAAAACCGCCGCGGCCGCTGCGGCGGAGAAACCCGCACCTCCGGCAAAAAGCCCGAGCGTCAGTCCCCCCTCACCCCAACCCTCTCCCCAACGGGGAGAGGGGGGTTCGCAGCCCGCCACCGCCCCAGCACCCGCACCTCAAACAAAAGCGCCCAGTGCGCGTCCTTCACCTCTCCCCGGTGGGGAGAGGTCGCCGCCGCAGGCGGCGGGTGAGGGGGCGCGGACCAACGGTCACGGGCGCCAACCGGATTTTCTCCTCGCCGCTGGCGCGGCGGCTGGCCAAAGAAGCCGGGATCGAGATCGGCCGCATTGCCGGCTCCGGCCCGCATGGCCGCGTCATCGCCCGCGACGTCGTGGCGGCGAAAGACGGCAAGGGTTTGCGCGCGCCAGCAGCGGCGCCGGCTGGCGCGCCCGCTGGCGCCCCCGCCATCGCGCCGGCCATGACCGATCAGCAAATCCGCGCGCTCTACGAGGAAGGCAGCTACGAACTTATTCCGCACGACGGCATGCGCCGCACCATTGCGCAGCGGCTGACCGCGTCGACGCAAACCGTTCCGCATTTCTATCTCACCGTCGACTGCGACATCGGCAAGCTCCTCGCCGCACGCGAGGAGATCAACGCCGCGGCCGCAAAAGACAAGGACGGCAAGCCTATCTACAAGCTTTCGGTCAACGATTTCGTCATCAAGGCTTTGGCGCTCGCGCTGCAGCGCGTCCCTGACGCGAATGTGAGCTGGAGCGAAGCGGGCCTGCTCAAGCACAAGCATTCCGATATCGGCGTTGCGGTCGCGCTGCCGGCGGGCCTGATCACGCCGATCATCCGCAACGCCGAAGCAAAATCGCTGTCGGCGATTTCCAACGAGATGAAGGATCTCGCGGCGCGGGCGCGGGCGCGCAAGTTGAAACCCCAGGAGTATCAGGGCGGCACGTCCTCGGTGTCCAATCTCGGCATGTACGGCATCAAGGACTTCACCGCCGTGATCAATCCGCCGCAATCGACCATTCTCGCCGTCGGCACCGGCGAGGAGCGCGCCGTGGTGCGCAACGGCAAGATCGAAGCGGCGCAGCTGATGAGCGTGACCATGTCCTGCGATCACCGCGCCGTCGACGGTGCGCTCGGCGCGGTGCTGATCAGCGCGTTCAAGGCGCTGATCGAAAACCCGGTGATGATGCTGGTGTAGGCGTCAGTCCGGATCGAAACCGCTCGCCTTGAACATTTTTGCGCTCTGGTCCGATTGCAGGAATTTAAGCAGCGCCTTTCGCCGCGTCGGCGTTCTTGCTGTTGGCGATGACGCCGGCGCCGTAGACGGTAATTTTGTTCAGATCGCCGGGAAGCGGGCCGACGACGTCGACGCCGGCGACGTTCATGATCTCCGGTTTTTGCTGAATGGCGAGCTCGGCCTCGCGGGTGGCGACCAGCGCGGCGGCATTGCCGCCGGCCGGCGGATGTTTGGTCTTGGCCTTCATTTGATCGGCAATGCCCATCTGCTCCAGCAGCTTGGCGAAGTAGACGCCGCTCGCGCCGCCCGATGCCGGGTCGCTGTAGGCGATGGACTTTGCCTTCAGAAGCGTCTCCTTGAGCGCATTCGGCGCTGGAAATGTCCGGCTTTTTCGCGCCGGATTTGATCGCAATCGCGATACTCGACGCGGCGAGTTCGACGTCGGTGTCGGGCGTAATCTTGCCCGCCTTGCTCAAGGTCTCGATATTGGCCTTCGTCAGGATGGCCACGTCCGCCGGCTCGCCGGCTTCGATTCGCTTCGTCAGCATGGCCGCCGTGCCCCAGGTGATCGCCAGCGTGTGCCCGCTCTCCTTTTGGAACTGCGGAACGAGTTCCTCCAGCACCCCGCGCATGGCGATTGTGCTGTACACATTGATGGTAGCGGCGTGAGCGAACGCGACCTGGGGCACCAAGAAAGATTGCAGCGGCGGCGACGCGTCCAATGAACCCGATCACGGCGTTCCTCCATTTCGGGAGTTGCAACATTACATAAAAGAACCCCGCGGGGCTGGGATTGGTTCACCGGCTTGCCGCGACAACGGTCGATATGACGGCTAAGGTAAGACGATCCCGTGAGGTTCTTGGAATGGCTGATACGAATTTCGACATCATCATTATCGGTTCGGGCCCGGGCGGCTATGTCTGCGCCATCCGCGCGGCCCAGCTCGGATTTAAGACCGCCATTGTCGAGCGCGATTATCTGGGCGGCATCTGCCTCAACTGGGGCTGTATTCCGACCAAGGCGCTGCTGCGCTCGGCGGAGATTTTTCACTATTTGCAGCACGCCAACGATTACGGCCTCTCGGCCGGTACCGTCACATACGATCCGGCCGCCGTCGTCAAGCGCTCGCGCGCGGTGTCGAAGCGGCTGAACGACGGCGTCGGCTTCCTGATGAAGAAGAACAAGGTTACGGTGATCTGGGGCGAAGCGACCATCGATGCGCCCGGCAAGATCACCGTCAAGGCCGGCCAAGAGCGAAGCGCCGAAGGGCGCGCTCGGGCCGGGCTCCTATCAGGCCAAGCACATCATCATCGCCACCGGCGCACGGCCGCGCGTGCTGCCCGGGCTCGAGCCGGACAAGAAGCTCATCTGGACGTATTTCGAAGCCATGGTGCCGGACCGGGTGCCAAAATCGCTGTTGGTCGTCGGCTCCGGCGCCATCGGCATCGAGTTCGCCTCGTTCTACCGCACGCTCGGCTCCGAGGTGACGGTCGTCGAGGTGCTGCCGCAAATCCTTCCGGCCGAAGACGCCGAGATCGCCGCCTTCGCGCGCAAGAGTTTCGAGAAGCAGGGCATCAAGATTTACACCAGCGCCAAAGTGACCAAGCTCGACAAGACCGCCGACGGCGTCACCGCGACCATCGACGACGGCAAAGGCGGCAGGCAGACGCTGTCCGTCGAGCGCGTCATCTCCGCCGTCGGCGTCGTCGGCAACATCGAAAATCTCGGCCTGGAGAAGCTCGGCGTGAAAACCGAGCGCGGCATGATTGTCATCGATGGCGCCTGCAAGACCAACGTGCCGGGAATTTACGCCATCGGCGACGTCGCCGGTCCGCCGCTGCTTGGCGCACAAGGCCGAGCACGAGGGCGTCATTTGCGTCGAGGCGATCAAGGGACTGCACCCGCATCCGATGGACAAGCGCATGATCCCCGGCTGCACTTATTGTTCGCCGCAGATCGCCTCGGTGGGCTTAACCGAGCAGGCCGCGAAGGAGCAAAAAATCGACATTCGCGTCGGCCGATTTCCGTTCATCGGCAACGGCAAGGCGATTGCGCTCGGCGAGGATCAGGGCCTGGTCAAAGTCATCTTCGACAAGAAAACCGGGCAGCTCCTTGGCGCGCACATGGTCGGCGCGGAAGTCACCGAGCTCATCCAGGGCTACGTGATCGCGATGAATTTCGAGACCACCGAAGAAGAACTGATGAACACGGTGTTTCCGCATCCGACACTGTCGGAAATGATGGGCGAGGCGGTGCGCGACGCTTACGGTCGGGTGTTGAATATCTGAGCCCGTCATGGCGAGGAGCCGCGCGACGAAGCAATCTGGAATTCCGTGAATCACATCTGGATTGCTTCGCTTGCGCTCGCAATGACGATCAAGCGACCAACCCCGTCAGCGGCTTGACGTTTTTGCTGCCGGGAAACACCGTTTCCGCGAGCGCCCGCGCATCGACGCGCAAATGGTCTTGCAGCACGCCTTTGAGCACGGCGCGCAGGTCGGTGGTCGGCGCAAGATCGCGGTTCTCATAGAGATCGGCCGGCTTGAGCCCCGGCCAGTCGGCGATCACGCGACCGCCCTTGAGTGCGCCGCCGGCGAGAAGCGCGACCGTCGCGGTGCCGTGGTCGGTACCCTCGGTGCCGTTGATGCGGGCGGTGCGTCCGAACTCAGTGACCACGACGACGACGGTCTCGCGCCACGCCGGGCCCATATTGATCTTCACCGCAGCGAGTGCGCCGTCGAGCGAACCGAGGAGCCGCGCCAGCCGCCCGCCGGCAATGCCCTCGTTGTTGTGCGTATCCCAGCCGTCGAGTGCGAGCGCGCCGATGCGCGGACCGTTCGGCTGCGCCAGAAACGTCGCCGCGGTGCCGGCCGCTTCGCTGAAGTAGGCGCGCGCGTGATCGCCCGGCGGCTTGCGCATGTCGTCCGTGTGCTCGATGGCGGCGAGCTTGGCGTCCTCTTCCATGACGTTGGCGAGCTTGACGTCGGCGTGGCGATAAAGCTCGAGCAATCGCCGGGCCGTGTCCTCGCTTGCCGGCGGCGCGCCTTGCGGCGACCAGGTCAATACCGGCGCCGGACCGCGCACGACCAGCGGCAGCGCGGGCCCGACGCCAAGCGCCTTGGCGCTTCCGGGCGCATCGACCCGGCCGGCCGAAGAAAGGCCATGGAGCGCGCGATTGAGCCAGCCGCTGTCGCTTGGCGCCGGTTGCGGCAATCCGCTTTCCAGCAAATCCTGGCCGTCGAAATGCGACCGTTCGCGGTAGGGGGTCGCGCAGGCGTGGACGACGATCGCTTCATTGGCCTGGAACATGCGGTGGAGGCTAGGCATCGCCGGATTGAGCGCAAAGAAGCTGTCGAGCGCTAAAGGCGCGACCATGCCGCCGACGTGCAGCGCGTTATCGCCACGCAGCGCGATCCAGTCCGGATCGCCGACCGGGGCGACTGTCGCCAGACCGTCGAGCGCGCCGCGGAGAATGATCGTCAGGAAGCGCGGATCGCGGCCTTCGGCATGCGCCAGAAGCGGCATGTGCGCCCAGGCGAACAACGCGCCTGAGCCGGCCAGAACTTGGCGGCGCGAGGGCGCATGAGCAATGGTCATTATCTCATCTCCGCAGGAATTCCGGGGTCATCAGCAGCAGCGCGACGCCCTGTGCGCGGCTTTCGGCGCGAGCGATGGTTTGGCGCGTGTCCGCGGACGCGAGCGGGCCGAGGCTTCGGTCCAGCACATCCAGCGGATCGATCTGCGGGTGCGCCCGTACTGCAATCTCGTTGGCGATGGCAAGGCGGCGCGGCACGCCGTCGATCCAGGCCGCCTCGGTATCGGCCCAGCCGTTCGGCGCAGGCGGGCGCCACAATGGCTGGCCGAGCGTGGCCTGAAAATTCATCACCCGAACGATATTGAGCCACTCGCCCGCCGGCATCAGTAGGTCGATCACCTGGCCGGGTTCGGCTGGTGTGGCTTTTGTTACGCGCAGCGTCGCGGCAATCCATTCCGCCGGTGGCCGAAGTTTCGCCCGCTGCGGCGTCCACGATTCCTCGGCTGTCACCAGTGTTGTCGCCAAGGCTTTCAGATCGCCGCCGCTCGCATCAAAGGTCTTTGCCAGCTTTACCAGCAAAGACGGCGGCGGATCGTCGGCAACAAAATGGCGCGCAAATTTTAGCGCGATGTGCTGCGTGGTTGCCTCGCGCCGGGCGAGGTCGGCGAGCACGGCGCGGCCCTGGGCGACGCCTTCGTCCGGATAGGTCTTGCCCAAGACCACCTGATCGCCCGGCTCGTGCAGGCGCTTGATGAAAACGAATTCGCCGCCGTGTTCCGGTTCGGCTGGATCGATCCGGCTCCAGCCGGTCAGCACATTGGCGAAGCTTATGACGTCGGCTTGCGAATAGCCGCTGCGCACGCCGAGCGTATGCAATTCGAGAATTTCGCGGGCGAGGTTTTCGTTCAATCCCTTGTCGCGGTTGATGCCGGCGATGGAAGCGGCGCCCATCGAGCGCACGTTATCGAGATAGAACAGCATCGCCGGATGGCTCTCGACCGCGCCCAGCATGTCGCCGAAGCGGCCGAGCACGTGCGGGCGAATGGCCTCGCGCTCATAGGCGCCGACCGTCGCAATGTCCTTGTCGGCCGAAATGCAGAAATGGTTCGACCAGAACCACGTGAGCCGTTCGACAAACCCGATATTGGCGTCGACCGCGGCATCGAACCGCGCCGCGGCTTCGTTGCGGACGATCTCTGGCGGCGGCGGCGGCTTTCTGTTTTTGGCCGGCTCCGGACCCGCCGCAATCGCGGTTACTGGCGGGCGTGCCGCGTCAGACATGTTCGGCGCCGGGCTGCCCGCATCGATGTCCCGGGCGGTGCGAAGCGCGAGTTTCCGTTTGGCCCGCTCCGCGGCGCGAAAATCGAACACCGCGCGGGCGGCTTGCGCGCTCGACGGCAGCTCGACGGACAGCAGGCCGGCATTCGGGCGCTCGAGATCGGCGAGAAGCGCCCCGCAAGGGTCCGCAGCGATCGCGTCAAGCGAATAGCCATCGCGCCGCAAAAGCGGGCCGAAGCCGAATCGGTGCAGCGCCAGCGCTGCCGCTTCCTTTCCGCGTGGCGTCAAACAGTCCTCCACCGACGGATCCGCCGCGTGCAAGGAAGCAGTGTTTTATGGCGAAACTTGCGTCGCGGCCGGCCGAAATTCCGCTTGTTTCCTAACTGTTTGTTCATGACGGAACTGGCGCTCGACATCATTGCGGCGCGCGACGGTTGCGCCACTCGCCCGCCTTGCGGCGCTGCACACCGGCTCGTAAGTATGAGTTTGCGGGACTATGCCGCGCGAGACCGCCATGGCCGTTTTAATCGATACGCTTAGCCGCGAGACGGGCCGTCCGCGCCATCCGGAGAAGGCGCATCGGCCGGATCAGCCGAGCCTGCGCAAGCCCGACTGGATCAGGGTCAAGGCGCCGGTTTCGCCCGGCTATGTCGAGACGCGAAATATCGTCCGCGCCAATGGTCTTCACACCGTCTGCGAGGAGGCCGGCTGCCCGAATATCGGCGAGTGCTGGGAAAAGAAACACGCCACCTTCATGATCATGGGCGATACCTGCACGCGCGCTTGCGCATTCTGCAACGTCAAGACCGGGCTTCCCGGCGCGATCGATCCGGCTGAGCCGGAGCATGTCGCCGCGGCGACGCTCAAGCTCGGATTGGCGCATGTCGTCATCACTTCGGTCGACCGCGACGATCTCGACGATGGCGGCGCGGCGCATTTCGCGGCCGTGATCCGCGCGATCCGCGAGCACTGCCCGCAAACCACCATCGAAGTGCTGACGCCTGATTTCTTGCGCAAGGCGGGCGCGGCGGAAACTGTGGTTGCCGCCCGGCCCGACGTCTTCAACCATAATCTCGAGACGGTGCCGTCGAAATATCTCACCGTGCGTCCTGGCGCGCGCTACTTCGCCTCCATCCGGCTGTTGCAGCGGGTGAAGGAGATCGATCCCGCCATGTTCACCAAGTCCGGAATCATGGTCGGGCTCGGCGAGGAGCGCAATGAAGTGCTGCAGGTGATGGACGACCTGCGCTCGGCCGACGTCGATTTTTTGACTGTCGGGCAATATTTGCAGCCTTCGCCCAAGCATCATCCGGTCATGCGTTTCGTGCCGCCGGACGAATTCAAGACGCTGGCGACGATCGCTTATGCCAAAGGGTTCGCGATGGTCTCGGCAAGTCCGCTGACACGCTCCTCGCATCATGCCGGCGACGATTTCGCCCGCCTGCGGGCGGCCCGGGCGGTGCGCTAGTGGAGCGAATGTCAAAATCGGACCACTAGCCATGCCGCAATTGTCCACCACAAGGCGGGTGCGCCACGCTGCATCCGAGATGTTCGACCTCGTCGCCGACGTCGAACACTATCCCGAGTTCGTGCCGCTCTGCCAATCGCTCAAAGTGCGGCAGCGGACGAGCGAGGGCGGCAAGGACGTCATCGTTGCCGATATGACCGTGGCCTATAAGCTCATTCACGAGACCTTCACCAGCCGGGTGACGCTCGACCGGGGCAGACTGGAGATCGTGGTCGAATACCTGGAGGGCCCGTTTCGCCGTCTGAATAACCGCTGGACATTCCGCCCGCTTGATGAACGCTCCTGCGACGTGGAGTTTTTCATCTCCTACGAATTTCGCAGCCGCACGCTCGGCCTCTTGATGGGGGCGGTGTTCGATGCCGCCTTCCGCCGTTTTGCCGGCGCATTCGAACGCCGCGCCGATGAGGTCTACGGCACGCGTGCGGCGTAAAAGCTCAGGCTTTAGCGCGCCTTCGTCTCGGCCAATAATCGCAATAGGCGCAGCGCTTCGGCGACGGAGCGCTGGCGCACTTGGCCGCGGCCGATCTTGCCGTAACGCTCGACGTGCGCGATCTGCCGGCCGCCGCGCCGGGCTGCCGCAAAATAAACCAGGCCGACGGGTTTTGCCTTCGAGCCACCGCCGGGGCCGGCGACGCCGGTGATGGCAACCGCGATATCGGCCAACGAATGTTTCAGCGCGCCTTTCGCCATGGCCGCGGCGGTTTCGGCGCTCACCGCGCCATAGCGCTTGAGCGTCGCGGCCGGAACGCCGAGCATCGCTTGCTTGGCTTCATTGGAATACGTCACGAACCCGCGGTCGACCACGTCGGATGAACCGGCGATCTCGGTCAGCGCGCCGGCGACGAGTCCTCCGGTGCAGGATTCCGCCGTCGCAATTTTCAGGCCGCGCGCGCGAAAAAGCTCGAGCACGCCCGCCGCGGCGCGGCGTAGCGTCGCCGGCGTCACGACGTCGCTCCAGGGCAATCGCACGGTCGCGGTCGCCATCGCCACAATGCCTTCGCGGCGGCCGGTGAAGCCGAGCTTCTCGCTGGTCGTCGCTTTGACCGCCACGCGATCGACAGCGATGCCGGCGATTTCCGCAATGCGGGCGCGCATGGCGTCGCGATGCGGGCCGATGCGCGGCGCCTCGCAAACAATGGTCACGTCGAGGTGGGCGATCACGCCCGCGCGCGCGCGTACCCGCTCGCAGGCAAAGGCGAGAAATTTTTCCGACGGCGCGCCCTTCCACTGCGGATCGCTCGGCGGAAAGTGCTGGCCGATATCGCCTTCGGCCAGCGCGCCGAGAATGGCGTCCACCAGCGCATGCAGCGCCACGTCGGCGTCCGAGTGTCCGGTCACGCCGCTTGTGTGCGCAATGCGCACGCCGCCCAGCATAATATGGTCGCCGTCGGCAAAAGCATGAACGTCGAAGCCGTTGCCGGTGCGCACGTCGCCGGTGGCGGCCATCCGCAACGCCTCGGCGCGCGCGAAATCTTCGTTGGTCGTGAGCTTCACGTTGCCGCTATCGCCCGGAAATACGTTGACCGGATGGCCCGCCCATTCGGCGAGCGCGGCATCGTCGGTAAAATCGCTGCGGCCGGCCGCGGCCGCGCGCGCGTGCGCCTCGACGATCAGCGCATAGGAAAAGGCCTGCGGCGTCTGCACGATGCGCAGCTCGTTGCGGTCGATGGTTGCGGTAATCGTGCCGCGCGCATCGACCTTCTTTACCGTATCGGCGACCGCGATCGCCGGCACCGCGGCGCCATGCTCGCCAGCCGCTGCGATCGCGCGTGCAGATCAGCGCGGCGCTGACGAATGGCCGCGCGGCGTCATGAATGAGAACAAAATCCGGCGCGGCCCCGCGCAAGGCTTCCAACCCGGCATAAACCGAGGCCTGCCGGCTGGCGCCGCCCGGAACCGGGGCCCGTAATCCGCCAAGACCGGCGGACGCCGCCGCGAATGCGGCCGCGTCTTCGGCGTGGATAACGGGTTGCACCGCGGCGACCTGCGGGTGGCCGGCAAAAGCCGCCAACGCCGCGCGGATGACCGGTTCCCCGCCAATGTGCCGGTACTGCTTGGGCATCTCGCCCCCCGCGCGGTGTCCGCGGCCGGCGGCCACAATCACCGCCGCAACTTTGCTCGCCATAGCCTTGGGCTCCGCGCTCATCAGCCGGCAACCCTTAGCGCATGTGTGCGAAAATACGCGAAGTACCTGGGTCATAAGCGCATCCCTGCGCGTATCCCCGCCTTTATTGCACTGCAACACTTGCGCGTTGACTGCGATTTGGCTAAACTATATGCAGAAGGGAATGATCGCCTAATTCGTGTGCATTCCGAGGGTCAGCCATTCCACGTCGCGGTTGGGCTGACCTGAGCGCGTGAAGCCTCGCCGTGAGCCGAGGCCAAATGATGACGGCCGCAGAGTCCGTGTCGCCGCCTCCCATGGCCGCCGAAGCGGTACTGAACGCCTTACCGCATCCGGTGATTGTGGTGGCGGCCGACGGCAAGGTCGCGGAAGCCAATGCCGCGGCGGAAGCCTTTTTCGAGGCTTCGCTGCCGCTGTTGCGGCGCCACCGGCTGCACGACCTCGTGCCGTTCGGCAGTCCGCTCCTGGCCTTGGTCGAGCAGGTGCGCACGACCGGCGCCGCGGTCAACGAGTACAAGGTCGACCTCGGCACCCCGCGCAATCCCGGCGATCGCGCGGTGGACCTGCATGTCGCGCCGCTGCCGGAGCAGCCGAACTACGTCGTGGTCATGCTCCAGGAGCGCTCGATTGCCGACAAGATGGACCGCCAACTCACCCATCGCGGCGCCGCGCGCTCGGTGATCGCACTCGCCGCCATGCTGGCGCATGAAATCAAAAATCCGCTGTCCGGCATTCGCGGCGCGGCGCAGTTGCTGGAGCAGTCAGTCGGCGACGACGACCGCACGCTGACGCGACTGATCTGTGATGAGACCGATCGCATCGTCAAACTCGTCGATCGCATGGAGGTGTTTACCGACGAGCGGCCGGTCGAGCGTGAGCCGATCAACATTCACGTCGTGCTCGAGCACGTCAAACGCCTGGCGCAATCCGGCGTCGCGCGACAAATCCGCTTCGTCGAGGACTATGATCCTTCGCTGCCGCCGGTGCTTGGCCAACCGCGATCAGCTCGTGCAAGTCTTTTTCAATCTGATCAAGAACGCAGCCGAATCCATCGGCGATAACCCCGGCGGCAGAGATCGTGCTGTCGAGCGCCTTCCGTCCCGGCGTGCGTCTGTCCATCCCCGGCGCCAAGACGCGCATCTCGCTGCCGCTCGAATTCTGCGTCCGCGACAACGGGCCGGGCGTTCCCGAAGAATTGATGCCGCATTTGTTCGATCCGTTCGTGACCACGAAGCCGACGGGATCGGGCCTCGGACTTGCCTTGGTCGCCAAGATCGTCGGCGATCACGGCGGCATCATCGAATGCGAATCGCAGCCGCGGCGCACCGTCTTCCGCGTGCTCATGCCGATGTACAGCGCCGAGGGCGGCGAGCCCGGAGGCGCTGCACAGGGAAGAGCCGACCACTAGGGGATTATTGATGCCGGCAGGAAATATCCTCATAGCCGACGATGACGGAGCGATCCGCACCGTACTCAATCAGGCGCTGACGCGCGCCGGATACGACGTGCGTTCGACCGGCAACGCCGCAACGCTCTGGCGCTGGATCAATCAGGGCGACGGCGATCTCATCATCACCGACGTGGTGCTGCCGGACGAAAACGCCTTCGATCTGTTGTTGCGTATCAAGAAAGCGCGGCCGGATTTGCCGGTCATCATCATGAGCGCGCAGAACACGTTCATGACCGCAATCCGCGCCTCCGAGCGCGGCGCCTACGAATATCTGCCCAAGCCTTTCGATCTCAAGGAGCTCACCGCCATCGTCGGCCGCGCGCTGTCCGAGCCGAAGGAACGGCCGCGGGCGCCGGCGAAGGTCGACGACTTCGAGTCGATCCCGCTGGTCGGACGTTCGCCGGCGATGCAGGAAATCTACCGGGTGCTGGCGCGGCTGATGCTGACGGATTTGACGGTGATGATCTCCGGCGAATCCGGCACCGGCAAGGAGTTGGTGGCGCGCGCGCTGCATGATTACGGAAAACGGCGCAACGGTCCGTTTGTCGCCGTCAACATGGCGGCGATTCCGCGCGATCTCATCGAGTCCGAACTGTTCGGCCACGAGAAGGGCGCCTTTACCGGCGCCAACACGCGCAGCGCCGGACGTTTCGAGCAAGCCGAGGGCGGCACGCTCTTTCTCGACGAAATCGGCGACATGCCGATGGAAGCGCAGACCCGGCTTCTGCGCGTGCTGCAGCAGGGCGAATATACGACGGTCGGCGGCCGCACGCCGATCAAGACCGACGTGCGCATCATCGCGGCGACCAACAAAGAGCTCCGCCAGCTCATTGCGCAGGGCCTTTTCCGCGAAGACCTTTTTTTCCGCCTCAACGTCGTGCCGCTGCGGCTGCCGCCGCTGCGCGAACGCTCCGAGGATATCCCCGATCTCATCCGGCATTTTTTCGCGCAGATCGAGCGCGAGGGTTTACCGGCAAAACAGATCGATCAGGCGGCGCTCGAGCGGCTGAAGCGGCATCGCTGGCCCGGCAATGTCCGCGAGGTGGAGAATTTGGCCCGCCGGCTCGCCGCGCTCTATCCGCAGGAAACAATCACCGCGGCGGTGATCGATGCTGAACTCTCCCAGCCGACGCTGTCGCCCGGCGACAGCTATCGCGGCGACGAAAACCTGGCGAATGCCGTCGAGCGCTACCTCGCCCACTATTTTTCCGGGTTCGACGAGGGCTTGCCGCCGCCCGGTCTCTACCACCGCGTGTTGCGCGAGGTGGAAGCGCCGCTCCTGACCGCGGCCCTTGCCGCCACCCGCGGCAATCAAATCCGCGCCGCCGACCTTTTGGGTGTTAACCGCAACACCTTGCGCAAGAAAATCCGCGATCTGGAGATCCAGGTGTATCGAAGTGCAACAGGGTGACGTTTCGAAGCGGCTGCGCGGTCGGCTTCGCCTACGAATTGTCGCAATTCGGCAACATTGTTGTATAAAAGCATCACCCGAATGCTTCGCATCGCCAAAATCTGACACGGCGGGAATGGCCGGGGGCTCCATTCATCATTCGCCGACCTTTCCAACCCGGCCAAGTCCCGCGTTCTTGAGGCCATGACGACTGCCGATCAGGTCGCCCCGCTAGATTCGGCCGCCGCGGCCCCGATGCCTGCGGCGTCCCGGATGATCGGGGCGATCGCGGTTGGGCTGGCGCTTCTCTCCGCCACGGCGACCTTCCTCGTTCTTGCCAACCTGACGCCGATCACCCCGGTGCACGAGGTCGTGGTCAAGCTTCTGCTCGGCAATCTGGCCACCGGATTGCTGCTGCTGGCCATTATCGGCCGGGAAGTCTGGAGCGTGGTGCAAGCGCGGCGGCGCGGCCATGCCGGCTCGCGGCTGCACGTGCAAATCGTCGGCCTTTTCGCCGTCATCGCCGCGGTCCCGACCATCCTCGTCGCCGTCGTCGCCTCGACCACGCTTGACCGCGGCCTCGACCGGTTTTTCTCCAGCCGCACCCGCGCGATGATCGAACAGTCGCTGATCGTGGCCGACGCTTATGTCAGGGAGCATGCCCAGGCGATCCGCGGCGAACTCATGGCGATGGCGTTCGACGTCAGTCGCGCCAAGCCGATGTTTGATTCCGACCGCGATCGCTTCCAGAAATTTTTCACCGCGCAGGCGACGGCGCGCGGCCTCTCCGCGGCGCTGATGATCCACGGCGACGGCACCACCGTCGAGCGCGCCGACGTCAAGATGGACAAGGCCATCGTGCTGCCATCGAAGGAGCTGTTGGCCAAAATCACCGAAACCGAGCCGCAAATAGCGCTCATTCCCGAAGGCGATCATGTCGCCGCCGCGGTGAAGCTGCACGGCTACGACGACATGTATCTTTATGCGGCGCGGCTCCTCGATCCGCGCGTGGTCGAACAGTTGCGCGCGACGCAGGAGAGCGTCGGCGAATACGCCAATCTCGAAGCGCGCCGGCTTGGCATTCAAATCGCGTTTGCCCTGATGTTCACGGTGATCGCGCTGATCGTGCTGTTGTCCTCGGCCTGGATCGGGCTCGATTTTGCCAACCGGCTGGTGGCGCCGATCCGCCGCCTGATCGGCGCCGCCAACGTGGTCTCTACCGGCAACCTGCAGGTGCGCGTGCCGATCCGCCGCTCCGAAGGCGATCTCGCCCATCTCGGCGAAACCTTCAACAAGATGACGCAAGAGTTGCGGACGCAGCACGACGATATTATCCGCGCGCGCGATCTGATCGACAGCCGCCGCCGCTTCACCGAAGCGGTGTTGGCCGGCGCCAGCGCCGGGGTCATCGGCGTCAATGCCGACGGCCGGATCACCATCCTCAACCGTTCAGCGGAACGGCTGATCGCCCGGACCGAGAGCGACGCGCTTGGGCGACCGCTGGCCGAAGTCGCGCCGGAACTGGCGGAGGTTTTCGCCGCTGCCCGCAACGGCGCTCAGCGCCTGGTGCAACGCCAAGTGACCGTCACGCGCAACGGCCAGGAGCGAAACTTCTCCGTGCGCGTGACCAGCGAGCAGGCGGCCGAATCCGAGCACGGCTATGTCATCACCATCGATGACGTGACCGAACTGGTGCTGGCGCAACGCTCCTCGGCCTGGGCCGACATCGCGCGGCGCATCGCGCACGAAATCAAAAACCCGCTCACGCCCATCCAATTGTCGGCCGAGCGGCTGCGCCGCAAATACGGCAAGGTTATCGTCGATGACCCCGCCGTGTTCGAGCAGTGCACCGAGACCATCGTGCGTCAGGTCGACGACATCAAGCGGATGGTCGACGAGTTCTCCCGCTTCGCGCGCATGCCGAAGCCGGTCATCGCCGCGGAGGACGTGGCCGACACGGTGCGCCAAGTCGTGTTTCTCATGCGCGTCGGCCATCCGGACATTGATTTCGAAGTCGATTTGCCGACGGAAAGCATGTCGGCGCGCTTCGATCGGCGGCTCATCTCGCAGGCGCTCACCAACATCATCAAAAACTCAACCGAGGCGATCGGCGCGGTACCGCTCGCGGCCGATACCGCCGGCGCGACAGGGCAGGGCAGAGCGGCCTACCGCGGCCGCGTTGCGGTCAGCGCGCGCCGCGCCGGCAAGGACATTGTCATCGACGTCATCGACAACGGCATCGGGCTGCCGAAGGAGAACCGCGCGCGGTTGCTCGAGCCGTACGTGACGACACGCGAGAAGGGCACCGGGCTCGGCCTGGCCATTGTCGGCCGCATCCTCGAGGAACACGGCGGCGGCATCGAACTGCGCGATGCCTCGGAAAAGACTCCCGGCATGCCCGGCGCGTGGATGCAGTTGCGCTTTGCCGCGGAGCCGATCGACCGTCCCGCGGCGGCGACGGCTGCAATGAGAGCGACGGTCTAGGCCATGGCATCCGATATCTTGATCGTGGACGATGAGGCCGATATTCGCGAGCTGGTCGCGGGCATTCTCCAGGACGAGGGCCACGGCACCCGCACCGCGGCCAACAGCGACGAGGCGCTTGCCACGGTCGTCGCGCGGCGTCCGAATCTCGTCTTCCTCGACATCTGGCTGCAAGGCAGCCGCCTCGACGGATTACAGCTCCTCGACGCGCTCAAGCAGGAGCATCCCGACCTGCCCATCGTGATGATTTCCGGCCACGGCAATATCGAGACCGCCGTTTCCGCCATCAAGCGCGGCGCCTACGACTTCATCGAGAAGCCGTTTAAGGCCGACCGGCTGTTATTGGTCGCCGAACGGACGCTGGAGAATTCCAGGCTCAAGCGCGAAGTGCGCGAACTGCGGCAGCTCGGACCTTTGGCCGCGAACCTCGTCGGCCGTTCGCCGGCCGCCAATCAGCTGCGGCAGACGATCGAGAAAGTCGGTCCGACCAATAGCCGCGTGCTTATTGTCGGCCCTTCCGGCAGCGGCAAAGAGCTTGCCGCCCGCACCATTCACGCGCTTTCGGCGCGCGCCAACGGCCCGTTCGTGGTGATCAATGCGGCCGCGATCGTGCCCGAGCAGATGGAGCCCGAGCTGTTTGGCATTGAAGCGGGAAACGGCACGCAGCAGCGCAAGATCGGCGCCCTCGAAGAGGCCCATGGCGGCACGCTGTTCATCGACGAGATCGCCGACATGCCGCGCGAGACGCAAAACAAGATTCTGCGCGTGCTGCTCGACCAGACTTTTCAGCGAGTCGGCGGCAGCAACAAAGTCGTCGTCGATGTACGCACGGTGTCCTCGACCAGCCGCAACATCGAGGCCGACATCGCGGCCGGCAAATTCCGCGAGGATCTCTATCATCGACTATCCGTGGTGCCGATCCGCGTGCCGCCTCTTGCCGAGCGGCGGGAGGACATTTCGGAACTCGTCGACTATTTCATGACGCAAATCTCGCAAACGACCGGCTTGCCCAAGCGCACGATCGGACCCGACGCGCTGGCGGTGCTGCAGTCGCACGACTGGCCGGGCAATGTGCGGCAGCTTCGTAATAACGTGGAACGGCTGATGATCCTTGCCGGCGGCGAGCCCGATGCGATCATCACCGCGTCAATGTTGCCGCCGGACGTCGGTTCGATGATTCCCTCCATGCCGAACGGCAACGGCGGCGAACATTTGATGGGCCTGGCTTTGCGCGAGGCGCGCGAGGTGTTCGAGCGTGAATATCTCTTGGCGCAAATCAACCGCTTTGGCGGCAATATTTCCCGCACCGCGGAGTTTGTCGGCATGGAGCGCTCGGCGCTGCACCGCAAGCTCAAGGCGCTCGGCATAGACTGACGACGGACGACGGAGGACAGATAAGTTGATGGCTTCTCCTCTTTCATCCGTCGTCTGTCCTCTGTCGTCCGTCGTCTGATGTCCCGCATCGCCTACGTCAACGGCCGCTATCTGCCGTTCCGCGACGCCAAGGTGCATGTCGAGGACCGCGGCTATCAATTTGCCGACGGTGTCTACGAGGTCTGCGAGGTGCGCGGCGGGCAATTGGTCGACCAGCGCCGCCACTTGGAGCGGCTCGTGCGCTCGCTCAGTGAATTGCGCATGCGCATGCCGATGCCGCTTTCCGCGCTGAAGATCGTGATGGGCGAGGTGGTCTGCCGCAACCGCATCGGCTACGGCTTATGCTACCTGCAGGTGACCCGCGGCGTGGCGCGGCGCGACCACGCATTTCCGGCGCCGGAAATCCCGCCGAGCCTGGTCGTTACCGCGCGCTCGCTCAATCAAAGCCGCAACGAAGCGCTGGCCGCCAAAGGCATCGCCGTCATCAGCGTGCCCGACAATCGCTGGGGCCGCGTCGATATCAAGACCGTCGGACTTTTGCCCAACGTGCTGGCAAGGCAGACGGCAATCGAGCAGGGGGCGCGCGACGCGTGGTTTGTCGATGGCAACGGCAATGTCACCGAAGGCGCCTCGACCAACGCCTGGATTGTGACCCCGGACGGGAAATTGGTGACCCGTGCGGCGGATCGGGCCATTTTGCGCGGAATTACCCGCTCGGTGCTGTTCGAGGCCGTCAAGACGCAAAGTCTTGCCATCGTGGAACGGCCGTTCACGCTGCAAGAGGCCTTCGCCGCCCGCGAGGCCTTTGTCACCTCGGCGACACAAATCGTCTTACCGGTCGTACGCATTGATGGCCACGTGATCGGTGACGGCAAGCCGGGCCCCATCACCACGTCGCTGCGGCGCGCGTTTCACGGTTTTGCAGAAGTTGGGTGAGGGGATTGTGGCGGCAGAATGTGCAAACGTCGCCAACTTTGGCTTGCATCCCCGGGCCCGGTACCGTCTAATAATTTTCCGTGGCTGCGTCGGTTGCGGCCGGCTGGCCACGGCACGTCTATAGTGTGGGGCGAGCAACCGTAGCTTTTTCTTTGCAATTGCAATGCTCCGTGTGGGTTCCGCTTTGCTCGACCCACCCTATTTTAGGGAAGCGCAAGAAACGACCCGCGGGGTAGGGGCCCGTGGTACAAGAACGGAAACAACGGCCATGGCAGCCGACCGTGCACAAAATCTGCAAGACACCTTCCTCAATCACGTCCGTAAGAACAAAATTCCGCTCACCATCTTCCTGGTGAACGGCGTCAAGCTGCAGGGCGTGGTGACCTGGTTCGATAATTTCTGCGTGCTTTTGCGCCGCGACGGGCATTCGCAGCTCGTCTACAAGCACGCCATCTCGACCATCATGCCGGGCCATCCCGTGCAGTTGTTCGAGGGTGCGGAAGAACCGGCAACTGGGGAAAAGGTCTGATTGGAGCCGCGCCGTCGCGACACGCGCTCCGCGCTCGCTCACGTCCCCTCCGGCCACGGGGAGGAAACCGCACGTGCAGGCTCCACGACCGGCCGGGCCCTCGTCATCGAGCCGGTGCTGCGCCGTCCTCCCGTCCATGGAGCGAGCGAACGTACGCCCCCGGCGAAGCTCGATGAAGCCGTCGGTCTGGCGCGAGCCATTGATCTCGACGTCGCGCAGGCCGGGGTGGTGCCGCTGAGCGCCATGCGCCCGGCCACATTGCTCGGCAAGGGCAAGGTCGACGAGATCGCCGGGCTGGTGCGAACGCTCGAAGCCGGCATTGTCGTTATCGACGGCGCGCTCACGCCGGTGCAGCAGCGCAATCTGGAGCAGGCCTGGAACGCCAAGGTGCTCGACCGCACCGGGTTGATCCTGGAGATTTTCGGCCGGCGCGCGCGCACCCGCGAAGGCGCGCTGCAAGTCGAACATGCGCACCTGACCTATCAAAAGAGCCGGCTGGTGCGATCGTGGACGCATCTCGAGCGTCAGCGCGGCGGTTTCGGCTTTCTCGGCGGCCCCGGCGAGACGCAACTCGAAGCCGACCGACGCATGATCGAGGAACGCCTCGCCAAGATCGAGACCGAGCTTGCAAAGGTCAAGCGCACGCGGGCGCTGCACCGCGACAGCCGCCGCCGGGTGCCGTATCCGATAGTGGCTTTGGTCGGCTACACCAACGCCGGCAAATCGACGCTGTTCAACCGCATGACGCAGGCGCGCGTGCTGTCCGCGGATATGCTGTTCTCGACGCTCGATCCGACGCTGCGCGCCGTGGACCTGCCGCATGGCGCGCGTGTCATCTTCTCCGACACGGTCGGTTTCATCTCCGACCTGCCGACCATGCTGATCGCGGCCTTCCGCGCCACGCTCGAGGAAGTGACCGAGGCTGACGTCATTCTCCACGTCCGCGACATGTCGCATGAGAATGCCGCGGCGCAATTGCACGACGTCGAACAAATCCTGGGTCAGCTCGGCATCGATCCGCAGCGCAAGGCCGACGAAAAGCCCGCCTTGATCGAGGTGTGGAATAAGATCGACCGGCTCGATCCCGAGGCACGGGCGCGCCTTGAGAATCTCGCCAGCCGCCAGCCGGCCGGCGAGCGGCCGGTACTCGTGTCCGCCATCAGCGGGGAGGGGATCGCCACGCTCGGTGAAGCCATCGAAACGCGGCTGGCCGCGGGCCGGGTCGTTATCGAACTTAGCCTTGATGCGGCGGATGGCGCGGGCGTGAGCTGGCTGCACCGCCACACCGAAGTCATTCGCAAAGCGATCAACGAGCAATCCGGGCGCGTCGCCATGACGGTGCGTACCGACCCCGGGCGGGCCAACGCCGTGCGCCAGCGGTTTTCATCGTCAGCGCCGCGCACCGCGAAGTGAAGTTTCTTTGGTTTGTTTGCCGCCGTCTGATTGTGACACTTGTGCGACATCCGTGCGACACGCAGATAGACGGCTTGTTCACTTTCTCATCAGAAACTGCAACGCCATAACGCGCCCGCGATTCCGACTGCCGGGATTGCGTTTCTCCCGGTGAGGTGCGGATTGCAGCGATGAATGTTCTGGCTTTTGCGTCCCGCAAAGGAGGTGCGGGTAAGAGCACCTTGACGGCGCATCTTGCCGTCCATGTGCACCGCACGACACGGCGTTGTCTGCTCGTCGACGACGATCCGCAAGGCTCGCTGACGCTGTGGAATGAGTTGCGCGCCGAATTCGCCTTGCCGCAGAAGGTGGTCAAGCGGGGCATTGGCGACATTGTCAAAAAGGCGAAGCGCAACGGCGTGGACTGGATGTTGATCGACACGCCGTCGAACGGCTCGGCGAGCGTGCTTGAAGCGATCGAAGCGGCCACGCTGGTGATCATCCCATGCCGGCCCGGTCTGTTTGACATTGACGCCGTGCAGGAAACCATCGCAATCGCGCAGCAGGCGCGCACGCCATACGCCGTCGTTCTCAACGGCGCGCCGGCCAAACGGCAGGGGATCGAATCCACGGCGGTCGACGCGGCGCGCAAGTGCTTGGATCGGCTCGACGTTCCGGTCTGGGGCGGTCAAATCACCCATCGGGCTTGTTATGCGCTGGCGCTGACCAACGGCGAAGGCGTCAAGGACCTCGATTGCGATTCCTGTTCGGAGGCCGAGATCGGCCGCTTGTGGTCGGCCATAGAAAGGTCGGTCAAGGTCATTCGCGGCGCCCGCGAAAAGTCCGCCATGCATCGCGTCGCGGCTTAGCCGGGCGTAGCCGCGAACTATTCCTCCGCCTTCTTCGCCTCATCCCAGAGCGCATCCATTTCGGCGAGCGAGGCGTCCTGCGGTGCCTTCCCGCGCGCCGAAAGCGCGCGCTCGATCGCGGCAAAGCGCCGCTCGAATTTTCGGTTGGTTTGCCGCAGCAAGGTTTCGGGATCGGCATGCAAATGGCGGGCGAGGTTGACTGCGGCGAAGAGTAGGTCACCCACCTCCGCCGCGGCGGCGTCTGGCTCGGTTGCGAGCGCCGCCTCGATCTCGTCGGCCTCTTCGCGGATTTTGCGTAAGACCGCATGCGGGTCGTTCCAATCGAATCCGACTTTGCCGGCCTTCGCCTGAAGTTTCAGCGCACGGGTCAGCGCGGGGAGGGCGACCGGCACCCCGGCAAGGGCGCCCTCCTTTGCCGACCCATCGCCTCCCGCTTTGGCTCGTTTCTGTTCTTTCTCTTTGGCCTTTATCTCCTCCCACAAGCCTTTGACCGCCTCCGGATTGCTGGCGCGATGTTCGCCGAAGACGTGTTCGCCGAAGACATGGGGATGCCGGCGCACGAGCTTTTCGGTGATTGCCGCGACGACGTCGCCGAAGTCGAAGACGCCCTGTTCCTGCGCCATGCGGGCGTGAAAGACCACCTGCAGCAGGAGGTCGCCCAACTCGTCCTTCAGATCGGCGAGGTCGTCGCGGGCAATCGCGTCGGCGACTTCATAGGCTTCCTCGAGCGTGTAGGGCGCGATGGTCGCAAAATTCTGCTCGAGATCCCACGGACACCCGGTCTTGGGCGTGCGCAGCGCTGCCATGATTTCAATCAGCCGGCCGATGTCGCGCGAAGGATTCATGATCGCCTTCCAAGTTGACCCGGAAAGCTACCAGACCCCACTCGCCGCGGCGATGTCGGCCGGGCTGTTAACAATCTCGATTAGTGGCCGGAATCGTCGGCTTTGCGGCTTGCCTCGAACAGGAACCAGGTGCGCCGCTCGGCTTCGTCGATCCAGACTTCCAAAAAACTGGTCGTGGCCACGTCGCCACCTTTGGCCGCGACCTCATGCGCGTCGCGCATTGACGCTACCAAGGTCTTGTTGTCGTTCATCAGCTCGCGCAGCATATCGCCCGGTGCCACATAAGACTCGTCATTGTCCTCGATGCCTTGGAGCTTCGAAATTTGGCCAATCGAGCGCAGCGTCGTACCGCCGATCTTGCGCACGCGTTCGGCGATGTCGTCGGTGATGGCGAAGATTTGCTCGCCTTGCTGGTCGAGGAGGAGATGGTAGTCGCGGAAGTGCGGTCCGCTGACGTGCCAATGGAAGTTCTTGGTCTTGACGTAGAGCGCAAAGGTCGTCGCCAAAACTTCATTGAGCTTCGCGGAAATTCTGCTGACCGCATCGGCCGACAAGTCGGTCGGTGTATCCAGCGGCGCAACGGCCTTACGGCGTGTATCGAGTGCTCGGATTTTGTTCACGGCAGGTCCCCTGGGTGCGAATGGCGAGGTTGGAAACCAGCAAAGCCCTGGCTGGCCGTAACGCGGCCGAGCAGGACAGCGGGGAGGAAACGACGGCAAGCGGCGTTGGTTCCATTTCGCCGAACCGGGGCGCAAACGAGCGTCGCATGGCGATTCGCATAAGAGATATTATGGAACATGATGCAATAATCCCCATGAAATGGGCTTTTCCGCTGCGCCAAAGTGCGCCGCGCCGCTCAGTTCTCCTCGATGGTCATGCCATCGAACGCCGGCTCGACATGCGCCGGCAGCTCACTCCGGAGCTTCGCGTAATCAAGGTCGGCGTGGAGATTGGTGAGGATCGCGCGGCGTGGTTTCAGGCGCTCGACCCAGTCGAGCGCGTCGGCGACGGAGAAATGGCTCGGGTGCGGCCGATAGCGCAGCGCGTCCAAAATCCACACGTCGAGGCCGGCTAACGCCGCAACGCTCTCGGCCGGCAGACCGCTGAGGTCGCATGAATAGGCCATCCTCCCGAAGCGAAAGCCGAACGACGGCGTATCGCCGTGCTCCTGGAGGATCGGCAGACCGGTAATCGGCCCGCCTTTGCCTTCGACGGCGATCGGCTGGCCGGCGGCAAATCGATGCTCGCGGACGATCGGCGGATAGTCGCTGCCCGGCGGCGATTCGAAGCAATAGCCGAAGCGCGCAAGAACGGACTTGGCGGTGTCGGCGTCAAGATAGACGTCGATCAATCGCCGCTGCTTGATAAAGAACGCGCGCAGGTCGTCGATGCCGTGAATGTGGTCGGCGTGCGGGTGGGTGTAGAACACGGCGTCGAGCCAATCGGCCTCGGCGTCGATAAGCTGCTCGCGCAGGTCGGGTGGGGTGTCGACCAGAACCCGCGTCACCCCGCCTGGGCCGTGACGCTCGACCAGAAGCGAAGTTCGCCGGCGGCGGTTTTTCGCATTGTTCGGGTCGCAATGCGCCCCAGCCAAGCGCCGGCCGCGGCACGCCCCCCGATGACCCGCAGCCGAGAATGGTGAAGCGCAAACTCATGCAGCGGGCGCGCTGTGCGCGGTTTGCCGCTGCAACTCCGCGCCGGCCGGACGCGGCACTTTGCGAAACAATGCAAAAAAATTGTCGGTCGTCTGCCGTGCGATCTCGTCAAAAGAAACGCCGCGGGCCTCCGCTAGGACTTTTGCGACTTCGCCGACATAGGCCGGCTCATTGCGCTTGCCGCGAAACGGGTTCGGCGCGAGGTAAGGCGCATCGGTTTCGACAAGAATGCGGTCGGCGGGCAACTCGGCGGCAATGGCGCGCAGTGCGGCCGAGTTCTTGAACGTCAGGATGCCGGTGAACGAGATAAAGAGCCCGAGCGCGATCGCCCGGCGAGCGAGCTCAGCGCTGCCGGTGAAACAATGGAGCACGGCGGGGAAGGCGCCCTGCCCCGTTTCCTCCTCGAGAATGCGCGCGGTATCGGCATCGGCCGCCCGCGAATGAATGACCAACGGCAGGCCGCTGTCGCGCGCCGCCTTGATATGCGTGCGAAATCCGCGCTCCTGCGCCGGCCGCGGCGACCGGTCGTAGTGGTAGTCGAGCCCGGCTTCGCCGATGGCGACGACTTTCGGATGCTGCGCGCGCGATACGAGGTCGGCCGCAGTAACGTCCGGCTCCTCGCCCGCGTAATGCGGATGCGTACCGACAGAACAATAGATATCGGGAAAGCGCTCGGCGATGGCGAGCACGCCGGCGTGGCGCGCGACGCGCGTCGAGATCGTGACCATGCGCGCGATGCCCGCCGCGCGGGCGCGCGCAACGACAGCGTCAAGCTCGTCGGCGAAATCCGGAAAATCGAGATGGCAATGGCTGTCGATCAGCATCGAGCGTGGCGGTTCAATATCCGACAATTCTTCACCGCACACGAATGCTTGTCCCGTTAAGCATATCAGGCGGCAGGGGACCGATTTTGGACCAATTTGATTGCGCGTTCGCAAAGCTCCCCATCGCTCGCCACACGCGCATAAAACTCGTTTCTTCGTTCCAGTTCTAATCCCTGCAGACTTACTAGGATTTGCCCCTTCTCTAAATCATCGTGAACCGAGCCATATATCGCTTCCAATCGATCCAGATCGGCCGTAGTTCCATAGTTTTGCAGCACAACCCTACATACTGCTCTCAAATAAGAAGGTCGCGCACTATCAAACGTTACCCGGCGTGCGATCGCGACTAGGCCAGGGCTTGGAGAAATCGCCACCAAGTTAAGCCACCTGAAAATTTCATAGGCTTGATAGTCATAGATGCAGTCGGGCGAATTTAGAAACAGTTCTATCGCCACGAACGCCTCGTTGAAACCGACGACCCTTTCAACGTAGCGAAGCAGTGTTCGCGTCTCTTGCGGATTTACCGCGAGTTGATCCAAACAATATTCAAGCGCATATCCATCTTTTTGAGCTCCAAGTCGATTGAGGAGAAAGTGAAAGAGCGTCTTGTTAAAATGCTTTGGTTTATCGATGAAGTTAAGCCGAAACGCTTCCTGCACTACTTCTACGGGAGGGTCGTTAGGCTCAACATTCTCCTCAATCTGAGAAATCGGCGCATAAGGATTAATAGATCCCATCTTCTCAACGAACTCCCGATATCCTTTGATTACGTCGCTGATAATTGGGGTGATGCCCTCGATAGGACGCCTTGCCTCTGCCGCAGGTAAGATCTCAGTCTTCGCCGATTGCAAATTCAGACCTCGCCTCCGTAGAGCCTGTGTAAGAAACATTAAGGCCTCTTTGCAGGCGGGAATTTCGTGACAAAAGATTCGCATATCGTCCACGTATCGGATGTAATCGATGTCAGTGTCTGCTAACGCCCGATCAATGGCGTTGAGGTAAACCTTAGCGAGAACGTCTGAGGCCGATAATCCCTGTGGAAGGCCGCGATTTGGTATGACGCACCATCGGTTCAGGCATCCTTCAAGTAAGCGAATAACGTGGGGGTCGGCGCCGAGTGACCTTAGGTCGGAGAATAGAGTCGGCAAATCGATGTTTTCGTAGAAACCGGTGACATCCGTCAGCACGACGTAGGTCGCGCCTTTTTCAATTCTTTCGAGGCTAGCCTTGCGAAAGGCGGACCAACTATTAAACGTGTTGGTAAACCATTCGACACGACGTTGTGTTTTGGAGAGTTGATACCCAAAATCCACTGTACCCTGCGACCATCCTAAGCCGGCATTGATTGAAGGAAGAATTGCTCCAACCGCGGCCGCATAGACAACCCTGTCTTCGAGTGCAAGCAAGGCGCCCGGACGCACGGCACCGTTCCCCTTCGGGATATCAGCTACTAATGCCGAATGAGGCCGATACCCCTCCGCGACCTTCTTCCGGAGTTGATTAAGCCAATCATCGAAAGCGATTTCAGCTAATTCGATCTCGATCGGAGAGTGAACAAAATAGCGGTCTGATCGCAGGTCAGCTTTTATTCTTCTGAATGCGAGCTCAAGGTCCAACTTTTCAACGGGAAAGGTCGCAGATTTATCTTGAGTTTGCTGAAAGCCTTTCTTGTTGTCCGAAGTCTGCGAACGTCCTTCTTTGGCTTCTAACCCAGGCTCCACGTAGCGCGGAAAAACCGGCGCCGGCGCCGGCAATTTGGCCCCGGCGGCCAATGCGGCCGGCAAGGTCGGCGAAGCTGCGAAGCTCACTTGGAATGGCGAGCAAATCCAAGTAGTTTGCCGGCAGACTCTGGCATAAAGGGCTGACACAAAATGCCGACCTGCCGTAAGATTTCAGCGGTGACGTAAAGCACCGTGCCCTGCCGCGCCGGATCGGTCTTGGCGAGCGCCCACGGCGCCTCGCCGGCGAAGTAGCGATTGGCGTCGGCGACCACGGCCCAGACGGTGTTGAGCACCTGATGCAGCTGCTGCGTTTTCATCAGCGTCCCGCGCCTTGCCGATCATGCCGTCGGCAGCGGCGAGAATGGCCGCGTCGGCGTCGGTGAATGAACCCGGCTTCGGCAACACGCCGCCGAAATTGCGCGCCACCATGGTCAGCGACCGCTGCGCCAGATTGCCGAGATCGTTGGCGAGGTCGGCGTTGATGCGGTTGACAATCGCCTCATGGCTGTAATTGCCGTCCTGGCCGAACGGCACCTCGCGCAGGAAGAAATAGCGCAAGGGATCGGCGCCGTAGGCTTTGACGAGGTCGAAGGGGTCGATGACGTTGCCGACCGACTTCGACATTTTTTCTCCGCGGTTGAACAGAAAGCCGTGGGAGTAAATACGCTTCGGCACGGCGACGCCGGCCGAAATCAAAAATGCCGGCCAGTACACGGCATGAAAGCGCACGATGTCCTTGCCGATCACATGCAGATCGGCCGGCCAGTAGCGGCGGAATTTTTCGCTGTCGACGTCGGGATAGCCAACGGCGGTGATGTAATTGGTGAGCGCATCGACCCAGACATACATCACGTGCCGCGGATTGCCGGGCACCCGGACGCCCCAGTCGAACGTGGTGCGCGAGATCGACAGATCCTTCAGGCCGCCTTTGACGAAGCTCATCACCTCATTGAAGCGCTCGCGCGGCAGCACGTAGTTGGGATCGCCGGCGTAAAGCTCGAGCAGCCTGTCCTGATAGGCCGAGAGCCGGAAGAAATAGCTTTCCTCCTCGACCCATTCGACCGGCGTGCCGTTCGGCCCGATGCGCACGCCTGCCGCATCGAGGCGGGTTTCGCTCTCGTCGTAATAGGCCTCGTCACGCACCGAGTACCAGCCGGAATACTTGTCGAGATAGATGTCGCCGTTTTTCTCCATCGCCTGCCAGATGGCTTCCGAGGAGCGGTAATGGCGGGGCTCGGTGGTGCGGATGAAATCGTCATTCGAACAATTGAGCATCGCCACCATGGCTTTGAAGCGCGGCACGTTGCGCTCGACAAGCTGGCGCGGCGTGATGCCCTCCTTGGCCGCTGTCTGCAGCATTTTGATTCCGTGCTCGTCGGTGCCGGTGAGAAAGAACACGTCGAAGCCGTCGAGCCGCATGAAACGCGCGATGGCGTCGGTGGCGATCGCTTCATAAGCGTGGCCGATATGCGGCGCGCCATTCGGATAGGCGATGGCGGTGGTGATGTAATAGGGCGCGCCCTTCCCGGCGGCGGCGGCATCTTGCCGGATTGATGGCCGCGGCGCTTGCCGCGGCGGCGTGCTTTCGCGCGAAACCTTCGGTGCAGTCTGCGGCGACGCTTTCGGCGGCTTCGTGAGCGCGCGTTTTGCCCGCGCCGGAGCCGGCTTGGATTCGGGCTTGGATCCGGCTTGGGCTCAGGCTTGGGCTTCTGTGCCGATCTCTTTTGCGCGACGCGCTTTGGCGCGGATGGACGGCCCTTTGCCGCCGATGAACGCTTTGCCTTTTTGGGCGGCGTGCGGCGAGATTTTGCCGCGGTTGGCTTCTTACGTTTCCGCGGCGTTGTCTTGCCGGACTTCGGTTTGGATTTGCGGGCCATGAGCAATGATCAAGTATGCAAGACGTGGATGGCCGGGATAAACCCGGCCATGTCGGCGCCTACCTATCAACCGCGCGTGGCCTCGGCAAGCTGGCCGAAAACGCTGAAGACCAGAGGTTTTCGCTCTAAATTGTATTCAAGGGCATCCTGCGCCGCTTGATTGATCCGCTGCCATGCATTGGCAAGCTCCGCGAGCCGCGAAAGATCGCCGGCGCCGCCATCAAGCCGCCGCGCCATCCAGGCGTTGACCGTATCCAAAAAGGCGCCGAGCGGTCTTGCGTCAGTGCCGGCCAGCGCCTCGCCCAAGGCATGGAGCGCATTGCTGTCGAGCGCCGGCAGGCGGTCGAGCTCGGCAAGGGCATGGCGGCGCAGCGTCAGCATGTCTTCGTCGAGAAATTCCAGCGCCCGGCCAACGCTGCCGTCGCCCGCGGCGGCCGCAGCGTGAATATCCGCGTCGTCAGCCTGCCCGCCGACCGCCGCGGCCAGCGCTGCGGCCACGTCGGACTGCGCGAGCGGGCGCATATTGAGCACGCAACAGCGCGAGCGCAGCGTCGGCAGCACGCGCGCCGGCGAGTGAGACACCAGGAGCAAGAGGGCGCGCGCGGGCGGCTCCTCCAGCACTTTGAGCAGCGCATTCGCGCCAAAGCGATTAAGCTCGTCGACCGCATCGACGACGGCAATGCGCCAGCCGCCCTCCCCCGCCGTGGTGCCGAAAAACGTCACGGTGCGGCGAACGTCGTCGACCGCGATCTGCTGGCGCATGACGCCCTTTTCATTGGGCGTACGCTCGAGGACAAGAAGACCGGGATGCGCCTTGGCCGCCATGCGGCGGGCCGCCGGATGCGCCGGATCGACTGCAAGCGAGGCCGCCGCGCGCACGTCGGCTGCGGCCGGATCGGGATGGGCCAGCACGAAGCGCGCCATCCGATAGGCCAGCGTCGCTTTGCCGATGCCCTTCGGGCCGAGGAGCAGGAACGCGTGCGCGAGGCTTTTCGCTCCGATAACTCGCGAGCAGCATGGCCTCAGCTTCGCCGTGGCCGAACAGGAGGTCGGCCGTGTGCGGGGCGGCGATGTCTTCGTTTTCGTCAGGTGCGTCCCGGCTCATGGCGCCGCTGTTTCCAGTGCGGCCACGGGCGGCTGCAAATCGAATTTTTTGCACACTGTGTACCAAATCCTTTTGGCGACGACTTTCTTGGCGGCGCGCGCATCAATCACGACGCAGCGTCTCGGCTCGCGTTTAGCCAACTCCTGATACGCGGCGCGCAGCTTTTGATGAAACTCCAGCTGTTCGGCTTCGAAACGGTCCGGCGGGTTGCTGCCGCGCCGCCCGGCGGCACGCTTGAGGCCCATTTCGGCGGGAACATCCAGCACGAGCGTCAGGTCGGGTAAGAGCCCGCCCACCGACACACGCTCAAGCGCGTTGATGAAGCGGTGATCGACACGGCCGAGAATGCCCTGATAGACGCGCGTCGAATCGGCAAAACGGTCGCAGATGACCCATTTGCCTTCGGCCAAGGCCGGCGCAATGGTGCATTTGATGTGATCGTCGCGCGCAGCGGCAAACAGCATGGCCTCCGCTTCCGGCCCGAGCGGTTTTGCCGCTCCGGAAAGCAGAACGTGGCGGATGATTTCGGCGCCGGGCGATCCGCCGGGCTCGCGGGTTTGCAGAACGGAAATGCCAAGCGACTGAAGCTCCTTCGCCAGCGCCGCCGCTTGCGTCGACTTGCCGGTCCCCTCCCCGCCTTCAAAAGTGATGAACTTTCCCCGCATGCCATGTCCCGATCGAATTCGGATACGCGTCGCGCCCATCGGCGCCGGACCGCGCCGCGCACGGGTCGATATAATCGCAAATCGCAGCCGCCGCCATCAGCGGGCGCGAAGCGCCAGAATTCCGGATCAAAGACGGCTCACGCCCGCCCGCAACAGGCCGATAATCAGTTCCGTGGCCGCATCCATGGCCCGATGGGTCATGCCGCCGATCCCGACATCGTCAGCCGCCTGCAGCGGCACTTCGAGGGCGAGATTTTGGCCGCGCCAGACTTTGAGCTTGGCGATGCTTTGCCCCTTGCTGATCGGCGCCGGCACTGGCCCGCTATAGACGATGCGCGCGCTCAAATGCTCGCCGCCATTGCGCGGCATCATCACGCTGATCGTTCCGGGGCCGATCAGCGGAACGTAGCTTTCGGAGCCGCCGAAGACTTTCGCCTCACCGACGGTCTGGCCCTCGGCAAACAGGATGCGCGCCTCAAATCCGTGGAAGCCCCAATCGAGGAGCTTGCGTGCTTCTTCCGCGCGCTCCTTTTCCGATCCGGCGCCGGTAATCACGACGATCAGGCGGAAATTGTCCACGACCGCGGAGCCGACGAGATTGTACCCCGCTTCACTGGTTTCGCCGGTTTTCAATCCGTCGGCGCCGATCCCCATGGCGAGCAGCGGATTGCGGTTCATTTGCCGGATCTTATTCCAGGTGAACTCGCGCTCCGCGAAATACGGATAGAAGTCGGGATAAGTCTGCATGATGTGGCGGGCGAGCTCCGCAAGCTCGCGCGGCGTGACGCGCAGGTTCGGATCGGAATAGCCGGTCGCATTGGTGAAGGTCGATTTTTCCAAGCCGATTTCGCGCGCGCGTTTGGTCAGAAGGGCGCCGAAGGCAGCCTCGTTACCGGCCAGTGCTTCGGCTATGGCGATGCAGGCGTCATTCGCCGAGTTCGACGATAATGCCGTGGATCAGGTCGTCGAGGCTGACCCGGCTATGAATGGCGGCAAACATGGTGGAACCGTGCGACGGCGCCCCGCCCTTGCGCCAGGCATTTTCGCTGATGGGGAATTCGTCGGTGAGCTTGAGACGGCCTTGTTTGATCTCATTGAATACGAATTCGAGCGTCATCAACTTGGCAAGGCTCGCCGGGGCCACCAGGTCGTCGCCGCCTTTGTCGAACAATAGGCTGTCGCTGTCGGGATCGAGCAGAACGGCATTGGGGACGCTGGTCTGGAAGGTGTCCTCCTTCCTGACCGTCATACTCGGAGCGGCCTGGGCCATGGCTATGGCGGCGGCCAGAAAGGTTGCCGCCAAGAAGGCTATCGGCGAGACGCCGCCGGCTGTTCGCAATTCCGCCTCCGCGCAAAACCGACGGCGAGCGATTCGCATGCGCGTGCATTATGCGCAATAGGACGGGCACAAGGCCGCAGCCGTACGTCGTGCTGTGGATTTAGTAGAGCCCGCGGCCGTTGAGGAGTTGGTCGGCGCCGCTCGCGGGCCGATGCGGCCGCTCGAAAGACGCCGGCCGCAGGCGCGGCCACCACCGTGTCATCCGTTGACGCGCTGGCCAAGCGAGGGCCCCGCTCGACCGGCGCCAAGGCCGCCGGAACGATCGGCTTTGCCGCCGCAAACTTGGTCGAGTTCGGCAGCGGGGCCGGCTCGTCCTGACGCAGCGTCGCGGCAAGAACCCGATCGTCGGAGCCCGCCAGCGGCGCGCGGCCGACATACTCGACGCGGACCCAGGCGGTGCCGTTGGTCTGGAAGCCGAGCAGCTGCGCCGTCCTTACCGAGACATCGATGATCCGGTTGCCATGATAGGGCCCGCGATCGTTGACGCGCACGATAATGGAGCGGCCGTTGGAGAGGTTGGTCACCCGCGCGTAGCAGGGCAATGGCAGCGTCGGATGCGCCGCCGAGATGCCGTTGAGGTCGAAAACCTCGCCGTTCGCCGTCAAACGTCCATGGAAATCCTCGCCGTACCAGGAGGCCAGACCATCGGCGCGGTAATTCGGGTTGTCTTCGGGTACGTAAACCCGCCCGGCCAACCACATAGGGGGCCCCTACCCGATAAACGCCGCCCCCCTTGGGGACCGGATCGCCATAGCTGACGACCCGCGGGCTTGGCGATACGCCGTAGCCCGAATCGACCGAGCTCGAGCAATTGGCCAAGAGCAGGCACAATGCCGCGCAGGCGCCGATTGGCGCAATGATCCGCAGAGTTGCGATTGCCCGCCCCAGCATCGTCCCCAATTCCCCCCGCTCCCTAGCTATCGAATCCGAGCGTGGTCACATTGTGGCGAAAATGCGCGGAGCGGACCCGATAGTGAACGGAAAGTTCCCGCCCGGCTGTCGAGCCGGGCAGGACGGAAGGGAGAGGATCTACAAGGTGCCCAGGATTGGGACGTCGGCGTAAAGCAGGATCAGCAGCACGACGAGGCTGCCCATGAACACGCCGAACGTGACGCGCACGAAAATTTCCGAGTGCGCGGTAAGTTTAGTTTGAAAGGAACGAAGCAGTGCTACAGCACGTCTCGACATTGGCTGCGGTGCCTTTCGAATTGTTGCGTTTTTTGATTTTGCGCGGGACTGGAAGCGCCCGGCGCGCGCGACTAACCACACGTCGGCAAGAATGTCTATACCTGATCCAGTTGATTTGATTTATTTTGCCAACACAGACGCGCGATAACCTTGCCGAGTCGTGAACAGTCATGAACAAGTCATGAATGGGACACAATCAGAAGACGGAACGCGCAATTTAAGGCAGCGGTTTTGAAAATCGAACAAGCAAAGTTCCCGCCGCGCACGCGCTCACTTTGATCCGGCCAAGGCCGCTTTCACATCTGACAATCCGGCGCTCCAGCTCAGCGCTGCGGTGACCTCCTGAGCACAGCCATTCGATCCGCCGACCGCGGAGCCCGTTCCGGTTATCAGAAAACAGCTTTGTTTGCTCAGCGTCGTCGCGTGGTAGCGCAGATCGAACGTGAGCGATTTGTAGGTATAGGAAAATCCGGCATTGCCGTAGCTGTAGTCCGGGAACGCGAAGCCCGGCGATGTCGGCGTCGCGCGCGTCGTGCCAAAACTTTGGCGGCCGAGTTCGGCCGAGAACGACAGCCCCCAAGCGATATCGTATTTGATCGTGAGCGAATTGTAATTTTCCCAGACGCCGTGACGATAGTAATCGGGCGCGTAAAACATGTTCAGGCCGATGGTGAGCTTTTTCGTTACCGCGTAGCTGGGCGAAACGTAAACCTCCGCATAGGAAGGATCGTTCGCGCCGCCCGGATAGCTGTAGATCGCGCCGCCGGTCTCCATGGTGAGCGCGCCGAATGCTCGGCGCAGCCCCAGCGTGTCCGTCATCTGGAAATGCGAAAGACCCGGCATCTGCACCGACGCCACATTCACGCTGCCGAAGAACATGTTGTAATCGGCTTCGGCGTTGGCGGAGACGCTCGGCAGGTGGTTCGATAACGTGTAGCCGCGATAATTGTAGTCGCTGGTCACCGCGGCGTTGAACTTCGCGTCAAAAGTGGAAGCGGCGTCGCTGACGGACGTTGCCGGCGGCGGCGCTGTCTTCACCACGAGCGGCGCCGGCGGCGTTGTCGACGATACCGCCTGATCGACCAGCGGCACTTGTTGGGCGAAGGCCGCTGACCAACAAATCACGGTGGCAACGCCTGCGAGTGCCCGGCGGTCGCGCGCCGCGCAACTCTGCGTGTCTGATTTTGCCCCTCTGGCTTCCTCATCGACCTGTCGCGAGAGCGTTTTTGCCAAACAGCGCACGCGAACACTCGAATCAGAGATCGAAGGCCATCTTATCCGACCGGAGAGACGAGCGTCCTTTCACGCGTTCGCGCCGCGAACGGCAACACGGGGAAATGTTGCGGCTTGCGGCGCGAACAGATTTGCTCGGATTGTGTGTGCTGGTCACACGCGCTCGTTCAGACCCCGGCGTACTGGTAGCGCCGGCGAACGCTCGCGTGCGGATCGACGATTGCCCAACCGCGCAATGACACACGGCGGATGCGAGTCAAACCGCCACCGCTATTAGGATCATACAGCCTTGCTGTCCCATCGCCGTACACCTGAAGGATGTAGGCAACGTGGCGGGAGCCGAGAATGGCGACATTTCCCGGCGCGGCCGCGGCGCGCGGATAGCGATACCAGTTTCGCACCAGCCACAGCTCGCGCACCGAGTGACCAAAAACGCGAACGCTCACGCCGCAGCCGCAGAACAGACTTGGCGGACAGCCCGCCGGGTGAGCGACGATTTCGCTGGTCATCGCAGCATGGCTGCCATGCTGGACGATGTGCCGCACCGACCGCAATCCCCGCATTGCGCGTCCATACGAATGGTATGTGGGGTAATGCCGGTACGTGGAGTAATGCCGGTAGGTGGGGTACTGCGCACCTTCGCCGATCGGCGAAATCAAATACGAAGCCTTTGCCCCCGACGCAAAAGCACAAATAATCAACGCAACGAGAAACACTCGCATTATGGCTCCTGTTTTTTTGTTTGAAGATCCCCGCGGCCGGATTTGAAATGACCACCCGCGGCCATTTTATGGCGCGACCGCATCGGCACGCCGCCCGCGAATTGCAAAAAGTGAATATCAGACCTGGCCTAAGCGGGATGCTGAATGATGGCGCTCAGAAGGCGCCGCGCGCGAACTCTTCGCATGACGCGCAGCAGTTGTACGCCTGGCGTACACCATGCCGCCCATGTCCGCCGGCGTCACGTTCAGAGAATTTTGTTTGCAGCTCGGAGATTTTTTCTTTTTTCAGCCATGGACCGCGCGACCCGACAACTCTTATGCAGGCTGAGCGGGCCCGTGCAAATAAGCGTAGACACGCCCCGCAACTTGCGCAAAATCGGAGCGTGTTGCTCAAGCATTCGCCCGTGCCTTGCGCAGCTTCTTGATCTTGAAAAATCGGACCGGTGGCCGATGGGTTAACAGCCGGCCTTGAAAACCGCCGACGGTGCGGCCGCGCCGTCACTGCGTTTGCTTTTTACGCCAATCCAAAAATCGCTGAAACAGAACATCGTTTTTGCTCGCGGAAGTCGGCACATTTTTCGGCTTGGCGCTCCGAACAAACTCGCGCGAAGGTGCGGCCGCATGAACCGATGGCGGAGGAGCTTTGTACAAAATTGGCGGAGCGGCGGCACCGGCGGTCCCCGCCGTAACGACCGCAAGCAGCGTTACACCAGCGAGAACGAGACGGTTCATATCGAGCTTTTTTTCGTAATCCGCTTGGCTGTTTAACGTGCGTGCCTGATTCGCTCAAGGTTCAAGTTTGGTCTGTTTGCCGGCCGAATACCGCGCCAAGGACACCTGGCAGCGCGTGGCATCGATCACCACGGCCGCGGCGCGCGGCCAGTTGCCCGCGGATGACGTCGCGGTGGCACTCCGGCTCGTGCTGTCGATCGAAGGGCATCCCATGCCGCCCATGAACAAGGCGGCCGAAATCATCGTGCAAGTAAGTTGTTTAGTTTGCCGTCACAAAAGCATTTTGAGCAATCAAGCGCTGGCGAGTTTTGACATAAAGCCCGACGCGCCGGTCGCAACTTTCGTGAAGCGGCAGGGTTGGAAGGCCCCGGCGCTGACCACCCCGGGGCCTTCCTTCTCGCGGCATTGGCTCACTAACCGGCGGCCGTTCACCTTCCTCGCGTTCGATCCTCAAGCGCGTTCTGCTTGAGGTTCTTTTGCGTCGGCGGCGGCTATTGGTTGATGTATGAGCAGCGACGATGCGACGCGGCTACGTGCAACGCTATGTTTGCACCCGCGAATGTCGGGAACCGATACTGCCACCAGTGATGTCCGCCCCAATGCCGGAGGAATGCCAAGTATTGGCCGCCAATGGGCACCACCGCGGTGCCCGGCCAAATGCGGCAAAAGCCACTATGGAATCTTACGACGCCAAAATCGGCGCGCGCTGGAAACGTCGCGCCAAGCCCAAACACCAGCAGCCCCACTGCAAAAGCTAGTCGCTTCATGCTCACCCTCCTTGGTATCAAGAGCACATACAGAAAAACCCCGACCAGCCCCTGGGGGTATTTGGCCGCGGTTGAATTGCCTTGCCCGAGAAAGCCCTACTGAGGTCGTACTTCCCCGTATTGGTAATTCAGACCGCATGGTCGCGTTAAGTCAAGTTTTCTCGTTACCGGCACCGGTGCTCGAGCAGCGGCCTGAAAAATAGCTCACAGTAGACAGTTCGATGCCAGATGCACGCGCCTCGTCAAGTCCGGCGCGAATCCTTTCCAAAGCTACTGGAGCCAGCTCCCGCGGCGATTGGTGTCGAACAGCATATTGATGCTGACACTGACCGACTGCGTGGTCAGGCGGCCGGACGAGTTGCCCGACAACGTGCCGACCGTGGTATAACCTCCGGTCGTATTGGTGAACGGCCCCGAAAAGCTGGCGGTCTGGTTGAACGTTGTGTCGTAGACATAGCTGAAATCTAGAAACCAATTGGGATTGAAAAAATAAGTCGCGCCCAATGAAACCGCGCCGCCAGCCACCCAGCCAGAAGTGCTGTAGTTGTCCCGCGGAGCAATCAGCGTCGGTACGCCCCCGATGTCAGCAAAGCCTCCTATGTTGTTGTACCTCGTCTGTATTTGCGATACCGACGGACCGGCGCCGAGATAGACCGTGAAGGCGTTGAAGGAATGGCCTAGAAACGCCAGCCACGTCATTTGATGAGTGACATTGGTCTGGAACGCGCCAATCGGCACGTTGCCGGTAAACGGCGTGACTACCGCGCTCTTCGTGACTGACCCGGCCTGCGGAACGAGGAAACTCGATAACGCCGCCGTGGAGTTGAGATAGCTATAGTTGAACTTGGTGCCCCACAGCCATCCGCTGTTAGCGAAATGCTGGAAATATCCGATCTGTACATCGGGCGCCAAGGTCGATTGCGCCGGCATATTGACGGTAGTGGTCCCGTTGGCGAATCCGTTCGCGACCAGCGCGGAGCCGGTATAGACATTCGAAACCCCTTGGACGTACAGATTCCGGTTGTCGAAGTTCACCGAATTGTAGCTTCCGCCGAGCCCGAAAAAGAATCCGCTTGGATCAAACGGCAGGCCCGGATCCTTGTATGCGACCGGGCCCGGCGACTGCGCCCTTGCTTGTGATCCTATACCTAATAACGCCAAGCCGGCGACAAGACTCCCGACAATCGCATGATGCTTAAACATAAACTCCGCGCCTCCTTCATGAAAAGGATGCACGCTGCCTGAAGTCGCGGCGTTGCAGGAAGTAAAGCGCGGCGCGCCGTCGAGAAAGTGGTGTGAATAACGTTCGTTTGGCGCGAACATTCCAGATAGCGGCGCTGATTGTTTACCCAGTGTTGCGCGCTATTGGTGCAAAGGTGATCGGCTCATCGTGGGTCCAAGCTGGCAGAAGTTGCCAAGCCATTCATGGTCCATATATCGGTACCTGCTTAACTCCTCGCCCGCGGAAGGGTGGCCGAGTGGTTTAAGGCACCGGTCTTGAAAAACACCGGGCGTTGTACACGTACTGATAGGTACGGTTCTATAAGGAAATTTCGGCTTCCTGCGTGGCCGCCGTTTTAGCTCGTGTCAGTTCATACTGATCCGTTCTGAGGAAATTGGTGCCAAACTTGGTGCCACGAGCGGCGCCTCAGTGGTGGCCGCACGAGATGGTTCATAGAACGCGACCCGGCCGCGTGCCCAAAAACGAAAAGAGCCCCGGTATGTTTGCCGAGACTCCTTTCGGACCGACGATCGAGCGATGCGTCGCTCAATAGTTGTTGCGGTGCTTGATGATGACCGTCTTGTTACGGGCAGGCGGCGCGTAATTGTATATTCGGCCGCGGGGCGGCGCCTTGTACATTGGGCCGCGCTTGTGAATCACGACCGCGTCGGCCAGAGCAGCGGACGGTACAGCCAAGCCCATCGCGGCGAGTGCGAACAATCCGATAGCGAGTTTGCGCATTGGTGGGACTCTCCTCTGATGAAACCTTCCCAGTGACTAACGCGCAATACAAACGGCCGTTCCGCAAAATCATTGGAACGAAGTCGCGGCAACTGAGTTAGGGAGGTGCCGACCGGGCTTCCGTAGTGCCCTCTTCACTGGGTCGGTGGAACCAATAGCTGAAACCCCCGAGCGACTTGCCCCGCTTGGGGGTTCGCTTTTGTGTGACAGACTCGACTCCCGGCCGCGAGCAGCGCCCCCGATTATTGGCAAGTGGCTGCAGACCGAGGCGCCTGTCTTGGAGCGGCGGTGTGCACGCGCAAAGCGGATACGTCCGCAGCAACGGCAATCGCTGCGCTCGCTAAGGGCGCGCTTCTGGGATAATCGTTAAGGGGCCCGCGCTCTGCAGACATTGTGCCCAGTGGAGCGCTGATTGGTGCCAAGTTGGTGCCAAGTTGCCAAAGCCTTCGCGCTCGATATATCGCTAAGTGCTTGACGTTTCAGCTATGGAAGGGTGGCCGAGTGGTTTAAGGCACCGGTCTTGAAAACCGGCAGGGGGCTTTGCTCCCTCGTGAGTTCGAATCTCACCCCTTCCGCCAGTTATCTCCTAGCTGTCCTTCTCTGCGCTTCCCACCGCGCTAAGAGAACAGCGTGGCATCCGATCTCGTTCCCCCAATTGTTTACGAGATTACCTCGGCTCGACGGAACTCAATGTGCTCAACGGCATTGAGCAAAACGGGACTGAACGACTGAGGAGAAAGCAGAAAATGCGTACGTTGATGATTGCCGCGGCGACTACCCTTGTGTTGAGTGTGCAGATGGCGCCGCTGGCCAAAGCCGACGAAACAACGGTGATCAAAAAGGACGCGCCCGTCACCGACAGCAAGACGGTGATAAAAAAAGAAGAAGCGCCCGCCACCGAGAGCAAGACAGTGATAAAAAAGAAGGAAGGGCCGGTAGGGGACAAGAAAGTCATCATCCATCACAACGATTAACTCAACCGCCGCTAGGCGGCGGGATAACAGGGCGCGGCTCCGCTTCCGCGCCCTATTTCTATGGCTACTTTTTCGGCCACTCGCGATGACGCGCGTTCTCTGCCGGATTGTTGGTCATCACCTGCGCGACTGCCTGGAACAGTTTCAGACGTTTCGTCGTTGTGACGGTTGATAAGGAGGCGAGCAATGAAACTTTCCACCAAATTACTCACCGCGGCAGCCTTGGGCGCTGGCGCTCTTTCTTTTTCCACAATGAGCGCGTCGGCAGGGGTTGCGTGTGTCGGCCCGGTCTGCTGGCACACCCATGAAGTCTACGAATATCCGCCGGCTGCCGGCGTCGTGGTTCACGAAGACACTTGGCGTCCTGGGCCCAGCGTCACGTTCCGCGAACATGAAGGCCGCGGCTATTGGCACGGCGATCGCTGGACGGAATGGTGATCGCGCGCCACGAACCAAATTCTTGTTGTGAGGCCACCGCGCGTTTGGTGGCCTCACGTCGCTTCGAGCTGAGGCGCTGCGGCATAAAAGAAAGCCCGAGTTCGTAGATCGGGACGCACTTACATGCCGGTGCGAAATCGCGTCATGACAATGATAATCGCAATCTGCATCAGTCCTTGCAGCGCGGTGGCGTAAAAGTAGCGCGGCATCCAGACGGCGACTTTTCTCATATCTGGACTAGGCTTCTGCAATTCGAGGCAGACGAAGACGTTGACCGGCGCCAGAAACCCCACGCCCTGGATGGTCATCAAAGTGACCAGCGCCAGCGCCGCCGCGACCCAGCCAAAAGCCGGCCATGGCAGCGCGGTATAGCCGAGCTTGACCGCGAGAAACCAGCCTGATGTGCCGGCAATAATTGCGAGGGCCGGCATCAGAAACAACGTGCGCGGGACCAGCCGGCGCACGACTTCGCGGCGGACGGAAAGTTCCGAGCGACGCAGGATCGGACCGAGCACGAATCCGAGGAACAGATCGATGCCGGTCCACAACAGGCCGGTGAAGACGTGGACGAAATCGAGGAACCAGAAATTGTCGGCGAGGATGGCGGCGATCATGACGCCGATAGCGGCCAGCGCCCACCAGAAATAGCGCCAATTGATCAGGCTTTGTGGGGCTTCGATGGCGGCGACGCTCATGCGCGGAAATCCTTCCGGTATGGTTTTTCGCGTTTTCTTATGGCCTTCGGCGAAGGTGGCCGATCCGTAGAGCAATACCCGAGCCTTAGCGAGCGATTTTATATCCGGCCTTCTCGCGGTCCCACGTCGCCGCGGTGACGCCGCGTTCCCGCAATTTGTATTTCGTCACCTTGCCGTTTTCGGTCGCCGGCAGCGTGTCGACAAATTCGACGAACCGCGGCACCGCGAAATACGGCATTTGCGGCTGGCAGAAATCGAGCAGCGCCGCCGGCGAAAGTTGCGCGCCGGTTCGCAGCACAATCGCCGCCATCACTTCGTCTTCGGCGAGTTCCGAGCGCACCGGAAACACCGCCGCGTTGGCGACGTCCGGATGGCTGATCAGAACCTGCTCGACTTCGTAGGAGGAAATGTTCTCGCCGCGCCGGCGAATGGCATCCTTCATGCGATCGACAAAGCGGTAATAACCGTCCGCCTCGCGGATCACCCGATCGCCGGTGTGAAACCAGAGATTACGCCAGGCCTCGACGGTCTTTTCCGGCATGCCGAAATAACCGGTGGCGAAGGCGAACGGCTCGTCGGCGCGCAGGATAAGTTCGCCCGCCTCCCCGTCAGGCACCGCGTTGTCGTGGTCATCGACGACGCGGGCGGCAAAGCCGGCAAGGAGGCGTCCCATGGTGCCGGGCCGTTGCTCGGCCGCCAGCGCGCCCATCACGCAATTTGTTTCCGTCGAGCCATATCCGTCGACCAAGGCGATGCCGAAGCGCTCGACGAACTGGCGATGGAAATGCGCCGGCACTGCGGGAGCAAGCGCAACCCGCACCCGGTGCGCCGTCTCGGCGTCGCTTCGCTTTTGCGCCAAGAGCATCGGCACCATGGCGCCGAGGAGATAGGTCACAGTCGCCTTTTCTTGCAGCAGCCGGCCGATAAATTGCGACGCCGAAAATCGGCTCTCGACCACCAAGCTTGCGCCGTTGAGCAGCGCCTGAAAAAAACTGTTCAGTGCATTGGTGTGGAACAGCGGCAGCGTCGTCATCAGCACGTCGCCTTCGCCGACGCCGAGCAGTTCGCCGGTATAGACCGCCCACCAAAAATATTGGGCGTGCGGACAGCACACGCCTTTGGAGAGGCCCGTCGTCCCGGACGTGTAGAGAATGGCGAATGTGTCGCCCGGCTCGACCGGATGCGGCGCCCGCCCGTCGCCGGGGTTTGGAAACGGCGTCGCCGTAAAGGGCGACGTGCCGGCTTCCGTCCCGTTCCCTTCTGCGTCGCCGACAAGCCAGAGGGCCGAGAGCGCAATGCGTCCGCGATCAAGGCGCGTCACGGCCGGCACCAGTTCGCGCTCGATCACCAAAAGCCGCGCGCCGCAATTCCCCAAAATGTGCTCGAGCTGCGCGCCGCGCGAGGCGGTATTGATCGGCACAGCGATGGCGCCAAGCCAGCCGCAGCCGAGCACCGTGAGCAGCAGTTCCGGCCGGTTGCCGCACATGATGGCGACGCGGTCGCCGGGGCTTACCCCGGCTGCGGCCAGCGCGGCCGCATAGCCCGCCGCAGCGGCCTCCGCCTCGGCATAGGTCAGGCTTTGGCCGCCGACCGTAACGAGCCGCCGCGCTCCAAAACGCTGCGCTTGCCGCGTCAGCATTTTCGGCAGCGTGCGCGCGGACGGCGGAAAGATCCCGGGAAGCCCGGAGCGTGGCATCTGACCTGTTTCTGCGTGTAACTGCGGCAAATTTCGCCTTGGCGTTTCCAGTTGGCCAATTGCAGATTTGGCGAATTGTATTAGCACAAAGCCTGCGCCGACATTATTTTAGGCTTGAACTAAGTGCTTGCCGGAACCCGGAGACACCCGCCCGATGGCCGCCAATACCGCTATTGAAGTCGTGCTGCAGCGGTCCGGCCTTACCTTCATGGTGCCGCCCGAGAAGAGCATCCTGCAGGTGCTCATAGAGGAAGGCATCGACCCGATGTACGATTGTCAGCGCGGCGAATGCGGCATCTGCCAAGTCGCCGTGCTCGAAGGCGAGCCCGACCATCGCGATCATATTCTCAGCGACGACGAGCGCGCCAGCAACAAGGTCATGCAGATTTGCGTCTCGCGGGCGAAGACGCCACGGCTTGTTCTCGATCTATAGGTTTTCATGATGCAGATGGTGCCGCCATTATCCGCTCGTCCCCGCCCGCGATCGGCGTCGGGGGTGAACTCCAGCGGGGACCCAGCACTTATGGATTCCCGCTTGCGCGGGAATGAGCGGCGATTAGACGGATGATTCGAGGAGACCGCGCATGAGCAAATACAACGGCAACGCCGCAGCTGTTCATGATCTCGTGCGCGAGACCGAAGTGCACCGCGATGTGTACGTCGATCAGGAAGTCTTCGACCTGGAAATGGAGCACTTGTTCGCCAATACCTGGATTTACGTCGGGCACGACAGCCAGGTGCCGAATGCCGGCGATTATTACGGCACGACCATCGGCCGGCAGCCGGTGCTCATGGTCCGCCATAGCGACGGCGCGGTGCACGTTCTCTACAATCGATGTCCGCACAAGGGCACCCGCATCACCATCGACACCTGCGGCAATGCCGGGAAATTCTTCCGCTGCCCCTATCATGCCTGGTCGTTCAAGACCGACGGCTCGCTGCTCGCGATCCCGCTGCGCAAGGGCTACGAACACACCGGCCTGGAAGACAGCGAGGCCGTCAAAGGCATTCCGAAAGTCCGCCACGTCAAGAACTATCGGGGATTTGTCTTCGCCAAATTAAACGACGCCGGTCCCGGTTTTGAGGATTATTTCGGCGAAAGCCTCTCGACCATCGACAACATGGTGGACCGCTCGCCGGTCGGCCGCCTGGAAGTGGCCGGCGGCGTGCTCCGCTACATGCACAATTGCAATTGGAAAATGCTGGTCGAAAATTTGACCGACACCTGCCATCCGATGGTGGCGCACGAATCGTCGGCCGGAACGGCCATCGATGTGTGGAAGAAAGCCGAGCCTGGCAGCAACCAGAAAAGGCCGGCGGCCGTCGAGATCTACGCGCCGTTCATGTCGTCCTACGAATTCTTCGAGAAAATGGGCATCCGCGTCTGGCGCAACGGCCACGGCCACACCGGCGTGCACCACTCCATCCATTCCGATTATTCGGCCATTCCCGGCTATTTCGATCAAATGGTCGCCGCCTATGGCGAAGCGCGCGCCAAAGCGATCCTCGACGAGAACCGGCACAACACCGCGTACTTTCCCAATTTCACGGTGAAGGGGCCGATCCAGGCCATCCGCTTGTTCAAGCCGATCGCGGCCGACCGCACGCTTGCCGAATCGTGGACCTTCCGCCTGGTCGGCGCTCCCGACATGCTGCTCGAGCGCACGCTGACCTATAGCCGCCTGATCAATGCCCCGACCTCGATCGTCGGCCACGATGATCTGGAAATGTATGAGCGCGCCCAAGAGGGCCTGCACGTCGACGCCAATCCTTGGGTCAACATCCAGCGCCTCTATGACCCGGCGGAAATCGAACAGGAGACCGCCGTCATCAACGGCACGTCCGAGTGGCAGATGCGCAATCAGTTCCGCGCCTGGTCGAAATTCATGACGTTGTCGATGTGACGGAGCGCGTTGTGGCCGCACCGACCGACCAGGAGCTCATGGGATTCGTCATGCACGAGGCGCGGCTGATCGACCAGCACCGCTTCGAGGAATGGCTCGATCTGTTCGCCGACGACGGCTATTACTGGATGCCGCTGGAATGGGGCCAGACCGATCCGCGGCTGACCACGTCGCTGATGTACGAGGACAAGCTGCTCTTGCGCATCCGCATCGAACGGCTCAAGGGCAACCGCACCTTTTCGCAAAAGCCGAAGAGCCGCTGCCATCACGTGCTTGCAGACCCCGCAGATCGACCGGCGCGACGATGCCGCCAACGAGTACGTCACCTGGACGCCGATGCACTACATGGAAACCCGGCTCGACGAGCAGGACATGTACGCCGCCTGGGCGACGCACACTCTGGCGATGGTCGGCGGCACGCTGAAAATCAAGTTGAAGCGCGTCGATCTGGTCAATTGCGACGCCGCTCTCCGCAGCATTCAATTGTTCATGTGAACCGCGTACGCTTTCATACCGTCACCCTGAGGTGCGACCCCCGACTTGATCGGGGGGAGCCTCGAAGGGCGACGGCCCGAGGATCACGAGCGTTCGTCCTTCGAGGGCCGCTTTCGCGGCCGCCTCAGGATGACGCAAACAAAGAACGGATTTTGACATGAGCGAACGTCCGGTCGCCCTGGTCACCGGCGGCAGTGCCGGTATCGGCGCTACGATCTGCCGCCAGCTCATCGAGCACGGCCATGACGTCGTGTCGCTGGCGCGGCGGCGGCCCGACTGGTCGCACCCGGCGCTCCAGGCCGTCAAAGTCGACCTGGCCGATGCCGCCGCCACCGAACAGGCCGCCGCCGGCGTCGCCAAACAATATGCGATCGCAACGGTCATCCATAACGCCGGCGCGATCCGGCCGGCGCTGCTCGCCGACGTGAAGCAAGAAGAGTTGCACGAGCTGACGCAGCTTCATCTCGGCGCCGCGATTACTATCGTCCAAGCGGTGCTCCCCGGAATGCGCGAGCGTCAATTCGGCCGCATCGTGTTCATCTCGTCGCGCGCCGCGCTCGGCTTGCAGACACGAACGTCCTATGCCGCCACCAAGGCCGGCATGATCGGCATGGCGCGCACTTGGGCGCTGGAACTGGCGCCCTTCGGCATCACCGTCAACGTCGTCGCGCCGGGTCCGATCGGCGACACCGATATGTTTCGCGAAATCGTGCCGGCCGGCAGCGACGCGCGAAGCCGCGATTGCCAAATCGATACCGGTCGGCCGCCTCGGCCGCAGCGATGATGTCGCGCGCGCCGTCTTGTTTTTCGCCGATCCGCAAAACTCGTTCGTGACCGGACAGCTCCTTTATGTCTGCGGCGGCGCGAGCGTCGCCAGCATCAGCTTTTAACGAGCGTCTTGGAACCGATTTAAACTTAAATTTTGGAGCCGATCGTGGACCCGATCCGTATTTGGTATCAAAGCTACGTCGACGAGGAACACGGCAAAACCTACTGGGAGCGGCTGCGCCGACACCTTGCGGCGATTGTCGATGCCGGCACCAAAGTCGACATCAAAGGCATTACCCCGCACGACAATTATGCGCATCCGATCGTCGAATTCCGCTGCGCCCGGGAAGTGATCTGCAACGCCGTCAAAGCGGAACGCGAAGGATACGACGCCTTCGTGGTGGGTCACTTTCAGGACGCCGGCCTTTATGAGGCGCGCTCGGTGGTGGACATCCCGGTGGTCGCGCTCGGCGAGGCTTCCATGCTCTACGCCTGCCAGCTCGGGCACAGGAGCGGCGTCGTCACCATCAACCCGCGCTATATTTCCTGGTTTCATCATCAGATCGGCAAATACGGCCTGGAGCGCCGCGTCGCCGGCGTGCACGCCATGACCTTCGAGCCCGGGCAAATTTTGAAAGCCTATGAATCGGAGACGCTCGCCGCCGAGGTGGAGCGACTTTTTGCCGAGCAGGCGCGGCCGCTGGTCGCCGCCGGCTGCGACGTTCTTATTCCGGGCGGCGGCATTCCGATGCTGTTGTTTGCCGCCATCAAGGCGCACGTCGTCGACGGCGCACCGGTGATCAACGGCATACCGATTGTGGTCAAGATGGCGGAGCTTGCGGTCAAGCTCAAGCGCTTGACCGGTCTCGGCGTGAGCCGCGCCTCCGATTACATCAAGCCGCCGCCGGAAATCATCCAGGAGTTTTTGAGCAATCCGAAGGGGCTGTGATTGCCGTTAGCCTCCGCTCATTTCCGCGCAAGCGGGAATCCAGGATTTTACGCTGGGTGCCCGCTTACGCGGGGACGAGCGGAGTAGAGACAAACTACTGGACGAGCTTCCACTTGCCGTCGACCAGCTTGACCAGCACCAGCGCGCGCTTGTCGACGCCGAAGCTTTGCCCCGGATGGAACGTGTAAACGCCGTGGGTGCCGACCACCTCCTTGGCGTTGACCAGCGCGTCGCGCAACGCGGTGCGGAATTCCGGCGTGCCCGGCTTCGCGCCGGTCGCCAGCGCGCGCTTGGCCGAATCCAGAAGCACCAGCCAGCCGTCGAACGCGTATGGCCCGAACGCACCGTGCGCCGGTTCGTTGTTCGCCTTCTGATAAGCCGCTTGATAGGCCACCGACATCTTCTTCGTCGGATAGTTTTCCGGCAACTGATCGGCCACCACGACCGGGCCGGTCGAAGCGATCACGCCTTCGACCGCGCTGCCGCCGACGCGGACGAAATCCGGATTGATCAGCGCCGGCGTTCCGTAAATCTCCTTGGTGTAGCCGCGCTCGCGCAAAGCAATGAAGGGCAGCGCCCCGGGCGTGCCCGACCCGCCGGTCATGACCGCATCCGGCGCCGCCGACACGATGTGCAGAGCCTGCGCCGTCACCGACGTATCGGTGCGCGCGAAGCGCTCATTGGTCAGAATCTTGATGCCGTCAGTCGGCGCGGCTCGCTCCAGTCCGCCGTACACGAGATCGCCCCAGCCGTCGCTGTAGCCGATATAGCCGACGGTCTTGACCCCGACCTTCTTCATGTAATCGACGACGACCGACACCATCAAATCCGGCGGCTGTGGAATTGAAATCATCCACGAACCGGGCTCGCCCGGCATGTTCACCGGCGAAAGGGTAATAACGGGAACTTTCAGCTCGTGGCCGACTGCGGTAATGGCGATCGAATTCGGCGTGCTGCCTGAGCCCATCAGCACATCGACCTTGTCCTGCTCGATCAGCTTGCGGGCATTGCGCGTGGCGGTGGATGGATCGGTGGCGTCGTCAAGGGTAATGAGATTGAGCTTGGTGCCGTCGATCTCGTCCTTGTAAGCCACGCCGGCAGCCATTCCCTTGGCATAGGGAATGCCAATCGAAGCTCCCGGACCGGTCATGGCGGTGGTGAGACCGACGTTAATTTCGGCGGCGCTGGCCGGCAGGATGGTCAGCGCGAGGACCGCCGCGCCGGCAAAAAAACGCAGGGAATTTTTCACAACAAACCTCCCGTAACGGGCGAATGGACGGCTTATTTTGATCGGGCGTCCGTGCGCGACTTTTAAGCTTGAAACAATTGAGCCGCAATGGTTTTCTTGAAAACCGCCCGCTGCGAAGCGACGCAGCTGTTGCGCCGCTCGATAACGCATGACACCCGACATCGGCCTCATCCTCGGCATCGACGGCATCGCCACCGGATCGATCTATATTCTGGTCGGCCTCGGCCTCGTGCTGATCTTTTCGGTCACGCGTGTCGTGTTCGTTCCGTTCGGCGACATCGTCGCCTTCTCCGCGCTCACGCTCGCCGCCATGCAGCTCGGCCGTATGCCCGGCACCGTCTACATGATAGCGGTGCTCGCGGCCGTGGCGTGCCTCGTCGAAATCGGCCACCATCTGCGGCGCCGCCAGCCGCAACGCATCGCGCGCTCGCTTCTTTATTATGGCGTGCTGCCGCTCATCCCGGCGGCAATCTGCTTTTTTTCCGCGGGCGCGAACCTGCCCTCTTGGCTGCAAATCCCGCTCGCCATCGCGCTCGTGGTTCCGATCGGTCCGTTGATCGAGCGCATCGCGCTCCGCCCGCTCGCCGACGCATCGGTCCTTCTTCTCCTGGTCGTCTCGGTTGCGCTGACCTTCGGCCTTTCCGGGCTCGGCCTCCTGTTCTTCGGCCCGGAAGGGTTCCGCACCAAACCATTGACCAACGAGATTTTCCGTTTCGGCCCGGTCATCTTCAGCGCGCAGACGCTGCTGATGGTGGCGACGGCGGCTATATTCAGTCTGCTGTTGTTTTTGTTCTTTGAGCAAACGCTGGTCGGCAAGGCGCTGCGCGCCACGTCCATCAACCGGATCGGCGCGCGCATCGTCGGCATCCGCCCCGCCAATGCCGCCGCGCTCGCTTTCCTGCTCGCTTCGCTCTTGGGCGCCGTTTCCGGCATATTGATCGGTCCGACGACGACGCTTTATTACGATTCCGGCTTCATCATCGGTCTGAAGGCGTTCGTCGGCGCGATCGTCGGCGGGCTCACGAGCTATCCGGGAATGGCGCTCGGCGCCCTGCTCGTCGGTGTGCTCGAAAGCTTCGCATCCTTCTGGAACAGCTCGCTCAAGGAGGTGGTGGTTTTCAGTGTGCTGATCCCGGTTCTGCTTTGGCGCTCCCTCTCCCTCACTCACGTCGATGAGGAAGACGAGGAGGTCGAGGGATGAGCTGGCGCGCCGCGATCGTGCTTGCGCTTGCCGTCATCGCGCTGTTGGCCGCCGCGCCGTTCTACGCGACGTCGTTCTCCATCACGCTGCTCAACTATATCGGCATCTATGCGCTGGTCGCGCTCGGACTCGTGCTCCTGACCGGCTTCGGCGGAATGACATCGTTCGGGCAAGCCGCCTTTGTCGGCATTGCCGCCTACGGCACCGCCTGGCTCACCACCGCCGAGGGCGCTTCGCCCTGGCTCGGGTTGTTGTTCGCGCTTGCCTTGACCGGTCTCGTTGCCACGCTGCTCGGCGCCGTCACCTTGCGGCTCGGCGGACATTATCTGCCGCTCGGCACCGTCGCCTGGGGCCTAGCGATCTTCTTCTTGTTCGGCAACTTCGAGGCGCTCGGCCGTCACAACGGATTGGCCAACGTGCCCCCGATCTTTATCGGGCCGCTCTCGCTCGAGCCGACCGCCGCCATCTATTATCTGATTTGGGCCATGCTGATCGCGGCCACGATCCTGGTCGCCAACCTGTCTGGAATCGCGCGAGGGCCGCGCCATCCGCAGCCTGCGCGGCGGCGTGGTGATGGTCGAAAGCCTCGGCATCAACGTATTTCGCGTCCGCCTGATCACCTTCGTGCTCGCGGCGCTATTGGCCGGCCTCTCGGGCTGGCTTTACGCCCATATGAGCCGCTTTGTCAGTCCGGCGCCGTTCGATCTGCGCATGGGAATCCAGTATCTGTTCATGGCGATCCTCGGCGGCTCCGGGCACATTCTCGGCGCCGTGGTCGGCGCCGCCATTGTCACGCTGCTTGAAGACGTTTTGCAGGACGTGCTGCCGCTGTTCGCCCGCGACGGTCAGCAGCTTGAAGTGATCGTGTTCGCCGTCATCTACGTGCTCGCGCTGCAGTTTGCCCGCGGCGGCATCATGCCGTTCGTGTTGCGCTATCTGCCGCGGCGCATTGAAAAGCCGATCGTCTCGGCCGAACCTTTGGCGCGGCGCGCGATGCCGAAGCCCGGCACGCCGCTGCTGACGGTGCAACGTTTGGTCAAGCGGTTCGGCGGCCTTGACGCCGTCAACGAGGTGGGCTTCGACGTCACCGCCGGCGAAATCGTAGCGTTGATCGGACCGAACGGCGCCGGCAAGAGCACGGTGTTTAATCTGATTACCGGCGCGCTGCGCAGCGACGCCGGCAAGGTGACGTTCCTGGGCGAGGATATCACCCGCGCAAATCAGCGGCGGATCGCGGCGGCCGGCATTGCCCGCACCTTTCAGCATGTGAAGCTGCGCTCGAGCATGTCATTGATCGACAATGTCTTGCTCGGAACCTATTTGCGCACCCGATCGGGTTTTGTCGCCGGCGCCTTGCGGCTCGATCGCGCGGAAGAGGCGCGGGCGCGGTTCGAAGCGTTGCGTCAACTTGAGCGCGTCGGCCTTGACGGCAATCGCCAACGACGCTTGCCGGCAACTTGCCGCTCGGCCGCCAGCGCATTCTTGAAGTCGCGCGCGCGCTCGCCGCCGATCCGGCGCTGATCATTCTCGATGAGCCGGCGGCGGGCTTGAGCCGGCCCGAGAAACGCGCGCTGGCCGAGCTTTTGCGGGCGTTGCGCAAGGAAGGCGTCACCGTGCTGCTTGTCGAGCACGACGTCGAGTTCGTCATGACGCTGGTTGATCGCATTGTGGTGATGGATTTCGGCTCCAAGCTGGTCGAGGGCGCGCCGGCTTCGGTGCGCGCCGATCCGCGCGTGCAGGAGGCCTATCTCGGCAGCGTGGCATGAGCGAATTTGCTGGAAATCAACGATCTCCACGTCGCCTACGGCAAGGTCGAGGCCGTCCGCGGCGTAGCGCTGGCGATTGAGCCGGGCCAAATCGTCACCGTCATCGGCCCAAACGGAGCCGGCAAAACCACGCTCCTTGGCGCCGCCGCCGGCCTGCTGCGCTCCCGCGGATCGGTGATCTATGACGGCATGGACCTTCATCGGATGGATGTCGAAGAGCGGGTCGAGCGCGGCTTCTGCCTCGTCCCCGAGCGCCGTGAGCTGTTCGGCGACTTGAGCGTGGCCGACAATCTCGTGCTCGGCGCTTACGCGCGGCGGCGCGGCGGCACCGGCGTCCAGCAAAGGTTGCAGGAGGTTTACGGGCGGTTTCCGCGCCTCGCCGAGCGCCGCCGGCAGAAAGCGCACACGCTTTCCGGCGGCGAGCGGCAGATGCTGGCGCTTGGCCGGGCGCTCATGGCGCAGCCGGTGCTGCTGATGCTCGACGAACCGAGCCTCGGGCTGGCGCCGCTCATCGTCCGCGAAATATTTCGCATTGTCGCTTCACTGCGCGATGCCGGCGTGTCGATCCTTCTGGTCGAGCAAAATGCCCGCGCCGCACTCGAGACTGCCGATTACGGTTATGTGCTGGAGACCGGCGAGATTACCCACCAAGGCCCGGCAGCGGCGCTGGTGCGCGACCCGCGCGTGAACGCGACTTATCTCGGCGGATCGGCGTGATGGCGCGGAGCGATTATGCTGACGTCGTGCTGGCGGCGCCGGTCACGGTGCCCTACGTCCGCTATTCCATCAGGGGCGCGCATTGGTTTCTCGGCCGCGCGCTGGCGCAGCTTTTGACCGCGGCGAAAATTCCCAAAACACGCATCGATGGTCTCGCGGTGGCGAGCTTTACGCTTGCTCCCGATACCGCCGTCGGCCTCACGCAGTATCTTGGGCTGACGCTGCGCTTCCTTGAACACGTGCCGATGGGCGGCGCCTCAGCCGTCGTCTCCATTCGCCGCGCCGCGCGCGCCGTACAAAATGGCGACGCTGAGATCGTGGCGTGCCTCGGCGGCGATACCAATCATACCGACAGCTTTCGCCGCAATACGTCGGCGTTCAGCCAATTCGCCCAGGATGCCGTCTACCCGTACGGCTCAGGCGGTCCCAATACGAGCTTCGCGCTTCTCACCTCTTACTACATGCGCACCTATGGCGCGCGGCCCGAGGATTTCGGCAAACTGTGCGTCGCCCAACGTAACAACGCGCTCAAGAATCCGCTGGCGCTGTTCAAAAAACCGCTGACGCTCGAACAATACCTCAATGCACGCGTGGTCGCCGATCCACTGCGGCTGTTCGACTGCGTCATGCCGTGTGCCGGTGCCGAGGCGTTCTTGGTCATGCGCGAGGGCACCGCTCGCGATCTCGGATTGCCGTGGGTGCGGCTCTTGGCGGCGATTGAACGGCACAACGCGTTTCCCGACGATCCGGTTCAATATCGCGGCGGCTGGGCGATGGACCGCGACGACTTGTTTGCACAAGCCGGTCTCGCACCAGCCGACATGGATTTTATTGAAGTCTATGACGACTACCCGGTGATCAATGTGCTGCAGTTCGAAGATTTGGGCTTCTGCGGCAAGGGCGAGGGCCCGGATTTTATCCGGGCGAACAGCTTTGAAGTCGGCGGCACATTTCCCTGTAACACCTCCGGCGGACAATTGTCGGCCGGGCAAGCGGGGGCGGCCGGCGGCCATTTGGGCGTCGTCGAAGCGATCCGGCAGCTCAGCCGGCAGACGCTGGGCGCGCGCGGTGGCCGAGGCGCGATATGGCCTCGTTTCCGGATTTGGCATGATCAACTACGACCGCGGCATTTGCAGCGGCGCCGTCGTGCTCGGCGCCGCGTGATGTGCGGAAGGGAGGTGAAGGTGGCTCAAGCTCCGATGCGCGCCAAACGAAAGAACCCGGTTCTGCGCACGCCGCTGCCGACGCTGCCGCCGCACGCCCGCAGCCGCGTCGCACTCGGCCTTACCGCCGCCGCGGCGCGCGGCGCGCTTGAACTGCAAGTCTGCCGCGACTGCGGAGCCGTGCAGTATCCGCCGCGCGAGGTGTGTCGTGCCTGTTTGTCGTCGCGGCTGACTTGGCGTCCGCACAATGGCGAGGGTGAGCTCACCACCGAAACGGTCCTGCGCGCCGCCCAGGAGCTTTATTTCCGCGAGCGCCTACCCTGGCGGATTGGGATTGTGCGCCTCGACGGCGGCGCAAATTTGGTCGCCTATGTGCACGAGGGCGTCGGCCGCGCGCCCTGCCGCGTGCGCGTGCAAGCGGCGCTCGACCGCGCCGGCGAGGCCGTACTCATTGCTATGCCGCCCGACGGGAGCACTGATTTGTCCAGCGACCCGAAACTGCGCGAAATGACCTGCGACCCGCGGGGGCGGAAAATTCTCGTCACCGACGGCAAGTCGGTGGTCGGCCAGGCCGTCGTGCGCGCCTTGGCGGCCGCGGGTGCCGACATGATCTGGCTCGGTGAAGCCGAGCCGTGGAAGAAGGCGGCGGGCGCGGCGAAATTGCGCGACCTGCCGCAAGTGACCATGGTGCCGCTCGACGTCACCGACAGCGCCTCGGTGCGCGAGCTCGCCGGCGAGATCGGCGCCAAGGTGGACATCCTCGTCAACACCGCCGATTGCCACCGCACATCGGCCATCGGCGCGCGCGGCGCGCTCGACGCCGCGCAACTGGAAATGGAGGTCAATTATTTCGGCTTGCTGCGGCTCGCGAAAGAATTTGCGCCGCTTCTGAAAGCCCGCGCCGCCGACGGCCCCGCAAGTTCGGTCGCCTGGGTCAACGTGCTGTCGATTTTCGCGCTGTCGAATTATCCGCCGCACGGCACGTACTCGGCGTCGAAGGCGGCGGCGTTGTCGTTATCGCAGGCGTTGCGGGCCGACCTCTATACGGCGGGCGTCCGCCTGATCAATCTTTTTCCCGGCCCGGTCGACGACGAATGGGATCAACTGGAAATGCCGCCAAAACTTTCGCCCGGCGCGGTAGCCGCCGCTGTGGTGGAGGCATTGCACGGCTCGATGGAAGACGTTTATCCCGGCGACGTCGCGCAAGAATGGCTGGCGCGGCACCGCGACAACGCCAAAGCGCTGGAGCGCGAGCTGAGCGAGGGAAGCCGATGAAGGCCGCCGCAACGAAGCGGACCAAGAAAGCCGCGCCGAAAAAACCACATAACAAAACGGCCAACAGGACAGCGGCGCCCGCGAAAGACCGCCTGCGCGGATGGTTGCAAATCCTCGCCGCATCGCCGCGCTTGCAGCTTGTCGATCTCACGCAAACCTTGTCGCCCGAGTTTCCGGCGATTGTGCTGCCGCCGGAAATGGGTCAGTGCCGCCCGTTTCGCATGGAGCAGATCTCGCGTTACGACGAGAGCGGCCCGGCTTGGTACTGGAACAACGTCAGCTTCGGCGAACACACCGGCACGCATTTCGACGCGCCGATCCATTGGATATCCGGACGCGACCTGCCGAACAATTCCGTCGATGCCTTGCCCGTGGAGCACTTCATCGCGCCGGCCTGCGTGATCGATTGCAGCGGCGAAGCGCAGGCCGATGCCGATTTTCTGCTCACTGCCGGCCACGTCGCGGCGTGGGAGAAACGGAACGGCCGCATTCCGGCGGGTTCTTGGGTACTGATGCGCACCGATTGGTCGAAACGAACGGACCCCGTCGCCTATCAGAATCTCGATGAGACCGGGCAGCACACGCCCGGTCCCGATGCCGACTGCGTGCGCCTTCTGGTGAAGGAGCGCGACGTGCTCGGCTTCGGCACCGAAACCATCGGCACCGATGCCGGACAGGCGGCGCACTTCAAGCCGCCCTACCCTTGCCACTACTACATGCACGGCGCCGGCAAATACGGACTGCAATGCCTGTGCAATCTCGATCTTGTGCCGGCAACGGGAGCGCTCATTGTCGCGGCGCCGCTGAAAATCCGCGAAGGCAGCGGCAGCCCCTTGCGGGTGTTCGCGCTGGTGCCGGCGCCGGGGCGCGGCCGATAGGGGCCGGCGCGCGCCCGTAATTCAGGTCTGTGCGTGCCGCTCGAACGATGGGAGGACCCGGCGCGCTCACCGCACGCCGGCGAGGACGCCGACGAAATCGCTTCCGTTCGCGTTGGAGACGATCTGGTGGCAGCCCATGCAGCTCGAGGGCGCATCCTGCAGGTAGGTCTCCATCGTCGTGTTACTCAGATTCTCCTGCGGCAGGGCGACGGACTTATAGTCTTCGGCGGCGTCGGTCGCCGGCCTTCCCCCGGGAAAGAACGCGCCGTCATTGCTCGGAGCCGGCGGGGCGGCGCTCGTCGGCCATTGATCCGCGACGAGCATGTAATGCTCCCAGACCGTTCCCTTGATCCCGGGCTGAAGCCAATAGGCGCGGTTCATCGCCATGGTTTGCGCATGGATCGGATAGCGCCGCACGACCTGCATCGGCGTCGGGTGGACCCGGGGCGGGTTCGTCCAGCCGACCGGTTCGCTGGCGGCCGAGCCGAAGGGCGGCCAGAGCCGGGCCGGCCGCACCGGGTCGAAATAAGCGTAAGGCCGGCCGGCGTCCTTCGCGTCGGGCTCGCGGGCTTCGCCCGCCCCGGCCGGCGGCACGTTGTCGACATGCTCGAAGGTGCTCCAGACCCATTGCGGCCGGCTCGCAGTCTTGATCGCGATGTGTAAGCCGACCAGCGCGACCGCGCTCTTCGAGCAGACCAAGCGGCCCGCCTTGAGTGTCTTGGCGACGTCGACGATCTCGGCGGTCTCGAGGTAATAGCGCCCGCTCGCCGCGCGAGCCTCGGCTTCGCTCATGGGCAGCCACGCCGCCTTGACCGCGATCGAGCCGGCCGGAAGATGCGCGGGATGGCCCGCATCGGGCAGGTTCTGCGCGCGGGCCCAGCCGTTTGCGGCAAAGGCCGAGAATTCGGTCTTGTTGAAACGGATCTCGTAGCGCGTATAGGCGCCGTTCACGCCGACGAGCGGATTCGCAGGGCTCCCAACCGTGAAGCTCGGCTGGTTGAAGTCGGCGAAAGGTTCGAACGAGGCGATCGTCTTTTCGCGATTATCGGTCGCGCCGCCACAGGGATTGCGGCCGTCGTAGCTCGGCCAGGGCGATGGCGCGACGTGCCGGCCATCGTCGCCGATCTCAAACAGCTCATAGTCAGACTTGAACGTCTCCCAGACGCGCTTGCCCTTGTCGCCGAGCGACTTCGCGCGGTCCGGAAGCCCGCGATGGGCGGCGTCGGGAAGCGACGGCCAATTGAGCGCGATGAACGCGCGCCAGGCGAAATTGTCGATCAGCGCAAACGAGCCTTTTCCCGCCGATGGAGCGTCTTCAATCCGGTCGGGCGAAACCACGAGCGCAAGGTCCCCGGTCACGGCCGGCCCTGCGGCAAGGGCTACGGCAAGGCCTGCCGTGGCGACGATCGCTGCGCCGCGCCGCACGTCGATGCGGCGCTCATTCGCTGTCCATCTCATTGCTTCCCATTCTTCCGCGTCAGCCGGCGCGCGCGCCAGCCGCCGTCAATCGACCACGGGCCCGGGCCGAGTGTCGCCAGCGCGAGAAACCCGCCGGCGATGGCGATATTCTTGCCGAAGTCGTTCGCCTGGTCGGCGCCCATGTGAAAGAAGAGCGCCGCGAGCAGACAGAAGCCCATGAGCGCGATCGCCGCGAAGCGAGTCTTGAGGCCGATGAGCACGAGAATTCCACCGCCGAGCTCAGTCAGAATGACGAGCGGCAGGAGGGCCGGAGCGACGCCGTTCTGGCTCATATAGTCGCCGACCTCGGCGTAATGCGTGACCTGATACCAGCCGTCCGTGAGGAAGATGTAGCTGAGCATCGCTCGGGCCAGAAGGACGAGCGGGCCGGCAAAGCGGCGCAGGAACGTAAAATCTCCGTCGGCGGCCGCATCCGCCGCAGCGGCCGGCTGCGACGAGGCTTCGGGCGAGGAGAGTTCAGCACGCGACAAAGGCGGGCCTCTTCATTCCTCGCAGCGCGAACGCAGGGATGGGACCCGCGTCGCGCCGCCGGTTGCGTTTCACTCAGCGCGCGTGCGCGGCCTCGAGCGCCTTGGCGAGGTCGGCATAATATTCGCAAGTCGTCGAACCGCAGACCTTCTCGATCGCCGCGAGCTGCTCCTCGGCAAGGTCGAACTTGCCCTCGATCACGTAAGCTTCGCCGAGATATTCGCGCACCTGCGGATAGGCCGGATCGAGCGCGACGGACTTGAGATAATAGCCGATCGCCTCGTCGGTGCGCCCGAGCTTGCGGGTCGCGTAGCCGCGGTAGTTGAGCGCGCGCGGCGTGTTGGGGTTGCCGACCGAATCGAGCACGTCGAGCGCCTCCTGGAAGCGGTCCGCCTTGGCGAGCGCATAGGCGTATTCGATGAGATCGGAATCGGGAAGCACGCCGCTGCGCCGTTGCAAGCACCTGTGCTTCTTCCGGTCCCAGACCTGGCCCGGATTGCAGGTCGTGAGATCGCCCGTCGGCGCCCCGCCGCCGCCGCCACCGCCGCCGCCTCCCCCGCCGGCTGCCAGAGCGGGCGCGGACAACAGCGCCAATCCGAGAACAAATATCCCGCACGAAAGTACGGAGACGAGCTTCCCGCGCGATCCACCAGGGCCGAGATCAATCAGCATGACCTGTCCTTTCCCGCTGGGCGCCGACTGGAAAAAGTCACACGTCAGCATTGTGGTCCATGCTGCGCCCAACCGACCCGTCAATCAACACTATTTCCACCAGGGCGTGAATCCAAATGACTAATAAGTTAGTTAGCGACCGCCTTGGCCGCGCCGGTCTTCGCCCACTCGGTATTCTTCCTCACAAGGTGTTTACGCGGGGACATCGAATTTTACCCGCGGAAATCGAATTTTGCTGCGCAGTCCGGCGTTTGCAAACAATACGCTTTTGCGGCCGCGCTAATTCATGCGCTGATGTGGCGGGACAAATTTTCGCGCGCATGTGTGGCGGTTGCCGCCACCCGCGCAGGCGCGAACGCTGCGAGGTCACATCCTGTTAAACGTGCAACGTCAGCAAGCCAAAAGGGCCCAGTTCATCAACTTGCAAGATCTTGAATGACTTGCACCAGCATGCGGCGGGCATCACTGCTCAAGGGCTGCCGCACATGCTCTTCAAAGTTCTTTACTCTTTCCCTTTGTTCCAAATAGTGCACCGTCGGCGCCAGCGCACTGGCGGCTTCGCGGCACAGCACGCGCAAACGCATGAGCGTCTCGGCGCTCGGCTCGGCGGATTGCAGCTTCCGTATTTCACCAATGATCCGCCCTAACTCACCCTTGGCCTGGCCAAAGTCGTCGTCATACTGAAGATAATCGTCTGCGTCGCCGACGATCAACGATCGCAGCGTTTTGAAATCGCCGGCAGTAAGCGGCTGGTCCTGCTGCAACTTGCTCACAATGAGCTGGTAAGCCGTGTGCGTGTGAAGGTATGGGCCGGCGGACGTTTCGAGTTCGGCCAGCTTCTCGGCGAGCTGACGATAACTTTCGGCATTTTCACTGGTCGCGCATTCCGCCGCCGTATTCAATGCTTCGGATAATTTCGCAGTGAGTTGCTCAGTGTCGGCCACGGGAGCTACCTCGTTGTCGATGGGCATAAACGACACCGATATTAAACGACGGCGGTAAACAATCATAAAAAGATCGCCGGGGCCTGCGGCAAGCAGCGAAGAACTTCACCAGCCGCTAACCCTGTCACTCGGCTCGTGGCGTTTTCTCATTCTACAGAGGACGTGACTGCAGGGCGTGTTGCATTACCGCAAGATCGGCTCTTCGACTTCTGCAGCGGGTCACTTTCCGCCAATTGCTGCAATCAGCGGGACGTCCGGCTCTGCGCCGGAAAGCGATCGTGCCGACGGCGGCGCCGTATGAATTGGTTTTTAGCTTTGGTGTTCATTCGAATTTAAGGCGACGAGCGCATCCCGATAGAGACACCTGATCGCCAGTGAGCCAGGACGGGCGAATATGGCAAACATGTGGGGCAAAAACACTCTGGGTCCCGGTTCGTCGCAGGGGTGGTATTTCAAAAGGTCGGCTAAAGCAGGTTTTCTGCCATACATTTCGATCTACCCGCTGGGGTTAGACGGCTACAATGTCTGGGAGCCTGACAAGTGGAATTTGACCACCGGCGGCTATCCTTACTTCAACCAGCTGGGCATCAGCACGCAATGGTGTGCGTTCGCGCCCGGAGAACAAGCTTTGTATTATTTTATCGTTGTTCAAAACAACAGCGATTATCCGCTTCAGTACGCCTTCGTGGAAGCTGATTTCTAATAACGGCGCCAGGCGCCGATTGGAAATCGGGAACGCAGGATGTCAGAAATGAAGCTGACCATTGTGCACGACAAAAAAGGCAACATCGTTGCGATCTCAGAGGCGGTGGACCTGAAGGCAGCCAGAAGTAATTTCATGGAAGCGGGCATCATACCGGGCAAAGGTCAACTAAAATTGGACATTGAAGTTGCCGAGGAAATGGCGGCCTGGGACGTTTATAGACTATACCGCGTCGATCGTGCCGCATCCAAACTTGTTAAGTTGAAAAAGCCGAGAAAAATGCCATCCCTGATAAGGCGCTAAACCAGTGCAGGGAACCGCCTAGAATTCGACAGCGAGGCCGGCTTCTTCTCCCGCCGGACGCCCTGGTACCTTTTCGAGGGCTTTAGAGCTACCGTCTTATTGGCACGCTTTGTGTCACCCCGGGGTCTCGTTGCCGCCCGATATTGAAATTTTTTGGTCACGTCGCGGGCGTCGGGGTAATGGATGCGGCCTGCTTCCTCGGTATCAACTACAATCCCTGTTTTTAGATAAGCCCAATGGGCGGCCGGATTTTCGTCCGAATATTCACCGTTGTCGATGTCGCACACGACAACCCCCGTCATCTGACCGGGAACGATAACTTTATCTCCGACCTTCATGGGGAACCCTCACCGACGTATAATGCTAGCGTAGCCGGATCGCCGTTCCGACGATGTCCGATTCTCTTGGCTATTATAGCGAAACTGGATTTTGGCGCCGGCAGACAAATCGTGCCGGCGCGGCACTCAAGTTGATAACAACTCAGCAGTACCCGAAAAATTCCGAGAAAAACGATGCCTGATACCGTATCGACACTATTGCTTCGCAACCTTCACGACGTGTTCGGAGAGATTGATCCCCTGCGTCGGCGCGCGGCAATCGACGAGATCTCTTCCACGACGACGCTGTATTCCATGAGCCCAACGGCACTTACCGCGGTCGCGACGAGATCGACCGCATCGCGGGCGTGATCAAGGCTACTCATCCCGACTTCCAGGATCAGCCGCTCTCCGCGCCCGAGGTGTTGGGCGACGGGGGGCGGGTTCGCTGGGTGTCGGGTAGCCCTGGCAAGCCGCCGAGCTACGCCGGAACCGATTTCATCGTCGCCCGGGACGGCAAAATTGCCGCCGTCTATCTCTTCTTTGACGAGCTTGCCGCCAGTTGAAGTTCGCCAGGCCGCGCGATGGTCGGCGACCCTCGATGCCTTAATGTCGTTGCCGTGAACGAAAGTATCTCGCTTGATCTCGATCGGCCTGATTGAAGTAACGCGGCGCTGCCGGCGCGCATGCCACGCTATTCCAGCCTGAGCGGAAGCATTCGCCGGGCGCCACGCCCGGCGGCGCAGCGAGAGCGTCGGCGCGAGCCGCGGCCGTCATCGCACCAAAAAAGACAATGGCGAGAGCAAGCGTTTTGTGATTAATTGTTTTGCGATCAGTGGTCATGGGTCACCAAAACTTCCGCCACCGCGACCCAACAAAGGCTCCGCGCCGGCGCAAACGCCTTTCACCGGCGATGTAGTGTGGGTGGTTTTTCTATCAAGCCACGGCTTCGTGAACCCGGCGTGAGCCCTACGCCGAGCGCTGCGCTTTGTCTTTTTCGTTTTGCGCCTTGATCGCTTCGCGGGCGGCCTGCCATTGCGCGTCGGCCCAATGGCGCAGCTCGTAGAAATTGCCGCCGGTCGCATGGCTTTGTCCGCCGTCGAGCGCAATGGTCTCGCCGGTGAGCCATTGGCAACCGTCGGAGATGAGGAAGGTTGCGAGATTTTGCAGCTCCTCGATACGGCCGACCCGGCCCATTGGGTTGTTGCGCTCGGTGCGCGCGCCCGGCTCGCCGCCCGGATTAAGCCGCTTGCCGGCGCCCTCGGTCGGAATTTCGCCCGGCGCGATGGCGTTGAGCCGGATGCCGTAACGGCCCCATTCGGTCGCGAGCGACATGGTCATGGCATGTACGGCCGACTTGCTCATGGCCGACGGCACGACGTAGGGGCTGCCGTTATGAATCCAGGTCACCACAATGGACACGACGTTGCCGCGGTGACCGCCGGCGATCCAGCGGCGGCCGACCGCATGCGTCACATAGAAGGTGCCGTGCATCACGATATTGGCCACCGCATCAAAGCCGCGCGGACTTAAATCTTCGGTGCGCGAGATGAAATTGCCGGCGGCGTTGTTGATGAGGTCGGTCAGCGGGCCGCCTGAGAAAATATCCGCCACCATGGCATCGACCGCCGCCGCGTCGCGAATATCGACGCCGTAGGCGCGCACGCTGCCGCCGAATTTGCCCGACAGTTCGGCGGCGGTTGCCTCACACACAGACTTCCGGCGGCCGCAAATGAAGATGTCCGCCCCGAGCGAGAGAAATTTCTCCGCCATCCCTTTGCCGAGCCCGGTCCCGCCGCCGGTGACCAGAATGCGTCGGCCGCGCAACAATCCTTCCGCGAACATGCGCCCTCCCCGCTCCCTTTTCAGTCGCTCAGGTTGCAAACACCGCCGCGCTGTCGACGACGTCCGCCAGCATTTCGAGCGTACGCAGCGACGCACGATGCGCCTTTAAGTCGCCGGATATGCAGCAATCCGCCAATAACCTGACAGGGTAGCCCAGATCGGCGGCGTCCCGCACCGTATGCTCGACGGAAAATTGCGTCGCCAAGCCCATGACGTTGATCCGTTTGACCGCGCGCTCGCGCAACAAATCCTCGAGCTTGGTGCGGCGGAAGCCGCTGTTGGCGTTGTTGGCAACAAAAATCTCGCCATCGCGGGGGGCGAAACCCTCATACGCCGCAGCGCCCCATGACCCTCGCTTGAGCGCCCCCAATTCCTGCGTCTTGGCAAACAGCCGGCAGTTGCGCGGAAGGTCGGAATAGTCGGCGGCGAATACAATGTGGACGTGCGCGATCGTCCAGCCGGCGCGGCGCGCGGCTTCGAGCGCGCGCCGGCTCGCTTCGATAAAGCGAACGGCCGCGCCCGTTCCGCGATGGAGCGAAAAGGGAATGCGGCCGCGCGGATGGCAGATGTCGTTCTGAAAATGCAGCGCTATCAGAGCGTCGCCAGAGGGTATGTCGCTCATCGCTGCATTCATGGCGTCTTTTGCGCCGGTCATCTTGACGTTCTAGGCTTAAAATGTCCAATTGCTGCGGCCTAACAAATCGCGATCCTGCCATGAGTGATGCTGCTGCCGCGGCCCCGCCGCCACCTGTCGTCGACCCGAACGCAATGAAGGAAATCGCCGCCGGCGTCTACGTCATCGGCGACCGCCGCGTTCCACTGGTGCCGAACATCGGCATCATTCTCGGCGACAGCGCCGCGCTTGTCGTCGACACCGGCATGGGGCCGGCCAACGGCGAAAAAGTTCTGGCAACCGCCAAGGGCCTGGCCGACGGGCGCCCGCTGGTGCTGACGCTGACGCATTTCCATCCCGAGCACGGTTTCGGCGCGCAGGTGTTCAAGGGCGCGGCAAAGATTCATTACAACCGCGCCCAACGCGATGAATTGCGCGCCAAGGGCGAAGCCTATCTCGGCATGTTCAAGACCTTCGGTCCCGGCGTTGCCGCCGCGCTCGAAGGTACGGTCCTCGTCGAGCCGGATGACGTCTACGACGAAGCGTCGACCACCCTCGATCTTGGTGGACGCCGCGTGGAACTGAGAACCTGGGGCTTAGCGCACACCGCGGGCGATCAAGTGGTGTGGCTGCCCGAGGAGCGCATCCTGTTTACCGGAGATCTCGCGGAAGAGCGCATGTTCCCGATCTTCCCATGGTTCCCGCCGCAGGACGCCAGCATTGACGCGGCGCGCTGGGCGCAAATCCTCTCCGAGGCGGCGTCGTGGAGGCCGGCGATCGTGGTGCCGGGCCACGGCGACATTGGCGGCGTCGAGATTGTCAACGCCGTGCGCGACTACATCGTCGATGTGGGACGGCGCGTGGCGCAGGAGCGCAAATCGGGCAAAGGCGCCGATGCGATCGTCGCCGATCTGGCGCCAAAAATTCGCGCCGAATATCCCGATTGGTCGGCGCCGGAATGGATCGATTTCGCCATCAGATATTTCGCCACCCTGAATTGAACGGCTCTTGGCTGAAGCGATCTAGCGGCGGCCGAATGGCCACGTCAGCTCGCGTCCGCCCGCGATCCCGTCGGGACGGAACAGAATGATGATCAGCATGAGCAACGCCAGGATGACGTCGCCGGTGCCTGCGGGCGCCGCGATGGTGCTGGCGCCGACCTGAAATCCGACTTCCGCCTCGCGCAGTCCCTCGGTCAGGAGCGCAATCACGATCGTGCCGGCGACCGCGCCGGCGAGGCTGCCGCGGCCGCCGATCAGCAGCATGGCGATGATAAGAAAAGTAAGATCGAGATAAAAATTCTCGACCCGGACGATGCCGAGAAAATGACCGAGCAGCACGCCGGCAATTCCCGATAAGAACGCCGAGACGACAAAAGCGTACAGGCGGTGCAAAACGACGTTGGCCCCGGACGCCTGCGCCGCGGCTTCGTCCTCCCGCGAGGCGCGAAGAAGCAGCGCCGAGCGGGTCTCCTGGTAAGCAAAGGCAATGATCAGCGCCGCTATCGCCCAGCCGAGCGCCGTCCACACATCGACATAAGCGGGAAGGCCCATCAGCGAATTCTGGCCGCCGGTCACCGACGTCCAATTGCCGAAAACAACATTGGCCGACCACCAGGATGGCGAAAGTTGCGATGCTCGCCGAAATGCCGGAGAGGCGCATGAGCGGCCAGCCGACCACCAGCGCAACCAACGCCGCGACGGCTCCGCCCGCCAGCGCGCCCGGCAATACCGGCCATTCGGCCGAGGCGATTATTCGCGGCAGGTCGGGCAGAAAGACCGATTTCGCCGCCGCCGTCATGGTGAGCAGCGCCGAGACATAGGCGCCGATCGCCATGAAGGCGACGTTGCCGAAAGACAGAATGCCGGAATTGCCGACAAAGACGTAAAGCCCGACCACGGCGACGAGGTTGATCAGCGCTTGCGTCGTCCGCCGCTGCAAAACGGCGGGCGCGAAGGATGCGGCGATCGCTATCGGCGGCGACAATGGCGATGAGCGCAACGAGCGGCCACAGCCGGCGCAGCGCGTCTGCGGCGTGTCCGCGGACCGCCTCCACAATCAAATCCTCTCCCGCAAGCCGCGGGCCGGGAATGAGTCCTTGCGGACGGAACAGCAGGATCACCACGACCACGACAAACACAAAGGCTTCGCGAAAGGCGCGAAGATCGGGCGGCAGCAGCGCCTGCAGAAGAATCGAGCCGGCGCCGACCAAAAATCCGCCGAACGCGGCGCCGGGAAGACTGCCGAGACCGCCGATCACCGTGCCGACGAAGGCGATGATCACCAATTGCAAGCCCATGCGCGGCTGCACCACCCCGGTCTGCACGACGATAAGACACGACACCGCGGCCGCGAGGAGACCGCTTAGCGCAAAAGCCATCGCGATCACGCTGTTGGCGCGAACACCCAAGACCCGCGCCATGCGGAAATCCTCGGCCGCGGCGCGCATATGCAAGCCGAGCCGCGTCGCCTTGAGAAACCAGGTCAACGCGACCAAGAGAACGATGCCGACGACAATGGTGACGATCTGGAGCAGTTGCAGCCGAATGCCGAAGAAGCTCGACTTGCCGGCCGAGCTCCGGCAGGAAATCGAGTCCTTTGAGGCGCGAGCCGACGAGGAGGATCAGGAGCTTCTGCAAGAAAAAGCTCACAGCGAAGGACGAGATCAACAGCGTCGTCGGGTCGGCATTGCGCAGCGGCCGGAAAGCCGCTCGCTCCGTCAGCAGCGCCAGCAGCACCGCAACCGCGATGGCGCCGAAAATCATCACCGGCACCGGCATGTCCGGAGAGCGCAAGCAAAGTGTAGGCGGCCAGCGTGATCAATTCGCCGTGGGCGAAGTTGATGAGGCGCATGACCCCGAAAATCAGGCCGATACCCAAGCGCCGTCAGGGCGTAAAGGCTGCCGACGCTCACCGCATCGACAAGGATGTGGTAGCAAACGCTCCATCAGCAGGCGCCCACCGCGGCGCGCATGCCGACGCCGAAATAAGCGGCGTCAAATCGCGGATCGCGCGCGATGTCCCGGGCATTGCCGCGGAGCGCGAATTCGCCGCCGCTCATGACATAAACGCGATCGGAAACCGCGCAGACGCGCTCGGCATTCTGCTCGACCAGCAGGATGGTCATGCCCTCGCTTTTGATGGTGCGCAGAAGCGCGTAAATCTGATCGACGATCATCGGCGCCAGCCCGAGCGAGGGTTCGTCGAGCATCAGCAGCCGCGGACGCGAAAGCAGCGCTCGGGCGATGGCCAGTTGCTGCTGTTCGCCGCCGGACAATTGCCCGGCGGGCTGATCGGCGGCGCTCAGCCAGGATCGGAAACATGGCAAACGCCCGGTCGATGTCGCTGCGGACGGCTTGCGCGTCGCGCCGCACCGTGGCGCCGAGCAGGAGGTTCTCGCGCACGGTCAGCGCGGCGAAAATGTGCCGGCCCTCGGGAACGAGAGCAACCCCGCGCCCGACCACGTCCTCGAGCGCAATCCCGGTCAGCGGCGCGCCGGCAAACGTGACATGGCCGGCGAGCGGCGCCACGATTCCGGCGATGGCGGAAAGCAGCGAGGTTTTGCCGGCGCCGTTCGGGACCGACAATGCCGACGGTCTCGCCTTCCGCGATTTCGAAATCTATGCCGCGCACCGCCGTCACCGCGCCGTAGCGCACGGCCAATCCGGAAACGGCGAGCAAGGGACCGACGGCGCTCATTGCAGGGTTTCGCCGCCTAAATAGGCGCGGCGCACGCCGGCATTGGCGCGGATTTCGGCAGGCGTCCCGGCGGCGAGCGTCTTGCCGCTGTCGAGGACATGGATGCGCTCGCAAAGATTCATCACCAGCGCCATGTTGTGCTCAATGACGAGGATGCCGCAATCGTATTTGGACCTGATGTCGACAATAAGCTTGCGCAGCTCCTCGGCTTCGGCGGCGGCCAGTCCGGCCGCCGGCTCGTCAAGCAGCAGAAATTGCGGGTTTACCGCGAGCGCGCGGGCAAGCCCGACGCGCCGCTCTTCGCCGTAACTGAGCGCCGCGGCACGATGCCCGGCCTTTTCGCCGAGTTTGAGTTCGCCGAGAATCTGCTGCCGCGCGCCGGCGCGCCGCGGCGCGCCCGAGCCCCTGGCCGACATAGCCGACCTCCACGTTCTCGCTGACGGTCAGCCCGCGAAACAGCCGCACCGCCTGGAAAGTTCGCACGACGCCGGCGCGGGCAAAACCGTGGCGGGCAAGGCTGGTGCAATTGCGCTCGCCGACAAAAATTGCGCCGGCGAGCGGCCGCTGAAAGCCGGACAGAACATTGACCAGCGTCGTCTTGCCGGCGCCGTTCGGGCCCGATGAGGCCGAGAATCTCGCCGCGTTGCAGCGAGACGCTGACTTCATCGACGGCGACGAGGCCGCCGAAACGGACGGTCACGCCGCGGGCCTGAAGGTGCATGTCGAGCGCCGTCCGGCGGCGGATCGTCATTGCAGCGGCGGAAATTTCTCCACCGAAAAGCGGCCGATGCAGGCGAATTTGCCGTTGGTCGCCTGCAGGATGGCCATCGGCCGCGTCGTCTGGATGTGCAGCTTGGACGTATAGGTCGTCGGCCCGATGACCAGCGGCTTCTTGTCGAACGTATCGAGCGCCGCCGCCACTTTGGCGCCGGCAAGCGAGCCCGCTTGCTTGGCGGCGATCGCCCACGCCTGGACGGCGGAATAGCCGCGCAATCCATAGGAGACGTCCGCCTTCTTGTTGTATTTGGCTTCGAAGCGCTTGAAGAACGCGTTGACTTCCGCGTCCGGATCGTCGCCGTATTTCGAGCCGTAGCTGATGACATAGAAGTTGCTCAAGTCCGGCACCGATCCGATCCAATAATCGCCATCGAGCGATTCACCGGTGACGATGGCGGCGTTGATTCCGGCGGCGCGCATTTGCCGGATGGCGCTCGGGCCACCCGGCGCGTACGAACAGAAGAAAATAAGGTCGGGCTTCTTGGCAAGCCCGGTGATCCGCGTGACCTGCGCGGCAATGGAGGGATCGTTGTTGAGGAAGGTATCTTGTCCGAGCAAGCCATCCTTACCGGCGAGCTCGGTCCAGCGGGTGGCAAAGCTCGCGCACAGCGATTTGGTGTAGGCGATCGTGTTGTCCAGCAACACGTAAGCGTTCTTCCAGCCCTTTTGTTTGTACGCCCATTCGGCAAGCAGCGCGCCCTGCGCCTGACTGGCGTTGGAGGTCGAGTAGGCCAGCGGCCCTACGCCTTGCACGCCGAATTTTGGATCGGAGGCGCCGGAAAACGCGACGACATCTTTCTGCTGGGCGACGTAGGCGCCCGGCGCGCCGAAATCGAAGTCGCTGGGAAACAGAATAGCCTTTGCCCCCTTGCCGATGACGTCGACGGCGCCGTCGGCGCCGAGCGGCGGCTCGGATTTGTTGTCGAATTCGACGACTTCGATCGGTTGCCCATTAACGCCGCCGGCGGCGTTGATGTCGGAAACCGCGAGCTTCGCCCCAGCGATGGTGTCGGCGTCGATCGGCGCGAACCAACCGCTGAACGACATGACCAGACCGAAGACCGGCTTATCTGCCGCCCAAGTGACATTCGCGGCGGACAAGGCCGCGATGGTTGTTGCCGCCAAAGCGGCCATGCCCAGCTTTCTGACCATGTGACTCCCCCCCTGCCAATTCTGTTGGCGAACTGAAATTTTGATCGTCGATGCGGCCTATCTGCCGTCGCTTTTGTCGCCGCCGCGTGACTTCTTTCGGCCGGCGCCGCCCCGGCAGGCCACCGGCTCCTCGACGTTAGGCAAAAGGGTAAAATACTTCAAGCTTCAACTTTTCCCGCCCGCCTGACGGGCAGCGCCGGCCGTGGTGCTGCAGGCTTGGCGGTCTTGCTTTCAGTGTTCCTCACCCTACTTGTGGGAGATTCTGGCGCAAACTCCTCCGCAAACGATCCGCCCGCGCCGCGGCTCGTGCTTCCTCACACACTTTCATGGCAGAGCAATTCCAATTCGGACTGGACACGTTCGGCGATGTGACTAAAGGCGGCGACGGCCAGCTGCAAACCCACGCGCAGGTCATCCGCGACCTGATCGAAGAAGCGGTGCTCGCCGACGAGGTCGGCGTCAATGCGTTCGGCGTCGGCGAGCATCACCGAAGCGATTTCGCGGTATCGGCTCCCGAGGTCGTGCTCGCCGCGATCGCCGCGCGCACCAAGCGAATTCACCTGGGTTCGGCGGTGACGGTCTTGTCCACCGACGACCCGATACGGGTGTTCGAGCGATTTTCCACCATCAACGCCATATCCAGCGGGCGCGCCGAGATCACGCTCGGCCGCGGCTCGTTCACCGAGTCCTTTCCGCTGTTCGGCTACGATCTTTCGCAATACGAGGTGCTGTTCGAAGAGAAGGTCGATTTATTCGCGGCCTTGGTGAAGAACAACCCGGTGACCTGGCAGGGCCGATTGCGGCCGCCGCTGAAAGACCAGCACGTCTACCCGCCGATCGAAGTTGGCACGCTGAAGACCTGGATCGGCGTCGGCGGCAGCCCGGAATCGGTGGTGCGCGCCGCCCATTACGATTTTCCTTTGGCGCTTGCCATTATCGGCGGCGATCCGAAACGCTTTCGGCCTTACGTCGACCTCTATCATCGCGCCTTCGCGCAACTTAAGCGGCCGGTGAAGGACATTGCCGTGCATTCGCCGGGACACGTGGCCGCGAGCGACGCGCAGGCGCGCACGGAGTATTTTCGCGGCTACAAGGCGATGCACGACAGGATCGGCGGCGAGCGCGGCTGGCCGCCGGTCACGCAGGCGCAATTCGAGCAAGAAGTCGAGCGCGGTTCGCTCTATGTGGGTGCGCCGGAGACCGTGGCGCGCAAGATCGCCGCGACCGCCAAGGCGCTTGGGCTCGCGCGCTTCGATCTCAAATGCAGCGCCGGCACGCTGCCGCACGGCGAAATAATGCGCTCGATCGAGCTTTACGGCACCAAAGTCTTGCCGCTGGTGCGCGAGATGCTGGCGGTCGCCCAAGCCGCCGAGTAGCGGGCATTAATGCATTAAGCCGGAGGTTCGATGCGCACCACATTGACGCTCGATGACGAATAGTTGGCAACGGCTCGCGAGTATACAGGCTTGAAAGAGAAATCCGCTTTGGTTGCAGAAGCGCTTAAGGCGCTGATCGAGCGAGAGGCCGCCCCCCGGCTAGCCCGCTTAGGAGGTAGCCAGCCTCGGCTCAAAGCCCCGCGGCGACGGCGGCATCTGCGTACTGCTGCCAGTCGGTCGAAATAACGAAGCAACTGGCCTTCGTTAGAAGCTGCGGCTCCTTTTACGTCCCCACCAACCCCAATTGCGGGCTCGACGGCTCGGCGTGGGCGCGCTTGGGGATGCGGCCGGCCAAACGCGACATGCGGCCGGCCTCGACCGCCGCTCGCATGCTCTTTGCCATCAGCAGCGGATCGCGCGCTTTCGACACCGCGGTATTGATCAGCACCGCGGCGCAGCCGAGCTCCATCGCAAACGTTGCGTCGGACGCGGTCCCGATTCCGGCATCGAGCACCACCGGCACCGGCGAGCGCGTGCAGACAAGCTCGATCAGATGCGGATTGGAAATGCCGAGCCCCGAACCGATCGGCGAGCCGAGCGGCATGACGGCGGCAGCGCCGGCATCGGCAAGTTTTTTGCACGTCACCGGATCTTCAGTGCAGTACGGCAGCACGATGAAGCCTTTGGCCACCAGCATTTCGGTGGCGCGCACCAATTCTTCGACGTCGGGGTAAAGCAGCTCCCGGTCGCCGATGACCTCGAGCTTGAGCCAATTGGTGTCGAGCGCCTCGCGCGCAAGCTCGGCGGTGAGCACCGCGTCCTTGGCGGTCTGGCAGCCCGCGGTATTCGGCAGAAAGCGCACGCGTCCCGCCAAGAGATCGATCAGACTCTCGTCGTCGCCGGCGAGGCTGATACGGCGGATGGAAGCGGTGACCATTTGCGTGCCGCTGGCCGCAATCGACGTCGAGCATGATCTTGCGGTTGGGATAGCCGGCGCTGCCAAGGAACAGCCGTGACGAAAATTGCTGGCCGGCGATGATGAGCGGATCGGACATCTTTTACTTGCTCCTCATTCTCTCCGCTCATTCCCGCGTAAGCGGGAATCCAACGCTGGGTCCCCGCTTTCGCGGGGACGAGCGGAAAACGTTTATCCTCCTTGGCGGGCGCGCACGATTTCGACGCTGTCGCCGGGCCGCAACTCTGTGGACGGCCACGCCGCGCGCGGCACGACAGCGCCGTTGACCGCGACCGCGATGCCGCGCTGCGCGGTGTCGACCGCCTTTTCCTCGAGCAGCGCCGCAAGCGTAGCGGCCGCGAGCGGCTCGCTCTCGCCGTTGACGCGGATAATGGCCTCCATCATCGGCTTCTCCAACAATTCCGCGTCATTCCGCCGCGCGCGCCGGAAGGAAGCGTTCGAGACCGAACGGCGCAATCGCCGGCTCGACACGATCATCGAGCACCAGGCGCGCGATGGCATCCGCGGTCACCGGCGTCAGCAAAATGCCGTTGCGATGATGACCGGTCGCATAGACCAGGCCTTGCAACGGCCCGCGGCCGAGGATCGGCGCATCGTCGCGGCTGCCGGGACGGTGCCCGACCCAGGTCTCGTCGATCGGCAATTCCTCGATTGCCGGCACCGCCCGCCACGCCGCTTCCAAGAGCGTCAGCATGCCGCCGGCCGTTATGGTGTCGTCAAAACCTTTTTCCTCGACGGTGCCGCCGACGATCAGCCGGCCATCCCGGCGCGGCACGAGGTAAGCACCCGGCGCCCAGAGCACGTGGTTGAGAAGCGGTGAGGCAGCGTCCATGCGCAGCGCCAGCATCTGCCCCTTGACCGGACGCACCGGCGGCCGCCGATCAGGCGGGAGCCCGCCGATGCCGCGCGACCACGCGCCGGCGGCCAGCACGACGCAGTCGGCTTTTTCGAGCGCGCCGTCTTCGAGCGCGACGCCTTTGACCCGGCCACCCTGCGCCACAATTTCTTTCACCGGCCGGTGCTCGTGGATTGTCGCGCCGGCGGCTTCCGCCGCGATCCGCAACGCCGCCGCGAGCTTGCGGTTAGCGACCTGATGGTCCTGCGGCGAAAAAAGCGCGCCGGCGATTTTGCCGGCAAGACGCGGCTCGCGCCGGCGCGTATCCGCCGGCGAAAGCCATTCGAGCGGAAGATCAAGCTGCCGCTGGAATTCCAGCCGGTGCGCGATCTCGGCCTGATCGTCGGCGGTCAAGGCGAGCACGAGCGTGCCCTCGGACCGCAGTTCGACGTCGATGCCGCTGGCGCGCTGAAGCTCTTCGGCAAAACCCGGCCAGCGCGCCTGACTTTCGCGGCCGAGCGCGACCAGCGCCTCTTCGCCTGGTTCGGCTTCGCAGCAGGCGGCGAGCATGCCGGCGGCCGCATGGCTGGCGCCCATTCCGGCCTTGCCGCGATCGAAAATCGTCACGTCGGCGCGGGCGGCCAACCGCCAGCCAATGCCCAAGCCGATCACGCCCGCGCCGATAATGGCGACGCGCGGACGGCGGTTCATGGCTGTTGGCTTTGAAGACTGACCGTTCAACGCGGCTCCCTTCGCTGGAATAACCCAGACAGGTTCGACGGGTGTGATCTCAGCCGCACTGTCGGTGCGGCACCCCTGGCCGTCAGCGCTGATGATGGGGATTTTCGCGCACCGCGACAAGGGCCGTGTCGCCCTAGCGCGGTGCGGTTCCTTTGGCTCTGATCTTGGGCTCGGTCTTGGGCTTGATCTTGGACCCGGTCTTGGCCAGCCGGTCGAATTCCATCAGCCGCTCAAGAAGCGGCTCCATCTCTTTGAGCGGGATCATGTTTGGGCCATCGGACGGGGCCCTTTCCGGATCCTGATGCGTCTCCAGGAAAACGCCGGCCACGCCGACCGCCACCGCCGCCCGCGCCAAGACCGGAATAAACTCGCGCTCGCCCCCGGACGCCGTCCCCTGCCCGCCCGGCTGCTGCACCGAATGGGTGGCGTCGAAGATCACCGGCGCCCCGAGCTTGGCCAGCGTCGGCAGCGCGCGCATGTCGGAGACGAGCGTGTTGTAGCCGAAGGACACGCCGCGTTCGGTCACCAGCACATTGCGATTGCCGGCGCCGGTGATTTTGTCCACGACGTGTTTCATGTCCCAGGGCGCGAGAAACTGCCCCTTCTTCACGTTGACGGGCCGGCCGGTTTTTGCCGCCGCAATCAAAAGGTCGGTCTGCCGGCAGAGAAATGCCGGTATTTGCAAAATATCGACCGCCTCGGCGATGGCCGCGCATTGATCCGGCTCGTGCACGTCGGTGAGCACCGGCACGCCGAGTTTTGCCCGCAGGTCGGCAAAAATCGTCAGCGCTTTGCCGAGGCCCAGGCCGCGCGGAGCTGGTGCCGCTGGTGCGGTTCGCCTTGTCGAATGACGTTTTGTAGACAAGCCCAATGCCGCGGCGCGCCGCGATCTCTTTGAGCGCGGAGGCGATCTCGAAGGCGTGCGCGCGGCTTTCCAGCGCGCACGGCCCTGCGATCAGCGCCAGCGGCAGATCGTTGCCGAAGCGCACCTTGCCGATTGTCACCGTCCGATTGGACTTCGCGGCCATGAGCATCCCTGCGGCGGGACCTTGATCGCGGCGTCGCACCGGGTCAACCGGCGTCGGCGCTATTTGACCGCGGAGAACGCGGTGGGCTTGAGAAACATGCTGTTGATGTTGGTGATGATCGGTCCGTCGCGCTCGCTGTCGTCGCGCGCTTTGATCCAGGCGGGATCGGCCAAAAAGGCGTTCCATACCTTCTCCCGCTCGGCGAGCAACTCCCACGCAAGCAAGTAATGCAGATCCTGGTTGCCGTTGCCGACAAGGACGGTCCAAAAGCCCGCCTGCCGAATGCCGTGCTTCTCCCAGATTTTCAGCGTCTGCTCCTCGAACCGCTGCAACAGTTTCGGCAGCCGGTTGGGAATGCACGTGTAGACGCGCAGCTCGTAGATCATTGGGTTCCTCCCTTATCCATGGTCGCGGCAAGGCCGCATTGATCCAGGTCCGTCCTCCGGCTGGATTGGCTCGCTTCGTTCACGGTTGATGGAAAGATTACACCAGCCGGCTCTGCTCCACCGCCGCGCCGATGAACGAGGAGAACAGCGGATGCGGCGCAAACGGACGCGATTTCAGCTCGGGGTGGAATTGCACGCCGATGAACCAGGGATGATCATCATACTCGACGATTTCCGGCAACAAGCCATCCGGAGACATGCCGGAAAAGCGCATGCCGTGCTGCGCCAGCCGGTCCTTGTAGGCGGTATTGACCTCATAACGGTGGCGGTGGCGCTCGGAAATTTCAGTGGCCTGATAGATTTCGGCGACGCGGCTGCCACGCTGTAACAGGGCCGGATACGCGCCAAGGCGCATGGTGCCGCCGAGCTCGCTGCCGATGCCGCGTTTCTGCAGTTCGTTGCCCTTCATCCACTCGGTCATCAGGCCGACGACCGGCTCGCGGGTCGCGCCGAATTCGGTCGAGTTCGCGTCTTCGATTCCACAGAGATTACGCGCCGCCTCGATCACCGCCATCTGCATGCCGAAGCAAATGCCGAAATACGGCACCTGCCGCTCGCGCGCGAACTGGGCGGCGCGGATTTTTCCTTCCGCGCCGCGCTGGCCAAAACCGCCGGGCACCAGAATGCCGTCGACGTGCTCGAGGAAAGGCGCCGGGTCTTCGTTCTCGAAAACTTCGCTTTCGATCCAGTCGAGATTGACTTTGACCTTGTTGGAAATGCCGCCGTGGGAGAGCGCCTCGATCAGCGACTTATAGGCGTCCTTCATGCCGGTATATTTGCCGACAATGGCGATGGTGACGTCGCCTTCCGGGTTGCGGATACGTTCGTTGATGAGCTGCCAGGTCACGAGGTCCGGCGCCGGCGGGCTGTCAATGCCGAAAGCGGCGAGGACTTCGCTGTCGAGGCCGCCTGCCTGGTAGGCTTCCGGCACCGCGTAAATGTTGTCGACATCGCGCGCTTCGATCACCGCGCTTTCGCGCACATTGCAGAACAGCGCGAGTTTCCGGCGCTCGCTCGCGGGGATCGGCCGGTCGGTGCGGCAGAGGAGGATGTCGGGCTGGATGCCGATGGCGCGCAGTTCGCGCACCGAGTGCTGGGTCGGCTTGGTTTTGAGCTCGCCGGCGCTGGGAATAAACGGCATCAGCGTCAGGTGAATATAGACGGCATGGCGGCGCGGCAGATCGTTGCCGAGCTGACGGATGGCCTCGAAGAACGGCAGTCCCTCGATGTCGCCGACCGTGCCGCCGATCTCGCAGAGCACGAAGTCAAAACCTTCGTTGCCGTCGCGGATAAAATCCTTGATCGCGTTGGTGACGTGCGGAATGACTTGGATGGTGGCGCCGAGATAGTCGCCGCGGCGCTCTTTGGCGAGAATCTCCTGGTAGATGCGGCCGGTCGTGATGTTGTCGGTGCGGGTCGCAGGCCGTCCGGTGAAGCGCTCGTAATGGCCGAGATCGAGATCGGTCTCGGCGCCGTCGTCGGTGACGAAAACCTCGCCGTGCTGATACGGCGACATCGTGCCGGGGTCGACGTTGAGATAGGGGTCGAGCTTGCGCAGCCGGACCTTGTAGCCGCGCGCCTGCAGGAGTGCGCCAAGAGCCGCGGAAGCGAGACCTTTGCCCAGGGAGGAAACCACGCCGCCGGTGATAAAAATATACCGCGCCATGGGACTTAACCTCTAACGCCGGGCAGCCAATTCGACGAGCGATTTCGCGGAATGGCTGCCGTGCTTGGCGAACGGCTGTGGAAAATTATGCTGCAATAGCAATATTCTCTGCCGGAATCCTCATGCCGCGCGGAAGTGCCCCCGGCGGTTTGAAGGATACTTGCCGGGGGGTTTGAGCGCATCGTGTGGGAAGGCCCTATTTCGATTGCGGCACTTGCGGTGCCGCGGGTCCAGGTGTTGGCGCCGTCTGGCCGCCCGCCGCAGGCGGCGCGCCGCCCAATTGGTCGAGTACGCCGTGACCGCTTTGACTGAGCGGCGCTTCGGGAGCGCTGGCCGGAGCTTCCCGCGTAGCGGGCGTGCCGGGCGCAATAATTGACGCGGGGTGGCGGCCTAATCCGGCGAGCCACGACAACGCGAGGCTGGTGACGAAGAAGCCAGCGGCGAGCAAGGCCGTGGTTCGCGTCAGGACGTTTGCCGTTCCGCGGCCCGTCATGAAGCCGCTGGTCGAGCTGATCAGCCCCCCGCCTTCCGATTTTTGCAGCAGCACCACCCCGATTATGGCGATAACCAGCATGAGGTGGATGACAATGACGACGGTGAGCATGCGTGAAGTCGGCCTCGGTCTCGGTTGCGCCCCCGATATAGGTGGTCGCGCGCGTCTCTACATGATGTAAAGCGAATTTTCCATGGCGAAGGGGCAAACTGCCGTTAACGGTAGACCGCGGCAATCGCCAGAAAATCCTCTGCCTTAAGGCTCGCACCGCCGACAAGCGCGCCATTTACATTGTCAGTCGCGAGCAATTCCCGCGCATTCGCCGGGATGACCGACCCGCCATACAAAATTCGCACCCGATCGGCCTTTTCCCCTTGGCGCGATCGCAGCCGATCGCGAATGAGGCCGTGGACTTCGGCGACATCTTGCGGCCGCGGCGTCTGGCCGCTGCCGATGGCCCAGACCGGTTCGTAGGCGACGGCAAAATCGGCAGCATCCGGCAGCGAACCGTCAAGCTGCGCCGCAATAACAGCCATCGTCTGACCGTCGTCCCGTTGGCCGCGCGTTTCGCCTACGCAAACAATCGGAACAAGACCGGCGCGTTGCGCCGCCTGCGCCTTGGCGCGCACCATAGCGTCGGTCTCGCCGTGATAGTGACGGCGCTCCGAATGGCCGACAATCACCGCGGTCGCTCCTGCATCTTTGAGCATTTCCGCCGAAATATCCCCGGTAAACGCGCCGGATCTTTCCGCATGGCAATCCTGGCCGCCGATCGCCACCGCCGCTGCCCGCGGCGGCCGCAGAAAATTGCGCGACCAGGGTTGCCGGCGGGCACACCATCAGGTCGACTTTGGGCAGCGACTTGGCCCCGGCGATGATCTTTTGCAGTTCCCCGACCGAGCCTTTCAGGCCGTGCATTTTCCAGTTCCCGGCAACCAGCGGGCGATCGGGCGTCATGGCTCTCGGATATCCGCTAATGCCTGCGACCCTGCGACAAAGACGCGTTAGCAGAGCCCTTGCCGATAAAAAAGAGGCGATTTAGCAAGAATTCTCCGTTGGTTGCGGCGTCGCGCGTGGCTCCTTATGATGCGCGGCCGCCGTAATGTACGCGTTTCCCGCGACAAGAGGGTTAGCGGGCTACGGCAACGGGACATCTTTTTTCAGCGCAAACCCGCTTATACGGGAACGGTTGTACATGCTTCGAGGTATCCGCAAAGCCTCCACCAATTGGCTTGGTCGCGCCGTCATGGGTGTGGTCATGGGACTTTTGGCGTTGAGCTTTGCCGTTTGGGGAATCAACGACATCTTCCGCGGTTTTGGCCGCTCGACGCTCGCCAAGATCGGCGACACCGAAATTCCGATCGAGCAGTTCCGGCAAACCTATAATGACCGCGTGCAGCAACTCGGCCGCCAACTCGGCCGGCCGATCACTCCGGAGCAAGCGAACGCCCTGGGACTCGACCGCCAGGTCCTCGGCCAAATGGTCGCCGAGGCCGCACTCGATCAGCGCGCCCGGCAGATGCATCTCGGCATTCCCGATTCAGAGATCGTGCGGCGGATCACAGACGATCCGACCTTCAAGTCGCCGACTGGCAGCTTCGACCGGGTGAGGTTCGAACAATTGCTGCGCAGCGCCGGCTACACCGAGCAGCGTTTCATTGCCGAACAGCGCCGGGTGATGCTGCGCCGGCAAATCATCAATTCAATGACCGGCGGATTGGCGGTGCCGAAAGCCTGGCTCAACGCGATCAATCAATTCCAGAACGAGGAACGCAGCATCGCCTTCGTGCGGCTCGGCGCGGCGCAAGCCGGCGATATCCCGCAACCGACCGCCGACGAGCTGAACAAATATTTCGAGGCGCGTAAAATCCTTTTCCGCGCGCCGGAATACCGCAAGATTACCACGGTCCAGGTGACGCCCGCGGAGATCGGCAAATGGATCGAAGTTTCCGACGCCGACATCAAAGCCGCGTACCAGGAACATCACAGCCGCTACGTCACGCCCGAACGCCGGCATGTTGAGCAAATCGTTTTTCCGAAAATCGAGGACGCCGACGCCGCCGCGGCGCGGCTCAAGGACGGATTGACCTTCTCCGCGCTTGCCGCCGAGCGCGGCCTCAAAGAGCAGGACATCGATCTCGGCACCGTGCCAAAATCCGACATCGTCGATCCGGCCGTGGCGGATGCCGCCTTCTCGCTCAAGGAGGGCGAAGTCAGCGCGCCGATCAACGGCCGCTTCGGCGCCGTATTGGTCACGGTACTCAAGATCGAACCGGAGCAAACGAAACCGCTCGCCGAAGTAGCGCCGCAGATCCGCACCGAGATTGCGACGGAGCGCGCCAAGAGCCAAGTGCAGACGCTTGCACGATCAGATCGAAGATGCCCGCGCCGGCGGCAGCACGCTGGAAGAGGCCGCGGCGAAAGCGAAGCTCCCGGTCGTGACCTACGAGCTCGATCGTTCGGGACGAGATCGAAGCGGCAAGCCGGTGAGCAATCTTCCCGATGCGGCGGCCGTGACCGCCGCCGCTTTTGCCTCTGACGTCGGCGTCGACAACGACCCGGTCGCGGCCGACGGCGGCTTCGTCTGGTACGACGTCACCAGCATCACGCCGGCGCAAGATCGCACGCTCGACCAAGTCAAGGCCGAGGTCGAGGCGCGCTGGCGCGACGACGAAATCGCCAAGCGCCTGAAGGCGAAAGCCGCCGACATTCTCGATAAGCTCAAGAACGGCAATTCGCTCGATGACGTCGCCAAGGCCAAACGGTCTTACAGTGGAAACGGCAGACAATCTTAAGCGCAACAAGCCGGCCGACGGCCTGTCCGCCAAGATCGTCGCTTCGGTATTCCACACCCAAAAGGACGCTTTCGGCAGCGCCGAGGGTGATAAGCCCAGCGACTGGGTCGTATTCCATGTGACCGCGGTCTCAACACCGAAGCTCGACGCCAATCTGCCCGAGGCAAAGCAGCTCGAAGAGACGCTGCAGAATCAGCAAAACAACGACATCCTCGGGCAATACTTCGCCCGCCTGCAGGACGAGCTGGGCATGAGCATCAATCAAGCCGCAATGGCGCAAGCCGTCGGCAACGCCACGCCGGAAACCAACTAGCGGAGCGAACTTGCGGATCGAACCTTCGCCGGAGGCCTTTAGTACCCGCTATGGCGCCGGCGAGCCGCAAGTGGTGTGGACGACGCTGGTGGCCGACCTGGAAACGCCGGTTTCCGCCTTTCTCAAGATCACGGCGGCCAAGGCGGCGAATTCGTCGCCGATCTGCTTCTTGCTTGAATCGGTTGCCGGCGGCGAAGTGCGCGGCCGCTATTCGATCATCGGACTCGAGCCCGATGTGGTTTTCCGCGCCAACGGTCGAACGGCCGAAATCAACCGCAGACCGCACGATCCGGAAGCCTTCGCGCCCGCCAATGCCGAGCCTTTTCGGGCATTGCGCGAACTCATCGCCGAAAGCCGTATTGCTCTTGCCGCACGCGCTGCCGCCCATGGCGGCCGGGATTTTCGGCTATCTCGGCTACGACGCGGTGCGGCTTCTGGAAGATTCGCTTGCCGCGCCGGGACCCGATCCGGTCGGCATTCCCGACGCCCTCCTGGTGCGCCCGCGTCTGGTCGTGGTCTTCGATGCCGTGGAAAATACCATCACTTTGGTCACGCCGGTGCGGCCGCAGCCGGGCGTGACGGCGAAAGCGGCGCTGGCGCGCGCCGCAGAACGTTTATCGACCATCATCGATGCGCTGGATCGGCCGCTCGATAAATCGGCGCACGGCAGCGAAGGCGGTCCGCTTGGCGCAACGCCACGCTCGAACACGACGCCGGAAGAATTCAAGCGCATGGTGTTGCGTGCGAAGGAATACATTCTCGCCGGCGACATCTTTCAAGTGGTGTTGTCGCAGCGGTTCGAGATGCCGTTTTCGCTGCCCGCTTTCGCGCTCTATCGCGCGCTACGGCGCGTCAATCCTTCGCCTTATCTGTTTTTCCTCGAATTCGGCGGCTTTGCGGTCGCGGGATCAAGCCCGGAAATTCTCGTCAAGAGCAGCGGCGGCACGGTTACGCTGCGCCCGATTGCCGGTACCCGGCCGCGCGGCGCCACGCCGCACGAGGACAAGGCGCTCGAGACCGAGCTTCTCTCCGACGCCAAGGAGCGTGCCGAGCATTTGATGCTCCTTGACCTTGGGAGGAACGACGTCGGCCGCGTCGCCGAGATCGGCAGCGTCAAAGTCACCGACCAGTTCTTCGTCGAGCGCTACAGCCACGTGATGCACATTGTCTCCAATGTTCAAGGCCGGCTGCGCCATGACCGCGAGCCGCTCGACGCACTGACCGCCGGCTTTCCCGCCGGCACCGTTTCCGGCGCGCCAAAGGTGCGCGCCATGCAAATCATCGACGAGTTGGAGAAGGAAAAGCGTTCGCTCTATGCCGGCTGCGTGGGCTACTTTTCCGCCGACTCCGACATGGACACCTGCATCGTCTTGCGCACCGCGCTGATCAAGGACGGAATGATGTACGTTCAGGCCGGCGCCGGTATAGTCGCCGATTCCGATCCGGACTTCGAACAGCAAGAGTGCGTCAACAAGGCGAAGGCGCTGTTCCGCGCCGCCGAAGAGGCCAAGCGCTTTGCCGGCGCCGGCAGCCGCGGACAATAGCGAGCTTTTGCGGCGATGAGCGAGCGCAGCGCAGCCGAGGTCGTGTCGTTCTGGCGCGAAGCGGGCCCCGACAAGTGGTGGGAGAAAGACGACGCTTTCGATCACCTGGTCCGGTCGAGATTCCTGCCGCTGCACGAGGCGGCCGCGCGCGGCGAGGTTGCGGCGTGGGAAGACAGCCCCGAGGGCGCGCTGGCATTGGTCATTTTGCTCGACCAGTTTCCACGCAACATGTTTCGCGGCAGTCCGCACGCTTTCGCGACCGACCCGCTGGCGCAGGCCGTGGCCGAGCGCGCCATTGCGCGCGGCTTTGATGCGGCGACCGACGCGGAGATGCGCATGTTCTTCTATATGCCGTTCATGCACTCAGAAGCTCTTGCTCATCAGCATCGCTGTGTTGCCCTCATGGCGGCAATGGCGGACGGCGGATCGGGGAAAATTTGCCGCGATTCACCGCGACATCATCGCGAAATTCGGACGCTTCCCGCATCGAAACCGCGCACTCGGCCGCCTGACCACGCCGGCGGAACAGGAATTCTTAGACGCCGGCGGGTTCGCGGGCTGAACGAAGCCGCACAGCCGCCCTACCCGCACATTATCGGCCTTGAAGGCGGCGGCACTGTCGGTAATCTGCACATTAATCGGGGGGACGTCGCCATGAGTGCAAGCGAAAATCATTCCCGCTCTGCTGCGGAAATTCCTGTTCTGATTGTCGGCGGCGGCCTCGTTGGTTTGTCGGCGGCCATGTTTCTGGCGCAGCACGGCGTCGCGTCCGTGGTGATCGAGCGGCTGCGCGGCGTTTCCGCGCTGCCGCGCGCCGCGCATTTTCATCTGCGCACCTTCGAGCTGTTCCGCGCCGCCGGAATAGAAGACGACGTCCGCCGCCAGTCGGAGCGCGAGTTCACGCCGGAGGGCGCGATCGTCGCGCTGGAATCGCTCGCCGGCAAACAAATCGCCGCTTTCATCCCGAGCCTCAACGAGGGCGTCGAGGCGCTAAGTCCGTCGCGGCGGCTGTTCATCACCCAGCCGGGCCTTGAGCCGATCTTGCGCACGCGAGCCGAACGCGCGGGCGCGCAAGTGTCATCGACGGCACCGAACTCATCGGGCTGGACGCAGGATCGCGACGGCGTGACCGCAACCGTGCGCGACGTCGACAGCGGCGTCGAGCGGCGACTGCGCGCCAAATATATGATCGGCGCGGACGGCCCGCACAGCAAAACCCGCGAGCTATTGGAAATTCCGTTCGACGGGCGCGGCGTGTTCTCCAACAGCATCACCATCTATTTTCACGCCGACGTCGGCAAACTGATGAGCGGACGCAACCTCAGCGTCATGTACATCATCAATCCGACCTTGAGCGGATTCATCCGTCTCGACAAAGACAATCAGGCGGGCTTTCTCGTCGTCAACACCGTCGGCGACACCAGCCGGCCGGAAACGGCCAATGCCGCCGGCGACACCAGCGAGACGCGTCTGCTCGAACTGTTGCGTGCCGGTATTGGCTGCCCGACATGCCGGTGAAGATCGATGGCGTCGCCCGCTGGCGCGCGGTGTCCGACGTTGCGCGCCGTTCGGCGATGGGCGCGTGTTCATTGCCGGCGACGCCGCCCACGTCATGCCGCCGAACGGCGGTTTCGGCGGCAATACCGGCATCAGCGACGCGCATAATATCGCGTGGAAGCTCGCGTTCGTGCTCAACGGCCACGCCGGACCCGATCTGCTCGCGAGCTACGACCTCGAGCGGCGGCCGGTCGGCAAGTTCACGGTCGAGCAGGCCTACACGCGCTACGTCACCCGCACGGCGCCTTATCTGGGCGCCAAGGACTACGAGCCGCAGGTCAACGATTTCAATATCGAACTCGGCTATCTCTACCGATCGCCCGCCATTCTCGCCGAAGACCCCTCCACGCCGCTGCACGAACATCCGCAAGCATCGGCCGGCCGCCCGGGTTCGCGCGCGGCGCATCTTTGGATGGAGAAGGACGGACGCCGCCTGTCAACGCTCGATTTGTTCGGCAGGGGACTTCGTGCTGTTGGCGGCGGCGGATGGAGGCGGGTGGATTACGGCGGCGCAGGACGCTGTCAGCGATTTCGGCGGCCTGCCGTTCAGCGCCTATCGCTGCGGCGAGCGAGCTCGCCGATCCCAGCGGGCAATTTGCCGCCGCGTATGGCGTCACCGACACAGGGGCGGCATTGATCCGGCCCGACGGATTTGTCGGCTGGCGCGCGCCAGAGCTTGCCCGCCGATCCCGCATCCGCTCTGCGCCACGCTTTGGCGTTGATCCTGGCGAAGCCTGCAGTAGCTCACCAAGCGTGCGTTGATGACGACGGCGGATACGCGAACAAAATGTGGAAGATTATTTGCCTGTCCACAAAATACAGCGGGAACATGAATCATCGAAGTGGAGCGGCTTGACAGCACTCGAGCCGCGGCCCCTACAGTCGCGCGCCTATCATGGCAAGCACAGGGGGCTGATCATGAAGAACCTTTTTCGTCGCGCTTGTTATCGCCGCCGCAACATTGAGCGGTTCGTCGTCGTTTGCCGCCGATGAACGCAACGTAACCGTCGTCAACGGCACCGGATACGGAATAAAATTTTTGGGATTCAACAATCCGGGCGACGACGAATGGTCTGACAACGAACTGCCGCCCAACAGCGTTCTTCCCGACGGCAACAGCGTCTATGTGAAGTTCAATACCGACGACAAAGGCTGCAAGTGGAACATCCGCATCGACTGGGCCGACGAAGGCTATCCCGGCGTTTGTGGCGCGACATCGACCTATGCAGCATCGACACCATCACGCTGCGCTACGACCGGGCGACCGACAAGACCTCGGCCGAGCTTAAATAGGCGCGAGACGGCGCGCAGCCGGCAAGGAAACGTGCGGCAGGCGGGGCGGCGCCTAATCGGCGCCGCCGTTCTCTCCGTTCCCCTCGTGCTCTTCCGTGAGCCGCTCGACCGAGGCGACGCGCTCGCCTTCGGCGGTGGAGAACACAATCACGCCCTGGGTGGAGCGGCCGGCGATGCGAATGCCCTCTACCGGGCATCGGATCAGTTGTCCGCCGTCGGTCACCAGCATGATCTGATCGGCCTCCTCGACCGGGAATGAAGCGACGATCCGGCCGTTCTTTTCGGTAATCGCCATGGCGACGATGCCTTTGCCGCCGCGCCCGGTGGTGCGGTACTCGTAGGACGAGGTGCGTTTGCCGAAACCCTTTTCCGAGATGGTCAGCACGAATTGCTCGGCCGCCGACAATTCGGCGTAGCGCGTCTGCCCGAGCTCTATCCCGCCGTTCGCTTCCTCGGCATCGGCGCCGTTTTCCTCTACCTCGCTGTCGCCATTGCCCGCGCCGCACCGCGTTGGCGCGCTTGAGATAGGCGGCACGCTCTTCGGCGGTCACCTCGACATGGCGCAGGATGGACTGCGAGATCAGCTTGTCGCCCTCTCCCAGATTGATCCCGCGCACGCCCATGGAGGTCCGGCCCTGGAAAACGCGCACGTCGTTGACGGCAAAGCGGATGCATTGGCCAGCCGCGGAGGTCAGCAGCACGTCGTCCTTCTCGGTGCAGATCTGCACGTCGATAATGCCGTCGCCCTCGGCGAGCTTCATGGCGATGATGCCGGACCGCCGCACGTCGGAAAAATCCGAGAGCTTGTTGCGGCGAACGGTGCCGCGGGTCGTGGCGAACATCACGTCGAGCTGAGCCCAGGTCGATTCGTCCTCCGGCAGCGGCATGATGGTGGTGATGGTTTCGCCCTGCTCCAGCGGCAAGATGTTGATCAACGCCTTGCCGCGCGCCTGCGGCGCCGCTTGCGGCAACCGCCAGACCTTTTCCTTGTAGACCTTGCCGCGCGAGGAGAAGAACAGGACCGGGGCGTGCGTCGAGGCGACGAACAGCCGCGTGACGAAATCTTCCTCGCGCGTCTGCATGCCGGCGCGGCCTTTGCCGCCGCGCTTTTGCGCCCGATAAGTCGACAGCGGCACCCGCTTGACGTAACCGGCATGCGAGACGGTGACCACCATGTCCTCGCGCTGGATCAAGTCCTCGTCTTCCATCTCGCCTTCCTGGTCGACGATGACGGTGCGGCGAGGCGTCGCGAAGTCGCGCTTGATGGCGGCGAGCTCGTCTTTGACGATGGCCTGGATGCGCGCGCGGGAGCGCAGGATATCGAGATAGTCGGCAATTTCCTCGGCAAGCTTGTCGAGCTCGGCCTTGATCTCGTCGCGGCCGAGCGCGGTGAGCCGTTGCAGCCGCAAGATCGAGGATCGCCTTCGCCTGTTCGGCGGAAAGTTTTGTCGTACCGGCCTCCGATACGCGGTGGCGCGGATCGTCGATCAGCGTGACCATGGCGGCGACATCGCGCGCCGGCCATTCACGCTCCATCAGCTGCTCGCGCGCCTCGTTGGCGTCTTTGGCGGCGCGGATCAGCTTGATCACCTCGTCGATATTGGCGACGGCGATGGCGAGTCCGACGAGCACATGGGCGCGGTCGCGCGCCTTGCCGAGAAGATGTTTGGTCCGCCGGTAGATCACCTCTTCGCGGAACGCCAGGAACAGCCGCAGGAGGTCCTTCAAATTCATCACCAGCGGGCGGCCGTTATCCAGCGCCACCATGTTGGCGCCGAACGACGACTGCAGGGCGGTGAAGCGATAAAGCTGGTTGAGCACAACGTCCGGCACCGCGTCGCGGCGCAATTCGATGACAACGCGATAGCCATCGCGATCGGACTCGTCGCGCAACGCGGAAATGCCTTCGAGCTTCTTCTCGCGCACCAATTCGCCGATGCGCTCGACCATATGCGCCTTGTTCACCTGATAGGGGATTTCGGAGATGACGATGGCTTCCCGATCGCCGCGCAGCGTTTCAAACGCGACCTTGCCGCGCATCACAATGGAGCCGCGGCCGAGATGATAGGCGGCGCGAATGCCTTGGCGGCCCAAAATGATGCCGCCGGTCGGGAAATCCGGGCCCGGCACGATGCCGATGAGGTCGTCGATCGAAAGCGCCGGGTCGTCGATCAGCGCGACGCAGGCGTCGATCACCTCGCCGAGATTGTGCGGCGGAATGTTGGTGGCCATGCCGACCGCAATGCCGCCGGCGCCGTTGACCAGGAGATTGGGAAAACGCGCCGGCAGCACCACCGGCTCGCGTTCGGAATTATCGTAATTGGCCTGGAAGTCGACGGTATCTTTGTCGAGGTCTTCGACCAGCGAACCGGCGACGCGCTCGAGGCGCACCTCGGTGTAACGCATGGCCGCCGGCGCATCGCCGTCGACCGAACCGAAATTCCCCTGCCCATCCACCAGCGGCAAGCGCATGGAAAAATCCTGCGCCATGCGCACAAGCGCGTCATACACCGCCTGGTCGCCGTGCGGATGATATTTACCGATAACGTCGCCGACGACGCGCGCCGACTTGCGGTAGGGCTTGTTCCACTCGTAGCCGTTCTCGTGCATCGAGTAGAGGATGCGCCGATGCACCGGCTTGAGCCCGTCGCGCGCGTCAGGCAACGCCCGCGCCACGATCACGCTCATGGCGTAATCGAGGTAGCTCTTTTTCATTTCCTCGGTGATCGATACCGGGCGAATATCGGAGGGGCCGCCGTCTGTCGGCGGTGTGTCATTTTCGTCGGCCACGCGATTATTCCTGGCAAGAACGCAAGCGCGAATCCGCGCTCAATTTTCATAGCCGATCGGGCGTTCTGGCGCCACTTGTTTCGGCCTTTGATATAGATAAGGTTTTCCGCTGAAATTTCAATATGTTCCAGACCGCCTTTGCATCGGATTTTGACCGGCCGGGCGCGCCCCTGGCGGCGCGTGTTTTTCAGGCGCCAAGCGCCGAAAATTTCGCGGAAAGTTCCGCGCCTGGTGCAGCGCTTGCGGCAACCCTCCGCCGCCGCCCACCCTAGCGGCATTCGCAGGAACCAGCGGCATGCCGCTCGACTTCGCAATTTCCGCGCTCGTGACCTTGTTGGTCGTGGTCGATCCGGTCGGACTTGCGCCGACCTTTCTTGCCGTGACCGAAGGCCTGCCGGCGCAAGCCCGGCAGAGCGTGGCGCTGCGCGCCGCGCTCATCGCCGGCGCAATCCTGATCGGCTCGGCGCTGATCGGCGACTGGCTGTTGCGAGCGCTCGGCATTTCGCTGCCGCGTTCCGCATCGCCGGCGGACTTTTGTTGTTCGCCATCTCCTTCGAGATGGTGTTCGGCGCGCGCATGCGCCGCGAAGGAGCAAGCTGCCGAGCAGGCGGTCGAGGAGCGCGTGCGCAATCTCGCCGCGTTTCCGTTGGCTATTCCGCTGCTTGCCGGGCCCGGCGCGATCACCGCGACCGTGTTGCTCGCCGGCCGCGCGGCATGGACATTGTTACTCGTCGGCATTCTGATCGCCGTGGTCGTGTTTGTCGCTGGCGCCTGCATTTGTCTGCTTCACCTTCGCCGGCCAAATCGGCCGGCTGCTCGGCTTGACCGGGAATATCGTCCTGTCACGCCTGCTCGGCGTGCTGCTTGCCGCGCTCGCGGTGCAATTCGTCGTCGACGGAATTCGCGCGCTTATTCCCGGCCTAGAGCCAAGCGGCTCTCCGGGAATTCGAAGATCTGCATTGGATGCGAATGCGCGCGGCGCCGTCGCCCCGGCGTTTTATCTGAGCTTTACCGCAGCCTCACCGAAGATCGCTTATGCGCCGCTCGAGAGCTTTCGGGAGGCCAAAGCTTGCGCGAGTCGTAGTACGCCTCGAAGGCGGGAACATTGTCCGGCAACGTCACCCAGGGAAGTTTCGGCGGACATAAATGTGCACGTCCGGTTAGAGCGCGGCCGGATTGTCGAGAGTGCCGACGCGCACGAAGCGCAGTTTCTGCACGCCGCCATAGCATGCTCCAGAGCGCAATCCGGCACGACGGACAGCGATAGATCTCCTGCGGCTTGCCGCTTGGGGTCGGCACGGCGATCACCTCGGGATTGCCGGACAGAAGCGTAACCCGGTCGGCCTCAATAAGCGCGTTGAGCACAAAGGCGCTGCCGGTTTGCCGCTGGCAGTTCCGGCAATGACAGCAATGCACGAACATCGGCGCCGCGGCGAGCCGATAGCGCACAGCCCCGCAGGCGCATTCGCCTTCCAGATCAGCGGCCATCGTCGTCTCCGTTTTGAGCGGTCATCCCAGCAAGTTCTTGCGCGTCATCCCACATAGGTCGCACGACATCCGCCGGCCGGCAGCGCTTTGGCCAGACCGGCCGACTGCCCCGCCCACACCTGCATGCGCGCGGCGTCGTTATTTTTCACGGCGGCCACGCGCATGGCCGCCGTCAAGCCGCGCTGCACCGGATGCGGCGCCGGCGGCGGAGCGGATCGGAGCCGCCGCGGCGCGCACATAAGCCGTGGCAATGCTGCGGCCGGGACGACCGGAGAACGCGCGGGTGACGGTGGTGTCTTCCGGCGCGGCTCGTCCGATCGCGTCAGCCCAGGCCGGCGCGATCTTCGCCTCGGGAGCTGCGCAGAAATGCGGTGCCGACCTGAACGGCGGAAGCGCCGAGCAGGAGCGCCGCGGCGACGCCGCGGCCGTCGGCGATGCCGCCGGTCGCGACCACCGGAACTTTCACCGCATCGACCACCGCCGGCAACAGGCTGAACAAGCCGACCATCCGCGCCTCGGCGTTGGCGGCATCGAACGCGCCTCGATGTCCGCCCGCCTCCATTCCCTGGGCGACAATGACGTCGGCGCCGGCGTTTTCCGCCGCTTTTGCTTCAGCGACCGTCGTTGCGTTGGCAAACCACCTGATGCCCTTGCTCTTCATCCTGGCGACGAACGCGTCAGGATACAGCCCCATGATGGAGGAGATGATCGGCGGCCCTACTTCGAGCATGGCCTCGCACTGCGCGGCGAAATCGGGCGGCGTGACGTCGCCGGCTTCGCGCGCCACCTCCGGCCCCCATTGCTTTAAGAAAATCGCGCACGGCGTCTTCCGCGGCAGCGTCGCGCCGCGGCGGCGGATCGGGAATCCACAGATTGAGCTGAAAGCCGCCATTGGTCTTGGCGCGCACCTCGGCGGCCCATTGGCGGATGGCGTCCGGCTGCATGAGCAGACGCCCGCAGCCGCCGAGACCGCCGGCATTGGCGACCGCAATGGCCAGCGAAGCCGGGCACGCTCCCGCCATCGGCGCCATCACAATCGGCGCGCGCAGATTGAACGACTCGCAAAAGGCTATGGCGCGGGCAACGGCATCATGTGCTGGCATAGCGAAATCCTCGTCAAATCGCCGCGACGGCGCGACACACTTTAGGTGCGGCGGACCGACGCAGCCGAAAAAAATTTCACCAAAAGCGCGGCTGCCAAACCATCAGCGCGAAAATGGCGATGACTGCGGCCAAAGCCGGCCAGCCCAGGCAAAACCAGAGCACAAACAGGCGGCGGTATTCGTCCGGCAGCTTCTTTGTCGTCACCGCCGCCTCGCGCGCCAGATTGCGCATGCGGATCTGGATGAACACGACCGGCAGCCAGCACAGGCACGACAAAAAGGAGAGATAGATCGAAAGCACGATCCAGGATTCTTGGAGCGGAAACAGGCCGATCGTCCGCGCCAAGGCCCAGCCGCTCAGCGGCAGCAGGACGATTGCGGCGGCGATGAAAATCAGATTGGCGACGACCGCAATACGCGCGGTCACTGCGATCACGCCGGGATGATGCGTGCGGTTCGCGGCGAGCACGAAGAAAGCAATGCCGGCACCGGCTCCGAGCAAGACGGATGCGCCCAGCACGTGCACGAATTTCCAAGTAAAGATCAGCTCCATCGGCACTCGCCGGAAATCACCACGCTCGGCCGCATGGGCTAGCACGGCCGGTCGTGAAGCGTCATTGCCGGAAAACGACGCACCGCGCCGCGACGGCCGCCGTCGGACGACGAGAACGCCGCCCTGCCCCGTTTCACGTCGCAGGGCGAGGAAGAACTTCAGAAGGGAATCTCGTCGTCCATGTCGCCCCGCGCGCCGCGCCGCCGGCGCCGGCCGCCGCCGCAACCCGCCGCGTCGGGCCCGAGGAGCCGAACTCCCCACTCGCCTCGTCGCCGCCGAAATCGCCGCCGCCACCGCCGGTGGCGCTGCCGGCACGATCGAGCAGAGTGAGTTCGCCGCGAAAGCCCTGCAGCACTACTTCGGTCGAATAGCGGTCCTGGCCCGATTGGTCCTGCCATTTTCGCGTCTGCAGCGCGCCTTCGATGTAAACCTTCGAGCCCTTCTTGAGATATTGCTCGGCAATCCGGCACAGGTTTTCGTTGAAAATCACGACCCGGTGCCACTCGGTCTTTTCCTTGCGCTCGCCCGTGGCCTTGTCCTTCCACGAATCGGAGGTCGCGAGCCGCAGGTTGGCCACAGGGCGGCCGTCCTGGGTGCGGCGAATTTCCGGATCGGCGCCCAGATTGCCGATCAGGATGACTTTGTTGACGCTTCCCGCCATGACACGCTCCGTTGGCTTCGCCTCCCTCACCTAAGTCCGGCCTCGCGGCGGCCGATGCAAGCCCCATCGGATTTATCCACATCGGCGGCCATAGGTGCCGATCCACCGCATCTATGTTCTTACTTTGTTCCCGCAAGGCGCGCAAGGGCCGCCGCAAGGACTCATCAATAAGCTGTTAACCATCGCTGTAACTATGGCAGCCCCGCGCGGCGTCCGCAGCCCGCTGTGCGGAATATGCCATTAACCAAAATTCGCCAGACTTTCGCGACAGAAACGGCCGGTTCGGGCGCTTCGGGGTTAATTAAATCGGCGACATTTTATTGGCGCATTGTTTTTGCCGAATGCTGTCGGGCTGTGGCCCTTGGGTCACAGCGATTCCGGGGCTCGTCCGTTAAGTTTGGGTGTGATGGGGCGAACGGGGCGTCATGCGAACAATAACGCGACATCGCGCGAGTAAGGAGACAGTTGCATGAAGCGGATTTTGTGGGCTGGCGCAATCGCGCTCATGGCCGGGGGACAGGCCTTAGCCGCCGATCTCCCGCCTCCCCCGCCGGCGCCGAGGGCGCCTGCGACCTACGTGCCGATGGCCGCGCCGGTCTACAACTGGAGCGGCATCTATGTCGGCGTCAACGGCGGCTATGCGTTCGGCACAGCAATTGGACTGACACCTACTCGGCGGCCCTTCGACCGGGAATTTCAATACCAACGGCTGGCTCGCCGGTGGCACCGTCGGCGCCAACTATCCAGTTTTGGGGCGGCGCCGTGCTCGGCGTCGAGGCCGACTGGGACTGGGCCAACATCAACGGCACAACCACGCAATGCTGCTTGCAGCCCGCCGGGTTGGCGGGAATCAGGCTGCGAGACCAAGATGGATTGGCTGAGCACCGTGCGCGGCCGCGCCGGCTGGGCCTTCGACCGCGTGCTGCTCTACGGGACAGGCGGCGCCGCCTTCGCTCCGGTGCAGTCCGGGTCAGCGGCGGTCCTGGCGGCTTTTCGTCAACGACCCAAGTGGGCTGGACTGCCGGCGCCGGGCTGGAATTCGCCTTTGCGCCGAACTGGACCGCCAAAGCCGAATACCTCTTCGCCGACCTTGGCAACACGACCTGCACGACCAGCTTGCTTCGGGGCTCGGCACGAGCACCTCGGTCAAGACCACCGAGAACATCATTCGCGCCGGCATGAACTTCAAGTTCAATCCGTGGTGACGGACCGATCGGGCGAATAAAGCTCTTTGAAAACCCCGGGCCTCGGCCCGGGGTTTTTGTTTGGCAAAAGCCGCGGCGACGTCAAATTGCCACGACGTTGCGAAACGTCAAATTGCCATGACGTTGCGAAACGTCAAATTGCCATGACGTTGCGAAACGTCAAATTGCCATGACGCTGCGAAGCTGAAACTATAGCGGCGTTTTCTTTTTCCCTGCCGGCTCGTCCACCGCGAAGCTGCCAGCGCCCGAACGCCTCCATGACATTTGATTTTTTGCAAGGCGCCGCCAACCGACCGTGGCGATGGATGCTGGCGATCGACGCGGCGATCGCCGTGCTGGCTTTTCTTTATCAGATTTTCTTCCACGTTCCTTTGCTCGAATACAGCCAGTATCTCACGACCTACCATTTCGGCTTCGTGCGGCGCGCGCTCCTCGGCAGCATCATCGCGCTGTTCACCGATCACGTGCCGATCTCGTTGGTCTACATCCTCGGCATTATGGTTTGGCTCGTGACGCTCGCCCTCTTTGTCGCCGCGTTCCGCAAGGTTTTCGGGCTGACGCAAAAAACCTTCGCGCTGTTTGTTTTTGTCGTCGGCTCGCCGTTCTTCTTCAAGAATTTCATGATCACGCTGGGCTATTTCGACATTTACGGCTGCGCCTGGGCGCTGGTCGCGCTGCTCATCAATACCGGCCCGCTTTATCCGCTGATCATCGCCTTGGGCTGCGTCGCTCTGATCCTGATGCATCATCTGCATTTTCTGCTTTACATCCCGACCATCGCGTTCATCGTCGCGCTGCGCTATGCGCTTGCCCCGAAATTTTCGGCCAGCAAAATGGCCTATGGCTTATGCTTGGCAGTTGTCCTCGCCGCCGTTTTCGTGGCCAGCGCCTTGTTCGGCCGCATGCCGGTGCCGCTCGACACCTACCTCGCCTACGTGGCGGCGCGCGCGACCCATCCGATCAATCCGGACACGGCGCATCTGTGGTACGCGACGCTGCCGCAGGAGATGGCGCTGACGCGGCTGGTGCTGTTCAAAAATGCGCTGCGTCTCCCGGTCTATGCGGCATTGATCGCCCTGCACATTCCGGTCGCGCGGTATATCCGGTCATTGATCGCCGCGCTGCCTGCGCGCGGCCTTCGCATGGTCGCGATTTCGGCGCTTGCCGGCATCACCGCCGCCTACGTCGTCATTTTCGTCGTGGTGTTCGACTATTCGCGCTGGGTGTCGAATTGGGCGGTGTGCATGTTCGTCTGCATGCTGGCGCTCAAGCTCGCGTCGCCGCCGGCGCCCGGAGGAGAAGCTCCGCTCCGCCCGGATGATAAGACCAATCTCGTCCTCGGCTGGATCGCAACCGCCATTCCGCGGGTCGGGAGTGACCATTCCGTTTTGAGGCGAGCGCTTTTTCGCGGTTTTCGCCGGTATAAACCAAGTAGTCGCGGCCGCGCTGGCAAATTCGCCCCGTTCTCACTATGTTCGAGATCGTGCCTCTGACGGCAGTTGCCGGATTCTTACCGCTCGTTCCTGCGTCAGCGGGAATCCACATTGCTGCTGGAAATGTTCGCCCACAATTTGGGTCCCCGCTGGAGTTATCCCCGACCGTCGGGGTCGGGGGCGAGCGGATGAGTGCATGAACGATCTGTTCGACGGTTCCGACCACAAAAGCGGCCGCCAAGGCGGCCGCGCCGCTGACCCGCGCGTGATCTCCATCCGCGGCGCGCGCGAGCATAACCTGAAAGATGTCGATCTCGACCTGCCGCGCGACCAGCTGGTGGTGTTCACCGGGCTGTCGGGTTCCGGCAAAAGCTCGCTCGCTTTCGACACCATCTATGCCGAGGGCCAGCGCCGCTATGTCGAGAGCCTTTCCGCTTACGCGCGGCAATTCCTGGAGATGATGCAGAAGCCGGACGTCGATCAGATCGACGGCCTGTCGCCCGCCATCTCCATCGAGCAGAAGACGACGTCGCGCAATCCGCGCTCGACCGTCGGCACGGTCACCGAAATCCACGATTACATGCGGCTTCTGTGGGCGCGGGTCGGCGTGCCCTATTCGCCGGCCACGGGCTGCCGATCGAAAGCCAGACCGTCTCGCAAATGGTCGACCGCATCATGGCGCTGCCGGAAGGCACCCGGCTTTATCTGCTGGCGCCGGTGGTGCGCGGCCGGAAGGGCGAGTACCGCAAGGAGCTCGCCGAGTTCGGCAAGAAGGGCTACCAGCGCGTCAAGGTCGACGGCAAATTCTACGAGATCGGCGCGGTGCCGGCGCTCGACAAGAAGTTCACCCACGACATCGACGTGGTGGTCGATCGCCTGGTGGTGCGCCCCGACATCGCCATTCGCCTCGCGGACTCGCTCGAACAGGCGCTGAAACTCGCCGACGGCCTTGCAATCGCGGAATTGGCGGATGCTCCGTCATCGCCGGGCCGTGCCGAAGTGCGATGACGAGAAAAAGACCGAGCGCGCGAAAGCCAACCGGCAGCGCAACGAGACCGCCGAGCGGCTCGTGTTCTCGGAGAAATTCGCCTGCCCGGTCTCCGGCTTCACCATTCCGGAAATCGAGCCGCGGCTGTTCTCGTTCAACAACCCGTTCGGCGCCTGCCCGAAATGCGGCGGCCTTGGCGTCGAGCAGCATATCGATCCCGAGCTTGGTCATTCCCGACAAGGAGCGCACGTTGCGCAAGGGCGCGATCTCGCCATGGGCGAAATCGTCGTCGCCGTATTACGTGCAGACGCTCGCTCGCGCTCGGCAAGCACTACAAGTTCACGCTCGACACCAAGTGGAAGGATCTGCCGAAGAAGACCCAGGATGCGATCCTCTACGGCTCCGGCGACACCGAAATCCGCTTCTCCTACGACGACGGCATGCGCGCCTACGACACCAAGCGGCCGTTCGAAGGCGTCATCACCAATCTCGAGCGCCGCTTCCGCGAAACCGATTCCGACTGGGCGCGCGAGGAGATCTCCCGATATTTCACCGACGTGCCCTGCGAGGCCTGTCTCGGCTACCGGCTAAAACCCGAAGCCTTGTGCGTGCGCATCGGCGAAAAGCATATCGGCGAGGTCTCCGATCTGTCGGTCGCGCCGCCGCCGCACTGGTTCGCCGAGCTGCCGGACAAGCTCAACGCCAAGCAGAACGAGATCGCCGTCCGCATCCTCAAGGAAATCCGCGCGCGGCTTGAAATTTCTGGTCGATGTCGGGCTCGATTATCTCACGCTCGCCCGCGCCTCCGGCACCCTGTCCGGCGGCGAGAGCCAGCGCATCCGGCTTGCCTCGCAGATCGGCTCCGGCCTGACCGGCGTGCTCTACGTGCTCGACGAGCCGTCGATCGGGCTGCATCAGCGCGACAACGCGCGGCTCCTGGAAACGCTGAAGCGGCTGCGCGACCTCGGCAACACCGTGATCGTGGTCGAGCACGACGAGGACGCGATCCGCTCCGCCGATTACGTGGTCGATGTCGGGCCCGGGCGCCGGCGTCCACGGCGGCAGCATTGTCGCCGCAAGGCACGCCCGACGACATCATGGCGGCGCCGAATTCGCTGACCGGGCAATATCTCAACGGCGTGCGCGAGATCGCCGTGCCTGAGCGGCGGGCGAAAAATCCGTCGCGCGCTGCTCAAACTCGTCGGCGCCCGCGGCAACAACCTGAAAAACATCACGGCCGAAATTCCGCTCGGCCTGTTCACGGCCGTCACCGGCGTCTCCGGCGGCGGCAAGTCGACGCTCTTGGTCGACACGCTCTACAAGGCGCTGGCGCGGCGATTAAACGGCGCCAACGAAGCCCCTGCCCGCTTCGACCGCATCGAAGGCATCGAGCACCTCGACAAGATCATCGACATCGACCAGTCGCCGATCGGGCGGACGCCGCGCTAGCAACCCGCCACCTATACCGGCGCGTTCACGCCGATCCGCGAATGGTTCGCCGGCCTGCCGGAGAGTAAGGCGCGCGGCTACGAGCCGGGCCGCTTCTCCTTCAACGTCAAGGGCGGGCGCTGCGAGGCCTGCCAGGGCGACGGCGTCATCAAGATCGAGATGCACTTTCTGCCCGACGTTTACGTCACCTGCGACGTCTGCAAGGGCAAGCGCTACAACCGCGAGACGCTGGAAGTTTTGTTCAAGGGCAAATCCATCGCCGACGTGCTCGACATGACCGTCGAGGAGGCGCTGGAATTCTTCAAGGCGGTGCCGCGGGTGCGCGACATTCTCGCGCTGCTGCGCCGCGTCGGCCTCGACTACATCCATGTCGGCCAGCAGGCGACGACGCTCTCGGGCGGCGAGGCGCAGCGGGTGAAGCTCGCCAAGGAACTGTCGAAGCGCGCCACCGGCCGCACGCTCTACATTCTTGGACGAGCCGACCACCGGGCTGCACTTCCACGACGTGGCGAAGCTTGCTCGAAGTGCTGCACGAGCTGGTGGAAAGCGGCAACACCGTCGTCGTCATCGAGCACAATCTGGAAGTGATCAAGACCGCCGACTGGATCATCGACCTCGGCCCCGAAGGCGGCGACGGCGGCGGCGAAATCGTCGCCGCCGGCACGCCGGAAGACATCGTGCGCGAGAAGCGCAGTTACACCGGGCAGTTTCTGAAACCGGTGTTGGCGCGCGGCGCCGCCAACCAAAAGCGCAAGCGAAGGATCGAGGCGGCGGAGTAAATTGCCCCTCCCCCACGAAGTGGCGGGGAGGGTGGCGAATGTCGCGATAGCGATATGAGCCGGGTGGGGATCGAAGTTGTGAGCGGGACTCTGCGCCGGATCCAAATACTTGTGCTAGCTGGCGACTATGTGGTCTCGGACCACGGTTTTGATGAGATTGCCAAGGATGATATCCTGCCTGGTGAAGCGCTTGCGGGAATTACTTCGGCGATCGTCGTCGAACATTACCCGGACCGGAAACGAGGGCCGAGCGTTCTGGTTTTGCAACATGACGCGGACGAGCGACCCATTCACGTGCTGTGGGCGATACCGTCAGGTCGGCGCCGCCCCGCGGTTCTCGTGACCGGATATCGTCCTGATCCGAATTTATGGGACCGAGACTTTATGAAACGAAAGACGCGATGACGCGAAAAAGCCTTAAGCTTATCCACGAAGGCAAATACGCCGCAGAGGTGCCGGTCGAATTGATCGAAGACGAGACCGCATGGTCTCCCTATTTGGCGCCTGAGGACGTGCGTAAGCTCGATACGGTGCGGTTGGCATTAAAGCGCAGCGATGTTGCCGAGGCCGCCAAATACGGGCGTGTTTTCGAACTGACGCCGGTGGCAGTAAAATAAATCTTCTCGCCGGTCGGGGTGCTCCGACGCTGGATATTGCGGATGATGACCGACAACGGCCGCGGTCGACGTGAATTTCAGTTTTTAGGTCGATTGTGCTAAATGGAGTTGTGGTGAGAACAGATCGGCAATGGCTTCCGACGTGACCCGAGAGGAATTCCGCGCCCTTGAACGCGAAGTCGAGGGCGAAAAGCTTGTCACGCGCCATATTCTTGAGCAAACCCGCCGCAACGGCGACGATTTAGCTGCGATTAAGACGCGATTGGATCGGGTCGAGGGCAAGGTAGACGACCTTGCGCTAGACTTCGGCGGCGTAAAGCAAACGCTACACGGTCTGGTCCGCGATCTGCCGAAAATTGTGGGCGATGCCGTCCGCGGATCGTCGAGGCGAGAGCAAAAAGACTAGCGGCCTTCGCTCGCTTGCCGCCGGCAAGCGTAGGGTGGGCTAAGCGAAGCGAGCCCACGCGGACCTCCGATCCAAAATACCTGGGCACGGCGCTACGCGCCTTTGCCCACCCGACATGTCTGTTAAGGTTCAATCGTGAAAAACGACGTCAACCCGATCGATCAAGATGACCTCAGGCGGCGGCTCGCGGAGGAGATGCGCGCAGTTTTTGCGCGAGCTTGCAGCCGAGAAGGGTATGAGCCGAGCCGGATACGTCGAGTTTCTAAAGCGTCACCACCCGTAGCGGCGGAGTGAACGATGAGCGACAACGGCCTTATCACCATCGCCAGCGCGCACTCCGTGTCCGAGACCATCGACCGGCTGATTGCGGCCATCACGCCGCTCGGAATGAACGTGTTTGCGCGCATCGACCACGCCGCGGGCGCGGCGAAGGTCGGCATGCCGCTTCGCCCGACGCAGCTTTTGTTGTTCGGCAATCCCAAAGGCGGCACGCCGCTGATGCAGGATCAGCAGACCGCCGGCATCGATCTGCCGCTCAAGGCGCTGGCCTGGGAAGACGCCGACGGCAAGGTTTGGCTCACTTACAACGAAGCGGCCTGGATCGCGCAGCGCCACGGCCTCGGCGCCGCAAGCGCAGCCGCGGTGACGGCGATGACGGCGGGGCTGGAGAAGGTGACCAAAGTCGCGGCGGCGAAATGAACGAAGCTGCGCGGCGCGTGAAGCACGATCGTAAGCAAACAATGTCGGCCCCCAGCCTTACCCCTACATCTACGTCAACGCCGACGGCACGGCGCGCGAGCTGCACGCCAGCGAGCGCGCGTATTTGGAAACGGAGTTCAAAGGCGGCGACGGCGCGATGCCGTACATCAAGGACTTCTACGACGAGCGCAACGGCTGGGGCGATCTCAGCGGTTATCTCAAGCGCAAAGCGCTGCCGGCCGGCACGGCGGTCGCCGACGCTCCGCTCGAAGATCCGCGCCGGCCGCTCACCCGCGAGGACTTCGTCACCTGGCTGCGCAGCAAGGGCGCGGACGTGATTGAGAACAGCGATGGCTCGATGACGATCTCGAAGCCGCGGCGCTAAGATCGTCAGCCTGAGGCGCGAGGCGCACAGCGCCGAGCCTCGAAGGGTGCCAGCTGGATGATCTCGCTGCCGCATCCTTCGCAGGCACGCCTACGGCGTGCACCTCAGTCATGACGGCGTCCCCTCGCCGCGACGGTACCCGGCGGCTTCGCCGCAACGACCCTACTAGCTCCGCTCCAACAGCTCGACCGACACGCCTTCGGGCGCGCGCAAGAAGCAGACGCGCACGCCCGGCCGCACATTGGTCGGCTCCATGGTGAATTCGGCGCCCTTGGCCTTGAGCTCGGCTGCCACGCGCGTCGATGCCGCTCACCGCCAGGCCGAAATGGTCGAGGCCGCGATACGGGATTTTCGGCGCGGCGTTGACGCCGTCGCCGTCCTTGACCGGCATGACGAAGACATCGGCGCCGCCAACCTTGAGATCAATGCGCGGCGCCCCTGCTGCATGGTGCGGATCACTTCGGCGCCAAGCATTGTCTCGAACCACGCCGCCATCGCCTCCGGGTTGGTGGTGCGCAAATGAATGTGGTCCCAGGTAAACTTCGTCATCGCGTCTGCTCTCTCCTATGTGGCCATGCAGGCAACTTCAGGCCGCCCGTGACGGACGGCCTTGGCCGATAAGTTTAACAGCTCAGCGTGTGCGTTCGAGCACGCGCGGCAAGATCAATCAGCAGACGCCTTACGCCGCATTGCGAAGCGCTTTATTGTTAGTTGAGTATATTCTATTTACACGCTAAAGTAGTTGGTGGGTTTGGCTGTGGGGCAGAGCGTGGCCGCGTCTCGCCAGGAGACCGACGCCGCCCCGGAAGAGTGATGCAAGGGGGCAATCATGACACGCGTGGACGTTCTGCGCTGGGTCGCCATCGGCTTGTTCAGCGTGCTCGTGCCTGTGGGCATCTTCGTTGGCCGCATGAACGTGCGCGTCAGCCGTCGTGAAATCGTGCGCGATCTCGAACGGCTATTTCACTTTGCCACGGTCGAGGGCCAACCGCTCATTTTGCCGTCCTTCGAATTGGTAAAATATAAATACGATCCCGAGTTCAAACCCGGAACGGGTGCCGGCCGATGCCGGCGCCAACTCCGTCCGCTACTACATTTTTCCGGTCGCGATTTACATGTTGATGACCTTCCTCGGGTTTGAGTTTGCCTTCAGGCTCGATCCCAACGCGAGTTCGCATTTTTCTTCGCCGAGCGGCTGGCAAGGGGTCGCCACCTTCGCATTCATCAGCGCCTATCTTTGGACAATTCAATATCTGATCCGGCGAATAGCCAACTTCGATCTGTCGCCAACGTCTTTCTTCGTATCGTTCCTCCATGTGGCGCTTGCGGTATTTGTCAGCGTGGCGCTTTGGCAGAGCGGGGTTTTGTGGGCGCTGTCTCGCAGTCCCGGCGATCTTCACCTTGAGATCGGGGCGGCCTTCATTATCGGTCTGGTGCCCGATTTGTTCGTCAGCGCGCTGATCGCCAAGTTTCCCTGGATTCGCCTGCGCCGGGTGAGTAATGCCAGCAAGGCTCTGCAGGAGGAGCTGCCTCTCGACATGGTTTTGGGCATCGATCCTTTCATGAAGCTTCGCCTGGGCGAGTTCGAGATAGAAGATGTGCAGAACCTTGCCACCATCAATCCGATCCAGATTTTTGTTGAAACGCCCTACGGCCTTTATGAAGTCATAGACTGGGTCGCCCAGGCGCAGCTCATTCTGGCGGTCGGGCCGGCGCGAACGCTGCTGTTACGCGATATTCATGTGCGTACCATCTTCGACCTGGAGCGGTGCCTTGAGAACCCGGCGATGCATCAGCGGGTGTTGCGGATTCTGCTGGGAGCGCAAGCGGAGCGCACCATCGAGGATGCCCACTGTTCACTGCCGGAGCAGAGCACGGCGAAGGGCAGCGAAGTCGTCCTCAACGAGACCGACGAATTGAGCGCCATCGTCGCTTATATTCGCGATGACCTTCATGTTCGACGGCTCCGCCAAATTTGGGACGTCATCAACAGCCGCTTGGACGAGCGGTTCGAGCGGACCGCCGCAGATCAAAAAGCAGACCCGCCGGTCCTGCCAAAATCGTCCGCCAGACCAACGGAAAGAGGGACCGCTCGCGCCCCAGCCCGCGCCGATGCAGGAGCCTCATGTGGCAAAACCGGCGGCGGTTGCGGCAGGCAAGACGGCGTCTCGTGGGCTTGTCCGGGCACGCCTCGCGCCGGTGAAGCCGGCCATGCAAAACGCCGACTAGACGTCCGCACTCGGAACCGCGAGCCTGCGTGACCAGCGGCCCCGCCGCGGGCTTCGCGGGTTACGCCGCTTTCTTCGCTCCGCAACGCCGGTTTGAGTTCGCGCGCAAAGAAATCGACGAACGCCTCTTGCTGCGGGCCGATCTGCGTCAGAATGATGTGGTCGAAACCGGCCTGCAGGTATTTGTCGATCGCTTGCAGGTGTTTCTCGGCTGAGGGGCCGCAGCTTATGCTCTCGGCGACGTCGTCGAGCTTGGCGCTCTGGCTTGCCGCGGCAAAACCCTCGGGATCGGGCAGCTCCGCCATGACCGGCCAACCGGCGAGCGACCAGCGGAAATACTTGTGCGCGGTCTTCTTCGCCTCATCCTCGCGCGCGGCGTAGCACATCGCCACCTCGCAATAGCGCGGGCCCTTACCGCCCGCCTTTGTGTAGGCCGCAATGAGATCCCGCTTCGGCTCGGTGGCAATGAGGCCGTCGGCCTTGGTCGCGGCCGTGGCGGCGCCGCGCGGACCGGCGATGGCGACGATCACCGGCGGCTTTTGCTTCGGCCGGTCGAACAGCCAGGCGTGGTCGAGAACAAGATGCTTGCCGCGATAGTTTTGCAGCGTGCCGGCAAGGAGGCCCTGGATGATATCGAGCGCCTCGGCGAGCCGCTCCTGACGCTCGGCGCGGCCGGGCCAGCCGGCGCCGACGATATGCTCGTTGAGCCGCTCGCCGGCGCCGAGCCCGAGCGTGAAGCGCCCGCCGCTGAGCAGGCTTACGGTCGCGGCGCCCTGGGCGATGATCGCGGGATGGTAGCGCATGGTCGGACAAGTGACCGCGGTCATCAGGCCGAGGCGGCTCGTTGTCTGCGCGATGGCGCCGAGCACCGACCAGGCCAGCGGCGAATGCCCCTGCTCCGCGAGCCAGGGAAAAAAGTGGTCGGAAATGGCGGCGAAATCAAAGCCCGCTTCTTCCGCCCGACCGGCATTGCGCACCAGGTCGTTCGGTCCGTGCTCCTCGGACATCAGCTTGTAGCCGAGCTTGACCATGAGAATGCTCCTTGCGGCGCGCGCTGCCCGGCAAACCGGCCCGCTGTCCGCCAACGTGCGCCGCTCCTGAAAGTTCGTCGCAGGTGTAAGTCGGCCGCTGCGCGCCGGTCCAGATCGGCCGCAATGCCGGCCGCGATGGCACCTCCCGCTTGCCGCCCCGCGTTCCCAAATAAGTCCCCGGGGCCGGCCGCCAAACAAGGAGCGACCAAATCATGCCGTCTGATCTGCCTCGCCTCATCGGCATCAATCACGTCGCGCTCGAAGTCGGCGACATCGAGGAGGCACTCGCCTTCTATGGCAAGATTTTCCGCTTCAGCTTGCGCGGACGCGGCAACGGCCAGGCCTTCATCGACATGGGCGACCAGTTTTTGGCGCTCATGCAGACGAAGACGCCGCATCAGGATCGGGGCCGCCATTTCGGCCTGGTGGTGGACGACCGCGACCGCGTGCGCGCGCTCGCCGAAGCGGCGGGCGCGACGATGGTCGACGGGCCGTTTGTCGATTTCCTCGATCCGTGGGGCAACCGCATCGAGGTTGTCGCCTATGCCGACATTCAATTCAGCAAGGCGCCGCATGTGCTGCGCGGCATGCAGTTCGACGGCGACAAGAGCGCCAAGGCGAAGACGGAATTGGCGGCAAAGAACATGGCGCCGTAAGCTGGCGATATTTCACGTGGTGGCTCACCCTGCCCGGGAATAAAAGCGCGACTGCGAGGGCTTGTTCCGCCGCGCCGACACTGCTTGCTGGCACCGCACGGAGGAAACGCGCCTCGCTAAATTCTCCGCCCTAAAAGCAACCGTCGCGAACCGCACTTTTTTGCAAACGGCACACGACAGGAAACACGCGGTTGCCAGCAGAAGTGCCGGCAGCGCATCGAACGCTGCCGGCAATTCGTTCTGGTCGCCGTGATGAATGTACTAGTCGCCGTGATGAATAATGACCTTCTTGTCCTCGACCGGCGGCGGAACAACGTGATAGACCGACGGCCCCTCGTGTTTTTTGATCACGGTCTTGCTGTCGCCGTACGGCGTGTCCTTCTTGATCACCGTGGTATCTCCGGCCTGGGCCAAAGTCGACAGCTGTACGCTCAACACAAGCGCGGCCGCAGCCGCCAGCATGAAGGTCCGCATAATTCCGTTCTCCTTAGTCGCCTCTCGTACTCTTCTCAATGCAGTTGGGGCGCGCCGTGTTCCGCGGGAATTTGCGGAACTTTCGGCAGGAGAACTCTCCTACGCCTGCGGCGGAAAGTTCTCCGTGTAGAACGCGCCGTCGCGGCCGAAATACATGGCCTTGCGGCCGGCGATGAACACCTCGTAGTGCGAGCAACCGGCCAGCCATGATCCGGCGCAGAAACTCGGCATAGCCGATCTCACTGCGCTGGATCGCCTTGACGGTCGCGGCGACACGTTCGCTGTCGAAGGCGGACGCGATCGCCGGCGGATCGGCGAGCGGCATGGCTTCATCATGAGATCGGCTGCCCGAATTGTAATAGGTCTTGCGCAAAGCCATGAGGTCGGCGGTGTAAGAGGTCACGCCGTTTTCGGCGAGCCGCGCGACCACGGCGGGAAACGGCGTGTTGGCAAAGCTTGCGGCCATGCATTGTTCGAGAACTTGCGTATCCATCTGACAGTCTCCCTTCGGTTGGGTTGCTTTCACTTGGGTTACTTTCACTTGGGATTGCACGGATCGATATCGGCGACGGCGTCGAGCAGCTGTCGCAAACCGCGGTGCAATGAGGTCACCGCCGATGACGAGAGCTTTTGCGTGAGCGCTCCGTGATACCCGCCTGCCGCGAGCGTAATGCCATCGAGCGCGGTGCGACCGTTCTTGGTCAGGACAAGATGCGGCGAGGCGCGGTGATCGGGATTGTCGCGGTATTCTGCGGCGCCCTCCGCCACCAGCAGATCGGCGATGCGCTGAACGTTCTGCCGCGTGACGCCAAGCACGCGGGCAATCTGCGGTACGGTCTGCGGGCGGCCTGAAGCCGCGCTCAAGACCTGCCAGCGCGCCTGCGTCTGGCCCACGGTGGCGGCAATGGCTTCGCCGTGCTCGCGCAACCGGCCGGCCAGCTCGTAGATGTCGGCGACGATAAGCGGCACTTGGGCCCGGGCCTTGGCCGCGGCATCTCTTCTATCCATGGTTCTATATTGTCATATAGACAACATATTGTCAATACGCTTATTCGCTCAATATCGATGCCACGCAGATCAGAAGGTCGTGAGGTCGATTTCGCTCCGCCGTCGTTCAGGCAAACAGCCCGGCATGTTCGCGGCGCAGCTCGCGCTTGAGCAACTTGCCGCTCGGGTTTTTCGGCAGCGCCTCGGCAAACAGCACGCCCTTCGGCACCTTGAAGTGCGCCAGACGTTCGCGGCAATGGGCAAGAACGTCATCCTGGGACAAGGTCTGCCCCGCCTTGACGACGATCACCGCCACCACCGCCTCGACCCAGCGCGGATGCGGCACGCCGACCACCGCCACCTCCGAGACCTGCGGCAGCTTGTAGATCATTTCCTCGACGTCGCGGCTCGCGACATTCTCGCCGCCGGTCTTCACCATGTCCTTCTTGCGGTCGACGATGTAGATGTAGCCGTCGGCGTCGATGGTGGCGAGGTCGCCGGAATGAAACCAGTCGCCCGCGAAGGACGACCTGGTGCGCTCGTCGTCGTGGAAATAGCCGAGCATCAGGTGCGGGGAGCGATGCACGATTTCGCCGATTTGACCCGGCGCCACGTCGCGCATGCTTTCGTCTACCACCCGGGTCTCGACATTGAGCACGGCGCGGCCGCAGGAGCCCGGCTTGCGCAGCTGATCTTCCGGGCCAAGCATGGTGGCGAGTGGCGCGATTTCGGTCTGGCCGTAGAGATTCCACAGCCGCACGTTCGGCATGCGCTGTGCCATTTCGCGCATGACCTCGACCGGCATGATCGAGGCGCCGTAATAACCCTTCTGCAGGCTGGACAGATCGGTGCGATCGAACAGCGGCGAACGCAGCAACGAAATCCATACCGTCGGCGGGGCGAAGAACGAGGTGATGCGGTGGCGCTCGATCAGCGGCAAAAGATTTTCCGGCACGGGCTTGGCGGTAATGACGTTGGTCGAGCCGACATAGACCGCGGGGCCGAAAAAGACGTCGAGCTGGCCGCAGTGGTAAAGCGGCAGCGCGTGCAGCGCGAGATCGTCGGTGGCAATAGCGGCGTCGGCGACGCAGCTGGCATACTGCCAGATCACCGCATCGTGGGTGAGCATGGCGCCTTTCGGCAGCGATTCCGTGCCGCTGGTATAGACGATTTGCGCGAGATCGCCGGCCGCAAGCTCCACGTCCGGGGGCGGCGCATTGGATAAAAGCTCGTCGAAGGCGATCATGCCGGGCACCGGCGCCGTCTTTTCCTCCGACGGCAGCCAAATGAGTTCGCGCACCTTGGTATCGAGCGCAGCGGCTGCGCGTGCAACGTTTGCAAAGCCGGAATCGGTCGCCAGAATTTCCGCGCCGGCATGCCTGAGGATGAACGCCGCCTCTTCGGGCTTGAGCATGAAATTGATCGGGACCAAAACGGCGCCGAGCCGCGCCAGCGCGAACCGCAACGCGGCGAATGCGTGCGAATTGCGCGACAGAATTGCGACGCGCGCTCCCTTGGCAACCCCGCGCCCGGCAAGCCCGGCGGCGAGCCGATCACACACCGCATCGAACTCGGCGTAGCTCCACGCCGTATCGCCGCAAATAATGGCGGTCTTGTTGGGATAGCGCCTGGCACTCCGGTGCAGCAGATCCGCGAGCGTTTGGCGGCGAAGAGCGGTGTGCATGCGGCCTCCCGTGGTGAACAGTTTCGTTATTGTCGCCGATTATGAACGGCTTGATCGATTATGAACGGCTTGATTATGGAACAGACTTGATTATGGAACAGACTTGGCCCTCTTGCCTATGCACGCGTTGCCGCCCCCTCCCCTTGGCCGGCCTTGCTCCCTACATAGGCGGCTATTGCGCGACCCAAAGGGAGACACGCAATGACCCCACAAGAGCAGCAATTGGTAGACGAACTGTTCGACCGCTTGGCCCAGGTCGAAAACATGCCGCGCGATCCGGAGGCCGAAAGGTTGATCGGACAATCACTCAGCCGGGCACCACATGCCTTGTACGCGCTGACACAGACGGCGCTGATCCAGGACGAGGCGCTCAAACGCGCCAACGCCCGCATCGAGGACTTGCAGGCGCAGCTTGATGGCCCGGCCGCACCCGACGCGCGACAGGGAAGCTTTCTTGATTCCATGCGCGAGGCGGTGCTCGGTCCGCGCGCCGGGGCGCGCGGCTCAGTGCCGAGCGTGCCGGCGGGCGCGCCGCAAGCCGGCTATGCTCCGCAAGAGCAGCCGTCCGATTATCCGCCGCCAATGCCGCCCGGTTATGCCGGCGGTCCGCCTTTCGGCGGCGGCGGATCGTTTCTCGGCGGTGCGGCGTCGACGGCTGCGGGCGTGATCGGCGGAGCACTGATGCTCAATGCCATCCGCTCCATGTTCGGCCAGCATGGCGGCGGCTATGCTCCGAGCGGACTGGGACATTTTGCCGGAGACCGCACTGCGCGACAGCCAGCTCGCGCGCGATGCCGGGATCGATCACATCGGCGATCACAGCAAGGAACGGCGACGATCAATCACCGCCCGCTGACGGCGCGCTGGAAAATGTCGACGACGAGGACATTGCCGACGACGATTCCGATGACGATGATTGGGATTCGTCCGACGACGGCGGCGATGACGACGACGCCTGACCGGTGGCGCGGTCGAGCCGCAGACGATTTAAGGCTGCGGACCGTTACTTGAAATAGGTGACGCCGCAGGCCTCGTTGCCGATGCGGGCTTCGAGGGATTGCTTGGTGGCCAGCGCCTTCGTCCCCGGCTTGGGAAAATTATACTCGATGGTGACGAAATCTCCCTCCGCCGCCTTGGCGACCGCGTCATAGGCGTGCTGCCCGATCGGCTCGTCCTGATACTTCAACTCGCGCACGTCGGTGCCGAGCATCACCGGACTTTGGAAGGCCGTGAAGTTGCCGTCGGGCAGACTGAAGCAAAAGACAAAAAGATCGCGGTCGCGGAATTGCTTATTTTTTTCATCATTGAATTGCTTGAGCGCCGCTTTCGGGTCGGTCTTAAGCGCGGTGACGGCACGCTCAAGCATGGCTTTGCCGTCATCGGCCGAGGCAAAACGATCGGCGGCAAATGCGGCTCCGCCGATCAGCCCCACACAAACACACAACGACGCACATACTGTCCTTATCATAGCGCTTTGCCGACTCCGGATTGAGGTTGAAGCGACGGAAGAGATAACCAGCTCCGACGACCGCGCGAACGTAAATCCGTCAAATCTGAACAAATTAGGGCAGCCGCAGCCTCACGCCATGCCTGGCCGGTAGGAATTAAAGCTTTGTGATGACGGTCATAGTCCTGCGGTGCATTTTGACCAATATTCCACTCCTCAACCATTCGGGGGGCGAATATGCGTCACGAGACAACGACAGCGAATAGCGGGCGGCCTTTTGCAAGTTTGCCGCCGCGTCTTATTGGCAGCCTCGCCTTTTCGGCCGCTTTGGCGTTGTCATATCCCACCGCCGCGCAAGAGGGCGGCGGGAAATTTCTTGACGCCAAGTTTTGCGGCGACACGCTCAATCTCAATCCCGGCTCGGACTACGACGGTGGCTCGTGCCAATTGTGGAAACTCGTCCCCGGCGCCGACGGTTGGTCGAGACTTCAGCTCAAGCGCAATGGCAAGTTTCTCGACGCCAAGTTCTGCAGCGATGAGCTGAACATGAATCCCGGCTCGACGTTTGACGGCGGCTCTTGCCAATTGTGGAAGCTCGTGCCCGATGCCGACGGCTGGTCGCGCCTGCAAATCAAGCGCAATGGCAAATTTCTCGACGCCGACCAATGCTCGGACAACGTCAAGCTGAATAAATCGTCGAGCTTTGCCGGCGGCGCCTGTCAGCTGTGGCGGCTCGTGCCCGTCGCCGATGGCTGGGGGCGTTTGCAAATCAAATTCACCGGCGCGCCACCGGCTGAGGCAACTGCCGAAGAATTCGATTGGGGCGGGAATACGTACGGCTGGTATGACGACGGCTGGAACGGGCCCGGCTGGTACATCGTCGGCTTTGAGCGGGTTCGCGGCCGCGGTTTTGGCGGACGCGAAGGTTGGCGCGGGCGGCACCACCATGGCAACCACCCACACACCGATCATCCGCTCAACAAGCACGAAGAGCATAAAGGCGGCGAGGACCATCGCGGCCACGAAAATCACGGCCGCGGAGGCGGCGGCGCCCATCCGCATGCGTCCGGCGGCAGCCATCCGCATGCGACCGGCGGCGGCCATCCGCGCGTGGGAGGTGGCGGCGGGGGGCGCAGGCCGCCATCACCACCGAAGAAAAGGCACTAGCGGCCGGACGCAGCGGCGAGTTCTTCCAGCCGCCCGGCCAATTGTTTGAGCTGCCACTTTTGCGCCAGCGCCGCGGCCTTGGTCCAGGTGGGCGTCTGATCCGGCAAACGCGGCAAAGGCGCTGTGCGGTCCATGGTGGCGATCGAGCGATAGAGCCGTAACTGGTCGGCCAGGTTGGCATACCGCCCGGCCGTGAGAATAGCGTCCAAACTGCCGAATTGCCGCAACAGCGCCGCGGCGCCGGTCGCACCGAGCCCGGGCGCTCCGGGCAGCTTGTCGGATGGATCGCCGCGCAAGGCGATGAAGTCCGGCACCTGTGCCGGATCGACGCCGTAGCGCGCACGCACTTCCGCCGGCCCGATACGCTCCACTCCGCCGCCGCGGATCGGATAGAGGATGGTCGTTTTATCCGACGCCAACTGAAATGTGTCGCGGTCGCCGCTCGCGACCAGCGCCGATCCGCCGCGTCGTTCCTCGCCGGCGGCAGCGGCGGCAAGAAAATCGTCGGCCTCAAAACCCGCGCCTTTGACGTTGACGAAGCCGCACGCCGCGACGAAGTCGGGGATAGCTTTGAGTTGTTCAATGATGTCGTCGTCGAATTCGCGCCCACTTTGATAAGCGGCAAAAGCTTCGTGGCGATAGGTCGGCGCTTCGTAGGTATCCCAGCCGACCAGCACCGCGCGCGGCTTCTCCTCGCGGTAGAGCCGCAGCAGCAAATTGGCGAACCCGAGGATGGCGCCGGCGGGACCGGTCGCCTTTTCGTCTGATGGACTTCGGCAGCGCATGATAGGCGCGATGCGCAAACAAATCGCCATCGATCACCAGGAGCGGACGGACGTTCGTTCGTATGGCGTCCCTCTTTTCCCTCTCCCCTTGCGGGAGAGGGTGGCGAGACGTGAGCGTAGGCGAACGTCGAGCCGGGTGAGGGGTTTCCTTCCTGCTCGCACCCCTCACCCGCCCTCGCTTTGCTCGGGCACCCTCTCCCGCAGGGGGAGAGGGAATGGCATCGCGTCAATTCGATCCAGACCGGCGCATGGTCGCTGGCATTTTCCTTGCCGCGGACCGTGCGATCGACGCCGCTGCCGGTGAGCCGCTTTGCCGCCTCGGGGCTGAGCAACAGGTGATCGATGCGCAGCCCGGCGTCGCGCCGCCAGCGATCGCGCAGATAGCTCCAGTAAGTGTACATCGGCTCATCCGGATGGCGCGTGCGGATGGCGTCACGCCAGCCTTGCTGCAGGATTTCCGCGTATCGCGCGCGGCTTTCCGGCTGGAGCAGCGCGTCCCGGTCGTAAGACTTCGTCGGATAAATGTCGCGATCGGTGGGCACCACATTGTAGTCGCCCGCCAGCACGACCGGCACGCCGGCGGCCATCAGGTCCGCGGCATGCGCCGCCAGCCGGTCCATCCAGGCGAGCTTATAGATAAACTTCGGCCCCGGCTGCGGATTGCCGTTCGGCGCATAGAGCGATGTGATCAGTACCCCGTTGACGGCGGCTTCGATGTAGCGGCTTTGCCGGTCGCCGGCGTTACCCGGAAGCTCGGTGCGCGTCACGACCGGCTCGCAATTGCGCGCCAGTATGGCGACGCCGTTCCAGGATTTCTCTCCGCGCCAGACGCCGCCGTACCCGGCCTTCTCGAGCGCCGCTTTGGGAAATTCCCGATCCGTTGCTTTCAACTCCTGCAGACAGACGACATCGGGCTTGACCGCGCGAAGGTAGGCCAACAGATTGGCCAGCCGCTTGTTGATGTTGTTGATGTTGAAGGTGACGATTTTCATAAAGGCGCAGGAGTGGCTGGAAATCTAGGCGGCGCGACAGAGGGGCCTTATATCAACAGTATGGCCTCCCCTTTCCGGGACAATACCGCCCTTTCTCGCTTTGAGCTCGATGCCGATGGCGTGACGGCCGTGGCCAACTATCAGTTGGCGGGCAAGGTGATGACGTTGACCCACACCGAAGTGCCGCCACAGGCGCGCCATAGAGGCGTTGCGTCGCGGCTGATCGCGGCGGCGCTCGCAGAAGCTCGCGCGCGCGGCCTCAAAATCGTTCCGCGCTGCTCTTTCGTCAAAGCGTATGTCGACCGTCACCCGGAGACCGCAGACCTCCTGGCGTAAGGCGACTCCCCCGCTTGTGCCGCCCAGAAAATCCCGGAGTTAAAGATCAGGGCGTTGCCAGCGCCCCAATCAGGGCATTCACGGTCTTGGCCATTGCTACGGCGGCGCCGAGATTGAATTGATTGATGGCGACGAATGCGCCGACCCCGCCGGCCGGCGCAAAGGCCGCGTAACTGAAAATGCCCTGCAGACCGCCGGCCTTCTGCAGAATCAGCGGATGTTCGCGCGTCGGCATCATGATGACCCATCCGAGGCCCATGGCATCCATGTGGCCAGACTCGTCCAGACCGAACACGGGATTGAGGCCGCTTCGCTGGACATAAGCCGCATGGTCGAGCAACCGCATTTCGGCGTCGCTGCTCGAAAATCGATCAAGATGCCAACGAAGCCACCGCAAGATATCATCCGGCGTGGCGTAGAGGCCGCCTGACCCGACGATCATCGGCGCCGTAGGCACATCGGGAAGCAACGCGCCGGCGAAATCGTGGCCTCGCATCAGTCGTTTGCTGTCTCCGCTCTCTGGAGCAAACACGACAGACTGCAAGCCGGCCGGCGCCAGAACCCGCTCGCGCAGCAAATCTTCGTAGGACTTGCCTGCAGAACTCGCCAGCGCCTGCGCCAACAGATCGAATCCGAAATTCGAATAGAGAGCGCCTGTGCCTGGTGCAAAAAGCAGAGGGTCGTCTTGCAGATTCTTTATGAATGCTTCCTTGGTAATGGTGGCGAAGGGATTGTCCGCGGGCGCCGGGGCGCGTTCGACTTCGCGCGGCAGCCCGCTTGTGTGCGTGGCCAAGTCGATGAGCCGGATGCTCTTTCCGTCCTTGGTTGGAATTTGCACGTTCCATCCAAGCCGGGCCTGTAGCGGATCGGTGAACTTCACGACTCCGTCGCTGACCAAACTGGCCAAGACTGCGCCGGTGAATACCTTGGTGATGGAACCAATCCGCAGCAGCGTTTGACCGTCAGGGACCTGGTCTCCCGATTGTCCGATCTTGCCAAATCCCGAGACCGACATCTCGCCGTTTCGCACAGCGCCGATGACCAGGGCTGGCACGTTTGATGCCAAAAACAGGACCGAGCCGGTGAATTCCACCGTCTCGTCCAAGAGCTTGTCCTTTGCCTGCGCTCTTAGCGGAAATGCCGACGCAGCCAAGCTGACGGCCATCCCGCGCAGCAGCCACCGCCGGTGCGCATCGCAAGCCTCGCAAATTCCAGCCATCGGATGATGTCCCAAAAGAAAGAGATCCGCGAGCCTACCGCTCGTCATTCAGGTTCATCGTAGGCGAGGAACCTGATGATTTTCCAAGTACCGTCGGCTTGTCTCTTGAACACGTCGATGCCGGGTTCGTGCGAGACCTTTGGCCGAGCATGCAGCTTCGTAATCGTGAGGGTCCACGTCAATCGTACCATCGCCAAATCGCCCGAAACCAGAACGTCCTTGACGGCCAAAGAATAGGCGTACCGTTTCGTCCTGTCGGTCAAGGCACGGCGGAGGCCGTCGCATATGTCTGTGTAGTTGCGTTCCGGGAAACCGCGGTAATCATAACGGAGCTCGGTCGAGAAGAGACTGCAAACCCCCTCCACATTCCGCGCATTGAAGGCGTCCGTCCATTTGGCCAGCGCCGCTCGTATCGCCGTTTGAGCGCTGTCTGGGGCCTGGGCGATCGAGCGTGACGCCGGCGCAAGCGTCAGGGCACATGACACCGTCACCGCAAACAGCGTGCTCGCGACGGGCCGCTTCGGTCGGGTCCTAATTTTATTTCTCCGCGCAATCGCGTGGCATCGGCCGACTCGCTTGGCATGATACGACCGCACGAGGCTGTCGCACCAAACGACGTGCGGCACGAACCATGCGCTAAAGCCGCGGCATCGGCCGCTTGCCCTTGGCTTTCTCGCTCGGCACCTTCACCCACGCTTCGCCGTCCAAGACCACTTCGCCGCCGACCTCGCATTGGCAGGACAGCCGCACGCGGCTTTTCTCGGGAATGAGCTCGGCGACCCTCACCGTGACCACGACGGTGTCGCCGATCTTGACCGGCGCGCGAAAATTGAGCGTTTGCGAGATGTAGACCGCGCCGGGGCCGGGCAGCCGCGTGCCGAGCACCGCGGAAATCAGGCTCGCCGTGTAAAGCCCGTGCGCGATCCGCGTGCGGAACGTGGTCTTGGCGGCGAAATGTTCCGAGAGATGGATCGGGTTGCGATCGCCGGTTAATTGCGCGAAGCCGACCACATCGGAAGCGGCCACGGTCTTCTTCAGCCGCTCGGTCATGCCGACCGAGAGGTCCTCGAAGAACAAGGTCCGAAGCGGCGGCAGCGGCGATTGAGCCATGGAAACCATTAGAGCGCACAACAAGGCGCCGGCAAGCTGGACATGAGCAGCAGGATCAGGTCAAGGAGCGCATCCGAGCCCTTTCGCCGCAATTTGGAGCCCTCATGGCCGATCTCAGCCGCATTACCGCCGGGCTTAAAGGGACCGCGCAGCTTTTGGTCGGCCCCGAGCATACCGCACCATTTGTCGGCTCCGGCCGCATCCCGGTCCTGGCCACGCCGGTCATGATCAACGTCATCGAGGCGGCCGCACTCAACGCGATCGAGCATCTCTTGCCGGAAGGACATCAAAGCCTCGGCACCCACCTCGATGTAAGCCATCTCGCCGCGACGCCCGTCGGCCTGCGCGTCACCGCCACTGCCGAAGTTTTGCAGCTCGACGGCCGTTCCGTGACCTTTCGCGTGGAAGCGCGCGACAACTTCGAAGTTATCGGCGGCGGCACCCATCGGCGCGTGGTGGTCAGCGTGGCGCGTTTCGATGCCCGGATACAGCGCAAAGTCCCGGGCGGCGGGTCAGACTAGCGAACGCACGCACGCCAGCGGGTGCGTACGTCCGACGCGCGCGCAAATTCGCCGAATCGCGCCCTTCACGCACGTGAGCGGCCGGCGATCGATCCCAGCACAAACAGAATCACCGCGCCGATCACCGCGGCAATGGCGTGAGCTTTGTGAATATGTTGGGAACCCGATTCATACCCGGGCATGAATGTCGGCAACGAGCCGGCGGGCATCGCAAAATACACAATGGCCGCAATCAGGCAGATGATGGCGAGGACGTAGGCGAGCATTCTCATCGAAGCTTATCCTTTGGATACACCGCCCGCAGCGGGCGGTCGGAAAAGCAACTCAACGGCCGGCGGCGCCGCCCGCTGGTGCGCGTCAATGTTGCGGCGGCGCGCCGCCGGGCGTTCCGCGCGGATCGTTCTTGTCGGCCATGCAATTCTTCATAAACGTCTTGCGGGCAGCGCCCTGCAGCTTCTGATCGTCCGCGCCGAATTTGCAGGTCGCCATCTTGTCTTTCGCCGATAGTGCGGAAGCCGGCACGGCGGGCAACAGAACGGCGAGCGTTAACGCGGCGATCAGATAGCGAAGCATGAGATGGTCTCCCCGAGACGCTCTGGTCATCCTAGCATCAATCCAGTGGGCAGTAGAGGCAATTTGCCGGTCATTTTGGGCAGCGGTACAGCGTCGCAGTGTAGGTCTTGTTGCTGTCGATGAACGCTACCGTATGATTCGGTTTCAGGGTGAAGGTGATGTCGCCCATCAACGGGCCCGCCGGAAACTTGCATTCCACGTGGGCAACCACGCTTGTGGCGTCGACCTTGGTATCCAGAAACGTGCACACGCCGACCTTCGAGTTCGATTTCCTGAGCCGAGATCTGGACCTTGGCTTCGGGCGGATCACTGCCGTCGCCCTTACAAGGAATGTTCTGGGTGTAGGTCCCGCTCAGCCAAAAGCCATCTTCGGCATTTGCTCCGGTACCGGCGGCGATCAGAACCGTGGAGGCGACCAGCCAGCAAACGATTCTCATCGGCACACCCCTGCACGTTCCATCCCCGGTTCGCGCGTTATATCCCCGGTTCGCGCGCGAATTCTAACCAATCCCGCCCGGCGAGCAATCGGCCAGAGGAAAAGGTGCGTGGACCGATTATGGCAAACGCCAAAGCGGCGCCGAACGTCGGCGCCGCTTTGCCGTCATCAAGCGTGCCGCTTAATGCGCCGTCAAGCCCGACGAGTCTTCTTCGATGGGTTCGGCGACGTCGACCGGCTTTGCCGTCGCTTCGTCCCAGGAGATCGGCTCCGGCATCCGGGTCAGCGCCCGGGTCAACGCCTCATCCATGCGTGAGACCGGAACGATGTCGAGCCCGCTCTTGATGCTGTCGTTGATCTCGACCAGGTCCTTGGCATTCTCCTCGGGGATAAGCACGGTCTTGATGCCACCGCGATGGGCCGCCAAAAGCTTTTCCTTGAGGCCCCCGATCGGCAACACGCGGCCGCGCAGCGTGATCTCGCCGGTCATCGCCACGTCGCGATACACCGGAATGCCGGTCATCACCGAAACAATGGCGGTGACCATGGCGACACCGGCCGACGGACCATCCTTCGGCGTGGCTCCTTCAGGCACGTGCACGTGGATGTCGCGCTTGTCGAAGGCCGGCGGCTCGATGCCAAAAGCGGCCGAGCGCATCCGCACATAGGACGCCGCCGCCGAGATCAATTCCTTCATCACGTCGCGCAGATTGCCGGTGACGGTCATCTTGCCTTTGCCGGGCATCATCGCCGCTTCAATGGTCAGGAGTTCGCCACCGACATCCGTCCAAGCCAGGCCGGTCACCACGCCAACCTGATCCTTGTCCTCCACCTCGCCGAAGCGGAATTTCGGCACGCCGAGGTAGTTGCCAAGGCCTTCCGTCGTGACACTCACCGACTGAGTTTTGGTGACGGTGAGCTCCTTCACCGCCTTGCGGATCAGCGTCGACAGCTCGCGCTCGAGATTGCGCACGCCGGCCTCGCGGGTGTAACGGCGAATCATGGTCAGCAACGCGTCGTCGTCGATCGACCATTCCTTCGGCTCGAGGCCGTGCTTGACCGTCGCATGCGGGATCAAATGCTTGCGCGCGATCTCGACCTTTTCATCCTCGGTGTAACCGGCGATGCGGATGATCTCCATGCGATCCATCAGCGGCGGCGGGATGTTGAGCGTGTTCGCCGTGGTGATGAACATCACATGCGAGAGATCGTAATCGACCTCGAGGTAATGGTCGTTGAACGCGTGGTTCTGCTCGGGGTCGAGCACTTCGAGCAGCGCCGAAGACGGATCGCCGCGGAAGTCCGCGCCCATCTTGTCGACTTCATCGAGCAAAAACAGCGGATTCGAGGTTTTCGCCTTGCGCATCGACTGGATGATCTTGCCCGGCATCGAGCCGATGTAGGTGCGCCGATGCCCGCGGATCTCCGCCTCGTCACGCACGCCACCGAGCGAAACGCGCACGAACTCGCGCCCGGTCGCCCGTGCGATCGATTTGCCGAGCGAGGTTTTGCCCACGCCGGGCGGCCCGACCAGGCACAAAATCGGTCCGGTCAGCTTGTTGGCGCGCTGCTGAACAGCGAGATACTCGACGATCCGTTCCTTGACTTTCTCAAGGCCGTAATGGTCCGCTTCCAGAATCTGCTCGGCGAGCGTCAGATCCTTCTTGACCTTGGACTTTTTGTTCCACGGTATCGACAGGAGCCAATCGAGATAATTACGCACGACGGTGGCTTCGGCCGACATCGGCGACATCTGCCGCAGCTTCTTGAGCTCGTGCTGCGCCTTCTCCCGCGCCTCCTTTGAGAGCTTGGTGCGCTTGATCTTTTCTTCGATCTCGGCCAGCTCGTCCTTGCCGTCCTCGTCGCCCAGCTCCTTCTGGATCGCCTTCATCTGCTCGTTGAGGTAGTACTCGCGCTGGGTCTTCTCCATCTGGCGCTTGACGCGCGTACGAATGCGCTTCTCGACCTGCAACACGGAGATTTCGCTCTCCATCAGGCCAAGCACCTTTTCCAGCCGCTCGGTGACGACCGGAGTCTCGAGAATGAGTTGCTTGTCGGGAATCTTGACGGCCAGGTGCGAGGCCACGGTGTCCGCAAGCTTGGCGTAGTCGTCGATCTGCTGAACGACGCCGACGACTTCCGGCGACACCTTTTTGTTGAGCTTGACGTAACCTTCGAACTCGTTGACCACCGAACGCGCCAACGCCTCGGCCTCCACCTGATCGCCGGACGAATCGGCGATGACGGCCGCATCGGCTTCGTAATACTCCTCGCGATCGGTGTAGCGTTGAACCTCGGCGCGGGCCGCGCCTTCCACCAGCACCTTGACGGTACCGTCCGGCAGCTTGAGCAGCTGCAGCACACTCGCAAGCGTACCCACCCGATAGATCGGAATCGGTCGCCGGATCGTCGTCGGAGGCATTCTTCTGCGTCGCCAGCAGAATGAAGGTGTCCGAACGCATCACCTCTTCGAGCGCCTTGATCGATTTCTCGCGGCCGACGAAGAGCGGAACGATCATGTGCGGGAAGACAACGATATCCCGCAAAGGAAGCACCGGGTACGCCCGGCTTTCGCCGGTCAGCGGTAGCTTTGGCTTGGTGGCACTTGTCATGGCCCCATTTCCTTATTGTTGTGCACGTCGCCCACGACCCGCGATCTGCGCTGCCGCAATCGACTGCCGGCTGCGCGATTTAGCGAAATGCCTCTCGCGCGCTCAGTATAGGTGGCGTCGGGGCGAGAGTGTGTCAAGAAACCGCGGTTTTTCGCGTAAAACCGCATGCCGAACGTCGTCAGCGCAACGCCGGCGCGCAAATCGCAGATGCCGCAATCGGTCACCGTTTAGGCGCTCGCTCCGCCGGTCTCACCGGCACGATCGGACCGATCGGCGTAAATATAGAGCGGCCGCGCGCTACCCTCGACGACCTCGCGAGAGATTACGACCTCCTCGACACCTTCGAGGCTCGGCAGATCGAACATGGTGTCGAGCAGAATGCCTTCCATGATCGAGCGCAGCCCGCGGGCGCCGGTCTTGCGATCGATCGCCTTGCGCGCAATCGCCGCCAGCGCCTCTTCCGCCAGCGTCAGATCGACCGTCTCCATCTCGAACATGCGCTGATATTGTTTGACCAGCGCGTTCTTCGGCTCGGTGAGGATGCGCTTGAGCGACGCCTCGTCGAGATCCTCCAGCGTGGCGACGACCGGAAGGCGGCCGACGAATTCGGGAATGAGGCCGTACTTGAGCAAATCTTCCGGCTCGACTTCGCGGAAAATCTCGCCTTGCTTGCGGTCTTCCGGCGCCATGACTTTGGCGCCGAAGCCGATCGAGGTCGAGCGCCCGCGAGCGGAGATGATCTTCTCCAAGCCGGCAAACGCACCGCCGCAGACGAAAAGGATGTTCGTCGTGTCGACTTGCAGGAATTCCTGCTGCGGATGCTTGCGCCCGCCCTGCGGCGGCACGCTGGCAATGGTGCCTTCCATAATCTTCAGCAGCGCCTGCTGCACGCCTTCGCCGGACACGTCGCGCGTGATCGATGGATTGTCCGACTTGCGCGAAATCTTGTCGATTTCGTCGATATAGACGATGCCGCGCTGGGCGCGCTCGACGTTGTAGTCGGCGGACTGCAGGAGCTTCAGAATGATGTTCTCGACGTCCTCGCCGACGTAGCCGGCTTCCGTGAGCGTCGTCGCATCAGCCATGGTGAACGGCACGTCGAGGATTCGCGCCAGCGTTTGCGCCAACAGCGTCTTGCCGGAGCCGGTCGGCCCGATCAGCAAAATGTTGGATTTGGCCAGCTCGACGTCGTTGTGCTTGCTCTGGTGATTAAGGCGCTTGTAGTGATTGTGCACCGCGACCGAGAGCACCTTCTTGGCGTGATCCTGACCGATGACGTAGTCGTCGAGAACCTTGCGGATTTCCCGCGGGGTCGGGATGCCGTCACGCGACTTCACCAGCGAGGATTTGTTTTCCTCGCGGATGATATCCATGCACAGTTCGACGCATTCGTCGCAAATGAAGACCGTCGGCCCGGCAATGAGCTTGCGCACCTCGTGCTGGCTCTTGCCGCAGAACGAGCAGTAGAGCGTGTTCTTAGAATCGCCGCCGCCGACCTTGCTCATTCCCGTCTCCGTCTTCGTCGCGAGGGGAGCGCTCTGGGTTTGCGTACCCTACTGCCCGCCGCGCTAAAAATCCGTAGCACTTTCCGCGTTCTGCTCCCGAATAAGACGCTAAAGTGACAGCACTCTAGCACAAGCCTCTATGCTAACGGCATGCCAATCAAGAATCCATTAACGATAACGCAACGCCGCCCTGGTGTGCTTTCGGGAACACAGTTGCGTAACCCCTTGACTGAACGCCGCGAACATCCGGTCAACGCCGATTCGGGCAATTCAGTCAGACCTTGGCCAGCACCGGCGGTTCGAGCTTGAGGCCGGGTTCCTCCGGCCGCTTCTCGATGACCTTATCGATAATGCCGAAATCCTTGGCCATTTCCGGCGTCATGAACATGTCGCGCTCGAGCGCATCCTCGATCTTCTTCAGCGGTTGGCCGGTATGCTTCACGTAGATTTCGTTGAGCCGGCGTTTCAGGTTCAGGATTTCCTGGGCGTGCAGCATGATGTCGGTGGCCTGCCCCTGAAAGCCGCCCGACGGCTGATGGACCATGATGCGCGCATTGGGCAGCGCAAAGCGCAAGTCTTTGCCGCCGGCCGCGAGCAGGAGCGACGCCATGGATGCGGCTTGGCCGGTGCACAACGTCGAGACCTGCGGGCGGATGAACTGCATGGTGTCGTAGATCGCCATGCCCGAGGTCACCACCCCGCCCGGCGAATTGATGTACATCGAGACTTCCTTTTTCGGATTTTCCGCCTCGAGGAATAACAGTTGCGCGACCACCAGCGAGGCGACGCCATCCTCGATCGGTCCGGTGATGAAGATAATTCGCTCCTTCAGCAGCCTGGAATAGATGTCGTAGGCGCGCTCGCCGCGGTTGGTCTGTTCGACCACCATGGGAACGAGATGCTGCATGTATGTTTCGGCCGGGTCGCGCATAGCTCACCTGTCAGGGCTTTGGGCTCACTCTGAGAGCACAATGTGGCTTGAGTCGGGGCGCTTGTCGAAGCTGAGCTGCGGCCAGACACCAAGCGACCGTGCTACGCCCAGATATGTCCGCAAGTTTGCCGCGGCAAGACGGGCAATCCCGGCGGGACCGGACGTAAGCGCTCATTCTTCATCTTCCTTGAACAGCTCGTCTCGCGAAACCGGCTTATCGGTCACCTCGGCAAGCTCAACCAGGAAGTCGACGACTTTGTCCTCGAACAAAGGCGCGCGCAATGCGGCGAGCGCATTTGGGTTCTTCTGGTAATATTCCCAAATCTGCCGCTCCTGCCCGGGAAACTGCCGCACCTGCTCCATGACCGCAGCGCGCAGCTGCTCATCGGTAACCGTGATCTTATTGCGCTCGCCGATCTCCGCGATGACCAAGCCGAGCCGCACCCGGCGCTCGGCGATGGCGCGATACTCTGCACGCGCTTTTTCTTCGGTTGTCCCCTCATCGGCGAAAGTGCGGTTCTGGTCCTTGAGATCCTTCTCGACCTGCGACCAGACGTTGGAGAATTCTTGTTCGACGAGGCTCGGCGGCGGCTCGAATTTGTGGCGCTCGTCGAGCTGATCAAGCAACCCGCGCTTGAGCTTGTGTCGCGAGGCCGCTGCATGCTCGCGCGCCAGGCGTTCTTTGACCGCATCCTTGAGCTTGGCGAGAAACTCCAAGCCCAGCGATTTGGCGAAGTCGTCGTCGATCTTGACCTCGCCCGGAGTTTCAACCGCGCTCGCGGTGACAGCGAAGGTTACATCCTTGCCGGCAAGCTCCTTGGCCCGGTAATCGTCCGGAAACTTTAGCTCGAAGGTTTTACTCTCGCCCGCTTTCATGCCGAGGAGGTGATCTTCGAAGCCGGGAATGAACTGGCGGGAGCCGAGCACAAGCGGCACATCCGTGCCGTTACCGCCTTCAAAGGGAGCGCCGGCAATCGTGCCCTGGAACGATAGCGTCACGCGGTCGCCGTTGGCGGCGCCATCGGTCTTGGCGACGAATGGCTTGTTCTGCTCGGCGATGTTTTTTACCGCTTGGTCGATCTCTTCGTCGGTCACCTCGGCCGTGAGCCGGGTGAGCTTGATCGACTTGAAGTCGGCCAGCGTGATCGGCGGAACGACTTCCATTTCCACCGTGTAGGCGAGGTCGGCTTTGCCTTCGATAACGCCCTGAACGGCACCCTCCTCCGACGGCAGGACGACTTTAGGCTCGGTGGCAAGCTTTTCGCCTTTCGGCTTGAGCTGCTCGTCAATGATCTTGCCGTTGGCTTCGCGAACGGCCGCCTCGATCACCTCCGCCATGGCGGATTTACCGTAGAGCCGCTTGAGGTGGGCGACCGGAACTTTCCCCGGCCGAAAACCGCGGAGCTGCACGCGGTCCTTGAGGTCATCCAGACGTTCGTTGACGCGCGCCTCGAGATCGCTTGCCGGAACCACAACGCGATATTCGCGCTTGAGGCCGGCGGCGCTGGTTTCAGTAAATTGCATCGACATCACACTACATTTATGCGCCGAGAGGAGCGATTTCTGGGCTTGATTAAACACCCGCCTGCTGGTGCGGGCGGAGGGGCTCGAACCCCCACGACTTTCGTCACGGGAACCTAAATCCCGCGCGTCTACCAGTTCCGCCACGCCCGCGACCGAAAGGGCCCGGCGGCGCGGCTTATAACACGCGTCATCCGCCAGGCACTATAAAAATAGCCGGAGAAACGGAGCTTTCCAGTGTCGGTTCAAACGACGAAGTCGCGATACACCTTGGCCAGGGCCTCAGGCAAATCCTCGGAGATCAAACCCGGCCCGGCGACCAAGGCCGCCTCGCCGTGGAGCCAGACCGCCGCGGCCGCCGCCTCGAAAGCCGGCATCCCCTGCGCCAGGAGGCCTACGGCCATTCCCGTCAGCACGTCGCCGGCGCCGGCCGTCGCCAGATATGGCGGAGCATTGGCGGCAATGGCGGCGCGACCGTCCGGCGCAGCAACGACCGTATCGGCACCCTTCAGGACGATCGTGGCGCCGACGAGTTTTGCCGCCAGACGCGCTCTTTCGAGCTTCGAACCCGACCTTAGTTTTTTCGTCCAAAGCCCAAAATATCGATGAAATTCTCCTTCGTGCGGCGTCATAAGGGTCGCCCGGCCCCCGCGCCCGCGTAGCGCTTCGGCGAGGCGGGCCGGATCGTTCGCAAAACTTGTGATGGCGTCGGCGTCTAAAACCACGGCGCGTTCGCCGGAAAGGACGGTCAAAACGGCCTCGCAGGTCGACGCGCCCACGCCGAGGCCGGGGCCGAGCGCCACCGCATTAAGCGCCGGTCAGTCAAGAATTCCGTGAGTTCTGCGGCGCCGTCGACCCGCCGCACCATGACGGCAAGGCTCGCGGCGGCATTGACCAGCAAGGCGTCGCCGGGGCTCGCGATGGTCACCAGCCCCGCTCCGGCGCGCAAGGCGGCGCGGGCCGCCAGTCGCGCGGCTCCGGTCGACCAGACCGGACCGGAGAGAACGACGGCATGCCCGCGGTCGTATTTGTGCCCGCCCGCTTGCGGATGCGGAAAATGTTCCCGCCAAAGCGCGGGCGTATTTTCGTACGTCTGCACCCCAATCTCTGGGAGGACGGTGGCGGGAATGCCGATGTCGGCGACGCCGACCCGGCCACACTGAAGCCGCCCGGGCAAAAGCACGTGTCCGACTTTTTTGCGAAAGAAGGTGACGCTTTGGGAGGCCTTGACCGCCACCCCCATAATGGCGCCGGTCGAGCCGTTGATCCCGCTCGGCAGGTCGACCGCAATTACTGGAGCGGGCTGGGCATTCATCGCCTCGATCATCGCCCGCGGCAACCCTTCGACCGGCCGATCGAGGCCCGCGCCGAACAAAGCGTCAATGACGACGCCGGCATCCGCGAACCCTTCCGGGTCTGCCGGCGCAATCGGGCCTTTCCACGTGGCGGCGGCAATCGCCGCATCGCCTTTGAGGCGTGCCAGCTCTCCCGCGAGCATGACGCGCACGCGATAGCCGCGCTCCGCCAACACGCGCGCCGCGACAAAGCCGTCGCCGCCATTGTTGCCGGGCCCGGCCAGCACCACGATCGTCGATCCTGCCGGGTGACGGGCCGCGACGGCGTCGGCAACCGCGGCCCCTGCGCGTTCCATCAAGGCGATCCCGGCGGTGCCGCCAGCAATCGTCAGGCGGTCGGCGGCCGCCATTTCGGCATTGCTGAGAAGCTCAATCATGCGGCGGCGAGGATACCAGTTGCCGCACAAGCGGCCATCGGCCACGCTTGCGGAATTGTCACCGCCCGGTATTGATGTGATTATAGGCAAGATGCTCATTTTGGCGGCGAGACGCATCTTCCGGCTCGCGCAGACCGGCCGGAATGCGGCAATAGCCGGCTGATTTCGCAGTATTTTCATTCGGCCCAACGTCTTGGCACGGGAACTGCTAACGTAACGTCGGTTGCGGCGAAGGGCGCAGTCCCGAGTGCCGGAGCCGGGAGACGAAATGCGATGAAAAAAATCGAGGCCATCATCAAGCCGTTCAAGCTCGATGAGGTGAAGGAGGCGCTGCAAGAGGTCGGGCTGCAAGGCATCACGGTCACCGAGGCCAAAGGCTTCGGGCGCCAGAAGGGGCACACCGAACTCTACCGCGGCGCCGAATACGTCGTGGATTTCCTGCCGAAGGTGAAGATCGAGATTGTGCTCGCCGACGATATGGTCGAGAAGGCCGTCGACGCGATCCGCCGGGCTGCGCAAACCGGCCGCATTGGCGACGGAAAAATCTTCGTCTCCACGATCGAGGAAGCGATCCGGATCAGGACAGGGGAATCCGGAACAGACGCCATTTAAGGTCCCTTATTCACCGCTTGCGCCGGCGGCAGCCAACTTTAATTGCAACGAGCCATTCACCAACAGCACGAACACCGAGAGCACGAAAGGGTACGTTTGCCATGACCACGCCGAAGAACGTGATGAAGTTGATGAAGGACAACGACGTCAAATACGTCGACTTTCGCTTTACCGATCCGCGCGGCAAGTGGCAGCACGTCACCTTCGACGCTTCGCTCATCGAGGAAGAGACTTTTGCCGAAGGCCAGATGTTCGACGGCTCGTCGATTGCCGGCTGGAAGGCGATCCACGAGTCCGACATGTGCTTGATGCCGGATCCGGCGACGGCCTGCATCGATCCGTTCTTTGCCGAAACCACGCTGGTGCTGGTGTGCGACGTGCTCGAGCCGACCACCGGCGAACCCTATTCGCGCGACCCGCGCGGCATCGCCAAGAAGGCCGAGGGCATGGTCAAGTCCATGGGCGTCGGCGACACAATCTTTTTCGGCCCGGAAGCGGAGTTCTTTGTATTCGATGACGTCCGCTATAGGGCCGATCCGTACAACACGGGTTTTAAGCTCAACTCGGTGGAATTTCCGACCAATTCCGACACCGAGTTCGAAGGCGGCAATATGGGCCACCGGGTCTGGACCAAGAAGGGCTACTTCCCGGTGCCGCCGCAGGACTCCGCGCAGGACATGCGCTCGGAAATGCTCGCCGCCATGGCGCGCATGGGCGTCAAGGTCGAGAAACACCACCACGAAGTCGCTTCCGCCCAGCACGAACTGGGCATGAAGTTCTCGCCCATGGTGCAGATGGCCGACCACCTGCAGATCTATAAATACTGCATCCAGCAGGTCGCGCAGGTGTACGGCAAAACCGCCTGCTTCATGCCCAAGCCGGTCTACGGCGATAACGGTTCCGGCATGCACTGCCACCAGTCGATCTGGAAGGGCGGCAAGCCGGTATTTGCTGGCAACAAATACTCCGACCTCTCCGACACCTGCCTGCAATACATCGCCGGCATTATCAAACACGCAAAGGCGATCAACGCTTTCACCAATCCGACGACGAATTCCTACAAGCGGCTGGTGCCGGGCTTCGAGGCGCCGGTCCTGCTCGCCTATTCGGCGCGTAACCGCTCGGCGTCGTGCCGCATTCCCTATACGACCAACCCGAAGGCCAAGCGGGTCGAGGTGCGTTTTCCTGACCCGCTCGCCAATCCGTATCTCGGCTTCGCCGCCATGCTGATGGCCGGTCTCGACGGCATCAAGAACAAGCTCGATCCCGGCGAGGCCATTGATAAGGACCTCTACGATCTGCCGCCGAAGGAGCTGAAGAAAATCCCGACCGTTTGCGGCTCGCTGCGTCAGGCGCTCGAGGAGCTCAACAAGGACCGCGCCTTCCTCAAGGCCGGCGGCGTATTCGACGACGACTTCATTGATGCCTATGTCGACCTGAAAATGAACGAAGTCATCCGCTTCGAGCACACCCCGCACCCGGTCGAGTACGAGATGTATTACTCGGCATAGGCGCGGCGGCTTGCGCCGACGATGTGCTCTTTTGGTTTGTCAGCGTGGGCGTAAACGATCCTCCCTGGATGCTAACTTGATGGGCGCCGTTCGCGGCGCCCTTTTGTTTCGGGCCCCGCATGCTATTCGCTGTGGGTCGCGAGCGCCGTCGACGTGCGCGCTCGATCGAACCGCAAAACCGCGGGTGCGGAGCGGCTCCCGGGAGGCCACAATCCATGCGAGAACATTTGTCACCGTCGTCGCGGTGTGCGTGTTCGGCGCCAACGTTTTGGCAAGCCGTCTGCATGCGCAGACCGCGCCAATGTGGCCCGACACGTTTCTGGCGCGCGTCGAGGCATTGGCGCTCCTGGAAACGCTCAATGCGACACTGCTCGCCGCGCGCAGCGCGACGTTCACGCTCGACCATTGGTGCGCCGACCACAAACTTGCGAGCGAAACCAAAATTCGCGCTCAACTCGTCCGCGGCGCGGAGAAGCCGGTCACCGCCGAACAGCGCCAGCGGCTGGAAATTGACGCGCATGAGCCGGTGAAATTCCGCCACGTCGAGCTCAAATGCGGCGACCGCACGCTGTCCGAAGCCGATAATTGGTACGTCCCGTCGCGGCTCACCGCCGAGATGAACACCGTGCTCGACACAACCGACACCCCGTTCGGACGCGCGGTGGCGGCGCTAAAGCCGTTCCGGCGAACGTTTGCCGTCGACGTTTTGTGGAAGCCGCTCGACGATGGCTGGGAAAGAAGCCCGCCGCCGGCCGATCATCCGCAGCAGCAATTGACGATACCGGCGCAGCTTTTCCGGCACCGCGCCCTCGTCATTACGCCCGACCTGAAGCCGATTTCCGAAGTGGCCGAGACCTATACCAGCGCAAATTTGGCGTTTGCCCCGCCGCGCTGAGGACACGTGTTTCCCGCGCGCGTCACTCCTTGGCGCGCGGCGGCCAATCGCCAGCGCGCGAAATCAGCGCTTGGAGAACTGGAAGCTGCGGCGCGCTTTGGCCTTGCCGTATTTCTTGCGCTCGACCACGCGCGGATCGCGGGTCAGGAACCCGCCGCGCTTGAGCACAGCGCGCAAATCGGGCTCATGCCGCATCAACGCTTTCGATAGGCCGTGGCGCACGGCACCGGCTTGGCCGGAAAGCCCGCCGCCGGAGACGGTGCAGACGACGTCGTATTGGCCCTGGCGATTTGCGGCGACGAGCGGCTGCTGGATGAGCATGCGCAACACCGGGCGGGCAAAATAGGTTTCCACCGGCCGGTCGTTGATGATGATCTTGCCGCCACCCATTTTGATCCAGACCCGCGCCACCGCGTCCTTGCGTTTGCCGGTGGCGTAAGCGCGCTGCTGCTTATCAAGCTTCTGTACGTATTTCGGCGGCTGCGGCGCCGCCGCCGGCTTGAGCGCGGACAAGTCCTCGAGCGTCTGGATGGTGTCGGCCATTAGGCGGACCTCTTGTTCTTGCGATTCATGGCGGCAATGTCGAGTGGCTGGGGCTGTTGGGCGGCGTGCGGATGCTCGGCATGCGGATAGACCCGCAAATTGCCGAGCTGGCGGCGGCCGAGCGGACCGCGCGGCAGCATCCGCTCGACGGCCTTTTCCACAATGCGCTCGGGAAAGCGCCCGGCCAGGATCGCCTTGGCCGAACGTTCCTTGATGCCGCCGATAAAGCCGGTGTGCTTGTAGTAGACTTTCTGCTCGACCTTGCGGCCTGAGAGCACGATTTTCGCGGCATTGATGACGATAACGTTATCGCCGCAATCGACGTGCGGCGTGTAGGTCGGCTTGTGCTTGCCGCGCAGACGCATCGCGACAATGGACGCGAGCCGTCCGACAATCAGCCCTTCGGCGTCAATCATTACCCACTTCTTGTCGGTTTCGGCGGGCTTGGCCGAGAAGGTCTTCATGATCGCATCCATTTGAAAAAGCCGCCCGCATGCCGCAAGCAGTGCGCGGCGTACTTAACCGCGAAACCCGTTGCGGTCAACCCTCAGCCGCTATATTTTCGCTTGACTTCAATGGCTTGGCATTGAGGTATTATTTTACCGTCTCCGAGGGGATGGCATAGGTTGAGGTCGCATGCGCGACCAGGTCTTCTTGGCCTTCGCTGCGAATGACAATGTCGCCCACCACCAGGCGCTTGCCGACCTTGAGCAGCCGCGCCTCGCCCAAAAGGTCGCGCGGCTCCGGTTTGCGCAGAAAATTGATATTCAGATTGGTGGTCACCGCCAGCGGCTTCCAGCCGATGGTGGCGAGAATGGCGACGTACATCGCCAGGTCCGTCAGCGCCATCAACGTCGTGCCGGCGATGGTGCCGCCCGGACGCAATGAGGCCTTGTCGAAATGCTTGCGCAGGCGGCTGCCGCCGAGCCAAATATCCTCGATGGCATAGCCGCCGTCGCGGTGGAACGTCCGCGGAAACTCGGCGTCGAGGAGGCTTTCCAGTTCCTTGACCGAGAGTTTCGCCGCCATTTCGCTACCCCTGCCGCGACACGGCGGATCGGATACAATGGGAATGGCCGCTTGCCAAATCACCGCCGGGTACTGATCTGTCAGGGACGCAAGCCATGAGCGCCAACGCCGCCGCCGTTACGTCTACCAGCGCCGCCGCGCAGGTCCTATTGCGCGAGGACCTTGCCGGCGTTGCCGTTTTGACGCTGAACCAGCCGCAGAGCCGCAACGCGCTCTCCGAGGCCATGCTGGAAGCGCTCGGCGACGCGCTGACCGCGATCGCCCACGACGCAAGCGTGCACGCGGTTGTCCTTGCCGCCAACGGCCCGGCCTTCTGCGCCGGCCACGATCTCAAGGAACTGAGCCGGCACCGGTCGGCAGACGACGGCGGCCGCGCCTATTTCAAACACATCATGACCATGTGCAGCGCCATGATGCAGCAGATCGTCGCGTTGCCGCAGCCGGTGATCGCGGCGGTTCAGGGACCGGCATCGGCGGCGGGTTGCCAATTGGTGGCGAGCTGCGATCTCGCGATCGCCTCCCCGGCCGCCAAGTTCGCTACGCCCGGCGTCCATATCGGGCTGTTCTGCTCGACGCCCATGGTGGCGTTGTCGCGCAACGTATCGCGCAAGCACGCGATGGAAATGCTGTTGACCGGCGATTTGATCGCGGCCGAGGAAGCGGCGCGGATCGGGCTCGTCAACCGCGTGGTTGCCGCCGGCCGCGAGCGCGCTGAGGCGATCAAGCTTGCGCGCGGCATCGCCGAAAAATCGGCGCTGACGGTCAAAATCGGCAAACAGGGATTTTACCGGCAGCTCGAAATGCCGCTGGCCGAGGCTTACGAATACACCAGCGAGGTGATGGTGGAGAACATGCTCAAACACGATGCCGAGGAAGGCATCGACGCCTTTATCGACAAACGCGCGCCGAAGTGGGAAGACCGCTGAGCTTAAGCATTCAGATGCAACACGACACATACTCCGACAGCTACATTCGCGGCATTCTCAATACCGTAAAGTCCATCGCCATGGTCGGCGCGTCGGAGAAAACCAACCGGCCGAGCTACTTCGCGTTCAAATATTTGCTGGAACGCGGCTACCACATGATTCCGGTTAATCCGGGACTTGCCGGCAAGGAGATCCTCGGGCAGCGGATTTATGGCCGGCTTGCCGACGTGCCCGAACCGATCGACATGGTCGACATTTTCCGCAGTTCGCGCCACGCGCTGCCGATCGTGCAAGAGGCGCTGGCGCTAAATCCTCCTCCGCGGATCATTTGGATGCAGCTCGGCGTTCGCAACGATGCGGCGGCGGCGCTTGCCGAAGGTGCAGGCGCAAAGGTGGTGATGAACCGCTGCCCGAAGATCGAATATGGCCGCCTCTCGGCGGAGATTTCCTGGATGGGCGTCAATACGCGTACGATCTCTTCAAAGAAGGCGATACTCGGCGGCGGGATTCAACGGCTGCCGCTCAACCGCCAGTCCGTTCGCGGCGGCGCGACGGACGCGAGCGAACGCGCGCAGCGCGAGGACGGCGGCGTCTGAGCAAAAGCCGTACCGCACGTCCACCGCTTTAAGCGAAAATTACCGATCAAATCCGCAACTTGTATGAGACGAGTGCGGAACTTCTTTACACCTATCTGATTTTCTCAAGCAGCAAACAACGGGCCATTCCGGCCCAAGTTGCACAGAAACGACTGATAACGAGGAACGAGTCATGAGAACGGGCTCGGTGGCTGCACTTATCTTCTCGGCACTGGCATTCGTGCCGTCCGCTACGTATGCGTTCGGGCCATCCGCCAAGTATGCGGACACTCGGCAGGACGAGAGCGCGTGCGTCAACGATGCAATGACGATCTGCTCGCAATACATCCCCGACCGCTCGCGGGTCGCGGGTTGTCTGATGAGCAATCGTAATCGCATTTCGCCGTCGTGCCGCGCGCAACTGGCGCACTGGCGCGATTGACGGTTTCGCACTGACAGCGCAGACAGCGGTCGCCGCGCCGGCAAAGCGCGGCGATCGCCCTGCCTTGCGTCGCGTCGTCATATGCCTTGACGGGCTTTGCGGCTCCTATACACCGAGCCGCAAGTGTCGCCTCTCGTACCCGCCAAGGATAGATCGATGAGCGAACGCATTCCCGGTTTCTCGACGCTTGCCGTGCACGCGGGCGCGCAACCAGACCCAACGACCGGCGCGCGCGCCACCCCGATCTACCAAACCACATCGTATGTTTTCGAAAGCGTCGATCACGCCGCCTCGCTGTTCGGCCTGCAGACCTTCGGCAATATTTATACGCGGATCGGCAACCCGACCAACGCGGTGCTCGAGGAACGGGTCGCGGCGCTCGAAGGCGGCACGGCCGGGCTTGCGGTGGCCTCCGGCCATGCGGCGCAAGTCCTTGTTTTTCATTGCCTGATACAGCCCGGCGACGAATTCGTTGCATCGAAAAAGCTGTACGGCGGCTCCATCAATCAATTCAACCACGCTTTCAAGAATTTCAACTGGAACGTGGTCTGGGCCGATCCGGACGACATCTCCTCGTTCGAACGTGCCGTTTCGCCGAAGACCAAGGCGATCTTCAGCGAGTCGATTGCCAATCCCGGCGGGGTTATCACCGACATGGAAGCCGTGGCGAAGATCGCGCGCAAGGCCGGCGTGCCCTACATCGTCGACAATACGCTGGCGACGCCGTACCTCTGCAAGCCGATCGATCATGGCGCCGACGTCGTCGTTCACTCGCTGACCAAATTTCTCGGCGGCCACGGCAATTCCATCGGCGGCATGATTGTCGATGCCGGCACTTTAATTGGTCGCGCGAGAACCGCTATCCCATGCTGTCCGCGCCGCGGCCTGAATATCAGGGCATCGTGCTGCACGAGACGTTCGGCAATTTTGCTTTCGCCATCGCCTGCCGGGTTCTGGCGTTGCGCGACATCGGCTCGGCGCTTGTCGCCGTTCAACGCCTTTCTCATCCTGACCGGGATTGAAACGCTGCCGCTGCGCATGCGGGCGCATTGCGACAACACGCTCGCCGTCGCCGAGTGGCTTTCGGCGCATCCGCAGGTCGCCTGGGTCAGCTACCCGGGACTAAAGGGCGACCGCTATCACGCGCTGGCGCAGAAATATTGCCCCAACGGCGCCGGGGCAGTGTTCACGTTTGGGCTCAAAGGCGGTTATGACGCCGGCGTCAAGCTTGTCTCCAACGTCACGCTCTTTTCTCACCTCGCCAATATCGGCGATACGCGCTCGCTGATCATCCACCCCGCCTCGACCACGCACCGGCAGCTCACCGACGCGCAAAAAACCGCAGCCGGCGCGGGGCCGGACGTGGTGCGGCTTTCGATCGGGATCGAAGACAAAGAGGATATTATCGCCGACCTTGAACAAGCGCTCGGCGATTAGCCGGCGGGTGGGCTCGCCAATTCGGCGAAACCTCGCCAGGGCGCCGTGGCGTAGTCGGATCGCGCGGTCACGTTGGCTGCGTGCAGCGTCGCCACCGTCAGTACGAGCATCGCGCCGGCCTGATGCAAGAGCGCGAGCGGCAATGGCACGACCAGCAGCAACGTCGCGATGCCGAGCGCGATCTGCAAAGCGCTTGCGGCAACGAGCGCGAGCGCGCCGATGCGCCCCCTGCCCTTTTCATTGCGCAGCGACGTCGAGCGCATGCACGAGGGCGCCAATGAAGACGAGATAGCCGACCATCCGGTGGTCAAATTGCACGGTCAGAATGTTTTCGAAGAAATTCCGCCATGGCGGCGTCTGGAAGAACAGATGGTCGGATTTCGGTATCAGCGCGCCATCGATCAGCGGCCAGGTGTTGTAGGCGTAGCCGGCGCGCAGGCCTGCAACCAAAGCGCCAAGGTAGATTTGCGCCAGCACAAGAATCAGAAGGCACAGCGCTCCGACTTTGGTGGCGGCGCGGACGGCTGGCGCAAGCGCGGTCTCGCGCCGGGCCGCCGACCACAAGAGCGCGACATAGATCACGCTGGCGAGGATCAGGTGCGTCGCCAGCCGGTATTGGGAAACTTCGATCCGTTGCGATAGCCCGGACGCCACCATCCACCAGCCGACCGCGCCTTGCAGCGCGCCGAGCGCAAAGATGAACCACAGCCGCGGCCGCATCCGCGGCGCGATCCAGCCCCGCCACAAGAACCACAAAAAGGGCAAAAGAAACGCCACACCGATGAACCGGCCCAGCAGGCGGTGCGTCCACTCCCACCAGTAAATGGACTTGAAATCCGCAAGGCTCATGCCGGCATTGAGCGCGCGATATTGCGGGATCGCCTGATATTTCGCCAAAGCGTCCTGCCAAGCGCCCTCGCTCAGCGGCGGCACAACGCCCATGACCGGACGCCATTCGGTGATGGAAAGGCCGGATTCGGTCAGCCGCGTGGCGCCGCCGACCAAAACCATGGCCAGGACCAATGCGGCAACGGCGTAGAGCCACAGCCGGATTGCGCGCGCGTGGCTGCCGTAGAGCACGCCGTTTGTCATCTCCTGTCGCATTCGCGCGGACCATATAGGGCCCGCGTCAAGGCTGGCAATGCGTCATAGCGAGCCGCGATTTTCCGATTCTTGGCGCCGATGTTGCTCGCCTGGCGTCGATCGCGGGCGCGATGACGCGCGACGCCGCTTGTGATAGCACACGCCGCCATGCGGCTCCGCACGCGCAAATTCATCGGCACCATCGCGCTGTTCGTGCTGGTCATAGTTTGGGCGCTTGTCGCCATGGCGGTCGCGCAATCGCCGGCCATTCGCGACAATTCCGTCACCTCCGTCGTCTACTATATTGTCGCCGGACTCGGCTGGGTTGTTCCGGCCATGCCGCTGGTGTGGTGGATGAGCAGGCCGGAAGTCAGGGATCAGGCCTCAGGAGTCAGGCATCAGGAGTCGGGAACTAAAACACCTTCCAATTCCTGACCCCTGACCCCCGACCCCTGATTCCTGATCAAGCTGCCGCGCGCTTGCCGAACCCGTTCCACATCGCGGTTGCCGCGCCGGACAAAAGCACGCGCACGTAGCGCAGCTGCTGATATTCGCCGTTGAGCGAAATGCGCGGCAAGGCGGTGAGTTGGGTGCGGTGCGCCGAAAACAGCACGCCCGGCCGCGTGGTCACCGCGGTCTTAAATCCAAGTTCCGCGGCGATCTTAAATTCACGCGGCCCGGCGGCAGTGGCGTCGCCATAAGGATAAGACAAATGCGCCGGCCGCATCGCCAGGGCCGCCTCAATGACCGAACGGCTCATCTCCAATTCCGTCCGTACGACTTTTTCCGAAAGCTTCGCCAGCATCGGATGATTGACGGTGTGGGCGCCGATCGTCACCAGCGGATCCGCGGCCAGCTCGGCGAGCTCCTGCCAATTCATGCACAAATCCTTGCAGAAGGCGCCGATATCGACGTGGTGGCAGCCGGCGAGATTGCGCATGATCGCGCGAGCATCGTTCTCACTTGGCTGGCGCCGCAGCCACCAATAAAGCTCGTCGTAGAGCGCGCGCTTCTCCGCAACGCTTTTGCAATCGAAGACCCGGTTCTCGCCGTCGATCATCACGCCGACACGGTCGTTTTTGGCAATAACCGCCTCGAGCGCGAGCCACCACAACTCGCCGAGCCGGTCGGGAAAGCTGGTCGCCACATAGAGGGCAAAGGGCACGCCAGCAGCCTTGAGGATGGGATAGGCGTGCTCTTTGATGTCGCGGTAACCGTCGTCAAAGGTCAGGCAGACAAAGCGCTTGCCGAAATCGCCTTCGTTCATGCGGCGATGAAGTTCATCGAGACTGATGAGATCGACGCCGGAGCGGCGCAACAATGCGATGACCCGGGCCAGAAACTGTGGCGTGATCTCCAGGAGCCGGTTGGGCTGGAAGCCTCCGCGTCGCGGCGGGCGCACGTGATGCATGGTCAAAATGACGCCGAGGCCGCCGAGATAAGGCCGCAGCGCCGAATACGCACCCGTAAAGTAAAGCGATTCCAGGCCGCCGCGGATGATCGCTTGCCTTAGCCCCGCCACGTCATTGTTCCTCGTAAGCCGTTAATCCTAGCCAATGCTTGGTTGATAATCCTTTGCCGGACCGCGCGGCAAATCCAAGTCGGGGCCGCTTGCCGCATCGGCCAACGGCAGCTCTGAACTTGCGGATAACTGCGCCGAATCTAAGCCGCCTGTGCGTCGGTCGTAGCCGCAGCAGCGGCCTCGGGGGGACCGGCAATAAAGATGGTCACGTGAGCGAAACCCGCCTGCAGGAGCCGACTGTGCGCCTGCGCGACGGCTGGGTCGGCCATCGACTCGACCAAAAGGATGGCATGCGGCGCGAGGTTGGCGACGGCCTCGGCAGCGCCCCCGTTAAGCACGCCGGCGTCGATCACGACATGGGCATAGGCGGCTGAAAGCGCGGCAAAGCTCTGCGCCAGGCTTTGTTCCTTCAATAACGAGCCGCGGCCGGCCGGCGCGCGGCCGGACAGGATCAGATTGAGCCCGGAAAAGCGGTCGCGCGTAATGATATCGGTGAACGAGGCAGTCCCGGTGACGAGTTCTGATAATCCGGGAGCATAAGGTTCCGCCGCAATTTCGGTGATCGCGGCATCGCCCGAGCCCAAACCTACCAGCACAACCCGCGACTCCCGGGCGAGCGCACGGGCGAATTTGATGGCCACTCCGCTGCGGTCCAGATGTGGTTCCATGCTGAACATGGCCATCTGGCTGTTGGGCACGCTCTCGCCATGCAAATGATGCGCGAAGTCCTCGACCGCGCTTACCGGAATCCCGACCGGAACGTGCGCGAGACCCGGTTGCACGAACTGCGGGGAGCCTTTGACGGCGGACGCCGCGCGCGCCGCCAATTTCCCTTTCGCGGCGAGGATGCGCGCCAGCGGCCCGGCGCCGCCAGCGGCCTCAGCGCCGGAGTGCTCGAACTGCACCGCGGACTCCGTCACTTCCACCGGCGGCCCGCCGAGAAACTCGCGCGTGAGCACAAAGCCGCTGCTGACCAGGAACGTCGCCAAGGTGGCGATCAACACCGTCGGCAGCTTCTTCGGATAGGCCGGGACGTTCGACACCGTCGCGCGCGAAATGACCCGCGCATCGGGCGGCGCCGAGGCGATGGTATTGCGCGCGCTCGCTTCGCGGTACTTGGCCAAAAACAATTCCAGAAGGTCGCGCTGCGATTTCGCATCACGCTCCAGCGCGCGCAGCTGCACATCCTGCTCATTGGTCGACGCCGCCTGGGTCTTGGACTGATCGAGCATCGACATTTGCGCCTCGACGCGCGCGTCGGCGAGCTTGGCGTCGTTTTCAAAGGACCGCGCCATGGTTTCGGCCTCGCGCCGGATTTGTTTGTCGAGATCGTCGATCTGCGCTTTCAGCTCTTTGATGCGCGGATGATTGCCGAGCAGCGAAGAAGATTGCTCGGCAAGTTGCGCGCGCAAGGTCACCCGTTGCTCCGACAGGCGGCGAATGAGTTCGGAATTGAGAATGTCGGACGATTCGATCGGCTCGCCCGATTTGAGCATCTGCCGGATGATCCTCGCCTTGGCTTCCGCGTCGGCCTTAAGCGTGCGCGCGGCGGAAAGTTGCGCATTCAGATCGCCGAGTTGCTGGGCCGAAAGCGTCGTGCCGTTGGGCCCGACCAAGAGGTTGGATTTGGCGCGGAACGCCTCGACCCTCGCCTCGGCGTCAGCCACTTTCTTGCGCATGGTCTCGATCTCGCCGGCGAGCCACTCGCCGGCTGCGCTCGCCTGCTGCTGGGTGGCGAGGCGTTGCCGCTCGATATAAGCGTCGGCAATGGCGTTGGCGACGCGCGCCGCAAGCTCGGGATTCTGCGATAAAAAGTCGATGACGATGACGCGCGACTTTTCCACGGGATAGACGTTCAGCCGAGCAAAATATGCGTCGAGCGTTCGCTCCTCCGGCGTCATGCGCAGCGGATTTTTTATGATGCCCAACGTGCCGAGCACCCGCTTGATGAGGGATACGCCGCCGCGCGCCGGATCGAATTCCCGCAGCTCGTAGAGTTTGAGTTTGGCGATTACCTCACGCGCGAGGTCGCGCGACAGGATGAGCTGGACCTGACTGGTCACCGCTTCCTGATCAACCGTGGCGCGGTCGGCGATGTCTTTGTCGATGTCGGGGCGCAAAAATACGTTGTCGCGGCCGACGATGAGCACGCGCGCCTCGGACAAGTATTTGGGCGGAATGACCATCACCACGGCGAAGGCAATCAGCGCCGCCAAAATGGTGGGCCAGATCACCTTGCCCTTGTTGCGCCAGAGCGCCGCCGCCAGCACGGACATGTCGAATTCGGCATCGGCGATCGGCCCGTCCGACGGGGCACCGGGTGATGGCGATGCCAAACTCATTTCGAGGCTCCCTCCGTGTCTAAGCCCTTGCGCCCATAACAGACTATTAAGGTTGCCATCCGGTTAAACGGCACCGCATCGCCGACTGCGGCCGAATTGAACCGAGACGTCAGACTTTCTTAACCCCGGCTGCGCTCAAATCCGCCTTAACTTTCTATAGCGACTTTTAAGGATTGACCGATGTCCGATGGACGCGCCGCAGTCCACGCGCAGCCGGCGGGCCGTGGCGGGGTCGCGGCCGCCGCCGCTTCCGTCGCCAGGGACAGCCCGGCGCCGGTCGCCGCGTCACTAAAGATCTTGCACGTCATGCGCGCGCCGGTCGGCGGCCTGTTCCGGCATGTGCTCGACATTGCCCGCGGGCAAGCCGAGCGCGGCCATCGCGTCGGGCTCGTTGCCGACACGTTGACCGGCGGGGAACGCGCCAGCGCGGCCTTTGCCGAACTTGCACCGCAACTCGCCTTTGGCGTGCGGCGCGTCGCCATCGGCCGGCAACTCAGTTATTCCGATCTACATTCCTTGCGCGTCATCTCGCCGTGGATCGATCAGGCGGCGCCGGACATCCTTCACGGGCATGGGGCCAAGGGCGCGGCGCTGGCGCGGTTAAGCCGCGGCGCTCCGCGCGCGGTTCGCGTCTATACCCCGCACGGCGGGACGCTTGTTTACGATGCCGGGATGCTGGCGCACGGCTTCTATCGTTCACTCGAATGGCTGTTGAAATGGCGCACCGATCTGTTTTTGTTTGAGAGCAACTTCGCGGCGGCGCAATTTCGCGCGCAAATGGGCCGGCCGCCGGGGCTGGTCCGTGTGGTACACAATGGCGTGAACGAGAGCGAGTTCGTGCCGATCGCTCATGCGGCGGATGCGACCGACATCGTTGCGCTCGGCGAATTGCGGCCCATCAAAGGCTTTGATCTTCTGATCGAGGCGTTGGCGATTCTCAAGGGTTCCGGCCGCCGCGTCACCGCAACCATTGGCGGCGTCGGCTCGTTCGATACGGCGCTCAAGGCGCAAGCGCAGCGTCTCGGTGTCGCGGATCAGATCCGCTTCGTCGGCCACCGCACCGCGCGTGAAGCCTTCGCCATGGGGCGCATTTTGGCTGGTTTGCTCACGGGCCGAATCGTTGCCGTATGTGGTGCTCGAAGCCGCCGCCGCAGGAATGCCGATCATCGCCAGCCGCGTCGGCGGGATCCCGGAAATCTTCGGCGCCGACGCCGCCCATCTGGTCGCACCGGAAAATCCCGGGGCGCTGGCTGCGGCGATTGGCGCGGCGATCGCCGACCCGGCGGTAACTCGCCGGGTCGCGGATTCGCTATGCGCGCGTGTGCGCCGCGAGTTTTCGGCTGCGGCCATGGTGGACGGCGGTTTAGCCGCCTATCGCGAAGCGATCGCGATGCGAAAACTCGCCCAGTTCGCATAACGATTCTTTGAACTTTATTTACTATTGTGCCGCCCACCTGCCCGGTATAGCGGCGCGGGTATAAAAGCGGTCCAAAATGTCCAAGCCCGAGCACGGCGCCAGTTTCGATCCATCTTCTGCGGTGCTTTCCGCCGTCTCGGCCATACCGGATGAGGCGCCGCACGCTGCTGAAAGTCTTTCGCCGGCGGCACTGGCCGCAGCCGAGAAACCCTACGGCAGGGCGTATTCCTCGATCGTGCTCGCCGGCCTCGTCCGCTTGATCGAATTCGGCCTGATCATGGCGGTGGGCTTCGGGGTTTATCTGGCGTACGTCGCGCGAGAGGAAGGTGTGGAGTGGTACTACGTTGCCACCATTTTCGGCATTGCTCTGCTTTCCATATTGGCGTTCCAGGCCGCCGACATCTATCAGGTGCAGGCTTTCCGCGGCCATGAAAAGCAATACATGCGGCTCGCCTCGGCGTGGTCGGTGGTTTTCTTCATTGCCATTTGCGTGTCCTTCTTCGCCAAAGTCGGCGACCAATTCTCGCGGGTTTGGCTCGGCGGCTTCTTTGCAATCGGGTTGGTGTGCCTGATCGTCTTTCGCCGCGCTTTGTTTCTCCTGGTGCGGCGCTGGACGCGCGAGGGCCGTCTCGACCGGCGCACCGTCGTCGTCGGCGCGGATGCCAACGGCGAAACACTCATCCTGTCGCTCGCCGATCAGCGCGATTCCGAAGTGCGCGTCATTGGCGTATTCGACGATCGCGGTGACGAGCGCAGCAGCTCAAGCTGCGCAGGCATAGGCAAGCTCGGCACGGTCGATCATCTGGTCGAATTCGCTCGCCATACGCGCGTCGACCTGGTGATTTTCGCGCTGCCGGTCACCGCCGAGAGCCGCATCTTGCAGATGCTCAAGAAGCTGTGGGTGCTGCCGGTGGACATCCGCCTTTCCGCCCACACCAACAAGCTGCGCTACCGTCCCCGCACCTATTCCTACGTCGGCAGCGTTCCGGTGTTTCCGATTTTGGACAAGCCGATCGCCGACTGGGACGTGGTGATGAAGTGGCTGTTCGACAAAATCGTCGGCACACTGGCGCTGATCTGCGCCGCGCCGATCATGCTGCTCGTTGCTCTCGCCATCAAACTCGACAGCCGCGGACCGGTGTTCTTCAAGCAGAAGCGATACGGCTTCAACAACGAGCTCATCGAAATCTACAAATTCCGCTCGATGTACACCGATCAGGCCGACGCCACCGCAAGCAAGCTGGTCACCGCCGACGATCCGCGGGTCACCCGGGTCGGACGCATCATTCGCAAGACCAGCCTCGATGAGCTGCCGCAATTGCTCAATGTGGTCTTCGCCGGCAATCTGTCGCTCGTCGGACCGCGGCCGCATGCGCTGCAGGCCAAGGCCGAGAACCAGCTCTATCAGGACGCAGTCGACGGGTATTTTGCCCGCCACCGGGTGAAACCGGGAATCACCGGCTGGGCGCAGATCAACGGTTGGCGCGGCGAGACCGACAGCCAGGAAAAAATCCAGCAGCGGGTGGCGCACGATCTCTACTACATCGAGAACTGGTCGATCGCGCTCGATCTTTCGATCCTGGCGAGGACCCCGTTCGCGCTGCTGCGCACCAAGAACGCGTATTGAGATTTTTCGATTGGCCGGCGCAAAAACCGGCCGTCGCTGAGGATCGCGCGCCGGCTCAGCGTACCGTCAGAAAAGCCTCGATGCGCACCGCAAGCGCGGCGAGCCAGGTCAAACCCGCAAGACAAATGCCGCAGAACACGGCCGCGGAACCGAAATCCTTGATCCGGCGAATTTCGACCTGCTGCTCGCGGGTCACGTAATCGGCGAGCTTTTCGATTGCGGTGTTGAGGAATTCTACCGCCAAAAGTACGAGAAGCGATCCGACCATCGACGACATACCAAAGCCACGTGGGCGCGACGGCCAAGCCTAAAAGCAGCCCGGCGAGCAAAAGCGCCGCCTCCTCGCGCAGCGCAGCCTCGCTGCTGAGGCCGTAGCGAAGCCCGTGCAGCGAATTGAGGGTGGCGCTGAAAATGCGTTTCACGGCGGATCCGTGGGGCGAGCAAACATGCGTCTAGCTTGCGCGGGCAACTTGCGCCCATTTACTCCGGCATATGTTGAGGTTTCGTGTCTTGTGCCTTGGGAAACCTGCGCACCGCCCCCACTCGCAAATCGCGTTGGCGGGCCGCACGCGCGAGCATCCTGCGCGCGAAAAATAACGGGCCGCTGTGCCCGCGAGCGGCTTCTTGTGCCGAAAAAGTCGTAAGTTTATGCTGACGGCGTCCACACATGCGACTGACCGCCAGGCGTGTCGGGCGTTTCCGCGAGAACGCAAGGCAAGCAGCGATCTTTGCGCTGCGGGCGGGGCTCGGACACTTGCAGTGACCTTGGGATGAGCGATAAGGCCTCCTTGCCGTCAAACAGCAAACAGAATGACGTAATCGCCTACGCGGCGATCGCGCTGTTTGTGGCATTGTCGTACATTTTGCTGCGCGGACAATATATCGGGTATCTGCGCGATGTTCTCCCGCACGGCGACTGGTTCACCTACACGATAGCTTGGTTTACCGATCTCGACTTTTACCGCAAGCACGGCTACTGGCTGACACTCGCCGCCATGCTCGCTCAACCGAATAATTGGTATCGGTTGATGAATCTTGGGGTGGCGCTTCTTGCGCCGATTTTGGCGAAACAGCCTTACGTAATCTGCATCGTCAACTACGTCCTGTTCGGAATTGCGACGATATCGTTTTATCGGCTGGGCCGACGGCTCGGCTGTGCAATAGGCGGGGCGCTTATAATCGCCCTCATTCCCTGGATTTGGCCTGTAAATTATGGGTTTGAGGATTACACCTCACTTCCCGTAACCGGGCTCGACGCCGCTTTCAACGCCGTACTTCTTTGGGCGGTCTCACAAACCTTTATCTTTGCTTTCGATTTGCATGAGTTTGCAGACCGTGCCGCTCTCAAGGCGCCGCCCGGTCACGTGGCAGTGGATGCCGCGGAGGGGCAAGCATCACACAGCCTCGGCGGTGTTGACCGGATTGGTTGTCGGCATTGCGGTTTGGGGCCGTGGCAATTCGCTCCCGGTGGTAGGCCTGGTGGTGCTATGGCCTGGGCTGCTCGCGTTATGGGTCGCTTGGCGGAGCCGTGCTGCCGTCCTCTGGATGGACCTGGTCATTGCCGGTGCCATCGCCGCCCTGATCGCGGGAGAATTCTACATTCAATATTGGACGATCTTGCTCAAGTACTATGGCGTACATGCCTCGTATGTCGAGGCGCACCGGTGGAGCTATGCTGGCGCCCGGCAATTCATCCTCAACGTTCCGGGCTTCATGTACTGGCGGGCGGAGGATTCGCCGCTTTGCATCGGCCTAACTTTTGCCAGTCATCTTTTTGTTGTGTTGGCGCTTGCAGCATCGTGGTGGCCGGGCAACCCGTTGCGAGCGCCACGGTTCTTCAGATTTCGGCAGCTGGTGACCGGCGGCGCCTTCATTTATTTCGGGACCTACCTCGTTGACATGATCTTGTTCGCAAACGATCAGCCGGGCTTTAGCATTTATCAGTCGCTCTTGGTTTGGCGACCGATGCTGATTGGCCTTTCGCTTATCCTGACGGCGATCGCTGCAGAAATACTGCGAAGCTTCCCGTTTAAGTTCGAGTCATTTGCAGCCGCAGCGATCGCGCTGGCTGCGCTGGCATGGGGCTTCATTTGGACGCAAGTTTTCACGCCGTCGAATCAGAGTCAGAGCTGGCCCTCGCCGCAGGTCGTTGAGCGCTTTGCGCTTAACCTCGATCGGCTAGCCGATAACAGTCCGGTCGCGGTCCTTTGGTACCATGGCTGGAATGAGCCGATCTTGAACTATTACCGGCTCGCCAACGATCTGCCGCCCGCCAATTTCTTTACTGGCGGTCAGTCGAAGTATGACCATTTCGTCAACGCTCTGCCGCCGGTGACGTGGCTGCATCCTTTGCAATATTACCATCGCGTGATGAACGATTGGCGGGCGGCCAGACGACTCAATGTCGAGCACCACGATGCCATGTGGTCGCTGTCAGATTATTCCGAGGAGAATCGTGCGCGCGCCTTGGAACAGGTCAAATATCAATTTACGCACGCCTCGCTGATTATTCTGCCCGAATATCTCGATCAATATAAGTCAGACGAACCTTACGCCTTCTACAAATTCAAGGAGGACTGGGCGGCGTGGCTCAGTTCCGAGGAGGCTCCGCGCTTTCGCGTCGTGATGCTTCTCCACGAAACGCCCAGCGAAAGATTGCTGGTCATCCGCCGCGAGGATATAGCTCCAAGGCGAGGGCGATCCGCTGCGGCTTCCCTATGGCGAGCGGCCTGCATCATCGCCCCCGGATTATTCCGACGCCGTCACGCGCGTTCGCTAACCCGCGCCGCCCGGCTCTCGGTTGTCGAACCAACACGCGGAGGACAGATTGCAAAAAAACCGGAGGATGAAATCGTCTGCGCGGCCGTCCGCTCGCGTCGCCGACGGGGGAAGGGGTTCGAGACACTGTGCGCCGTTTTCGGGACTTTTCTTCCTCTGTTCTCCTCTATTGCGATTTTCGGGCGGAACGGCTAATGCAGGAAAAGCCCCTATATCAACGGCTCTTTCGGCATCGGAGCGTAGCGCAGCCCGGTTAGCGCACCAGTCTGGGGGACTGGGGGTCGCGAGTTCAAATCTCGCCGCTCCGACCACTATGCCGCGCGCATATCCGACCTATTAAATTCCGGCCGCAAGGGTGGATCCCCTGCTCGCTCATGTGGGGCGTGCCGCGTGTTGCCGCGGCGCGTGCGACCGCCAAACAAGTCGCGATGGACATCGGGTGCAACGAACCCTCGGTGCAACGAACCTGCCGCGGATGTGTTTATGTTGCGCGCCACGATGATATAGAGGATGGGCGGAACTCAACCTCGCAAGTGAAACGTCAACCGATAGAGTCCGAATGCCTGATATTGAGCGCGTATGTGTTGCCGATCTTAAAGTGGCGAAGGTGCTTCACGATTTCGTCGTTGACGAAGTGCTTCCCGACATTGGCATCGAGCCGCTTGCCTTCTGGCAGGGCCTTGATCGCATTGTTCACCGCTTCGCACCCATCAATCGGGCGCTGCTGCAAAAAAGGGACGTCCTGCAGGGGCAGATCGACGAATGGTACGGGACGCGACACGGGCAAGCCATCGATGCGGCCGCGCAAAAAACCTTCCTCGCAGACATCGGCTACCTTTTGCCGGAAGGAGCGCCGTTCGCCATCGATACCGCCAATGTCGATGATGAAGTCGCCACCATCGCCGGACCGCAACTCGTGGTGCCGGTGAGCAACGCGCGCTACGCGCTCAATGCCGCCAACGCCCGCTGGGGCTCGCTCTACGACGCACTCTATGGCTCGGACGCCATTCCGAGAGACGGCGCCGCGGCGCCGACCGGTCGCTATAATCCGGAACGCGGCAAGCTGGTCATAGCCTGGGCGCGGCGCTTTTTGGACGAGAGCGTACCGCTCGCGGCGGGTTCGCACGCCGACGTTCGCGTCTATGCGGTCAAGAACGGAAAGCTTGCCGCCACGCTCGCCGACGGCGACACGGTGGGATTGGCCGATCCGAAAAAATTGCGCGGATATCGCGGGCGTCCTCAGGCCCCCGAAGCCATCCTGCTCGTGAACAACGCGCTGCACATCGAATTGAACATCGACCGCAGACATCCGGTCGGCCGCGGCGACGCAGCCGGGATCGCCGACGTCATTCTCGAGGCGGCGGTCACCACCATTATGGATTTGGAGGATTCCATTGCCGCCGTCGATCCGCAGGACAAAGTCGCCGCCTACCGCAATTGGCTCGGCCTTTGCCGCGGAACGCTGGTCGAATCGTTCGAAAAGGACGGCAGGCCGATTACCCGGCGGCTCGCACCGGATCGGACTTACACCGCGGTCGACGGAACCACCCTCACCCTGCCTGGCCGCAGCCTCATGCTTATCCGCAACGTCGGCCATCTGATGATGGATGAGGGCATCCTCGACCGGGATGGAAACGCAGCTCCCGAAGGAATTTTGGACGCGGCGATCACCTGCGCGATCGCACTCTACGATCTCAAGGGGAAAACGCCCACGCGCAATAGCCGCACCGGCTCGATCTATGTGGTCAAGCCGAAGATGCACGGCCCGGAAGAGGCGCAATTTGCCAGCGATGTGTTGGGCGCCGTCGAAGACATGCTCGATCTGCCGCGCAACACCATCAAGGTCGGCCTGATGGACGAGGAGCGGCGCACCACCACCAATCTGCAGGAATGCATTCGCTCGCTGAAGTCGCGCGTGTTCTTCATCAATACCGGCTTCCTCGACCGGACCGGCGACGAGATCCATACGGCGATGGAAGCCGGGCCGATGGTCCGCAAGGAGGCGATGCGCGCGGAACCCTGGTTGAAGGCCTACGAAGATTGGAATGTCGATACCGGATTGGCCTGCGGTCTGCCTGGGCACGCCCAGATTGGCAAAGGCATGTGGACCAAGGCCGATCTGATGGGGCTCATGCTTCGCGAAAAAATCGTTCACCCGCAAGCCGGCGCCACCACTGCCTGGGTGCCTTCGCCAACCGCGGCGACGCTCCATGCCACGCATTATCACAAGGTCGATGTGTTCCGCCGGCAAAGCGAACTCGCCAGCCGGCCGCGCGCCAGCCTCGACGATATTTTGACGGTTCCCGTTTCTCGCGGCGCCAATTTTTCGCCGGAACAAATTCAGCAGGAACTCGACAACAACGCGCAAGGAATTCTTGGCTACGTCGTGCGCTGGATCGCGCAAGGCATCGGCTGCTCGAAGGTGCCGGATATCAACAACGTGGCGCTGATGGAAGACCGCGCGACGTTGCGCATTTCCAGTCAGCACATCGCCAACTGGCTGCGGCATGAGATCGTCTCGGAACAGCAGGTGATGGACACGCTCAAGCGCATGGCGCGCACCGTCGACCAGCAGAATGCGAATGATCCGCACTATTCGCCGATGGCGCCGCAGTTCGAAAAGTCGATCGCCTTTGCGGCGGCATGCGATCTCGTTTTCAAAGGAAGGGCTCAACCGAACGGTTATACCGAACCCATCCTTTACGCGCGGCGCCGGGAATATAAGAAAAGCAAAGGCGTTTGACCGGCGCGGGAATCGGCCAAACCGGCGAACGCCGCCGCCGCTACGCGTCGCGTGATCGAATTTTACGCCTCTGCTGGAGACGTGGTCGCCATTGCCGCCTCGAGCAGGCGGCGACATTCGTGGAGCTCGTCGAGGACCACCCGTAGTTTGAGGCGTTCTTCCGCCTGTTCAGCGGCCGACGGCTGCACCGGCGACGATGGCGCGGGCGCCGGAGCGGCAAGTGGTGGCGGCTCCGGCCGCGCCGCCGCGGGCTGCGGCTGCTGCCGACTGGAAGGCTTCGCGAAAAACTGCGGCTCCGTGCGCTCTACAGAAACGTCTTCCGAGTCATCTTCCGCTTCATCCGCTTCCGGCAGTACCTGAGCACCGGTTCGCCAGACGCTCTGAACGAACGCCAAGCCTTCCTCGCGTAAAATGCGCTGCACGCCGCGTATGGTGTAGCCTTCGCCATAGAGAAGGTGGCGCACGCCACGCAGCAGGTCGATGTCTTCGGGGCGGTAATAACGGCGACCGCCGCCGCGCTTTAACGGCCGGATTTGCGCAAAACGGCTTTCCCAAAACCGCAGCACGTGCTGCGGCACGTTGACCTCGTCGGCAACCTCGCTGATGGTGCGAAATGCGTCCGGGGCTTTCTCCAAAGCCTTATCCCCCTTGCCGGCGGACTATGCTCCGATGTCCGTGCCGTCCTTGCCGCCATTCGGCTCGGCATTTATCCGCTGCTTGAGGATGGCGGACGGCTTAAACACCATCACCCGGCGCGGCGAAATCGGAACTTCTTTGCCTGTCTTTGGGTTGCGGCCAACTCGTTGACCCTTTTTGCGCACGACAAAGGAGCCGAATGACGACAACTTGACCGTCTCGCCGCGCTCCAAACAGTCGGTAATTTCCTTCAGCACCAGCTCGACAAGCGTAGCGGATTCGGTCCGAGACAAGCCGACTTTCTGGTACACCGCCTCGCATAAATCCGCACGCGTGATCGTCTTCCTCGCCATCGCCAGCCCCGCTCTCGGCGCCCGATACCATCGATCAACGTATCGTACTGAATTATCAAGGATATTAACTTCTGGCCAAGGGGTCAACGCCCTTCGCACAGCTTTGCCGGCTACCACCGCAGCAAGGCAGCCCCCCAAGTAAAGCCCCCACCCATTGCTTCGAGCAACAGCAAATCGCCGCGCTTGATCCGGCGGTCGGCCACGGCATCGGCAAGAGCAAGCGGAATGGAGGCGGCCGAGGTGTTGCCGTGCCGATCCACCGTGCTGACAACCTTGGTCGGCGAAATACCCAGCTTGTGCGCCGAGCCATCGATAATGCGTTTGTTGGCTTGATGCGGGATGAACCAATCGATGTCGGCGACGGTGCAACCGGTCGCTTTGAATGCCTCGTGCACGACGTCGGTGATCATGGCCACGGCGTGACGGAAAACCTCGCGGCCTTCCATCCGCAAGTGCCCGACCGTACCCGTCGACGAGGGGCCACCATCAACGTAGAGCTTGGATTTGTGCCGGCCGTCGGAGCGCAGCCGCACGGTGAGGACGCCGCGATCGTCGCGGTTGCCGGGCTGATCTTGCGCTTCGAGCACGACGGCGCCGGCGCCATCACCGAACAAGACGCACGTCGAGCGGTCGGTCCAGTCGAGGAGCCGTGAGAAGGTCTCCGCACCGATAACCAGCGCCCGCTTAAATGCGCCGGATTGCAGGAGCGCGTCCGCTGTTGCGAGGCCATAGACGAACCCTGAGCAGACGGCCTGGAGATCGAAAGCCGCGCCGCCCGTTATGCCGAGATTGGCCTGCACTGAAACCGCGCTCGCCGGAAAGGTGTTGTCCGGCGTGGAGGTCGCGAGCACGATCAGGTCGATCGACTGGGGATCGACGTGGGCGTGGGCCAACGCGGCGCGGGCGGCACGCGTCGCCATTTCCGAGGTCAATTCGCCGGCGGCGGCAATGCGCCGCTCGTGGATGCCGGTGCGCTGTACGATCCACTCGTCGGAGGTATCGACCTTTTGCGCCAAGTCGGCGTTGGTGAGAACTTGGTTCGGCAAATAGCTGCCGCAGCCAAGCGCGACAGAACGGCGTGTGGTCACGACGCTGCTCCACTCACCGCCTGACGCAGCTGCATCTTTTCGCCGCCGACCGCCGCGGTAATCTTGGCTAACAGTTGATCGCGCACCACGCCGCAGCCGAGCTTTATGGCCGCCGCAAAACCTTCGGCATCAGTGCCGCCATGACTCTTGATCACCAGTCCATTGAGGCCGAGAAAAACCCCGCCATTGACGCGGCCCGGGTCCATGCGCTCGCGCAATTGCCGGAACGCAGGACGCGCCAACAAATATCCGAGCCGAGCCGCAAGTGACCCATTCATCGCTCCTCTGATATATTCACCAATCTGCCGAGCGGTGCCCTCGGCCGTCTTCAGCGCAATGTTGCCGGCAAAGCCTTCAGTAACGACCACGTCGACTTTTCCTTTGCCGATATCGTCACCTTCAACAAATCCCAGATACTCGAGATCGGGAAGCGGCTGTTCGCGCAGGAGCCGTCCAGCTTCGCGCACCGGTTCGAGGCCCTTGACTTCCTCCACTCCGATATTGAGCAGTCCGACGGTCGGTCGCGCAATGCCACACAAGATCCGCGCCATGGCTGCACCCATGACCGCAAGATCGACGAGGTGCTCGGCGTCGGCGCCGATCGAAGCTCCGCAATCGAGGACAATGGATTCGCCGCGCAGCGTCGGCCACAACGCCGCTATCGCGGGCCGCTCGATGCCGGGCAAGGTTTTCAACGCGAATTTGGACATTGCCATGAGTGCGCCGGTATTTCCCGCGGAGACGGCGATATCGGCTTCCCGCTTTCTCACCGCCTCGATCGCCAGCCACATCGAGGATTTGCGCCGCCCGTGACGCAACGCCTGGCTCGGTTTATCGTCCATGCGCACCGCGATTTCGGCGTGGGTCAGCCGAGACGCGGATTTGAGCGCCGGATATCGGGCGAGCAGCGGCGTGACCACGCGGGCATTGCCGAAACAGCAGGAATTCGATTTCCGGTTGCCGCGCCAATGCCAGTTCGGCGCCGGCGACGACCACGTCAGGACCGTGGTCTCCCCCCATCGCATCCAGCGCAATCCGGACGCTCTGTGACATGGATAGCCCCGCGGTCCTCGAGCGTATCCAACTCAACGCAATCGGAAGCGAGGCCGGAAGCGACAATAGCGGCTCAGCGTCCGGAAACAACCGTCATCAATTGGCATTCGAATTCTTCTTGAGCGCGGCAAGCGCAGAAAACGGACTTTCGCTCGCGACGGGTGTCCGGCGGCGATTGGAATACTGCGCCCGGCTTGCGCGGATATGGATCGAGGCCGAGGATAAGAAACTCGGTGGCAATCGCGCCGAGATCGACGACGCCCGCCGATCAACGGCTCCGTCTCGTATTCACTCTGCGTCCGGCCTTGGGCGCCAGTCGCCGTCGGACTCGAGCGAAGGCGCTTGCGGCACGAAAAGCAAGATCGACATCTTCCGCAACTTCATTGGCAACCGGCTCAAGCGTCACGACGCAAGTCTGGCCCACGGTCGCGGCAATATGGCCGGCAACCCGCAAGCCGCCGCTTCCCTGCCGGCTCACATCGAAATTGGCTTCGAGACGGGCCAGATCGCGCAGCCCCGCCGCTTTTGCTATCGCCGCGCGCGTTTGCGGAATCTGGCGTCAGGTCGAAATGCTCGCCGGCTTCCGGCACATCCTCAACCGCAACTGGAAAATGCCAGGGCTCGCGGCGGAACCGGGCTTGGCATCATGCATGGTCATATGGCTCGGCCGGTGCGAACTCGGCTGGATCGGGGAAGACCGGTCTCGGCCGGAAACGAGCGCATCGACCTCTGCATCTTCGAGTTGCGCCGCGGCCGCGACGCGATATAATCGGCAAGCCGGCCTACTCTTGCGTCCACATTCTCTAACTCGAAGATATTGCGTGCCAACGCGTTCTCAAGCGGCCCGGTCGATCAGCGTCTCCAAGGCCGCCTGGTAAGCAGCCTGGCGGCCGTAGAACTCTTCACCGAATCGACGCATGCGCCGCGGAACCCCCATGTCGCCCACACCCATTTCCCGCAGATTAGCGTCCAGATCCCGGCAGAAGGCATCGAAAAGCAGCTGGCTTGGCGGCTCGGCGTCGCCGCACGGCCGCTGAAAGTTCGGGTGTTTTAGGATGTCGACCAAGACGGCGCAGCACGAGGACCAAGTGCAAGACGAGCAACTCGAATCTGCCTTCAACGTGTCGGCGTATCCCGTAATCGCGTATAAAAGAACTCCGGAGCGCGCCTGCGCCACGATCATGCCATAGAGAGCGTGAATCTTGTGCTCGTGGACGCTTCGCCGAAACGCCGTTAATATCATAAAGATAACTCGTCATTACCAATCCGGCCGTCATTCCGGCCAATCTGCGGCGGTGGTTGGGGTAAGGCAGGCCGACCCATAACACAAGGTTGAACGCCGAAGGATGCTGAGGGGTCTTCTGCAGCGTTGGCGGAGCTGTGGCGCGGCCGGTATCGTCGTCATTCTCGCGCTCGCTTCGTCACTGGGCGGGTGCTTGGGCGAGACGTTTCAGCGCGGCTATGTCTTGCCCGAAGGCGCGCTGGAGCAAATTCGGCTCGGCGCTTCCCAGGAACAGGTTCTCATCGTGCTCGGCACGCCGTCCACGGTCGCTACGGTCTCCGGCGAAGCGTTCTATTACATCTCGCAGACGAGCCGAACGTTCGGTGTCGTTTATGCCGACCAAGATCACCGATCAGCGCGTCGTCGCCGTCTACTTCGATAAGGATCGGCGAGTGGAGCGGGTCGCCTCCTACGGCATCAAGGATGGTAAAGTCTTCGACTTCATCAGCCGCACGACGCCGACGGCCGGCTCGGACATCAACTTCGTCAAGGCCATGTTCGATTCGCATCGCCAACGCGCGCATTCGGCGCTGCCGTTCTGACGCCGGCGCCTGGTCAAGGCAAACCGCCGAACTTCAGCCGTCAACGTCAGCGCCCGTCTTGAGCGCTAATGCGCCAGCACGGCGAGCAGCAACAGCGCCACGATGTTGGTGATCTTGATCATCGGATTGACGGCCGGGCCGGCGGTATCTTTGTATGGATCGCCGACGGTATCGCCGGTCACGGCGGCCTTGTGAGCCTCGGAACCCTTTCCGCCGTAGTGGCCGTCCTCGATGTATTTCTTGGCGTTGTCCCACGCGCCGCCGCCCGACGTCATCGAGATCGCAACGAAGAGGCCGTTGACGATCACGCCCAGCAACATCGCGCCCAAAGCCGAGAAGGCCGCCGACTTACCGGCCGCGCCGCCGCCGGCGATGAAGTAGATGATGAAAAAGCCGACGATCGGCGAGAGCACCGGCAACAACGACGGTATGATCATTTCCTTGATCGCGGCGCGCGTGAGCAAGTCGACCGCGCGGCCGTAATCGGGTTTATCCGGCCTTGCATGATGCCCGGCTTCTCGCGGAATTGCCGGCGCACCTCCTCGACGATCGAAGAAGCGGCGCGTCCGACCGCAGTCATGCCCATCGCGCCGAACAGATAAGGCAACAACCCGCCAAACAAGAGGCCGGCGACCACGTAGGGATTGGCCAGCGAAAAGTCGGGCGTGACACCCTGGAAATAAGGATGGCTGGCGGCATTGGCGACGAAGAATTTCAGGTCCTGGCTGTAGGCGGCGAACAGCACCAGCGCGCCCAAGCCGGCCGAGCCGATGGCATAACCCTTGGTGACGGCCTTGGTGGTATTGCCGACGGCGTCGAGCGCATCGGTCGATTTGCGCACCTCTTTCGGCAAGCCGGCCATTTCGGCGATGCCGCCGGCATTGTCGGTGACGGGACCGAAAGCGTCGAGCGCGACCACCATGCCGGCAAGCGCGAGCATGGTCGTCACCGCAATGGCGATGCCGAACAGACCGGCGAAGATTATAGCTGACGAGAATACCGGCAATGATGACCAGCGCCGGCAGCGCCGTGGACTCCAGCGATACCGCAAGACCCTGAATCACATTGGTGCCGTGGCCGGTGACCGAGGCTTGCGCGATGGAATGCACCGGCCGATACGGCGTGCCGGTATAATATTCGGTGATGACAATAATGAGCGCCGTCACCACGAGACCGGTGATGCCGCAATAAAACAGCGTGGCGCCGGAATAGCCGACGCCGGCGAGCGGTCCGAAGCCGATCAGGTAATGGGTGACGCCGGCGATCCCGAGCAGCGACAGGATCGCAGTGGCGATCATGCCCTTGTACAGCGCGCCCATGATCGATTGACTTGGCGCCGAGCCGGACGAAGAACGTGCCGATGATCGAGGCAATGATGCAGATACCGCCGATCGCCAGCGGAAACGTCATCATCCGCGTCACCATCTCGCCGGAGACCGGACTGATAGAAGATCGCGGCAAGCACCATGGTCGCGACGGTGGTCACCGCATAAGTCTCGAATAAATCAGCCGCCATGCCGGCGCAGTCGCCGACGTTATCGCCGACATTGTCGGCAATGGTGGCGGGATTGCGCGGATCGTCTTCCGGAATGCCGGCTTCGACTTTGCCGACGAGGTCGCCGCCGACGTCGGCGCCCTTGGTGAAGATGCCGCCGCCGAGCCGCGCGAAGATTGAGATCAGCGAGGCGCCGAAGCCAAGCGCCACCATGGAGTTGATGACGGTCCGATCGTTCGGCGCCAGATGCAGGCCGCCGGTGAGGAACATGAAATAAAGCGTCACGCCGAGCAGCGCCAATCCGGCGACCAGCAAGCCGGTAATGGCGCCGGCAGCGAAATGCCAGCGCCAAGCCGTCGGCGAGCGAGCCGATCGCCGCCTGCGCGGTGCGCACGTTGGCGCGCACCGACACGTTCATGCCGATGAAGCCCGCCGCACCCGAGAGGATCGCGCCGATGGCGAAGCCGACGGCGACCAGCCAGCCCAGCAAAAACCCGACAATCAGGAAAATGACGATGCCGACGATCGCGATGGTGGTGTATTGGCGCCGCAGATAAGCCTGCGCCCCCTCCCGCACCGCCGCGGCGATTTCCTGCATTTTCTCGCTGCCGGGATCGGCCCGCATGACCGAGCTTGTCGCCCAAATGGCGTAGATGAGCGCGAGAACGCCGCACAAAACGATCAACCACAACGTCGTCATCGGAGAAAACCTCGGTTCGATGGAGGCCAGAGGACAAGCCGGCCGGCAGGGAAACGCCTCGCGCGAGAATTTAAGCGTTTAGCGTAAAACGGCGCGGACATTGCCAAAATTGTGCGGGCGACGCAACGGCAGCAGGGTGGTTTTTCCCTTGCAAAATCCCGCTTTTGCCGCCGGCTATACCGGCTCCGGGCGCGCGGCCAATGAATTCCAGATCAGCAGCACCGCCGCGCAAATGACGACTGGAAATATCACGACGTTCACCGCCGCCCAGCCGAATCGGGACAACAGCGCCCCGGACAAGAACGAACCAATGGCCGTCGAACCGAAGACCAGAAAGTCGTTGAACGCTTGCACCTTGTTGCGCTCGCGCGGGCCGTGACATTCGGTCACCAGGGTCGTGGCGCCAATGAAGGCGAAGTTCCAGCCGATCCCCAGGAGCGAAAGCGCGATCCAGAAATTCCACAAGCCGACGCCTAGCAAGTTCACCACGGCGGCGGCGAGGATCGAGGCGAGCCCGATGGCCATCATCGCGCGCAATCCGAAGCGGACGATGAGGGCGCCCGTGAAAAAACTCGGTACGTACATCCCCATCACATGCCATTGAATGCCGAGCGCGGCATCGCCGACCGAATGGTTGCACGTCACCATGGCCAGAGGCGCTGCGGTCATCAGGACGTTCATCATGACGTAGCTGGCGACGCCGCAAGCGACCGCGATGGCAAATCGCGGCTGGCGAATGAACGCGATGAGCGGGCGGCCCTCGGCAAAGCTCCCGGCGCTGGCGGCGCCGGGCGGCACTTTCAAAAATCCCAAAACGAGGCCGGCGACGATCGCAATGGCAGACTGCGCCAGGTAGGTTGCGGCAAACAGATAAGCCGGCCAGATCGTTTTGGTGAGGATGACGAGCTGCGGCCCGAGGATCGCGGAGCAGACGCCGCCGGCCAAAACCCAGGCGACCGCCTTGGCGCGAAAATCGGCGCTCGCCGTGTCGGTGGCGGCGAAGCGATAGGATTGGTGGGCCGCCGCGTAAAAGCCGGCGCACAGGGCGCCGGCCAGCAGGAGAACAAACAATCCCGACACGACGGCAAGACACGAGATCACTCCCGATAGCGCGCCAAAAGCGGATCCGACTTGCAGCGCGACGCGGCGCCCGAAGGCCTTGGCGAGCATGCCGACCGGCAGGGTGCCCATCCACATGCCAAGGATCAGGACGCTGATGGGAAGTGTCGCCAGGGCCGGATCAGGGGCGAGCATCGCCCCGGCAATAGCGCCGGTTGCCACGACGACGGTGGTGTTGGCGCCCGCCAGCGCCTGGGCCGCGGCAAGAACCAGCGCATTGCGCGCCGCGAGGCGGTCATCAATGAATTGGGCAACAGGCTCGGCAACGCTTGCCATAGCGCATTTCCTAACGGCTGGTCCTGCAAATAAGGCGAATTTCGCTCAATAGCGCCACCTCGGCGCCCTTTTTTACCCGGCGCGGGCTGCCATCCGCGCGGCCATCGCCTTGCCGTGGAACCAGTCTCCCCGCTGCGAATTTAAGGTAGCGGAGATCACGGAGTTTCCGAGGGTGGTAGGGGGATATCCAATTAACAAGCATCGCAGGTGCCGGCCATGCCAGCAAATCTGTCCGCAGTGCTATCCCCAACCTTGCCGCGTTCGCAAGGGCGCCGCAGCGGCGTTATCGGCGCTTGGCTGATCAGCAGCGCCTTCCTCGCGTTCGGCTTGAGCTTTCTGCCGATTGGGCCTGGAACATCGTCTGCGAGCGTGATTAATCCGTCGAGCGCCGCACCGATTTCGATCGGCAGGACGATAAGCAACAGCGCGCTCAAGGGCGATCGATTGCCGGCGCAAAGAATGGAAAGCAGCAAGCCCTCGAGCATCCCTGTTGGCTGCGAAGCCGCTTTCAGCAAGCTCGTCCGGGTCGGTAATTTCACCTCGCGCTGCGTGACATAGCCATAATTCCCGGTTTTACTGCCAATCGCGCCGAGCGACACTCGCTCGGCGGCCGAGCGGCAGAAGATGGCTATTCGTCTCGATCACGGAACCGACGAACTCACCGAACTGCACGACATCAACGTGACGCCGTTCATCGACGTCATACTGGTGTTGCTGATCATTTTCATGGTCGCTGCGCCGCTGGCTACCGTCGACGTGCCCGTCGATTTGCCCGCTTTGAGCGTGCAGCCGCGCCAACATCCCGACAAGCCGGTCTATCTGACCATCAGAGCCGATCTTAGCCTCGCCATCGGCGATGACCCGATCGGCTCGAGTTCGCTTGCCGGCGCGCTCGATGCCGCGACCAGCTCCAACAAGGACGAACGCATCTTTTTGCGTGCCGACCGCTCCGTGCCCTATGGCGCGGTGATGCAGGTCATGAACGATTTGCGTGCGGCAAATTACCTCAAGGTCGCGTTGGTCGGTCTCGAGACCCGGGACGCCAAATGAACGCTCCGGCGACCGTATGGTTCGCCGACCAGGAGCCACGGGATGTCCTGCGGTGGTCCTTAGCGGCGGCGGTTGTCGTCTGCCTGCAGGCGGCGCTCGTCGCCGCTTACCTGTCGTGGCACACACCTGAGCAAACCATCGGCGACGATTCGCAGGTTGTGGCCGTCGACCTGGCGCCGGTCGACAGCGTTGCCGACGCCACGCAACGCGACGTTGCCCCGGCCGCGGAGGAAATGGTCGAGCACAAGGCGGAGCCGCAAGCGGAGCCGACCCCGCCGAAAGTCGAAGAGCCGCCACCGCCGCCGGCCCTTTCCATGCCGGACGCCGCCTTGCCCGAACAAAAGCCGGTTGAGAAAACCGAGCAAGAGGCACCGCCGGCCCCGCGCACGGCAGCACCCGTCGCCGGCGGCGCCCCCACTGTCGCTCCCACTTGGCAGACGGCTCTGCTCAAAAGATTGCAAAACTACAAACGCTATCCGCGCGCGGCGCAAGCCCGCGGCGAACAGGGGGTCGTCCTGCTGCACTTTAAGATCGACCGCCACGGCCGGGTGCTCGCGCGCCACATTCAGCGCAGTTCCGGCTTTGCCGAGCTCGACGGCGAAGTGCTGGCAATGATCGAGCGTGCGCAACCCCTGCCCGCATTCCCCGCCAGCATGGCGGAGGATGAACTCGATTTGACGGTGCCAATCCGTTTTTCGCTGCGCTGAGTAGACTAGAACCGAAATTCTCCGGAATGACGAACACTCAGCGCACGCAGGTCCTGAACTGAAAGCGCGCCCACTTGTCCCATCGCCACTTGCGTCTCTTCGATCAACAAATCGATGACGTGTCCGGGACCGTCGGCGCCCAGCGCTCCCAGACCCCATAAAAAAGCCTTACCTGCAAAAGCGGCTGCGGCGCCAAGTGCGCAGGCCCGAACGACATCGCTGCCGCTGCGCACGCCGGAATCAATCATGACCGTCGCGCGGCTTGCCACCTGGCGGACGATTGCCGGAAGAACATCAATCGCCGCCGGGAGCGCGTCGTTCTGGCGGCCGCCGTGATTGGAGACAATCACGCCATCAACGCCAATCGACACGGCTTTTTCCGCGTCCGCTGGATGCATTATTCCTTTGACGATGAGTATTCCCGGCCAACACTCGCGATACTTCGCCACCTCGGCCCAGGTAAAAGCTCCACCCATTTCGCGGCGGGTAAAAGCGATGAGCTCCTGAAACGAGATACTCTCGCCGGCGTAAGCGCGCATGTTGGCAAAACGCGGCACGCCGTTGCGGCACAGCGCGATGGCCCACGCCGGCGCCTGCGCACTTTGCCAGATGATCGTGCGATCGACACGAAAGGCGCCGGCAAGGCCGGTCGTGGCTTCGCGCGGCCTCGTGCTCCGCACCGGTACGTCGAGCGTCAAAACCAGCGTGCGGCAACCGGCGAGCGCAGCGCGTCGCACCAGATCGTATCCGATGGCGTGGTCGTTTCCGGCAAAGCGATAAAGCTGAAACCAGAATACGTCCGGCGCGATCTCGGCGATGCGTTCGATCGTGGCGCCGCCGACGGTGCTCAACATGTACGGCACGAGGGCGCGCTGCGCGGCGGCGGCCAGGTATTCGTCGGCACCCGGCCAAATGATCGACGGTCCGCCCATCGGGGCGATACCGAGGGGCGCCGAAAATCGGCGGCCGAACAGCTCGACAGACGTGGGCGGCAGCGACGGCATGACGCCGTAACGCGGCGCCAATTCGATTGCCTCAAAGGCCGCCCAATTGCGCTTGATGCCGGCGTCGTCATTTCCGGCGCCCCCGTCGGCGTATTCAAATGCAAAATGCGGAATGCGCAGCCGCGCCGCGTCACGCAAATATCGGGTGCTGGGGAAACGCCGATGCAGCCTCGGATAACGCGGATTGCCGCTGGGGCTTACGAGCGGCTTACGTTCTATGACGGTTACGGCCGCGGTGTCGTGCATTCGGCGTCCCTCTCATGCAGCGGATCTGACGTTCGCCACCCACAGGGTCGCGGCCGCTGGAACGCCATTATAGCCGTTTTACTGCGGCCATTTTTTTGCTTAGTCGCGGCGCACCGGAGACGCTGGAAACGAAGCCGATAGGGCCAACGGCAGGAGCCCGGCCAGCATCGCCGCTAATCTGCGTGTGGCGCCGTGCGCGCGCTTTTCGCCAGCGCTGTCGTCGGCCTGCCCTGAGCGGGGATCGTACGCCCAGGTCAAATAAACGCCTCCCCAGGTAAAGCCGCCACCGAATGCGGCCAAGAGGAGGCGATCGCCGCGCTTGAGCTTGCCTTCATAGTCCCACAGGCAGAGCGGAATTGTCGCCGCGGTCGTGTTGCCGAACTTGTTGATGGTGACCATGACGCGCTCGAGCGGCAGCCCCATGCGCGCAGCAGTCGCCTCGATAATCCGCTTGTTGGCCTGATGCGGCACGAGCCAATCGACCATCTTGCCGGTGAGCTTGTTCCGCTCCATCAAATCGGTCGCAACTTCCGCCATGCGCTCGACGGCGCACTTGTACACGGCGGCGCCTTCCTGGTGGACGTAGTGCAGACGCTTGGCGACCGTCTCGGCAGTCGGCGGCATGCGGCTGCCGCCGGCTTTCTGATGCAGGTTCTTCATGCCGGCACCGTCGGAAGAAATAATCACGTCCAGGATGCCATACTGTCGGCTGGGTTCGATGAGCACCGCGCCGGCGCCGTCCCCAAACAGCACGCAGGTGGCGCGATCCGTGTAATCGATGATCGCCGACATCTTGTCGGCGCCCACCACCACGACTTTGCGATACGTGCCGGTCTCAATGAATTGGGCGGCGATACTGAGCGCGTAAATGAAGCCCGAACATGCGGCCTGTACATCGAAGCTGCCCACTTCGCGGATACCGACCATGTCGCAGATGAGATTGGCTGTCGATGGAAACACCAGGTCGGGCGTGGTCGTCGCACAAATCAGGAGATCGACGTCCGCCGGCGCCGTGCCGGTCTTCTTCAACAGGCCGCGCACGGCCTCGGCGCCCATATGCGAGGTGCCCAAACCCTTGCCGCGCAGAATGTGCCGCTCTTTAATTCCAGTCCGCTCGACGATCCACTTATCGCTCGTGTCGACCATCTGCGCCAATTCGGCGTTGGTGAGCACGTCGGGGGGCACATAGCCGTGTACCCCGGTAATGGCCGCGCAAATGGAGGGGCGGCGGGATTTTGCTTTTTTCGACTGTTTGGTCATCGCCCCACGACACTCTTTTGGGCTCTTAAATATTGGTTACCCGCCTTAGCATGCGGTTAACGGTGACGCGCGGGCGCGGCGACATCATGGCGCATTTTTCTCCACAGCATCGAGGACGAGTGCCGCCGCCTTGGCGCTAGGCGCCGATTCGACTCCCATCAAAGCATCGAGCCGGCCGAAGGCCTCAACCTGTCCGGCCCGCTGTGGGCTATCCGAGAGCAACGGCACCAGGGCCGCGGCGAGCCGCTCCGCCGTACATTCCCGCTGCAGGAATTCCGGAATGACCTTTTCGCCCATGACCAGATTGGCCAGAATCACAGTGGATAATCGCCGGTGCAAACCCATGAGACGGGCGACTAATTCCTCGAATAGCGACACCCGGTACGCGGCCGCGTTGGGAACTCGGGCAATCGCGAGCTCAAGTGTGACGGTGCCCGAGGCCGCAAGCGCGGCTCGCGCCGAACGGAACGCCGCCCACTTGTCGCTGGGATCGACGACAATGCGCGGCCTGATCTTCCAGCCGGCGATGCCGGCGCGTACCTGCTCAAAACGATCTCCGATCGTGGGCAGCACAAGCTCCAGCGGCCCACAACGCTCGACGACACGGCTGATCGCGGCTCCGAACACAGGGAGGAGCCGGCGGATTTCGCTGGCCCGGCTGCCCGGTAGTACCAGAACCAAAGGCGGATCGGCGCGCCGGCGCTCGGCCTCGCTGGCGTTGGGACGCAAATCCGCAATGTGCTCGATCAGCGGGTGGCCCACATAAACACAGCGCGGTCCGTGGAGATCGACATAGGCTTTGGGCTCGAAGGGAAGGATGGCGAGCACGCAATCGATATACGAGCGCATGGCGCGGGCTCGTCCCGGCCGCCAAGCCCACACGGAAGGCGAGACGTAGTCGAGGATCGGAATAGTGGGAGCGTTTCGCCTAATCCGGCGGGCAACGCGGTGGGTGAAGTCGGGACTATCGATGATGACCACGGCGTCCGGCCGCGCGGCAATAATTGCGTCGGCGGTCTCGCGGATACGGCGTAAAATCAGGGGAAGCCGGCGGGGAATTGCGGTCAACCCGAAGATCGAGAGCTCATCGATGGGGAAAAGGCTAGGTACACCTGCGGCCGCCATTGCCCGCCCACCGACACCGGAGAGCGCGAGCTGCCCTCCCTCGCGCGCTTGCAGCGCGCGGGCCAGCGACGCCCCAAGCGCATCGCCCGATTCTTCCGCGGCGACAAAGTAGATCGAGCGCGGCCGCGGCAGCGGCACTTTCGTCACGGCGAAGAGACCTCGCTCACACCGACCAGAAAAACATTGGCGCGGTCCGCAGCCGCAATGACTTCCGCGGGCGCGGCAATCAGCGTGCTGCCGGCGGTGACCGCCACTCCCGCAAGACCGGCGCGGGCGGCGTTTTCCACAGTTTGCGGACCGATCGCCGGCAAATCAAAACGGCGGTCCTGGCCCGGCTTGGGCGACTTCACCAGCACGCCCGTACCAATCCGTGCCGTCACGCGGCGCTGGCGGCGCATCTCGGCGATTCGCGCCAACATATTGTCGGTTCCCTCCGCCGCTTCGACCGCAAGGACATGGTTGTCTGCAACCACTGCCGCTTGACCCACGTCAAACGGGCCGAGCGCGGCAATCACCTTGAGTGCTCGCGCAATATCGGCCCGGTCGCGATCCGTCGGCCGGCAACTGACCCAGCACCCCTTCGGGCACGAAAATTTCCGGCGCCACCGCCTCAAGCCCGACAATGCGCAAACCGCCCTGTTCAATGATTGCTGCGACGCCCTTGAGCAATTGATCATCGCCACCGCGAAAGGCGCGGAAAATCCGCGGCAAAGCGCGGACGGTTGGCCAATCGAGGCGGATTTTTCCGAGCGGAGGACGCAGCAAACTGCCGATGAAAACCGCCTCGCGGCAGCCCTCAAGGCGCGCGAAGCGCACCAGCCGTCCCAACTGACCGAGGGCGATCCAGCGATGCGCGTACCGTTCAACGACGTGAGGATCGGCCCATCCTTTGATGCCGAACATGACCGGGCGCCGGCCGCTCCGCGCAGCCGCCTCGGCGACCGCGGCGGGAAAGCTCCCGCCTCCACAAACGATCGCCAACGGATCCATTTCCCGAGCCGCGTCATTGACGTCGGCGGCGTCAGGACGCATCGCCACCTTTGTCATTTGACCGCTGTCCTGCGCGCGGGTGCATCAAGGCGCGCTTGCCGCCGGCGCGAATGAACAAGATGATTTTTTCCACCAGCGGGTCACCCGCAAACTGGTTGGCGACCGCATCAATTCTTTCCGCAAAAACGCCCTCGTCGAGGAACAACGTCCGATACGCACGCCGCAGCCGATGTAACTCCGCTCGTGTCGCTCCACGTCGCTGCAAGCCGATCACGTTCAGCCCGACCAAGCTCTCCAAATAAGCATGGCCAAATGGAATGACATCGGCGCGGACCCGCGTCATTCCGCCAATCATAGCTCCTTCGCCGACCCGGTTGAATTGATGAACCGCAGTCAGACCTCCAATGAATACGTTATCGCCGATCGAGACATGGCCGCCAAGCACAACGTTGTTTGCGAAAGTCACGCGGTCGCCGACCTGGCAATCGTGACCCACATGGCTTCCAACCATGAAGAGGCCGCGCTCGCCTACGCGCGTGATGCCGCCACCGTCCTCCGTCCCGGTATTCATGGTCGCGCCTTCGCGGATTTCGCAATGCGCCCCGACGATCAGTCGGGTGGCGCCGCCGCGGTAGTGCACCGATTGCGGCGGCGTCCCCAGCGAAGCAAAGGGGTAGACCACGGTGCCCTCGCCGACGCTCGTGACGCCGGTGATGTGAACATGGGCGATAAGGCGCACGCCGTCGCCAAGCTCGACATTCGGGCCGACCAGGCAATAAGGACCGATCTCGACACCGTTGCCGACGCGTGCCCCGTCGGTCACGCGCGCAGTTGGATCGATGGCCATTCAATCCTCAGGCAGATAGGCGCCGAGCACAGCCTCGGCGACGAGGGCGTCGCCGACTTTGGCTTCGCCGCGATACCACCACATGCTGCGGCGATGGGTGACCTTGCTCATGTGATATTCGAGGACGTCGCCGGGGCCCGCGGGTTTGCGAAACTTCGCCTTGTCGATGGTCAAAAAAAACAGCGTGCGCGGCTTTTCGCGCGCTGGCAGTTGACGCAGGCAGAGCACGCAGGCGGTCTGCGCCATGCCCTCAATGACCAGCACACCGGGCATGACCGGATTGCCAGGGAAATGCCCGACAAATTGCGGTTCGTTCATCGTGATGTTCTTGATGCCGATGCCATGTTCGTCGCCGCGGATGGCGATGACGCGATCGATCAGCAAAAACGGATAGCGGTGCGGCAACAACCGCAGGATTTCGTGGATGTCGGCAGCGCCAAGGGCCTCTTCGTTCATTGCGGCCCACCCTCGCGATCATCGCCGCGCGCGAGCCGGCGCAAGACGGCAACACCCTTCATGAAATCGCGCATCGGCTGAGCCGGAGAGCCCAGCCAGCGCGCACCCGGCGGCACGTCATGCATGACGCCGCTTTGCGCGCCAAGCTTTGCGCCGTTTCCGATCGTGACGTGATCGGCGATACCCACTTTGCCGCCGAGCATCACAAAATCTCCCACCATGGCGCTGCCCGATATGCCGACCTGCCCGGCGATCAGGCAATGCCGTCCGATGCGGACGTTGTGGGCGATTTGAACGAGATTGTCGATCTTGGTGCCCTCGCCGATGATGGTGTCACGGGTCGAACCGCGGTCGATTGTCGTGTTGGCGCCAATTTCCACATCATCCTGGATGATGACCCGGCGGCTCTGCGGAATCTTTCACGTGACCATCCGGTGAGGGAAGATAGCCGAAGCCATCCTGGCCGATCCGCGCGCCCGGATGAATAATCACCCGATCGCCGATCAGCGCGTGGCTGACGGTAGCGCCCGGGCCGATAACGCAATCACGGCCCACCGCCACGGATGAGCCGACGACGGCGCCTGCCGCAATCAGCGTCCCCGCTCCGATTTCCGCATCCGGACCAATAACCGCGAGAGGATCGACCGTCACACCGGCTTCCAGCCGCGCCGCCGGATGTATGTGCGCGTCCGACGCGCGGCCGCGCGTTCCGAACAAGGATGACGGCCGCAATGCGTCTGGAAATAGCGCGCGCGCCACACTGACGAAGGCCCGATAAGGCTCAGGCGTCAGCAAAAACTTGAGACCGGGAGGCGCCGCCTTGGTGAAACGCGGCAGCAACAAGCAGGCGCCGGCGCGTGTGGTGGCGAGTTCGCCGAGATATTTGGAATTGTCCAAGAAACTGATGTCGGACGCACTCGCCGAGTTCGAGCGGTGCGATGCCGGTGATTTGGGCGCCAAGCGGCACGCCGGGACCGGGCTCGGCATGCGTGAGCGCGACGATTTCGGCAATCGTCAGGGTGCGAGTGTTGGGTAAAAAATCCGGCATGCGACCGGTCTCGAGCTTGATCGCCGGCCCGATCAGAATCGCGCCCCACCGCCAAACTGGAAGAATTGCGTCCGGTCGTAAGGTTGCTTGAGAAGCGGATAAGCGAAGTCGAAGCGCAACGGTCCGAAAGGCGAGTCCCAAATGATGCTTCCGCCTACGGCTACCCGCGGTGCGGCCAAATCCGCATACTGCATTCCGCATTGGCAGAAGAATGTCGCGCCGCCCGGAGACTGACCCGGAACAGTCGAGGTGGTCACAAGGCCGTTGATCTCGCCGGTGGCGGGATACTGAGTTTCTCCCCTGTAGCCCCATGCAGAACCTGAATCGACGAACACGGCGCCGCGCAGGCCGGCATCCTTAGGCAAGAAGTAGAAGGGATACTGAAACTCGAGGCTGGCGCCCCAGTACATGGTGGCACCGAGCGCATCGTCCGAAGCGCCGACGGTCAGGTCGCGCGGGCCTATTCCGGCCGGCTCAAAGCCGCGGACGAGGTTCGGACCCATCTTGAAGTCGTCAAGTACGCTGACGTAGCCGTTGTTCGACACGCAAGTGCCGGAAGTGGGGCATTTGTTCAAGCCGATGATGTCGCCGCCCTGGATATGCAGCAAGCCGACAAGGTCGGAGACAACTTCATAGTAGCCGCGGAAATCGACGATCGAGCGGACATAGGCCGTCGTGCCGCCAAGACCGGCAATATCCTGACCGAAATTGATCAGCAATCCGTTGGTCGGATGTTTGTTGTTGTCGAGGGTATTGAAGGTCAATCCGTATCCGGGTTGGGAAACGATTTCGGTGCCGTGCGAGAGCTCCTCGCGGATCGGCAGCGCGGTCACGTATAGCGGCAGGTTATTCTGATACAGACAGTTCGACTGAAAGTTCGCCGGGTTCCAATACGGATAGGCCGCGGCGGTGCCGCCTGGAGCTCCGAGCGCAGCGGCGGCCAGCGCGACGGGCGTCGGGAAAGTCGTCGAAAAATTCGGGTTGATGTTGTTGCAGTCGTTCAGATCCGAAGCCAGCGTAATGGCCTGCGCATAGATCGAGTAGCGCAATTGCAGACTCAAATCCTCGCGCAACGGAATGCCGAGCTTGAGGTTTGTCCCGTAGGTCGTCGTCCCATACGAGAGATACGGACTGGGCAGCGATTCTCGGGCAAACAAATCAATGCCCGCGGACATCCGATAATCGAGGAAATAGGGCTCGACGAAATTGAACTCCACACCGCGGATGTATTGCCCGACGGTCGCCGACGCGCGGGCGATAGCGGCCGGTCCCCAAAAGGTTGCGTTCGGAGATCGACACCTGACCCATAAACCCGTCCGCGGTCGAATAGCCGCCCATGACGGAAAAGTCGCCGGTCGAAGTCTCCTCGACGTCGACGTTGATCACCACCCGGTCGGGCGCCGAGCCGGGCTCGTTGGTGATTTTGACCGACTTGAAGAAATTGAGGTTCTTGATGCGCCGTTCGGCACGGTCGATCAAAGCGCGGTTGTACGGGTCGCCTTCGGAAATGTCGAACTCGCGCCGGATCACATAGTCGCGCGTCCGCGTGTTGCCGCGAATATTAATCCGCTCGATATACGCGCGCACGCCTTCGTCGACGACAAACACCACGCTGACGGTGCGCGTCTGCGGATTTCGATCGCCGCGCGGCCTGACCGTGGCGAACGGGTAGCCGTGCTTGGTGATCTCGATTGTCACGTTCTCGACCGTCTTTTCGATCGAATCGGCGTTGTAAACGTCGCCCTGATGTATCCGCAGCACTGACCGCAGCGAGGCACTGTCGACGGCGCGGATATTGGATTGAATGTCGATCGCGCCGAAATGGTAGAGCGGCCCTTCCTCGATCGTAAAAGTGATGATGAAGCCTTTATGCGCGGGATCATATTCGCCGGTGGCCGAGACGACTTGGACGTCGGCGTAGCCATGGCTGAGATAGAAGCGCCGGATCAGATCGCGATCGGCTTCAATCCGGTCAGGATCGTATACGTCGGTGGTTTGCAGGAAGCTGAGGAAATTCGAGGCCGAGGTTTTGATGACCTCTTTCAGGCGATAATCGGTAAAGGCGTGATTGCCGACGAAGATGATCGATTTGACCCCGGTCTTCTCGCCTTCGTCGATCGCGAAGATCAAGTCGACGCGATTGTTCGGCCGCTCGATGATCTGCGGAACCACCTTGACGTCAAATCGGCCGTTGCGGTGATAGACTTCGATGATGCGTTCGACGTCGGCCTGAACCGTAGCGCGCGAGAGCGTGCCGCGCGCCTTCGATTGGATTTCTTGCTGCAGCTGTTCGTCTTTGATCTTGTGGTTGCCTTCGAAGGCCAGGCGATCGATCACCGGCGCTTCCACCACGGTCACAATGAGCCGGCCGCCCTGCTGCGAAATGTGGATGTCCTGGAACAAGCCGGACGCGTAGAGCGCCTTTAGGGCGCTGTCGACTTTCGCCGCATCAACGCGCTCGCCCGGCCCCACTTTGAAATAGGAGCGAATCGTATCGGCTTCGACGCGCCGATTACCCTCGACGACAATAGACGTCGCGCCGCCGCCCCGCCCGGCTTGCTGCGCCGCAGCCGGCCCGTTGACAGCACCGAATAACACCCCCGCGAGGAGCAAGCCGGCCACGACAAGCCCTCGTCTTACCCGCACACACATTTTCATGCGCAAAGCGCCCTATTCCCCTTCTATTCCCTCGTGGCCGCCCCCAAGTGGCGGGCTGCTCTCAGTCTCCCTCGGTCTACTTAGAGACGACGTTTCTCCTCTTGAATTGTTATCCCTCCCAGCCGGCCGGGACGATGGGGCGCCCCGGCGCATGATCGCTCATGACGTGGTCAGATGAACGATGTCATTGAAAGTTGCAAATATCATCAACATCAGCACGATTGCGAGACCAATGCGAAAGCCGACTTCCTGGGCCCGATCCGAGAGCGGACGCCCGCGGATGCCTTCGATTACATAGAACAAAAGGTGACCGCCATCGAGCAGCGGTATCGGGAAGAGGTTCAGCAGCCCGATCGACACCGAAAGAACTGCCGCCAACTGAATTAGCGGAACGAATCCGAAGCTGGCAACCTGTCCCGACATCTGCGCAATCCGAATCGGGCCGCCGAGTTGGCTGGCGGCTTCCCGCCCGCTGAGCACCCCGCCGATATAGCTGAGCGTGCGGTCGATAACGGACCACGTCTCCTGCAGAGCTCATCCAAATGGCTTTGGGCGGCGCAACCGGATGTAACTTTAAATCCTCCGCGGCCATTGACCGAGTGATGCCGAGGATGCCGATGCGCTGCACGTTGCCGAAATTGTCCTTCACCTCTTTGAGCGCGGGGGTGGCCTTGAGCTCGCGTTTCACGCCGTCGTGCTCGACCGTGATACTGAGCGTTTCGCCGGCGCTTGTGCTCACGATACGCTGCATATCGCCAAAGCTTGAGATTGCGCGGCCGTCAATCGCGAGGACGAGATCGCCGGGTTCAAAGCCCGCTGCTGCCGCCGCGCTGCCGGGCTGTACCGAATCGACGCGGGCGCTCATCGTTTGCTTGCCGTAGAGCGTGAACACGCCGGCAAAGATTATGACCGCCAGGACGAAGTTCGCCACCGGTCCGGCAACGACAATGGCCGTGCGCTTGAGCAGCGGCTGAAACATGAAGGTACGCGCCCGCTGGTCGGCGTCCATGTTGGCCGCTGATTCGCCGCTGGGCGCGCTTGTGACATTCTCGTCGCCAAAGAACTTGACGAAACCTCCAAGAGGGATGGCGGAGAACTTCCAGCGCGTGCCGTAACGGTCATTGAAACCGACGATTTCCGGCCCAAAGCCGATCGAAAAGGTCAGGATCTGCACGCCGCACCAGCGCGCGATCAGGAAGTGACCGAGCTCGTGGAAGAAGACCACCAGACTGAGCACGAAGACGAACGGAACGACGTAGCCGAGGATGCCGCCGCCGAACATATGCAAATGCGACAAAAGGTAAGATCCCATGATCTCGCCGACCCCCAACCCCTTGATTTGACCCGTTCCCCGTTAGGCGAAGTTAAGATGCCATTGCGGCAATTTCGGGCAAGAGCCCGGTCGCCAACCTTCTCGCGCCTTGGTCGATTGCGAGGGCATCTTCGATCGACTGCGGTTCGGCCATTGCATTCTGCCGCTCCGCCGCCTCCAACGTTGCCTCGACGAGAGCGGGGATGCCGCCAAATCCCAGACGCTGGTCGACGAATTCGCGCACCGCGATTTCGTTCGCTGCGTTGAGAATCGTCGGCGCCGCCCCGCCGGCGGCGAGCGCGTTGCGCGCTAACGCCAGCGCGGGAAAACGCACCTGGTCCGGCTCTTCGAAAGTCAATGTGGCGACACGCGCAAGATCAAGCCGGGCCGCCGGGGTGCCCATGCGCGCCGGCCAAGCCAGGCAATGGGCAATCGGAATGCGCATGTCCGGGGAACCGAGCTGCGCGACGAAAGATCCGTCGCGGAATTCGACCAGGCCATGAACAACCGATTGCGGATGGACGACGACATCGAGCTCGTCAGATTCCCAAGCCGAACAGGTGGTGAGCCTCGATGAGTTCGAGACCTTTGTTCATCAGCGTCGCCGAATCGATGGTCACTTTCGGTCCCATCGACCAGGTGGGATGTTTGAGCGCCTGCTCGACGGTGACTTTGCGGATGGCCTCGAGCGGCCAGGTGCGGAACGGTCCGCCGGACGCGGTCAGCACGATCCGACGGACATCTTCCCGCCGGACCGGCGCCCAGCGCCTGGAAAATCGCGTTGTGTTCGGAATCGACGGGAAGCACGTTGGCGCCGGCGGCGGCCGCGCTCCGCATAAACAGCGCCCCGGCGCAAACGAGGCATTCCTTGTTGGCGAGCGCAACCGTGGCGCCCCGCTCCGCGGCGGCCAGCGTCGGGCGAAGACTCGCTGCGCCGGTAATTGCCGCCATGACCCAGTCGGCGGGGCGCTGCGCCGCTTCGACAATCGCGGCCGGGCCGGCCGCCGCTTCAATATTTGACCCCGAGAGCGCCGCTTTGAGTTCGCCATAAGCGTCGGGATCGGCCACGACGGCAAAGCGCGCGCCGAGTTCTCGCGCAATCCGCGCCAAAGCTCCGGCATTGTGGTCGGCGGTGACCGCCTCGACCTGATAGCGTGCGGCCTCCTGGCGCAAGAGATCTATGGTGCTCGAGCCGATCGAGCCGGTGGCGCCAAGCAGCGTAACCGTTCTTGGCACAGGCGCGAGTTCCACCCTGGCCAGCGGTTGCTTGCGTTTCATCGGGATCACCATACCAGCAAGCCGGTGGCCGGTGCAGCCGTTCCGTGCCGAATGAGCGCCGACGACGAGGGCGAAAAGGGCGGCCACAAGGAATCCATCTAACCGATCCATAAGCCCGCCATGGCCGGGAATAAGCGTGCCGGAATCCTTCGCGCCGAAATGGCGTTTGATGGCAGATTCAAGCAAATCGCCGGCTTGCGCCAGGACGGACAACAACAGCGTCATGGCCCCGATGATCCCCAGCTTGCCGACACCGACCGTATAAGCGACCCCGAGGCCGGCCGCTACCCCCCCGGCCAGTCCCCCGAGGGCGCCCGACCAAGTCTTTTTCGGACTGATGCGTGGCCACAACAGTGGACCGCCAAGCAGCACGTCCGCAGAAAAAGGCAAAAATGTCGGTGGCCCAGACAGTTGCGAACAGGAGTAAAAGTGCGCCGAGACCCCATTGCGGATCGCGGCGCAAAAGCGCCGGGCCAAGAAGCGCGGCCCGGCATAGAGCGACCCCGCCCACTGCCCACGAGGCCGGCCTGCGAGCGCGCGCCATCAGGGCCACGGGCCGTAGACAATGCCCGAGAGCGCGGCCACGGCCGCACTGACCGCCGTCACCCAGCGCCACGTTCGGCAATGCGGCGCCGGCAAAAGCGCCGCCGCCAAAGCCCCAAAGCGCCCGGGACGAGAATTCGCAGGTTCCGGACGACCGGCGGTAAGCAAAGTCCATTCGTAGAGGATGCCCAATGCGCCGAGAAAGCATAAAGCCAGGAACGGCCAACCGCCGAAATAGGCCAGAACGCCAGGACCGCCGGAGCCGAGAACCGCCGCCGAGACGACGCGCAAGGCGAATTGTGCGCACGAGTTGTCCGTGATCCGCGCATCGGTGCCGCGCCTGCTGTCGCGCTGATCGGGCTCGATCACGACGCGATCTTCACGATCCGGTGCTGGCAGCTCTTGCGGCCAAGCCGCCGAAGCGCCGCTCGCGGCGCCGATACTCGGCTATCGCCTCCTCCAATGCGGCGCGATCGAAATCCGGCCAATTGATCGGAACAAAAACCAGTTCGCTGTAGGCCGCTTGCCACAGCAAAAAATTGGACAGGCGCTGCTCGCCGCTGGTGCGAATGATCACATCGGGATCGGGAATGTCGGGCGCGTGCAAATAAGCTCCCGAGCCGGTCCGCCGTTACGTCGTCGGCGGCAAGCCGGCCGGCGGCCACCTCTATGGCGAGGCAGCGCGCGGCCCGCGCGATTTCCTGCCGCGCGCCATAGTTGAAGGCGACGACGAGCGTGAGACCGTCATTGCCGCGCGTCAAATCCTCCGCTTCCTGCAGCAAAAGGCAGATATCGCGATCTATGCCCGTCGCGCTCGCCAACGATGCGCACCCGCACATTTTCCGATGCAAATCAGCCAAATCATTGCGGATAAATCGGCGCAGGAGACCCATCAGATCGCATGATCTCCGACGGAGGCCGCGTCCAGTTCTCCGAACTGAAGGAGAAAATCGTCAAAACGGAAATGCCCAATTCTCCGGCCGCCCGAACGGTGCGGCGCAGCGCTTCCACGCCGCGGCGATGGCCTTCGACGCGCGGCAGACCGCGCGCGGCCGCCCAGCGGCCGTTGCCATCCATGATGATGGCAACATGCCGCGGCGCCTCGAAGCCGCCGTCGCCGCCCGGCAAGACTTCGCCTGCGTTGTTCCTCGATCTTGCGGCGTCGCTCAAACGGTCATGATCTCCTTTTCTTTGCCGGCAAGCAGCTTGTCGACCTCGGCGATCGTGCCGTCGGTCACCTTTTGCACTTCGCCCGATTGCCGGGTGTGTTCGTCCTCGCTGATCTTATGCTCCTTCTCCAGCTTCTTGAGGAGATCGAGGCCATCACGGCGGACATGGCGCACGGCGACCCGCGCGGCCTCGGCATATTTGTGCGCAACTTTAACGATTTCGCGGCGGCGTTCCTCGTTCAGTTCGGGGATGCGCAGCTTCAAAACCTGGCCTTCGGTCGATGGCGACAGTCCAAGATTGGCGGCCGAAATCGCTTTTTCCACCGCGTGGACCTGCGAGCGATCCCAAACCTGTACATTGAGGAGGCGCGGCTCGGGAATGCTGATTGTCGCGAGCTGATTGAGCGGCATGTGGCTGCCATAGGCTTCCACCTGCACGTGGTCCAGAAGTGCCGTCGAAGCGCGTCCGGTGCGCAGCCCCGAAAGCTCTTGCTTGAGCGAGGCAATAGCGCCTTGCATGCGTCGCTTTAGGTCATTCATGTCAAACGTCGCTGCCATGGCGCCCTCCGCGATTGTTTTCAGCGTCGCCTTCGGCCCTCGGCCCGGCCTTATCCGACCGTGGTGAAATGACCCTTGCCGCGCAAGACGGTCTCAATGGCACCAGGCTCCCGGATCGAAAAAACAATGATAGGCATGTTGTTCTCCCGGGCAAGCGCGAAGGCCGTCGCATCCATGATTTTCAGATTGCGATCAAGCGCCTCTTGGTGCCCGAGCCGCTCGTAGCGTTTCGCCGCGGGATCCTTTTTCGGATCGGCGGTATAAACGCCGTCGACATCCGTCGCCTTGAACACGGCGTCGCAGCTCATCTCCGCGGCGCGCAGAATCGCCGTCGTGTCGGTGGTGAAATAAGGATTTCCGGTGCCGCCGGCGAAAATGATGATGCGTCGATCATCGAGATGGCGGAGCGCGCGCTGGCGTTCGTAGGTCTCGCAAACTTGCGGCATGGAAAGCGCCGACATGGTGCGGGCGCTCACGCCGGCCCGCTCTATAGCCGCTTCGAGGACGAGGGCATTCATGACGGTCGCGAGCATTCCCATCGCGTCCGCCGTGGGGCGCGACAATCCGTCTTCGGAAATCTGCGCACCGCGCAAAATATTGCCGCCGCCCACCACGACGCCAAGCCCTATGTCCAGGGCATGGCAGGCGACAAGGTCGGCGGCAAAACGGTCGATAGTCGGCTGATGGATGCCGAATTTCTCGGCGCCGCTTAGCGCTTCGCCGGAGAGCTTGACGATCACCCGTCGGTAGTTCGGCTTTGCCATCGATCGATGGTCCGCCCCTCATGCGCATGGGTTGAACTGCCAACCCACGACCTCTTTAGCATCCTCAATGGCGCGATCGCCGGCGCCGACGCCGCCAAGTTATTGTGCGCGGGCCAGCGCGGCAACTTCGCCGCCGAAATCGCCGGTTGGCCGATCGATCCCTTCACCGAGCGCATAGCGCACAAAGCCGGCTAATCCGGATCGGCGCATGCGCCTTACCCTCGCTCTCCTTCAGCGCTTGCGCGACGCTCTTCTTGCCGCCTTCGTCGAAAATGAACGCTTGGTCGATCAGGCAAACTTCCTTGTAAAAGGTCTTAAGTCCGGATTCGACGATCTTGTCGATGACGTTTGCCGCCTTGCCCTGGGCTTTGAACTTCTCGGTCAAGCACGTTCTTCTCGCGCTCGACAAGCGCCGGATCGAGCCCGGACGAATCGATCGCCTGCGGGTTGGCGGAAGCGACTTGCATGGCGATCATCCGGCCGAACGATTTCAACTCGTCGGCATCGCCCTCCAATTCGAGAGCCACGATCACGCCAATCCGGCCAAGCCCATCGCCGACAGAATTGTGCACGTAACTCGCCATCGCCCCTTTGCCGACCGAGAGGCCGGCGGCGCGCCGCAGCGTCATGTTTTCGCCGACCTTGGCGATCGTTTCGGTAATGGCGTCGGCGACGGTGCGGTCGCCGACCCGCGCGGCAAGTATCTTCTCGACGTCGGCGCCGGCGGTCAGCGCGACGTCGGCAATCATCTTCACCAGCCCCTGAAACAAGTCGTTGCGGGCGACGAAGTCGGTTTCGGAATTGACCTCGACGACAACCGCCTTGTTGGCGGCGAGCGCGATGCCGATGAGACCCTCGGCCGCAACGCGGCCGGCTTTCTTCGCCGCCTTGGCCAAACCCTTTTTGCGCAGCCAATCGACCGCGGCTTCGAGATCGCCGCCGGTCTCGCCGAGCGCCGCCTTGCAATCCATCATTCCGGCCCCGGTCTTGTCGCGAAGCTCTTTCACCATGCCGGCGCTAATATTCGCCATTGCTATCGGTCCTCATCACCTTCGTCATTGCCGAGCAAAGAAAAGGGTGGCCGCGCGGGCCATCTGCACCTTCTTCGCCGCTGCGCGCGCCGACAACGACGGCGCAGGCTATTCCGCCTCGGTCGCCACCTGCTCCTTGGCGCGGGCAATCCAGCCTTCAACCCGGCCCGGCAGCCCGACCTCCTCGCCGATCTTGTGCGCGGCGATCGGAGACAATTCGGCGATCTGCCAGACGTGAAAGATGCCGAGATCGTTGAGCTGCTTCTCGATAGCGGGCGAAACGCCGGGGAATTTCTTCAGGTCATCGGCCACGCCGCGCGGTCCCGAGAGCGGCTGAAAGCCGAGCTTCTCGGTCTCGGCGCGGCGTTTCCTCGAGCACCTGCGGCTCGGCCAGGCCGCCGAGATCGATCCGCTCACCCTGCGCGCGCGAAATGCCGTCAATCACCGCCTTGGCGATCAGATCGCAATAAAGGGTGATGGCGCGGCTGGCATCATCATTGCCGGGCACGACAAAGGTGATGCCTTCGGGGTCGCAGTTGGTATCGACCACTGCGGCAACCGGTACGCCAAGGCGCTGGGCTTCCTTGATCGCGATGTCTTCCTTGTTGGTATCGATGACGAAGACCAGGTCGGGAAGCCCGCCCATGTCCTTGATCCCGCCAAGCGCGCGGTCGAGCTTGTCGCGCTCGCGCTGCAGCGTCAGACGCTCCTTTTTCGTGTAGCCCTGCGCTTCGTTGGACGAGAGCATCTCTTCCAGCGCACGCAGCCGCTTGATCGAATTGGACACGGTCTTCCAATTGGTGAGCGTGCCGCCGAGCCACCGCGAATTGACGTAATATTGCGCCGATCGCTTGGCGGCTTCGGCTATCGCATCCTGCGCCTGTCGCTTGGTGCCGACGAACAGCATGCGGCCGCCGCGGGCGACCGTGTCGGAGACGGCCTGCAGCGCCCGATGCAGCATCGGTACGGTCTGCGTCAGATCGACGATGTGGATGTTGTTGCGGGTGCCGAAGATGTACTCCGCCATCTTCGGATTCCAGCGGTGGGCCTGATGGCCGAAGTGGACGCCAGCCTCCAAGAGCTGGCGCATGCTGTAGTCGGGCAGCGTCATACGTCGTTCTCCGGTTGATCCGCCGCGGACCGCTGAGCCCGAGCCTTGCGGCCGGGCACCGGACGGCCTTTAAGGCCAAGGTCCGCGTGTGAAGTTGCCGCGCTTATATAGCGATCCGCCCCGGTGACGCAACTTGAACATTGCCAACCGAAGAAGCCGGCGATCGGACCACTTAATACCCCCTGCGGCGGCGCTTCTTGGCGGCCTTCTCGCCGCGAGGCGCGCCGCGGCCGCCGCGTCGAAGCCCACGGGCGCGGCCGGCGCTATGGCGCTCGGGTCCGAGCCCGCTTTCGCCCGGTCGAGGACGAAACGGGCATAGTCGTCCATGTCGCCGGCAAACGGCTTGATGCGTCCGTCGGCGGTGAGCCACAGCCGGTCGGCCACAAGCTCGATCAGCGAGCGATCGTGGGTGATGAGGATGACGGCGCCTTCGTAATCGTTAAGCGCATCGAGCAACGCCCGGCGGCTGTCGATGTCGAGGTGGTTCGTCGGCTCGTCGAGGATCAACAGGTGCGGCGCCTGCATCGCGACGAGATTCAACAACAGGCGGGCGCGCTCGCCGCCCGACAGGTTGGCGACGGTCGTTTCCTGCTTGTCGAAAGACAGGCCGAATTGCGCGAGCCGGGAGCGGCGGGATGATTCACTGTCGTCCGGCGCGCTCGCGCCGCAGAATGTCGAGCGGCGTGTCCTCCGGGTCCAGCGCCTCGATCTGATGCTGATGGAACCAGCCGACCCGGATGCGCTGCTCGCGCTTCATGTGGCCGGCCTGCAGCGGCAGCGCGCCGGCAATCAACTTGGCGAAGGTCGACTTGCCGGCGCCGTTGACGCCCAACAATCCGATGCGGTCGTCGACGTCGAGCCGCAGATTGAGATTGCGAAGGACCGGCGCGCCGTTGTAGCCGACCGCGGCGCCTTCGAGCTGCAGCAAAGGCGGCGCCAGCGGCCGCGTCGGCGACGGCAGCGTAAACGGCGCAACCCGTTCCTCCACCACCTCCGCGATCGGCTCCAATTTGGCGAGGCGCTTGATGCGTGACTGCGCCTGCGTGGCCTTGCTGGCTTTGGCGCGGAATCGATCGATGAAGCGCTGCAGATGCGCCCGCTCGGCGTCCTGCTTGGCTTTGGTCGCCGCTTGCAGCCGGCTCTTTTCCGCGCGACGGGTTTCAAAGTCGTTATAGCCGCCGGTGTAGAGATCGAGTTTGCCCTGACTGAGGTGGAGGATGGCGTCGACCGAATTGTTCAGAAGCTCGCGGTCGTGGCTGATAATCAATGCAGTATGAGGATACTTCTTAAGCCGCGCTTCCAGCCACAAGGCGCCTTCGAGATCGAGATAGTTGGTCGGCTCGTCGAGCAGCAGCAAATCGGGCTCCGCAAACAGCGCCGCCGCCAGAGCCACGCGCATGCGCCAGCCGCCGGAAAATTCAGCCATCGGGCGGTCAAGGTCGGCATTGGAAAAACCAAGCCCGCTCAAGATCTCTGCGGCACGCGCCGGCGCGCGATCCGCGTCGATGGCATTGAGCTCCTGGTAGATGTCGGCAAGCTTTTCAGGCTCGGCCGACTTCCAATGCGGCGTTGAGCGCTTCACGCCGCGTATCGGCGGCAAGAACCGTGTCGAGCAGGCTTGTCGGTGTTGCCGGGTGCTCCTGATCGACCGATCCAATGCGCGCGGACTTCGGCAACAGGATTTCACCGCCGAGCGGAATGAGATCGCCGACGATGAGCTTGAACAGGGTCGATTTCCCTACCCCATTGCGCCCGACAAGCCCGACTTTGGTGCCGGCCGGAATGGCGGCGTTCGCTCCATCAAAGAAGCGCCGGCCCCAGGCGTCAAAGATGAGATTCTCAATCCGAAGCATAAAGCTGGCGCCGACGATGCGTGAGTGACCACGGGGTTTTAGGGAGAAGGCGGCGTTTTCTTACCGCGCCGCGCTCAAGATGGCGAGCGCCACGATGAAATTCAATTCGGCCGCGGCCATTCGCGAACGGATCTTTCGCAAAACCGGCCAGCTAGAGCGCCTCGACCGTGACCACCCCCCTCACCGCCTTGATCGCGCCGGCGATCTGCGGCGACACTTTAAAGCGGCCCGGAAGCTTCACTTCGACCTCATTGCCGTTGCCGAGCATCAGCACCATGCTCACTTCGCCGTTGCCACGCTCGGGCCCACTGCCGCCATTGCCGCCGTTGCCGCCGGCCGGGAGCCGAATAGGTTCGAGGCGCCGCGCCACACCCTCGATCGGAGCATCGTCGCGCAAGAACACGCGCAACCCCATTTGCATTTTGGTCGCCGCCTCATCGAGCGCCTCGACCGATTGGATACGGGCGCGCACTTCATCGCCTTGCACTTCGGCGGTGAGGAACAGCACCACGGCGGTGCCGGGCTCAAGCAGATCGCGATAGGCCGCGAGACCTTCGGCAAACAGCACCGCCTCATAGTGACCGCTCGGATCGGACAGGCCGATAATCCCCATCTTGGTCCCGTTCCTGGTGCGCCGTTCGGTGCGCGCAACCACAGTGCCGGCGACGCGGCCGCGCGGTGGCCCCGGCCTTGACCGCGCGGGCGAATTCGGACCATTGCTGCACCCGCAGCCGTTTGAGCGCCACCGCATAATCGTCGAGCGGATGGCCGCTGAGGAAGAAGCCAACCGCTTCGTATTCGCGCTTTAGGTGCTCCGCCGGCAGCCAAGGTTCGACATCAGGCAAATTCAGCGGCTCGGGCGCAGCCGCGCCGCCGAAAAGCTCCGACTGGCCGCTGCTGGCGTCGTCGTGCGCGCGCGCTGCGGTCGCCAGCACGCCGTCGACTACGGCGAGAACGCGCGCGCGGTTGGCCTCGAAGGCATCGAAGGCGCCGGCGGCGATCAGGCTCTCGAGCACGCGCTTGTTGACGGCGCGCGGACTGATACGGCGGGCAAAGTCGCCGAGATCCCGGAACGGCCGTTCGCTACGCGCGGAAACGACCGCTTCCACGGCTTGGCGGCCGACGCCGCGCAGCGCCGCAAGCGCATAGTAAATCGTGTTGTCGCCGACGTCGAAAGCAACGCCGGAGCGGTTGATCGAGGGCGGCTCGACCTTAATGGCAAGCCGCTCGGCCTCGGCGCGGAACTCGGCAAGCTTGTCGGTATTGCCGGTGGCCAAGGTCATCGACGCGGCAAGAAACTCCACCGGATAATTCGCCTTCATATAGGCCGTTTGATAGGCGACCAGCGCGTAGGCTGCCGCGTGGCTCTTGTTGAATCCATAGTCGGCGAAGCGCGCGAGCAACTCGAAAATCGCTTCCGCCTGCGCCGCATCGACGCCGCCGCCGACGCAGCCCGAAACGAAATGCTTGCGCTGCGCTTCCATCTCCTTGCGGATTTTTTTGCCCATGGCGCGGCGCAAGTGATCGGCTTGCGCCAGCGAATAACCGGCGAGGACCTGAGCTATCTGCATCACCTGTTCCTGGTAGATGATGACGCCGTAGGTCTCGCGCAGGATCGGCTCCAATCGCGGGTGGATGAAGTCGGGCTGTTCGATGCCGTGCTTGCGGGCGCAATACGTCGGAATGTTCGCCATCGGTCCGGGCCGGTAGAGCGCGACCAGGGCGATGATGTCCTCGAAACGGTCGGGGCGCATGTCGATGAGCGCGCGGCGCATGCCGGCGCTTTCAACCTGGAACACGCCGACCGTGTCGCCGCGTGTCAGCATGTCGTACGATTTCGCATCATCGAGCGGCAAATTGCCGAGGTCGACGTCCATACCGCGCTGGCGCACCAGCTTCACGGCAAGATCAAGAATCGTCAGCGTCGTCAGGCCGAGAAAGTCGAATTTCACCAGCCCCGCCGGCTCCACCCATTTCATGTTGAACTGGGTGACCGGCATCAACGATTTCGGATCGCGATAGAGCGGTACCAGCTCGGTGAGCGGTTGGTCGCCAATAACGATACCGGCCGCATGCGTGGAGGCGTGCCGCGTCAAGCCCTCGAGTTTCTGGGCGATGTCGAAAGCACGGCGCACGACCGGATCGCTGTCGCGCGCCGCTTGCAGGCGCGGCTCATCATCAATGGCGCGCCCCAGCGTAATCGGATTAAGCGCGTTTTGCGGCACGAGCTTGCAGAGCTTGTCCACCTGTCCGTAAGGCATCTGCAAAACGCGGCCGACGTCGCGCAATACGCCGCGCGCTTGCAACGTGCCGAAGGTAATGATCTGCGCGACCTTATCGTGCCCATACTTTTCCTGCACATAACGGATGACTTCGTCGCGCCGCTCCTGACAGAAGTCGATGTCGAAATCCGGCATGGAGATGCGCTCGGGATTGAGAAAGCGCTCGAACAAGAGCTCGAAGCGGATCGGATCGAGATCGGTGATGGTCAGCGCGTAGGCGACCAAGGAACCGGCCCCGGAGCCGCGGCCCGGCCCGACGGGAATGCCTTGCGCCTTCGCCCATTGAATGAAATCGGCCACGATCAGAAAGTAGCCGGCATATTTCATGCTCTCGATGACGCCGAGTTCGAAGGTCAGCCGGTCCTGGTAGTCTTGCACGGACTGGCCGGGTGCAATCGGATGCCGCGCGAGACGGCGCTCGAGCCCGGCCGCGGCCGCGCGGCGCAATTCCTGCGCCTCCTCGGTCCCTTGGCCGGCGCCGACATCCGCGCTTTGACCCTCGGCCGCCGCTCTCTCTCCGGTGGAAAACCGCGGCAGAATCGGCGCCAGCGTCCGCGGGCGAAAAGCGCAACGTTCGGCAATTTCCACGCTCGCCGCCAACGCCTCGGGCAAGTCGGCGAACAGCGCCAGCATCTCTTCACGGCTCTTGAAGCGGTGCTCGGGGGTGAGCTGCCGGCGATCTCCATCGGCGATGAGCTTGCCTTCGGCGATGCAAAGGAGCGCATCTTGCGCTTCGTAATCCTCGCGGGCGGCGAAGAAAGGCTCGTTCGCGGCAAGAAGCGAAATGCCACGCGCGTAGGCCAATTCGATCAGCCCCGCCTCCGCCGCACGTTCCTGCGGCATGCCGTGGCGCTGCAACTCGATATAGAGCCGGTCGCCGAACAGGCGCTGCAAATCTTCGCAGCGCGCCTGCGCCAGCGCGGTCTGCCCGGTCGAGATTGCGGCATCGAGCGGACCGCCGGGGCCGCCGCTGAGAACGATCAGCGCCTCCGTTTCCCCCGTAAACCAATCGAGCTTGAGGTGCGGTTTTTCGGTCGGTTCTGTCTCCAGATACGCCCGCGAACACAAGCGCATCAGGCTCCGGTAACCGCGCTCGCGAGCGGCGAGCAAGACCAGCCGCGGCCAATCGCGGCCGCCCGCGGCCATGCGATTGTCCTGGTCGCCGAAATCGACCGCTAGCGCGCAACCGACGATCGGTTGAATTCCGGCGCTCGCCATCTTTTCGGAGAATTCCAGCGCGCCGAACATGTTGTCGGTATCGGTCAGCGCCAAAGCCGGTTGCCGATCCTTTTTGGCCAGTTCAGCCAAGCGGGCGATGGTTAGGGCGCCCTCGAGCAACGAGTATGACGAATGCACGTGCAGGTGCACAAAACCGGGACTGGCGACGGCCGGAACGGGCATGGCGGCTAACGCTCACAGATCGTGATTCTGGGGCGGTCGAGCATGTGGGATCGCCAGCAACGCTGTCTATGGCCGAAGCCATGACGCGGACCCATCGCACACAGAAAGATGTGCGAAGGTGTGGGTATGTGCGTGGGCCGGCCCTGCGAGCGCCCCGGCCAGACTGCGTGAGTTCGGCCTTTAAAGCCCACTCAGACCACGGCAAACACTTGCGCCCACACCGCCACCATAGCCAGGAACAGAGTGATCGACGCGAGAGCCAAAGCCTCTTCAGCGACAGCGCGAACCATGACCTCTCCTCCAGAACAATAAGTAAACATTGTTCTCTTATTGTTCTCGGTTCGGTCCGTCAAGCAAGCAGTACCGGCCCCCGCCTGGACTAGTTAAGAAAAACCTAATTCCGGGGGCGGCCTTGGCGCGCGAACTGCAGCGTCCATTGAAGCGTCAGGGTAATTCCACCACACCGCCGTCGCGAATGCTGACGCGCCGGTCCATCTGCGCCGCGATGTCGAGGTTGTGGGTCGCGACAATCGCCGCCAGCCCGGAGGCGCGCACCAATTCCCCGAGCGTCGCAAACACATGCTCGGAGGTCCGCCGATCGAGATTGCCGGTCGGCTCATCGGCCAAAAGGATGCGTGGCGCGTTGGCCACCGCCCGCGCGATGGCGACCCGTTGTTGTTCGCCGCCGGAAAGCTCCGCCGGCCGGTGCACCAAGCGATCCTTGAGGCCAAGGTAGCTGAGAAGTTCGGCGGCGCGCGCCTGCGCAGCAGCGCGCTTTAGTCCGCGGATCATTTGCGGCAGCATCACGTTCTCGAGCGCCGAGAACTCCGGCAGCAGATGATGGAACTGATAGACGAAGCCGATATCGGCGCGGCGTATGCGGGTGCGTTGAATGTCGCTCATATGCGACGTGGCAACCGAGTCGATGTAGACTTCGCCGGAATCCGGGTGCTCCAGTAAGCCGGCGATGTGAAGCAGCGTCGATTTTCCGGAGCCGGAAGGCGCAACCAGCGCCACCGATTGACCCGGCCACACCGCCAATTCGGCGCCGTTGAGAATTTCGAGCGTATTGTCACCCTGGCGAAACCGCCGCGTGATCGCGTGCAAAAACACGATCGGATAGGCTTCGCCCGCCGCCGTCGGCGGCGCAGGCTCGGTGAGGGTTGTCATCTCGTCCATCGGGCGTGATTACTCGTAGCGCAAGGCTTCGACGGGATCGAGCCGCGCCGCCCGCCACGATGGATAAAGCGTCGCTAACAGCGACAATCCGAGCGCCATGACCACGACCGCCGTGGTTTCGCCGGCATTCATGTCGGCGGGAAGCCGGGACAGGAAATAGAGCTCCGGCGAGAACAGCTCGGTGTTCGTGAGCCAAGACAAGAAGTGGCGGATCGATTCAATGTTCAGGCAGATGACGGTGCCGAGAAGGAGCCCGACGAGCGTACCCAGCACGCCGATGGCGGCGCCGGTGATGAGAAAGATACGCATGATCGCCCCTTGCGTCGCGCCCATGGTGCGCAGGATGGCCACGTCGCTGCCCTTGTCTTTCACCAGCATGATCAAACCGGAAACAATGTTAAGCGCCGCGACCACCACAATCAGCGTCAGGATCAAAAACATGACGTTACGTTCGACCTGCAGCGCGTTGAAGAACGTGGCATTGCGCTGACGCCAATCGATCATGTAGATCGGCCGGCCGGCCGCCGCGGTGATCAGCGTGCGATAGCGGTCAACCTCGTCCGGATCGTCGGTATAGACTTCTATCGCGGTGACATCGCCGGCGCGGTTGAAATACGCCTGCGCCTCGGTCAGCGGCATGAAGACGAATGCCGCGTCGTATTCGGACATGCCGATCTCGAATACGGCGGCGATCTTGTAGGCCTTGATGCGTGGCGTCGTGCCCATCGGGGTCACGGCGCCTCGCGGCGCCACCAGGGTGAGGTTGTCGCCGGCGCGCAGCGACAGCTGCTCGGCCAAACGCGACCCGATGGCGATACCTTGGCCGGAGTCGAATCCTTCGAGCGTGCCCTGCTTGATATTCTTGGCGATCGAGGAGAGCTTGGCCAGATCGCCCGAGCGGATACCGCGGACCAACACGCCGGAGGCGTTGAACGGCGAAGACGCCAGCGCTTGGCCCTCGACAATCGGAGCGGCCAGCCGCACACCGGGAACTTTGGAAATCCGCTCCGCGACCGCCTGCCAATCGGTCAGCGGCGACTTCAGCGGTTGAATCAAGCAGATGGCCGTTCAGCCCGAGAATCTTTCGACAGCAGCTCCTGACGAAATCCGTTCATCACCGCCATGACGATGATCAGCGTCGCAACTCCGAGCATGATGCCGAGAAAGGAGAACCCGGCGATCACCGAGATAAAACCCTCCTTGCGCCGGGCGCGCAGGTAGCGCAGCGATAGCATCCACTCGAACGGCGCGAAGGGATGAGTGCCTGTCGGCTCTCGCATATGGATGAGGTCCCCGAGACAGACCGGGAGTTTCACATGATTCTGGCGGATTCAAGCCGCGTCAAATCGGGGCGCGGGAATGGGCCCGGCGCCCCCGCGGAGCGCGTCAACCCGCCAGCCGAACCAGCGCATCCGCCGGCGTCATCATTTCGCGCGATCCGTCGGCGCGGCGCTTGAGCTCAAGCTTGCCCTCCGCGAGGCTGCGCGGGCCGACCAGAACCTGCCACGGCACGCCGATCAGATCGGCGGTTGCGAATTTCGAACCGGGGCGTTCGTCGAGGTCATGGTAAAGCGTGTCGATGCCCTTGGCCGTCAAATCCGCATAAAGCCGTTCACATGCGGCATCGGTTTCGCTCGAGCCCTGCTTGAGGTTGAGGATGGCGACGGCAAAGGGGGCGACCGCATCCGGCCAGCGGATGCCGGCCTCGTCGTGAAACACCTCAATGAGGGCCGCAACCAGCCGCGTCGGCCCAATGCCGTACGATCCCATGTGCACCGGCCGCTCGACACCGTCGGGTCCGGTCACCAGCGCCTTCATCGGCTCTGAATATTTCGTGCCGAAATAGAAGACCTGGCCGACTTCAATGCCGCGCGCGGAGATTTGCTTCTCACCCGGCAACTTGGCGAAGGCGGCCGCGTCGTGTTTTTCGGAAGTCGCCGCATAAAGTGCGTCCATTTGTCGACGATCGCTTGGGAGCCGGCGACGTCATCGAAGTCGACGTCGGGGCCGGGTACCGCAAAATCAAGATAGTCGCGATGACAGAACACCTCGCTCTCGCCGGTTTCGGCGAGCACGATGAACTCGTGCGAAAGATTGCCGCCGATGGGACCGCTTTCGGCAACCATCGGAATCGATTTCAGCCCCATGCGCGCGAAAGTCCGCAGATAGGCAATGAACATGCGGTTGTATGCGTGCTTGGCTCCGGCGAAATCCACGTCGAACGAATAGGCATCCTTCATCAGGAATTCACGCCCGCGCATCAATCCGAAGCGAGGCCGCACTTCGTCGCGGAACTTCCATTGCAAATGGTACAAATTGAGCGGCAGATCTTTGTAGGACCGGACATAAGCGCGAAAGATTTCGGTGATCATTTCCTCGTTGGTCGGGCCATACAAGAGTTCGCGCTGGTGGCGGTCCGCGATGCGCAGCATCTCCTTGCCGTAAGCTTCGTAGCGGTTGCTTTCCCGCCAAAGCTCCGCCGACTGAATGGTCGGCATCAACAACTCGATGGCGCCGGAGCGGTTTTGCTCCTCGCGCACAATGCGGCAGACCTTGTCGAGAACGCGCAGGCCTAACGGAAGAAATGCATAAATGCCCGCCGCCTCCTGGCGGATCATGCCGGCGCGCAGCATCAAGCGGTGAGAGACGATCTCCGCTTCCTTGGGTGTTTCACGCAAAATCGGCAGAAAATAGCGAGAAAGCCGCATGAATGTTCATCACCTCGTGTGGAAAAAGCGCGGCGGCAGTGAATCCGCAATAGCAGCAGAATTACAAGCGGAACATTTGGCAGCCCCCTCAATAAGGTGGGCGGACTTTTAAATTTTTTTGTCATGAGGCGGCGGTAACATGATGACAGGGGGCAAAAGATCGAGTACGAAACCTTGCTGCTCGGTACCGTTGTAGGGCGTACAGGTGCCGGGAAGCGGTCCAAGTCCTGGGAGGATGAGTGTAAGGGCGCAAAATCAAGCTGCCGCCGGGCGCTTAAGGGCCCCTCTTCAAGGGAGCTAGGCGCAGGTTATAGATTGAATGAGATTTTCACGGCAGGGCTTTGGCCCTGCTGTCTTTTTTTGGGCCGTGTATTGGACCATGTACCGCGGCCGAAGCTGCACCCACTGGCCCAACTCCAACCTCACAAACTCGCCGGCCGCACGTTCGACTGAGCAAATCGCCGCGCTTAGCAGGCAGCGTGAAAGACCGGATTGCCCGCCGCGGCTGAGATCGGTTTGAGCACGCCGCCGGCGGCATCGCGGATGCGCAAGGCCGACCGTTCGGCGTTGTGTACAATCTTGGGTACGTCGAAATGCGAAAGTCGGCCGTCGCGCTTGAGGATGCGGCCATCAACCATGACGGTGTCGACATTTGCCGGCGTCGCCGACTGAACCACGGTGGTCTCGATCTGCGCGAGCGGAGCGATATTAAGGTCGGTCGTGCGGATGAGAATAATGTCGGCGCGCTTGCCCGGCGTCAGCGAGCCGGTGACATCGCCCAAGCCCAGCGCGCGCGCACCGTTGATCGTCGCCATCTCTATGACTTCGTGAAAACCTACCGGCGGCAGCTTCTCGGTGTCGGTATCCTTCCACGGAATTCCCATGTTCCACGTGAACCGCATGTTCTCGAACATATTGGGCGGCGCAATCGACGTGGCGTCGGATGACAGCGTGACCATGACGCCCGCGGCCCGCGCCTTGAGCAACGCGACCCGCGGATCACCGTGCTCGCCGAGGCGCAGTTCGGAATGCGTCGAGAAGCTGAGCGGCGTCTTGGTGCGAGCCATGGCGGCGCGGTCGTCATCCGTCGCGGCAATGTAATGGCAGAACAGAAAACGCGAGCCGAGATAGCCGCGCTTTTCGTAATCGGCGGCATCATCCGAATTGGGCCGGGACTGGCTGGCATGGATGCAGACCGGCAAGCGCCGGCGCAGCATGTCCTCCATTTCGGTGTGAAAGACCCGGGCGTCGCTTTGCACCATGCCGCGCAGATTGACGCCGAGATGCACCAAACCATCGAGCCGCGAGCGTTCGCTGAACCATTCCGCTTGCACGCGATCGAGGTCCTCGAACGTGTTGACCACGTCGACCGGGAGGCGGTCGATATGCCCGATTGAGTAGCGCGCCCGCAGCAGCGAGTTGCGGTGCGCTTGCAGTTCGGCGTCGACGTGCCGAGGCGATCGGTTGTTATGCGACCAGTTATGAACGGTGGTGATACCGTTGTTGGCCAATTCCGCCAAACCGAGCATCACGCTGTTGTAAAAGTCATCGGCGTCGTAGAGTTCCGACGTCGCCCATTTGGCCGGGAAATATTCAAAGCCGCCATCCGAGATGAAGTTGCGGCCCAGCGTGCTCCACATGTGATAGTGCGAGTCGATCAGACCCGGCATCACGATCATACGCGATGCATCGATGATCTCGGCGCCGTCGCCCGGCAGATCCGGCGCGACCGCCGCAATCACGCCGTCGCGCACCAGCACGTCGGCCTTGGGCAAAGTGCCGACCGCCGGGTCGACGGTGATAACCGCGCCACCTTTGATCAGGTATGTACCGCGCGGCGCGCGCGCCGTCTCAGCCACCACTCGCTGGTCCTCCATCTCTGCGGGGGTTGCTTCCTCCGCAACCCGCCGACGAAACTGTCAATGTCTTTAGTTATTTTGCCGGCAGAAGGGCGTCCGTCATCGCCGCGCCGACATCGACCTTCGCCGGAATCAGGCCCTGCTCGCGCATGAACTCCTCCTGCTTCGCCCACACCGCCACATCCTGCCAGCCGAGGCCATGAGCTTCGGTATCGGGGCTTTGCGAAATGCGGGCGATCTCCGCCAGGTTGGCGACGGATTCGGCTTCGTTGACCTCGGGATTGTGCTTGCGCAATCCCTCGATTGCGGCCTGTTGGTTATGAATGGCCCAATCCAGCCCTTTCCTCCATGCGCGCAGGAAACGCCGCGCCAGCTCGGGATTCTTTTTCACCGGTATCCTCGCTCGCCACGACACCCAACGTGTAATAACGCGGCACGCCGTTCTGATAAAAAGCGAAATACTTATAGGTCGAGGTGTCGCCCGCCGGCTTTCCGATCTGGACGTTGAACATCGCCGGCTCCGACCAGGTAATGGCGTCGCCGAGCCCGTCAATTCGCTTGCTCAACAGCAGCGGCATTGGGGTGAAGCCGACGACGACAATTTTGACTTTGTTCAAGTCGACGCCGGCCTTTTTCAGGCAATACTCAAGCATCGTCCGGTTGAAGGGAATGCCGGTAACGCCCAGCGTTTTTCCCTCCAGTTGCTGCAGCGAAGTCACGCCCGACGAGTCCGGCATCATGATTCCCGCCGTGCCGTACTGATGGTTCGTGGCAATCGAGACGACCGGCAATCCTTTGCTGCGCGCGGTGATGACTTCGGTCGAATGCGCCGTGGCGAATTGCACGCCGCCGCTGGCCAAGAGCTTCAATCCATCAGCCGGCGTCGCGGGCGAGACGAATTCCACCTCGAGATTTTCGGCTTCGAACAGCTTGTGATCGACGGCGGCGAACACGCCGGCATCCCAGATCCCGGGTTGCGTCAACAGCGCCATTTTTATTTTCTCGGCGGCTTTGCCGGCGCCGGCGGTGACGAATACGAAGGCGACGGCCGCCATCACGGCCATCAGAAACCTCGCAAGCTGTCGCTGGCTCATGGACATCGCCTCCCTTGGCACGTCATTCTCTTTTGGCTGACGTCGATTAAACCAACGTTGGCGCGAGGGGGTCAAGCCGCGCGGGGCCGCCACATGCGCGCGATAAGGGGTCGGCCATACAACCAGGGCATGCTCCAGCGCTCGATCAAACCGACGGCGGCGAAAAACGCCATGCCGAACGCGCCGAGCACGACGAGCGCCGCGAAAACGCGCGTGGTGTTGAGCTGCGCCGTATCCTGCGCCATGAGGTAACCAAGTCCGGCGCTGGCGCCGACCCATTCGCCGATCGTGGCGCCGATCACCGCCAGCGTCGTTGCCACCTTCAAGCCGCCGAATATGTTCGGCAGCGCCGCCGGCAACCGCAGCTTGAAGAATATCTGGATCTCGCTCGCATTAAGCGACCGAAAAAAATCAATGAACTCTCGTTCGATCACTTGCAGCCCGGTAACGAAACTGATGGTCAACGGGAAGAACGCCACCAGCGCGGTAATGATGATGCGCGGCAGCGAATTGTAGCCGAACCAAATCACCAGTATCGGCGCCATTGCGATAACCGGAATAGTCTGTGAGGCGACAATCAACGGCAATACTCCGCGCCGAAACGCCGCCGAGTAAACGATAAGCATGCTCAGGCAGAAGCCGACCCCCGCAGAAAGCGCGTAGCCGCAGGCAATCTCGAACAGGGTGGTCTGCAATTGATGAAAGATGATGCCGCGATCGAGCACTATCTCGACCGCGATTTGACTTGGCGCCGGCAGCACATAATTCGGAACCGCGAAAAATCGCACCAGAATCTCCCACGCCGCCAGAATCGCGACGAAGAGGATCAGCGGCGCCGTCACGCCTTTCGAGCGGCGCCAAAGTTTGATCCAACTGCGCGGTTTGGCGACTTGCACGGCCGCGTTACCGCATTGGCGCGCTGTGCAGCAGCGCCAGTACCGCCCGTTTGCAGTCGAGAAACGCCGACGTCATCGTCACGTCGCGCTGGCGCGGCCCCGGCAGATCGACATCCACGGTTCCAGCGATTCGCATCGGCCGCTGGGTGGCGACATAGACGCGATCCGATAAAAATACCGCCTCATCCGGATCGTGAGTGATGAGGATCATGGTACGCTGAAATTCGCGCTGGATGCCTAAAAGCCATTCGTGCATTGCCGCGCGCGTGAGCGCGTCAAGCGCACCGAAAGGTTCATCAAGCAGGATGACCGGTCGTTGGCACAGGATGGTGCGCAGCAGTGCCGCCCGTTGGCGCATGCCGCCCGAGAGCGTTGCCGGATAGGCGTTCTCAAAACCTTCCAGCCCGAACCGGCGGAGCAGATTGCGTGCCGCGGCTTTCGCCTGCTTCAGCGGCGTGCCGGCAAGCTCCGGCCCGAGCGTGACGTTCTCGAGGACGGTCCGCCACGGCAACAACAAGTCGCGTTGCATCATGTAGGCGACGCTTCCCGGCCGGCCGAGGATGTCGCTCCCATCGAGTGCGACAATTCCCGCATCCGGGACCAGCAACCCGGCGATGATGTTGAACAAGGTCGACTTGCCGCAGCCGCTGGGACCGATGAGCGAGACGAAGTCGTTGGGCCGCAGCGTCAGATCGACTTGGTCAATCGCCGCAATGGTGCGTCCACTGTCCGCTCGGTAGGCAAACTGTAGGTTGGAAATGAGCAGCCGCGCATCCGACATGCGCAATTGTGCCCATGAAAGAGCGGGTCTTGCAATGGAGCGCCGCTTTAATGAAGGTCTGTCGGGATTCGGCCCACGGACGATGTAATCAAGCAAGGCCGGCAACTGCCGCTGGCGGCAGCTACCTCATATTGACCATAACAAGCTTGGCCGCCGACGAGGTGATCGAGTGCGGCGGCAGGTTGTTGTAGTACGTTAGTGCGCGGCGTGCCCGCGCCGCGCGCGCAGGAGTGCGCATCAGCTTGAAAGGATAAACAATGGCGGCAGGAAAAAGCATCAGGCGCCAAGTCGGTGCGCTGATGATCGTGTCAGCCGTGGCGCTCGGTGCCAGTGCCATAAGCTCAAGCGCAAAAGCGGAAGATGATACTTCGCGGTTCACCTACGTGCGGCTGCATTGCACGCCGGACAATCAATCGCACTTCTCCGACGTGACAGTCGATCTTGCCAAGGAAAATTTCGCACCGCCTGCGTCTCCGATCGCCATCGGCGGCAACAAGCCGACGTCACGGGCGTTCATCGCCGGATTCGGGGCGCACTGGGGCGCGGCTGACCTGCAGAACCATCTCAACCACCCTACCCCCGCGGTTCAGCTATTCACGGTGCTCCGGGGTGTATTCTCGATCACCGCGAGTGATGGCGAGACGAGACAGTTGCATGCCGGCGACCTGGTCTTGCTGGAAGACATCACACCCTGCAAAGGCCATATCACCGTCGTGGGCGACCAACCCGGATTCCTCTTCTTCGCCCGCTGATTTTGCTTCCGCCCCGGCAGGATTCGTATCGCGGCTGCTTTCGCCTGCCCAAGAGCGGGAGCAACCGGCAACCTTTCAACCAAATCGAGATCATGCAGCAAAAGCGTGCGCCCGCCTTTCGTCCCAGTCGAGACCAAGCGTTTTGGTCGCTGCCGACATGACAGCGACGTCAGTCAGGCAACATCCGACCGACGCAGCATGCTTGCGAGTTCGTCCGCAGCTGCCTCGATCGGCGCGCCGTTTCGCTCGACCCGCGCCTGGATGAGCGCTCCCAGGAGCGCCGACATGCAAAGGCCGGCAAGCCGTTTGGCGCGCACTGACGGAAACCCGTCGGCAACCAGTTTCTCGGTGAGGATGGCCAATCGCGCCGCGTAGGTTTCCCGACCTGCCTGCGTCACGGCACGATTCTCGGGCGTCAACTCAAGCAATACCGTTGTGATCGGACAGCCGTCGCGAAATCCCGACTTGCGCATCCATCCAGCGAGAAGTCGGGCGTACTCCTTGATGAGTTCGCCCGTCGACTGCGTCTTCGTCGCCAGTTGTCGCATCGTCGCAGCGCCCCGGCGACCGGCTTCCTCGACGGCGGCGACCGCAATCGAGGGCTTTCCAGCCGGGAAGTAATGATACAGCGATCCCTTCGGCGCCCCGCTTTCGTCGACGATGTCGTTGAGGCCGGTGCCGGTGTAGCCCTGCCGCCGAAACAGCTTCACCGCCGCGTCGATGATCGGTTGGCGGTGCTTGGGAATGGCAGGCAAGCACATCCTCCACGGGCCGGCTCGACCCGGTTTCCTATATTGACTGGTCTACATGGGGTGGTCAACGTTGCCGGCCGCTCGCTCGGGAGCCACGGATGATGCTCAACCGAGCGATTTGATCTCTGCGACCCTTTGAGCAAACCAACCGATGCCGGACACTAAGGTGCATTTGGACGAAGCGGAAGTCAGGTCATTCGTCTTGGCGCTTCCATTTGTTCGAACATTCTCGATTACCGTCACCTCGGTAGCTCCGGGCCAGGTTACGATCGAGCTGCCGTTTGATGAACGGTTTTCCGGGCCTCCCGGCCAATTTCCGGCGTCAATGGTCGGTATCGCAGGCGACGTCGCGGCGGTTGCTTCCTGCCTCTCGCTTCAGCCGCGCGGATGGTCGGTAGCGACGCTCGATTACACCATCAAGATGACGGGTGCTGCCAAAGGTGACAGGCTTAGAGGCCACGGTCGCGTGCTGCAGGCCGGGCGCACAAATTCCGTCGGAGCGGCTGACGTGTTTATCGTTTCGGCCGACCGAGAAATCCTGTGCGGTTCGGTGCTGGCGACAACGCGAAACTTCCAGATCGTAACGTGAGTGGTACGAATTGCGCGCCGATTGTGGTCGTTGGCAAAAGCTAAAATAGATCAGCGGAGTGTGGCGGCAGGCAGCCGGCTATATTGATTGCATCCGCAAAGGAGCGCGTCCGGCCAATTACCCATCGAGCAGGCGACCAAGTTTGCTCTCAAGATCCAAGGCGCTGGGCCTCACCGTCCCGCCAACGCTACTCGCGATCGCTGACGAGGTCATTAAATAAGCCCTCGCGACGCCGGTATTGCCGCGACGCGCCGGCCACGGACATCCGCTGTGACTTCCGATATTGCGGCAATAGCGGACGTAGGTGGAGTGGCGACCCGCCGGACCGGCGTTGCTTCAAGTGCAAAGTTTGGATTTAACCCTCAGATAATCGTAAGAATCAGGGCAAGTTGCATCGAGGCGGCATTACCGACGAAAGCTCTGGCCGTGAAAAATGCAGTCAGCACCAATGTCGGGTTCGTCTTCGTCGTGCTGGTCGTCCTCCTGCTGGTCGGCTTGCCGGTCGCGGTATGGCTCGATCTGCGCAGTCTCGCCGACAGCAACCTGCGCCGTCAGGCGAGCGATCTTAATTCGATCATCACCAGCGTTCGCGGCTATTATGCCAGCAACGTGGTCGGGCGCATTCTAGCGGCCCCACCCGGGACCACGACCCGCGTGGTGAACAATTACGAAGACATCCCCGGCGCAATTCCCATCCCGGCGACGCTTTCGCTGGAGCTCGGCAAAGTCATCAGTCAGCAACAGCATAACATCGGCTACCGGTTTGTCTCCGATTACCCGTTCGCCAACCGGGCTCCCCACCCCCTTGATCATTTCGAGACCGACGCTCTGCGCCGGCTGCGGCAAAATCCGAACCAGATGATCTCGATGTCATCGAACTCGTTGTCGGTTGATCAGGTGCGCTGGGCGGCGCCCATCATCATGGCTCAGCCTTGCGTGAGCTGCCACAACACACACCCGGAAAGTATGAAACGCGACTGGAAGGTCGGTGACGTGCGCGGTCTGCAGGAAGTCACCATCACCCAGCCGATCATCGGCAACATTTTTGCGTTCAAGTACCTGCTCGTGTACTTCGCCCTGGTTGCGGCAGTCGGGTTCATCTTTATCGCTTTGCAGCGGCGCCAGGCCGGCCTCATTCAGCGCATGAACGGGGAGCTCGAAACCGCGAATGAGTTCCTTGCCTCGCTGTCGATGAAGATATCCCGCTATCTGTCGCCGCAAATTTACAAGAGCATCTTCAGCGGCCAGAAGGACGTGGTCATCCACACCGAGCGCAAGAAGCTGACGATCTTCTTCTCCGACATTCAAGATTTCACCGCGACCACGGAGCGGCTGCAGCCGGAAGAGATCACGGCCCTGCTCAACGAATATTTTACCGAAATGTCAAAGATCGCGCTGAGCCATGGCGGGACGATCGACAAGTTCGTCGGCGACGCCATGCTGATCTTCTTCGGCGACCCGGAAACCAAGGGCGACGCGGAAGACGCCAAGGCCTGCTTGCGGATGGCGATCGAGATGCAGGCGCGGATCGCCGAACTGAATGCCAAATGGCGCAACGCCGGCATCGAACAGCCGTTCCAGGTGCGCATGGGCATCAATACCGGCTACTGCAACGTCGGCAATTTCGGCAGTGACGATCGGATGGACTACACGATCATCGGCGCCGAAGCCAACCTTGCCGCGCGGCTGCAAACGGTCGCCAAGCCCGGGCACATCGTGGTCAGCTATGAAACCTACGCGCTGGTGCGAGATGCCGTGGTCGCGCAGGGTCTGCCGCCGATCACCATGAAGGGCATCAGCCGCGAAGTCATCCCTTATGCAATCAGCGGCATTCGCGACGCGGCTGGCCAGACGGTCCAGGTGTTCAGCGAACATCAGACCGGACTGGATTTCTACCTGAACGCCAACATGATCGACGCCAACAATACCGCGCACATCCGTAAAGTGCTCGAGGACGCGCTCAAAGCCCTGGATAAAGGCCTCCCCGGCGTTCAAAGGGCAACCGGCTAAGGCGCTTGGCAGGAAACGAGCGCCTTTAGGCCGCGTCTGCGATCGGGTCGAGACCAAGCGCCAGGCGGCCGGTGAACCGGTGCTGGTGTTTTGCCGACAGCGGATGGAATTGCGCACCGTGTACGTCCCGCAACAATCGCTCGAGTCCGGTCTTGCGATAGAAGCCGGCGCCTCCGGCCGCCTCCAACGCCTTCTCGGCCGTCGCCAGCACATGCTCGGCGACGATGGTCTTGCGAACCAACATGGCGGCGGCAAGCTCAAGCGTCATCGCGAAATCCAGGTCGTTGGCGAGGCGAACCATATCGTCAATGGCAAGCTGGGCAGTGGTCAGCGCATTGGTCATTTCGCCCAACAGATAAGGAACGGCGGGATCGGCCTGGCGCCGTCCCGCCTGCTCCCGGCCGATCGCGGCTGCGGCCTCGGCCACGCCGGCGTAAACCGACATGATCAGCGGCAGCGCCACCGTCAGAATGACGTTCCACGCCGGATGAAAGCGGCCGCGCGGCCGGCGCAACGCGATGGCGTCGTCGGCAACGAAAACGTTGTCGAGAATGATGGTCTGCGAGCCCGTGGCGCGCATGCCCAGCGTCCGCCAATCGTCGGCGAGCGTTACGCCTGGAGCGGTGAATGGAACGGCGAAGTGCAAGACCTGCCAGCCCTCTTTCGCATCTTCATAGGGCGCCGAGGTCGCCAGTATGCCGCCCTTCGGCGCACCGCTGCCAAATGGTTTTCGCGCGTTGACCCGGAAGCCGCCGTCGGCGCGCTCCATCGTGCCGCTCAATTCCATCCAATCGTTGGCACCGGTGGAAATCAGAACCGTCTCATGGGTGCCGACGCGCTCCAGCAGCTTTTTTCCCGGGCGCCCGTTGCGGTGGTTGTAGACGGCCGCCGCAACCAGATGCTGATGCATGGAAAGCGCCAGCGCCGTTGATGGGCAGTAATGGGCAAGCTGGCGCAGGAAGGCGCACATCGCGCTGTGGGACACGCCGCCGCCGCCGAGATCGGCGGGAACGAGCGCCGAAAATACTTTGTGCTCTTTGAGAACATCAAAGTGCTCGGCGACAAAGGCGTCGGCCTGATCGCGTTCGGCCGCGCCTTCGGCAAAACGCGGTCCGATGATCTGGACGAGCGCCTGCAGATCGAGAAATCGGCTCATGAGTTGACCTCCATTGCGGGCATTTGCCGCAGCGTGGATGGCGCCGCCCGCGCCGGCAACTTCAATATGTGAAGTATTGTTTGTGCGCCGGAACACTTGGGTGTTGCATGGTGGAGAAGCGGAGATACGGGCAGTTCTGCCCGGTCGCGCTGGCGGCCGAAATTTTGGCGGAGCGATGGACGCCGCTTGTTGTTCGCGAGCTATTGTGCGGCAGCGTCCGCTTCAACGACCTGCAACGCGGCGTGCCGCGGATGTCCTCGGCACTGCTGGCGCGACGGCTCAAAGAGCTGCAATTCGCCGGCATTGTCGAGCGCCGGCGCGGCACCGGCGGCTCCTTCGAGTATCACCTCACTCCTGCCGGCCGGGAGCTATTCCCCGTCGTCGAGAAAATGGGCCTTTGGGCGCAGCGCTGGCTGCGCCACGATCTCGTTGACACCGCTAACTTGGATTCCGATCTTTTGATGTGGGATATCCGCCGTAACGTGCTCGCCAGTTCTCCGCCGCGCGAGCCTCGCTACGTCGCCGAATTTCGGCTTTCCGGTGTTCCCATCAGCCGGCGCCGCTACTGGCTGGTGTTCGAGCGCGGCACGCTCGACCTGTGCTACCGCAATCCCGGATTCGAAGTGGACGTTTTCGTCGAAGCCAGTCTGCGCGCGCTCACCGAGGTCTGGCTCGGTCACGTCCCGGTCGAGCGGGCCATTCGCGACGGCCGCCTCCGCCTTGACGGATCGCGTGCTGACATCGCGGGCTTTCGCAAGTGGTTCAGGCTGAGCATGTTTGCTGCCGCGGGCCGCGAGCCGGCCGGGCAAAGTGAGCTTGCGGCACGGTAGCGATCGACTAAAGGCCTCGCGAGCCTTTTCCTGGCGGCGCTCACCGCCATGTCGGTTGCGGGAAGGCCCCTACACTCTGTTAGAACTGTGCGTTGTGCGCCGAGCGACAAACCGGCAATTCATTTCGACATTGCCGTCTCGACAAGCCGAGACCAGTACGACGCCCCGAGCGGCAATATTTCGTCGTTGAAGTCGTAGAGCGGATTATGGAGGAGGCAGTCGTTGGCCTCCGGACCGTTACCGATAAACAGGTAAGCGCCAGGCTTCTTCTGCAGCATGAACGAGAAGTCCTCGGATGCCATGTTCGGCGGATAGTCCGGATTGACTCTGCCAGTCCCGGCCACATTTTCGGCCACTGAAATGGCAAATTTCGTGAGATCCGGGTCGGTCACCAGCGGCGGGTAATTGGTGCGATAATTCACCACCACGCTGGCGCGATAGGTGTCGGCGACGCCTTGTACGATCCGGCGCAGCCGTGCCTCAATCGTATCTCTCACCTGCGGCGAGAGAATTCGTGCCGTTCCTTTCAGGACTGCGTGGCTGGGAATGGTGTTCAATGCGCCGGTGCCGGCGCGGATGTCGGTGATCGTAATGACCGCGCCCTCCAGCGGATTGAGTTCGCGGCTGAGAATCGACTGCAATGCAATCACGGCGTGGGACGCCACGACAATCGGATCAACGCCAAGCTCGGGCGTCGCCGCGTGCGTACCGACGCCGGTGAACTTGATGTCAAAGAGATCCATCGCCGAGAGGATGGATCCGGTACGAGTACCGAAGGACCCGACAGGAATGCCCGGCATGTTGTGCATACCGTAAACCGCTTCGACCGGGAATTTCTCGAACAGTCCTTCTTCCACCATCCGTCTCCCGCCGCCGGCGCCTTCTTCGGCCGGTTGGAAGATGACATGGATGGTGCCAGCGAAATTCCGCGTCTCGGCCAGATATTTCGCTCCGCCGAGGAGCATGGTCATATGGCCATCGTGACCGCAGGCGTGCATTTTGCCTGGATTGCGCGAACGATGCTCAAAATCGTTCGCTTCCTCCATGTTGAGCGCATCCATATCGGCTCGCAGACCAATCGCGCGCCCGTTGTCAGGTTTGTTGCCTTTCAAAGTTCCGACAACGCCGGTGCCGGCTAAGCCACGATCGACGCGATAACCGAATTCTTCGAGCTTAGCGGCGACGAAGTCACTGGTCTTAAACTCTTCGAATGCGGTTTCGGGGTTGGCGTGAAGGTGACGCCGCCATTGCGTGAGGTCTTGATGATAATCGGCTATTCGATTGATGATCGGCATGTTGGTGCCTCCGTTACGGGTGATTAGCTCGACGCACAGATGAAGTCGGCCTGAAGGGCGCCACGTACCCACAACAGCGGCGCCTGGGTGACGACAGGACTGAACGCGATGTCCTTGTTTCCCGGCACCTGCTCGATATCCCAGCGCAACTCGCCGAGATCGACGCCATCGGCAATCTGCACGCCGGCGAACAGTACGTTATCGAGTCCCGACTTGTTCAACGGGGCCAGGCGCTGAAGCCGGTCGAAAAGCCGATTGACCTGATCCGCCAACGGCACCGAAACATCGAGCTGGTTCGGCAGATTTCCGCACAGTGACGACGTGAAGACGAAGCCGCCATATTCCACCGCGGCCGGCGCGATCCACGATCCGTCCTTGCTATCCCGATCGGCGATACGGTTTATCGTTCCCTTGCTGCCGGGCCGCCGGCAAATTGCGGTGATCTCAACACGACAAAGGGTCGGCCCCAGCCTTACCGTCGGCATATAGGCGCGGGCCGGCAGCTTGTCGCCGCAGCTGCTATGGATGATCTTCTCCAGGTCGACGACGTCTTCCATGTCGTTGAGATAGATTTCAAGTTTCAGACAATCCTCGAGCGAGCCGCCCAGATGTTCGAGAATCCGCATGTGTTTGCCGATGATGTAGCGCGCCTCGGCGGCAGCTTTTGATTGATACCAGCCGGTCTCGTCGATGTTCGCCGCGGCGGGATAGCCTTGATCAAAGTCAAACGACACCTGGCCGGTCACGAACAGAAAATCTCCGTGCATGATCGCGTGCGGCGCCGGCTTGAATGGCGGGCCGGGCGAAGCCGGCATGCCGGGCACGACAATTGGTTCTTTGGTCGCCTGGCCGGTGTGAGCGATGAGCTGGATACCGACAAAGGCGTTCGGGTTAACGAGACCCGACACCTGGACGTTGGTGCTGGCAGGCCTCGTATCTGTGGCGATCCTTTTTGCGCGCACCTCGAGATATTGGGCAGCCACCGCAGGATGGGTGACGAACTGCTCGATCTTGGTTCCGTGCGCCAGCGAACTGCCAAGCGCCTTCAGAACTCTCTTCGGCAAGATCGAGAACGATCTTGGCCTCGGCCGTCGCCGCACCTCGCGGAAACTGGGCGAGCAAATTGTCACCAGCCGCACCGGCCCGCCGTTCCGGCCCGAAGGGGGCGACGGCCACAGGAGCAAAACAATAGCCATTCGCCGCAACCGCGTGAGCTCCCAAATATGGCGCCGGGTAGTTCTTAAGTGCTACCGCTGATTTATTCGGCATCGATCTCTTTCCTTCCGTTAATTGGTCCGCCGTGGCATCGCTGTTTCCTTGTCCCGCAACAGCCGCCCAGGCATGGCATCGAGCAATGCGCGGGTGTATTCGGCGCGAGGGCTTTCCAGGATTTCGGCGCACGAACCGGTCTCGACTGTCTTGCCCTCACGCAAAACGAGCAGCCGATCGCAGACGAAGCCGACTGTTCCGAGATCGTGGGTGATGTAGATCATCGCGCGGTTCCAACGCGTCGCCAGGGCATGCAGCGTCTCGAGCACGCCGGCGCGTATTGAAACGTCGAGCATCGAGACCGGCTCGTCGGCCAGTATCAGCTCGGGGTCGGTGATGATCGCCCGCGCGATAGCGACGCGCTGTCGTTGGCCGCCGCTGAGCTGATGAAGGTAGCTGAGAAGGTATTTGTCGGGCTCGCTGAAGCCTGCAGCGGCGAGAGCTTCCAAGACCTTGCTGCGCAGGTCCGGGCGGCTCAGGCGCGATCCGCCGCGCGCGAAACGCAACGGCTCCGACACCACCCATTCCACGCGATAGATCGGATTGAGTGCCTGATACGGATCCTGAAAGATGAGCTGGCTCTTCAGGCCGGTTGCGGAAGTCGATTGTCCGGAGGACCCGCCGAATTTGCGTATTTCGCCGGAAGTTGGCCGATCGAGACCGATCGCCATGTTGGCGATTGTTGACTTGCCGCTACCGCTGGCACCGATGATTCCCAGCACCTCGCCGGCGCCAACCGAGAATGAGACGTCGTCAACAGCCCTGATTTCTCTGCGGTTTCGCTTCAGAAATCCAAGGCCACGCCGGAAAATACGGACAACACGATCGAATTCAATCAGCGGCGGCCTCCCCGTCAGCGGCGCCGTTTGCTCCTGCTTCGAGATTGGCCGAGTACGAACCGAAAGTTGAGCGGTCGCGTCGAGGAGCCGCCGCGTATAGGCATGGTTCGGCCGCACCAGCACCTCGCGCGCCGGCCCGCTCTCGACCATCTCGCCTCCGTACATGACGAGAACGTCGTCGCAATAGTCCGCGACGAGGCCGATATCGTGCGTGATCAAGATAAGCGATGTGCCGATTTCCTGCCGCACGGCGTTGAAACGATCGAAAACTTGGCGCTGAACCAGCGTGTCGAGCGCGGTCGTCGGCTCGTCGGCGATCAACAAGCGCGGACGCAAGGCCAGCGCGCAGGCAATCACCACGCGCTGGCGCATGCCGCCGCTGAGCTCATGAGGATACATATCGAAGGTGGCCGGGGGGAGATCGAGAGCAGACAGAATGTCCAGGGCCTTCTCGCGTCCCGCGCGGCGCCCGATCTGGAGGTGATGCTCGAATATTTCGGAGACCTGCCGGCCGATCCGGTACAATGGATCGAGCGACGCGATAGCGGCCTGCGGTACGAGCGAGATGTCTTTCCAGCGTCTGCGCTCGAGGGCGTCCGACGGAGCAGTCACGTCCTCTTCCCCCAATAGGACGCGTCCCGCGGCGATGCGGCCGTTCGGCGGCAAGGCGCCGAAAATGCCGCGCGCCAATGTTGATTTACCGCAACCTGATTCACCCACGATTCCCAGCGACCGGCCGCGGCGCAGAACGAAAGACACGTCGCGTGCGGCGGCAAGGGTGCTTTCCGGCAGGGCATACTCGACGGTGAGAGCGTCCACCCGGAGCGCTATGTCATCAGAGTTGGGAAGCTGCGTCATATATCGGCAAGCCTCCGATCAACCGCGCCCTCGATCGACCGCGCCAACAGGAACAACGCGCCAAGCAGCAGCGTGAGAGAAATTCCCGGCGGAATGACCCACCACCAGGCGAAGCGTATCGCGCCGTTGGCGAAGGCCTGATTGAGCATGAGGCCCCAGCTGATCGACGTCGGATCCGACAAGCCGATGAAACTCAAGGTCGCTTCGGTCAGAATCGCCCAGGCCACGCCGAAAACGCCATAGAGCAGACTGATGCCGAAGATCCCCGGCAGAATGTGATAGCGCATGATCCAGACCGGTCCCGCCCCGCCCGCCTTTGCAGCCTTCACGTATTGCCGCTCGCGCAGCGAGAGGACCGCAGATCGCACCACCCGCGCGCCGGTCCGCCAGAAAATCAGACCCATCGCCGCGCACACCGAGGCAATCCCCGCGCCGAAGAAGTGCACGAATATGAGGGTGAACGGCAGAAACGGAATGGCATAGAAGAAATCCGTCAGCCGCATCAGGATTGCGTCGGTCGCGCCGGCGAAATAGCCACTCACCACGCCGATCAAGGTGGACACGAGCATGATGATGACGCCCGACACGAAGCCGATGATCAGCGTGCGCCGCGCACCGAGCATGGTCTGCTGGAAAACGTCCTGGCCGTAAACGTTCGTGCCGAAGAAATAAGTTGTCGACGGCAGCTGATAACGGGCGACGCCTCCTTGCGCGGCGAAATGATTGGCAAAGGGATCGCCGCCGATGAGCACCGGCGCCAAGATGGCCAACAGAATGAACGCAACGACGATTCCGCTCGATAGGAGAAAGGACGACGACGCAATGCCTCGCCGCGAAAGCCACGCTGCCAAACCGGACCGATGCGCGGCCTTCATGTCCGTGCCTCGGTAGGACGGGCGATGCGTGGGTCGATCAACGGATAGATCAAGTCCAATATGAAATTCAGCGCGATCACGATTACCGCGATCAAGAAAAAACAACCTTGCGCCAAGGGATAATCATAGCTCAGGACCGCATTGACCATCTCGCGCCCGAGGCCGGGCCAGGCGAAGATGATTTCGACGACCACGCTCGTTGAGAGCGTGTAGCCGAACATATGGAATACCCACGTGACGACGGGTAGCGACGAATTCCAGAAGACATGACGCCTGAAGTTCGATTGCGGCAGACCGCGCACGCTGAGATATGAAATAAAGTCGTCCCGCAACACGCCCCGTACTGACTGGCGCATCAGCAGGATAGGCTCCGGCAGCGAGGTGATGGTCAGGCAGAGCACCGGCAGAAACAGGTGCCGAGCAAAATCGACGGTCAGGAATCGTTGTGCGAATGTCGTATCCGGCGCGCCGAGCGAGCGCATTCCGCCGGTTGGAAACCAAGCGAGCCCATAGGCAAACAACATCAGCAAAAGGATGCCGAGCCAGAATGGCGGTATCCCGCGCAGGATTGGAGGCAGCCAGAGCGTCAGTCTATCGCTCAAACCGCGTGGTGCCAGGCCCGCCCGCAGACCGACCCAGAGGCCGATCACCGCCGCCATTGTCACGGACGGCACAACCAGAATGATCGTGTTGACGAACTTGTCGGAAAGGATTTGCCAGACCGGACGGTGGTAGGCGAACGACTGGCCGAAATCCAGGGTCAGCAACCCTTCGAGATAGCGGATCAGCTGAGTGTAAATGCTGCCTGTCAGCCCCCACTCTTCCATGATCCTCTGACGGGATTGCTCGGAGAGCTCCGGCGACACAATGGTTGCAACCGGATCGCCAGGCACAAGCCTGAACAGCACGAACATCGCAAGTGCGAGAAACAGAACCAGCAACAAGTTTTCGGCGATGCGCCGCGCGATAAATCTTGCCCACCTCATCGAACTAGGTCACGCAAATCCCGTAGCCGTTCGCCCGGACGGCCGATGGCAGCAACTCAGTCCTCGCTCGATCACGGAGCAATAAGCTTGCCACCCTGTTTCTTGAAGCCGGCTTCATTGAGGTAGCGCTGCGCCAGCGCGGGATCAAATTCGTCGGCCTTGATGTCGTCGGGTATCCATTCCTTCATCAAAGGCGGCAGCGGCGTGCGGCGCGCCACGACCCCGGCGCCGCCGAGCACGATCTCCACGATCTCCTTTTTCGGCAGAGCGTGATACAGCGCGAACCGGAAAGCCTTGTTGTTGAAGGGAGGCTTGCGGACGTCGAGCCAGAACAGCATGAATGTTCCGGTCTCAACCGTCATGAGTTTGATGTTCGGCTCGCCGGCAAGCCGGTTGCCTTCGATGATGGTCAGTCCATCACCGACCACGTGGATGTTTCCCGATTCCATGCCGCCAACCATCTGTTCGACGCTGGCCGCCTGGATATAGTGAATGCCGTCCAGCTTCGGGCCGCCGGTCCAGTGATCGCGGTTGGCGACGATGTGGCAATCGACGTCCTTTTCAAACTTGACGAACTTGAAGGGGCCGCTGGCAATCATCCCGCCGTTTCGGGTCGGATCCCAGTCGAGCGGCGACGCCACGCCGACCTGCTCCGGCACGCGTTCCCACACATGCTTCGGCAGGATCATGATCTGCGCCAGGCTTACCGTGGTGAACGTCGCCGCCGGGGTCTTCAACTTTACCCGCAGGCGGCCGTCGCCGGTCTTTTCGGCGCCGGCGATGCTATCCATGAACGACTGCCACAGCGGCGGCTTCCACTTCAGCAGGTAATCGAAGGTGAACTTCGCGTCGTCGATCGTGACCGGCTTGCCGTCGTGCCACTTCATGTTGGCCCGCAGCGATATATCGTAAGTGAGCGGATCGACCTGATCGACTTTCTCGGCGGCCCAGGGAATGAGCTTCAGATCGCCGTCATAGCGAAGGAACGTGTCGAACACGAAGCGGAGATAGCCACGGCCATTGGCCGAACGCTCGGTGAATGGATGCGCCGAGCTCATCCGGAACGTGGAGGCGACGTTGATCTCGCGCACCGACGTGATCGGCTCGATCTCAAGGTATGGTGCGACGTGATAGCACTCGAGCCCGAAGCCTTTCGACAAATGATAATTACGAAACAGCGCGGTATTGACCGGATTAATCTGGTTGCGCGTGCAGATCGGCCATGACGGCAGGTCCTGAGCAAAAATCTCCTGCGCGCTGAAGAGTGCCTGCCGCCGTTCGTCGACGGTCTGCGCCTCGAGCTGCTTGGTGGCGAAAGTGTCGTATTCCGGGTTGCTGTAGTGCGGGATGTTGAACGATCCATTCGACGCGTAAGTTGAACGAATGTAGAAGTCCGGATCGAGCCGATCTTCGGGAAAGCCCAGGCCCATCAATGCCGAATAAAAGTCCTTCGCGCCGTAGACCTTCCCGAGGATCTGGCTGAACACCAACGGCTTGTGGTCGACCCTGATGCCCAGTTTCCCCAGCTCGCGAATGTAAAGCCGCGTCGCTTCGATCGTCATCTGATCGGAGTAGGTCTCCATCAGCAGTGGGGGGAGCTCCTGTCCAGGCGTGTAATTCTGCGCCAGGCTAACGCTGATCGGTTGCATCACGGTCGAAGCAAGCGCAGCAGCTGTAAATTCGCGTCTCGTCATTCCGCTCATTCTAGATCTCCGATCTTAAACCATCGCGTCAGACTCGCCCGCCGGCTGCGGCGCCTTTCAGAACGCTTTCCAGCCAGTCCCACATGTAAGTAACGGCGATGCTCGCGTTGTCGATCTGACAATGATGGTAACCGCCTTCCTCGCGGGTGAAGACTTTCAGGGTTTTGTCGGTGCTGCCAACTTTTGCAATGCACAGTTGGGCAAGATCAAGGCTAATTTGCTCGTCGCCCTCGCCATGGAGCAGCAGGAACGGACAGCGAATTTTCTGAACAACTCCTTCAAGCTTGAAGTCCGCGAGTTTCTTCAGTGCGTCATCACGCGTCTTGACGTCGAGGATCCAGAGCAGGTGTTCCCACGGGACCGAGAGCGAAGTTGCGGCGCTCCGGTCCAGCCGCTCAAACCTCTTCCGCCACGTCTCCTCGTAGTCCCATTGAGCTCCCCAAGCGATCGAGCAGGCGAAACGTTGTTCGAAAGCTGCCGCCCGCGGCGCGTAATATCCGCCGAGGCTTATTCCCATCACGCCGATCCGCTTGGGGTCGAACTCCGGCCTGTTGGCAAGATATTCGTAAGCAGCCGTGCCGTAGCTTTCCGTATCGTAGCGCAAATATTGCCGCCGAAACCGGACGCTTTCTCCATTTCCGGGCCCGTCGACAATGAGACACGCGATACCCCGAGCCACCAGGTCGGGCACGCCTTTGAAGTATTGAATCTCCTTGGTGATGTCGAAGCCGTCGAAGAACACGAGCGCCGGTAGCTTTGCTGCTCTCGTACCACGCGGGCCGGGCATGACGAGAATGGCCGGGAGGCTTGTCTGCTCGAACGGAATCTCGACATGCTCGATATTGAGGTGATCGCTCGCCGCAGCCGCGTCTTGGAAACAATCGACACCGCGCTTATAGGCTTCCAAACCTTGCGACTTTGGATGCAGGAAGCGCTCGCCGACGTGATAGTAGTTCGCGGCGCGGAAGAGGTATTTTGCGGCGCTGGCGCGGCGACCCTCTTTCAGTAGCGCGCGGCCGGCCGCTTCAACGCGGGCCGCCTCGCTCGCCCATTCACCAAACCACGCCTTGTCGTCGCCAAGCTTCGACCGCAGCCGCAATCCAATTCGATGGATTTCTCCGATTTCGGCCCCACCCCATGGCGCGGAATTCAGGCCGATCAGGAGCCCATGCGACCAGCGATAACTCTCGGGAAAATACGTGAACGACAGGTCCGCCGCGTTGGCTTGAAATTGGGACATGAAATCGGGCCGCCTGTTGAGTGAACGCCCGGAAGCATTCCGCACTTGGACCTATAGGGAAAATACAATTATGCTGGGTTGGTCATAGGTTTTCCTTATGGAAGGTGCGCGTTGAACTTCCTTCAGCTCCGCTATTTCGCCTCAGTCGCAGACCTCAAGAGTTTGACTAAGGCCGCTCAGTCGTTGCGCATTTCGCAACCGGCGCTAACCCGCCAGGTCCGGCTCCTTGAGGAGGACGTCGGCACACCGCTGTTTCTGCGGCACCACCGTGGTGTCCAGCTGACGGAGAGCGGGGTGCTGCTGCGCGATCGTGCGGCGATCATCCTGCGGCTCCTTGATGAAGCGCACAGTGAAATATCGAAACGCAGCCTCAATCCGAGCGGAACGATCCGCATCGGCTTTCCGCCGTCGATCGGCAGTTTGCTTCTCACCGCCATCACCAATGAGGCCCAATCGCGGCTGCCGCATTTGACCATTCACCTGGTCGAAGGCTTGAGCCATTTGCTGCAAGAATGGCTGCTGGCCGATCGAATTGACCTGGCGTTGATGACCGCGCTCGGGACGAATCTCTCTGGTCGCTTCGCAACCGCTCTACGAAGAAGATATCTGGCTCGTCATGAAGCCGGGCCGGCCGACGCGGGCAAAGAAGACTTTCACTATCAGGGATATCGCCGACCATAAGCTCATTCAGACAAACCGAACCAATATCATGCGATTGGAACTGGATCGCGCAACGAGCAATCTCGGCTTTTCGCCGAATGTCGTCATCGAAGCCGATGCGCTTCCGGTCATTAAAAATCTCGTCAAAAGCGGTGCGGGGTCCCACATTTCTCCCTATTCGGCAGTTGTCGACGACGTTCGACGGGGTGATCTCGATGGCGGCCCCATCAAGGGGTTGTCTCTTACGCGGGTTATCGCGCATCGCTCCGATCGGCCAGTCAGCTTGACGGTTCTGAGTATCATGAAGATTGCTCGTGCGGAGGTAGGACGGGTCGCAGCACAATCGGACGGCGCGGTGCGGCCGTTTCAACCGAAAGGGCGTCACGTTTTCGACGATCCAAAGATGACGGCGGGGGCCGATGTCGGCCCGAAACCGCTACGGCTTGGAGCGGGGTAATAGTCTCATAATTGACCTCAGCGCGGCTTCGAGCGGCGGCGACAGCGGCGGCTTTGATCTCATCAGGACTTGATCTCGACTTCTCGCCAAGGCTGCCTTCGATCCGTGTCGGCTCTTGGCACCTCGCTGCCGATTTATTGAACCAACTCCTGCGATATCCGCTATCTGGTCGCTAGACGGCGCAGAACTGACATGATGAACGGAAGCCGCCTGGCATCGGCGCTCCTGGTTGCTTAGCGGTCAACTCGATCGCCATGTCGCCAAAGAGACGAGGCGGTAACCTTTTTCATGTCAAGCAATCGCTCGAACAATCGATAACTTGAGGATGCCGACGAGTGGCGGCGTCCGTTAAATTCGGCGAGCTGCATGTGACCATGGTGTGACAGATGTCTCAGACATGCCGTGCGATCGCTGCGGCATTGCCTGACGCGGCTGCGGCGCCCAAATATCTGCCCTTAGGTGCTGACTGGACTGTAGCAAATTTGCAGTAAACTGGAAAAAAATGCGCTTTCAAAGACACAGTTGAAAAAGATTTGGTATCGGATCACAGTTGATGCTTTAACAGTACCTGCAATTGGCTGAATTTCATCTGGGTAGCGGCCAATGCGTGAGGGCAAAGGCAAAGTACGGCGTCGGAGCCCACGACCCACCGCCGGTAGTCGATCTCGAGGATGGGCTGGGACCGTCGGGCTCGCAGCGGCGGTCGTTTTGGCCTATTTCCTTGCCGCACGACTAAGCGTCGGTCTGGTTTTGAAACCCGAAGGCGTGGCCGTGTTTTGGCCCGCTGCCGGAATTTCTTCCGGCGTGCTTATTGCGCTTGGCCCCCAGGCGCGGTGGCCGGTGGCGGCCGGCGTCGCTTTGGCGACGATCTTCACTCACGTTCTTATCGCGGACCCCCTTTGGGCAGGGACTCTCTTGGGGATTAGCAACGCCGCGGAGGCCTTGATAACCGCGGGATTGATTGCGCGCTACTTCGGCCCCAAATTCAGCATGGACGGAGTGCGCCAGGTTTTTGGCCTCCTTTTGGCGGCGATCATAGGGACGACTGTCTCCGGCATCGGCGGAGCGGTGACGTACAGATTGTTCGACGGCCCCTCGGCGGCAATGCTGACCACATGGCAGCATTGGTTCGCGTCCGACGCCATCGGGATTGTTATTGTCGCTCCGCTGGTCATTGGGCTGGCCGCCGTGATGCGCCGACCGCCGCCGCGGAGCGAATTTTTGGAAGGCGCTGCCGCACTCGTTGCGCTCGCGGTCATGACCGCAGCCGTCATTTCGTTCCCCAAGGCGCTTTGGGAGACTGTGGTGCCGGTTGCGCTATTATTCCCAATGTTTTTGTGGCTCGCTGCACGTTGTCGGCCGGTCTTCGCCGCGGGCGCAGCGTTCCTGGTCTCAATTGCGGTGGTTTCGACGGCAGTCTTTGGCGTGGGCCATTTTGGCGACAGTAGTCTTTCCTTCGCTACCCGTACTCTGCAAGCGCAAGCCACCATATTGTTTGTAGCGCTCGGCGCATGTGTCCTTGCGGCTCTGTTTGCGGAACGGCGCGCGACCGAAAGGCGGCTTGCCCGCACAAACGCGCTGCTCGAGCGCGAACGAGACAACAAGCTCATGAGCGCACAGGCCATTACGGCGTCGATTGCTCATGAGGTGAGGCAGCCCCTCGTGGCGATCGTGACAAACGCCGCCGCCGCACTGCGCTGGCTTAAGCGCAGCCCGCCCGACTACGACGAAGTTCAGGCAGCCTTGAACCGAATAACAAGCGAAGGTCATCGCACCAGCGAGGTGTTCGACGCCATACGCTCCTTGTTCCGGAAGGGCGATCAGGGTTCGCAGCGATTCGACGTCAACGAGAGTGTCCTCGACGTCCTGCAATCGCTGCGCGGCGAGCTGAAAGACCACGGTGTAGCAAGTCGTCCGCAGTTGTCGCAATTTCCGCTTCTCGTTGACGGCCACAAGGGCCAGTTACGAGAAGTGATCTTGAACCTGGTCCATAATGCCGTCGAGGCAATGGACGCTACGACCGATCGGAGTCGCGTGCTGCAGGTCATCACGCAGCTTCGTGAACAAGATTCAACAATCGCGGTCATCGTGGAGGACTCTGGCTCCGGAATTGATCCGGAGAAATTGGACGGCATATTTGCAGCATTTCTCACGACGAAGTCCCAGGGGATGGGGTTGGGGCTGGCCATATGCCGGATGATCGTTGAAAGACATGGCGGTCAATTGACCGCATCGTCGGACGGCAAAAGCGGTGCGCGGTTTCAATTCGTGCTTCCTGCCGCCGCGATCGACGCCTGCGTCGATAGATAGGTCATGTTCCGGGCAACGCCGGATCGCAAATTCAGATAGTTTTTGGAAGCGGAAACACCCACTCTTTCAGCAGCGGACACGAACGATCGTCCGCTCGCCCCGGCGCAATTGCGCTGGACAGAAAACGCAGATTCCAATCAGAGTAGGCGAAATGGACGATCGGCCGGCCGGAGGGCACAAAAATGAGCGGAACAGCCGTGGTTCGGATCGGACTGTTGTGTGCGACAGTTCTAGGGGCCCTTGCGGCGACGTCTTGCTACGCGCAATCGCGTGCTGACGCGAAAGGCGCCGGTCAGATCGTCGGTGATCAAGTCCGCAGTCAAGGCTATCGCTGCGATCGGCCGGCCACCGCGACGCAAGATGCCAAACTCTCCAAGCCGCTGGCGATGGTATGGACGCTTCGATGCCGAAACGTCACGTATCGCGTACGGCTTGATCCGGACATGGCCGCTCACGTCAAAAAGCTGAGAAGGCGCAAGTGACGTCGCCGATCGGCCCGTCGCGCCCTCGCGGCCGGTAGCACGCCGATCGGTTTCGGCGGCAAAGCCGACTGAACTCAGCGATTTTCCTCCTGTCAGGCTGTCGGGATCGAAGCTTTAGCCATCAAATGTTACGCGCCGGCCACACATCCCATCAAAAATTCACCGGTTCGCGGTATCGGGCGATTTTGGCCTTGAGCAGCGCTGTTCGGCAAAAATAAGCTTCCCTGAGGGACCGGGGGGCTGGTCCAAAGTACGGCTTGGCGACGTCTTTGATGCGTATGCCGGCGTTCCGTCGGCATCGGCGAGTTGGCGTGCGCGCATAAGCGGCTGCGACCCTTAAGTTATGCGCGGTAGCGTCGTTGTCCGGCTAAGGCGTGCCTTGGGCGTTTCTGTATTACCAGCGCAACGCCCTGCGAATTGTTCGGATACTTCGGCGCCGGCGATGATGGCTGGCTACACGTGTCCTTGTTGAAGCAAATGAAAAACGGGACGTCCCCATGACACGACTTGGCTGCCGGTCTGGCCTCTATTCCGATCGCCGTTTTCACTTATTGAAATGGCCGAGGCTGGGGCGATGGCGTGCGCCAACGGCGATCCTGCTCCTGCTTTGCTTTTTCCTCGGCAGTCCCGCTGGGCACGCGGCACTGGCCGCGAAAGCTCAGGCCAAGGGTCATGCCCAGGTTCATGCCCAGAGTCATGCCCATGTCTATCTGATCCGCGGCGTGCTGAACATTTTCTCCTTGGGCCTCGACGACATCGCCGCCAAGCTGCAGCGACAAGGCATCCAGGCGAGCGTGCATAACCATTTGGCGTGGCCGCTCGTCGCCGACGAGGCCGCGGCCGACTATAAGAGCGGACGGGTGCGGACAATCATTTTAGTTGGCCACTCCGCCGGGGCCGACGCCGTAGCTAATATCGCGGCGCAGCTCGGTCACGAGGGCATCCCGGTCAAATTGGTCATCGGCCTCGATCCTGGCCTTTCTCCCCTGCCCGCATCGGGGCACGTCGAGCGCTACATCAATTATTACGTTTCAACCGGCATGGGCCACACGATCGCCAAAAGTCGGCAATTCCGCGGTAATTTGCGAAACGTTGACGTGGCGAACCGGCCGGGAATAGGTCATTTCAACATCGACAAGGCCGCAGTGATGGAAGACAAAGTGATGCGGGACATCCACGCCGCACTTTACTGAGCAAAGGCGCCGAGCGCGGACAGCATCACTATTCCATCACTTCGAATTCAATCCGCAGCGCTGCTGGGCCTGGTTCCGGCGGCAGTCTTCCTGACCCGCGAGGCGATGAGGAACAGAAGCGTAGTCGCTCCGAAAGAGGCGGGCACCGCAAAAGGAAGCGCGGCAGCTTGCGCAAAGACAAGCCCGGCGATCGTGAACCCGATGCTGATCGCCGCGCCGACGGCGAGCACGGCCAAGGCCCACGCCGATGTCAGGCTGGCGAACCGGCCGGACGCGCGCAACAGCGGCGCGAGCGCAAGCGGCACGAGCGCCATCTGCACCGCGCCGAATGCCAGCATCGCGCCCAGTAGCCCGTTCACGCCAAAGTGTGTGCGGGGTGCGCATGTCGGCGAGCAGAAAAGTCACCAAGATCAAAATCGCGATCGAGACGCCGGACAGGAAGCGTCCGCCCGCCCGCTTTCCGTCGGCTGTGTCGGGCGTCGCGATCGACCAAGATCGCAGCGCCGGCACGATATCGCGGTCGACAACATCGAGCGCCGCCGCGAACAACGATCCGATGGTTGCGACCGCAAGCGACAAAACGCCGAGCAGCAACAGCGCGGCGACGGCGGTCGCCACCTCGTTGTCTTGCGCCAGCAGGCTCGCCAGAAAGTCTTGCGTGGCACGGCCTGCGGACGCGCCCGCCAATGTCAGCCCGCCGAAGACGCCGATCAGCACGATAAAAAGCGCCATCAGCGGTACTTCGCGCGCATAGGTCAGGCCGAAGGTCTTGAACGCCGCCGTCCACGCGGCGTCCGTATAGGCGTCGCCATCGCGCAGCGTTGTGAACGCCGCCGTTCGCTGCCAGTTCACCACGTCGACCATCGGCTGCAGCAGCGGCAGCAGGCAGAGCGAGATTAGCGTCATGGCCGAGGCCGAGGTGCCGCCCTGCAACGCCTGCAAGCCTTCGCGCGCGACCGCGGGCACGCCGCCGAGAAAGACCTCAAAGCCCGCCACAATGATCGCGAGCACGGTCAGCGTCATTGCCAGAACGCCGACCAGCGAATTGAAAACCTTCAGCAGTCGAATGAAGAGCCGCACGCCGAAGGGCTCGCGTTCGCGAGCGCCGTCGGCGGGGCCCGCGGGCACACTGGTGTCGAGATAGCGTCCGTGCCTGCGGAAAAACACCACCGCGCACACAAGTGCGATCAGCAGCAAGGCGACAATGCCCTTGAGCGGCATGGCGCCGATTGCGGAGCCTTGCAGGTAAAGCAGCAACACCGTTGCCGCGAACAGCCCGAGATAGACGAGCCCGAGCTGGATCTGCGTGGCGTACAGAATGCCAAAGCGGCCCGCGAGCAGCGTGCCGCCGGCGACGACCACGAAAATCGCGACGACGAATGTGTCGGCAAGCGCGCCGCCACCGCCGCCGCCGATGAAAATCGTCCGCAACATGGTCGCAAGACCGATCAGCAGGGAAGCGATGAAGCCGTAGATCGCGAAAACGGTCAGCGCCGCAGCGAGCGCTCTCACTCGCGCGTCATTGCCGTGGCATCGGGCGATGAATTCGTGCAACGTGATGGAGCGATCGTGAACGAAGGCGCCGTCCAGAGCCTGTAATATCGGCCGGCGCAGCGCGTAGAAGAGCCACAGCCCCAACGCGACTGACACGAGATAGACGACCGCCGGCCAGAGCTCGCCAATGAGGCCCCATGCCAGAAGCGGCGCCAAAGCCACCCATCCCAGCCGATAGACGATCGAGGCATTCTGGATAACTCGCGGTGCAATGTGCCCGACCGGCGACAAAGTGCCGGGCGCTCGCGAGCCGGCGCGGCGGTATGCTAGAACGAGCGGTGCACCAAAGGCACCGAGCACAGCGAGCGCCGTCACAAGCGCGGGATACAACATGGGATTTAATTCTGCTCGGTGCCTGGCTCCGGCCCGTGGTGACCCGGACCCTCGGAACTTGGATCGTCAGAAGTTGGATCGTTCGGAACTTGGATCGTCGCAGTCTGGGCCCGCTATGATGCGCAATTGCAAGCGGCCGGGCAATCGCGCTGGTGAGAGCGTGGCCGCGTCACGGACGGGTACGGACAACGGGCCGGCATATCGGAACGTGCGGAGACTTCCGGGCTACGCGGGAATCGTCGCGGTCGCCGTCGTGGCGATCCTCCTGGCGTGGTGCAATTTGACGCAAGCCGCCGGCACCCCGCGGGTCATTTTGCTGCGCGGATGGTTCGGCGTATTTTCGATGGGGCTTGATACCCTCACGGACGAGCTCAAGGGGCTCGGTATCAATGCGGAGGTGGCCGGGCATTTGAGTTGGCAGAACGAAGTGGCCGAAATCCTGCGTGAGCGCGCCGCCGGCCGCACTGGTCCCTTGATTCTGGTAGGTCATTCGCAGGGAGCCAACAATGTCATCGACATGGCGCGGGAACTCAAGTCCTCCCACGTCACCGTCGATCTTCTGATAACGCTCTCGCCCTTCATGCAGGATCGTGTTCCCGCGAATGTCGTCAAAGCGATCAATTACTATCAGGCGCCCGGATGGGGACAGCCGCTGGAAGCCGAGCCTGACTTTCACGGCCAGCTGATCAACGTCAATCTGGCCGACGATCCGACCATTTCGCACATCGGCATCGACAAGAACACCAGGATTCAGGCCGAAATCGTGCGTGAGATCGCCGCCGTCAAATAACGGCAGCGCTGCGATTGCAAAGTCGCTGTTCGGGCTCGCCAGGCTGCACGGCTGCCGATCGTAACCATACTATTAAAGCTTTATGGAATGTCACCGCGGACCGTGCTCCATCTATCGGTGGCAGCGCCTGTTTGTTTTGCGCCTCGGTACGCGCGCCTCAGCTCCAACCGGCGCCCGCTCGCATTTGCTTGGGGTACTTTGACCAAAGGTGCCTTTGGCTACATGCGCCGACTACGGCCCGTCCGAATTTGAAAACGGGAGAAGTCAGATGAGTTGCGTGGAGGTTGCCGTCGTCGGAGGCGGGCTGTCCGGATCCACCGCCGCGGCAATGCTCGGTCGCGCCGGCATCAGTACGGTGATTATTGATCCGCATCTGACCTATCCGGAAGACTTTCGTTCGGAGAAAATCCTCGATTGGCAGATTCCGCTTCTGCGCGGCACCGGTGTTGGCGCATGCGACGATTGAGCCGTTACGTCGCGCAGCGAGGCATGGCTCTGTTGCGGCGCGCAGGACGCAATGGTTCCTCGCTCGACGCTGCGGGCGATAACGCGTTGCAGGCCAGACCTGCGGAGAGCCATTCATCGGAACGGCCGCAGATCCGCTTTTTTCAACGAAAGCAGCCCTGGGAAGTCTCCCAAATCAACAAGCTCGCCGCTGAGCACGAACGGCGACGGCAGCGCCTCCTTCCGTAACCGTTCTTCAGGCAATTACCATACGCCTCGCCTCAAGCCCGTCCAAAGATACGCCCAAAGTGTCGGGTGGTAGTACAGTTGCGAAATTACGTCTCGCTTCGGTTCGTGCGTCACCAGCTGGCCGGTAAGCGCAGCTTGCACGGCGCGAATCAATAGCGGGAGCGCGGCGGTGAGCTGAAGCCAGTGATAGGTGAAATAGCTGTCGGACGATGACGGACTGATTTGGGCCTGCGCCACGATCGGTCCGGTATCCAGGCCTGCATCGATAACGTGAATTGTAACACCGCAGTTTGCCGCGTCATCATTGACCAAGGCCCAGTAGGCGCCGTGAAGGCCGCGGTACTGCGGCGTGATCCCAGTATGAATATTGATAAAAATCGCGGGGACGCACTGAAGGATCTTTCGCGACAGGATACGGGTTTGCGATACAACTACGACCTTTGGGGCCATGCCCTGAAGAATCTCCACAGTCCGATCATCATTGACCGAGGAAACGAACACGACACCGGTGCGGAGCTCTGTCGTGTTCAGGCCTTCGCGGGCCAGGATGGCTCTTTCCTGCCGGCGATAACGAAGCCTGTTGACTTTCGCGAACACGCCGAATGCCGCTTGACCTGCAACGGTGAAGATCCCCAAGCGGCGGATCCGCCGGCGCAACAGCAATGCACGAGGTTGATTTTTCTCCAGGATGATCGGCACGTCGGGGAAATGCCGGCGAAGTGCATTCGCTAAAGCCCAGGTCCATGGCGATCTGCCGGCCAAGATGACGATGTCGTGACGCATTTTAGAAACCGTTGTCTCAGGGCAAGCCGCCGATTCAATGGCTTTCGCCGATTGAGCGAAGACCCGAACAGCGGCATAGTTAATACGCCACTGCAGATGCCGATGATTCGAGCTAAATGGCTCGCGGGGCCGAATGGTAAGTCCTTCCCGCGGGCCTCCTCATTTTTTCCTCTCGGAAATGGCGCAGTGTCCTATATTGGCCGCTGTCGAAGGCAAAGACGGCGTGGCCGAAGTGGCCCGGGAACGTCGCTTGTGACACATGGTGGCGGAGTGGCCGCCCATTTTGCGGTGATGCACAAGGGAACTGACGTGTGTTAGGCTATGCCTCGGCGCCCTGGGGAGGGTTCGGTGAGACTGCAGCGCACGATAAGCGGCAAGCCCGCGCTCCTTCCCATGATCGCCAGGCGCGGGGATGCGCTGAAGCTGAATTTTCCAACGTTTCCGTAAGCTGTAGGCCGGACCTTACATATGCGCTTCCAAATCGCAGTAAAGACGATCGCAATAACTGCAATGTTTGCTTCTTTGGCGAACGTTTGCGTTTCGGCACAACCGAACATGTCAGTCCGGCCAGACGAGAATATGGTCGGCGATCAACCCGGTATTGTTCCCACGCCGGAAGAAGAGCAACTCCCGGCAGAATATCGGCGGCAGATGGTATTTTTCCGGACGAGCGAGCAACCGGGTACGATCATTGTCAACACCTCGGAGCGCTTCCTTTATTTGGTTCAGGGCAACAATCGCGCCATTCGGTACGGCATAGGCGTGGGCCGCGCCGGCTTTCAATGGCATGGTCTTAAATATATCAACCGGAAGTCTGAATGGCCGGATTGGACGCCGCCGCCCGAGATGATTGTTCGTCAACCCTACTTGCCGCGGTTCATGGCGGGTGGCCCGGGCAACCCGATGGGCGCACGCGCTCTCTACATTGGCGGAACGGTTTACCGGATTCACGGCACCAACCAACCGCGGACAATCGGATCGGCGGTGTCTTCGGGATGTTTTCGTCTCACGAATCCGGAAGTTGCCGATCTCTATGAACGTGTTCCGGTAGGCACCCGTGTTGTGGTCCTGCAGGCTCCCAGCGTGCAGTAAGGAAGAGTTCAAGTCGACGACGCGCGATCGAGTGAGGGGATTGATGCGCCTTTTCTTTTCGTTCCGCTGGCTAAAAAACTCGGCCGCACTTTTTATAATTCGCGGTCTGCATAGCCGCGAGCGCCACGGCGCATTCGCAAACGCTCAAATCCGTTAAACAACGCGGCGCCGTGGCGTGTGGTGTCAGCCAAGGTGTCCTTGGCTTTTCCGCTGAGTTGGCAAATCATGAATGGGTTGGATTTGACGTTGATTTTTGCCGAGCGCTGTCGGCCGCGATTTTCAATGACACCAGCAAGGTCAAGCTTTTGCCGGTATCGGCGACGACCCGCTTTGCGGCCTTGCAGGCGGGCGACATCGACGTTTTGTCGCGAGATACGACTTGGACCATGTCGCGCGAGGTCGATTTAGGATTGGAATTTGCGGCAGTGACCTATTATGACGGCCAAGGTTTCATGGTTCCCCGGTCGCGGAACGTCAACTCCGCCCTCGATCTCGGCGGAAGCAAGATCTGCGTGCAGAGCGGCACAACGACCGAACTCAATCTCGGCGATTACTTTCACAGCAATGATATGGCTTATGAAGCCGTGCTCGGGACCTCCCCCGATGACAGCGCCAAAGCCTACGACGAAGGCCGCTGTGATGTCCTGACCAGCGACGCCTCGCAGCTTCACGCCATTCGGCTAAAACTCACAAAGCCGGACGACCACATCATTCTTCCCGACCTGATCTCGAAAGAGCCTTTTGGCCCCGCTGTGCGTCAAGGCGATGATCAGTGGCTGAACGTCGTCAAGTGGACCGTCTTCGCCTTGCTGAACGCCGAAGAATTGGGGGTGAGCTCGAAAAACATCGATGATGCACTGAAATCAAACAAACCGGCGGTGCAACGCCTGGTAGGGACAGACGGTGATTATGGCGAGCGCATGGGGCTGACGCCTGACTGGGCCGCACGCATCATCCGGCTCGTGGGCAATTATGGCGAGATTTACGAGCGAAATGTCGGCGTGAAATCGGCATTGGGAATTCCACGCGGACTTAATGAGGCATGGACCGCGGGCGGGATCATGTACGCACCTCCCATTCGGTGAGTTCTCGGCCTTCCATCGCGGCCGCGCGTTTTTGCTGCGTGTGGCGCCGCTCGATCAGCGCATCGAAATTTGCGCCAATTAATCCGCATTCCGCAGCAAACGCTCCGCCAGCGCTTCGCTGCTGGCGAGGCCGTACATGGAAGGCCTGATCGCGCCCTCCACCATGAGCTTGGCGATACCGTGCACAAGCGCCCAGAGCTTGAGACAAAGCAAAGGCCGGACCTCGCCGTCTGGTGAACATGCGGCGACGGCTGATTCGAGTACGCCGTAAGCGCCTTCGCGCGCTTTATTGAGCTCGGACTTAGCCGGAAATTTCCCCCGATCGCCGCGGAACATGAGCTGAAAGACAGTTGGGTTTTGCACGGCGAAGACCACGTAACCGATGCCGCTCGCGTCGAGTCGGCCGGCCGGATCGCTTTCTTTCCCCATTCGCTTGTGCATCTCGACGGTCAGCGCGGCAAAGCCCTTCGCGGCGATGGCGTCGAGCAAAGCCTGCTTGCCGGCGAAGTGATGATACGGCGCGGCGGCCGACACCCCGGCGGCGCGAGCGACGCGGCGCAGCGAGAGCTGCGCGATGCCGTCCTTTTCCAGGATTTTCTGCGCGGCGCGCAGCAAAGCATCGCGCAGGGCGCCGTGATGATAGGACGAAACCGCCTTCTTGCCGGCTTTTTTCGGCATTCCGGCAAAATAGCCCGGCCCGCGCTCCGCACCAAGCAAAATCTTGACAGTGTTAAGATCGGCGCGTAATCTTAGCGGCGTTAAGATTAACCCGGAGGGCGTGCCATGACCCATCCCCTGGCCGTACATGACGGCGGCGAATTTGCGCCGGCGCCGCGCGCACTGACGCTGCTCGGCGTTTCCGAACGCGGCGGCCGCGACGAGACGCCTGAAATCGAGGGTACGATTCCGCGCGAGATTTGCGGATCGCTCTATCGCAACGGGCCAGGCCTGTTCGAACGGGGTGGCTTGCGCAAACCTCATCTGCTCGACGGCGACGGGCTGGTCCAGCGCCTCTCGTTCGCGGACGGACGGGCGCACTATCAGAACGCATTCGTGCGGACGGAGAAATTCGCCGCCGAGGAAGCGGCCGGTACATATCGTTTTGCAACCTGGTCCATGCGCCGGCCGGGCGGCTTCCTGGCTAATCTCGGCGGCGGCGCGGTGCACTCGCAGGCCGGCGTGACCGTCTACCCGTTCAAGGACCTGCTCTACGCCTTCGACGAAGTGAGCCCCGCCTACGGACTCGATCCGGACACGCTGGAAACCCTCGGCGCGCTGCTCTTAGGGGATCCGAGCAAAGAGTTCATGATCAAGGCGCACACGAAATTCGATCCGGTCACCGGCGAATGGCTCCTGTTCGGCGTCAGCCATGGGGCGACGATGAAGCTGCACGCGATCGTCCATGGGGCGGACGGCGCGCTTAAAGCCCATCATGTGATCCCCTCCCCCCGCAGCGTTTACATTCATGATTTTTTTGCGACGCGCGAACACCTGATTTTCGTGCTGCACCCGATGTGGTTCTCGCCGTGGCGTTTTCTGAGCGGTCAGGCAACCGTTATCGAATCGATGTCGTGGAAGCAGCAGGACGGCAATCAGGTGATGGTAGTGCCGCGCGACGGCGGTCCGGCACAACTGCTCGAAGCGCCGGCCGCTTTTATCTGGCACTCCCTGAATGCCTACAGTGAGAAAGGCGAAATCGTCGCCGATTTCGTCGGCTACGATGCGCCGGATCACTTTGCGCCGCACGACGCATTGTTTTACCGGCTGATGCAGGGACGGATGGGCGTGGCGAAATCGCCGGGAACGCTGCGCCGCTATCGCATCGACGTCGCCCGCGGTTCGTTGCGCGAAGAGATACTTGATCCCGGCGCGCACGAGTTTCCGATGGTCGATCCGCGCGCGTCAACGCGAAAGCACGACGTGGCTTATCTCAGCGCCGGCAACACTTCATCCGTCGATCGCCTGTGGAGCGGCGTCAAACGCGTGGATTTTAGCAGCGGCAAGACGCAAGTGTTCAGCTTCGGCGCCGACATCGCGGTCGGAGAACCAGTGTTTGCAGCCCGCCCCGGCGGCGGCCATGACGAAGGCTGGCTCATCGCTCAGTGCGTTGACGGGCACACCGAGCGCGCGTTCTTCGTCTTGTTCGACGCCGAGCATATTGACGCCGGGCCGCTGGCACGGCTGCACCTGCCGCACAGTCTGCCCATCAGCTTTCACGGTTGGTGGAAAGAGGGTCAAGCGTGACCGTTCCTGGCGCTGCGTTCGAACGACACAGCGAACTCTTTGATGGTCGTGATCGGCGGAAACGCCGATATCCGTGGTAGCAGCCGGATCGCGCGCTAAAACTTGTCGAGCTGGCGGTGGTCGGCGGTGATCCAGCGCACCGTGCCGGTGATCGAGCGCATGACCACGGTGTGCGTTCGCACCAAGGGGCCATCGAACTTCACGCCTTGCAGCATGCGGCCGTCGGTGATGCCGGTCGCGGCGAACAGGCAGTCGCCGCGCACCATATCCTCGATCTCGTATTTCTTGCGCGGATCCTTGATGCCCATTTTCGCCGCGCGCGTCCGCTTTTCTTCGGTGTCGACCACGAGCCGGCATTGCATCTGACCGCCGATGCAGCGCAAAGCCGCCGCCGCGAGCACGCCTTCGGGCGCGCCGCCGATGCCCATGGCGATGTCGATGCCGGTCTTATCCGGATCGGCGGTGTGGATGACCGAGGCGACGTCGCCGTCGGTGATCAGGCTCACGGCGCCGCCGGCTTTGCGCACGCCGGCGATCAGCTCGGCATGGCGCGGGCGGTCAAGGATCATGGCGGTGATGGCTTCCGGCTTGACGCCCTTGGCCTTGGCGAGGTTGCGGATGTTGTCTTCCGCCGGCGCGTCGAGATCGACCACGCCCTTCGGATAGCCGGGACCGACCGCGATCTTGTCCATGTAGATGTCGGGCGCATGCAGCAGCGTGCCGTTCTCGGCAAGCGCCAGCGTGGCGATCGAGCCCGGCATGTTCTTGGCGCACAACGTGGTGCCTTCGACCGGATCGACGGCGATATCGACTTTGAAGCCGCCCTTGCTGCCCGACTTTCTCGCCGATGAACAGCATCGGCGCTTCGTCCATTTCGCCCTCGCCGATGACCACCGTGCCGTCGATCGGCAGCCTGTTGAGCTCGCGGCGCATGGCGTCGACGGCGGCCTGGTCGGCGGCCTTTTCGTCGCCGCGCCCGCGCAACCGCGCGGCATTGACCGCCGCGCGCTCGGTGACGCGTACGATTTCGAGCGCGAGAACGCGCTCCAGAATGAGGCCGTGAGGTACCGTGATCGACGTCATTTCCATCGCAGAAATCCGATTTTTTTGAGTTCGGTACTGGGGGCGGTCGCTAATTCTTCTCGATGCGGATCACTTGCGGTTGGCCCGAGATTACACGGTCGCGGCGTACCGCGGCGAGGGCCTTGCGCACGGCGTCCTCGGTGGTCGCGTAGGTAATGAGAATAACCGGAACCGGCTCTCCCGAGCGCCCGCGCTGGTCCGTCGCCAAGCCTGAACTTTCGTGCCGCTGCACAATCGATTCCAGCGAGATTTGCCGTTGCGCCAGGCGCCGCGCAATGGTCGCGGCGCTGCCCGGCCGGTCGCGGGCCAAGGAGGCGGATATAGTAGCCGCCCTCATGGCGCTGCATCGGCGCTTTGCGGGTCGTGGTCATGCGCGCGGCGGGCCGGCCGAATGGCGGCGCGCGCACGCCCGCGCGCGATATCGGCAAGGTCGGAGACGATGGCCGAAGCCGTGGCGGCGCCGCCGGCGCCCGGACCAACAAGCGTAATCGGGGCAAGACCGTCGGCATCGACGGTGACCGCATTGGTCACGCCCATCACCTGGGCGATGGCGGATTCGCGCGGCACCATGGTCGGATGCACGCGCTGCTCGATGCCGGCTTCGGTCTTCACCGCCACGCCGAGGAGCTTGACGCGGTAGCCAAGCTCGGCTGCGGCATCGAGGTCGGCGAGCGTGATGGACGAGATGCCCTCGACATAGATGGCGCGCCGGATCGACCTTGGTGCCGAAGGCGAGGCTGGAGAGGATCGCGAGTTTTTGCGCGGTGTCGTGGCCTTCGACGTCGAACGACGGATCGGCCTCCGCATAGCCGAGGCGTTGCGCTTCGCGCAGGCATTCATCGAAGGCGAGCCGGTCCTCTTCCATGCGCGAGAGGATATAGTTGCAGGTGCCGTTCAGGATTCCATAGATGCGGGTGAACGAACTGCCGTTGAGGCCTTCGCGCAACGTCTTCACGATGGGGATGCCGCCGGCGACCGAGGCCTCGAAATTGAGCGCGACGCGATGGCGCTCGGCGAGCAAGGCGAGCCGATGACCGTGGCGGGCGAGCAGCGCCTTGTTGGCGGTTACCACCGGCTTGCCGGCGGCAAGCGCGGTTTCAACGACGCGCTTGGCCGGATTGCCCTCCCCGCCGATCACTTCGACGAAGACGTCGATCGCCGGATCGGCCGCGAGTGTGGCCGGATCGGCAAACCAGCGGAATTTCTTCAAGATCGATGTCGCGTTTCTTGCCGCGCGAGCGCGCGCTCACCGCAACGACGTCGATCGCGCGGCCGCAGCGCGCCGTGAGTTTGTCGCGTCCGCGGTCGAGGAGGCCGGAGAACAGCCATGCCGACCGTTCCTAGTCCGGCAAGACCGACTTTCAACGGTTCGGCCATAAACCGCAAATGTCCTAGCCTGGAAATAGCAAGGCTCGGCTAACGCCGCGTCGCCAAGGACACGACGTTGTGCAGCATTTCCGGGCCGGTTTCAAGAAAGCGCCGGATGTTGCGCGCCGCCTGGCGGATACGCTGCTCGTTCTCGACAAGCGCAATGCGCACATGGCCCTCGCCGTGCTCGCCGAAGCCGGCGCCGGGAGACACCGCAACGCTCGCCTTCTCGACCAGAAGGGTGGCGAATTCCACGCTGCCGAGCGGGCCAAACGGTTCAGGGATCGGCGCCCAGGCGAACATCGAGGCCTGCGGCGCCGGAATGTGCCATCCGGCGCGGCCGAACGATTCAACCAGCGCGTCGCGGCGGCGGCGGTAAGTGGCGCGCATCTCGGCAATGCAATCGGCCGGACCATTCAGCGCGGCGGTCGCCGCCACCTGGATCGGCGTAAAGGCGCCGTAATCGAGATAGGATTTCACCCGCGCCAGCGCGGCAATGACGCGTTCGTTGCCGACGGCAAATCCGATGCGCCAGCCGGGCATGGAATAAGGTCTTCGACAGCGAGGTGAACTCGACCGCGACATCCATGGCGCCCGGCACCTGCAGGATCGAAGGCGGCGGATTGTCGTCGAAATAGACTTCGCCATAGGCGAGATCGGAGAGCACCAGGAGCCCGTGCTTCTTCGCGAACGCCACGAGGTCGCGGTAGAAATCGAGGTCGGCGACGCTCGCCGTCGGGTTCGACGGATAACAGGTGACGACGGCGATCGGCTTCGGGATCGAATGCATCATCGCGCGTTCGAGCGCGCTGAAAAACGCCGGAATTGGCCGCAACCGGCACCGAACGGATGGTGCCGCCGGCCATGAGAAACCCGAAGGCGTGGATCGGATAAGTCGGATTGGGAACGATAATGATGTCGCCCGGCGCGGTGATGGCTTGCGCCACATTGGCGAAGCCTTCCTTGGAGCCGAGCGTAGTGACAATCTGCGTTTCCGGATTGAGCTTGACGCCGAAGCGCCGCGCGTAATAGCCGGCTTGGGCGCGGCGCAGGCCGGGAATGCCGCGGGAGGCCGAATAGCGGTCGGTGCGCGGCTTGCCGAGCGTTTCCTTCAGCTTCTCGATGACGTGCGCCGGCGCCGGCAGGTCGGGATTGCCCATGCCGAGATCGATGATATCGACGCCGGCTATTGCGCGCCACGGCCTTGGCGCGATTGACCTCTTCGAACACGTAGGGCGGCAGGCGGCGGATACGGTAAAACTCTTCCATGTCACTAACGCGGGCGATGGAGTCCGGTCTTTTTATCACGGCTTGGCGTAAGCGCCGATGGCGGTCGCGCCGGTCGCGTCATCCGCCGCAGCGGACTGGGCGGCGGCGGGCGCGGCCGCCTTTTTCTTTGCCGCGGCGCCAGGAGCGGGCGCCGCCGTTGGCGGCGTCGCCGCTTGGACCGGCTGGACCGCGCCTTGCGTTTGCGCGGTCAAGTGGTTGCGCTGGGAAATCAGCGAATCCGTCGCCTCTTTCACCTCGTCGGGCGTGAGCGTCGTGTCCGCCCGCGGGGCGGGCATGTCGTGCACGGCAGGAAAACCGGTGTTCGCAGCGCAGCCGGACAGGACCAGCGCCGCCATAAAACCGGCCGCCGCCAGCACGGATTCCATGCTTCTGACGCCTGACGTGAGAGCTCACGCTACCCCCAACCGCACTTGGGCCTGTCCCGTGGCCGGCCCGACCCCCGCCGCTTGGCTCGAAATAAGCTAACGCCTCAAAGGTTTACAAATATCCACCGCTGGAACCGCGCCGGGACGCGATAACCCGCTAATATGGTCGAAACAAGGTCCGCACACGGCAAGGTAGCGCAGAGGGGCGGCAACAGCGAACCGATTGCGCACGGCCGGTGCGGCGACTTGCGCGTCATCCGGACGCAAGCCATTTCTGCAGCATCGGCCAAAGTCATCGGCCGGGCGAAGGGTGAGGAACGCCGGTGCAGGCTCCGTCGCAAACTCCAGCAAAGATTGGCGGCGTCGACGTCGAAGAGTTTTCGCGCAATCTCGCCCGCGCGGTCGAGGAAGGCGGACGCGCGCTCGCCGCCTACCTGAAGCCGCGCGAGGAGGGCCGCGGCGACCAAGCGCTGGCCGACGAGATCACCGACGCGATCAAGACGTTCACACAGGTCGCGCAATACTGGCTCGCCGATCCCAACCGCGCGCTCGAATTGCAACAGCGGCTCGGCAACGCCTATCTCGCGCTATGGGCGGCGGCGTCGAAGCGGCTTTCGGGCGAAGCGCCGCCGCCGGTGGTGACGCCCGCGGCCAACGACAAGCGTTTCGCCGATCCGGAATGGACGTCGAACCAGCTGTTCGATTTCCTCAAGCAGGCTTATCTGCTCACCACCAGCTGGGCCAACCACTTGGTCAGCGACGCGGCCGAGCTTGATCCGCACACCAGGCACAAAGCCGAGTTTTACATGCGGCAGATCGTCAACGCGATCTCGCCGTCGAACTTCGTTCTCACCAATCCGGAACTGTTGCGCGAGACGCTCACCAGCAACGGCGAAAATCTCGCCCGCGGCATGCACATGCTGGCCGAAGACATCGAGGCCGGCGGCGGCGTGCTCAAAATCCGCCAGTCCGATGCCTCGATGTTCGCCGTCGGCCGCAATCTCGCGACCACGCCCGGCAAGGTGATCTTCCAGAACGAGGTGATGCAGCTTCTGCAATATGCGCCGTCCACCGCGACGGTGCGCCAGCGCCCGCTGCTGATCGTGCCGCCGTGGATCAACAAATTTTACATCCTCGATCTGACGCCGGAAAAATCCTTCATCAAATGGTGCGTCGACCACGGGCTGACGGTGTTTTGCATCTCCTGGGTCAATCCGGACGCAAGCCTCGCGCAAAAATCCTTCGAGGATTACGTGCGCGAGGGGCCGCTGGCGGCATTCGACGCCATCAAGCAGGCGACCGGCGAGGACAAGGTGGACGTCATCGGCTATTGCGTCGGCGGCACCATGCTCGCGTCGGCGCTCGCCGCCATGGCGGTGTGGCACGACGAGCGCGTGGTCTCCGCGACGTTCCTCGCCGCCCAGGTCGATTTCACCTATGCCGGCGACCTGAAAGTCTTCATCGACGAGGACCAGGTCAAGGCGATCGAAGCGCGCATGGCCGAACGCGGCTATTTGCCGGGCATGTCGATGGTCACCGTCTTCAACCTGCTCCGCTCCAACGATCTGATCTGGCCCTACATCATCAACAATTATCTGCGCGGCAAGGCGCCCTTCCCGTTCGATCTTCTCTATTGGAATTCCGACGCCACACGGCTGCCGGCGGCCAATCACTCCGACTACATGCGCAATTGCTACCTCGGCAACAAACTCGCCAAAGGGCAGATGAGCGTCGCCAACACGCCGGTCGATCTGAAAAACATCAAAATACCGGTCTACAATCTCGCCGCGCGCGAAGACCATATTGCGCCGGCAGGTCGGTGATGCTCGGCTCAAAATTCTTCGGCGGGCCGGTGCGCTACGTGCTCGCCGCCTCCGGCCACATCGCCGGCGTCGTCAATCCGCCGGAGAAGCACAAGTATCACTACTGGACCGGCCGGCGGCCGCGCAGCGCCAATCTCGAAGGCTGGATCGCCAAGGCGACGCAGCATCCGGGCTCCTGGTGGCCGGATTGGTTCGCTTGGCTGACCAAGCGCCGTCGCCGCAGGTGCCCGCGCGCATCCCCGGCGCCGGCAAGCTCAAAGCCATCGAGGACGCGCCGGGAAGCTACGTCAAGGTGCAGGCCACAGTAAGCGGCCGCGCCGGCGATGCTTTTTCAAGGAAGTTAAGGAAACAGCGCCACTTGCTCGAGGCCCAGCGTCTCGGGAAAGCCGAGCATGAGGTTCATGTTCTGCACCGCCTGGCCCGAAGCGCCCTTGGTGAGATTGTCGAGCGCCGAGCCGATAATGGCGCGGCCGGCGACGCGGTCGGCGGCAACCCCGAGAAACGTCATGTTGGAGCCGCGCACGTGCCGCGTCTGCGGAAAGGTCCCGAACGGCAGCACGTGGACGAACGGCTCCTTCGCGTAAGACTTTAAAAGGAGCGCATGCAGATCCTGCGGCGTGGCCTTGGCGCCGCGCACGTAAATCGTCGACAGGATGCCGCGGTTCATCGGCACAAGGTGCGGCGTGAAGCTTGCGATCACCTCGCGCCCGGCGGCGCGCGAAAATTCCTGATCGAGCTCGGCCATGTGGCGGTGGTGGCCGACGCCGTAGGCGTGCAAAGCCTTCGGACACTTCGGCGAACTGCATGTCCTCGCGCGCCGCCCGGCCCGCTCCGGTGATGCCCGGATTTGGCGTCGATGACGATCGCGTCGGGATCGATGGCGTTGGCTTTCAGGAGCGGAACGAGCGCAAGCTCGGCCGAGCTGGTGTAGCAGCCGGGATTGGCGACGAGCTGCGCCGTCTTGATCTTCGCGCGATAGATTTCGGTCAGCCCATAGACCGCCTGCTTCTGCAACTGCGCCGCCGCATGCGCATGGCCGTACCAGCGCGCGTAGGCGGCGACGTCCGCCAAACGAAAGTCGGCGGAGAGATCGACTACTTTCAGCGCCGGCATCCGCGTCAGCACATCCTTGATCACCTTCTGCGTGGTGCCGTGCGGCAGCGCGCAGAACACGAGATCGGGCGCCAGCGTTTTCCAGTCGACGGCGTCGAGCGCGGTCAGCGCCGGCAGATCGTACGGCGAAAATTGCGGAAAGACTTCCGCCATCGGCTTGCCGGCGCGGCGGTCGGCGGTGAGCAAGCACATTTCTACGCGCGGATGGCGCAGCAGGAGCCGCACCAGTTCCGCGCCGGTATAGCCGGACGCGCCGAGAATGCCGATTTTCGCTTTTTCATCCGTCGCGGGCATGATCAATTCTCGACCGATCCTAGTTGCTCAGAAACGTGCCGCATTCTTTTACCTCCCCCTGAAAGGGGGAGGTCGTCGGCAACGCCGGCGGGTGGGGGTCGTCGTCGCACCGCACCTTTTGTTCATTCGACCCCTCCCCGGCACGCCATACGCGCATCGAAGAAGCGCGTAAACGCGCTTATGGCGTGCCGACCCTCCCCTTTCAGGGGAGGGAACGGTTGCCCCTAACCGCGGCGAAATTTTCAGACGGAGTGTGCCGCGGCGCCGGCGGCACGGGTTTGCTCACGCGCGAACGCGCGCCCGTGCCGTGTCGCTACGGCGGCGGCGCTTTAAGGCGTTGGTCGTTGGCGAGCAGTGCATGCGCGGCCATATAAAGCCGGCGCGGGCACGCGTCAATCGGCCGGCAAAACCGAATGTATTCCGACCTTGCTGTCTGTCGCGGGGGTAACGAATTGCTCTCTCAGAAACGCCACGCACTCCTCACCTCCCCCTGCAAGGGGGAGGTCGCCGGCGAGCCGGCGGGTTGGGGGTCATTATTCATTGCCGCTTCGATCGACCCCTCCCCGGCACGCAAGACGTGCCGACCCTCCCCTTTCAGGGGAGGGAAAAAGCCAAAGAGGCCGCGCGCGAGCGGCGGAAAGCTTTCGGCAATGATTGCGCTTTATCGACCTTGGGCAACCAGTGTCGGCGAAGCCGGCGCCGGCTCTTCCACGGCGCTGCGAAGCGGCGGGCGCGGTCGCGGTGGTCGCGGCTTCCTGCTGGGTCTGCGCTGCGGCCGGGCAATTGCCGTTCTCGCACGTTGCCGTGGTCGAAGGCTGCGCCGCCTCATGCATCCAGTCGCAGGCGCTCGCCTGTTGGGTGAGCGCAAGTCCCGCCGGAAATGCCGTTAATACGATGAGCGTCTTCATAGGGTGATCCTTTGGGTTAAATCCCTTCTGAATTGGCGAGGCCAAAAATACGCCTGATCGCGGTGTTTGCACAGTCCGTGGCATAGTCAAAAGTCAGCGATTCGCTCCCAGCGCCGGCGCGAGCAGGGTTGGTGTGGCGCGCTGCGAGCGCCGGCGATTAAATAAATGAGGAAACTGGGGTAAGCTTTGGGAAAGTCAGCTAAAAAGCAGGATACGCCGGACTTGTTTTCGGCCGCGGGCGAAGGCCGCGGCTCCGCCCGCCGCGCCTCTGGCAACGGCCGCGCCGCCGCGCGGGGCGCAGGCGGCGATTCCGGCTATACCGCGCAAACATATCGAAGTGCTGGAGGGGCTCGAGCCGGTGCGCCGGCGGCCCGGCATGTATATCGGCGGCACCGACGAGAAGGCGCTGCATCACCTCTTCGCCGAGGTGATCGACAACGCCATGGACGAGGCGCTCGCCGGCCACGCCGACTGGATCGAAGTCGAGATGGCGGCCGACGGCTTTGTCACCGTCACCGACAACGGCCGCGGCATTCCCGTCGATCCGCATCCGAAATTCCCGAAAAAATCGGCGCTGGAAGTGATCATGTGCACGCTGCACGCCGGCGGCAAATTCGATTCCAAAGTGTACGAGACCTCCGGCGGCCTGCACGGCGTCGGCGTCTCGGTCGCCAACGCGCTCTCGGAGCGGATGGAGGTCGAGGTCGCGCGCGGGCAAAAGCTCTACCGCATGGCGTTCGAGCGCGGCAAACCGAAGACCAAACTGCAGGACGCCGGCAAGGCGCCGAACCGCCGCGGCACAAGAGTGCGCTTCCGGCCCGACCCGGAGATTTTCGGCGCCAAGGCGCATTTCAAGCCGGAGCGCGTGTTCAAGATGACGCGCTCGAAGGCGTACCTGTTCGGCGGCGTCGAAATCCGCTGGTTCTGCGCCAAGGAATTGTTGCGCGGCGCCGAAGGCGTGCCGGAGAAAGCGACGTTTCACTTCGCCGACGGACTGAAGGATTATCTGTCGGAGACGCTCGCCGGCAGCGACGCTGGTTCATCCCGACATTTTCACCGGCTCGGCCGGCAAGGTCGGCGCCCATGGCGGCGCGCAATGGGCGGTGGCCTGGACCGCCGACACCGACGGCTTCCTCCACTCCTACTGCAACACCATTCCGACGCCCGACGGCGGCACGCACGAATCCGGTTTGCGCTCCGCCCTCCTCCGCGGGCTGAAGGACCACGCCGAGCGGATCGGGCAAGGCAAGCGCGCCGCCCCGGTGACCTCCGACGACGTGATGACCGGCGCCGGCGCGCTCCTCTCGGTCTTCATCCGCGAGCCGGAATTCCAGGGCCAGACCAAGGACCGCCTCGCCACCGCCGAGGCGCAGCGGATTGTCGAGCAGGCAATTAAAGACCCGTTCGACCATTGGCTCGCCGGCAATCCGACGCAAGCCAACAAGCTTCTCGATTTCGTGGTCGAGCGCGCCGACGAGCGGCTCCGCCGCCGCGCCGAAAAGGACATCGCGCGCAAGAGCGCCGTGCGCAAACTCCGCCTCCCGGGAAAGCTCGCCGACTGCACCAACACCGCCGCCGAAGGCGCCGAATTGTTCGTGGTCGAAGGCGATTTCGCCGGCGGCTCGGCCAAGCAGGCGCGCGACCGCGCGGTGCAGGCGGTTCTGCCGCTGCGCGGAAAGATCCTCAACGTCGCCTCGGCCGGCAAGGACAAGCTCGCGCAGAACCAGCAGCTCGCCGACCTGATCCAGGCGCTCGGCTGCGGCTCCGGCGCGCATTATCGCGACGAGGATTTGCGCTACGGCCGCGTCATCATCATGACCGACGCCGACGTCGACGGCGCCCATATCGCCTCGCTGCTCATCACCTTCTTCTTTCGCGAGATGCGCGGCCTGATCGACAAGGGCCACCTCTATCTCGCGGTGCCGCCGCTCTACCGGCTAAGCCACGGCGGCAAGATTTTCTACGCGCGCAACGAAAAGCACCGCGACGAAATTTTGAAGAAAGAATTTCACGCCAACGCCAAGGTGGAGGTGAGCCGCTTCAAGGGGCTGGGCGAGATGATGGCGGCGCAGTTGAAGGAAACCACCATGGACCCGAAGAAGCGCACGCTTTTGCGCGTGGTGCTCCTGCCCGAGACGCAAGAAGCCACCAAAAAATCCGTCGAGCGGCTGATGGGGACAAAGCCGGAAGCGCGCTTTGCCTTCATCCAGGAACGCGCCGAGTTCGCGGATGAGGGGGCGTTGGATGTTTAGCTAAGCTGGCGGATTCGCAATGGCGTCACGCAAAGACGATCGACGTTAGGTCTTCCACAAATGCGGAGACCTTTTTTATGCCAGGCCGGTACTTGGACGGATGTCCGCAACGATTACGGAGATCAGCGCTTCCGTAAGCGTGTCTTTCTCGTTCTTATCGAAAAATCCGAGATCAGTTGCAGCCAACAGTAAAATCGCCTCCTTGACATAAGCAAAATCATCTATCTTCGCGATCGTACGCGCCTTCGGGTCGTGCTTCTGCGACAGCGGCGCGTGACTGCGGCCGTGCCCTTCGAGAGGACCTTCACTTGAATGGACCTGGCGGCGGCGGTCCAAACGAATACAACGCAAGCACGAAGGGCATCCACTTGAAGGCACTTTAGCGCTTCTTCGAGATAGCTTCGAACGTCCTCATCGGACACCTTCGAAACAAGGGTCGTCAGCGTCGCGACGTCGTGCTCGATCTCAGGTTCATTGGCTGGCAAACCCACCAACGTCCTTACATGCTCTCTCCCTGACGTCGTCAGGTTCCACAGCCGCCGCGTTCCCGCCAGCCCGTTCGTGTCAGCCAATTCGCCGCTCTTGTTCAGTACATCAGCAATATTCATTTTTTGCGCGCCCGGAACGCGCGCGGCTTTTAACCGCTTCCCCGAAACGCTTAATCGCGGCTCATTTCTTCCAAGAATACGGTTCGGAGTCGTTTTCTTACGAAGAAGTAAAAGCGGCACGTTGTCGGACGGCTTGTGATCAAATCTGCTTAAAGAGATCCGCGGGCTCACTACTGTCAGCACGAGGAACTCGCTCAGCCTTTCTATCGGACGGCGGCGCATGCTGCTGCGAAATGTAGCTCTTAAAGAGACCAAACGCTTCCCCTCTAATCTCCGTTGGCAGTGTTTCAATGACCTTGCCGACCTCCCTAAATGTCGCAACGCGAGTAGTTCAAGTTCTTTCTGATCCACGGTATCTTCCTTTCGAGTGTCTGATTATTTCATTTCCACAATTGCCCCTTTTCACAGATACGCAGTTCGACAACGCTAAGAGATGGTAGCGACGATAAAAATCACGTTTGCGTTTTGGTGAAACCGACGCGCACCGCTTCCTCGCCTGAGCGCGTAACGACCCATGCCTTCATGCTATCTTTCTTATCCTTGTCCTCCATGAAGTGGCCGTTCTTCACGCACATGTTTGCCTTGTCATTTATGTTCGTCGGAACGCTTTCACGCGCAGAGCGGATCCTCTTTCAAGGTCAGCGGTGTTGAATGGAGACACACCATCGTAAGCTTCAAGGTAGTAAGCGATGGCCAGCGTCATCTGCACCGCATTGGACGGAGCGCGGCTTATGATGAACTCTTTAAGAGAAAGCTTTTTTTCTGTTGGGATGTGAACCGCAGCCGTTTCGCCTGCGCTGGGTGCCACTCCCAAATTCCAATTTTGACAGCCGGCCGTCGAGGTTCTTTACGACGGCCAGGATCTCCCCAAGCAGCTTCTTAGTTTCGCTGTCCGTCATTGTCAGCCGCTGCTAGGTGAGCGCTTCGCGAGCCGGTCAATAACCGTCTCGGTTTCATGCGCGGGGATTTCATAGTTGCTGCCGCTCCCGGTAATGAGGCTTTCCTCCTTTAACTTTTTAATTGCGGCATCGACGGTGCCCGACTTGACGCTCGTCTGCTTTTTTATCTCCTTCCCGGAAACCTCGGCGCTGTCGGCTACACCCTCGCTTTTCAGCAATTTTTTCACAAGCATGTATGCCAGGACTTTATCTTCCTCTTTGAGATTTGCCCCCTTCTTGAAAAAGACCGCGTGACTTCCACGCTCGATCGTGAGGAGCGGCTTCAGCACCACAGCAGCACGCTCGGCGTCGAAGCCGCCGCTGTCGGTGTACAGGTCTTCGAGTAGCGAGTTCTTTCCGGCCATCAGCGTCTCAGTCTCTGCCAAAATGAAATTGCCACACCTCTTATGATGAACGGTGACCTCAAATACGTCAAGTGAGTGACATGTTATTCATGTGCATAATATGCGATACATCACGGATTCGTTCGCTTTCTCAATTAGATGTGACGACAAAACCAATCTTTCACGCGCCCCTATCCGGTGCACATCTCTGCCGTTTTTAATTTGCAGTGCCGCCTAGCAACGCACGCAGCCCGCATCGGGCTGGCTCGGCCTCACCCGCAGGATTCCCCGTGAAGGTGATGCGTTATACGCGGCCCGGAAATCAAAAGGGGCCGCCTCACCTGGTCGAAACAAGAAAAGAGCCTGAGCAACGGCAGAACTAAGCCTATCGTCGAAGCTGCCGCTGTCTGCGTGCGGGCCTTCGACCAACGGGTTTGTTGGGGCCATCGGAGCGTCTCGGTCTCTCGCCAAAACGAGATTGCCATGCCTTCTATGGCGATCGAGGTTCGTGAGCGTGTAAAGACAACTGACCACTTGCCTTGACCATATTATGTGAATGGAGATTTTTGCGGAAATACATGGATTATGTAATCCATTATTCTCATAATGAATCAGAGGATGGCGAGAGATCAAGACGATGAAAATCCATAAGCCAGTGATTTATATAACGATTAAATTCGCCATAGGCCGACATGTCGCCTTATCGTTCACTTGTGGATATTATTTGGCTTTGCCGGAAATGCGATCAGATCATGCCGGCGTTTCGATCACTAATCCAGCCGACCCATTCTATGGACGCATAAGATTGCTATGAGCCTTGCATAGTAATTCGGGTGTCAGCTCCCATACCCAAAGTGGCCATCCCATCTCGGCGAGGGATTGAAACGCTGGCGGCCGGAAAGAACTCGCTACTCGAAGACCTGTACACCGACAGCGGCGGCTTCGACGCCGAGCGTGCTGCTGTGGTGCTGACGCCGCTCCTCACGATCCAGCGTAGAAGTCACGCGGTCTTTTTCAGGAAGGGACAAGCCTCAAAGTCGAGAATCAGGGACGATTACTGATTGTCGAAGAACCAGTACAAGCGGAAAGGTCTCACCCTGCATCCTTCGAGGGCCGCTCCGCGGCCGCCTCAGGATGACGGCATAATGCACTTTGCTCGTCACCGCCGGGCTTGACCCGTTGGTCCTGCTGAATTGCCAGCCGCATAGATTGCCGGATCATTTTGCATCAAGACGGCGCTACGCACCTTGTGTCCGGCAATGACGAAATGATTTTAGCACGCTTAGGGGGCTAAAGCCGCCAACGGGCAGTCGCGCGTTCACGCGCGGGGCGCGCTATTACCCGAAGTGGCCGGCCCGATGACAAGCTCCGCGGCGAGCCCACGATTTGAGCTCGGTGACCGCGTGGGCTTCGCTTCGCTCAGCCCACCCTACAATGTCGCTCGCCACCACCGAGCCTGCAACTTAGCGGCCGACGAACACAGGCGCACGTTTTTCCACGAAAGCCCGCGCGGCCTCCTTGTGATCTTGCGTCCGGCCGGTCTCGACTTGATGGGTCGCCTCGAGATCGAGAAGCTCTCCGAGCGTTGAAGTTTCCGCCGCGTTGAAATGCGCCTTCATCAAAGCGAGCGCAACCCGCGGCCCTTGGGCGAGTTTTTGCGCGAGAGCGGCCGTCGCTTGGGCGAGGTCGGCGTCGGCAACGACGCGATTGACGATACCGAGCGCAAGCGCCGCTTCGGCGTCGATCGGCTCGGCGGTGTAATAAAGTTCGCGGGCTTTGCCGGAGCCGACCAGCTTGGAAAGAAAATAACTGCCGCCGAAATCGCCGGAAAAGCCGATATTCGCAAAAGCGGTGATAAGGCGTGCCGAGCGCGCCGCGATCCGCAGATCGCAAGCCAGCGCCAGCGACAGACCGGCGCCGGCGGCGACCCCATTCAGCATGGCGATGGTCGGCTTTGGAATCTTCATGCAACAGCCGCGACACCTCCATCCGCGCGCGCAAATGCGCCACCGCCTCGTCAAAAGGCCGCTCCGTAGAGCCCGCGGCCATGTTCTTGACATCGCCGCCCGCACAGAATGCCCGGCCGGCCCCGGTCAGCACGATCACACCGACGGCCGCATCGGCGGCCAGCCGCGGCAGCGCTTCGAGCAGGCCATCCATGATCGGCGTCGACAGCGCGTTCAGGCGATCCGGCCGGTTCAAGGTCAACGTCGCCACGCCTGCCGCCGCCGAACTCAATGAATTCCTTTTCCATGTCTTCCTCTCCCCGGGTCTGACCTGCTGGCGACTTTATCAGGACACAACCGAAAGAAGGACACCCAGGCAGCTCGCGTCGGGCGACAAGTGCTTTCCTGTCGCCAAAGAATCATTGGAGTGCGGGGACTTCAAAAAACGTCCGCGCGCCAAACGCTTTTGATTCATCGACAGAAATTCAAACGCCTTTGACTTCGCCGCGGCGATGGCAATAACGGCGGCCGATCTCGCTCGTTAAAGGACGCCATCGGGGAGGGTACTCCCCGATGGCGGAGCGAGTGCGGCGCCCGCGGGCGGAAGGATACGGTCCGCACCCGGGCGGCTCGGGCATCATGCCTGCCGGCAATACGACCGGCGCGCGAGGTGCATCGCTGTGACCTTAGGCGGCGCGTGCGGCACGCCGCAGCTTTGCGCGCCGTCTTCGGGAAGCCTGGCCCGATGCTGAGCCCTCGGGACGAAAGTCCCGTTGGCGAAAACCGCAAGTGGAATGCCGGCAGGCGAGCGCGCCCGCAAGCGGAGGGCGGCGCAAGCCGCCTTACTCCGTGGCGCGTCCCGCACGCCGCTTGTGTGCGGGCATCAAGACAAATGCGTCTGCCGGCGTTCCGCTTCCTTTTTTTCTTACTTCGTAGCCCGGATTGAGTGAAACGAAATCCGGGACAGGCTTTGCAGTTCATTCCCCGGATTTCGCTACCGCTCAATCCGGGCTACGGCGGTAAAACTCGGGCGCAGAAAACGCGCCGCGGGAACGAGATTGCTTATGCGTGGCACTGTACGTCGCCTCTCCCCGGCGGGGAGAGGGAAGTGAAAGAAGCGCGCCGCGGGAACGGATTTTTTTGTTCGCTCGTCCCCGCGAAAGCGGGGACCCAGAACTGGATTCCCGCTTCCGCGGGAATGAGCGGAGAAACGACACCTCGCCAATGCTATTCTACGCGTGTGGAGCAAAAGGGGCGGCTGATGTTTCGATCTTTGATCATCATTGCGGCGGCGGCTGTCATGAGCGTTGTGCCGGCCCATGCCGAGACGCAGGCGCTGACCCATGACGTGCGCTTCTGTCCCACCTGGGCGGAAGCGCATGAGCGCACGTTGGCGAGCCTCAACAACGGCCGGCCGCCCTATCCGGTGAAATGGAAGGGCTGCATCGCGCTTCCACGCGGCACCAAAGTCGACGTCGTGGACAAAGACCCGCAATGGACCGAGATCATCTTCGACAACAAGCACTGGTTTGCCGACGAATTGCCTTAGGTCCGGCGCGGCGTCTAGCGCACGGCAACTCGCTTCACCTCTCCCCGGCGTGGAGAGGGAAGTGAAAGAAGCGCGGCGCGGTAACGGATTTTTTTGTTCGCTCGTCCCCGCCCCCGATCGATGTCGGGGGTAAACTTCAGCGGGGACCCAGAACTGGATTCCCGCTTCCGCGGGAATGAGCGGGAGAAACGACCCCTCCCCGCGTGCGGGGCGAGGAAGTGAAGCGGCGCTCGCCGAAAATGAAAGGGGCCGCCAAACGCAAGGCGGCCCTCTCTTAAGCGGGTGTGCGTTCGGCCGTTACTTCAGCTGTGTCGAAATGCTACCGAAGCTCGTGTTCAGCTGAGTGCCGATGCCGTTGACGACAGCAATGATGACAACCGAAATGCCGGCGGCGATCAAACCATATTCGATGGCGGTCGCTGCCGACTGATCTTTCCAGAACCGCGCGAGAAGTTGAGACATGGGTAGCTCCCTCGCTCCAATGACACCACGGGCGCCGCGGAATATGGACGCAGGAAGATGCCAAGCGGTAAATTCAGTCGGCGAAAGTGCGGCGAGGTTAGCCGGAAAAATTAACATCAAATTGAATGAAAGACACGCGGGCACGCGCGCCGCCGCGTTGAGGATGACGGCGCGCGTTGCGCCGGCGCTAGGGCGTCCAGCACCAGTGCCAGCCGTCCGGTTGGAATGTGCACCATCGTCCGGTGTAGGCGTTCACGACGAAGGAGCCGGGAACCGGCCCGGCATGTAGGCCACCCCGCCGCCGTAGGGCGCCATGCCCGGCGCGACGCCGACGGCGGGCGCTGCCAAGTACATTCCCGCGTACGGCGAGGCGTACGGTGCGGCATATGGATACGGATAATCTTGCGCCTGGGCGCCGGTCACACCAAGGAGCGCCAATCCAGCTACTGCTACTGCGAACCTTTGCATTTTCAGCCTCCTGCACATTTGTCACGGCTCTGTTGGCCGACGTTCAGCGCGGCCTTCGCGGCCGGCTGGATTGAGACAGACTATATGCGCGGATTGGGCCGATCTGATGGAAGTCAATGCAGGGTTTATGACCAAGCCCGGGCGGAGGGAGATTTTTCCCAAAGTCAAAGACAAAGGCGACGCGATTTTCGTCACGCCGGGATGCCGCGTTGCCCTAAGGATGAGGGGAAATAGTAACGCGCCGCGGGAATGGGAGAGTTTTGCTGTACTCCGCTCGTCCCCGCGAAAGCGGGGACCCAGACTGGATTCCCGCTTGCGCGGGAATGAGCGGACAGAAGATTTCTCTCTCTCCCACCAAGGAGAGAGGGAGAGAACTGCGCCGCGGGAATGCAGTGGTTTCGCGAGAAGGCAGTGGCTTTAACAACGAGGTCGCCGTTTGCTACCGTCAAATGTCGGCGTAAAGTTCGCAAAACGCCCGGCGCGGCGCCGGCAAAAGGGAGAGTTTCATGCTTACACCGCGGCCGCGGGACGAAGGCACCGGCTATGAGATGCGCGCCCCGGTCATCAAAAGCGATCTCGTCGAAGTCGGCCGCGGCACGCCGATGGGCGAATTGCTGCGCCGCTATTGGCATCCGATCGGCTTGACCAAGGACGCCGGCGGCACGCCGCGCAAGATCCGCGCGCTCGGCGAGGATTTGATTTTGTTCCGCGACGGGCAAGGCCGGCCGGGCTTGCTGCATGCGCGCTGCGCCCATCGCGGCACCACCCTCTATTACGGGAAAGTCGAAGCAGCCGGCATTCGCTGCTGCTATCACGGCTGGCTGTTCGACGCGGAAGGCCATTGCCTGGAACAGCCCTGCGAGCCGCAGGGCGGCCAATTCAAGGACAAGGTGCGGCAGCCCTGGTATCCGGCCGAAGAAAAATACGGGCTGATCTTTGCCTATATGGGGCCGCCGGAGCGAAAGCCGGTGCTGCCGACTTACGAGTGTCTCGAGGTCATGGACGCCGGCGAGTTCGTCGAGGCCGACAATTCGATCCATCGGCAGCGGCGGGCCGGCGATCGTTCCCTGCAACTGGCTGCAGCATTACGAAAACGTCGTCGATCCGTTTCATGTGCCGGTGCTGCACGCCTCGTTCAGCGGCGCGCAATTCACCACCGCCATGGCGGCGATGCCGAACGTCACCTTTGAAGCGTCGCCGCGCGGCGTGTTGGCCCGCTCGACGCGCAAAACCGAGGATGGCAAGACGTTCTATCGCGTCACCGAGGCGGCGCTGCCGACGCTGCGCGTGGTGCCTAATCCGCGCGTCGCCCAATTCGCCCGCGTCGAGTCGATCGGCTGGGTGCTGCCGATCGACGATACGTCGTTTCGCATCTACGTCGCCGGGCGGGTGAAAAACGCCGGCGACATCGCGCGCATGCGCTCCAAATTCAACGGCAAGGATTGGGGGGACATGAGCGAAGCGGAGCACCAGCGCCATCCCGGCGACTACGAGGCCCAGGTCGGACAGGGATCGATCACCATCCATTCCGAGGAGCATTTTGCCCAATCGGACCGCGGCATCGTCATCATGCGGCGCATGTTGCGCGAGCAGCTCGATCGCATGGCCGAAGGGCGCGATCCGATTGGCGTCAGCTTCGACGGCAATGCCCCGCCGATCGTGTTCGAAGCCGGCAATTTCATTCGCGACGCGTAAAGCTGAGCAGGAGATCGGTGATGAAACGAAGGTTCTCGATTGGCGTTTCCGTGATCATCCTCGCCGCGCTCGCCGCGCCGCCGGCGTTCGGCGAAAAGCACTACGACCCGGGCGTGACCGATACCGAGATCAAGCTCGGTCAGACGGCACCTTATAGCGGCCCGGTCTCGGCTTACGGAACGTTCGGCAAGGCGTCGCTCGCCTATTTCGCCATGGTCAACGACAAAGGCGGCATCAACGGCCGCAAGGTCACGCTTCTCAGCGTCGACGACGGTTTTAGTCCGAACAAAACCGTCGAGCAGGTGCGCAAGCTCGTCGAAGCCGACGGCGTTTTCTTTTTGTACGCGCCGGTGGGAACGGCGCCGAACCTGGCGATCAAGCCGTACATGAACGACAACAAGATCCCGCAATTGTTTCTGCAAAGCGGCATACCGAGCTGGAACGATCCGGCGCACTTTCCCTGGTCGATGTCGGCATTGCCGAACTACGCCACCGAAGTCCATGCCTTCGCCGATTACATCCTCAAGACCAAGCCGGACGCGAAAGTCGCCATCCTCTATCAGAACGACGATTTCGGCCGCGAATATCTCAACGGCATGCGCGCCGGACTTGGCGGGCGCGCCGACAAGATGCTGGTCGCCACGCAGAGTTTTGAGCTGAGCGACCCCACCGTCGACTCGCAGATCATCAACCTGCACGGCAGCGGCGCCGACGTCCTCCTCATCGCGGCGACGCAGAAGCAGACCATCCAGGCGCTGCGCAAAGCCCACGAGCTCGATTGGCATCCGATGAAGCTGATTTCCTTCCCGGCGGCGATTGTCGCCAAGACCTACGTGCCCGCGGGGATCGAGGCTGCGAAAGGCGCGCTGTCGTCGTCGGTGTTCGTCGATCCGACCGACCCGGCGAGCCAAAACGATCCCGACGTGCAGGGCTATTTCGCCTGGATGGAGAAATATTATCCGTCGGGCGACAAATTCGACGGGCTGAACGCGGCCGCTTATGTCGAAGGCCAGCTTGCCGTCGATGTGCTCAAGCGTTGCGGCGATCTGCTCACGCGCGAGAACGTCATGAAGCAGGCGGCAAATTTCAAGGATTTCAAGGCGGCGATGGTGCGGCACGGCATTACCATCAATACCAGCCCCACCGACTACAACATGTTCAAGACGCTGCAGATGCTGGAATTCGACGGCCAGCACCTTACGCCCGGTGGGCGGGCCGATCGGCAATTGAGAAACAGCCCGATCCGGCGCGTCGTTCGCAACGCTCACTCCGCGCCACCCTCTGCCGCAAGGGGAGAGGGGAATTGATCGTGCAGGCGACAGAAAGCGATTTTGTTTGATGCCGATCACATTTTCGCGGTGGCGCGCACGCTAGTTTGCACTGCGGGATTTTTGCCAGCGGAGCTTGGCGATGCCGAATTACTTCTCGGCGTTCGCGTTTCAAGGGCGCATCGGCCGCGGCCCGTTATTGGTTGCTCACCGCGCTCTATCTGTTTGCCTTGATCGCCGGGCTTGTCGCCTTGGGCCTCGCCGGCAGCGTGGTGAATGCCCGCCCGGGCGACGCCAGCACGCTCATCGCGGTGCCGATCGGCATGGTCTTTATGCTGGGCATGTCGGTCGCGATCGCGGGCGCCGGCGTGCGCCGACTGCATGATCGCGGCAAGACCGGGTTTTGGCTGCTGCTTTATTATTGCGTGCCGCTGTGGCTGTCCAAAGGCGCCTATTTCGACCTGGTGGGGTACGTTTCGTTGGCCGTCGCGCTGGGCGTTTTCATTTGGGCATGCATCGATCTCGGCGTGCTGCCGGGCGACCCCGAGAGCAATCGTTTCGGTCCCCGCCCGTTGGCGCGAACGCTTCGAGCCGCAGACATTGTGAAAAGGAGCAAGCCACGAAGCGCGACAAAGACCCTTGTGCGGCGCTTGGTCCCTCACCAATGGATAATGAGGCCGGCGAGCGCGCCGATGAAGAGGAGAAAACATACCGCCGCTTGAATGAAGAAGCCCGGCAAGCGTTTCTCCGCGGCCTCGCGATAGCCGAGGTAGTACACAATACGGCCGCCGATCCAGACGAGGCCGAGTACCGCGGCTGCGGCGTCGTTGAGATAGACGGCGCACAGCCACAACGGCACGAGAAATGTCGGCATCCATTCGAGCGTATTTTGGTGCACGCGGAAAATGCGCTCGAATTCGAGATTGCCGGTTATGGCCGGATGCTTGACGCCGTATTTGCCACGCGCGAGCGCAACGCGCGTCGCCAGAAAAAAATAGAGCGCGACGGCGAGCAACGTGACAATCGCGGTGTAGTGCGGCACGCACGGCTCCTTGAGCTTGAACGATCGGCCTTTAAGTTCGGCCTTCTCGTCCGGTTTCCTACCGCGGCTTTGTTGCGGAAAAAAGGTCGCCGCAGCAGCAACAGGCCTCGGGCCTTAACGGAATCCCGCCAAACTTGTCACTCCCGTCCGATCTATATCCGCACTACGTCTGTAGCAGTGATCAACTAGGAGGCACCGATGCCAGATCCGCTCGTCGTCCAGCGCGAGGTGCATATTGCCGCCCCGCGCGCCACCGTTTTCGCGTTTCTCACCGATCCGCAAAAGATCGCGAACTGGGTCGGCGCCGAGGCGCAGACCGAGACCCACCCCGGCGGACTTTACCTTCTCAAGGGCGTCGCCGGCGATCCCACGCGCGTGGCGCGCGGCTCCTTCCGCGAGGTCGTTCCGGTCCACCGGCTCGCCTACACGTTCGGTTGGGAGGGCGGCGTAGAGGTGCCGCCAGGATCGAGCTTGGTCGAAATCGATCTGACCGAGCGAGACGGCGGCACGCTGGTGCGACTCACCCAAACCGGGCTCCCGAACGCCGCGCAGTGCGCCGCTCACGACCGTGGCTGGGCATATTATATGGACCGGCTTGCCGTCGTCGCGGCAGGCGGGAATCCGGGCACCGATCGCGGCCCGCATGTGGCCGCAGCTGAGTAAATTCGCGCTGATATCAATTCGCGCTGATATCGGCGCCGCGAATGGCAGGTGACAAAGCTGGCGCAGTCACTTCATGATCGCGCCATGGAGCTGTCGCCGACGTTCGCCTGGCTCGTCGATGCCGCCGCCCAGACTGCGGGGGCGGACCGCTTTCTGGCCGAGCTTGGCGCCCATTTGGTTGCCGAAGATTTGCCGCTCGCCGGCGGGGCCCTCACGCTTGCCGTTCCACACCCGCTTGTTGCGCGGCGGACGTTTTTGTGGCGCGCCGAAAATGGCGAAGTCATCGAGGCGTTAGCGTTGGCGCCGGTTGAATTGGCTGCGCGCTTTGAGGTGCCCAGCGCGGCCGGCCATCGTTGGCTTGAGGGTCTCGCCGGCGGTCCCATCCACGAAGATGCGATCGGCGCAAGCGACGACGGGCCTTCGCTCAGCTGGATCGGCTCGCATCCCTTCACCCCGCGCGAAACCGAGACGTTGCGACAGGCCGCACGCTTCGCAACGGCGCCGCTGGCTGCTCTTGTGGCGCGCGCGACGCTCAAAGCCGCGCTCGAAGCCTATCTCGGCAGGCGGAGCGCGGCGCGCGTGCTCAACGCCCCCATGCGCCGCGAGCCGGGCGAAACCATTCAGGCCGCGCTGCTCTACGCCGATCTGCGCGGCTTCACCGCTTTGTCCGAGACCAATCCGCCGGACGTGGTGATCGCGGCGCTCGACGCCTGGTTCGACCGCATCGCGCTCGCCGTCCACGCTTTCGGCGGTGAAGTTCTGAAATTCATCGGCGACGGCATTTTGGCGATCTTCCCGGTCGCCGGCAGTCAACCGCGCGGCGCCTGCGAGGCGGCTTTGCGCGCGATTGCCGCCGCCCGCGCCGGGATGGCGCATCTCGACGTCGAGCGCCGTGCGCAAGGGCTGCCGCCACTTCCCTTCGGCGCTGCGCTGCACCTTGGCGAGATGCTGTGGGGCAATGTCGGCGCCGCCGACCGCCTGGATTTCACCGCGATCGGGCCTGCGGTCAATCTGGCGAGCCGGCTCGAAGGGCTGTGCAAGCCGCTGGGCCAAACCGTGCTGATTTCCGGCGCGCTTGCCGCCGCAACCGAAATGCGGCTCGTTCCGCTCGGCACCCACGAGCTGCGCGGCATTGCCTCACCGTGCGCGGTCTTCACCTTGCCGGACAGTTGAGAGGAATCTTCACTGGGACCCTTGCGGAATTCGCTCGCGATAAAGCCGCGCCCAGGAGTTGCGCCCGGGAACAAGGGCAATAGGCAGGCTTTCCGACGAGCGTTGCGGCCCTGAAAACCCCTGCGCCACCCACGAAAAGTAACCGATCATTTTAACTTACCGCCGGGCGCAGGTTGACTTTCGCCCATTCGCACCTATGTTTTGCGCAAATAGCGCACCGGCGGAATTCGACAAAATTATCCGCGTGCCCCATGAGGTCTCCGCGCCCGGCGCGGCCCCCCCAACCTGAGGGTTCATGTCTTTCTCACATCTCGGTTTATCCGAAAAAGTACTCTCCGCCGTAACGGCGGCCGGTTACAAAGTCCCTACCCCGATCCAAGATCAAGCCATCCCGCACGTGCTTAATCGGCGCGACGTGCTCGGCATTGCGCAAACCGGCACCGGCAAGACGGCAGCCTTCGTGCTGCCGATGCTGACCATGCTCGAACAGGGCCGGCCGCGGGCACGCATGCCGCGGACCCTGATCCTCGAGCCGACCCGCGAGCTTGCCGCGCAGGTCGAGGAAAGCTTCTCCAAATACGGCGCCAACCATAAACTGAACGTCGCGCTTTTGATCGGCGGGGTTTCGTTCGACGACCAGGATGCCAAGCTTACCCGCGGCGTCGACGTGCTGATCGCAACTCCGGGCCGGCTGCTCGATCATTTCGAGCGCGGGCGGCTCCTCCTCAGCGGCGTCGAGCTTTTGGTCATTGACGAAGCCGACCGCATGCTCGACATGGGCTTCATTCCCGACATCGAGCGCATCTGCAAGCTCGTGCCGTTCACCCGGCAAACGCTGTTCTTCACCGCCACCATGCCGACAGAAATCCGGCGCATCACCGAACAATTCCTGCACAACCCGGTTCGCGTCGAAGTCGCGCGCCCGGCGACCACGGTCGCCACCACCACGCAGCTTCTGGCCAAATCCGGGCGCGAACTCGCACGAGAAGCGCGACACGCTGCGTCGGCTGATCCGCTCCGCGGACGGCTTGAAGAACGCCATCATCTTTTGCAACCGCAAGCGCGAGGTGGCGACGCTCTATCGCTCGCTGCTGCGGCATCGCTTCTCGGTGCAGGCGCTGCACGGCGACATGGATCAGCCCGCGCGCATGGCCGCGCTCGAGCAGTTCCGCAAAGGCGAAGTGATGCTGTTGGTCGCTTCCGACGTCGCCGCCCGCGGTCTCGACATTCCCGAGGTCAGTCACATCTACAATTTCGACGTTCCGCACCACGCGGATGATTACGTGCATCGGATCGGCCGCACCGGGCGCGCCGGCCGCAGCGGAACCGCCATTACCATTGTCGCCGGAGGCGACGACATGAAGGCCGTCGCCGCCATTGAGAAACTGATCGGCCAGCGGATTGCCTGGATGGGTGAATTGCCCGGCGCGCCAGCGGAGGAGGCAAAGGCCGCCTTTACCGCGCCGGCAGCGCCGGCAGCAACACGCGCGCCGCAACATCGCCGCGACCGCGACCGCTCCAATCGCCGGGGAAAGGCCCCTCGCCCGCACGCTTCGGCTTCGATCGCGCGGATACCGCAACGCCCGCCGCAGCCGGCGAATAAAGCCCGGCACCGATGACGGCGACACCTCACACTTGCCGGCTTTTCTGCTCCGCCCATTGCCGGCGAAGGCTTAGAAGAACAAAACCCCAGCGCCGGCTTCGCATCTCGCGAAGCCGGGCCTTTTCATTTCGCTAAAGCGTTGGGATCGAAGAACGCGTAAGCCGCTACGCTCTCGCCCCTGCGGCGTCGGTCGCGGGCTCGATTTGCACCAATTCGCCGCAGCCGCACGCGGCGGTCTGGTTCGGATTGTTGAAGGTAAATTGCGCCGACAGCTTGTCGACCTTGTAGTCCATCTCGGTGCCGAGCAGAAACAGCACCGCCTTCGGATCGATGAGGATGCGCACGCCCTTTTCCTCGATCACCTCGTCGAGCGGATTGACGGCATCGGCATATTCCATGAAATAGCTCATGCCGGCGCAACCGCCGTTCTTGACGCCGACGCGCACCGCAGCGATCGGCCGATCGGCGTTCGCCATCACCGTCTTGATGCGCTCGGCGGCGGCTTCGGTGAGCCGCATCACCTGAGGTCTCGGGCGGGCAGTGGCCATTTCCTCGTCCTTGCTCCAGTTGCGAATTGTTTTAGCTCGAAACGCTTAACAATCGCACTCCCTTCGATGTAAGGCGGCGGGCGCCGGCGTGCAACTCGCGGCCCATCGCTCACCACATATTGAGCACGGCGCGAGCCTCGTCCGACATGCGGCTCGGATCCCAAGGCGGATCCCAGACGATATCGACCTTGGCCTCGCGCACGCCGGGCACGCTCGCGACCGCATTCTCCACCTGCCCCGGCATATCCGCCGCGGCCGGGCAGTTCGGCGTGGTCAGCGTCATGGTGATCTTCACGCCCCGGTCGTCGTCGACGTCGACATTGTAGATCAGCCCCAGTTCATAAATGTCGGCGGGAATCTCCGGGTCGTAAACGGTCTTGAGCGCGGTCACGATCTCGTCGGTCAGCCGCGCGAGTTCGTCCGCCGGAATGGCGGAGGGTGCGTTGTCCGGCCGCAGCGGCCACGTGCGGCGGTGGGTTCGGCGGCTGCGGCCCTGGCGCGACCGGGACGTTGTCGGCCGGTGCACGGTTTTGTTTCGTCCATCATGCGAAAATGTCCTGCGCCTTGATCAAGGCTTGCGCCAGCGTATCGACCTCGTCGCGCGTGTTGTACATGGCAAACGAGGCGCGGCAGGAGGCGGTAACCCCGAAGCGCGCCAGTAGCGGCATGACGCAATGGGTGCCGGCGCGCACGGCGACGCCGGAGCGATCGATGATGGTGGCGACATCGTGCGGATGCGTCCCCTTCATTTCGAACGAGACGATCGGCCCTTTGTCCTTGGCCGTGCCGAAAATACGCAGCGAATTGATTTCGCGCAGCCGATCGTGCGCATAGCGCATGAGGCCCGCTTCGTGGGTCCTGATCCGCGCCTTGCCGACCGAAGTGACATAATCCAAGGCGGCGCCAAGCCCGATAGCCTGCACGATGGCCGGCGTGCCCGCCTCGAACTTGTACGGCGGCTCGCCGTAGCTGATGCGATCCTCAAATACCTCGCGGATCATCTCGCCGCCGCCGTTGAACGGCGGCATGGCGGCGAGGTGATCGTATTTGCCGTAAAGAACGCCGATACCGGTCGGCCCATAGAGCTTGTGGCCGGTAAACGCATAGAAATCGCAGTCGATGTCGCGGACGTCGACGTCGCAGTGCACCGCCCCCTGCGCGCCGTCGATCAGAACCGGAACGCCATGGGCATGGGCGATACGCGTGATCTCTTTGATCGGCACCAATGTGCCGAGCATGTTCGACATATGGGTGACGGCGACCATCTTGGTGCGCGGACCGATGAGCTTTTCGAATTCATCGAGCAGAAAGTGCCCCTCGTCGTCGACCGGCGCCCATTTGATGACCGCGCCTTGGCGCTCGCGCAGGAAGTGCCACGGCACGATGTTGGAATGGTGCTCCATGATGGAAAGCAAAATTTCATCGCCCGCCTTGATCCGCTCGCGGCCGAACGTATAGGCGACGAGATTGATGGCCTCGGTGGCGTTGCGGGTAAAAACGATCTCTTCTTTGCGGCCGGCATTGAGGAACGCCGCCACCTTTTCGCGTGCGTTCTCGTAAGCCTCGGTCGCCTCGTTGGCGAGGTAGTGGAGCCCGCGATGGACGTTGGCGTATTGCGTCGTATAGGCCTGTTGCAGACGATCGAGCACCACTTTCGGCTTTTGCGCCGAGGCGGCGTTGTCGAGATAAACCAGCGGCTTGCCGTAAACCTGCGCGGCGAGGATGGGAAAATCCGCGCGGATGCGGCTGACGTCGTAGGCGCCGTTTGCGCTGACGTCATTCATGGCCGCACCTTAACGGCGCCGCTTGTCCTTGAGCGGACTTTGGTCGCCGCCATGTTCATGACCCGCGCGCCTTCAGCCAGGCCGCGACGTCTTCCATCAGCGCTTCACGCAAGCCCGCATGTTCGATCCCTTCGACCGCCTCGCCGAGGAAAGCCTGGATCAAAAGCGCTTCGGCTTCGGCGGCCGGAATACCCCGCGCCATCAGATAAAACTTCAGCTCGTCATCGAGCGCGCCCGCGGTCGCGCCGTGACCGCATTGCACGTCATCGGCGAAGATTTCCAGCTCCGGCTTATTGTCGGCTTCGGCGCGCTCGGATAGGAGCAGCGCCCGCGTCATCATCTTGGCGTCGGTCTGCTGCGCTCCCGGCCGCACGATGATGCGTCCCTGGAATACGCCGTGGGCCTCGTCGTCGACCACCGACTTGAAGACCTCGCGGCTCTGGCAACCGGGCGCATCATGTTGCACAACGAGCGTGGTATCGGCGTGCTGGCGGCCATTGATGAGCGTGGCACCGCGAATGTTGGCGACGGTGTGTTCGCCGTCGAAATTGACGAACAGCTGGTTGCGGACGACGGCGCCGCCGGTGACGAAATTAAACGCGTTGAAACGCGCCTTGGCGCCGATCGCGACCGCCAGCGTCGAGACGTGCAGCGCAGCGGAGCCATCGCCGACGATCTTGACATGATCGACGTGCGCCTCGTCGGCCACGAACAATTCGAGCGCGGCGTTAACCTGATAATCGACGCCGGCCGCGCCCTCGTAGCTCTCGATGAGCATGACGCGAGCGCCGCGCTCGACAATGACCAGCGAGCGGACAAAATCCGCATTCGGCTTGCCCGAAGCGACGAACAGAAGGTGCAGCGGGCGCTCGATGGTCGAATTGGCGCCGACGCGGATCACCGCGCCGTCGCCCATGAGCGCGGTGTTGAGCGCGACCGCCGTGTTGTCCGGCGCGGCGAGCTTGCCGAGATGCGTAGAGAGAACGGCATCGCTGTTGTCGAGCGCCTCGGCGAGCGAGCCGATGCGCAGTCCCGCCTCCAGTCCGGCAATGTCCGACAACTCGGCGACAAAAGCGCCGTCGACAAACACAAGCCGGCGGCATTCGATGTCGCCGAGCCAGCGGCCCGCCGCTTTCGCGGCCGCCTTCGCCGCCGCATCGGGCGGTTCGGCAAGCGGTCGCGCTTCGCGCATGAGCGCGCGCAGGTCGGTGTATTTCCAGTCCTCGACGCGGCGGTTCGGCAAGCCGTCGCGGACGAACAGATCGAAAGCGGCGGCGCGCTGGTCGGCAATGACCTGCCCGCCGGGGAGCCGCGCCTGCGCCTGCGCAAATTCCTGCGCCAGCGCGGTCTCCGCGGCGGTCTTTATGACTTTCACCTCAGCCATCGCGTTCATTTCATCTTCGAGCGACTACGCCGCCGCTTCTTCCTGATACTCGGCGTAACCGCGCGCCTCGAGTTCGAGCGCCAAATCCTTGCCGCCGGTTTTGACAATGCGCCCGCGTGAGAGGACGTGCACCACGTCCGGCACGATGTAGTTGAGCAGCCGCTGGTAGTGGGTGATGACCACGAACGAGCGCTTGGGATCGCGCAACCGATTGACGCCGTCGGCGACGATTTTCAAGGCGTCGATGTCGAGGCCGGAATCGGTCTCGTCGAGCACCGCCAGCCGCGGCGCTAGCAGCGCCATTTGCAGGATTTCGTTGCGCTTCTTCTCGCCGCCGGAAAAGCCGACATTGACGCCGCGGCGCAGCATGTCCTGGCCGACGCCGAGCTCCTTGGCGACCTCGCGGACCTTCTTCAAGAATTCCGGCGTCGACAGCTCGGCCTCGCCGCGCTTCTTCCGCTGCGCATTGAGCGCGGTACGCAGGAACGTCATGGTGGCGACGCCGGGAATTTCCAGCGGATATTGGAAGGCGAGGAACAGGCCTGCGGCGGCGCGCTCGTCGGGCGTCATCTCGAAAATGTTCTTGCCGTCGAGCGTGACTTCGCCGGCGGTCGGCTGATAGGCGTCCTTGCCGGCGAGCACGTAGGCGAGCGTCGATTTGCCCGAACCGTTCGGGCCCATGATGGCGTGCACCTCGCCCGCGTTCACCGCAAGGTCGAGACCTTTGAGAATTTCCTTGCCGTCGATTTCGACGTGCAGGTTTTTGACTTCCAATAACGGCATTCCAAAAGCTCCCGCCTGAAAAATTCGCCTGCCTTAACGATCGCCCCAGCGCCAACGCCATTCGCCCTCGGTCTTGCGCTTGGTGAGGATAACGAAAGCCGCCACCGCAATCGCATCGAGCCCGAACAGCGCCCAATGCGGCTTTTCCGTCGTGCGCAGGAGGAGATTGGCGCCGCCCACCAAGAGCACAAACAATCCGGTTGCCGCCCAGCCCTGCCAGTTGGCGGGGCTCGCGCCGTAGCCGTAGCGCTTCGGTTTGAACCAGTATTCGCTCATGGATTCTTGCTCGTTCTCAACCGCTCATTCCCGCGCAAGCGGGAATCCAGTTCCTTTTTCAGAAAGCTGGGTCCCCGCTTTCGCGGGGACGAGCGCTATTACGATCATCCCACGCTTCCTTCCAACGAGATCGAGATCAGCTTCTGCGCCTCGACCGCGAACTCCATCGGCAATTGCTGCAGCACGTCCTTGACGAAATCCGTTGACCACGAGCGCCACGGCTTCCTCCGCCGACAGACCGCGCTGCCGGCAGTAGAACAGCATGTCTTCGGAAATCTTCGAGGTGGTGGCTTCGTGCTCGAACACGGTCGAGGAATTCTTCGCCTCGATATAGGGCACCGTGTGCGCGCCGCAGCGCTCGCCGATCAGCAGCAAATCGCAATTGGTGAAGTTGCGCGCGCCGCTGGCGCGGCGGTGCGACGTCACCAGCCCGCGATAGGTGTTGTTCGACTGGCCGGCGGCAATGCCCTTACTGATGATGCGGCTCGTCGTGTTCTTGCCAAGATGCAGCATCTTGGTGCCGGAATCGACCTGCTGATGCCCGTTGGAGATGGCGATGGAATAGAACTCGCCGCGCGAATTGTCGCCGCGCAGAATGCAGCTCGGATATTTCCAGGTAATCGCGGAGCCGGTTTCCAGCTGGGTCCAGGAGATCTTGGCGTTCCTGCCCCGGCAGTCGCCACGCTTGGTGACGAAATTGTAGACGCCGCCGCGGCCCTGCGCGTCGCCCGGGTACCAGTTCTGGATGGTGGAATATTTGATCTCGGCGTCGTCGAGCGCAACGAGCTCGACCACCGCCGCATGCAGCTGGTTCTCGTCGCGCACCGGCGCGGTGCAGCCTTCGAGATAGCTCACATAGGAGCCTTTGTCGGCGATGATCAGCGTGCGCTCGAACTGGCCGGTATTCTTTTCGTTGATGCGGAAATAGGTCGACAACTCCATCGGGCAGCGCACGCCCGGCGGCACGTAGACGAACGAGCCGTCGGAGAACACCGCCGAGTTGAGCGTAGCGAAGAAATTGTCGCTGATCGGCACCACCGAGCCGAGATATTTCTTTACCAATTCGGGATGCTGCTGCACCGCTTCCGAGATCGGCATGAACAGGACGCCGGCCTTGGCCAATTCCGCCTTGAACGTGGTCGCGACCGAAACGGAATCGAACACGGCATCGACGGCGACACGGCCGTAGCCGCCCTCGCCTGACGTCGCCTCGCCTTCGTCCTCGTTCGCCGGCTTCTGAATGCCGAGCAGCGCTTCGCGCTCCCGCAGCGGAATGCCGAGCTTCTCGTAGGTCTGCAGAATTTCCGGATCGATTTCGTCAAGCGATTTCGGCCCGGCCTTTTTCTTCGGCGCGGCGTAGTAATAAATGTCCTGGTAGTCGATCGGCCCGTAATCGACCTTGGCCCATTTCGGCTCGCGCATGGTCAGCCAGCGCTTGAAGGCGTCGAGCCGCCACGCCAGCATCCATTCCGGCTCGTTCTTTTTCGCCGAAATAAAGCGGACCGTGTCTTCGGAAAGGCCCTTCGGGGCCTTCTCGGATTCGATCAGCGTCTCGAATCCGTACTTGTATTGATCAACGTCGATACGGCGGACCTGATCGACGGTCTCTTGTACTGCCGGCATTCGTCCCTCCGCTCACGGTTTCAAGGACCGCGGGTTGGATTTGTCGGTTATGGTGCGACGGTCTACGTCTGGAAACCCCAATGCCTTGCGGCGATTAATTCTGCCATCCGCGCAGCACCTTAGGCGGCGATGCCGCGCTTGTCCTTCAGTCCTTTAGATAATGCAGGAAGGACCTTTCTCCAAGCGTTTTGGAAGCATTCTATGTCGGCTTCTTGCGTGCTCCAGCCAAGACTCACGCGCACTGCTCCGCGCGTTAACGAAGGTGAACAGGCCATAGCCGCAAGTACATGGGAAGGCTGGACTTTTCCGGAGGAACAGGCGGCGCCCGAGGACACTGCCGCGCCCTCGAGATCAAGCGCAATAATCGCGGTTTCGGCTTTGACGCCGGCGACGGCAAAAAGCGTCGTATTCGGCAGCCGCGGCGCGTCGGCGCCAAAAATCACCGTTTGCGCAGCAATGGCGCAAAGCCCTTCTTCGAGCTTTTGCCGTAACGTCAGGATCCGGGCCGCCTCCGCGGCAAATTGCGCACGCGCCGCCGCGGCGGCGGCACCGAATGCCGCAATACCCGGCACGTTTTCCGTGCCGGCGCGCGCACCGCGCTCCTGCCCGCCGCCGCGCACGAGCGGCTCGGGAAAATGAATATCCTCGCGGCTGCGAAGGAGCGCGCCGACGCCCTTGGGGCCGCCGATCTTATGCGCCGAGAGCGTCATGAGATCGGCCCCAAGCGCGTTCATGTCGCAGGGAATCCGGCCGGCCGCCTGGACAGCATCCACATGCAACAGGCCGCCGGCCGCATGCACAATCGCCGCCGTCTCGGCGATCGGCTGAATGACGCCGGTTTCATTGTTGGCGAGCATGATGGAAACGAGCGGCCGGCTCACGCCGCCTAACGCTTCGGCCAGCGCTGCAAGGCTTAGGCGCCCATCGGGCTCAACTCCAACCTCGCTAATCGCCGGCCGCGGGAAGCGCCCACCGGCGAGTACGGACGGATGTTCGATGGCCGAGATGAGCAACCGATCCCGCGGCTTTTTCTCCGCCGCCGTTTCGATGGCCGGCGTCAGCGCCAGCGCATTGGCTTCGGTTCCGCTCGACGTGAAAACCACATTGCCGGGCTCGGCGCCGACGAGTTCGGCTACCTGCCCGCGCGCGGCTTCGACGAGACGGCGCGCGGCGCGCCCCTCGGCGTGCACCGACGACGGGTTGCCGATCGCCGCCAACGCGCCGGCGAAGGCGCGCTGCGCCTCTGCGCGCAAGGGCGCGGTCGCGTTCCAATCGAGATAAGTGCGCTCTGACATCGGCATCCAAACAACAAAGGCTTTAGTGGCTTATGTAGGCACGTCCGCGCCGTCAAGCAGCGCCTCACCGGTGTAGTGAAGCAAGATCAATCGCAAAGCTGCTTCGGGCTCAGACTGCCGGCCGGACGAATAAGCCGTTCGTTAAGTCGGAATCCCGTCTTACCGGCGACTCTCATTGCGCTGCAGCAGCGATCTTTGTTGCAGCGGGACCGGCAACTCGTTAGGCTTTTCATCGAGGGCCGAGGGGAGCTCCGAAAAGTCCGGTTGCCCCCATGCTGTCGAAGGTCAGCGATCAAGTTCGCGACTGTTATGTCAGCGCCGAGGAATGCGCTCGCAAGGCCGAAAAAGCTTTCTCTGCAGCAATGCGAGAAGATCTTTTGCGCCTTCAGGCCAGCTGGCTAAATCTTGCGCGAAGCTACGAGTTTGCCGAGCGATTGCTTGATTTCTCGAAAGAGAACGAGCGCCGGCGAACGGAGTTTTATGGGCAGAGTTTCCAGTAGGCTCCTCAGGAGGAACCAGGATCAGTGTTTGGCGCCATTGCGGCCAACTGATCGAGGATGAGCCTGCGGTGCGCCTCCATAACGCTCAACGTCTCACGCATGGTCTGCAGCAGCGATCGTGCCGTATCCGTATTATGCCCGTCCTTTTCCAGGCGTGCGACAAGCTCCTCCTGTCGCGTGATGCGCGCCCGAGCGTCGGCGAGATCCATATCCGCCTTGCGAAGATGGGAAATTTCCGATTGCTGATCCATCGAAAAGACCGGACGCTGTGGCTAATGACTTAGTCGGTCGCGGCCGAAACTTTTTTCGCTTGATCGCCGATGGCCGCGTGGACGGCGCGCAGCAGCACACCCTCGTCACAGGGCTTTTGCAGGAAGGGCCGGCGAGCGTGCCGGGCCGGCACCACCTGCCGCGAATGGCCGCTCAGTATAATAAATGGCCGGCCCGCCTCGTCGAGAACATCGAACACCGCAAACGCCATTTCACCATGCAGGTTGAGATCGAGGATCGTCAGGTCGGGACTTTCGCGACCAAGGATCGCCAAGGCGTCAGTGCTATTTCCCGCGGGGCCGATGACACGGTATCCGGCGTCAGCGAGAACCCGCTCCACATCCATTCCGACCAGCGGATCATCTTCGACAAGCAGAACCGTGTGATGTGCACACTCCATTCACTACCCCGCCGCAGCCCGACGTTCTACTTCGAGCCATAGGGGATCGAGATCTCGACCTTTAGTCCCTCGGGCGCATAATCGAACGTCACGTTTGCACCAAGCGTTGATTTCAACTCGCGCTCGATCAATTCGGTTCCGAAACCATGCCGGCCCGGCTTGGCGATCTTGCCGCCGTCGCGTTCCTGCCAGGTGATAAGAAGTCGGCCTTTCTCAACTCTCCATGTTACGATGACCCGGCCCTTGGGCTTCGCCAAGGCACCGTGCCGGATGGCGTTGGTGGTCAGTTCGTGGGCGACGAGGCCAAGCGCCAGCGCCTGCGCCGGTGGGAACGCCAGATCCGGTCCCTCCAGCGTGACGCGGCCTTTGCGGTCTTCCGCGTAGCTCTGCAACTCATCCATGAGCATATCGCGCAGCGATACGTCCCCCCAATTCTCGCGCGACACCAGGGCATAGGACTTGCCCATGGCTTGCAGCCGCCCGAGGAACGCCTCGGCGAAGTGCTTCGGCGAGTCGGTGTTGGCGAGCGTCTGGTTGGCGATCGCCCCGACCACGGTGAGCATGTTGCGCACGCGGTGGTTCAACTCCTCTACCATGGTGCGCTGGCGCTCTTCGGCGTCCACCATGTTGGTCACGTTGACGAATGTCACCAGCACCCCGTCGATGAGGTTGTTGCGGCCGCGATAAGGCAGGATGCGCATCAGATAATGCGCCGTGCCGTCGCTGCGCCGCACCCGACGGTCGATCGGCTGGCCGTGCTCAAGTACCGTCTGGATGTCGCGCTTAAGATTGCCCATATCGGTCAGGTGGCTGACAATGTCAGTCAGCGGCCGGCCGCGGTCGCTGGAAATCAGATTGAAAATCCCGGCAACTGCCGGCGTGAAACTGCGGATCACCAGGTTATGGTCGAGAAAGATGGTGGCGATCTGCGTCAACTCGAAGACGTTGCGCAGGTCGCTGTTGGCGCGATCGACCTCCTCGACCTTGGCGTTCAGTTCGGAATTTACCGTCTGCAGTTCTTCGTTGACCGACTGCAATTCCTCCTTTGAGGTCTCCAGCTCCTCGTTGGTGGATTGCAGTTCTTCGTTCATGGACTGCAATTCCTCGTTCGAGGATTTCAGCTCTTCGACCGCCGACTCGTATTCCTCGATGGTGGCCTGTAGCCGCTCGCGCGTGTCGCGCAAATCGTGTTCGAGGTGTTCGGTCGAGCGGTCGCGGATATTATCGTCATGCGGGGCCAGCCCGTTCGGGCTCACCGGCGGCCCCCGGTCTTGGAACATGACGACAAATAACGGGTCGCGTTCGTTGTCGCCGAGCGGATCGACAATGAGGTCGACGTACTGAACGCGATCGTCCAACTCGACGGAAACGTGTTCCCGCACCGCCTGCCTGCGCGTCTGCAAGGCCTCGCGCAACGCGTTGCGCAAATCAAGCCGCAGTCCGCGCCGCGCCATTGCCACCAGTTGCTTGTTGGGCAGCCCGGGCGCCGGTTCCAGATATTTTCCGGTGCGCGCCGAGTAGTGCAGGATATCGCCCTCGCGGTTGACCACGACATGGGCGGGCGCGAAACGTTCCAGCACCCGCGTCTCCACCGCATGGCGCAGGTTGCTCGCCATGGCTCCGGGCGCGCGGCGCATCTCGACGCCGCTCGGGATCTCCCGGCCGGCCGGAGTAAAGGTTGGGAAGTGCAGCGGCGAGGTCACGTGATCGCGCCGCTGGAAGATGCGCTGCTTCTTGTCCACCGGCGCGAACAAATCGGAGAACTGGCTGACATTCTCCGCCGTCCCAAGAAACAGGTATCCGCGAGGCCGTAGCGCGAAGTGAAATACCGGGAAGACGCGGGCCTGAAACTCATTGCCGAAATAGATGAGCAGGTTGCGGCAGGAGATCAGATCAATGCGCGAGAACGGCGGGTCTTTGATCACACTATGGGCGGAGAAAATGCACATGTCGCGGATGTCTTTATTCACCGCGTAGCTGACATCGTCGCCGACGAAAAAGCGCTTTAGCCGCTGCTTGGCCACGTGCTCCAAGAGCGGCTCCGGATAACGCCCGGTGCGCGCCACGACCAGGGCGTTTTCATCGATGTCGGTGGCAAAGAGCTGAACTTTCGGCGCAGCGCGCAACGTGTCCATATGCTCGCGCACGATGATAGCGAGCGAATAGACTTCTTCCCCGGTCGCGCATCCGGGAACCCAGATGCGCACCGTGTCGCTCGCGCCTTTGCCCTCGAACAAGGCGGGGATGATGTTCTTCTCGAGGGTTTCGAATGCCCCGGGGTCACGGAAGAAATTGGTCACGCCGATCAAAAGATCGCGAAACAGCAGTGTCACTTCTTCCGGCTCTTCCCGCAGCTTCGCAATGTATTGCCTCAGGCTCGTGATCTGCAGAACCTGCATCCGGTGCCGCACCCGCCGTTGAAAGCTCTTTTCCTTGTACCCACTGAAGTCGTGGCCGACTTGATTTTGCAGGATGCGGTAAATGGATTGGTAGCCGTTGCGTCTTGATTCGTTTTCCTCCGCTTCCTGATGATCGAGCTCGATCAGCGCGTCGATCTTGCCGAAATTGCGCGCGTAATCGGCAAGCCGCGCCGCCATCTCCTCGACCGGCAACACGAGGTCGATGACGCCGGCGGCGATGGCTGTATCCGGCATCCCGGTTTGCAGCGGGCCGGCACCGTCGGCCCCTTGTGCCAGCGTGAGCCCGCCCCGCTCCTTGATCGCCTTGATGCCGAGCGTGCCGTCAGTGCCGCCACCGGATAAAATGCCGACGGCAGCTTCGTTATGGTGCTCGGCAAGCGAGCTTAAGAACACGTCGATCGGCTTGCGCTGCGCTTCGTCGGCGCGCAATTGCAGGCGCAAACGGCCGTCCGTCACCGTCATGATATGATCGGGTGGGCAGACGTGCAGTCCGTTGGGGTTAAGCACTGCGCCGTTCACCGCGGTCTTGACCGGCATTTTCGTGAAACGGCTGAGGATTTCCACGAGCGAACTGACGTGCCCGCGCGCAAGATGGGTAACCAACGCGAAACTCATGCCGGTATCGGCCGGCAGGGCCCTAAACAAGCCTTCCAGCGCCTCGAGCCCGCCGGCCGAGGCGCCGATACCGACAATTGGGAATTTGTGCTCAGGGGCCGGCAAAGAGGTCCCCCTTGGCCGTTGCGGCTAGTGCCTTGTTTTTCCACAGTATGCCGCCACCGCCACCTATGCAATGAGCCTTCCAGATCATCGCCCTAAGTCCTCCGCATGCGACACTCGCGCTGGACGTGGTTTGGTAATTTGACTCGACTTCAGGGCTCCTCGATATCAACCTGCCCGTTGGCCGAACGGTTCCCCGCATAGCGTCCATGTTGCAGAAGCTCCCGGCACAGGCAGCGGAATGTTATCGCCTCGCACGCGATGCGAAGGACAAAGCGGACGGCGCTACCGACGAGGCGATCAAGCGCGATTACTTGGCCTTAGAACAGCGCTGGGTGAAGCTCGGCCAGAGCTATGAGTTGTTGCAACGCGTCACCACTTTCAACGACGAAGTGAGACGGCGGATAACGGTCTTCCAGCCGCGAACACCGCCACATCCGGCGCTGCCGACGGCCGTATGCTCGAGCTGCGGCAAGATCATGCGCCTTGCCCAAGTCGCGCCGGCACTGGATGGGCGCGGGCAAGACATGACGCTGCGATGCGGCTGCGGTCAGCAACTGACGCAGCCGTTCGCGGAGGAAGCCTAGCTCTGCCGATTACGCCTTCCGCCCTTCCCGCCTCGCTTCGGACGGGAAAAGCGCCGGCAATCGAGAGGCGTGGCTTTTGCGTGAAATGCTTGCTTTTTGCACCCGCCCCCGTGCTAGAAGGCACAAACCCATTGCTATTGTCGGCCGCGTCCCTATCTGCACATCGAAAACTGAAATGCCTGTAAAGACTTACGTTCGTCGGCGGTGCCGCTGCTGTGCGACGCAAAATCCACGCGTCATGCACGGTAAATCGAGGTTCTAAACGCATGCCAGAAGTTATTTTCACCGGTCCGGGCGGCCGTATCGAGGGCCGCTACCACCCCGCGCGGCAAAAGAACGCGCCGATCGGAATCGTGCTGCACCCGCATCCGCAGTTCGGCGGCACGATGAATCATCAGATCGTCTATCAGCTCTATTATGCATTCGTGCACCGGAATTTCTCGGCGCTGCGCTTTAACTTTCGCGGTGTCGGACGCAGCCAGGGCGGGTTTGATCACGGCATCGGCGAATTGTCGGACGCGGCCTCCGCGCTCGATTGGGCACAATCGGTCAATCCAGAGGCCCGCAGTTGTTGGATCGCAGGCTTTTCCTTTGGCGCCTGGATCGGGATGCAGCTCCTCATGCGCCGCCCGGAGATCGAAGGTTTTATTTCCATTGCGCCGCCCGCCAATCTCTACGATTTTTCGTTCCTCGCTCCCTGCCCGTCCTCAGGCTTGATCATCCACGGCGACAAGGACGCGGTCGTGCCGCATCGCGACGTGACGACGCTCGTCGAGAAGCTGAAGACCCAAAAGGGCATTGTCATCGAACAGAAGGTCGTGCCTGGCGCCAACCATTTCTTCGACGGTAAGATCGACGCGCTGATGACTTCAGTTGGCGGCTACCTCGACAAAAGGCTCGGCACCAAGGGCGGGCGGACGAACAGCGCGGCGTGATTTCCGCGTTCTTCGTAGCGTAACGGAAGTAAAAGCGCCGCGCGAAGGTCCTCACGCGGCGCCAAATTTTTCACTCGCTTAAATAATCAGGGGCACCGATGGCGCATGCCGTCGGAGCCGATAAAGGTGCCGGACGCCGGATCGTAGGTCCGGAAGCGTTGCGCACAATAGGAAGCCGCACCTTGATTTTGCGCTTGCAGCGCTTGCCCAACGGGCCGTTGGCGGGGTGCTTGCGCCATCGGACCGGTCTGCGGCGCGTAGTTATAAATCGGGCCCCTGGCTGCTCGGGCAAATTGCGCGCCCGGTCCCATGGCGGCAGCCGTAGCGGCGCTGCGCCGTTGCGCGACCCAAGTCCCGGAGCAGGCTCCGGCCGATCCCTGTCCTTGCCAAACGCCGCCGCCGCGCGTGAGATCGAGGCGACCGGCACCGCTCGCCCACTGACTACCCGCCGACACGTTCACGCGAACCATTCCGCGCGGGGTGACCCGGCCCTGGACGGCGACGGGGCTTCCGCCGTTATTGAGCACCTCGCCGTTCGAGATCTGCACGCCATAGCGCAAGCTCGGATCACAAGGGCCATTTTGCGTCATAATCAGGACGCTCCAGTCGCCGTCGAAGGCGTTGCGCACGGGGGAGCGCGCAAAGCCCGGCGTGGCAATCACCGCGCAGGCCAACGCCAAAATCGCCGTTTGCAGCATCCTTGTGCCTCGGCCGGCCTGATGCGGGCGGGACGGTCGTAATTGTTCGTTCGTCATGCTCAACATTATTGCACCTCACTTGAGTTGATTGCCGCCGGCCGATCGATGCCTCGCATTTCGCTTGGATCCGCAGGACCGCGCCGCAAAGTGAATGATCGACATGTGATTGTGTGACTGCGCGCGCAGGGCTTGCTGTCACGCAAGTAAACCCGCCTGACGCGCTTGGTTCCGGCCACGACATGAAAAAATCGAAGCCGGAATTCGCCCGCCGGGCCCCCGGCATTACCGCACTCGCCTTTGTACTTTGTGTACAAAAGCGGACAAAAAGCGCTATTTTCGCTGGCGAAAAATCAACGATGCCGCGGCCCTGGTGTCCCAATTCCGAAGTTCGCATGACCAGGCGGTCACCCCATGTGCGAACTTCGGAATCAAAAGGACACCAGCAAACTTATTGATCTAGTGTGGCTTTGGTTCAAAAGTCCGCATAATGAGGTGGCGGCAAAAACGATGCGGACTTCTGAACCGCCACACTGGAGGAAAGCAATGAAAACGCTCGCAGCGGTTTTGCTCGTCGGCGTGGCGTTTTCGCTCAGTCTTGCCGGCCCGGCCGCCGCGGCGCAGCGCAAGATCGTCGGCGTATCCTGGTCGAACTTCCAGGAAGAGCGCTGGAAGACCGACGAAGCGGCCATCAAGGCGGCCGTCGCCGGCGCCGGCGGCAAGTACATTTCCGCCGACGCGCAATCCTCGGCACACAAGCAGCTGGCCGACGTCGAAAGCCTGATCGCCCAGGGCGCCAATGTGCTGATCGTCCTCGCGCAGGATTCGGCGGCCATCGCGCCTGCCGTCAAGAAGGCCGTCGACGAAGGCATTCCGGTCGTCGGCTACGACCGGCTGATCGAAAATCCGAGCGCGTTCTACATCACCTTCGACAACAAGGAGGTCGGCCGCATGCAGGCGCGCGCGGTGTTCGCCGCCAAGCCTTCGGGCAACTACGCCTTCATCAAGGGTTCATCGGCCGATCCGAACGCCGACTTTTTGTTCTCCGGCCAGATGGAAGTGCTCAAGGACGCGATGGCCGCGGGCAAGATCAAGAACGTCGGCGAGGCCTATACCGACGGCTGGCTGCCCGCCAACGCGCAGAAGAACATGGAGCAGATCCTCACCAAGAACAACAACAAGGTCGATGCGGTGGTCGCCTCGAACGACGGCACCGCCGGCGGCGCCGTTGCGGCGCTCGCCGCGCAGGGCATGGCCGGGCGCGTGCCGGTGTCCGGCCAGGACGGCGATCACGCCGCGCTCAACCGCATCGCGCTCGGCACCCAGACCGTCTCGGTGTGGAAGGACGCCCGCGAGCTCGGCAAGCGAGGCGGCACAGATCGCGCTCTTGCTCGCGGCCGGCAAAAAGATGAGCGATGTGCCCGGCGCCGTGAAATTCTCCGGCGGCCCGAAGAACGTCGAGATGAATTCGCTGTTCCTCACTCCGATCCCGATCACCAAGGACAATCTCGACGTCGTCATCGATGCCGGGTGGATCACAAAGGACGAGGTCTGCCAGGGGGTGAAGCCCGGCATGGCCAAGGTTTGCGGCTAATCAGATCTGCCGCCGCTCCGAACCGCAAATGAAGCCTCGCCGAGGACATCCGCTCGCCGCCTTCCTCCGCGCCACCGAACTCGACACGCGCCTGCTCGGCATGGTCGGCGCCTTGCTGCTGATCTGGATCGCGTTCCACTTTCTTTCCGGCGGCCTTTTTCTCACGCCGCGCAATTTATGGAATCTGTCGGTGCAGGCGGCGCCGGTCGCGATCATGGCGACCGGCATGGTGCTGGTCATCATTGCCCGCAATATCGACTTGTCGGTCGGCTCGATGCTTGGGTTTCTCGGCATGATCATGGGCGTGATCCAGGCCGATCTGTTGCCGAAACTTCTTGGCTTCGAGCATCCGGCGACCTGGATCCTCGCGCTCTGCGCCGGGCTTATCCTCGGCGTGGTGATCGGGGCGCTGCAGGGCTTGCTGATCGCTTATCTCGGCCTGCCCTCCTTCATTGTCACGCTCGGCGGATTGCTGGTCTGGCGCGGCGCCGCCTGGTGGGTGACGAGCGGCCAAACGGTCGCGCCGCTCGATGTCCGCTTCCGGCTCATGGGCGGAGGGCCCGAAGGCTCGATCGGCGCCACCTGGAGCTGGGTCGTCGGCGCTTATGGCGTGCGTCGCGCTCATTCTGGCGCAGGCCCATGCGCGCGGCAGGCGCAAAAGCTTTCATTTTCCGCTGCGGCCGATGGCGGCCGAGATTTTTCTCGGCGGCATGGGCTGTTTGCTCATACTCGGCGCGGTCGCCGTCGCCAACGCCTATCCGTGGCCGATCGGCACCGTGCGCCGTTATGCGGCGGCGAATCACCTGCAGATTCCAAGCGGCGGGCTGTTCATCGCGCACGGCATCGCCATTCCGGTGCTGATCGCCGTCGGCATCGGCGTGGCGATGACTTTCCTTGCCACGCGCACGCGCTTCGGCCGCTATGTCTACGCCATCGGCGGCAACCGCGAAGCGGCCGAACTTGCCGGCGTCGATACGCGCTGGGTGCTCATGAAGCTCTTTATGCTGATGGGGCTGCTGGCCGGGATCGGCGGTGCGATTTCGATTGCCCGGCTCAATGCCGCCACCAACGCCGAAGGCACGTTCGCCGAACTGCTGGTGGTCGCCGCCGCCGTCATCGGCGGCACCTCGCTGGCCGGCGGCGTCGGCACCGTCGCCGGCGCCATGCTCGGCGCCGTCCTCATGCAGTCGCTGCAGTCGGGCATGGTGCTGCTCGGCGTCGATACGCCGTTGCAGAACATCGTCGTCGGCGTCGTTTTGGTGCTGGCGGTGCTGATCGACACTTTCTATCGGCGGCGCACGCAAAGGGTTTGATCGCGATGAGCGCCGCCGCCGTCCCTCTTCTGGAGATGCGCGACATCTCGCTTTCCTTCGGCGGCATGCGCGCCGTCGACCGCGCCTCGATCGATCTCTACGCCGGCGAAGTGGTGGCGCTGCTCGGCCATAACGGCGCCGGCAAATCCACTCTGATCAAGATTCTCTCGGGCGCCTATCCGCGCGATTCGGGAAGCATTCGCATTCGCGGCGCGGAAGCCGCCATCGCCAATCCGCGCGACGCCAAGCACTATGGCATCGAGACGATCTATCAGACGCTGGCGCTCGCCGACAACGTCGACGCCGCGGCCAATCTGTTTCTCGGCCGCGAACTGCGCACCCGCTGGGGAACGCTGGACGACGTCGCCATGGAATCGGAGGCGCGCCACGTCATGGGCCGCCTCAACCCGCACTTTGCGCGCTTCAAGGATCCGGTAAAGGCGCTCTCCGGCGGCCAGCGCCAGTCGGTCGCGATCGCCCGCGCCATCCTGTTCAACGCGCAGATTCTGATCATGGACGAGCCGACGGCGGCGCTTGGACCGCAGGAGACGGCGCAGGTCGGCGAACTGGTCGAAAGCTCAAGGCGGACGGCATCGGCATATTCCTCATCAGCCACGACATCCACGACGTGTTCGACCTCGCCGACCGGATTTGCGTCATGAAGAACGGCCGCATCGTCGGGACGGCGCGGACAACCGACGTGACCAAGGACGAAGTTCTCGGCATGATCATCCTCGGCAAGTGTCCGCCCGCGGCGATTCCCGGGCCGGGCGCGGCTACCATGGCCGGGCCGGCTGACGACGAACCTTGATTGCCCCTTAGGGCGTGCACTCAAAATCCAATTTCATCTCGGCTTCGGTCCGAAACGGTCCCTTCAAGGCTTTATAACCATGTCGATGAAAGCTCGTGGGTCATAGAAGCCACAAGCTTGATTGCAAAGTCGCCGCGATAATCCTAATGCTCCACGGTCAAAGCGCGGTGTTCCCATCTTACAAAATGACGGCACACAACGATGGCCGAGCACGGCAACGGAAATCGCAATCCTGGCGACAGAGGACAACGGCAGCACAGTTCGAGTTTGCATCGCGACACGACGCTGCTCGCGTCAACGTATGAAAAAACCAGCGTTCATCAACTTGAGCACGGTAAGCGACTCGTCAACGCTCTAAGCATTGCTGAGGGCGATTGTGTGTTGGATATCGGCGCCGGAACCGGCCATCTTGCCGCCCACGTTGCCGAACTGGTTGGTTCGTCGGGCTATGTCGTCGCAATGGACCCGCTACCGCTGCGGATTGAATTCGCCAAGTCCAAAACCGGAGCCAATTTTGAGGCTTGCGTTGGGCGAGCCGAAGACCTCTCCCAATTCCCCGACGAAGCGTTCAACGTGGTTTATTTGAACAGCGTCTTTCATTGGGTGGAGGACAAGCCCCGGGCACTTGCTGAAATCTTTCGTGTCCTCTCGCCGGACGGGCGGTTGGGCATCACCTGCCCGGACCCAACTCGTCCCCACGAAGCGTTTCAATTTATTCGTCGGGCCGTGAAGGACGTTGGAGCCGAGCACAAGCGCGCCGTTGCCCGCATCGACCTCCTGACCGATTACGAACTTGAGAGGCTCATGGGAGCTGCCGGCTTCGCGTCGTACGAAAGTGACTCATGGACTTTCGCCAACGTGTATCCGGACGTTGAAACATTGTTGGAATCGGTTGAAAGTGCGAGTTTCGGCAATTTCCTTGTCGAACTCGACCGATAGATTCCACGCCCAGCTACTGGACGCTCTGGATCGATTGTTGGAGTCCAAGCGTCGTGACGACGGCAGCATTGAGCTCGAACGCTACCTGATGGTTGCGAAAGCGCGGAAGCCGAAGAGCCTTTGAGCGAACGATCGCCTGCGATGTCCGCTTTTGGCCTGCCTCGCCGCAACGGTTAAACCGATCACGGCGTATCACAGCCCATTGACGGACGTAAATCAGCTCTCCTTCCCGCTCGGGACAACGCCCCGCACCGGCTGCCGGATGATGCGCAGGGCGCGCTCGATATCCTGCTGAGTAAGACCCACTTCCTCCCGCTGGCGCGGTTTTCGATACTGGCGCCGCGTCACCGGGGAATTTGCCGGGGCTAGCGACGGCTGCTCGGGCCACGCGGACGCATCCAAATCGACCGGTGCGTGAGGCTCGTGAGGCGCAAGGAATGGCGCCTGTTCCTCATGCATGACGGCTTCATCAGGCGGCTGATCCGCCGTGCTGTAACGGCGCCAGGCGTCCTCGGGATCCTGTGAGAGCCGCGGCGTGCGCGCCAAGGCGGTCATCTTGCTGAGCAGCGCAATCAGCCCGGCGGCGATTCCGAGCGCCAATGCCAGGAGCGGAAAGAGCAGGCTCGCCGACTGCCTTGGCGCAGGCGCGGCTGCGTCGGTGTGGGCGGGCGGCGAGTCCTGCGAGGTATCGGGCGCAGCCTGCACCGTCGCAAGATTGTCTCCGCGTGCCGGCTTGGGGTCTGCGTCAGCCGACATGTTCGCAGTGGACGGCGAGGTTTGCGGTACTGCTTGCGGTATCGGCGGTTCGCCCGCTTGTTCGGGCACGGCCTCGGATGCCGATGGTGTGGCGACGAGCGGCGCATTAGCCGATTTGACGTTCAGCAGCGTTACGTGCGGCGCGGGCGGTGTGCCGGCGGCTTCGCTCGGGGCATTTGAAATGTTTGCCAGTGGCTGCGATGCAGAAGCCGCATCGGTTGCTTGCGGCGTTGCGGCCGAAGGCCATTGCGGTGCTGCGGCCGGAGGCGCCGATTGCGAATGTGCGGCAGCAAACTCTACCGCAGCATGTGCGGCAGGACGCTCAGCCGCAGCGCGAACAGGCAGCGCCACGGCCGCATGCAGATACCAGCATTTGCGGTGCTTCACCGCATCGACGCGGTAATACCAATGTTGCCCCTTGGGTGCGGCAGCACCAGGAGCGGCCGCACAATTATCCTCCGCGTGGGCGCTATCGATTGGAATGCTGACACCAATTCCGGTGGGAAGCAGTGCAGCAACGACCGCCATACATGCGGCCATGCTCGGGATCTTCGCCATGCCCCCTCCATTGGCAAGTTCAGTTTATTTGAACTCCAGGGATGGGCGCAAATCGGGCAATTCGAGTGCATTATTGTGCCATCCCAAAAAAAATTTTGCTGGCGGAATGGCAAGAGTCATGAACTGGACCTGCCTTAATGGCCACGCAACGTCCGCTTTCCTCCGATACCGACCCGATACGGTCATTGGATCAAGCCAATCGAGGTCGATTCAGTACCAAAAGCGGAACTGTCCAAAGGGCTGCCCGTTTTGGGGGGTAGGTCCTTATTTGCCAAATAGTGACTTAAGAAATCTAAGGTTTACCCAGCCGCGCGGGAAGAAGGATTGGGCGTGAAGATTGCGCGTGAACAACGGAGGATGCCGTGGGTTTGGTTCGAAAGAAAATCTCAAATGACCTGGTCCCTATCGATGCGGACAATATCAGCAGCAACGATTGGGTGATTTTGCTGGAGGTCGGCACGATACTCGGCCCGCCGCCGCAGCGGATTCGCGTCGCGCGCTGGATGCAGGAAAGGAAGATCGTGAAGAAATACGATATGTTCCTGCGTGCGAAATATTTTATTGAGGTCGAGGGTTTTAATCCGCGTATCCATGCACTTTATTTCTGTCCACAGCTATTCCGCCGCAACTCCGACAAGCTTGTGCCATTGCAGGGAGAGGAAATCGGCGAACTCATTGCCCGCGCGATTGAGGCCAGCGCCGTCGAGCGGCGTCCTTGGTACGAGCCGACGCAGAAATTGCCGCAGGAGCCGTTGATCAACGGCGCCGTGTTGGGCGAATTCGACACCCTCGTCGTCGATTTGCCTCCGAAACGGGAATCTTTGCCTGTCGGGGGACAGCCGCTCTTGGGCCGCCCTAGCCAGCCAGCCGAAGCCTCCTGATCCCGCTGAGGGGTCGCGATGTCAGCGACGCATCAAACCCGGCCGTTGCGAACGGGTCCGGCGATTGACTGCCATAGCGAGCGACGAGCGGACGTCGCGCGCCGCCAACCACACCACTACGCACTATGCGCCGGGACCGGCACGCTCGAGAGCTTCGCGCCTTCTTCGTTGCGCACTTCGACCCACCAACCCGCCCAGTGGCTGTTGAGACTGAACTTTAAATTTTCGGCGATCACTGCCGCATGTTCCATCGCGGAGTCGAGATTACGGAACTCATCACCGCGATAATCGTACAGCGACTGCCCTTGGGTCGCGTAATCGAAAAAGAAGCGCGTCATGGTGGCACCATCCCTTCGATAATTTCCGCAAGCATTTGCTAGCCATCCGCGTGCTAAGCTCGTTTTAAGGCAATGCCTAAAATGCAAGCATAGTGGTCGCCCGAGGTCCCTTTCAGGATCATCTCCTCCGACAGCGGTTAGGCGGTCATCGCAATAAATTCGCGGCGAAGCTCCTGGTTGTCGCGGAAGCAACCGAGCATGCGGCTGGTGACAAGGTCGGTGCCGGGCTTGTGGACGCCGCGCGTCGTCATGCAGTGGTGGCTCGCCCTGAGCACGACCCCGACACCGCGCGGCTTGAGCACATTGTTCACGGTATTGGCGATTTGCGCCGTGAGCTTCTCCTGGATCTGCAGGCGTTTGGCATAAGCGTCGACAACGCGGGCGAGTTTGCTGATGCCAACGACCCGGCCGTCGGGTACGTAGGCGATCCAGGCGCGGCCGACGATCGGAGCCAGATGATGCTCGCAATGGCTTTCGAAACCAATGCCCCGCAGCACCACCATCTCGTCATAGCCATCGATCTCGCTGAATGACTTTTGCAGGATCGCGAAAGGGTCTTGCGCATAGCCGGCGAACGCTTCCTCCAGTGCGCGCGTCAGCCGAGCAGGAGTTTCGATCAGGCCCTCCCGGTCCGGATTGTCGCCGCTCCAGCGGATGATGGTCCGCACGGCATCTTCGACCTCGGCGCGGCTGGGTTTGCCGCAATGGCGCAGAGCCGGGGCCGATTCCAGTGTAAAGACGTGGGCGTTCATCACAAAGCTTTCCTTCGCCGGACGCGCAACAGCACGCGGCCGTGGACGTGACACCAGCTGGACGGATTTCGCAGTGCGAGGTTCCGCGATAATCGATTAATCAAAAGCCGAGCCGTTTCATCACCGCTTCAGTCATTCGTTCACAGCGGCGGCCGGCAAACGGAAATGCATCCATCTGCAGCGGACCAATCTGCTTGTCCAATTGCTCGCGAACGAGCTGCCGCGCGCGGTGCAGCCTGGTTTTGACAGTCTGCGGCCGGATATCCAGAAGCTCGGAAGTCTCCTCGAGGCTCATGCCTTCGATAACGCGGGTGATGAACACCATTCGAAAGGCAGCCGGAAGATTGTCGGTTGCGTGCTCGACAAGCTCAAGAATTTGCCGTTGTGCCATGGTTCGTTCCGGATCGTCACTCGCAGTCGCCAGAGGAAATTGGATAATCTCGGCCTCACTTCGCGTAGCGTCCAAAGACGTAAAATCCAGCGTCGTGCGCTTGCTGCGCAGTCGTCCCAGGGCTTCATTGATGACGATGCGCGACAGCCAGGTTCCCAGCGCCAGATTCGCCTCGATAACTGGCAAGATGAGTGAAGGCGGACACATAAGCGTCCTGAACGGCATCCTCCGCGTCGGAGTTATTGCGCAGGATACCTCGCGCAATTCGATAGAGGCGGCGATTGTGCTTCTGCATGATTGCGCGGAAGGCGCCCGCATCGTGGGCAAGGGCTCGCCCCACCAAATCGGCGTCCGAGAGCTCAGGCGCGGTCCGCTTGACGCTATTTTGGGTCATGATTCGTCCCTTCTAGCACTGCTTGGATGACTCTGGAGGCAAAAGGTTCCGGCATTTTTGACATCTGCGAAGGGTTTTGGTGGCGACGCGGCGCCAGCTCTTGTGGCAGCGCCCTGCCCGCCACCCCCAACGCCACTTTGACCCATGCAATCCGCGACTCGTGAGGTCATTTGTCGATCGTGATCCGACCGGTCATGTTCGGGTGAAACTTGCAGTAATAGTCGACAACGCCGACGGCCGTGACGACTGTGCGCGCGGTTTTAGAAGGCGCGATCATGACATCAAAGCTGCCATTGCGCGCGGTCGCCGTGTGCGCAACAAAATCGGCGTTCACCCATTCGATCGTGTCGCCGACATGCGCGGCTACCTGCGACGGCATGAAGGCGAGTTTGTCGATTTTGATCTGAATGGTTTCGGCGCGCGCCAATCCCGTCACCAGGACGAGGAGGAGCGCGCCCATGCTTGTGGTGGCGATACCGCGGCAGCACATCGGCGTGTCTTACTTGAATTCCGCCGCAACGTGCTCGGCGTGCTGCTCATGACCCTGGAAGATTTTCAGGCCGGTGGTGAGCAGGTCCTTGAGCTCGGGGTTGCTGGCCGACGGAATGAGCGTGTTCTCCAGCGCGCCGTCAACGGTCTTGTGATAGGCGACCTCGTTGTCGATATAGGCCTTGTCAAAGGCGGCGCCGCTGAGCTTTGCGAGTTCGTCGTGCTTGGCCGTTGCCTGCTTAACGAGCGCTTTGCTGGTGTCGTTATCTTGCGGCGTGACCTTGAGTTTCTTCACCAGCGCCAGCGCCTTATCGTTGACCGCGGCGTGATCGCGCTCCATGTCTTTCGCAAAAGCGACGACGTCCTTGTTTTTGCTCTTTTGCAGCGCCTGCTTTGCCGCCGCGATATCGATCTTACCCGCGGTGTAAGCGACGTGGGCAATTTGCGCATCCGTGAGTTTTGCGTCCTGAGCCCAAGCAACTCCGGATGCAAGCAACAAGACTGCTATCCCATTGGCAATTCTGCAGATTAACATGAGGAACCTCCCTGTAACGGCCGCACTGGGCGGCACTGCTGCACGTCCGTTGGATGTGCCAGCCGTGCAAAGGTTCCCGAAATCATTCGTAAGCACGCCCGCTCATGGTCATGCCACTCGGCAGTCAAGCGTCAAAATGAACCCGTGGAGGAAGTTGGCCGAAAGGACTGCGTGCGTGCAAATTAAGGCCACGCTCTAGCCGATGTCCTCAGTGCCGGGATAAGCGACGCGGCCGCGGAGGATAAGAAGGACATCGCGAACGCTGGTCAGATGGCATCCGGCGTCGCGCGCCGTCGCAAGCGTAAAGGCGAGCAGGTCGGGCGAGACGCCGAAACGGCTCGGCTCCGCGGCCACGTCGTGGCAGGTGAAAATAAGCCAGCCATTGGTGCTCACCGTTTCGGCAATGATCGCGGCGACGCCGCGCCGGTCGATCGACGCATTCTGCAGCTCGCAGGATTTGAGCGCGCCGAGATCGGCGCTGCCGACATTCACTCCGGGGCGCAGCGACCGGCAGGAGGCGAAATGCCTTTGCAGATAAAGCTTCGCGGCCAACGAGAATTCGCCGTACGGATAGGCGAAATTATAAGGTGCCGAAGCGGCTTGCTCGCCTTGCACGCTTCGCAGGAAACCGCCGTTGCGCGAGATTTCGGCGGCGAGTTTTTGCCGCCCGACGCGCGCGACGGCGACGTGCGAATATGTATGACAACCGATCTCGTGTCCCCTCGCGGCCAGCGCCTTTAAATCTTCCGCCGTGGCCAGGCGGCCGCAATAGCCGGCGCTGCCGCAGCCTGCGCCGGAAATGTAATAGGTGCCGCGCGCCTTGTGCTCTTCGAGCAACGCCGCGCCACGTGTGCAGGCCGACGCCGGCGCATCATCGAAGGTGAAGCTGACCAGCGGCTTTTGCGTTGCTCAGCCGCAATGTCTTGGTGGCGATCCTGCGCGCGAGCAAACCGCGAAAGTTTGCCGAACGCGCGCGCCGTGCGCGATTGTTCGGCGCGCGGCAGCGCGAATTGCGGAGCGAAGTCGTGGGACAAACTCAAAAGACAAACTCTTCTGGCGCGCGCCATTGGGCGCCGTGCCGGCAAGTTCTTGAAGAAAGCGCGGCGATCGGCAACGCAATTGTCGCGTTGTGCTTAAGCGCGCGGCGGAAGCCTTCATCGTTAACCGTTAACGCCGGCCGTTCTCGCGGATTGGCCAAAACCCCGCCGCTTTGCGGCTGCGCCACGCCCGTGGTGCCGGGAAAACTTATGGGAAGATCGCGCAAGCTGCGCACGGCCAGATAGGCGACGGCCTGTGCTTCCAGGGAATCGGCGGACCAGCCGGCCGCGTGCGCGCTTTCTACGCGCGCCGGCGCCAACCGCTCGCCAAGACTGCGCATCAGCGCCGGATTGCGCGCGCCGCCGCCGGACACGATCCAGGTTTTCGGCGGCCGCGGCAATAGCGGCACGATCCGGGCGACGGCGGCCGCGGTCAGCGCAGTCAGCGTCGCGGCGCCGTCCTCGATGCCGGGATTTTTGACCACGGCCGCGGCCGCGCGCCGAAATTCATTGCGGTCGAGCGATTTGGGCGGCGGCTTGGCAAAGTACGGGATGCTCGAGAAAGCGCGCGATGGCGTTTTCGTCCGGCCGTCCCGCTGCGGCGATGCGGCCCTCGTTGTCGAGCAATTGCCCGGTGCGCACGCGCACGAAATCATCGAGCAGCGCATTGCCGGGGCCGGTATCGCAGGCGATCAATTCGTCGCCGTCGACATAGGTGACGTTGGCGACGCCGCCGATGTTGAGCACGGCAATCGGCCGTTCCCAGCCAAGCCCGGTCACCAAAGCGCGGTGAAAAACCGGCGCCAGCGGCGCCCCCTCCCCGCCGGCGGCGACATCCGCCGCGCGGAAGTCGTAGACCACCGGAATGCCAAGCCGCGCCGGCCAGTGCGGCTCCGTCGCCGAGCTGAACAGTCAGATGCTGCTGCGGGCGGTGCAGCACCGTTTGGCCGTGGAAGCCGACGACGGTCACGTCGGCAGGCGTTAGGCCGTTGGCGGCGAGAAACGCTTCGACCGCTTCGGCGTGGGCGGCATTGATTACGCGCTTCTGCGGCCGCGAGCGCTGCCGGCCGCGCCGTGCGCTCCGTCACGTTCGCCGCTGCGGCGGTCGCGCTGCGCAACAGCGTGCGCTCTTTCTTGGAGTAGGTGCGGTAGGCCGTCGGACCGAAGCGGGCAACGACTTCGCCGTCGGTTTCGATGAGCGCCACGTCGACGCCGTCCTGCGACGTTCCGCTCATCAAGTCCGATCGCCAAAGCCGGTATGGATGATGCCGGCGATCCCGGGGATTGGGGTAATGGCAAATCCGGCGCCATGCTCTAAGTTCGGCGGTTGAAACGGTTATCGAACCTGTTACACCAGCGCCGCCGGTTGTTCACCATTTTGCTGAGGTAGCCTCGGCAAAGACGGCGGTGGAACACACTCGCTGGAGCGCGATGAGCACGTATAAGTCGGATTTTTTGCACGTTCTTTCCGAACGCGGCTTCATTCATCAGATTTCCGAGCCCGACGCGTTCGACGCATTGGCGCGCTCGTCGACCATCACCGCCTATATCGGTTTCGACTGCACCGCGCCATCGCTGCACGTCGGGTCGCTGTTGCCGATCATGTTGCTCTACTGGCTGCAGCAGACCGGTCACCGGCCGATTGCGCTGATGGGCGGCGGCACGACACGCGTCGGCGATCCCTCCGGCAAAGACGAAAGCCGGAAAATTCTCAGCGACAAAGACATCGAGCACAATCTGACAGGCATACGGGACATCTTCGCGAATTTTCTCAGATTCCGCAGCGAGGGGGCGCCACTAACGCCAATAGAGCAAGAGGACAGAGACCGATCGGTCACACTTTGGAAAATGTCTGACGCCGCGGCCGATCGCTTGCACGCATCGAGCAAAGACGCGAAGCAGCCATCGCCGGAAATCGCGGCGCAATTCTCGTCGGTTAAGCACGACGCCGTCATGGCGAATAACGCCGATTGGCTCGACACCCTCAACTACATCGACTTCCTGCGCGACGTCGGCCGGCACTTTTCCATCAATCGCATGCTGGCTTTCGATTCGGTGAAGCTGCGGCTCGATCGCCAGCAGGAGCTGTCGTTTCTCGAATTCAATTACATGATCCTGCAAGCCTACGATTTCGTCGAGCTTTACCGGCGCTATGGCTGCGTGCTGCAAATGGGCGGCTCCGATCAATGGGGCAATATCGTCAACGGCATCGATCTCGGCCGCCGGCTGCACAACGCGCAATTCTTCGCATTGACGGCGCCGCTCATCACCACCTCGTCCGGCGCCAAGATGGGCAAGACCGCTTCCGGCGCGGTCTGGCTCAATGCACGATTTGGTGAGCCCTTACGAGTATTGGCAATATTGGCGCAACACCGAGGACGCCGACGTCGTCCGCTTCCTCAAACTGTTTACAGTATTGCCCATGGCCGAAATCGAACGGCTCGCCGCGCTCAAAGGTGCCGAGATCAACGAGGCGAAAAAGGTCTTGGCGACCGAGGCGACCGCGCTGGTGCATGGCCGCAAAGCCGCCGACCAAGCGGCGGCGACGGCGCGCACGACCTTCGAGGAAGGCGGCTTAAGCGCAAGCCTGCCGACCGTCGAGTTGCCGCGAGCCGAGCTTTCGGCCGGCCTCGGCGTACTCGCCGCTTTCGTCAAAGCGGGCTTGGCGTCCTCCAATGGCGAAGCGCGGCGCGCCATTGCCAACAATGCCATCACGGTCAACGACGTTCGCATCACCAACGACAAGGCGACGATCGGCGACGCCGACATCAAGGAAGGCGTGATCAAGCTCTCGCTCGGCCGCAAGCGTCACGTTCTGCTCAAGCCGGTGTAGCAGACCTTTAGTGCGGGGCGCCCGAACCGGTGCGCTGGTCCTCGTCGTTTGCTGAGGGAAACTCAAACACCTTGCGCAACAGTCCGGGCGCCAGCGCGGAAATCGGGTTGATGCGCAGGATCGGAGTACCCGGCTTGCCGACCACCTCGTAGGTGATGCCGACGAGCCCTTCCTTCTCGCCGCCGAGAAACAACCCGAGCAGCGGCAATTGTCCCAACAGGTTGTTGGGACCGTAGAGCGGGACCAGCGTGCCGCGCAGGTGCACATCGTCACGGGCGTAATCGACCACCCCGTCGATCGTGCCGCCAAGCAGCGGCCCGCGTACGACGCCGTCGCGCAGCGCCACGCGGCCGGGCATGCGGGTGAATTCGACGCGCATGCCGGAGAAGGCGATGGCGTTGCGGTGGGTATCCTTGGCGTTGGCCAACCGCCCGCTCCAGCTGGGCTTCGTCGTGCACGGCGAAATTTCGCACATTGAGCGTGCCCTGCTGGGCGGTACTGTCGCCTGACCCCGCCTCCATCGCCAGCGCCATCTGCCCGCCGGTCATGCGCGAATAGACGTCGGTGAAACGGAAGAATGCGCCGGCATCGGTGCTTTCAAGATAAATGAGCGGTCGTCCGGCGGAGCGCCCGCGCAGCTCGCCGGTGAGCGTGGCGTCGCGGCCGATTTTGGCGTTCAGCCCAAAGCTGCGAATTTCACCCGCCCGCCGCGACATTTTCAGATCGACGCTGCGCAATGCTTCGCCATTGAAGCCGACGATGACGCCAAGCTTCATGTCAAGATCGACGTCGACAACATGACGTTTGTTATTGGGGTTTCGCCGCCGATGACGAGGCGCCGGCGGTCGTCCGGATGAAACCGCGGCCGTCGTAAACCTCCCCGCGCATGGTCACGTGCAGCGCCCCGTCGTTCGCTCGTTCAATTCTGAGATTGGCGCGGTCGCCGCCGGAGAAACCGTAAGTCGGAAAATACGCCGACTGCACTCCGCCCGAGCTGTCGAAATCGATCGTTCCCTTCACCCCGCTGCCGCCACCCTCTATGACGAGATCCTCGATCCGGCTCCCTTGCGGCTTGGTGGTCAGCACAAAGGTGGCGCGCGCGGGTCTCCCCGTCGGCTTGGCCCAGCCCGGCAGCAATCCATCGATCTGCGCCGGCGTGAGATCGGCTTCGACGTTAAAGCGGCCGTCACGATCCGATGTGGCGGCAACCCGGCCGGAAATGCGGATCGGAACCGCGCCGTCGAACGAGTCGCCCATGATTGAAACCGAGATTGGCTCGCGCGGCGTCATCGAGCACGCCGTTGATGATGTATTTCGGCGTCGGCGTCGCCGCGCGCCTTGCGGTATTCGAGATTGGCCGGGGCGCCGCCGATCTTGACGTCGCCCTTGATCTGGAAACCTTGCGGGGTGGCACTCGCCTTCAAAAGCGCCGCCTCGACCTTCTGCCCCATGATCATGTGGTCGGCGGAAAAATTGGTCGCATCCATGCTGATTGCATATGTGGTCGATCCGGGCGGCAGATCGGCACGCAACGGCATGCCGAGACTGACTGTTGCGCTTACGTTCCGCGCATGGCGGCGGGATCGAACGGGCCGTCGGCGAACTCGCGCAGCCGATCCATATGCAACAGCTCGGCAGCGGCCGGCACCGGCCCATCCATTTTGAAATGGACGCGCGCCGGCGGCGCCTTCGGCGCGGTGTCAGGAACTTCGAAAACGCCCGCGGACACGTTTAGCTTGCGGCCCGACGGCAAATCGGCGACGGCCTTGCCGATGGAGACGACGGCATCGCGTCCGACGATATGCACGTTGAGATCGGCGTCGCGCAGCGCCGGCAAATCGTTTACCGGCCGGATGACGCAGCCTGTCGCCAACGCATCAACGGAAAATCCGTCGTCCGGAACCGGGGGCCCGTCGGGTTTCAAGTTTTCGATCGGCGAATTGACGGCAATGACGATGCGCTCGACCGCGCCGCTGAGCAGATGCTCGTTGAACCAATTGCGCACTTTAGGAACGATGAAGATGGGCCATATGCGTTTGAGCGAATCGACCGGCATGCGCGTTCCGGCAAAGCCGGCCGCCAAGCGCGGCGAGCCCGTGGACCAATCCACCGTACCCGACATGGCGACACCGACATTGGTGTTGCCGATATCGCCTTCCTCGACGATGAGCCGTTCTTTCGCCGCGTCGTAGCGGCCGTTCACGGCGATGCGATTGAGCACCAGCGGTTCGCTTGCCGCGCCGGATCCGGCAAGAACAATGGCGCCGCCGCCGATGCTGAACGACCAGAGTCCCAAGGGCTGCTCCGGCGCTTCCACGCGGGCGATCAAAGTGATGCGGTCGCCGCCGGACAGGATTTGCAGCGGCATCGACAACAGGCGGGTGCCGGCGTCCCAATTGAACTTGAATTCGGCGCGATCGATCGCGACGCGGTCGGCGCCATCGGCCTCGCCCACGGAACCTGCATCGGCGACGATCCGGCCGGATAGCGCCTGCGGCAACCCATCGGGACCGATCTCGCCGCTCACGTTTCCCGATAAAGGCGTATCGATTTTTATGCTGCGATCGTCGAGACGCGACGCCAACAGAAGATCGCCGATGGAGACTTGGTGGGCTTCGAGCTGAAACTTGCGAAAGCCTTGGCGGGTCGGCGCCACCGCTGCTGGTAACATCCAGGGACGCTCAGGATTATCGGAGCCGACTGAGACCTCGACGCCGCCGCCGCGCAGCCGCTCGGCGCTAAGATTGATGTCCTTGAAGGCCCAATGTTTGCCGGTGCGTTCGTCATCGACGGTCAGATTGCCGTTCTTCAGCCCGAGCCCGCCGAGATCGTGGCCATCGAGTCCGGTCTCGCCGATGCCGTCGATCCACGCGAGCACCGCCGCAAACATATCGCGCGCGCGGCGCGAGGGTGTGGGCGGTGCGGCCGCCTGCGCATTGGACGAAGCCTGTGCCGCCGCAACAGACGCCGGCGCTTCGGCATGATCTTTCGTCTGTGCCGAGCGCAGCAGTGCCGCCGCCGCAGACGCCGGAACAGCCGCCGACGCGATCGGATGCTTGTCGGCGCCGGCAAAGACGGTCACCTCGCCGTCACGCTCGATGCGTACCGCCATTTCCGCGCCGACCAAGCTGAGACTTTCGGCGCGCATGTGGCCGCTCAAGAGACTTAGTCCCGAGACGCGAACTTCGGCTTTTGGCGCGCTTGCCACCACCGTGCCATCGGCATCGCGCACGATGATGTCGCGAATGCGCACCGCCGTGCCGCCGTTTTCGGTGCGCTCAATCTGCGTCCCGCCGACTTCGACGTGATGGCCGCTGCCGAAGTTCTCTTCGATGGCCGCAGCCAACCACGGCGTCACCACGTCGAGCTGGATCGGGCCGGTTGCCAGCCGCCACCACAGCGCCACGCAGCCAACCAAAATGACGGCGGCGAAGGCGCCGAGTCCGATGGCCGTGCGCCGAAACAAGACGCGGTGGCGAGCTAAAATCAGCCAAAGCCGAGCCAGACGCGAAGGCTCGCCGGGACGGTGCGGCCCCTCAAGTGCCGGGAAACGCACCGCGCGCCGCAGCCGGACGACCGACCGCCATCGCGGTGGTGAGGCACGCTGCCTGAACTGACTCGTCATCCCCCGTCAGGGTTCCCCTCATGCCCGGCGTTCGCAGTCGGCCAGGGAACCCCATCGACCGCGCCGCGCCGCGCACGTATTCTGCAAATTGGGGATGGCCCTTGGAAAACGTCGAAAGGAAGGCGCATGCCGCGCGAGCTTGAGCCTGGCATAAAGGCTCCTGACTTCAGACTTCCGCGGGATGGCGGAGGAACGGTGTCGCTCGCCGATTATGCCGGACGCAAGCTGGTCCTTTATTTCTATCCGAAGGCGGACACACCCGGCTGCACCAAGGAAGCGATCGATTTCTCCCGGCTAAAAGGCGCCTTCAACAAGGCGGGCGCCGACATTCTCGGGGTCTCTGCTGACCCGGTGCCGGCGCAGGACAAATTCAAGGCCAAACACTGACCTTTCCATTGCGCTCGCTTCCGACGAGACCCACCGGATGCTGGAGGCCTATGGCGTATGGCGGGAGAAATCGATGTACGGCCGGAAGTTTCTCGGCGATTGTGCGCACGACCGTCCTGATCGGTCCGGACCAGCGCATCGCTCGGGTGTGGCCCAAGGTTTCCGTTGCAGGCCACGCGGAAGAAGTCCTCGCCGCGGCCGAATCGCTCTGATCCGCTCGCCGGGCTTCGTTGAAAGCACCGCTTTCCGCGCGATTTGCCGAGACTGCAAACATTTGCTCAGTCAAAGCGCTTTCTCCGGCCGATTTCCTGAAAATTAACCATGCTCGATCTCAAATGCGCCGTTCCGGTCGAGTATCGGCCTCGGGGAGGTCAATGGGGTCGAGCAGCGTCTCAGCCAGGTGGAACGCCCGTCATGCCGGTTATGCCCGCGAGCCAGTGCCGCGGCAGGTCAGCCGCAGCGCAGGAATAACTATCGCGCATGCGGGGCGGCAGATACGGCTTCGGACCGGTCGCCTTTTGGATCGCCGTCGGCACTGTCGTCATTATGGCCGGCTGGTCGGTTGCCACAGCAACTTATTTTGCTTTCCGCGATGATGTGCTCAAGGAGCTGATGGCGCGGCAGGCCGAGCAACAATACGCCTACGAGGACCGCATTGCCGAATTGCGCGCGCGCATCGACCGCACCACCAGCCGCCAGCTCCTCGACCAGGAGCAATTCGAACAAAAACTCGACGATCTTTTGCGCCGCCAATCGACGTTGGAATCGCGAGCGAGTGCGACTGAGCGGCATTTCCGACCTGACCGGTGCGCTGCGATCGAACGGCCGCAAACGCCGGATCTTTCCGGAGCACCCCATCCGGCCGCGAACGGCGCCCTGCGCTCGAGCGCGATTCGATGGCTGGCGGCCGCAAGAGCGGCAAAGAGGCCGGCATCGCCGGCAAGCTTGCGCACGTTGCCGCCTCGCTCGATCGCGTGGATCGACGCCAGCAGGTTGCGCTTACTCCTCATGCAGGAGCGCTACGAAGATAAGGCGCGCAAATTGCGCGGCGTGCTCGCCGATTTCGGCTTCGCCTCGCGATCATCCCGCGAGCGGCGGGCCGTTTGTGCCGGTGCGGATGCCGGGAGACAGCAAACGGTTTCGAACGGGCGTTGGTCCGCATCAACATCGCCCGCGCGGAAGCCGACGCAGTTCAGCCGCAGCCTCGTATCCATACCGATCCGCAAGCCGATCACCGGCGAAATCGACATCAGCTCGACCTTCGGCGCGCGCACGGATCCGTTTTTGCGCGTTCCCGCGATGCACACCGGCATCGATTTCCGCGGTGAATCGGCGACCCGGTCTATGCGACCGCCGCCGGGACGGTAACCACCGCCGGCTGGAGCGGCGGCTACGGCAGAATGGTGGAGGTCGACCACGGTAACGGGCTTGCCACCCGCTACGGACATCTCTCGCAGATTACGGTCGCGGTCGGAGAGAAAGTCAAAGTCGGCCAGGAAGTCGGGCACATGGGCTCGACCGGCCGCTCGACCGGTCCGCATCTGCATTATGAAACGCGCATCGACGGCGAAGCGGTCGATCCGCAAAAATTCCTCGATGCCGGCGCGCGGCTCTACGGGGCGAACAAGGGCTAGCCGGTAGCCATTCGCTATTTGACCGGCCGCGCGTTATCATCTTCGCCGCGTTCGCCGCGCGCAACTTTCGCAGCAGCAATGATCCGCGTCCATCATCTGAACAATTCACGCAGCCAGCGCGTGCTGTGGCTGTTGGAAGAAATCGGCGCGCCCTACGAGGTCGTCCGCTATCAGCGCAAGCCGAACATGCTGGCGCCGGATGAACTCAAGCGCGTGCATCCGCTCGGCAAATCTCCCGTTATCGACGACAATGGAACCAAATTGGCCGAGACCGGCCTGATCGTCGAATATCTGGTCGAGCATCACGGCCGCAGCCTGGCGCCGGCACGCGATACCAGCCTCTACTGGCGCTACAAATATTGGCTGCACTACGCCGAAGGCTCGCTCATGCCGCCGCTTCTGCTCAAGCTTGTCGTCGACCGCCTCGGATGGCTCGGCTTGCCGGCGCGGCGCTTCGTCAGCTCGCAGATCAAACTCCACCTCGACTTTCTCGAAGCCGAATTGGGCGCCGCTTCGTGGTTCGCCGGCGAAGACTTCTCCGCCGCCGATATCATGATGAGCTTTCCGCTCGAAGTCGCGCACCACCGCGGCGGACTTAACGGCACGCGGCCAAAGCTCATGGATTTCTTGCGCCGCATCCACGCTCGACCGGCCTATCGGCGCGCCCTCGAGAAAGGCGGCGCTTACGGCTACGCGACGTAAACAGCGAACCCGCAGTCGCTTACCACACGTAACGGAGCGTGCCGGAGCCGGCGTAGGTCTGCGAGCCGGGAGCGAAGTCGCCGTCGAATTTCACCAGCAAGGTCCAGCGCGGCGTGAAGAAGAATTCGGCGCCCGCTGTCGTCAGCGCCGAGTCGTGCGGGATCGCCGCGCCGTTGACAACGAAGTTCGTCCCCGGGAGCGATTCAAACGCCGCGCTCAGCGCCGGGTCGCTGACGAAGTCGTGCGCCCAGGCGAGCCGGCCGCGCAGGAGAACCGGAATGCCGGCGACGACCGCCGGATCGTCAAAGCGCGCGCCGAGTTCGGTCCGGGTGTCGGTTGCATTCATGGCGGCGTAAGAAACCCCAAGCCGCCGCCGGTGACGTCGGTTTCGCTGAAGGACGGCGTATGGAAGGCTTGCGCCTGCACGGCGGCATAGGGGCTCACGCCGAGCGTCGGCAGCACGGCAAAGCGATAGCCGCCTTCAACGCGTACGCCATAACTCTGCGCGTCGAAGTTCGCATTCAAGATGTCGCCCATGGTGGCGCGGTTCGTGCTCATCCAGTGATTGGCGAACGCCAAGGCGCCGCCGAGATAGGCCGGGCCGGCGCGGGTAATGCCATAGACGCCGCTTTGGAACGCTTGGCCTTGGCCAGTGCCCATGCCGCCGGCCAGACCCCAGCCGGTGCCGGCGCCGCCGAGCGCAAAGCCGACGATGGTGTCGGGCGAGTAGTGGTAGTCCATGCCGGCGGCAAAGCCGAAGGTTTGCGCCGACAGATTGCTCGAACCGACAACGCCGGATCGCCGGCGGTGGTGTTGGCGCCGCCGTAGCTTGCCGCCCATGCCGTCCAGCGCTGCTGGAACGGCGGCGCCGGCGGCGCTTTCAGCACGCCGGCATAAGCGAGCGCCACGTCGGGCGGCAGGAAGTTCTGCGCATCGGGCGCAAAGCCCAGAGCCGGTCCGCCGCCAAAACCCGCGCCGGAGCCCAGCCGGCCGTCGACAAACGGATCGAGCATCAGGTTCAAAAACTCGTCCATCAATTGCAACGCCGGTATCTCGCTGCCGGTCGCGACTTCGCCGTCGAGATGCATCAGCGTGTTGGCAAGGCTGGCCCCGGTCAAGCCGAACAGGCCGGCGAAGGCGGGCGGCAGCGCGCCGCCGGAGTTGAAGAAATTATTCAGCGCGGTCGCGACGTTGCGCTCGTTGATGGTCAGCCCCGTGAGCGGCAACCCTGCTTGCAGATTCAAAAACACGTTCGTGCCTGAATAACTCAAGCTATCGGCGAACCCCGCCGGCAAATTGGTGTTGGCAAGCGTCGCGAACGTTCCATTCAACCCGCCCGCGGCGTGCAGGATGTCGTACTGGTTCGACAGGTAGCTGCCGGATGCGAACTGTGCATTGACCGTTGCGCCGGTCAGAGTCGCTTTGCCCGACACGCTTGCGCTGGTCGCGGTCGAGGGATTGAGTTGCACCAGATAAATCGCGCCGGACGCGAACGCGAGATTGCCGGCAACCGTCATGCTGGTGCCGGGCACGCCCGCCGCGCCGGGTGCGAAGATGCCGCCGGAATTGACCTTCAGCACACCGACTTTGCCGGTGCCGGCGAGCGTGGCGCCGCTCGCAACCGTGGTCAGGCTCGACGATGCGATTGAGCCGGCGACATCGAGCGTGCCGGCATCGATCTTGGTCGCGCCGGTATACATGTTGACGGCCGACAAGGTCAGCGAGCCCGGGCCGTTCAAGGTCAGGCCCCAGCTTCCCGGCGTGAAACCGGTCGGCGGCGTATAGCCAGCGGCGACCACGCCTTTTTCGTCGGCGATGACGTCGGAAATGGTCTGTCCCTGGCCGCTGCCGGGCGCGAAGGTGAGCGTGCCCGTGCCTTGCATGAAAATGCCGCCGCCGAAGGCCTGACCGTTGAGCCCGCCGCCACCGCCGCCAAGGCCGGCAGTGACAGAATTGCCATTGATCGAAAGCGCACCCGCGAGCGTCAGCGTCCCGCCCTGTTGGACGAAAATAGCGCCGCCCATGCCGGCACCGCCGCCACCACCACCTGTGCCCAGGATTGGGCCCCCATTGCCACCGCCAAATCCGCCGCTCCCGGCGGTAGGACCGTTGGCCCCTCCGCCGCCGTAGCCGCCGTTCCCCCCGGTAAACTCGCTACCGCCGCCGCCACCGCCGAAACCGCCGTTCCCGCCGGTACCCGGTCCGCCTCCCCCGCCTCCGCCAAAGCCGCCATTGCCGCCGACGCCGAGACTAGCATTGCCGCCGCCGACACCGCCGCCGCCGCCAGCATCGGGATTGCCGCCGCCGCCGCCGCCGGCTGCTCCGCCGAGAGCCGAACCGCCAGTACCTGTGCCGCCGCCGGTTGCGCCGATGACAATGCCCGCCGCACCGGCAGTGCCGAGGCCGGTGCCGCCGTTCGCCCCCCTGCCAATACCGCCGCCGCCCGAGCCGCAGCAGGTGATGCCGCCATTGCCGCCCAAGCCGCCGCCGCCGCCGCCGACGTGAAGTCCACCGCCGACGCCGCCGCTGCCGCCCGTGGCGCTATTGCTCGACAAGCTGACATTGCTGACCGTGACGTTGGCGCCGCTGGCAACAAACAGGGCACCGCCCGCGCCCATGCCGCCGCCGGCCGCTCCGGCGGCGGAGCTGGCGCCGCCGACGGCCGCTGCATTGGTGATCGCCAGATTGTTGATCGCTAGCTTACCGGCATAGACAAAAAGCCCCTGCTGTACGCCGCCACCGTTCACCGTGAAGTTGTTGCCGTTGATGATCAGCGGGCTCGTCGTGTTGATCGCAGGCAGCGCCGTTCCGGCAGTCAGGTTGATATTGCTGGTAATGTTGATTTCGTAGTGCGTGCCGGGATTCAGATCGACCGTCGTCAGCGCCGAAACGAGGCTTGCGGCGCTATTCGCCGTCAGAACAACTTGCGCAACGGCCGGCGTGGCGAGTAACAGGCCCGCAGCCGAGGCGACCAGCGTCGCCCATTGTGCCGCCCGCCGCCGATGCGGCGGCCGCACCATTTCGGTCTCACCCACCGCGCCGTCCCCCCCTCGCCTAGCCCAAAGCGAAGCTTATGGCAGCGCTATCGGGCTGCAAACCGCGCGGCACCGCGAATTCAAACGATCAACAGCGGCGAGAGCATTTCTTTTGCGCGAGTGGCAAGAACGCAACAACCTGGCCGGCTTACTCTACTTATCGTTGTAAAATATAGAGATTTGCGTCAGCGCAAGCCTTAGTCTACGTCCTCGACCTTTTCAGCGCCGCCGCCGAACGCCTTCTGCGCCAGCGCCGCCTCCATGAAGCGGTCGATGTCGCCGTCGAGCACGGCGCCGGTATTCGAAGTCGATACACCGGTGCGCAGATCCTTCACCATTTGATACGGCTGGAGCACATAGGAGCGAATCTGGTGGCCCCAGCCGATGTCGGTCTTGGCGGCTTGATCGGCGGCGGCCTTCTCCTCGCGCTTTTTCAGCTCGGCCTGGTAGAGCTTAGCGCGCAGCATCTGCCACGCTTGCGACCGGTTGCGGTGCTGCGAGCGGTCGTTCTGGCAGACGACCACGATATTGGTCGGGATGTGCGTGAGCCGGACCGCGGATTCGGTCTTGTTGACGTGCTGGCCGCCGGCGCCGCCGGCGCGCATGGTGTCGACGCGCACGTCGGATTCCTTGATGTCGATGTGGATGCGATCGTCGACGACGGGATAGACCGTGACGCTCGCGAATGACGTGTGCCGCCGCGCATTGGCGTCGAACGGCGAGATTCGCACCAGCCGGTGCACGCCGTTCTCGGTCTTGAGCCAGCCATAGGCGTTGTGGCCCTTGACTTCGACGGTTGCCGATTTGATCCCGGCGCCTTCTCCTTCCGTTTCTTCGATGTAGCCGACCTTGTAGCCGTGCTGCTCGGCCCAGCGCACATACATGCGCGAAAGCATGTTGGCCCAATCCTGGCTCTCGGTGCCGCCGGCGCCGGCATGAACTTCGAGATAGGCGTCGTTGGCGTCAGCTTCGCCGGCGAGGAGCGCCTCGAGCTGCCGCCGGGCCACGTCGCTCTGCAAGCGACGCAGCGCCGCTTCGGCTTCGGCGACGACCTTTTGATCTTTTTCCGCCTCGCCGAGTTCGATCAGAGTTTGCTGATCGTCGAGCTCCTGCTCGATGCGTCCGATCGCTCCGAGCTGGTCGTCGAGCGAGGTGCGCTCCTGCATCAACCGCCCGGCGCGCTGCGGGTCGTCCCACAAATTAGGGTCTTCGGCCTGGCGATTGAGCTCGGCAAGTCGCGCGCGCGCTTTATCGACGTCAAAGATGCCTCCTCAGCAGCCCGACCGACTGCTTGATCTCGGCGACCATGTTTTCGATTTCGGCGCGCATAGCAGGGATCAGATATCAGGAGCCAGGGATCGGGTGTCAATATCAGGGATCAGGAGTCAGGGATCAAGTAATCGGGGATCAGGTATCAGGGATCAAGTAATGCCTGATTCCTGGTGCCTGATTGCCTGACCCCTGATTCCTGAGTCTCCTAAGCCGGTTTCCGCGCAACCAGCCGCCGCACCAGGTGGCCTTTCCACATCCACAATCCGGAGAGGACCATAATGGGAAAGAAAATGAACCGCGTCGGCGGCGCATAATTCGGGATGACGTCGAACGGGCTATAGATGTAACCGACAATGGGAATGGCACAGACAATATGAATCCAGCGAATGATAGAACGTTGGGTGACGTCTTTCATTTGCGATTTGCACTCCATGAGTAGCGGCGCGGTTGCCAGGCCCGGGCATGAGCAACGAAATGACGAGCTTCATTGCATCCGCGCCAAGAGCTGTTCCAATTGCCCAAGGAACTTCTGCCAGCCGTACTTGGCGCCCTGGTAGTTCTGCGGCTGGTCGCGGCGAAAACCGGTCTGCTCCATGCGCAAATGGGTGCCCGTGGACGTGGGCGTGAGCGTGAACGTCACCGCCGTCTCAAGACCAAGCGCGCCCCAAGTGTAGGACAGAGTTTTGTTCGGCTCGACGATAAGGACCCGACAGTCGATGACGCCGTCCCAGTTCGGCAGCGGGTCCATACGAAGACGAAACTGATGGCCCGCGATCGGCTTAAAGTCGTTCTTCATGAGCCACTCCTCGAGCAGATGCGGCTGCGTGAGCGCACGCCAAATCTTTTCCGGCGGAAAGGACAGTTCGCGCTCGACAACGACGGAGAGTGTTTCGGCCGCTTGTTCGTTCATTGGTCCATCCTCTTGAGCAGGTCTTCGAGGCGGTCGAACCGGTTCTGCCAGAACCCAGTCATTTGTTTCGTCCAGTCGACCAGCGGCGCCAGGGCGCCGATCTGCGCGCTGTAATGCGTCTGCCGGCCCGCGGGCCGGTCGCGCACCAGCCCGGCTTTTTTCAGGACGCCGAGATGCTTTGAGACCGCCGGCTGCGACACACCGGCCCGCGCGGTGAGCGCCGCAACTGTTTGCTCCCCTTCCCGGCACAAGCGTTCGAAGAGTGCGCGCCGCGTCGGGTCGGCAAGCGTGCGAAAGAGCATGTCGTGGCCGCCCAACATACGTGATCAATAATCCCCCGGTTATAAGTTGGCACAACGTATAACCTGCGAGCTATGAGTTAGTCAACCCTTCGGCGGCCGTCGCGGAGATTGCGGTAAGCCGCGGCGCGCCGCGAGCCGCCGACGTGGCCTTTTTTGGCAACAAAGCGCCGCATTGTCGTCCCCGACGGAACGAATCCGCGGCGGTTGCATTTGTGTCAGGGTGACGCTGTCTGCCGGGACGGGTGGCTCAATGCGCGCTTTATGCGTACTCCCCTTTCTGCTGCCGGCGAGTTGAGAAGTTGTCATGCTAGCGCCGCTTAGCGAGCCTGTACTCACGGCCGGCGGCGAGATGGCGGAGCGTATCCGCAAATTTGACTGGTCGCAGACGCCGCTCGGTCCACCGGAGAACTGGTCTTCCGCACTGCGCGCCACCATCGGATTGATGCTGGCCAACAGCTTTCCCATGCTGCTGTGGTGGGGACCGGATTACATTTCCATTTATAATAACGCCTACATTCCCGTACTCGGGCGCAAACATCCGAACGCGCTCGGTCTGCCGGTCCGCGAGTGCTGGTCTGAGATCTGGGACATTCTCAAGCCGCTGATCGACGCGCCGTTCGGCGGCGGACCGTCGACGTGGCTTGAGGATTTTGAGCTGCACATCCAGCGTTCGGGCTTCACCGAGGAAACGCACTTTACCGTCGCTTACAGTCCGGTGCCCGATCCAGCTGCCGCAAGCGGGATCGGCGGCGTGCTCGCCACCGTGCACGAGATCAGCCAAAAGGTGATCGGCCAGCGCCGCCTTGCCATTCTGCGCGATCTGGGCCCGAAGGCGGCAGCGAATACGGCCGAAGAGGCCTGCCACGCCGCGGCGGAAACGCTGGCCCGCCACGCAAGAGACGTTCCATTCGCGCTGTTATACCTGGTCGATCCCGCCGGTCGGCACGCGCGATTGGCCGGCACTGCCGGACTGGAGCCAGGACAAGGCGCAAGCCCGCAACTTGTGCCGCTTGACGCCCAAGGCGCGGAGCACGGCTGGCCGTTCGCGGCCGCATTCCGTGGACAAATCCTGGTCGAAGTGACCGACCTCGCCTCGCGCTTCGATGCCCTGCCCGCCGGACCCTGGGGAGAGCCGCCGCCCGCGGCCGTGGTCTTGCCGCTTCGCGCCAGCAAGAATGATGAGCCGTTTGGGCTCTTGGTCGGCGCGGTCAGTTCGCGGCTGAAATTCGACGAACAGTACAAAGGCTTCTTCGAGCTGGCGGCAAATCAGATCGCAACCATCATCAGCAACGCGCGCGCCTACGAGGAAGAGCGCAAACGGGCTGAGGCTTTGGCCGAGATCGACCGCCTCAAGACGGCATTTTTCTCCAATATCAGCCATGAGTTCCGCACGCCGCTCACGCTGATGCTTGGTCCGCTGGAAGACGCGCTGGCCAGCGCCGACTTGCCGTTGAAGGAACGGCTCAAGCTCGACACCGCTCATCGCAATTCTCTGCGGCTCCTCAAGCTCGTCAACTCATTGCTCGATTTTTCCCGCATTGAAGCGGGCCGCACCCAAGGGAATTTCGAGCCGCTTAACCTGGCGACGTTGACCGCCGAACTTGCCAGCAACTTTCGCGCCGCCTGCGAACGCGCCGGTGTGGAGCTTGTGGTCGACTGCGCGCCGCTTGCCGAGCCGGTGTATGCCGATCGGGACATGTGGGAGAAGATCGTGCTCAATCTTCTCTCCAATGCGTTCAAGTTCACGTTTGCCGGCAAGATCGCGGTACGGCTGCGACAAAGCGACGGCGAAGCCGAGCTCACCGTGCGCGACACCGGCGTCGGCATCCCGCCGCACGAATTGCCGCGCTTGTTTGAGCGGTTTCATCGCATTGAAGGACAGCAAAGCCGAACCTACGAAGGCAGCGGCATTGGGCTGGCGCTGGTTCAGGAGCTTTTGAAATTGCACAACGGCACGATCCGCGCCGAAAGCGCGGCGCCGGGCGGGACGAGCTTCACCGTCACGCTGCCGTTCGGACGGTCGCATCTGCCGCAGGACCGTATCGCGGCCAAACGCGAACGCGCACCGCTATCGGGGCGAGCGGCGGCCTACGTCGAGGAAGCGCTGCGTTGGCTGCCCGACATGGCCGATGAAATTCCGAGCGAGCACGAAACGACGGCGTGGCCGGGCCTGCGCGAAGCGGCGAAGATTTTGCTCGCCGACGACAACGCCGACATGCGCGTCTATGTCCGCCGGCTGCTCGGTCCGCGTTGCGAGGTTCACGCGGTCGCGGACGGCCAGGAGGCGATCGAAGCCTTGCGTGAGCGCCGGCCGGACGTGGTCCTCGCCGATGTGATGATGCCGCGGCTGGATGGCTTTGGACTGGTGCGCGCCATACGCGGCGACCCGGAATTCGCCGACGTTCCCATCATCCTGTTGTCGGCCCGCGCCGGCGAGGAGTCGGAAATCGAAGGCCTCAAATCGGGTGCGGACGATTACCTGATAAAGCCTTTCAGCGCCCGCGAATTGATTGCACGCGTGGAAACGCACCTAAAGCTCGCCCGCCTGCGCGCGCAGACCACGGCGACCTTGCGCGACAGTGAGGAGCATTTCCGCGCCTTCGTCACGGCGAGCTGGGACCTCGTCTATCGCATGAGCCGCGATTGGGGTGAGATGCGCTATCTGCGCGGCAAGAATTTCGTCCCCGACATCGAGCACCCGAGCGAGAAATGGCTCGAACGGTACGTTTACTCTCAAGATCAGTCCCGGGTGCTGGCCGCGATCGACAAAGCCATTCGCGCCAGGGATATCTTCGAGCTGGAGCACCGAGTCATCCGGGTCGATGGAACGGTGGGATGGGTGCATTCGCGCGCCATACCGGTGCTCAATAGTCGCGGGGAAATCGCCGAGTGGTTTGGCGCGGCGCGCGATATAACGGAAAGAAAACGGGCGGAAGAGACCCAGCAGCTTCTGCTGCGCGAACTCAACCATCGCGTCAACAACACGCTGGCGACGGTGCAGGCCATCGCGCGGCAGACGCTGCGGACCACAAAAAAACCCGCCGAATTTGCCGCGCGCTTTTCCGGCAGAGTTCATTCGCTGGCGCGCGTGCACGCGCTGTTGACCGAAGCCTCCTGGCAAGGCGCCGATTTGCGGCAATTGATCCCGATCAGCTTCTGCAAGGAGCTGTCGAAGAGTTGAGGCTTTCAGCGCAAGGACCGACTGTTCGCTTCGATGCCCAAACCGCGGTGCACGTCGCGTTGATGTTGCATGAGCTTGGAACCAATTGCGTCAAATACGGCTCGCTCTCGAAGGAAAAAGGGCGTGTCGCGATCAGTTGGTCGGTTGCCGGCGAAACGCTCCACTTGGAATGGATCGAGCGCGGCGGACCTGCGGTCCGCAAACCGAGCCGGCGCGGCTTTGGCACGAGCCTGATCGGGCAGATCGCGCACGGATCCGGGGGAGCCGCGCAGATGATTTTTGCGCCGGATGGCGTTATCGTGGAAAATCTCTCTGCTGCTGTCCTCACGGGAGGGAAGCTCGCCTCTCCCCGGAACGTCCGAGTTCGCGCGGCCGATACCGGCGCGCGAAGAAGTGGGATAGCGCAGCGTTTTACACTTCCGTGCAACGCCGGCCTTTATCTTTCCGGCGCGGCGCAGCTTCACAAACCTTCGCGTATCAATAAAGCCCGCCGGTGCCGCTCGAGCGGATGGCGCGCTCGGCATCCGGCGACACCGGCAGCGACACGCCCGCTCGCGGATTCGGCGCCGATCACCGAGTAATTGTCGGGTGGGCCCGTCCCCGGCTTGAACGCTTCGAGAATAGTGTGCGGGTCGCCAGGGGTGGCGCGCATGCCGGTTTTGGCGTCGACGCGAACGAGCTTGATGCCGGGCGGCACGCGGAACGGTATCGGCGGCTTGTCGGCGAGCGCGGCTTTGAGGAAGTCGCGCACGATCGGCGCCGCCAAATGGCCGCCGGTCGCGAGCCGGGCGATGTGGCGCGGCTTGTCGTAGCCCATATAGACGCCGCACACGATGTCCGGGGAATAGCCGATGAACCAGACGTCCTTTTCATCATTGGTGGTGCCGGTCTTACCGGCAATCGGCTTGCCGACATCGCGCACCACGGTCGCTGTGCCACGCTGCACGACGCCTTCCATCATCGAGGTAATCTGGTAGGCGGTCATCGGATCGATCACCTGCTGGCGGCGGTCGATGAGCGTCGGCTCCGGCTGGTTCTCCCATTTCTCCGCGTCGCAGCCGATGCATTCGCGCTGGTCGTGCTTATAGATGGTGTGGCCGTAGCGGTCCTGGATGCGGTCGATCAGCGTCGGCTTCACCCGGCGGCCGCCATTGTCGAGCATCGAATAGGCGGTGACCATGCGCAGCACCGTGGTTTCGCCGGCGCCGAGCGCATACGACAGGTAAGGCGGAAGCTCGTCATAGACGCCGAAGCGTTTGGCGTATTCGGCGATCAGCGGCATGCCGATGTCTTGCGCGAGCCGCACAGTCATCACGTTGCGGGACTGCTCGAGGCCGAAGCGCAGCGTCGATGGCCCGTAAAACTTGCCGCCGTAATTTTCCGGCTTCCAAATGCCGCCGCCGGGTCCGGTATCGACCTCGATCGGAGCGTCGAGCACAATCGTCGAGGGCGTGTAGCCGTTGTCGATGGCCGCGGCGTAGACCAGCGGCTTGAATGACGAACCCGGCTGGCGCAGCGCCTGCGTTGCGCGGTTGAACTGGCTCTGGTCGTAGGAAAACCCGCCGACCATCGCCAGCACGCGGCCGGTGTGCGGATCCATCACTACCATGGCGCCGGAGATTTCCGGCACCTGGCGCAAGCGGAATTGGCCCTGCTCGGGGAGCGGATCGACATAGACAACGTCTCCCGGCGCGAGGATTTCGCTCACGCGCAAGCCTCGCTTGGCGACTCGGCTTCGTCCATTTGATGCCCTCAAGCGGGATGATGCCGACTTGCCGGTCCTTGGCCACGGCGCCGCCCGGGTCGCGCGGCGGCTGCAATCCGATGCGCGCCGACTGATCGTTCACCTCGAGCACCACGGCAAGCCGCCACGGATCGATGTCGGACAGCGACTTCACGTCGGCGAGCTTTGAGCCCCAATCGCCGTCGAGGGAAATTTTGGTGACCGGCCCGCGCCAGCCCTGCGACTCGTCGAAATTGACGAGCCCGTTGATCATGGTCTTGCGCGCCAGCACCTGCAATTTCGGGTCAAGCGTCGTGCGCACCGAAAGGCCGCCCTCATAAAGCTTCTTCTCTCCGTAGTTCTCGAAGATGTAGCGGCGCACCTCTTCGGCGAAATACTCGGCGGCAAAAGTGTGGGCGCCGGTCGGACGCCCGGTAACGGCAAGCGGCTCCTTCTTGGCTTTTTCACCGGCATCGGCGGTGATGTAGCCGTCTTCCATCATGCGATCGATCACGTAATTGCGCCGCGCGATCGCTTCGTCGCGGTGGCGGAACGGATTGTAGTTGTTCGGCCCTTTGGGCAGCGCGGCGAGGTAGGCGGCTTCGGCAATGGTCAGTTCGTGCACCGACTTGTCGAAATAAAGAAGCGAAGCCGCGGCGACGCCGTAGGCGCCGAGCCCGAGATAAATCTGATTGAGATAGAGTTCGAGAATCTTGTCCTTCGAATAGGTGCGTTCGATGCGCAGCGCCAACAGCGCTTCCTTGATCTTGCGCGTGACCGACACTTCGTTGGTGAGCAGGAAATTCTTGGCCACCTGCTGGGTGATGGTCGAGGCGCCCTGCGGCCGGCGGCCACGGCCGAAATTCTCCACATAAAGCAGCGCCGCGCGGGCAATGCCGTACACGTCGATGCCGGGATGCTGATAGAAGTTCTTGTCCTCTGCCGCGATAAAGGCGTTGGTCACGAGCTTCGGGATCGCCTGAATGGGCAAATAGAGCCGCCGCTCATCGGCATATTCGGCAAGCAGCGAGCCGTCGGCCGCGTGGACGCGCGTCATCACCGGCGGCTCGTAATTCTGCAGTTGAGAATAATCCGGCAAGTCTTTGGAAAAATGCCACAAAACGCCGGCCACGGCACAAATCGCCGCAACGAAAAGAATGGTTCCGGCGGTGAAGAGGAAGCCGAGGAAGCGCAAGAGAAGCTTCATCGCCGCTCGCCCCCCGCCCCCGCCGCGCCCTGCCCCGGCCGCATTATGGCCGGCCGCAACGGCGCACGCACGCGACCGCGCGCTTGCCTTAGATCCCCCGCAACCCCTCCGGTGCATCGCGTCTCGTCGCTCGGTTTTTTGTTCAAACTGAGGCCGCTTCGGCCCGGCACCACCCCGCCGCACGGGAAGCGTTAATTCGCCCCGGCCCGGGCTCCGGCCACATGCGTCGTGAAGTAGGAATTGATGGCCTGTGCGATCTTATCAGCCGTTCGATTTTGCCACGAGTCGGAAAGCATCGACTGAAGGTCGGCGTGGTTCGAGACATAGCCCAGCTCGATGAGCACCGAAGGTATATCCGGAGCGCGCAGCACGCGAAAGCCGGCGGATTTGAGCGGCTCCTTGTGCAGCCGGGTCGCGGTTTTCAGTTCCGCCAAGACTTTGCGCGCAAACTGCAGCGAAAACCCCTTCGTCTCGCGCTCGGCGAGATCGAGCAGAATACCGGCGACGTCCTGCGGCTCGGTCTTGAGGTTGACGCCGGCAATGACGTCGGCACGGTTTTCCTGCTCGGCGAGCCGCGCCGCCTCTGAATCGGACGCGGTATCGGACAGCGTATAGACGCTCGCACCCTGCGCGTCGCCTTCGCGGCGCGGCAGCGCGTCGGCGTGAATCGAGACAAACAGCGCGGCGTTCGCATTGCGCGCGAAACGCACGCGGTCGGCCAGCGGTACGAAAGTGTCATCGGTGCGGGTCATGAGCACGCGGTACTTGCCGATTTGCTCGATCCGCTGGCGCAAACGTTCGGCAAATTTGAGCACAATGTCCTTTTCGGTCTCGCCATGTGGACCCTTGGTGCCGGTGTCGATGCCGCCGTGGCCCGGATCAAGAACCACCAGCGGCCGCGCATCGGCCTGCGCCGGCTGCGGCGCCGCGCGCGCGGCCTCGGGCCGCGCCGGCCGATTTTCGAGTTCCACGTGGCGCAAAAAACTTTCGCGATCGGTGCTGGCAAGATCAAGCACCAGCCGCGGCGGCCCGCCCGAAGCCGTTTCGACGACGGATGCCGCCTCGACCCGCGCGGGCTTGGTCAGGTCGAAGACAATGCGCGAGCCCCCGGCCATGACCAGACCGAAGCGAAACGCCTTGATGAGGCCGCGGCCCGTTTCGCCGGTCTTCGGCGGCAGGCGAAATGTGACCTGCGGCAAATCGATGACCACGCGATAAGGATCGGCGAGCGTAAATGCGCGAAGCTCGATTTTGCGGCTGAGTTCCATGGCGAACCGGGTCTGCGAATCGTCGCCGCCAAGCCGGGCGTCGGTCGCCACCGGGAACGAATCAGCCGCCGCAGCGGCCTCCCCCGCCGGCGCTTCCGCCGGCGCGGCCACTGCGACAAAAAGGAAACACAGGACGGCCCAGCTCGCGGCCCGAAAACGCATCGGTCGCCACCCCTTTGCGCCCCTCTTACTGCATTAGACATGCGTGGTTAATCCAAACTTAAGTCCCTATATGACGGGCATGTGGAACACGGTGATGGCCGCGGCTTTTTGCGGCGGCAATGCCCATAAATCCCACAGGCGACTTGCCAATTCCGTCACCGCGGCCTTATGAAGGGCGTGCTGACGGTCATGGTTCCGGTTGCGCCCCGTCAGGCATCTGGCGCGGCTGCCGCGTTTTTCGCCAAGGAGCGAGAGCGGCAGCGCCGCTTGCACCCGCTCCGGCGCCGAATGCGGCGCCGACCGCTTCGGATGAAAGTGCGCCAGGTGTCAAAAAGGCAATAAGGGCGGCCGGACCGCGGGCGGCATGCGCGAGCAGCAGAGGCTGCTGAGCGAGCCGCCGAAAGCCGTCATCGCCGGGAGTCATCGCGGCGCCACGAGCGTCGCGGTTCCACGACGGGTTTGGAGTTCATGTTAGAGGCGCGACAGGTTCGATCGGACTGGTACGGCACCGCCGGCACGGCGTGCGCCGGCAAGCTTGAGCCTGTCCGTTCGTCGCGCCCGGCGTCCCCCATCCGTTTTTTTCACCAACAAACGCGCAGATCACGCGACCTTTCCGCCGCGACGGCGTGGAGCGCGCGATCCGCCGTTCTTCACGAGATTTGCAATGGCCAACAAAATGCTCATCGACGCCGCCCATCCGGAGGAGACCCGGGTGGTCGTGCTGCGTGGCAACCGCGTCGAAGAATTCGACTTCGAATCCGCACATCGTAAGCAACTACGAGGCAACATCTATCTGGCGAAGGTGACGCGCGTCGAGCCGTCGCTGCAGGCCGCTTTTGTCGATTACGGCGGCAACCGCCACGGCTTTCTCGCCTTCAGCGAAATTCATCCCGATTACTATCAAATTCCCGTCGCCGACCGGCAGGCGCTGATCGACGAAGAGGGTCGCGCGCAACGCGCCGCGGAAGATGAGGCGGATCGGCCCTCGCATTCGCGGCGCCATCACCGACGTGACCGGGCACGCGCCGCGCAACGCGACGACGACGCGGTTCACGGCGAAACGGCGCCACCTCATGACGAGGCGCATGACGAAGCGCCTTCGCCAAATGCGGACGCCGAAGCGGCGCCCGCCGACGAAGCCGCGCGCGAGGACGAAGCGGCCATCGAAGCAGAGAACAGCGAAGGACCGACGGTTGCCGAGTCGGTCGGGGAAATCGAACACGACGCAAGAGGCCGCGGCGGCGGAGCCCGCCGCCGCAGCTTCGGAAACGCCGCCAAGCCCTGCGCAGGAGCCGCCCGCGGGCGAACCCGAGGTCCCGTCCGCCGTTGCCGACGCTGACCTCGTCCCGCCGCTTGCCGCGGACGACGACGTCCAAACCGCCGCTCCCTTCGACCCCGCGGCGGCTGCGGAACACGCTTCGGCGGCTGCGGCTGACGCTGCCGTAGAAGGCGCCGAGGCCGAAAACGGCGAGCACGGCGCGCCCACGGACGCCGGCAATGGCGCTCCCGCAGATAGCGGCGACGATGAGGAGCACGCCGAAGCCGGCGAAGAGCTCGTCGAATCCGTCGGCGGCGCCGACGCGCTGGAAGAAGTGCCCGACCGCGCCCCGCGCTATCGCCGCCAGTATAAAATCCAGGAGGTCATCAAGCGCCGGCAAGTCATGCTGGTGCAGGTGGTCAAGGAGGAACGCGGCACCAAGGGCGCGGCGCTGACGACCTATCTGTCGCTCGCCGGACGCTACTCGGTTTTGATGCCGAACACCGCGCGCGGCGGCGGCATCAGCCGCAAGATCACCAGCGCCGACGATCGCTCGCGGCTCAAGGAGATCGCGCAAGAGCTCGAGGTGCCCGAGGGCATGGGCGTGATTTTGCGCACCGCAGGCGCGGCCCGCAGCAAAATCGAGATCAAGCGCGACTTCGAATATTTGCTGCGGCTTTGGGAGACGGTCCGCGATCTCACGCTGAAGTCGACGGCGCCCAGGCTCGTTTATGAGGAGGGTTCGCTGGTCAAACGCTCGATCCGCGACCTCTACTCCAAGGACATCGACGAAGTGGTTGTCGCGGGTTCCGAGGCCTATCAGGAGGCCAAGGACTTCATGCGCATGCTCATGCCTAGTCATGCCAAAAACGTGAAGCTCTATGCGGATGCCCAGCCGCTTTTGTCGCGCTACGGCGTGGAGAACCAGCTCGACGGCATGTTTTCACCGGTCGTGCAATTGCGCTCCGGCGGCTACATCGTGCTCAACCAGGCCGAGGCGCTGGTCGCCATCGACGTCAACTCCGGCCGCGCGACGCGCGAACATCACATCGAGGACACCGCGCTCAAGACCAATTTGGAAGCTGCGGACGAGATCGCGCGCCAGCTGCGCTTGCGCGACCTCGCCGGCCTCATCGTCATCGATTTCATCGATATGGACGAGAAGCGCAACAACCGCGCCGTCGAACGCCGGCTCAAGGAGTGCCTCAAGCAGGATCGGGCGCGAATCCAGGTCGGCCGCATTTCGCATTTCGGCCTCTTGGAAATGTCGCGTCAGCGCATTCGCACCAGCGTCTTGGAAAGCTCGACGGAGAAGTGCCCGTATTGCGGCGGCAGCGGCCACGTCCGCTCCGTCTCCTCGCTGGCGCTGCAAGTGCTGCGGGCGCTGGAGGAACAGCTGATCAAGGGCGCCACGCACAATCTGATCGTGCGCACCCGCCGCGACGTCGCGCTTTATGTTCTCAACCACAAGCGCGCCCATTTGCGCGTGCTCGAGGAACGCTTCGCCATCGTCATCACCATCAATGCCGACGATACGCTCGCCGCACCGCAAGCTTTCGCGATCGAGCGCGGCGAGCAGGTGCACACGCTTGATGCGGCCAAAGCGCTGGCCGAGCGCGCGGAAAGCCAAACCGCTCCGCTCGAAGAGGAAGATGAGCTGGAAGAACCCGAAGCGGTTGAGGCGGTTGAGGGCGAAGGCGACGAAGCTTCGACCGCCGAAGCCGGTGAAACCGCTGAAGGCGGCGGCCGCCGGCGTCGACGGCGGCGACGGCGCGGCGGACGTAATGGCGGCGAAGCATTTCACGATCAAGCGCCGCAGCACGACGATAGCGCTGCAGCAGCCGAGCCGGGCGCCGACAGTTTTGCCGGCGAGGCCGCCGATGAAGCGCCTGAAACGGAAGCCGGCCATGGCGGAGCGCAGCACGAAGGCGAGCGGCGCCGGCGACGACGCGGCCGCCGCGGCGGACGGCGCAATCGGATGGATCGCGACCACGACGCAACGCCAAATTGGCAGGACCGCGACGCGACCGAGCCGCCGCACGCGCAGGCCACGGCGGAGGATTTCTCCGCAGCGGCGGCGGCCGAGCCGAATTTGAGCGACGCCGTCGCCGATCTTGAAGCCCCCGCGCAAGCAACCTCCCCCGCCCCGGCATTGCCGCAGCCCGCGGAATCCGAACCGGCGCCCGCCACGGCCGAGGAAGCCGCACCGCGGCGACGCTCGACGGTGCGCGAGCCGGCGCCGAATACCGGCGCAGCGGAACCCGCGCAACCCGCGCAGGCGCCGCCGGCACCGGCGCCCGCGCCGGAGCCAGTCATCACCGAGATCGGCGACACTGAGAGTGCGGACCGGCCGCGCCGCAGCGGCTGGTGGTCGCGCCGCTTCGCCGGCGGTTGAGCGCATCGCGCCATGCAAAGCGGCTGGGTCGAGCGTGACGCCGAAGCGCTGATTGCGCGGGGCGCCAAATCCGGCATTGCGCGCGACCTGGCATTGCTCATTTACGCAACGCGGCTGCTCGGCCGCGACCGCAATCTCGTTTTGCACGGCGGCGGCAATACCTCGCTGAAGACCAAGACGCCTGACGCGCTCGGCGAAGAGGCCGAGGTCATTTACGTCAAAGCCAGCGGCGCCGACATGTCAGCGGTTGAGCCGGCCGGCCTGCCGGCCGTGCGGCTTGGCCCGCTGCGCGCGCTTGCGCGCCCGCGATACCATCGCCGACCACGAGCTCGTCGCCTTCGAACGCGCCAATCTGATCGATCCAGCGGCGCCAAATCCTTCGGTCGAAATCATGCTGCATGCGTTCTTGCCGCAGAAATTCGTGGCGCACACGCACGCGCGCGCGGTCTTGAGCGTCTGCGATCAGCCGGACGGCGAACAAAAATGCGCCGACGCTTTCGGCGGCCGGCTCGCCTTCGTGCCTTACCTCATGCCGGGCTTTGCTCTGGCCAAAAAGAGCGATCGAAGTTTTCGAGCGGACGAAGCCGAGCGACGAACTTATTCTCGGCAAACACGGCATCGTCACCTTCGCGGAAGATGCGCGCGAGGCCTATGAGCGCATGATCGCGATGGTGTCGCTGGCGGAAAAGTTCATTGCTCGCAACGGCAAAAAGACTGATCGCGCCCGCGCCCCGCGCGCTGCCGCACCGGCGTCGGCCGTCGCGCCGATTGTGCGCGGTGCGTGCAGCGCCAGGAACGAAGCGAACGAAGGCGACTGGCGGCGCCTCGTTCTCGAATTCCGCAACAGCGACGCCGTCCTTGAGTTTGTCGGACGGCCCGGCCTCGACCGCCTCGGTACGGCCGGCGTGGTGACGCCGGACCACACCATCCGCACCAAAAACTGGCCGCTGGTCCTGCCGTTGGCCGAGCAAGACAAATTGGCCGACTTCGCGCGCGTGGCACGAGAAGAGGGAGAAAAGTTCGTCGCGCGCTATCGCGCTTACTTCGCGCGGCACAACAAGCGCATCGGCGGCGGCAAGCGCGAGCTCGACCCGCTGCCTCGCGTGGTTTTGGTTCCCGGATTGGGCTTGTTCGGTCTTGGGCGAACCAAGTCGGATGCGATCATTGCCGCCGACATTGCCGAGGAGTGGATGGCGGTGGTCGGCGACGCCGAAACGACCGGCCGGTTCGAATCGATCACTGAAGCCGACATGTTCGACGTCGAATATTGGCCGCTCGAACAGGCAAAGCTGAATGCACGCGTCGAGCCGCCGCTTGCCGGCCAGGTCGCGGTCGTTACCGGCGCGGGCGGCGCCATCGGCGACGCGACCGCCAGGGCATTCGCCGCCGCCGGAGCGGCAGTGGCGGTTCTCGACATCGATCTTGCCGCGGCAGACACCACCGCGAAGGCCATCGGTCCGCAGACGCTAGCGATCGCATGCGACGTGACCGCGGCTTCTTCGGTGCAATCGGCGTTCGATCGCGTGGCGGAAGCCTTTGGCGGTCTCGATATTCTCGTGGCCAATGCCGGCGCCGCCTGGCAAGGCCGCATCGGCGAAGTCGACGAGGATGTTCTGCGCAAGAGTTTCGACCTCAATTTCTACGGCCAGCAACGCGCGGCGCAGGCGGCGGTGAAAATCATGCTGGCGCAAAAGACCGGCGGTTGTCTTCTCTTCAATGTCTCCAAGCAGGCGGTCAATCCGGGGGGAAATTTCGGTCCCTACGGCATTCCCAAGGCGGCGCTCATGGCGCTCATGCGCCAATATGCGGTCGATTACGGCGCCGAAGGCATCCGCGCCAACGCCGTCAACGCCGACCGCATCCGTTCCGGCTTACTGACCGAAGATTTCATCAAACAACGCGCCAAAGCCCGCGGCGTGTCGGAAAAAGACTACATGAGCGGCAATCTGCTCGGCCGCGAGGTGACCGCCGACGACGTGGCGCAAGCGTTCGTGCATTTGGCGTTGGAGCTGAAAACGACCGCCAGCGTCACCACCGTCGACGGCGGCAACATCGCCGCCGCGCTGCGCTGATCTGAGCTATTTAACTGCTCCGCTCGGGCCGGTGCGCCGCTTCTCCAAGGTCCGCAAGAACCGTGTAAATCGCCGCCACCACCTGGGCGCCTTCGCCGACGGCCGCTGCGACGCGTTTGGTTGAGGCAGAACGGACGTCGCCGATGGCGAAAATCCGCTCTCTGCTGGTCTCCAGCGCATGGCGACCGTTTCCCAGATCACTGCCGGTCTTCACAAATCCTTTGCTGTCGAGAGCGACATCAGAGCCCGCCAGCCAATCAGTGTTCGGATCGGCGCCAATGAAGAGAAACAGGTGCTTTATTTCTTTTATCGTGACCTCTCCGGTGTCGGCGCGCCGCCAGCGGATCGCGTTCAGCATACCGTCTGCACCCTCGAGCGCCATGACTTCCGTGTTGGCCACGACCTCAATGTTGCCGATGCTAGCGATGCGATCGACCAGATATTGCGACATCGCCGTCAATCCTGGCCCGCGCACCACGAGCCACACTTTTGCGGCCTTGCTGGCGAGATAGACCGCCGCCTGACCGGCGGAGTTGCCGCCGCCGACCAGCGCGACCTCCTGATTGGCGCAAAGATTCACTTCCAGAGGCGAAGCCCAATAGTGGACGCTGGTGGCCTCGAATGCGTAGAGGTTGTCAAGCGCCGGACGGCGATAGCGAGCGCCTGTTGCAATCACGATTGAACGTGCCGCGATGCTCTGGCGGTCCTGCAGATTCAACATCAGATCCCGACGCGTTGCCGTGGCCTGCGCAAGACTTATTACTTCGGTGGGTATGGCGATCTCAACGCCGAACTTCTGCGCCTGATTGTAGGCCCGCGCCATCAGCGCCATTCCGCTGATGCCCGTGGGAAAGCCGAGGTAGTTTTCGATCCGGGCGGACGCGCCGGCCTGACCGCCGAAGCTCCGGCCGTCGAGCATCAAAACCGAGAGGCCTTCCGAACTTGCATAAACCGCCGTGGCCAGTCCGGCCGGCCCGGCGCCGATGACCGCCACATCATAGACGCGCGTGGGATCGAGCGGCTTTAGCAGGCCGATGCAGCGCGCGAGCTGCGTTTCGCTGGGATTGCGCAGGAGTTCGCCGCCCGGGCAAAGCACGATCGGCAGCTCGCCGGCGTCCACGTGAAAACGCTCGATCAATGCCTTCGCTTCAGAATCGATGTCCGGATCGAGCTGCCGATGCGGATGGCCGTTTCGCCGCAGAAAGCCGTCCAGCCTTAACACGTCGCCATTGCCCGCGGCGCCGATGATGACGGGACCGCCGGTACCATCTTCCAGCAAGCCGACGCGCCGCAGAATGAGCGCGCGCATGATCCGCTCGCCGAGTTCCGCCTCGGCGATGAGCAGCGCGCGAAGTCGGTCCGGCGCGATGACCAACGCCTCAACCGGCTCTTGGGCGTACGAATCCACAAGCGCGGGGCGGCCTGCCAGTTGCGCGAGCTCTCCCATGAACGAGCCCGGTTCGTGCAGCGTGATACGCGCCGCTGCATGCTCGGTCTGACGGTGCGTGACCTCAACCTTCCCGGTGACGATCATCACGAGGCCGGGCGCCACCTCGCCGACTTTAAAAATGGACTCGTTCGCGGCGTAATGACGAGCTTCGCCGAAGCGGCGGATGCGGTCGATCTCCGCTTTTTCCAGCCGCGGAAACATCTGCGGCCGCCGCGTCCTTATGATCGAAGGTGTGCCTTTCGCCATTGAGTGGCCGTTCGCTTCAATGCAGAGCGATCGGCAACGATTCCTCCACGTCCCGATTCCGGCGTCAATGGCGTCGTGCCCTTGCGCGGCGTGCGGTTATCCGAAAGATCGAGGCGGATTTAAGGGACTGAAATCCGATGCGAAGGAAAAATATCAGGCGCCATTGAAAGGAATTTCGTTCGTGGTCTCCACGCAAATTTCCCGCAGCTACACGCTGTCGCGGCGCCGATGAATTTGCTTTGCGCGCCGGACGCTCATTATCGAATATTTTGCTCTCCGCGAGATCGCCGTCAGCTTGGGTTTACGCCGTACGGAAACGCAAGCACGGAGACCGATCCTTCGCTGCCGTATCTTTGTTCGAAGTGGCCGTTAAGGGCCTTCGCAAGGTTGCGGACAATGCGCAAGCCGCGTCCTTCGTGGACCTCTCGCGGAGGGTCGCCGTTATCCTCGACCTTGCAGGTCACGAAAGCACCGGCCTGTGTGAGTTCGATGCGAATGCGTCCTTGTCTGCCGGAAAACGCATGACGGGCCGCGTTGGTGACAAGCTCGTTTACGATCATGCCCAAGCGCCAGCATTGTTCGGACTGCAAGCGCAATGGGCATGCCGCCAAGACGAGATCTATGGCCAATTGATCCAGCTTAGATCGGCTGAGTGAAAGACATAGATCGCGCAAATATGCCGAGATGTCGATCGTCGTGCTCGCTTCGGGCACCTGAAGTGCCCGATGAACGTCAGCGTAGCGATGGAGCAGCTCCATGACGTTGGCCAGCGCAAGCTTCACTTCGTTGCTGCTGGAGCGCGCGGCGGCGCGAGACACAACGCTTATCGCCGACGCGAATTCATTGTTGATCCGGTGATTGAGCTCGTGCAGTAGAACTGCATCTTCTAATAGCGGTAAACCTTCGTTCAGTGCCATCAGAATGTCCTCCTACGAATGTCCTCCTAGTGGCGAGGGACGAGCACCAAGCTTTCAGCGATACCGGAGTTTACGGAACTGCAAACGTTTTCCATATGAACCTTGTGTCGAGGCCTCTACGACCTTGGTGAGTGCAGGCTTGCCAAAGGTTTAGTCGCTCGCCGGCGCGGACGCGGTTAAATAGGCACGAGACGCGGCTTCGCAGGGACTACGGTCACACGACATTCACTGCCGCCGATCATAGGCCCGCTCCCCGTCCAAGCCTGACTGTGGTCCTCGGAGGTCGTTTTCTACCGCCTGCACATCCACCCAACATGGAGATCGTCATGCGCAAGAATTTTCCAGCCGTCGCCACCGCTACGCTTGCCCAATTCGATTACGCGCTCGGAGAAAACTGGCGTGAGACGGCGGTGCACATAACATTCGGGGCGTTCATGGGTGGACTGGCCTTGCTGCTCATCCTCTTGGTCGCCGGCGTGCCGATCACCGGCTCGTAGCCGGTGGCCGCTGCCGGTGCTTTTGCTATCGTGGGCGCGACGCGATCGCCGTCATGGCGGCCAGTGATCAAAATCGCCGCCGAGTTCCGGAGCGCTTTCGGCGCCTCAATCCAGATCGAGTGGGCCGGATCGTCCGCTTTTCGCGCAAGGCCGACGCATCGAATGCCATTTCTTTGGGAAAATCACCAACGTAGAGCCCGGTAGTTTTACAGGTCCTTTTCGGCAAGCTCGCGAAACTCATCGGGAACGGACCGGGATAGACCCAACATAACTGATCCGTAGCCAACCGCGTCCCATCCGAAACGGTCGCGGATCACGTCAACAGCGCGGTCGGCCGTCCAACGCGCGATTCCTCTCTTGCTACCCGGCCGGCGCTTTTCATCTTCCAACCCAAGCGGAAACTCCAGCTGCACGTCCCAGTGCCCCTCGAGATGCGATACCGAGATCGCGAGGAGCGATATAGTCTTCTCGTTCGGATGATCCTCGAGCGCGGCGCGCACCAGCTCTTCAGCGATTTCGGCGAGGCTTGCCGTCGCCGAAATGGGCGCATCCAGCGTTATGGAGCGCGTAACCGAACGGAGATTGGCAAATCGAACGCGGACGGTCACTGTCCGCCCAGGCCGAGATTTCGAGCGCAATCGTGTGGCAACCCTGTCGGCGAGGTGACGGAGCGTCGGTCGAATAACTCGCTCCTGAGCAAGCTTCTTGCCGAGCGCTGATTGGGCTCCGGCCGAGTGTGCGCGATGATAAGTCTTGACTTCTCGTACATCACGATTCCACGCGAGCGCCATAAGCTTCTCGCCCACCGCGTGGCCAACGAATCGGTCGAGCGAGTACCCTGGCATCATCGCCAGTTGCCCGATGGTATGGACGCCAATCTCGGCGAGCCGCGACCGAGTGACCGGGCCAACTCCCCACATCAACGCGACAGGCAGGTCGTGAAGGAAATCCAATTCAGTCTCGGGATCGACGACCACGAGCCCGTCAGGCTTGGCTACTTGTGATGCAATTTTCGCAAGGTGTTTGGTGCGTGCCACACCGATCGAGATGGGAAGGCCAAGCTCTGCGAGCACGCGACGCCGGACTGCTCCTGCAATCTCACGAGGTGAACCGAAAAGGTGGGTGCAACCCGCAACGTCGGCAAAGGCCTCGTCGATGGAAATTCGCTCGACCAGAGGAGTGAAGTCATTGAGCACATTGATGGCAGCATCGCCCAGCCGCTGATAATCTTGGAAATGCCCACCGACGAAGATCAACTGCGGACAAAGCTCCCGAGCCTGCCGACCCGACATACCGCTACTAATTCCAAAACACTTGGCTTCGTACGACGCAGCGAGAACCACGCCGCCTCCGACAGCGATAGGTTTTCCCCGCAAGCAAGGGTCGAGCAGCTGCTCAACCGATGCATAGAAGGCATCGAGGTCCGCATGAAGAATGGTGGCTGGAATCTCCATTCGGACCGTCTACCCGCAATGTTTGGTAATGAGAACAAAACAAGAACCGAAAGTCAATGGGGGACTTGAAGGGTCGCGACGCTTAAGTGCCACGGCCGGACTAAACGTCGGAAGATGATTGGCGAGACGGCTCTAACTTGAATTCAGAGAGACCCTTACGCGATCTCCCGTTCAGCTCGTGCGGGCCAGAACGATCCAGACCGCGGCGGGCATGCGGACGCCATTCGAAGTCAGATGCTTTGACAACACACCTTTCACCGCGGCTGTGACGTTGCCTACAAGCTCGGGATGCTCGCGCAGCGCTCTTCCTAGCGGTCCGACTCGCAGGGCCAGGTTCAATGTCTGATCCAGATCTCCGCCACCAATATCAGCGTCAAACGGATTGATTATCACCGAGCCGTAGCCAGAGTCGGTCAGTATCGAGCGCACGCGGGTCGGGTCGGCGAACGCAAATGGTCCGGGCGCCTCAGGGTCGGGCGGCACAAGCGGTGGCAGGAATGGAAGTGCGGCTTGCAGCGGCGCCTGCATCCACGGATTCTCGTTGGGAGCTCGCCAACAGACGAAGGCTATGCGGCCACCGGGCTTCAACGACGAACGGATATTGACGAACGCTGCCACGGGATCGCTGAAGAACATCACGCCAAAGCGAGAGAACGCCGCATCGAAAGGATCGTCCCCAAGATCGCCGGTTTGTGCGTCCAGCTTTTGAAAGGTGACCCGTAAGTCCGCCGTGCGCGGTCGTCGGAAGGCCACATCGAGCATGGGCTGCGAGATATCGACAGCAACGACCAGGCCTCTTGGTCGCACGCGAGCGGCGAGGTCCAACGAGGTCTGGCCACATCCACAGCCGATGTCGAGGATATGCTCGCCCTCTGCCGGGCGGAGCACGTCCATAGCCGCCAGACCCAACGGTTCGACCTGACGGTCCAACGCCTCCTGAAACCGTGCCCAGGTTTCGCCCGCACTCGCATTCCAATATTCGATCTGCGCAGCATTTGCAGATGTTTCCGCGATCTGAGGCACCTTAAACTCCTCCTTCCGAGGCAATGTATTTCCCCGCTGGACGGGGTATCTCGTGCGTTCTTCATAGTGCCGAGTGCCGATCGCGGCCAGCGAAGCCTCCGCCGATGGCAATCGGGTCAATGTCGGCCTTGCAGCGCAAACGCGATCCAAAGGAGTGCGCATCTGCCGCTGCCGAATGCGTGGGGCTGCTATTGCTGGAACGGGCAAGCTTCTACCGTGCGGCTTTATTTGCAGACATTTCCGGCGGCGACGCCCGTGAAAGCCATCCAGTCGCCGCCGTCCTTGTTGTTCGATGGGTTTCCGCCGCTGGCCGCGTCAATGAATTGCAGAATGCGAACCCGCGCAGCTTCGGTCGTCATCGGCGGCAGGCAGATTTCGGTACCCTTGTCCCGCATCGACTTGCTGATGTTCATTCCGTACAGCAGACCTTGAATATACAAATTGCATTTCTCGCGGGCGTCGGCGTCATTTTGGGCGCACAGCGTATAGAGAAACTGGGTGGTGAACGGCCCTTCATAATCTTTGATGCCGCCTTGCTGCATGCCGGTTTGCGCGGGGTTATCCAACACCGTGACATTGACAAACGGTCCATTTGCACCGCGATAAACGTCAACACGGACCAGCGCCACTCCATTTACGATCCGCGCAATGACGCCCGGTTGGGCGTGCCCGCGTTCCAGCATCTGCTCAAGCGCCTGCCGATTGCGCTCGTCGGCAAAGAGCGTATCGGACTGATCCTGCGGGTCGCGAATACCGAATCGGTGGTAATTGGCCCGATCCTGGCGAATGATCGCCGCAGCCGACGTAAGACGTTGTCCGCTTGAATTGAAATGATCCGCCTCGCTCAAGAGCGCGACATAGCTTTCAACAAGCTCTTGAGCGCGGCCCGGCGTCGGCGCGAATGCCAGCACGGCAAAGGCGGCCACGAGAATGAATCGGTGGAGCATGACCCCGATCCTCGAGCGATCAATTACCGATTTTTCTTTGTTCGGGCTGCCCTGTCAACAATTCCGGCCGGTATTCGAAATGCATGGTATCGAAGTGATACCAATAGCCGCCCCAGATGAAGCCGTGTTTCTCGAAGACGCGCACGATCTCGATCGGTATTTGGTTTCTCCAAATGGGGTGGGACGGGTCGGGCGACCAGCGCCAATAATTGGAATACTTCACATTTAGGTCGATCGCCGCCCCGTAGGCGTGCATCGATACCGCATGCGAGCCTGCGACGGTCCGGCAATTGTAGGTCCCCGCCGTCGGTTTGATGAACTTTATGAAAGCCGCTGGTAGTCGGTCGAGCTCGCGGGAAACGGCCTGCAGCGCTTTGTCCACCCCGTTGATGCTGGTAACGGCCACACGTCCGCCGCCTTGCGCCGGCAGCCACGCAACGGGGCGCAACTTTGCCGTCACTTCGTTCTTCCTGCAGTCGCCGTACATCGCCGTAAACAAGGGTGCGAACCGCACCCTCCCGGGATCGAAATCCTCCGGCGGCTGTTTCGGCTCGGTCCCTGCCGGATACGGAGCATAGAACATGTCATCGATATCAGGGCGTTCCAAAAGCTCCTCGAATGATTTCGTCGTCTTATGATCCGAGATCGGAAATTTGCTCCCGTTCTTGAGGATGACGTATTCCGCGTCGTAGCGGTCGATCCAATCCGGGTAGGAGCTAACCAGCCTGTCGAGATAGGTATTAAGCTTGGGCGGCGGAGCACCGTACCAGCGCCCGGCGAAGACCGTCGGAGCAGATATCAGGGACCAAGTGCACACCGCGGCACAGAGGAGCCCCCAAAAACGCTGCGTTTTTCTTCGCCAGCCGAGAACCATAAAAGTCGTTAATTGCACGCATCGGCGCCATTGGCCTGGCTCACCTTGAGGCGTTACGCATACGGCAGTTAAAGGCAGTCGGCGCAGCACCGAAGACGAGTGGCAAAAGGACCTGAGCGCGATTGACAAGATTTGTCGAACGGCTCCATCGTGTCAACGGGCTCGGTAGTCGGACATTTGCTGCAAGCGCTTTCCTCTTCTGCATGACTGACACTCCCCGCAGCAACCAAGACACGGCGCGATGTGCGAAGTGGGTCTTCGCCGCGATTTTATCGGCGATGGCCGCACCAAGCACCGCAGCGGCTCAAGCGGCCGACAAGAGCAAAGGCGAAGAAACACTCGCTGCGATTCTTCCGCCATCCTTGGGCAAGATAGCGTGCTTCAGCCGTACCTACGACGCGACGCATCTGCAACAACACCCGCATCAGCAAGTAACCGCGATGACGTTTGAGCTGCGCTACGTGCAGGCCCCCACTATAGATGCGAAGCGGTACATTTTCGGCATGTCGGCTAAGCTCCGCACCCGACCGGATACGTTGTATACGTCCGGTTGGTGCGAAACGAATATCAACGGTGCGTTTCCGGGAGGCAATTTGTGTGTAGTCGCCTGCGACGGCGGCGGGGTTTCAATCCAGAAGGTGCCAAATGCCGAGGCTCTGTACGTCCACCTGCAGACGCCCGCGCTCGGCATACGCATGGGCACAGCTTGCGACACACAAAATGAACAGAGCACCGCAGGTGTCATGCTCAAGCCCGGCACGGACGATAAGATCTTTCGTCTGGAGGGCGCTCCGGCGGCCACGTGCCGGCCATTGGAGCGAGCCGAAAAGCTCGACCGGGCGCGCTAGGCAAACGAGAAGGACCTTCCTGTGACGATGTCCACGAGAGCACAACAGACCGGCTGGCTTCTCCTGGCCATTCTATTGGTGCCCGCGCATTCCGACGCCATTCAACTGCCAAGCGCTAATCCGTATTCGGTGTTCGATTATATCGATACGCCGGCATTTGCCGATGGCGCAAAAGAGTTTTATCGCAAATCGGTTGCATCCAATCAAAAACGAACCGGCATGATTGCCAAGGCCAAAGACGAATGTGGAGGACGCTATGAGGGCACTTCCGTTAGTGTCATTGAACTGAGCCATTCCATCGAGGCAGATAAGCGACAGGCAATCGGCGACGCTAAGGACTACGTCGTGCCGTATGATGCGAAGGCCAATGTACGATGGCTCGCCCTGGAAACAATTTCATGCAGCGTGCGCGGGGGCCACGATCAAGCTGTATTGCATGCGTCATTGCTGAGCGGAACCGAGACGCAAATTATAACCTACCATTTTGTACATGACCGAGAGAGCGGCAGTCCGACAGTCACCGACGTAAAACGCGTTTACAAGATCGAGGCCGACCTACTGGCCGGCCAATACCGGGTGCCATACTCGGAACAATGAATGCAGCCGTCGGCATTCTTATAGCAGCCGACCGCACATCGGCGCCTACGGCTTTGGGTCAAGACCGACCATTCGACGTGGCTTTGCGCTGTCCGGCTATCCCCCGGAAGCGGACGGCCGAACCGCTGGCATCATGAGTACACGCCTCAACACGCTTGAGATCTACTTATCGACCGCGCCGCCGGAATCAGCCCAATCCTTAAAGCCGCCGAGATTGTAGACGCGCGCGTAGCCCAAATCCTTGAGCACTTTGCCGGCGAGCGCCGAGCGTCCGCCCGAGGCGCAATAAACGATGACGGCCTTGTCCTTGGAAAAATTCTTGTCGTGCGAGGGCAAATCGGGATCGGCGCGGAATTCCAGCATGCCGCGCGAGACGTGAACGGCGCCGGCCACCTTGCCGCTCGCCTGCACCTCCGGTCCATCGCGCACGTCGACGACGAGCGTATCCCCCTTGGCCATCATGTCGCGCGCCTCCTGCGGTGAAATCTTCGGCACGGCGGCGTTGGCGGCTTCGAGCATTTGTTTGACGCTTGTGGCCATGATCGCGCTCCCGGTGTCTCGGCGGATGCCGGCGCGGGAATATTACTACGCGCGCTGCGGCACGCTCAATCGGCCGCCGCCCTGCCGGGCTGGTCGCGCGACCGGCTCGCATTCTTGACCGCGGCAGCGGAGGGTGGCCGCGTCGATCAGGTCTGAAGCGGTTGCAAAACTCCGGGAACGGCCGCTAACCTCCCGCATTCACGCCCCACCGCGTTCAGCCGGAAAGTCCTCCTCAAGTGCAAAAGCTGTCGCCTGCCTATTTTGCGCTGGTCATGGCGACCGGGATCGTCTCCATCGCCGCCTGGCATTTGCAATTGACCGTGCTGGCAACAGCGCTGTTTGCATTGAACATTGTCGCTTACCTCGTTCTCGCGGCACTGACCGGGTTGCGCGCGATCCGCTTCCCGCAAGCTTTCTTTGCCGACATGAACGACCATCACGTCGCCCCGGGCTTCTTCACGGCGGTGGCGGCGTCGTGCATTCTCGGCAGTCAGTTTTGGCTCGTGACGCACAGTTTGGCGGCCGCGACCGCGCTGCTCGCGCTTGGCACCGTGTTATGGATCGGGCTGACCTACGCCATCTTCACGGCGCTGACGGTCAAGCGCAATAAGCCGCCGCTTGAAAGCGCCATCAGCGGAGCCTGGCTCCTTGCCGTCGTTGCCACCCAGTCGGTCGCCGTTCTCGTTTCGCTGGTCGCTCATGAGTGGGCGCCGCCGCTGCGGCTCGAGTTCAACTTTTTCGCCCTCTCGATGTGGCTGTGGGGCGGGATGCTGTATATCTGGATCATCTCGCTGATCTTCTATCGCTATACTTTTTTCAGCTTTTCGCCCGGCGACTTGTCGCCGCCCTATTGGATCAATATGGGCGCGATGGCGATTTCAACCTTGGCCGGCGCGCAACTGGCGCAGAACGCGCCCGACGCGCCGTTTCTCGCTTCGATGCTGCCGTTCCTCAAAGGCTTCACGGTGTTGTATTGGGCGACCGGCACGTGGTGGATTCCGATGCTGCTCGCGCTCGGTGTTTGGCAGCACCTGATCAAGCGCCTGCCGCTGCGCTATGATCCATCGAGCTGGGGCGCGGTGTTTCCGCTCGGAATGTATGCGGTCGCGACGCGGGCGATGGCCCAAGACCTCGAGCTGCCATTCCTCGATATCCTGCTGCCCGTAATGTTTGCGGTGGCGCTGATCGCCTGGGCGCTTGCCAGCGCCGGACTGATCCGGCGGCTCGGTCAGCTCGTTCGCCTTCGCTGATTTTCAAAGCCGGCCGCTTGTCGCCGCTTTTGACGTTTCAATCCCAGTCCGGCTGCCCGAAAGCGGCGGGAACGAGGCGCCGGCCGGCGTGCGCCAGCGCGGAAATCGCCGCCATCTCGCCGTCGCTTAATGAAAAGTCGAAAATGGCCGCGTTTTCCGCAAGCCGCGCGGCTTTGCTGGTGCGGGGAATGACGGCAATGTTCTGCTGCACGAGAAAACGCAGCGAAATTTGCGCCGCGCTCTTTCCGTGCGCCGCGCCGATCCGCGCCAGCACCTTGTCGCCGCCGACCTCACCTTTCGCGATCGGGCTATAGGCGGTCATGGCCATGCCATGGCGGCGGCAAGCGGCCAAGACCTTCGATTGATCGAGATAGGGATGGCATTCGACTTGATCGCAGACCAAGGGCTCGCTCGTCGCCTTCCACGCCGCTTCGATCAGCGCCACGTTGAAATTGGAGACGCCGATGTGACGGGCAAGCCCGTCGCGTTTGACCTTGCATAAGCGCGCCGATTGTTTCCGGCAGCGGAATCTGCGGGTTCGGCCAATGCAGCAACAAAAGGTCGACTTCGTTCACCCCGAGCCGCTTGAGCACAATCGCGCGCGGCGCGGGGCAAATCGGACGCGGCAAAATGCGACGGCCAGATTTTCGTGGTGAGGAAAATATCCTCCCGACTGACGCCGCGAGGCCTTCAAACCTTCGCCGACGAAGCGCTCGTTGTCGTACATTTCCGCGGTATCGATGTGGCGGTAGCCGATACGAACGCGGCTTCGACCATGTCGGTGCATACGCGCCCGCGCAGGTCCCAGGTGCCCAGCCCGAGCAAAGGCATGCGCGCGCCATGGGCGTTCACCGCCGGCACCTGATCTTTGCATGGCACTCACCGTGGCAATGTAGGCCTTGTCCGTCATCGCCGTCCGTCACCGGGACTTGTCGCCGAGCACGGCGAAAGCCGCTTGCGGCGCGTGCTCGATCACTTTGAGCAAGGCGCGGGCGGGACCACGCGGCGAACGTTTGCCTTGCTCCCAGTTGCGCACGGTCTCGACCGGAACGCCGATCTGCGCGGCAAAGGCGGTTTGGGTGAGCCCGGTCCGGCCGCGCACATTGCGCGCATAGGCGGCGTCAAGAAACCGGCCATTCACCGAGAGTGTATCGCCGCCCAGCCGCGGCGATTTTGCTTCGCTTTCGGCATAAACAACCGGGCGTTCGCTGCCGTCAGGCATGATCTCGACCAAACGTCCGTCGGCTTTCAACCGCACCCGCAGCATCGGCGCCCGCTCCGGCCCTTTATCGGCTGGCAGGCAACATAGCTGATTCGCCGTGGATTCAGCGGGTTAGAATGCAAAACAATTGCAGACCGCTGCAAAACAGCGCGCCGAAAGAGTTCATTGGATGAATAGGCCGAAAGCCGACTAGGCCGTTGCCCCGGTCGAGGGTTGCAGTAATCGCGAGCGCGGGCGCTGGCAATCACCGGGCGGCTCTTTGAAATGGCGCAAACCGATTCAGGCGCGAGCAAAAGCCGGCCGCGCGATTTTTGTTTGGGATGGCCCGACGCGACTGTTCCATTGGCTGACGGCGGCCTGATCGTCATCGCCTATGTGACGTACCTCCTGGGGTGGATGGACGCCCATGCCATGGCCGGGTACGCGGTGCTGACGCTGATCGTGTTTCGGCTGTTGTGGGGATTTTTCGGAAGCGAGACGGCCCGGTTTTCGCGGTTCGTCACCGCACCGCATGTCGCCCTCGCCTACCTGAAGCGAATCCTCCATCGCGAACCCGACCGCCAAGTCGGCCACAACGCCGCCGGCGGCTGGATGGTGCTCTTGCTTCTCGCGCTGCGTTCTCGGCGAGACGCTCAGCGGCGTCTATGTGCAGAACGACGTCGCCAACCAGGGACCGCTCACCGAAGTCACCCCTGCCCGCATCGCCAACGCCATCACCGCAACGCATTGGATTTTTTGGTATGCGCTGCTCGCCGCGATACTGCTCCATGTCGTGGCGATCGTTGTCTACGCCGCGGCAAAGGGACAAGACCTGCTGCGGCCGATGATCACCGGATGGAAAATGCTCCCGGCAAACGTCGCGCAGCCGCCGCTCGCAAGCCTGCTGCGCGCCGTGCTTTTGCTCGGCATCAGCGCGCTTGCAGTCGTGGCACTCGTCAATCTCGTCTGACGCCGCGGCTGGCCGATTGTCCGGCTAACTGTTCGGTGGCTTCACCTGCCCGCGAATCTCGCCGCCCGGATGCGACTGCGTATGGACGTTAACGTACCACTCGCCGGCGGAAAATTGTTGCGCCTGCTCCGGCGTCAGCGTCGCTTCGCCTTTGATCGGGCTCGTCGGCCGAGCCGTCCTTGACACTGATCCAGATGGCCACCGGTCCGTTCTTGCCGGCGGCCGCCGGCCCGTGGAAATGCGCCATGGTGGCCGGCGAGTGACAGCCCCGAATAGTCCACCGTCCACGTCAGCATGCGCGTCGCCGGATCATAGGTCAGATCCGCCGTACCTTTGCCCGCGGTGTCGACCGGCGGCACCTGTTGCGCGCCGGTGAGATCGACCTTGAAATTTTCCGAGGCGGCATTCGCCGAAGCCGACCAGGCCATGGCGCCGGCCGCACAAACCGCGAGTCATGACAATACGGCGAGACATCAAATGCATGACAGATCTCCCTATAAAGGTTGCGGACTATAGCTGCGAAACGGCAGGCACCAAGTCTCACAGCCGCGTGAGGCCGGGGCTATGCCCGCTTTTTTCAGCCGCCCCAATAGCCTGCGGTAAGAGTAGCGGATCGCACACTACACCCCGATGACGTGACAGCGTTCCGCGCGGCTGAGCGGTTTGCGCTTTGACGAACCGTTCGCAACCGGACAAAACTACCAGTCCCGGCTGCAGGTTCCCTAAGGCGTAAGGAGATCAACCGACATGACGAAACTCATTCGCGGCGGCACCGTCGTCAACCACGACAATTCGCGGCGCGCCGACGTCTTGATCGACGACGGCGTCATCGCCGCCGTCGGCGCAAAACCTGCAAGCGCCGGCCGGCGCCGAAGTCATCGACGCCGGCGGCTGTTACGTCATGCCGGGCGGCATCGACCCGCACACCCATCTCGAATTGCCGTTCATGGGCACGGTGACGGCCGACGATTTCGAGAGCGGCACCAAGGCGGCGCTGTCCGGCGGCACCACCATGGTCGTCGACTTCTGCATCCCGTCCCCGGGCAGTCGATGCTCGCGGCCTATCAGGACTGGCGACGGAAGGCGGAAGGCGCCGCCAGCGACTACGCCTTCCACATGTGCGGTCACCTGGTGGGACAAGTCGGTCTTCGACGAGATGGAGACGGTGGTCAAAACCACGGCGTCAACACCTTCAAGCATTTCATGGCCTACAAGGGCGCGCTGATGGTCAATGACGACGAGCTGTTCAATTCGTTCGCGCGCTGCGCCGAGCTCGGCGCCATGCCGCTCGTGCATGCCGAGAACGGCGATCGTCGTCTGGCACCTGCAGCAATATTATCTCGGCAACGGCATCACCGGCCCGGAGGGCCACGCCTATTCGCGCCCGCCGGAGGTCGAGGGCGAGGCCACCAACCGCGCCATCATGATCGCCGACATGGCGGGCGTGCCGCTCTATATCGTGCACACGTCGTGCCGCGAGGCGCACGAGGCGATCGCGCGCGCCCGCGCCGCCGGCAAGCGCGTCTACGGCGAGCCGCTGATCCAGCATCTCGTGCTCGACGAGAGCGAATATCGCAACAAGGATTGGGACCATGCGGCGCGCCGCGTGATGTCGCCGCCGTTCCGCGACAAGGAGAACCAGGACGAGTCTGTGGGACGGCCTGCGGGCCGGCTCGCTGCAGGTGGTCGCGACCGACCATTGCGCCTTCACCACCGAGCAGAAGCGGCTCGGCCGCACCGACTTCACCAAAATCCCGAACGGCACCGGCGGCCTCGAGGACCGCATGCCGGTGCTGTGGACCTCGGGCGTCAGGCACCGGCCGCCTGACCAAGGACGAATTCGTCGCGGTGACCTCGACCAACATCGCCCGCATTCTCAACCTCTATCCGCGGAAGGGCGCGGTCGCCGTCGGCTCCGACGCCGACCTCGTCATCTGGGATCCGAAGGCGACCAAGACGATCGCGGCGAACAAGCAGATAGCCGCATCGACTACAACGTGTTCGAAGGCTTCAAGTGCACCGGCCTGCCGCGCGTCACGCTCTCGCGCGGTGCGGTGGTTTGGCTCGACGGCGATCTGCGCGCCAAACCCGGCGCCGGCAAATACGTGGCGCGCGATCCCTTCCCGGCCGTTCACGTCGCCAATGCCGAATGGCGCGAACTCAACGCCCCTCACCCGGTCGAGCGCGTCCCGGTGACGCCGTAAATCCCCTCTCCCCGCGCGCGGGGATGAACAGATGGCGGGCGCAACACGAAGGATCTTCACCCTCCCTGGAGGGGGAGGGTCGACGCCGAGCGAGCGAAGTGAGCGAGAGCGTCGGGGTGGGGTGAATCCCGCGAAGCTAATCACCCCACCCGGCTCGCGTCTTCGATGCTCGCCACCCTCCCCCTCCAGGGGAGGGTAAGTGATGACGAGGAAGGAGTTCGATTATGTCCCCCACTCAAAATCTCCAGATCAACTCGCAGCGGCTCTGGGACACGCTGATGGAAACCGCGCAGTTTGGCGCCACCGCAAAGGGCGGCATCTGCCGGCTCACGCTGACCGATCTCGACCGCACGGTGCGCGACTGGTTCAAGCTAAAATGCGAGGCGCTCGGCTGCACCGTTTCGGTCGACGAAGTCGGCAACATGTTTGCGCGCCGGCCGGGGCGGAACAACGCGATGCCCCCCATCGCCATGGGCTCGCATCTCGACACCCAGCCGACCGGCGGCAAGTTCGACGGCGCGCTCGGCGTCCTCGGCGCGCTCGAAGCGCTGCGCACCTTGCACGAGACCGGCTACGAAACCAACGCGCCGATCGAGATCGTCAACTGGACCAACGAGGAAGGTTCGCGCTTCGCGCCGGCCATGCTGGCGTCCGGCGTATTCGCCGGCGTGTTTACGCCGGACTTTGCCTACGGCCGAACCGACCGTGACGGCAAGAGGTTCGGCGACGAGCTGTCCCGCATCGGCTACCGTGGCGCGGAGAAAGCCGGCGCTCGCAAATTCTCGGCCATGTTCGAACTGCACATCGAGCAAGGCCCGATCCTCGAAGACCAGCAAAAGATGATCGGCATCGTGCAAGGCGTGCAAGGCATGCGCTGGTACGAGGTCACCGTCACCGGCGCCGAGGCGCATACCGGCGCCACCCCGATGCGGCTGCGCAAGAATGCGCTCGTCGGTGCGGCGCGCATGATCGAGCGGATCGAACAGATTGCGATCGAGCACGCCCCCGACGCGGTCGGCGCCGTGGGAATGATTGAGAACAAGCCGAACAGCCGCAATGTCGTGCCCGGCGAAGTGTTCTTCACCGTCGACTTCCGCCATCCCGACGACAAGGTGCTCGACGTGATGGAGCGAAAATTCCGTGCGGCGCTTGCGGAAATTCTGCCGGCGTTGAAGCTCACCTACGAGGAAAAGCGCATCTGGGATTCGCCCGCGGTGAAATTCGCGCCGGACCTGATCGCGTGCGTGCGCATCGGCGCCGAGAAAGCCGGCTTTTCGTCGCGCGACATGATCTCCGGCGCCGGCCATGACGCCGCCTACATCGCCCGCGTCGCGCCGACCACCATGATCTTCGTCCCCTGCGCCGGCGGCATTTCCCACAACGAGGCGGAAAGCACGAGCTTCGACGAATGCGGAGCCGGCGCGCAGGTGCTGCTCAACGCCGTGCTGGAGTTCGACCGGCGGCAGGGGTGAGTATCTGCTGGCAAGGAATGCTCACCCTCCGTAGGACTCCATCGGAAAGACCATGACGTCGAACGCCTTCCACTGCTTGTATTTGTCGGGCGGCAGCATGGTGTAGGGCTGGCATTTCTCCAGCCCGGTGATGAAGCTCTGCAGCAGGGCCCGCTGTTTTGCCGACAAGTTGCCCTCGAGCAGCTCCGGCGTTTTCGTTACCGTGCCATCGCGGTTGAGGAAAATCCGCAAGCTGATGCTGATCTTTTCGCCCCGATCGATGCCGGGCGGCAGCGGCGAGCACGACGAGACGCGCTCACGGAAGGCCAACGTATAGTCATAGCCGACCAGCGGCGAATTGATCGGCGGCGCGGCAAAGCCGCCGCCGAGCCGGCCGCCGAGAAGCGCCTGCTGCGCCAGTTGCGCCATTGTCGCGGCGGCGTCGGACGCTTCCGTCGCTGGCGCGGCGGAAGGCGCCTGCCGATCGGGTGGCGGCGTCGCTACTTCCCCCGCCTCGGCCTGCCGCAGCGGCGGCTGTTGCGACTTGGCCGGCGCGTGGTGCTGCGCCTGCGCCTGTTGTTTTTGCTGTTCTTGCTGTTTTTGCTGTTTTTGCTCCGGCTGGGGCGGAACCTTTTGCTCGCGAATGGCGCTTTGCGATCTCGCCGCCGCCTCGGTGCCGGAGGTGCGCAACGCCGACGGCGTGCCGGAAAATCGCGGCATCTCCTCCGGCGTTACGATCTCGACCAGCGTCGCGTCCGGCCGCGGTGCCTCCTGCGAACTCGCATGCAGGAACAAAAGGCCGATCGCCAAAAGCCCGACGTGGCCGACGGCGGAAATAACGAGCCCGTGGCGAATAAATCGCTTTGATCCGGCCATCACCGCTCGTGCCGCACCCGATGCGCCCCGCCAGCATCATAGCCGCCGCGCCGAATGTTTGTCCTGTCTATTCGGCAGGCGGTCTTTGTGGCGAGCGTTCCCTAGCGGATATCGTCTTCGGAAAGCTCGGCGAGCTTTGCCAAATGACGCAATAGCCCAATCTTCAACGGGCGATTTCCGTGAATTGGGATAGAAAGACGCACAACGCTTCCGGCTTTGCCATAGATGTGATGGCTGCCGGGACGCGTAGCAATCGCCAGCCGCGTCGCTCGACCAATCGAGCGAACTCACGGCCGGACAAAGCCCTCACAGGGCGATTTCCAGGACGCGTCCTTTCTCGTCTGGCTCCGGCGCGGCCACGTCGACAGCCAAGCAAGCCTCGATCGCCTCGTGCACGTTGCGAAGGAGTTCATCCATAGTTTCGCCTTGGGTCGCGCAGCCCGGAATGGCCGGCACTTCCGCCCAAAAGCCTCCCTCCTCGGCCTCGTGCACAATGACCTTAATCTTCATGTTGCGCCCTTTCTCGGCGGCATAAGAATAAAGATAAGCGGGCGCGAAACCAAGGCGCCCCGCTGCACTGCGCTTCGCTTCGCGGGGGCGGATTATGCGCAGGTCCCGCTTCATCGGCCACCCTTGCTCAGTTTGCTGCAGGCAACAATCGGCGGCCTGCCGCATTACACTTGCAGCAACCGCCCTTATATTCGCAAAGAACGAAGAGGCGTCGCATGCGGCGGCTAAACGTTTGTCGCGCTCTGTCCGTCATTCTGACTTTGCTGCTGTGCGCGGTCCCCGCCTTTGACTGCGCGCAAGCCGAGGTGCGCATCGAGGCAAGCCCCGGCGGCGACGTGGTGCCGTTCCTGGAATTTTTCTCGGCGTTGCGCCGCTCCGGCGAACGCGTGGTCATCGACGGCCCGTGCCTGTCGGCCTGCACGCTCGTGCTTTCGACCATTCCGAAAAGCCGCATCTGCGCCACGCGCCGCGCCGTCCTCGGCTTTCACGCCCCTGCCGTGCTCGATCGCCGCGGCCGCCGCTATCCGGCGGAAGCCAAAGCCGCCACGCGCATCGTGACGGAAACCTATCCGGCGCCGGTCCGCGCCTGGATCGCCCGGCACGGCGGGCTCAGCCACCGGCTCCTCCTTCTCCGCGGCCGCGACCTTGCCGCCATCTATCCGGTGTGCCGGTGATTCATCTTTCCCCCGCTTCAGGGTGAGCCCAACGGGCAAACGCTCGTTTACGCGCGGAACGCGCTATCGCCCGAAGTGGCCGGCCCGATGACAAGCTCCGGCGTAAACTCACCGAACTCACGTGGACATAGCGGATGACACTTAGCTAATCCGCCCTAAGTGCTGCTACCACGCAGGTGGGCCACGAAGAACCCCGCGGCGCCCGCGCCGCGCGAACCCCGGCCCGGGACGAAGAAAAAAGGGCGGATGATTCTCAGTGGGTCTTAAAGTTACTCCGCCGCCGTCGCAGGGGGCAGCGCAATTGTCTCCACTCGCGACAGATCGAGCTTCCGCGACGCTTGGTCGATATCAAATCCGACAACGTTACCGTCAGCATCAAAATCAATCACCAAGCCCTGGACGATTTCTCGTACCTGCGTACCTGGCGTGTCTTTCAGTTCGATGTAAAGACTGTCCGTCTCCGGATAATAGTGCAGCTTCATCGGTCGTCCTCGCGGAAGTTCCGGTCGAAGAAAGCATTGTGAACGGTCTCACCGTCCGCCAGTGTCACAACGCGAAGATAATGCGATCGCGCTTCTCCCGCTATGGCGATGCGGCCCCAATAGCGAACGCGACCGTCGGTTTGAACTTCGCGCCGAAGCGGTGCAGCCAGTACCTCTTGGCACCATCGGCGCTGTATATAAGGCCTTTTGCGCATGACCTGCTCGTCAAAATATCGCGTCGTTTTCACGCCCGTACACGTGCGCTGGAGCAATCTTTTTCAGGGCTCAATTCCGCCTCACGGAGCTTCTGTGCCCAACTCTGTTTTACTTCGTCTTTTCGAAAATCTCGCGGCCGATGAGCATGCGGCGGATTTCGCTGGTGCCGGCGCCGATCTCATAGAGTTTGGCGTCGCGCAAAAGCCGGCCGGCGGGAAAATCGTTGATGTAGCCGTTGCCCCCGAGGATTTGGATGGTTTCGAGCGTCATCCAGGTGGCACGCTCCGCGGCGTAGAGAATTGCGCCGGCGGCGTCCTCGCGCGTGGTCTCGCCGCGATCGATCGCTTTGGCGACCGCATAGACGTAAGCCTTGGCGGCGTTAAGCGTGACATACATGTCGGCGAGCTTGGCCTGGATGAGCTGGAAACGCCCGATCGGCTGGCCGAACTGGGAACGCTGATGCACGTAAGGAATGGCGAGGTCGAGACAGGCCTGCATCAGCCCGAGCGGGCCGGCCGCCAAGACCGCGCGCTCGTAGTCCAGGCCGGACATGAGCACGTTGACGCCGTTGCCGACCACGCCAAGCACGTTCTCGGCCGGCACCTCGCAGTCGCTGAACACGAGTTCGCCGGTGTCGGAGCCGCGCATGCCGAGCTTGTCGAGCTTTTGCCCGGTGGAAAATCCGGAAAAATTCTTCTCGACAATAAAGGCAGTGATGCCGCGAAAGGCAGTGATGCCGCGCGCGCCCGCCGTCGGCTCGGTTTTGGCGTAGACCACGAGCGTGTCGGCGACGGGCCCGTTGGTGATCCACATTTTCGTGCCGTTGAGGATAAAGCGGTTGCCGCGGCGCTCGGCGCGCGTGCGCATCGACACGACGTCGGAGCCGGCATTGGGCTCGGACATGGCGAGCGCGCCGACATGCTCGCCGGAAATCAGTTTCGCCAGGTAGCGCCGCTTCTGCTCGTTGCTGCCGTTTCTCCGGATCTGATTGACGCAGAGATTCGAGTGGGCGACGTAGGAGAGACCGACGGACGCCGAGGCGCGGGAAATCTCCTCGGTGGCAACACAATGGGCGAGATAGCCGAGCCCGGCGCCGCCCCATTTTTCTTCGACTGTAATGCCGAGGAGGCCAAGCGCGCCGAGTTCGGGCCACAGCGCACGGGGAAACTCGTTGGAGCGGTCGATGTCCCCCGCCGACGGGGCGATCTTGGCCTTGGCGAAGGCGCTGACACTCTCGCGCAGCATGTCGACCTCGCTGCCGAGGTCGAAGGCAAGGCCGGGAAGGCTGTTGGCAATCATTATTTCGTCTCAGGCCGGGACCAAAAACGGTCCTGTCATCGCCACGATAGCCCGCGGCCGCGCTCCTGTCAGCGCAAGCGGCGACGCTTAGCCGGCGAGCGACTTGGCGGTGCGCGCGAGCGCCGCGTCGATTTCCGCCGCCGGTCCCGGCCGCGCGAACAAATAGCCCTGCATCTCGTCGCAACCGGCAAGGCGAAGCAGCACGCGCTGCTCCTCGTTCTCGATGCCCTCGGCCAACACCTTCATGCCGAGCGCATGCCCGAGCGTGACAATCGATTGGATGATGGCGGCGGTCGAGGCCGAGGTGCCCAGCGAAGCGACAAAGGCGCGGTCGATCTTGAGCCGGTCGAAGGGAAAGCGCTGCAGATAGCTCAAGCTCGAATAGCCGGTGCCGAAATCGTCGAGCGCGATGCTCACGCCGAGCGCGCGCAACGCCTCGAGGCGGACTTGCGTCTCCTGCGGATTGTCGATCAGGACGCCCTCGGTCACCTCCAGCACCACCCGCGACGGCTCGATCTCGGTTTCCTGCATCACGGCAGCGACGAGATCGACCAGCCAGCGATCGCGGATTTGCACCGGCGACAGATTGACCGCGACCGAAAGCTCCGGCCAACGCGCGGCATCGGCCAGCGCCCGGCGCAGCACGATTTCGCCCAGTTGCGACATCAGCCCGCTCTTTTCGGCCAGCGGCACGAATATCGAGGGCGGAATGTTGCCGCGGGTGGGATGGTTCCAACGCACCAAGGCTTCGACGCCAATAATGCCGTTGCCCGCTGCCGCCACTATCGGCTGATAATGCACGTCGAACATTTGCAGCGGGATCGCGGTCTGCAGCTCGTGCAGAAGAAAACGCCGCTCGGCGTACTCGGTTTCGATCCGCGGCTCGAAGCGGCGCACGGCGCCGCGACCCTCGCGCTTGGCGGCACGAAGCGCAAGGCCGGCGCGGCGCGCCAATTCGTCGGCGCTCAGTCCATCGTCGGGCGCTTGCACAATGCCGATGCCGGCGGTGATTTGCCAGATGCGGTCGATGAAGATCGGCCGCTGCAGTGCCGCGCCAATCGCCTCGGTGAGCGTGGCCGCGATCTGCGGGTCCTCGCTCGCCATGACCACGGCAAGCTCGTCCTCCTCAAAGCGGCCGAGTTTGGCGCCCGCCGGCAAGCCGTCGCGCAAATGCTCGGCAATGTTGGTGAACACCGCGTCGCCGCCGGAGCGCCCGAGCGTGTCGTTGACTTCGCGAAAGGTGTCGAGATCAATGACGGCAAAAACGACAATGCCGGACCGGCGCGCCGCCAGCGCCTGGCTGAGATATTGCAACATGCCGGCGCGGTTAGGCAGCCCGGTGAGCGGATCCTGGCTGGTGAGCTTGCGCATCATCTCATTGCTGCGGTCGAGCGCTTGCGCAAGCCCGCGCGCGGCGCGCACCGCAAAAAAGCCGCCGAGCACAAAGACCGTGCCGATCACCGCAAGCAGCGCCCACAGCCGGTTCATGGCGCCGATCAAGGCGCCGTCACTCACCCAGCTAAGCCAGCCGATAATCCGCCCGCGCGCGTCGTGCAGCGACTGGATTTGGCGGCCGCCTTCGGCGGCCGGATCGAGGTCGAAGCGCAAATCCTGCAGGCCGGCGTGGCGCTGGATGTTGCGCAGGTCGGCGGTATCCAATCTCTCGATGTCGCCGTAGGCCTGACGGTAATCGTCGAGGGCGCCGCGCAGCGCGGAGCGTTGCTCGGCCGTGACGTGCCGCTCGCTGAACTGGGTGACGGCAAAGCCGATCGCCGCGCAAAACAGGGTCACACAGGCGAGAAAGATCGGCAGATAAAGGGCAAGGCGCGTCGATCGGCCGTCGGCGCGCCCTTCCGTGGACGCCGGCGCCAATACTGGCGTGTGCCGGCCTCGCGCCGCCCACCACTTCCGGGCTGCCGCAGCGGCCGCCATCTTCCTCACGCTTGATGACCGAAAACCGCTTACATTTAAGCGAGGCAGATTAACGGCAAGGAAAGGCGGTTATCCCCATTGCCGGTGATACCAGGCCCGTCACCGCCCCTACCGTTAACATTGCGTTAATCCTGCATTCCGTAGTGTCGGAATCGGAAGGGGCGTTTTCCGGCCAAACAGCAAAGCCGGTTAGGAATCAGGGGCATGCAGGAGTTACGGGCGTACGCCAAGTCGGCTTTCGCGATTGTTGTCGGCGTGGCATTCGCCGCCGCCGGGCTGTTGGCTTCGGCCGAAGCGGCGCGCGCCGAAGATTGCCCAGGCCACCCCGATGCGCTGGGCACGAGCCGCGTGCTGGTCGTCGATCCGAGCGAAATCTCGCAGGTCGGCGTGATGCAATATCACCAGTCACTGCCGCTCAACGACAAGGAAGTGGTGCTGACGTTCGATGACGGGCCGGTGCCGCGCTATTCCAATGCGGTGCTCGACATCCTCGCGGCGCAATGCGTGAAGGCGACGTATTTTCTCGTCGGCGCCATGGCGCGGGCCTATCCCGCGACGGTGCGGCGGATCTACGAGGAAGGCCATACCATCGGCACCCATACCGAAGATCACCCCTCGCGGATGCAAAAACTGCCGATCGAAAAAGTCCGGCAAGAGATCGACGAAGGCATTGCCGACGTCGGTGCGGCACTCGGCGATCCGACTGAGCTCGCGCCATTCTTCCGCATTCCCGGCTTGGCGCGCACCGACGCGATCGACCAGGAGCTTGCGGCCCGATCACTTATTGTCTTCAGCTCCGACACCGTGGCCGACGATTGGCATCGGCGCATCAAGCCCGCCCAGATCGTCAACCGCGCGATGAGCCGGCTCGAGGCGCGCGGCAAGGGCATCCTCCTGCTGCACGATATTCATCCGGCGACGGTCGCCGCCCTGCCGGAATTGCTCGCCAAGCTGAAAGAGGCGGGCTTTCATGTCGTGCACGTCGTGCCGGCCGCGGCGGAAGGCATCGAAACCGCCGGCGAGCCGACGGGACGCAATTGGCACGGCTGGCCAGCCGTGACCGCAATGCAGAGCGACGATCGCATCCTCGTGCCGGCGCCTGATTTTAAATCGTTTGCGCCCAATTACCGGCCGCACCACCGCATCGTCTTGGCCGACCGCTCCGCCAACGCGGCTTACCTCGCGCTCGCCGCCGCCAGCGAATGGACCGACCCGACGATCATGACCGGAGCTGCCGACGAAACGGAAACCTCGGCGCCCGATATCCGCGATGTAGGCCTTTCGCTGCTGCGCTGGCCCGGCGGCGAAGAAGCCTTGCAACTCCGTCTCGCCCTCACGCTCGCCGCCGAGAAGCTCCACGCCGCAGGAACGCCGCCGGCTTTGCCGCCCGTTCCGCTGGAATAACCGCCAGCCGCCTCGTTATTTCGGCGGCGGCCCGACGGTGACTTCGATCGCCGCGTAATACGCCGCCAAGTCGTCGATGTCCTTGTCTTTGAGCGCTGGCGCGACGAGCGACATCATGTCGTTCTTGCGGGCGCCGGAACGATAATCCTTCAGCGCTTTGACCAAGTAGGCTTCGCTCTGCCCCGCCAGGTTTGGCGCTTCGGGAATTTTCGCCTTGCCGTCGAGGCCGTGGCAAGTCTGGCACATGAGTGCCTTTTGCCGGCCGGCGGCTGCGTCACCGGCGCCGGCGGCAAAGCCGTCGCCGGCCGCGCAAAAGACGAATGCGCACCCGGCGATCAAGACCCTGTTGACGTGCACTGCCATCGCCTCAACGGCGCCGCACCAATGCACGGCGCTGCCATCGCCGATCTCAAGTCACTCGCCGTCGTACCAGATACGATAGAGCGCGCCGGCAAAGTCGTCGGAGACCAGCAGCGAGCCATCGCGGAGCTGAGCGACATCGACCGGCCGCCCCAAATATTCGCCGTCCTCATCGAGCCAGCCCTCGGCAAACGGCTCGCTCTTGTCCGCGGTGCCGTCATCTTTGAGGTAAGTCACCATCACGCGCGCGCCGACCGGCGTGGTCCGATTCCAGGACCCGTGCTGGGCGGAAAAGATGGCGCCTTGATACTTCTTCGGAAACATCTTGCCGCTGTAGAAGGTCATGCCGAGATCGGCGGCGTGCGCCACCATCTCGACCTGCGGAAACACGACATCCGCCGGCGGCGTCGCATTCTTGTATTCCTCGGTGCGCACATGGCCGCCGCCGTAATACGGGAAGCCGAAATTCTGCCCCTGCTTGGTGGCGCGGTTGAGCTCGCCGGGCGGAACGTCGTCGCCCATGCCGTCCACCTGATTGTCGGTGAACCAGAGCGTCTTGTCCTTCGGATTGAAGTCCATGCCGACCGAGTTGCGAATGCCCCAGGCGTAGACTTCGCGGTTCTTGCCGTCGCGGTCCATGCGAATGATGCCGCCGATGCCCCATTTCTTGAACCCGTCGAGCTTTTCCGGCGGCGGCACATTAAAGGGTTGGCCGAGGCTGATGTAGAGCTTGTTGTCGGGGCCGATGCGGCAAGTCCGCGCCGTGTGGTTGTAGCTTTCGTCTTCCTTCGGGATCAGCTCCCCTTGCGGCACGATCGGCACCGCGACCACGTCCGGGCTTTCATAGAAGAACTCGGCCGCGGGATACATCAGGACGCGGTTCTGCTCGACGACGAACAGAAAGCCGTCCTTGGAGAAGCACGGACCGTTGGGAATCACGAGATCGATGGTCGAGGCGAACGGCTTGACCTCCTCGGCGACGCCGGACTTCGAGCGGTCGGTGACCGCGTAGATCTTGCGTCTTGCGTGTGCCGACAAAGGTGACGATGCCTTGCGGCCCGACTGCCATATGGCGCGCGTCCGGAACGAGTGCGTAAAGACCGATGTGGAATCCATGCGGGAGCCTGATCTTTTCCAGATTCCTTTTCAGCGCCGCGGCCTTGGCGCCGCCTTGCGGAATGGTCGGGATATTGGGCGATGCGCCCGTGGTCTTGAATTGCCCCAGCTTTTCCAGGTTGTTGGGACTGTTTTGCGCAAACGCTGCAACCACCGTCACCAATAGCGCCGCCGATGCCGCCAATATCGTACGCCTGGGCATGAAGCATCTCCATGTACCGAACATGTACCGAACTCATCGGCGCCCGAACCCCAATGATCATCGCATAGCGGCAAAATCCGGCAAGAACGCGCCGATCGGGGCGACCGAACAATCATTGTCCGGGCAATCGCCCACCCAGCGGCGGTCGCGGCGATCTAGCGTCGCGCGGCCATGTAATGCGCCAGTGCCTGCATGTCCGCATCGTTCAGTTCGAAGGTCACATCCGCCATGGAAGCGACGCCGGATCCGACGCGACTTCCCGATTTGAAATCGCGCAGCGCCTTGAGCAGCACGTCTTCGCGCTGACCGGACAAACGGGCCGCCGCGCGAAAGCCGTTGTAATCGTCCGAGTGACATGAGCGGCAGCGATGCAGCGCGGCAAGTTTTTCTCCGGCTTGCGCCATCGCGTCTTCTTCGATGTGCGGAACGGGCGGGGGAAGCGAGGAGAAATAGGCGCCGAGGTTGCGAATGTCTTCATTGCTGAGCGACTCCGCGATCGGTCCCATGATCTCGTGCTTTCTCGCGCCCGAGCGAAAATAGACCAACTGCCATTGAACGAACTCGTCGGGTTGGCCGGCCAGCGAAGGCGTCAACGGAGTTTCAGAAACGCCGGCGGTGCCGTGACAGCCGGCGCAGGCCTCCGCCAGCGACTTTCCCGCAGCGAGGTCGGCGGCGAACAGCCACGTCGGAGCTGCGAGCAGAGCCGGCGCGATTGACGCCAGTAGAACAATCCGGGTGAGGATCATGTCAGGACCAAAACAACAAGTCCAAGCCGGAGATTCCGGCTTGGACCTTGAGCGTTGAGGAGATGGCTTCGCCGATTTGGCGAAGCCATCGTGCGAAGATCACTTGGCGTAGCTGATCCGATAAATCGCGCCGGTGAAATCGTCGGCGACCAGCAACGAGCCGTCCTTCGCCTGCAGCACGTCGTTGGGCCGGCCGCGATACTTGCCGTCGCCGCCGATCCAGCCTGAGGCAAACTCGACCTCTTTCACGTTCTTGCCATCCGGATCGGCGGTGATGCGCATCAGGCGGGCGCCCTGGAACTTGTGGCGATTCCAGGAGCCGTGCTCGGCCAGGATGATGCTGTTCTTATACTCGGCGGGGAACTGGTCGCCGGTATAGAACTTCATCCCCAGCGGAGCGACATGGGCGCCGAGCTTGAGCGCCGGTGGCGTGAACTCGGAGCATTTGTGGCCCATCGCCAATTTCGGATCCGGAATATCGCCCTCATGGCAATACGGATAGCCGAAATGCTCGCCTAGCCGGGTGACGTGGTTGAGCTTATCGCTCGGCACATCATCGCCAAGCCAGTCGCGGGCATTTTCGCTGAACCAGTAGTCGCCAGTGCGCGGGTCGACGTCGCCGCCTACCGAGTTGCGCACGCCGAGCGCGACGATTTCCGCAAGCCCGTTCGCCGGATTGACGCGCCGGATCTGCGACGTCGACGTCGGCGGCAGGCAGATGTTGCAGGGTGGCCCGAACGGCACGTACAGCCAGCCGTCCTTGTCGAAGGCAAGATATTTCCAGCCGTGCGGCGGATAGGGCGGCATGTCGTCATAGACGACTTGCGGCTTCGGCATATTGTCGAGATTGGCTTCGGGATTGTCGTATTTGTAGATCTTGTCGATATCGGCGATGTAGAGCGCGCCATCGCGATACGCGAGACCGGTGGGCATTTTCATCCCTTTGAGCACGGTCTTGACCGTGCGCTTGCCGCCCTGGTCGGTGACCGCATAGACGTTCGTGGCCAGGAACGAGCCGACGAACAGCGTGCCGTCCTTGGCCCAGGCCATCTGCCGCGCCTGCGGCAGACCGCTTGCCCATAGCTCAATTTTGAATCCCGGCGGCAGCTTGATCTTTTGCAGGTCGGCCCTGATCTCGTCATCGGTGAAGCCGGTCGGCGGCGGCAGGGTGTTGAGCACATGCGTGCCCTTCTGCTCCTGCGTTTCGTCGCCCATGAACCAGTCATCCGGCGGATGCAGCCAGAAATCTTTCTTGCTGGAATCATAGTGCTTGAGTTCGTCGGTACGTGCGCCGGATGCGAACAGCAATCCGGCAACGGCGACCGCAGCCGCGCCGGCGACGAAGCTCGCCAGGCCGGGTTTCAACTTTGCTCGAAGGCTCATGCTCTTTTCCTCCCGTGATCGCTTCTATTGTCGTTGCGCTCTGGTCCGGGCCGCCGTCGTTCCGCTACGGCCGCAAACGCCGGCCGCACGGTAGCTCCAGTGTGTGATGGTCCAGTAAGCGTGCCCCGCCTAGCCCGGATCAGAGATGCGCCGGCTCGATCGGCCGGGGCCAACGCCTCCCTTTTTGTATCGTTATTCTTTTTTTGGATCGGGACGCGCAGAGCCCAGCGACCAAGTACGTTTCAGGGTACGTGACTACATGAACGTGTCAAGCCGCGCCGTGACGGCCGCGGGCGGAACTTCCCGTCGCTCGGGCACCGCAGCATTCGCGCCAAGCGGCCGCCGCCATTCAGGGGCGCGTGGCCATGTAATGGGCGAGCGCCTGCATGTCCGAATCTGCTTAAGCCGAAAGTCACGTCCGCCATGGAGGCGACACCCGAGCCGATGCGGCTTCCCGATTTGAATTCGTGCAGCGCCTTGAGCAGCACGTCTTCGCGCTGGCCGGAAAGACGCGCGGCGGGGCCTACGCCTGCATAGTCGTCGCCGTGGCACGACGCACAGCGGTGCTGTGCTGCAAGCTTGGCGCCGGTCTGCGCCAAGGCATCGGACGATGGCGCCGGCTCCGGCTTGGGCGCCGGCAGCGAAGCGTAATAGGCCCCGAGATTTCGGATTTCCTCATTGGTGAGCGACTTGGCGACCGATTCCATCAGGTCGTTCTTACGCGCGCCGCGGCGGAAATAGACGAGCTGCCACTGGATGTAATCGTCAGGCTCGCCGGCGAGCGACGGCGTCTCCGCGGTCCGCGAAATGCCATCGGCACCGTGGCAAGCGGCGCAGCCCTCGGCCGTGGCCTTGCCGGCCGCGACATCGGCGGCCGACGCCGGCTCAAGGCCGAACAGCCAGGCAATCATGCCCAAAGTCAGCAGGAGTTTTTGTTTCTGCATCATGTTGGCAACAAAATAACGGGTCCAAGCCGGGAGTTCCGGCCTGGACCCTTGTACTATCAGCCCACGATCTGGGATCGCCGTGGCTACTTGCTATAGCTGATCCGGTAGATGGCGCCGTTGTAATCGTCGGCGACCAGCAGCGAACCGTCCTTCGCCACCAGCACGTCGTTCGGCCGTCCGAGATACTTGTTGTCCGGGCCGAGCCATCCGGAAGCAAACACTTCCTGCTTCGCGTTCTTGCCGTCTGGATCGGCGTTGATGCGTACGAGCCGGGCGCCCTGGTATTTCAGCCTGTTCCAGGAGCCGTGCTCGGCGACGATGATGCTGTTCTTGTAATCCGCCGGGAACTGATTCCCGGTGTAGAACTTCATGCCGAGCGGCGCCACGTGCGCGCCCAGCTTGTAGGCCGGCGGTGTGAATTCCGAGCACTTGTGCCCCATCGCGTATTTCGGATCGGGAATGTCGCCTTGGTGGCAGTACGGATAGCCGAAATCGACGCCGATATGAGACACGTATTCGAGCTTGTCGCTCGGGACGTCTTCGCCGAGCCAGTCGCGCGCATTCTCGCTGAACCAATATTGACCGGTGCGCGGATCGACGTCACCGCCGACGCTGTTGCGGACGCCAAGCGCGGCGATTTCCGCCGTGCCGTTCTCCGGATTGACATGCCGGACCTGAGCTGTGCTGGTGGGCGGCAGGCAGATGTTGCAAGGCGGTCCGAAGGCCACATACAGCCAGCCGTTCTTGTCGAACGCCAGATATTTCCAGCTGTGCGGAACGTAGGCCGGCATGTCGTCATAGACCACCGTCGGTGCCGGCATGTTGTCGAGGTTGGCCTCGGCGTTGTCGTATTTGAGAATTTTCGTCGGCTCGGCAACGTAAAGAGCGCCATTGCGGAAGGCAACGCCGCTCGGAAACGTCAAGCCTTTGATCACTGTCTTGACGATCTTTTTGCCGCCTTCGTCGACGACAGCATGCACGGTGCCGCCACCGCCGAACAACGAGCCGACGAACAGGGTGCCCTTGTCACCCAGCGCCATCTGCCGCGCGTCGGTCACGCCGCTCGCGTACAGCTCGATCTTGAAGCCGGGCGGCAGCTTGATGTTCTTCAGCTTGGCTTCGATCTCTTCCTTGGTGAAGCCGGTGGCCGGCGGCATAGTCTTCAAATAGTTGGTGCCCTTCAATTCCTTGGTCTCGCCGCCCATAAACCAGTCATCAGGCGGGTGCAGCCAGAATTGCTTGCTGTCCGCATTGTACTGCTTGAGCTCCTCGGTGCGGGCGCCGGATGGTGAACAGCAATCCCGCAACAGCGACTACGGCGGTCACGCTAACCGCTGTGACAGCGCCGGTTCGCAATTTGGCTAATGGACCCATTCTTTGCTCCTCCCGATAGTCTGATCTTGCCGGTCAGCGGCGGCGGGGCTAGCAGAGGCGCGAAATCGGATCGGCCCTGCAGAACCGCCGGCACGAACGTCGGCCACGTTCATAGGCCGCGGATTGCGGTCTTTTTTCGCTCGCGAAGCCGCCGAGACATCGGCGGCTTGCACGTCGAGGCTAGGGCGCAGGTGAATTTCCTTCAAGCGCGCTTTGGTCGCACCATCGCAGCAGACCTGCCCACTCGCGGCAAAGCGCGCTCGGGCACCAAGTCGGCGTGGGCCGGGCCTCTTTTCGGACCATGAAAGTTGGTGCGGTCGAGAGGACTCGAACCTCCACGGGTTGCCCCGCTAGCACCTCAAGCTAGTGCGTCTACCAATTCCGCCACGACCGCATGTGGGGTGAAGAGCGCGCTTAAACGCGGCGCCGATGTAACAGTTAGGCCGAAAGCCGACAAGGCCGGAAAAGGCATATATTCTCGTTCAGCGGAATGAGCGGCCGCAGCAAGGCCGCGCTGACGGCGATAAGGAGCGGACTCGAGGTGGCGAAAACACGCGGCGAAGTGCAGATCGGGCTTCTTCCCGTCACCGGCACGCCGCCGGTCGAATGGCTGCAAAGCCGCGCCCCCGTCGATTACGAAACGGCGCTCGCCGTCATGAGCGAAAGGGCCGAAGCCATTGCGCGGGGCGAGGCGCGCGAACTCGTCTGGCTGCTCGAGCACCCTGCCCTCTATACCGCCGGCACTTCCGCGCAGCCACACGAGCTGATCGATGGGCGGTTCCCGGTTTATCAAGCCGGGCGCGGAGGCCAGTTCACTTATCACGGCCCGGGTCAGCGGGTGGCCTATGTGATGCTCGACCTCAAGCGCCGCGCCCCGGACGTCCGCCGGTTCGTCGCCACCGTCGAAGAATGGATCATCGGCACGCTCGCAGCGTTGGGGATCTCCGGCGAGCGCCGCGACGACCGCATTGGCGTTTGGGTCCGCCGCCGCGGGCTTGCGCAAAACGCCGAGGATAAAATCGCCGCCATTGGCGTTCGCGTTCGACACTGGGTCACGCTGCACGGCGTCGCGCTCAACGTTGAGCCGGACCTTTCGCATTTTTCCGGCATCGTGCCCTGCGGGATTTCCGACCCGCGTTACGGGATAACCTCGCTGGCCGCGCTCGGCGTTGCCGCGTCGATGCCGGAGGTCGACGCAATCTTGCGCCGCGAATTCGAGCCGTTATTCGGCCCGACACACGACGTTCAAAAGCTTGCCAAGACCGAAAACAGCTCGCCCGGACGACGCAAGGCCAAATCGCCCTCACCCGCGTCGTGCTGATTGACCGCACTGACCTTTGCGCCGCGCGGGCCGTCGCGGCAGCTCGCCACCATTGTCGACACAGCTTCCTCAGAACCGGCGAGCACCGCCTCCACCGAACCGTCGCGGCGGTTACGCACCCAGCCTTCAATGCCGAGCTCAAGTGCGGTGATCTCCGCCCAGGCGCGGAAACCGACGCCCTGCACTTGTCCGCGGACAACGACGCGACAAATCATTTCCATCGAAACGCCTTGCCATAAGGCGGCGCAGCGCCGCCCGCCTGCTTCGGCAAAAATCCTCGCAAGGCGTCAATGTAAAGTTGCGGCAAGCGCCATTCCAGCGCCGCCGCAATCACAAGTTCCATGTAACCGATCTTGGCGCGGCCCGTGGGGCACGGTCGCGCGAGATAGACGAGCGCGCGGCTTTGCCGGCCCGCGTACCGCACCGCCAGCGTCTTCGCGCGATAGAGACCTCCGGCGAGGTTTTCCCAGGCCGCAAGCGTGACGAGGTCGCGCGGTGTGAGCCGCCACAAGACTCCATAGACTTTGTCGCCGCGCCGCGGCGTGACCGAAGCGTAGCCGTCCGCGGTGATCCGGAAGCTATGGTTTGCCAGCGTCGCCACCCCGATCGCTTTCGCAAGCGGAGCGCGCTTGCGCATGACGGCGCGGCTCATATTCGAGCCGTAGGCGAAGTGCAGGATCACGGCGATGACGCATCGCGGCTCGGCCGCGTTGCGGCCCAAACAGTCGTTCCGAGCGCCAGCACGATGGGTATGAATTCGACGGCGAGCAGGATCGCCACCACCGTCGAGGTCAGATCGTAATGCGGCGAATTGAGCAAAAGCGCGATGATCGCGACCACGAGGATCAACTCAAGGCCGCTTGCCGCCTTGGCATCCCCTGTTTGGCCCGAAATCGTACCGGCGAACGAAGCCTCCACGATCACAAGCAAGGCCACGGAGAGCGCATAGAGGATGCTGACGCCGGCCGCGAGACCCGGGCCCAAGCCAGCGTCCCGCAACCTGTTACTGTGCAGAACAAACCAAAACCAGATCAAGAGCGCTTGGATCGCCGCGAACGGCCAAGGCCCGGCCCGCACAATAACGCCCGGCGCGGTCAACAAATGCGAGGCGGCGCCGGCGGCGTACACCACAATCGCCGCCGCCAGAAAAGCTCGCGGCCGCAACAGCCCAGCCGGCGAAAGAAAAAAAGCCAACGCTTGCATCGATGATACCGCCAGGGCTGCTGATTGGCGCGTAGCGCCGATCGACGTCAGGCGAACTCCATGATCACCGCGTCCACCGCGACGCTGTCACCCGGCTTCACCGGAATTTTTTTGATGATGCCGTCGCGCTCGGCGCGCAAGACATTTTCCATTTTCATCGCTTCGACGACCGCCAAAGTTTCGCCGGCCTTGACCTCCTGACCTTCGGCAACCGCGATCGAAACGACGAGGCCGGGCATCGGGCAGCGGACGGATTTTTCGCTGCCGGAGAGTGTTTTCGCCGGCATCAAGCGCGCATAATTCGCTTCACGCTCGGTATAAACGAAGGCCTTCACCTCGAAGCCGCGATAAGCAAGCTCGAAGCCGTTCGGCACCATGCGCACGTGCACGGAGACGGCAGCGCCGCCAAAAGTGCCGGCCCATACCGGCAGGCCGGGTGTCCAATTCGACGCGAGAACGTGACTATGTCCGTCCTCGAAGAGAACCGTGAGGGTCCTGCTGTCATGGGTCACATCGGCGTGCAGCTCTTCGCCGCCGAGCCAAATGGCGCGGCGGCGTTCGCGCGTGACCGCGCGATCGAGCTGCCCGGAAATGCGACGCTTGCGCTCGCCCAAAACGTGATCGATGGCCGCCGCCACCGCCGCGATCGTGCGCGCCGTCACGCCGGTCGGCACCGTGCGCTCAAAACCGCGAGGAAATTCTTCGGCGATGAATGCGGTGGAGAGCTCGCCGGCGCGCCAGCGCGGATGCTGCATGATGGCGGCAAGAAACGGAATGTTGTGACGGATGCCCTCGATGGTGAAGGCGTCGAGTGCGTCGGCCTGGGCCTCAATGGCGGCGGCGCGGGTTTTCGCGTGGGTGACGAGCTTGGCGATCATCGGATCGTAGTAGAGCGAAATCTCGCCGCCCTCGAAGACACCGGTGTCGTTGCGCACGGTCGCGCCATCGCGAACGCCTTCGGCAGGCGGCCGATAGCGCACCAGCCGTCCAATCGACGGCGCGAAATTGCGATACGGATCCTCGGCGTAAATGCGGCTTTCGACAGCCCAGCCGCTGAGCTTTATATCGCTCTGCTTGAAAGAAAGCGGCTCGCCCGCGGCGACACGGATCATTTGCTCGACAAGGTCGATGCCGGTGACCAGCTCGGTAACCGGGTGCTCGACTTGCAGGCGCGTATTCATTTCCAGAAAATAGAAGCTCCGATCTTGGGCGGCGACAAACTCCACCGTGCCGGCACTGTCGTAACGCACCGCTTTCGCGAGCGCGACCGCTTGTTCGCCCATTTTTGCCCGGGTCTTTGCATCCAACAGCGGGCTTGGCGCTTCTTCGATGACTTTTTGGTTGCGGCGCTGGATTGAGCATTCCCGCTCCCCGAGATAGATCACGTTGCCGTGCTTGTCGCCCAACACCTGAATTTCGACGTGGCGTGGATCGGTGATGAACTTTTCGATAAACACGCGATCGTCGCCGAAGCTGGATTTGGCTTCCGACCGTGCGCGCGCGAAATTTTCCGCAACCTCGCCCTTGCTAAAAGCGATGCGCATGCCTTTGCCGCCGCCGCCCGCGGAGGCTTTGATCATGATCGGATAGCCGATCTTTTCGGCCACCGCGATCGCCTCGGCGTCATCGGCGATGACGCCGAGATGTCCGGGCACGGTCGACACCTTGGCGCGCGCCGCGGCCTTTTTCGAACTCGATCTTGTCGCCCATGGCGGCGATCGCCGCAGGGTTTGGCCCGATGAAAACAATACCGGCTTTTTTCAGCGCCTGGGCAAAAGCGGCACGCTCGGACAGAAAGCCGTAGCCCGGATGCACCGCCTCGGCGCCGCTCTCTTTGCAGGCGGCGACGATGCGCTCAATCACGAGGTAGCTTTGCGCTGCCGGCGGCGGCCCGATCGCGATGGCCTTATCCGCCATTTCGACGTGGAGAGCGTCACGGTCGGCCTCGGAATAGACCGCGACCGTCTCGATCCCCATTCGCCGGGCGGTCTTAATAATCCGACAAGCAATCTCGCCGCGATTAGCTATCAGGATGCGCTTGAACATTGCGGCGATTTCGTCAGCGAGCCGGGCCTTGCCTTTGCGGGGTTGCCGTCAAAATGTCAATGCAGGGAGCTAAACATCGGTCCAGTCGATTTACCGCCTGCCGAGACGGCCAGGCGGGAAATGGGGCCATCGGAGCTTTGCGATGAACAAGTACTTCATCGTTTGTGCAGCCTTGGCGGCACTTGCGGCCGCGGCGCCCGTTCACGCCCAAACTCAGGCGGGACACCCGCACAACGTGGTTCTTTTTGTCGCCGACGGATTGCGGGCCGCAGTGGTCGACGACACGAGTGCCCCCACCCTAGCGGCCATCGCCCGCGAGGGGGTGAACCTGCGCAACAGCCATGCGCTGTTCCCCACCTTCACCACCGCGAACGCCTCGGCCATGGCGACCGGCCATATGCTCGGAGACACCGGGGACTTTTCCAACACCATCTACACCGGCTTTGCCGTTTCGAGCGCGGGAAATACCACGACGGCATTCCTGGAAAGCGATCCGGTCCTCGCCGATATCGACGAACACTTTGCCGGCAATTACCTGGATGAGGCGACGATCCTGAAACTCGCGCGTGCCAAAGGCTATAGCACCGCCGCGATCGGCAAAATCGGGCCGACGCTGATTTTCGACCACACCAAAGAAGGGCGAGAGCAGACGATCATCATCGACGACGCGACCGGCAGCGCCAAAGGCATTCCGCTCTCGGCCGAAGTGAGCGAGAAACTCGAGGCGGCAAACTTGCCGTTGGCGGCGCCCTCACGTGGCGCCAACCGCAATTTCGGCGACATGTCGACGCCCGGAACGCTGGTCGCGAATACCGTCCAGCAAGGCTATTTTGCTGCCGCCACCACGCAGGCGATCCTGCCGCTCTTCAAAGAGCGCGGCAAACCGTTCGTGCTCGTGTACTGGTCGCGCGATCCCGACGGCACGCAGCACTATCAGGGCGACAGCCTTAATTCACTGACGCCCGGCATCAACGGGCCGACCTCGCGCGCTGCCATCCGCAACGCCGATGATGATCTTGCGCGGATTCGGGCGGGCTTAAGCGAATTCGGGCTCCTCGACACCACCGACATTATCGCTATCGCCGACCACGGCTTCTCGACCATCGCCAAGCAAAGCCAAACAAGCTCGACAGTGAAGACGACATTCGCCGATACGCCGCCGGGCCGTCTGCCGCTCGGCTTCGTCGCGCTCGATCTTGCTCACGCGCTTGATTTGCCGCTCCTCGATCCCGACGATGGCTACAAACCTGTTGCACCCGGCCGGCACAGCCGGCACGGCAACGGGCTGATCGGCGGTAACAGCACGCATCCGAAAATCGTCGTGGCGGCAAACGGCGGATCGGATCTGATCTATCTGCCCGACGGCGATCGCAATCTCGCCCGGCGCATTGTCGACGCGCTGCTTGCGCAGGATTACACCAGCGGCATTTTCGTCGATACCCGGCTGGGGAAAATTCCCGGCACGCTGACGCTTGACGACATCGGACTTGCGGGAAGCGCTATCACACCGCGGCCCGCCATCATTGTGAGCTTTCGCTCCTTCGACACGGTGTGTGGCGAGCCGGTGCGCTGCGCGGTCGAAATCGCCGACACCGTCCTGCAGGAAGGCCAGGGCATGCACGGCTCATTCAGCCGCGCCGATACCTGGAATTTCATGGCCGCGCAGGGCCCGGATTTTAAATCGCATTTCGTCGATCCAGCGCCCGTGAGCAACGCCGATATCGGGCGCACCATTGCGCAGTTGTTGCAGCTTAAGACAAGCGATAACGGCAAGCTCGTCGGCCGTGTCCTGACCGAGGCGTTGCCGAATGGCGCAATACCCGAGGCCACCGGCCACGTGATCATCTCGGAGCCGGCCAGCAACGGACTCTCCACGGTGCTCAATATGCAAGTCGTCGGAGACATCCGCTATTTCGACGCTGCGGGATTTCCCGGCCGGGCGGTCGGATTGTCAGTTACGCCGCTCAACGGACCGGGGAGCGAGAGTCCGGAGCGCTAATTCCTAAATCTTCACGCTGCCGGTCACAGGCGAGCATAGCCGCGGCCGCGGCCAATACGCCGCCCCTCGGCCGCGATCCAGTCGAGGACGGCGGCGTCAACGGCGGTGAAACCGGCTGGCAGGTCAGCCGCCGGCCGGGCAATAGCAATCGGCGAATAGCCGATCATCGCCAGGATTGCTTCAAGTAGCGAACGATCACGTCGAACTAGGATCTGCATCACGCCTCCCACGCGTTTAACGCAGTTCCTGCCTGTAAGTTCTCCCGACGGCCCCTTCTTGCGAGAGGGTGACGTCGAGCGCGCAAAACTGAAGGGAAAGCCGGGCCGCCGAAAGGCACCGGTAGGGCAAAGTCGCGGCAACTGAACTGGCCGCGCTCACGTCAGGGTGATAACAAGGCACCCGGCGACCCCAAGTGCCGTAAATGCCGGGAAAGTTCTTCCTCAAGTGGTGGCGGGAGCGGGTCGTTTCTTCTCCGTTCTCAGTGCAATTCGAAACTACAATCTATCGTCTAAGCCCTAGTATTTTCTGGCATAAACGCCATCTCCGAAGCGAAACCGTTTTCCCGGATATATTTCGGATCGGTCACTCACATCACGCAACCACGGAGGGTTTCGATGTCTCTTGCAATTGGCGATACCGCCCCGGATTTCGAAGCGGACACTACCGAAGGTAAAATCCGGTTTCACGACTGGATCGGCAACAATTGGGCCGTCCTTTTCTCTCATCCCAAGGATTTCACGCCGGTTTGCACCACCGAGCTCGGCACCATGGCGCGGCTGAAGCCGGAATTCGACAAGCGCGGCGTCAAAATTCTCGGGCTGTCCGTCGACCCGGTGGAGAATCACAAGAAATGGGCCGGCGATATCAAGGACGTGGTTGGGTTCGCTCCCAACTATCCGATGGTTGGCGACACTGATCTCAAGATATCCAAGCTCTATGGCATGCTCCCGGCGAGCACCGGCGGTACGTCGGAAGGCCGCACGCCGAATGACAATCAGACGGTTCGCAACGTGTTCGTCATCGGTCCTGACAAGAAGATCAAGCTGGTGCTGGTTTACCCGATGAGCACTGGGCGCAACTTCGACGAAGTCTTGCGCGTGATCGATTCGCTGCAATTGACCGCCAAACACCGCGTCTCGACGCCGGCCAACTGGAAACAAGGCGAAGACGTGATCCTCGGCGGCGCCATTACCGACGATGAGGCGAAGAAGCTCTATCCTCAGGGCTGGAAGACGCCGAAGCCGTATATTCGCATTGTCCCGGCGCCGCGCTAGTAAAAGCGGCCGCGGCAACATGATCGTAAGAGCGCGGTCAGGCCGCGCTCTTTTTATTTTCGGAATTTTAATTCGCTACGGCACCAGCAAGACCTTGCCGATATTGCCGCGGTCCTGAATGAAGTGGTGCGCGTTCGCCGCCTCGGCGAAGCGAAAGGTCTTCGCGATCTTCGGCTTGATCGCCTTTTTCGACCAAAGCTCCAGCAGCCCCTCGGCCCATTGACGCTGGCGGTCGAGCTCACCCCACATGTGACCGAGATTGACGCCGAACACGCCCTTGTTGGCATTCATCAGCGCGAGCGGATTGAACTGAAACCACGGCACGCGGGCGACGGTGGCGAGCATCGAAACAAAACTTCGGCTCTTCCCGGTCGCCGCCGCGGACAAGCCGAACACGCCGAGCCGTCCCGTCGGCGCCAAAAGCCGATAGCCCTTTTTCCAGGATTCTCCGCCCACGGGATCGAGGATCAGCTCCACACCGCGGCCGCCGGTGATCTCCCGCGCCCGGCTTTCAAAATCTTCGGTGCGATAGTCGATGAGGTGATCGACGCCGAGCGCGCGTAACTCCGCGTGCTTGCCCGCAGATGCCGTGCCGATCACGCGGGCGCCGATATGTTTCGCGATCTGCGTCGCCGCGATCCCGAGCCCACCGCCGGCAGAATGGATGAGTACGGTCTCGTTGCGCTTAAGCGCGCCCATGACGACCACAAGCTGCCACGCCGTGAGGTAGTTGACCGGAATGGCCGCGCCTTCCAATACGGACATGTCCGCCGGCCGCGAGAAAACCTGGGCAACCGGCACGCAGACAACGTCGGCATAACCGCCAAAGCGGGTCGCGGCGAACACGTCGCGGCCGACCCAGCTCGCCTCTACGCCCTCGCCCACCGCATCGACGCGCCCGGCGACTTCATAGCCGGGAACGACCGGGAGCGGCGGCAAATCGGGATAAATGCCAATCCGGCCCATGATGTCGGCGAAGTTGACGCCGATCGCCTCGACGCGAATGCGCACCTCGCCCGCTTTCGGCTGCGGATCGGGCGCTTCCTTGACCGCAAGGACCTCGGGCGGGCCGACTTTCGTGATCCAAATCTGCCGCATGCAAATTGCCTCCGGTGTTGGGCTCCGGTCTCCGCAACCTCAAGCGAAACTTCGCCGATCATACACCGCGGCGGCTGCATCCGCGCCCTTGCTTTTGGCACTTACCAGGCGGCACGCTCACCCGGAACGATGTAGGATGGAACGGCGAGTACCATTGTTCACCAATGCTTTGGGGACGTTCGCATGAGCGATCTTGCCGAATTTCAGTCGCCGTTCGCCGCGTTTTTGGGCATTAAGGTCACGCACGTTTCCTTGGACCGTGTCGAGGCCCAACTCGAGGTGCGCAAAGAGCTTGCCACCGTTCCCGACATTCTTCATGGCGGGGCGGTGATGGCGCTGGCCGATAACTTGGGCGGGCTCGCCACCGTCGCGAACCTGCCGGAAGGCGCCCGCACGGCGACCATCGAGAGCAAGACCAACTTCTTTTCTGCCATTCCGGTCGGCGAGACGGCGCGCGCCGAATGCACGCCGCTGCACCGCGGCCGCACCACCATGGTGTGGCAGACGCGCATTACCCGAAGCGACGGCCGCCTCTGTGCGCTGGTGATCCAGACCCAGATCGTGATCCCGGCAGGAAAGGCTTAGCCCGCTCCAGCACGGCCGGACTCAAAGCACAAAGCGCGGATCGAAAACTCCAAGGAAAAAATGCAATGCTTGCAGCCTCTTCATTCGTCTATGGATTACCAAACCCTTCGGAAGTCGCGGGAATGACCGGCCGTGAATTGCTGCAGGCCATGATCGACCGCAAAATACCGGCGCCGCCGATAGCGCAAACTTTGAACTTCTGGATCGTCGAGATCGGCGACGGTTATGCCGTGTTCGAAGGGGAGACCAAGCCGGATTTTCTCAATCCGCTGGGAACCATTCATGGCGGCTGGGCGCTGACTTTAATCGACACCGTCACCGGTGTGGCCGGACACACGCTCTTGCCTGCCAACGTTAGCTACGCAACGGTCGAGACCAAAGCCAATTTCACGCGCGCCATCAGAGCCGATACCGGACGCGTGCGCGCCGAGGGACGGGTCGTGACCCGCGGCCGGCAAATCATGTCAGCTGAGGGCCGCGTGCTCGATTCCGAAGGTCGCGTACTGGCCCACGGCACATCGACGCTGATGGTGTTCGGCAATGGCAGGAATACGGGCGACAGCCCTGTTGGCAAATGACGGTAACAAAGCGGGCAGGAAAAGCGGTATCCGGCCTTCGCATCAAGCGGGTTTACGAACCCGCCGCCAAAGACGACGGCTTACGCGTGCTAGTCGACCGATTGTGGCCGCGCGGCCTTGCCAAAGACAAGGCGCGCGTCGATCAATGGCTCAAGGACGTCGCGCCGAGCGACACGCTGCGGCGGCGCTTCCACGGCCATCCGGCAAAGTGGGATGAGTTTGTGGCGGCCTATGGCCGCGAACTCGCGCAAGAGCCGGCGTTGCCCGCCCTCATGAATCTGCGCGCGTTGATTCGTAAGCAACCGGTCACGCTCCTGTACGCCGCCCGCGATGAAGCCCACAACAACGCCGTCGCGCTGAAGAAATTCCTGGAAGCGAAGAATTGAGCGCGGACTAAGCCGCCGTACCTTTCACAAGACCTGATAAAACTTAAGTCTCACCCGTGCCGGCTCGCGCTCGCCGACGCAAATGACGATTTGCTTGGTGAGCCAAACATATTGCGCCGCGCTGGTCTCGAAAAATGTAGCGCCGCGAAAATAATAGCTTGCATGGTCGACCGCCTGACCGGCGGCGAGTGCCGCGATCACCTGCGGCGGGCCATGCCGCAATCCGTAATTGCGGACGAATATCAACGCGCCATCGTCGGTTCGCAGCGTATAACGCGCTTCGAGCTCAGCTACGCCGTCATCGCGGATGACCTGCCAATCGCCGCCGCCGCGTAACACTTCGCCACGCAGCTTGGGTCCGGAAACTTCTCCGCCGGCGATCGGGACGAAACGGCGCGTGCCTTTGCCCACATTGCCGGCGTCAAGCGGTGCATCGACCGTCACGTCCGCGGCGAAAATAAATTCGAGCTGGGGCAGCGATTGCGCGTCGGCCACGGACGTCCTCCTCAAAGGCGTTGCATAATCGGGGCAATATCCCGGATAATTTCCAACGCGCTTGCGCCGTCAAGCATTAACGCCGCCGGGGTCCCATGTCAGCGAACGCGTCCGCCTCCGTTCTTTTCCCAACCACGGTCGCCGGCAGCTTGCCAAAGCCGTCCTGGCTCGCCGAACCGAACCGGCTGTGGGCGCCGTGGCGTCTGGCCGGCGAGGAGCTTGCAGCGGCCAAAGACGACGCCACGATTCTGGCCGTCAAACTGCAGGAAGATGCCGGCATCGACATCGTCGCCGATGGCGAGCAGGCACGGCAGCATTTTGTGCATGGATTTCTCGAAGCTGTTGACGGCATCGATTTCGCCAAGCGGGTCGAACTGGGCATCCGCAACAATCGCTACAAGGCGATGTGTCCGACGGTCGTCGACAGGCTTGCTCTTCGTGGCCGTGTTCACGCGCGGGAAGCGCGCGTCGCCCGCGCCCACACTGCGCCGCAAACTGAAATTCACCCTGCCCGGCCCGATGACCATCGTCGATACGATCGCCGACGCCCATTACGGCGACCGCGTCAAAATGGCGATGGCCTTTGCCGACCTGCTCAATGCGGAAGCCCGCGGGCTCGCCGACGACGGCGTCGACGTCATCCAGTTCGATGAGCCGGCCTTCAACGTGTACATGGCGGAGGCGGCGAGCTGGGGCATCGAGGCCCTGCATCGCGCCATAGACGGCGTCGCGGCGACCAGCGTGGTACATATCTGCTACGGCTACGGCATTCCAGCAAACATCCAATGGAAGGCGGGTCTCGGCGACGAGTGGCGGCAATACGAAAAATTTTTCCCGGCCCTGGCCGGGAGCCGCATTGATCAGGTGTCAATCGAATGCATCCACTCCCGCGTGCCGATGAGTTTACTGGCGCTGCTCGCCGGTAAGGACGTGTTGGTCGGCGCCATCGATATCGCGACTGATCGCATCGAGACGGCCGAGGAAGTCGCCGCTGTGATCGGCGAAGCCGCCCGCCATGTGCCGCCAAAAAATATCATCGCCTGCACCAATTGCGGCATGGCGCCAATGCGGCGCGAGATTGCAGAAAAAAAGCTTGCGGCGCTGGCGGAGGGCGCGGCACTGGCGCGCAAAAGCTTCGGCGGATAAGCGGAGAGCGGCAGCGCGATTGAGCCCGCCAAGCGTTGACTTGCTCCTGGAAAATTTCACGCCGCTGGATAATGATCGCCACTGAATTGTTGGGGTGTGATTAACTGGGTTGGCAACGGGACGCGATTGATGTCGTTCGTCAATAGTGGGGCAAGGCGCCCGTTGGTCGCGTCGCTACTCGTGCTTTCGCTCGTTATCGCCGTCGGCGCGGCGGCGCAGCAGGCGCGCGATCTCTCCGACGTGACTAGCAACGAGATCAGGGCGATGCAGCAGCGGCTCACTGATGGCGGCTGCTATCAAGGCGCCATCGACGGGCAGGCGAGCCCGGCGCTTGATGCCGCAGTCAAAGCCTGCCCAACGCAAGACCCGACTTTGCGCATCGAAACCGGGATGCACACCGCGGTCATTACGCAGATCGGCGCCGACCATGCTTGCCGTATCGCGGCGACGGGCTCACAGGACAAGACCGTGCGGGTATGGTCGCTGCCGGATGGGCAGTTGTTGCGGACGCTGCGCGTCCCGATTGGCGCTGGCGATGGCGGCAAAATCTATGCCACCGCCGTTTCGCCCGACGGGCGTTGGATCGCGGCGGGCGGATGGGACGCCCAAGAGGACCTGACGAACCAGTCCTTTGTATACATCTTCGACGCCGCGTCCGCTGCGATGGTCGCCCGCGTAGGCCCCATTGGCGGCGTTGTTGAGAAACTCGCTTTCTCGCTCGATGGCCGCTGGCTGGCGGCAACAAGCACCCGCAATGTCGGTCTCAAGGTGATCGATGCGCAAACTTGGCGCATTGTCGCCGAGGACAACGACTATGCGGGAGATGGCAGCGGCGCGGCGTTCGGCCCCGATGGCTATCTTTACACCGCAGCGCTCGATGGCAAGCTTCGGCAGTACGGTATCGGTCCCCGATTTCACAAGGAGCGGGAAATCAGAACCGGCGGCGGCAGGCAAGCCTTCTCCGTGGCCGTCGATCCGTCTGGTCAGTTCGTCGCGGTAGGATTTGATGATTCGGCGCAGGTCGATATCTACGATGCGAGAACATTGAGGTTTCGCTATGCCGCCGTGGCGCGAGGCGGCAACGCCGATGTGCGGGGCGGCCGCCGCGGCGATCTTGCGAAGGTCGCCTGGAGCAGCGATGGCGAGCGTCTGTTCGCCGCGGGCGGATATCAAGCCCTATTTCAAGACGTTGTGAAATTCCCAGTCCTCGTCTTCGACCGAGAGGGACACCCTATCGGCAACCCCGTGCCACTCAGTCAAAGCGGTATATCGGACCTGCAGCGGTGCGGGGATTCACTCCTCCTCGCCACCGACGAGCCGGCCGTCGGCTTAATCGGCCGCAACGGGCAGGTAAGCTTTCTCAAGAACGGGGCCGAGCCCGACATGCGTCACAAGGTCGGCGATGCATTCTCAATCGCACCGGATGCCAAGCGGGTTCGCTTCGGCCTGGGTTATGGCGGCGCTGAGCCAGTCCTATTTGACCTCGTGCAGGCGACGGTCTCCGCCGCACCCAATTCAATCCCGAATTTCGTCGCCTCATCCGTCGCGCCAAACGGCGGCGTCGCCAGAACTCTTGCACACCTGCTGCAACAGAACGACGTCGTGCGCTCTATTGCAATCCGCGCCGACCAGGCCGGTTTCGTCGTTGGCACGTCCTATTTTCTGTTGGCCTTCCCCTCCCAGGGGAACCGATTGTGGTACCAGCGGACTCCCGGCGAAGCGTGGGGCGTCAATCTCTCGGCTGACGGACGGATCGTCGTCGCGGCCTATGACGATGGTACCATCCGCTGGCATCGCTGGTCGGATGGCAAAGAACTCTTGGCGCTGTTCGTCAACCGCGAGACCAAAACATGGGTCGCCTGGACGCCGACCGGCTATTACATGGCCTCGCCCGGCGGCGAGGATCTGATCGGCTGGCACCTCAACCGCGGCTGGAACCAAGCCGCCGATTTTTTTCCCGCCTCGCGCTTTCGCGACCGCTTCAACCGGCCGGACATCGTCCGCCTCGTGCTCGATACGCTCGACGAGGATGCGGCAATCAAACAGGCCAATGAAATCGCGAAGCTTAGGGCAGACACGCGGCCGCTGGCCGAACGTCTACCGCCGATCATCCGCATTGCCGGTCCCGCCGACGGCGCCCACGTGCAGAACAACGCGGTGACGCTCGACTATGTCCTGCGCTCGCCTGCGGGCAAGCCGGTCAACCGCATCGATCTTCTCATCAACGGGCGACCCATCAAGGCCTTCGGTATGCCGATCGAAGCTCTGGCGTCAGATGCCGAACGCAAGGGCTCGATTCCAGTCACGCTGACCCAGCACGTCAGCGAAGTCGGGCTCATCGCCTGGAGCGGAGGTCTCGCCAGCCAGACCGTCCAAGCGAAAGTCACCTGGGACGGCGCCCCGGAAGCAACCCGCAAGCTCTATGCACTGGTGATCGGGGTGAGCCATTACGCCGATCCGGCCATGGCACTCAAATATGCAGCCAAGGATGCCAACGATTTTGCCAAGGTACTGCAGGAGCAGAAGGAGCGCTATTACGCCGACGTCGAGGTCCGCGTGCTCGCCGACGACGCGGTGACGCGGGCGAACCTCATCCACGGTCTCGAATGGTTGGAGCAGATGGCGACCAATCCCAACGATGTCTCGGTACTATTTCTCGCCGGCCACGGCATGACCGACGAGAAGCAGACCTATTGGTTCTACACTGCGGATGCCACGGACGATGACGTGCGGATCAAGGGCGTGTCGCAGGACGAGTTGCGCAAATCGATGCAAGGTCTGCAAGGCAAGGTGCTGTGGTTCCTCGATACCTGTCACGCCGGCACGGCGGGGAAGCGCCCGCGGGTCGATATCAATGTCCTGGCCAACACGGTGAGCGCCAGCGAGAACGGCGGCATTGTCGTGTTCGCCTCCTCGACCGGGCGGCAGGTCTCACTTGAGAGCAGCGCTCTCGGCAACGGCGCCTTCACCAAGGCGGTGGTCGAAGGCATCGAACGCGGCGAGGCGGCGCGCCGCGACGGCCTCATTACCACCTCGACGCTTGATTCATACGTGACAACGCGCGTTGGCGAATTCACCGACAACCAGCAGACGCCGGTCATGCAGCGTCCACCCGAACAACCCGACTTCGCCATTGCCGCGGCGGCCAAGCCATGACGCGGCCGCTGCGTGCGTGATGACCCACCTTAGAACGGAACGACCGAAGCTTTAATGGTCCGCGCGGCTCAGCACGTCCATTAACTCGGCCACCTTGCGGCGCTGCTCGCCTTTGTTGCCCGAGGCGATGGCGTGCTCGACGCAATGCGCCACATGGTCGGCGAGAATCTCCTCCTCCGCGCGCCGCAACGCAGCCCGCACCGCCGAGAGCTGCGTGACGACGTCGATGCAATAGCGGTCATCCTCGACCATGCGCGCAAGGCCGCGCACTTGCCCTTCGATACGTTTGAGGCGCTTGAGCACCGACGTCTTGGCATCCGCTCGCATGCCGTTTATATACCCCTACGGGGTAACCGTTTCAAGGTGAATAAAGCGTGGAACATTCGGCTTGTTCGCACGGCGGCGACGTGGCCGTTACCGATCCGGTCTGCGGGATGCAGGTCGATCCCGCGGCAACGCCGCACCGCGGCGCTCACGACGGGCGCCGCTACTACTTCTGCTGCGCCGGCTGCCGCCGCAAGTTCATCGCCGATCCGGAAAAATACCGGGACGGCGCAGAGGCCAAGCCGGGTGCCCCGCTGGGGCCCGAAGGGGCGGTTTATACCTGCCCCATGCATCCGCAGATCCGCCAGTCAGGCCCGGGCGCCTGCCCGATCTGCGGCATGGCGCTCGAACCCGAGGCTGGCGGCGCAACCGATGGCGGCGAACTCGCCGACATGAGCCGCCGGCTTGTGCTTTCGGCGGCACTGGCGTTGCCGGTCGTGGTGCTGGACATGGGCGCGCATATGTTCGGCTTTGCCCCGCTGTCGCACCGAGCCGCGGCGCTCACGCGAGTTCGTCTTCACGACACCGGTGGTCCTTTGGGGCGGATGGCCGTTCCTTGTGCGCGGCGCCCAATCGCTGCGGACGCGCCACCTCAACATGTTTACGTTGATCGCGCTCGGTACCGGCACGGCCTACCTCTACAGCATCGTCGCGGTGCTGGCGCCGCAGCTTTTCCCCGCGCAGTTCCATGGCGCGCATGGCGGCGTCGCGGTTTACTTCGAGGCCGCCGCGGTCATCACCGTACTCGTGCTGCTCGGCCAGGTGCTGGAGCTTCGCGCCCGCGCCTCCACTTCGAGCGCGATCCGCGCGTTGCTCGATCTTGCTCCCAAAAAGGCGCTGCGGATCGCCGCCGATGGCAAGGAGAGCGAAGTGTCTTTGGCGGACGTCGCCGTCGGCGATCGCCTGCGCGTGCGCCCCGGCGAAAAGGTCCCGGTCGACGGCATTATCATCGAAGGACGGTCATCGCTCGATGAGTCCATGATCACGGGCGAATCCATGCCGGTGATGAAGGCGGCCGGCGCGCACGTTGTTGCCGGCACGCTTAATCAAAGCGGCGGCTTCGTCATGAAGAGCGAGAAGGTCGGCGCCGACACGCTGCTGGCGCAGATCGTGCAGATGGTGGCGACGGCGCAGCGTTCGCGGGCGCCGATCGCGCGGCTCGCTGACGACGTAGCGTCCTGGTTCGTACCGCTGGTAATCGCGGCTGCGGTTTTGGCGTTTGCGGCTTGGGCGGTCTATGGGCCGGAGCCGCGCTTGACCTTTGCGCTCGTCGCCGCGGTCAGCGTGCTCATTATCGCCTGCCCTTGTGCACTCGGCCTCGCCACGCCGATGTCCATTATGGTCGGCGTCGGGCGCGGCGCGCGGGCCGGGATTCTGGTCAAAAGCGCCGAAGCGCTCGAGCGGCTGGAGAAGGTCGACACCCTCGTCGTCGACAAGACCGGGACATTGACCGAAGGCAAGCCGACGCTCGTGGCTGTCATTGCCTCCGCAGGATGGTCCGAGGCCGACGTACTGCGCATTGCCGCGAGCCTCGAGCGCGGGAGCGAACATCCCTTGGCGGCAGCGATTGTCGCCGCGGCTGCCGAGCGGGGCATCGCGCTCGCGGACGTATCCGATTTCGAATCCGCAAGGGGGAAAGGCGTGGTCGGCCTGATCAACGGCCGACAAGTAACGCTTGGCAGCGGCCGTTTCCTCGCCGAGCGCGGCGTGCCAGCAAGTTCGTTCGCCGCCGAGGCGGAACGGTTGCGCCGTGACGGCGCCACCGTGATCTTTCTCGCCGTGGATAACAAATTCGCCGGCGTTCTGGCCGTCGCCGATCCGATCAAGGAGAACGCGCTCGCGACTCTCCAGAGGCTGCGCGAGCAGCGCCTGCGCATTGTGATGCTGACCGGAGACAACCGCACCACCGCCGAAGCAGTCGGGCGAAAGCTCGCCATCAGCGAGATCGAAGCGGAGGTGACGCCCGAGCAGAAGGGCGCGATTGTCGAAAGATTGCGCCGCGAAGGCCGAATTGTTGCAGTGGCGGGCGACGGTGTAAACGACGCGCCGGCGCTGGCGACCGCCGACGTCGGTATAGCGATGGGCACCCGCACTGACGTGGCCATCGAAAGCGCTGGGATGACGCTCCTTCGAGGCGATCTCGCGGCCATCGTGCGGGCGCGGCGCTTGGCGCAAGCGACCATGCGCAACATCCGGCAAAATCTGTTCTTCGCGTTCGCCTACAATGGCGCGGCCATTCCCATCGCGGCCGGCATTCTCTACCCGGCTTTCGGCCTGCTGTTGTCGCCAATGATCGGCGCGGCGGCGATGGCGTTTTCGTCGGTGAGCGTGATCGGCAACGCGTTGCGGCTGCGGACGATCCAACTCTAAGTCGGGAAACACCGCAGGCTAGACCGTTAGCCCCAGCTCCGGCGTACGCGGGCGCCAAGGTCGATCGGTGCGCGCGAGGGCTTTACCGTCGCCCCCGGCGCCGGCAGCGGCCAGGCGCAAGAGTTCGAACTTTTCCAACAGCGCCGCAGGAATAAAGCGGGTGCGTGACGCGTAAAGATGACGGTCGCCGTTCTTGTGCTGCGCGTGAACGAAAAACCGCTGCGGCACGATCAGGTGCAGGTGATCTTTCGCACGCGTCATCGCAACGTAGAGAAGCCGCCGCTCCTCTTCGATCTCCGCGCTGGTGCCGGTGGCGAGGTCGGACGGAAGGCAGCCGTCGACGGTATTCAGGATGAAGACGGATTTCCATTCCTGCCCCTTGGCCGAATGAATGGTCGAGAGAATGAGGTAATCCTCGTCAAGAAGCGGATCGCCGGCCCGCGCGCTCGTCGCCTCCGGCGGATCGAGCGTGAGCTCGGTCAAAAACCGCTCCCGGCTCGGATAGGTCGAGGCGATCTGGGTGAGCTGCAGAAGGTCGGGCTCGCGTAAATGCGCATCTTCGTGGATGCGGTGCAGGTGCGGCTCGTACCAGCGAACCAAGAGTTCTAACTCCGCCGGCCAGGGCATTTTGCGGCTATGAACGAGGCAAACGGCCTCGACAAAGGCCGGCCAGTGCTCGGCCGCCGCTGCCGGCGGCTTGATCGTGTCCAAGCCGGCAACCCCGGCTCCGGCGACGTGCTCCAAGACGCGCGCCGCGCTTGCCGGGCCGGCGCCGGGTAACAACTGAATGGTCCGGAATCCCGCAATCCGATCACGCGGATTTTCCGCCCAGCGCAAGAGCGCGAGCACGTCTTTGACGTGGGCGGCTTCAAGGAATTTCAGCCCGCCGAATTTCACGAACGGAATGTGTCGCCGAGTCAGCTCGACCTCCAGCGGCCCGGAATGGTGCGAAGCGCGAAACAGCACCGCTTGCGTCTTGAGCGCCATTCCTTGTTCGCGATCCTCCAGCACTTTCTCAACGACGTAGCGGGCTTGATCGGCCTCGTCGCGAACACTGACCAGACGCGGCCGCTCGGTGGATTTTCGCTCCGACCATAAGTTCTTGGTGAAACGTTCCTGGGCCAACCCGATGACGGCATTGGCGGCGGCCAGAACCGGCTGCGTCGAGCGGTAATTCTGCTCCAGCGTCAGCACCTCCGCGCGCGGCGTAAAGTGCCCGGGAAAATCGAGAATATTGCGCACGGTCGCGGCGCGAAACGAATAGATCGATTGCGCGTCGTCACCCACCACCGTCAGTCCGGCCCCGCCGGGCCGCAGCGCCAGCAGCACCCTCGCCTGCAGGGCGTTGGTGTCCTGATACTCGTCGACCAGGACGTGGTCGAAGCGCTCGGCAATCTCGGCCGCTATCGCCGGTTCCTGCATCATGTGCGCCCAGTAAAGCAGGAGATCGTCGTAATCGAGCACGTCCTGGCGCTGCTTGGTATCGACGTACCGGGCGAACAGCGTCCGCAGCTGATCGGCCCACATGGCGCACCACGGAAAAAAGCCGGCCAGGACATCGTCGAGCTTGAGCTCGCTGTTCACCACCCGCGAGTAGATGGCGAGGCAGGTGCTCTTCGCCGGAAATCGCTTCTCCATTTTCGAATAGCCGAGGTCGTAGCGCACGAGATTGATAAGATCGGCCGAATCCTCGCGATCATGGATGGTGAACGCGGGCGCTAGCCCGATCGTTTCCGCGTATTCGCGCAGAAGCCTTGCCCCGGTCGCGTGGAAGGTGCCGGCCCACGCCAGCGGCTCTGACAGCACGCCTGCCCTGCTGCGGTTGAATTCCGCAAGAAGGACATCGACCCGCCGCGTCATCTCCGCCGCCGCGCGGCGCGAGAAGGTCAGAAGCAAAATGCGGCGGGAGTCAGCGCCTTGGGCGATCAGCCAGGCGACGCGGTGGGCCAGCGTTGCCGTCTTGCCGGATCCGGCCCCGGCTATGATCAGGAGCGGCCCGGAATTGGCGGCCGGCAGGCCGCCATACTCGACGGCGCGCCGCTGCTGCGGATTGAGTTTGTCGAGGTTTGCCAAGGGGCGGGGCTTCGAATCATAAAAGACCGAAGCCAGACTAAATCACGATTTGCGCGCTTTTCGCAACGACCGGCCGATTGCGGCGAGATATTGCCGATTTTCCAGGGCTGTAGAGCGCTCTGCGGGCGCGGCTAATGCTCCGGCAGCGGAATGAATTCGGTCTCGTCGCCGGGAACCAAAGCAAAGCGGCCGGTTTTCCACTCCTCTTTCGCCTCTTCGATCCGCTCCTTGCGCGAGGACACGAAATTCCACCACAAATACCGCGGGCCTTCGAGCGCCGCGCCGCCAAGAAACATCAGCCGGGCCTGGCGGGTCGCCGTCACGGTGATGCGGTCGCCGGGACGAAAGATCAGGAGCCGCGGCGCTTCGAATTTGTCACCGGCAATCTCGATTTCGCCTTCGGTCACATAGATCGCGCGCTCTTCGTGATCAGCATCAAGCGGCGCACTGGCGCCGGGTTCGAGCAACACCTCGGCGTAGAACCATTCCGACACCATGCCGACCGGAGATCTTTGGCCGAAGGCCGAGCCGGCGATGACGCGCCCGCGCACGCCTTTATCCTCGACGGTCGGCAGCACGGCAGCATCAAAATGCTCGAATAGAGGCGGCATTTCCTCGTGCTCTTGTGGCAGTGCAATCCAGCTTTGAATGCCGAACATGCCACCGCCCGTGCTGCGCATCGCCGCGGGCGTGCGCTCGGAATGCGCAATGCCGCGTCCCGCCGTCATCAAATTCATGGCGCCGGGCGTGATCTCAAACGTATTGCCTTCGCTGTCGCGATGCATGACGCGGCCGTCGAACAGATAGGTGACGGTCGCCAACCCGATGTGCGGATGCGGGCGCACGTCCATCCCCCGTCCCGCCACCAGCTGAACCGGCCCCATTTGGTCGAAGAAGATGAACGGCCCCACCATCTGCCGCTGACTGTGCGGCAGCGCCCGGCGCACGGAAAAGCCGTCGCCGAGGTCGCGCACGCGCGGCACCACGATCAGTTCAAGCGCGTCGCACGAGCGCTTGTCGCCAAGGACGGGGTCCTTGTCCGGCATCCAGCTCATGTTCTTGGGCTCCCAATGCCTGCGTGGCGATCGAGACAGCACGATCGTCGCCGGCTGTCCCTTCGCGGCGCTTCTCGTTAGCAACCTCAATGTATGATAAAGCCAGTGAAACCGCCAATGGCGGCCGCGTCTAGGTAGCTTTGCGTGTCGATTTCACCGCCTTCATTGACGGGCGTGGCCCTGCTTCTCGGGCTGAGCCTGTTCCTGGGCCTTGCCTTCGAGGACTTTTTTGCGCGCGGCGACCTGAGACGCCCGGGCGGCATTCGCACGTTCCCGATGCTCGCTTTCGGTGGCGGCATTCTCTACGTGCTCGATCCGGCCCACCTGATTCCCTTTACCGGCGGGCTTCTCATCCTTGGCGCCTGGTTGACGGTTTTCTATTTGCGGCATGTCCAGGAAAAGGATGAGGACGGCGAGCCGAATGTCGGGCTGGTCGTGCCGGCTCTCAACGTTCACGCCTACCTTCTTGGCGCCATTGCGCTCGCGTTACCACACTGGTTGGCCGTGGCCTTTACCGTGGCTGCAGTTCTTCTGCTGATTGGCCGCGAGAAGCTGCACGCCTTGGCACGACGCATCGACGTCAAGGAGATCGTAACCGCCGGCCAATTCCTGATCCTCACCGGGATAGTACTGCCGCTGCTGCCCAACCAGCCGGTAACAACGCTCACCAGCATTACGCCGCGGCAGGCGTGGCTGGCTTTGGTCGTCGTCGCGGCGCTGTCCTATGCGAGCTATTTGGCGCAACGCTACTGGGCCGCCGCGGCGCGCGGCTTGTGGATGGCGGCATTGGGCGGCCTTTATTCCTCGACCGCAACAACGGTGGTGCTCGCGCGGGAGGCCAAGACCGGATTGGTCAGGCGTCGGCAAGCGCAAGCCGGCATTACGCTCGCCACCGCCATCATGTATTTGCGCATTTTGCTGGTGGTGGCATTTTTCAACTTTGCTCTCGCCCTGGTGCTGGCGCCGTGGCTTTGCGGTCTTTCGCTGGCCGGCCTGGTGATTAGCGCTCTGCAATATCGCCTCGGCAGGCCCGCCACCGCCGACAAAGAAACCGCGGCCTCGAGTACGCGGCGTTTAGCAGCAAATCCACTTGAGCTTGGCCCGGCAGCCGTGTTCGCGGTTCTCTTTATTGTGGTGTCGCTCGTTTCCAACTGGGCGAAAGCCGAATTCGGGACATCGGGAATTTACACTCTCGCCGCCATTGTCGGCGTCACCGATATCGATCCATTCGTGCTCAATCTGGCGCAAGGCGGCACAACGGGCATGTCCTATTCAGCGCTCGCGGCCGCGATTCTTATCGCCGCTTCATCGAACAACGTCCTCAAAGCGCTCTATGCCGCATTCTTCGCCGGCGGGCGGGCCACTGGAGCGAGCGCCATCGTTCTGGTGCTGCTCGCTGCGGCGGGCGCGGTCATTGCCTACTTCCTTACCGGCTTTTAGGCGATAAGCCGCAGTGCTGTTTGCTGCGCGTGCGGCCGACTTAGGCACAGAGACTAAGGTCAGCGGATGATGTGATCGCTCTCGAAAGCGGGGCCTTCCAGGGAGCATTTCTTGTCGGCCGCTGTCCGGCGTAAGACGTTTTCCTCGCCGACCGCTTTTCCATAGTCGGCGCGATACGACATCCCTCCGATGATCGTGCCGCCTCCTCCTTCGCTCGCCTTATCCATGAGATTGCGCAAATCGCGTTGCCGCGTTTGGAGTTCCTTCAATTTATCGACCATCTCCTTGCAATGGTAAGCAGAATAATGGGCGGGATCGATCATGTAGGTGTCAATGCTGGTGGAGCACCCCGCGGCGGCGCCAGCCAAAGACAGGGCCAGAAGTGCGCTTGCTGTCGCGGCACGTCGGCGCCCCCTCGGCCGGCCACCACAAATTCGTTCGGCGTCGGAATATTTCGAGATCGCGCCCGCCCCGCCCCTCGCCCCGCCGCTGGTTCCCATGAGAACGTCCAAGACCGCGACGACTGGCCCGCGGCGCCCCTTACCCACCCGAGATTTCGCACGCTTGGTTGCAGCCGTCTGCGCCGCAAATAAGGCGAGCGCTATTTTGCCGTTTTAGCTCGAACCACAGGGGGCAATCAGTCCGCCATTGGCCTGGCGAATTGGTGAAATCCAGAGGATTGCCACTAATATGACCTAAGCCGCGGAATGGCGTGAACTTTGATCAGGGGCATCACCGATGAAGACGCATTTCGAGTTCGAACGCGCAAACCTGGAGCTCAAAGGGTCGGTCGCGGTACTGAGCATGAACGATCCGGCCGTGCTTAACGCCGTGTCAGCCGAGATGCTGCAAGGACTCTCCGAGGCACTCGATGCGCTCGCGGAAATGGCAACACCGCCGCGGTGTCTGGTGCTCACGGGGGTGGGCCGTGCCTTCTCCGCCGGCGCCAACTTGCAGGGGCGCGGCGGCAAGAGCTTCGCACCCCGCGGCGCCGGCCGCACGCTCGAGACGCTCTTTCATCCCTTCATCCGCCGGCTGCGCGATCTGCCCTACCCGATTGTGACGGCGGTCAACGGAGCCGCCGCCGGCGCGGGCATGAGTCTCGCGCTCATGGGCGATCTCATTCTGTGCGCGCGCTCGGCCTATTTCCTGCAAGCGTTTCGGCGCATCGGCTTGGTGCCGGATTGCGGCTCGACTTGGCTGTTGCCGCGCTTGATCGGACGCGCGCGGGCGATCGAGCTGTCGCTTCTGGGCGAACGCCTGCCGGCGGAGACCGCGCTGGCGTGGGGCCTCATCAACCGGGTGTTCGATGACGACCAGTTGATGACCGAAGCGCTGCGTTTGGCCAGCGAACTGGCGGACGGCCCGACCGTCGCGCTCGGCTTTATTCGCCGCCTCTATTGGGAAAGTCCTGAGAATTCCTACGAGCAGCAGCTCGATCTCGAGTGCCGCATGCAACGGCTTGCGGGCGCCACGGCGGATTTTGGCGAGGGCGTGAGCGCGTTCCTCGAGAAGCGCCCCGCCAAATTTTCCGGCGCCTAGACGGTAGCGGGCGGAACCCGGCCGCTTCCTTGGCGTTGTGTGACGATCGCGTTACGGTTGGATGATGCAATTGTAAAAACGTCGTTGCGGCATGCGCCTTGACTGGCTCACTTTCTCCAACCCGGTAGCGGTCTGGTGGGACTTTCTGGTCCTGGTCAGCGCCGGCAATATCGCCTTGCTGGCATCGCTCTGGCGCCGATTCCAGCTCACCGGCCGGTCGTTGCCGGCCGGGTGGTTCGGGTTACAGCCGCTTCTTATTCTGAGCGCCGCCTACGTGCTCGGCTGCGCCTTTCGCTCGATTTTGCCGCGCGCCGACGTGCAGCGCATTTGTTTGTTCGATACCTGGCTGTCGAGCGTCATGGTCGGCCGCTCGGTGGCGACCGTCGCCGAACTCTGTTTTATCCTGCAATGGGCGATCGTGTTGCGCGCGCTCGCGCGCGTCGCACAGGCCGAGACGGTGCGCAATATCGCTATCGCGGTCGTCCCGCTCATTGCCGTCGCCGAACTGTGCTCCTGGTATGCGGTGATAACCACGGACTATCTGGGCAATGTGCTGGAGAATTCGCTGTGGACCATGGCCTTTTTGCTGATCGCCGCGGCGCTGCTGGACCTCGCCGGCCGATTCCGCGGCGTTGTCCGCCTCGTGATGGTGGCGGCGGTGGCCGGCATTGGCGGTTATGCGCTGTTCATGTGCACGGTGGACCTGCCGATGTATTTTGTCCGCTGGCAAGCCGAGCTCGCGAGCGGCAAGGAGTTTTTCGGACTGGCCTCCGGCCTGCACGACCTCGCCACCCGCTGGATTGTCACCCACGACTTTGCGCGCTGGAAGGGCGAGATGGCTTGGATGTCGCTTTATTTCAGCGCGGCGGTCTGGACGAGCCTTTTGCTCGCGAGTTTTCGCTTGGTGCTGCAGGTTCCGGCGCGCTATCTCGCAAAGCCGCCGCTTCTGCCGAGAGGTGAAATGGGCATCGGCCGGCGCGGCCACTGACGCGGTGTTCACGCGGTTTTACTTCGCGCGGCGGCGCTAGCGCACTTTGCTCAGCAGCAGGCTCAGCTGATAATTGACCTGATTGACCGCGTTCGACCCGGCGATTTTCGCGGGGACGACCGTATTGGCGCCGCCATACAGCACTCCATCAGCCGCGGCGGCGATCATCAGCCCTAGGAACAATGCAATCAAAAATGGCCGCATCCGCGAATGCAATACTCGCGCCGTGTAACGAAAGGATTAATCGGCGGGGCGCGGCGCCACGTGCCGCTAACGCCCCGCCGGCTTACCGCAATGGAATTGTTTATTCCTTCGACGCAGACAGGCCTGGTTTCATTGCGGTTGTTTTTTGTCTTCGGCGCCCGGCTTTGGTTTCAGATGCGGGTTCCGGCCGGCAGCAACCTGCGGCGGCTGATGCGCGGCGGCGCCGGCACCGGCCGCGCCTGGCGCGCCGGGCGCCCCTGCCGGCTGCTTCGCCCGAAGCTTTGGCGCTTCCTCCTTGTCCGCCGGCAGCTTGGCCTGTTCATGCGAGCGCTTGGGTGCGGCGTTCGGCGACTCAACGTTGTTCACGGGCGGCTTCGGCTCAGATTCCTGCTTCACTGTCTCTTTGCGCTTCTCTTTCTCTTCATGTTCGGTCGGCTTGTTGCCAACCGCGGCGGGCGGTGCCCCAACGTTGCCAGGTGTGTGCAAGCGTTCCGCACCGGGTGTGGTCGGCTTGTTGCCAATCGCGGCGAGTGGCGCCCCAAGGTGGCTAGGTGTTTGCTGGTGTTCCTGACCTGGCTTCGCTTCGCGGGCCGCGATCACGCCTTTGCCGCTGAATTCCCCGGGCTTGGCCGTGGCCGCAATGGCCGGCCGGCCATGATTCTCAGAAGCGAGCAGCGCCTTGTTGGTGCCTGCCGTTCGCTCGTGTTGAAGTTGCGCGGGAATTGCGGCGACGTGCCGTTCGCGCACGGCGTTTTCCTCTTCCGGCGTCGGCCGCACTGCCGTACCGCCCGGGCCGCCGTTGAAACTCACGCGCGTCACATTGTTGACGACTACGGTTTCGTCGTAGACGTTGGCGATATGGACGCTGCCAAAATTATTGACGGTCCGGTTGTAAGAGAACACGCCGTTGACCCAACGGCCGCCTTCATAGCCGACGCCGCTGTAGCCGAAGCCATAATGGACTCCGCCATAGAAGCCGATGTGCGGCCCCCAATAGCCGGCGTTCCACACATAAATTCCGTCTCTGAAGCCCCAATAACCGGGCGTCCACAATAGCCCGACGGCCGGCGGTTCAACCCAGGTTCCGGGGACCCAAAAATAGCCGAGGGGACCGCCGCCCCAATACCCTGGTGTCCAGATGTAACCGGGTCCCGGCATTGGCGGCTGATCGTAGACCGGCAATTCAGGCGGCGGACTGGCGTTGCCGGTACAGATGACTTGCGCCTGGGAACTTACCAGTGGAATTCCGGCGATGCCGACCGACAACAACACAACGGAACAAAAGCGCCGCAGACTCATTTCGCGATCTCCGCCAAAGTCGATTTAGTTGGCGGCGACAGTCGCGGCGGATTACTGCGACATTAAGGCCTTATAACGAGGAAATCGCGACACGTCGTTTTGCTGAAAATCACTCGCCGCAAACTTCCTCGGCAATTTCACGACGGGCTAAAGGACATCAACCGTGTGTGGTTTCAGCGGCAGACTTTGGTCCCTGCCCGGCTTCATCCAAACCGGTGATGCGGATGCCGGAGCCGGAAACCTTGTATTTGCGATTGAAGAATATGAGCAGCGACGTCAACGCTTCGGCCGCCGCCGAATTACAAATCGGCCCGGCGTCGATGGCGCGTAATCCCATCCGCGAAATGAGCTCGCGCGCTATGCCTCGGGCTGCGACGTCATCGCCGCAAACGAGAACGTCGCAGTCGACGCCGGCGCCAAGCTGGCGAAGCTTGTGCGCGGCGACGTTTTGAAAAGCGGACACGACCCGCACTTTCTCACCCAACATGCGCTGTATCTCGGCGACGGCGGAGCCGCCCGACGGCAGCTGGACGTTGCTGACCTTTGGCGGGACCAAAGGAGCGGTTGCGTCGATCAGGATCTTTCCCTCAAGGACGGCCGTTATGTCTCGCACGGTCGGTTGCTGGGCGGCGTATGGCACGGTCAGGATCACGATATCGGCTGTTTTCGCCGCTTCAGGGTTACCCGAAAATTCGATCGCGTTGCCGCCGAGCAGTTTGTTGAGTTCGGCCGTCACGCGGCCTCCCTTTGCCGCATCGCGCGTGCCAATGATGACGCGATAGCCGGCATTGCCGAGACGCAGCGCAATGGCGCTGCCCTCTGCACCCGTCCCGCCAATCACTGCGATCGCTGGAGAATAGCCTGCCATGTTTGATTTCCCCTGAAGCCGAGTCCGCGGCTTTCGATTAGCCAAAAACGCGCCGGACACAAGGCGCAAAATCCTTGCGCCACCGGCAAGTTCCTTTAGCTTCCGCTTCTTTCGGCGCCACCGAGCAACCAATCATCCGCGACAACCGACGGGATCACCATGGAGCTTCATCTGCGAGGAAAATCCGCCGCCATAACCGGCGCCAGCAAGGGCATTGGTCTTGCCATTGCCGAAGAGCTTGCGCGCGAGGGCGTCAATCTGCGGCTGGCGGCGCGCAATCGCGAGGAATTGCAGCGCGCCGCGGCCGACCTTAAGGCTCGCTTCCACATCGGCGTGGAGACTGAGGCGATCGATCTGTCGAAGCGCGAGCAGCGCGACGCGTTTGCCCATAGCTGCGCGGCGAGCGACATCCTGATCAATTGCGCGGGCGCGATTCCGGGCGGCGCGCTCGACCAGGTCGCCGAAGATGCCTGGCGCGAGGCCTGGGATCTCAAGATGTTCGGTTATATCGGCATCACGCGCATCGTCTATCAGGCGATGTGCGCGCGGCGGCGGGGTGTGATCATCAACGTGGTCGGCGTCGGCGGATTGATGACCAATGCAGGCTATATCTGCGGCGGCCCGGCCAATGCGGCTTTGATAAACTTCACCCACGCTTTGGGAGGAGCGAGCGTGCGCTTACGGCGTGCGGGTCTGCGGCGTCAATCCCGGGCCGGTGGACACCGCGCGCGTGACCTACCTTCGCAAAATCGCAGAGGAGAAGGTCGCGCCGCAGGATCGCGAGGAATGGCGCCGCAATTACTTTCGCAACATGGCTTACGGCCGCCCGGCGCGTCCCGACGAAATCTCCGGCGTCGTCGCCTTTCTCGCATCCGATCGCGCGTCGTACATTTCCGGCGCGATGGTCACGATCGACGGCGGGATCGTGGCGCGCGGCGGCGCGCCGGGCGACCCCGTCGGCGACGATTCAACGATTCATAGCGTCATTGCCGACGAGTTTACGTCGTAGCGACGCCGTATTGAAATTATTCCCGCAGCCAACACCCTTGCCGAGCATGCCAGTCCCGGCAATGATCCGCTCCGGCAACAGTCGAACAACGCATGCACGATGCAGCGAAGACCCGCGATTTGCAGCTCATTTCGGTGCCCGGAATCCCACTCATTGAGCCCGGAACCGATCTCGTCTCCTTGATCTGCGACATTACCCAAAACCGGGGGCCGGCATTACGCGACGATGACGTCGTCGTTCTCGCCCAAAAAATCGTCTCGAAAGCGGAGGGCCGATACGTCGACCTCGCCGACAATTGTGCCGGGCGAACAGGCGCAGGACACTGTCAAAAGAGGTGGAGAAGGACCCGCGGCTCGTCGAGGTGATTTTAAGCGAGTCGCGCAAGGTCCTGCGGCACCGGCCTGGCGTGCTGATTGTCGAGCACAAGCTCGGCTTCGTACTTGCCAATGCCGGCGTCGATCAATCGAATGTCGATCCACGGCGCGGGGCGAGACCTGTGCTGCTTTTGCCCGAAAACCCGGATCGGTCGGCGCGGCTACTGCACGAAGGGCTTCGTCTTAAACTCGGCAAAAACATCGCCGTCGTCATCAACGACAGTTTGGGCCGCGCCTGGCGCCTTGGAACGGTCGGCATCGCGCTCGGAGCGGCTGGTCTTCCGGCACTATCAGATCTTCGCGGCCGGCCGGACCTGTTTGGCCGTCCCTTGCAGGTCAGCGAAACCGGCTTTGCCGACGAAATCGCCGCGGCAGCCTCTCTGCTGATGGGCCAAGCGGACGAAGCGACGCCGATCATTGTGGTGCGCGGGCTTAAATGGTCCGCGAAAGCCTCCTCGGCCGCGCAATTGTTGCGTGACCCAAAGGACGACCTTTTCCGATGAGGCAAGCGAGCGTGCACAAAGACCGCGTGCTCGCGCTCTCCGGCGGCGTTGGCGGCGCCAAGCTTGCTCTGGGGCTGCGCAACATTGTTCCTCCCGGACGGCTCACGGTTGTGGCCAACACCGGCGACGATTTCGAGCATCTCGGTTTGCACGTATCCCCCGATGTCGACACCTTGCTCTATACCTTGGCCGGCCTTGCCAACCTCGAAACCGGTTGGGGACGGGGCGACGAAACTTGGACCTTTATGGCGGCGCTGGCCGCGCTCGGCGGGGAAACTTGGTTTCGCTTGGGCGACGGCGATCTTGCCGTCCACGTCGAGCGAACGCGCAGGCTGCGCGCCGGCGAGCCGTTGTCCTCGATTATCGGCGATTTCGCCGATCGCCTCGGCGTTCGCGCTGCAATTGTGCCGATGACCGACGACCGGGTCCGCACCCGCGTCCGCACCAGTGACGGCTGGCTCGACTTTCAACGCTATTTTGTTGAACAGCAATGCCGGCCAAAAATCACGGAATTCATGTACGACGGCGCCGCGAAGGCAAAGCCGCATCCTGACTTCGTCGCCGCCATCACCGATCCCGAGCTGCGGGCGATTGTGATTTGTCCGTCGAATCCTTTTATCAGCATCGAGCCGATTCTCGCTTTGCCGGGCGTACGACAAGCGCTTCGCGCCGCCACCGCGCCGGTCGTGGCCGTCGCCCCGATCATCGGCGGCGAGGCCGTCAAGGGTCCGACCGCAAAGATGATGCGGGAGCTCGGGCTTAAGGTGGGCGCCGAAACCATAGCCGATCGCTATGGCGATTTGCTCGACGGCTACATTGTGGACGACCGTGACAGCTCGCTGGCTGCAAAACTCCGCATTCCTACCACCGCGACAAATGCTTTGATGGTTTCGCTTGCCGATCGCGAACAATTAGCGAAAATGACATTGGCTTGGGCCGATGAGCTCTCGCGGCGTCGTTCCTAAGCCACCATCCTCAAGGAATGGGACAGATTTCATGCTCTCGCCGCTGCAAAAAGCATGCTACGCCTCTGCCGCGATCTGATGGAAGCGTTCAATGGCGAATGATCGGCGCGTATCGCATCTCGATGTTTGGGCCGTCATTCCGGTCAAGGAAGCAGGCCTCGCCAAGCAGCGGCTCGCTGAAGCGCTTTCGCCTCGGCTGCGAAGGGATTTGGCGCTCGCGATGTTCGAGGACGTATTGGACGCTGTCGTGGCGGTAGAAGCGTTGCAGGGCATCGCCGTCGTCACGGCCGACCAGAGCGTTGCCGACGTCGCGCGCCGCTTCGGTGCGCAGGTGTGGTCCGAGGGTGCGCACGATGGTCACACTGGCGCTGTCCGCGCGGCGGCGCGCCGCCTGGCGGCCACCTCGTCGACCATGTTGACGATCCCGGGTGATGTGCCGCTGGTATCAAGTATCGACATCAGCCGCGTCCTGGCAGCTCACCCGGCCGCTCCCGCCTTCACGATTGCTCCGGCCTGGGACGAGCGCGGCTCAAACACCATCGTCTGTTCGCCGGCCGATGTTGTCCCGCTGCGCTTTGGTCCGGACAGCTATTTCCCGCACCTGGCGGCAGCGCGCGCGGTTGGACTGACGCCGACCATCGTCCGCAACAGCGCCATTGCCCGCGATATCGATGAGTTCTCCGATTTGACGCGGTTCATGAGCCGGCCTTCCCCCACCCGCAGCTGGCGGCTCCTTAACGAACACCGCGCGGAATGGGAGCGCCATTCGTCCGTGGTGCTTGAATCACAATGAACGCCTTTGTTCGCGCGTTGGCCCGTGGCACCGGCGGCGATCGCCTGTCGGACGCCGAAGCGTTGGTCCTATCGGACCATGGCGATGATCTTCCCGCCCTCATGCAGGCCGCGGCGGAGTTGCGCGATCGCGGACATGGCGCCGCCGTGTCCTACTCGCGAAAAGTTTTCATTCCGCTGACCCAGCTATGTCGCGACGCGTGCCATTATTGCACGTTTGCCCATCCGCCGCGGCGAGGAGCCCGCGCCTATTTGGACAAGGACGAAGTGCTCGCGATCGCCCGCGCCGGCGTATCGGCCGGATGTCACGAGGCGCTGTTCACGTTGGGCGACAAACCGGAGCAGCGCTATCGCGCCGCGCGGGCAGAATTGGCCGAACTCGGGCACGACACGACAATTTCTTATCTTGGCGCAATGGCGGCGCTGGTGTTCAAAGAAACCGGCCTGCTGCCGCACCTCAATGCCGGAGTCATGCGCGCCGACGAACTCGCGTCCTTGCGGGGCGTTTCGGTGTCGCAAGGTTTGATGCTCGAAAGCTCGGCCGAGCACCTGTGCGCACGCGGCCGGCCGCACTACGGCTCCCCCGATAAGCGCCCCGCTGTCAGGCTGGAAGTCATTCGCGCGGCCGGCGAAGCGGCCATCCCCTTCACCTCCGGACTACTCATCGGCATCGGTGAAACTCGCCAGGAGCGGCTTGCCGCTTTGCTCGCATTGCGCGCGCTGCACGAACGCTATGGGCATCTGCAAGAGATCATCATTCAGAATTTTCGCGCCAAGCCCGGCACCAAAATGGCGAATTGCGCCGAGCCAAGTCTCGAAGACCATTTGTGGACGATCGCGGCGGCGCGGCTTGTCTTTGGCGCGAACATGAACATTCAGGCCCCGCCGAACCTGTCGCCCGGCGTGCTGCAGCAATTGATTGCAGCCGGCATCAACGACTGGGGCGGCGTCTCCCCCGTCACCCCCGATCACGTCAATCCCGAGCGACCGTGGCCGCAAATAGAAATGTTGCAGCGAGAGACCGATCAGGCGGGCAAGGTGCTCATCGAGCGCCTTGCCGTCTATCCGGCCTACGTCGCTCGCCCGGAGATCTGGCTCGATCGCGGGCTGCGTAGCGCGGTCATGCGGGCGGCGGACGGGCAAGGATTTGCGCGCACCGATCCTTGGATTCCGGGGACCTCAAACAAGACTCCGGAAGAATTACGGGCGGCCGGGATCGACACGGACATCGCGTCAATCCTCGCCGCCGCGCTTGACGGCCGCACACTTTCCGAAGACGCCATCGTCTCGCTGTTCGAAAGCCGCGGAGCGGCTTTTCACGCGGTTTGCCAGGCGGCCGACGCGCTGCGCGCGGCGACGTGCAGCGACGAAGTGAGCTACGTCGTCACGCGCAACATCAATTACACCAACATCTGTCATTTCGGTTGCAAGTTCTGCGCTTTTTCCAAAGGCAAGCTCAGCGAGAATTTGCGCGGCCGCCCCTACGATCTGAGCCTCGAGGAAATCCAGCGCCGCACCGTCGAAGCCTGGGACCGCGGCGCGGTCGAGGTTTGCCTGCAAGGCGGCATTCACCCGAGCTACGATGGCGCGACCTATCTTTCGATTTGTCGCGCCATCAAGGACGTCTGTCCGCGCATGCACATTCATGCTTTCTCGCCGCTCGAAGTCTGGCAAGGCGCAGCGACACTCAAACTTTCGGTACGCGAGTTTCTCACCCGGCTAAAGGACGCCGGTCTCGGCACGTTGCCGGGCACCGCTGCGGAGATTTTGGACGACGAGGTCCGCGCCATCATCTGCCCCGATAAGATCACCACCGCGCAATGGTTGGACGTTATCGAGACGGCGCACGGGTTGGGACTGCGCACCACCGCCACCATCATGTTCGGCCATGTCGACGGGTATCGGCACTGGGCGCGGCACCTTTTGCGGCTGCGCCACCTGCAAGAGCGCACCGGCGGCTTTACCGAGTTCGTTCCGCTGCCGTTCGTTCCCATGGAGACCCCGATCCACTTGCGCGGCGGCTGCCGGCTTGGGCCGACTTTCCGCGAAGCCGTTCTCATGCACGCGGTCGCGCGGCTGGCGCTTCATCCGCTTTTCAAAAACATCCAGACGTCATGGGTGAAGATGGGGCCGGACGGCGTTGCCACCTGCCTCGCCGCGGGCGCCAACGATTTGGGCGGCACCTTGATGAACGAAAGCATCACGCGCGCTGCCGGCGCCGTGCATGGCGAGGAGATGCCGCCGGAGGCGATGGAAGCGCTGATCACGTCCTTGGGCAAGCGGCCGCACCAGCGCACCACACTTTATGGCCAGGCGGGGAAAGATCGCGTCGTTTCGTCGTTTGACGCCGCACCTTTGCGGCGGACGGCGTCGGGCCGTGAACCGCTTTTGCAGTCGGTGGCCGGCAGCTAAACCGCGCCGAACTATTTCATCGGGAGGGAACGACATGGAGTTTGGTATTGCTTTGCCCACCAAAGCCGATTCCTGGAAGGTGGTCGAACGCGCCGAGAAGCTCGGCTTCAATTACGCGTGGTTCTACGACACGCATTTGCTGAGCGCGGACGTGCTGGTGGCCATGGGCGCCGCCGCCATGAAAACGTTGCGCATCAAGTTGTGCGCCGGCGTCTTCATTCCATCGAACCGGATCGCACCGGTGGCCGCGAATGCGCTGGCGACGCTGAACGCGCTGGCGCCCGGCCGGGTCGTGTTCGGCGTTTCCACCGGCTATACCGGCCGGCGCACCATGGGACTGGGCCCGGTTCCACTCGCCCGCCTGGAGAAATACGTCGAAGTCGTCGAGGGCCTTCTCAAAGGAAAGACGGTCGAGTGGTCGGAAGAAGGCGGTGCGCATAAAATCAGGTTTTTGAATCCCGAACTCGGGCTCATCAATATCAAAGATCCAATTCCGACATTCGTGTCGGCGTTCGGCCCGAAAGCGCGCGCGCTAACGGCAAAGCTGGGCGCGGGCTGGATCGGCAATGTCAGCTATCCGCAGCGCGAAAAAGCCGACATCGACGACATTCATGCGGCCTGGGTGAAAAACGGCAGAAAGCTCGCCGATTTCTATGCGGCTGCGAGCTGCGGCGGATGCGTTCTCGATGAGGGAGAGCCGGCGGACAGCAAGCGCGCTATGGCGCAAGCCGGACCATTTGCCGCGATCGTATTTCACAACCTCGTCGAAATGGACCAGTTCGGCACCATCGTCCCACTCGAGGGCCCGTTCCCATTCCAGGCCGAGCTCGAGGCCTATCGCAAGGTCTACCAAAAATATGAGCCGGCGGACGCGCGCTACTTATCGAACCACCGCGGTCATTTGATGTTCGTGCGGCCGGAAGAGAAACACCTTTCCGCTCACGTCGTCCAGGCACTGACATTCACCGGAACGCCGTCCCAACTGGTGGACCGCGCGCGCGGAATGGCGGCGATGGGCTACAAGCAAATCGCGGTCAATATCGTGCCGGGGCAGGAAGACGACATGCTGCAACGGTTGGCGGGCGTGATGGCAAAGCTTTAGCTTCGCGCAATGTCGATGCCGCTGCCCGCCTAACCTGCAAAAGATCCGCAGCCCGTTTGCCGAAACCGCTTCGTTGATCTGTGGCGGCGCCGCTCGGCGTCGACCGCGATATGCGGCCTCAACGCAATGGCGAAAATTTCGCCGGGACCAGAAAGATGCTCTCCTGGTGGACGAGATAGGGAAGAATTTTGGGAACAAATTTTAGCCATTCGGCATCCTGCGCCAGCTTCGCGCGCTGCGCAGAACGGTGGCCAAAATCATCGTAGGCCCAGATGAACAACACCGAATTCAGCGTTCCGCTTTCCGTGGTCCAGCAACCAATCAATTTTGCATAGCGTGATATGAGCGGCAGACCTTCTTCCTCATACAGCTTCAGAAATTCAGCGACCTTGCCGGGCTGCATGCGATAAGTGCGATGTTCGAAAATCATGCTTTTTCCTGTCCTTCGCGTTTGGCACACGGCGCCTTGGTTTGCGAGTGCGAAACAGCCCGGCGCCGCATCGAAATTCCGAGCACGTTAGTGGGTATGGGCTCTGGCGACCGCATAGAGCCGATGGAGCGCCTGCGTACCGTCCAGCGCGTGCCCTCGTGCCGCTAGCTTGTCGTAAAGCTGCTTCGCAAGCGCCAGGCCCGGTAGCGTAATTTTCATCCGTTCCGCCTCCGCAAGCGCAATGCCGAGGTCCTTGATGAAGTGGTGCACATAGAAGCCGGCAGCGTAGTCACCGTTGAGCATCCGCGGTGCAAGATTATTAAGTAGGAAACTCGAAGCCGCTCCGGTACCGATCACCCGCAATACCGCTTCCGGTTTGAGCCCGGCGCCTTTGGCATAGGCCAGACATTCGCACACGCCCATCATGGTGCCGGCAATCGCGATCTGATTGGCCATCTTGGTGTGCTGGCCGGCGCCGGCGCCTCCCATCAGCGCGATATTTTTTCCATGCACTCCAGTACCGGACGCACGCGTTCGAAGGCGGCTTGGTCGCCGCCAACCATGATGGCAAGCTTGGCGTCGCGCGCGCCGACGTCGCCGCCCGACACCGGCGCATCGAGCGCGGCCACCCCTCTGGCCTGTGCCAGTGAGGCGATGCGCACCGCCAGCGTTGGACTAGAGGTCGTCGCATCGACGAGGATCGAGCCGGGCTTTGCCCGTTCGATGAGGCCCGCGGCGCCGAAATAGATCTGCTCGACGTCGGACGGATAACCGACAATCGTCAGAACGATGTCGCAGGCCGATGCCAATGTGCCCGGCGAGTCATGCCATGTGGCGCCTTTGCTGAGCAGAGCCTCGGCCTTGTCCCGGCTGCGGTTATAGACGTGCAACTGATATCCGGCGGCAAGGACATGCCCCGCCATGTGGCGGCCCATGATGCCGAGCCCGATAAATCCCACCCTTTTGATGACGCTTGCCTGCATTCTCGCCCCCTTAAGCAGCGCTGCGGAGAAATTCGCGGACCATCTGCGGAGTTAATGGCAACCGCTCAATCTTGACGTCAAACGGCGCCAGCGCGTCATTGACCGCGTTCGCCAGGGCGCCGATCGCACCCATGACGCCGCCCTCCGCCATGCCTTTGATACCGGCCGGCGTGCGGCGATTGGGCGTATGCAATGCGATGATTTCGAAATTCGGCAGTTCGCATGAGGTCGCTATCAGATAATCGGCAAGCGTGCTGGTGACGTTCTGTCCGGTCGTCTCATCGTAAACGATCTGCTCAAGCAACGTGCCGCTCAGACCCATGGCGATCGCGCCCTGCTGCTGCCCGCGAACGATGATTGGATTGAGCACGGTGCCGCAGTCTTCGGCTACCAGATAGCGTTCGATCTTGATACGCCCGGTTTCGACGTCCACCTCCACCACGCAGACGTGGGTGGCATTGGACCATGTCATCGGCGGTGGGTCGTAGGTCAGCGAGAAATCGAGACCAGGCGGCACACCTTGCGGCAGCGCGCTCGGATCGAGATACGCGGTGCGCGCAATCTGCGCGAGCGTCAGCCCGGTGCGCGTCCATCGGCCCTCCACCCGGCGCTCGACCGCCCCGGAGACCATCCGCAGCTCGTTTGCGCTATTGAGCGTCAGCATGGCGGCGGCGATGGCCAGCACGCGCTCGCGCGCCTTGCCGCCGCAAAGGTAGAGCGCGCCGCCACCGGCGGTGGCGCCACGAGCGCCACGGCTGCCCATGCCGTAAGGCGCGACGTCGGTATTGCCGAGTTGGATGCGCACGGCCGCGGCGTCGACGCCGAGGCCATCCGCCACCGCTTGGGCAAGCGCAGTCTCGTAGCCCTGCCCCGTTCCCATCAAACCGACCGAGGCATTGACGGCGCCCGACGGTTCGATGCGCAACCAGGCCGCTTCGTGGCCCGAGCCGGGAATGCCGGCGCTCTTGTAAAACCGCGAGCCGTAAGTGGTGGACTCGACCACCGTACAAATGCCGACGCCGAGATAGCGTCGCGCGCTGCGCGCCGCGGCCTGCCGCGCGCGGAACGCGTCATAGTCGAGGGCGGTGACGGCCGCCTCCAGCGTCTCCGCCGGCGTGATGTCCTCAAGGACCTCGCCCGACGGCATGGTGTATGGCAAATCCTGCCGGCGCAGTGTGTTCGCCCGGCGGACCTCGAGCGGATCGCGGCCGAGCTTTCGCGCAACGGCGTCGATCGTTCCTTCCATCACCCAACTCGCGATCGCCATCGGCGCGCGCATGGGACCGGCGCCGCATTTGTTGGTCAGCGCGACCTTGACCTCAAAAGCGTACGTATCGACCCGATAGGGGCCGGTCAGGATCATGCCGACCACGCGCGCCAGATAGTTGGCGGGGTAGAAGCAATAAGCGCCAAAGTCTTCTTCGATGATGAGGTCGAGGGCGAGGATACGGCCTTCGGCATCGACACCCGCGCGGACGCGACAGGTTTGCTCGCGCGCATGACTCGAGGCCTGCAGACTTTCCATGCGGTCCTCGCGCCAGCGTATCGGGCGGCGCAAGTGCCGCGCGAGCGCCGCGACGGCGAGCTCCTCACGGTAGAGCGCGATCTTCTGGCCAAAACCTCCGCCAACGTCGGGTGAAATGACCGTCACCTGCGATTCCGACAAGCGCATGCGTGCGGCCAATTGCGTGCGCAAAGGATGCGGCACCTGATTGCCGATGTGGAACATCAGGTGTTCACGGCCGCTGTCCCAAATGGCGATGCAGCCGCGCGTTTCGATCGGCAGATGCGTTTGCCGCTGCTGCGAGAACGTCGTTTGCACCACCGCATGGGCGGTGCGCATGCGTGCTTCGACGTCCCCCTTGGCAAAGCTCTGGCGAGAAACAAGATTGCTGGCGAGGCTGTCGTCCACGAGCGGCGCGCCGGGCCGCACAGCTTCGTCATAGCTCAGCACTGCCGGCAGCGTCTCATAATCGATCTCGACCGCTTCGGCGGCGTCCTCGGCGAGATAGCGGTCGGTTGCCACAATGCAGACGACCGGATCGCCCTGAAAGCGTACCTTGCCGACCGGCAGGGTGGTGATCTCGGTTGGCTGCAACCCTTCGATCGGGGGCGCCATACGCAGATTCGTCGTCCATTGCGTCAGCTCGCTGGCGGTCACGACCGCGATTACGCCCGGCATGGCGCGGGAACGCACGACGTCGATCGAACCGATGCGTGCATGCGCGTAGGGCGAGCGCACAAAGCAGGCATGCAGCAGGCCGGGCACGGCGATATCGTCGAGGTAGCACCCTTGTCCGGTCAGCAGGCGATAATCTTCCTTGCGCAGCAGCGGCTGCCCGATCTGGAGGAAATTCGACTCGCTGCTCATGGTACAGAGCCCCGCATCGCGGCCGCCGCCTTGAGAATTGCCGCGACAATGTTCTGATAACCGGTGCAGCGGCAGAGATTGCCGGACAGCACCTCGCGTATCTCGGCTTCATCGGGATCGGGATTTTGCTTGAGATAGGCCTCGAACGTCATCACGATGCCCGGCGTACAGAAACCGCATTGCAGCGCGTGCTCCTCGTGCATTGCCTGTTGGAGCGCGCTGTAGCGCCCGGCGGTCGCCACCAACTCGATGGTGCTGATGGCGTGGTCTTCCATCTGGACCGCGAACGCCAGACAGGCGCGAACCGGAGCGCCGTCAACCAGCACGGTGCAAGCGCCGCACACGCCGTGCTCACAACCGACATGGGTGCCGGTCAGGCCCAAGTTCTCGCGCAGCACGTCGGATAGAAGCCGTCGCGGCTCGACAGCTACTTCGTGAAGCTCACCATTGACCGAAAGCGTGATCATTCGCTTTGCCATCAGGCAGCCTCTCGCGCGCGACGCAAAGCCGCCGATGCCGCACGACGGGTCAGCGCCACCACGAGCTCCTTGCGAAACACCGCCGGAATGCGCCCGTCTTCGATGTCGCAGGCATCCTGTACCGCGTCCGCGAGCGCGCTGGTCCAGCCGTCGGCCGCCGCCTGGCCGGTGAACCGGGCCGTCACTTCGTCGAAGCATACCGGCGTCGCGGCAATTCCGCCGACGGCAAGCCGCAGGTTCGCAATGCGGCCGGCGCTATCGAGCGTGAGCAGCGCAATCACATCGACAATGGCAAAATCGCCATGCCGCGCACTGAAAATTTCGAAACCCCATCCAGCCCGCGCCGGCAATTTGGGAAACCGGGCGCCAATCAGTATCTCGTTCTCCCCTAACGCCGTCGTCATGATGGATTGGAAGAAATCGCGCGCCGCCACGCGGCGTTTGCCGCCGGTACTTTGGCATAGCATCTCGGCGTCGAGCGCGACCGCGAGCAGCGGCAACTGCGCGGCCGGATCGGCATGCGCCAAACTGCCGCCGAGGGTCCCTCGCTGGCGAATTGCATAGTGACCGATCGAGCCGGCGACCTCGGCCAGTAACGGCAGCGCCGCGCACACGTCCGGATCGGTCGCTACCCTATGGTGGCGCGCCATGGCGCCGACTTCGATCATGCGCTCATCGTGGCGCACGTAATCGAGTTCGGTGAGCCCATTCAAATCGACCAGATGATCCGGCCGGGCCAGCCGGAAATTCATCATCGGGACCAAGCTTTGCCCACCAGCCAGCATTTTCACTTCGCCCTCAAGGCTGCCCAGGCGGTCGAGCGCCTCGGCGACGTTTCGGGCGCGGTGATATTCGAAGGCTGGCGGTTTCATGGGCGCGTACTTGCACAATTTACCAAAGCAATGACCGGCCGCTACTTGGATCGAACAGGTGCAACCGGTTGACATCGACTGCAAGTGCCGCCACGTCCCCAATCTTGTGAGCGACGTCCTTGCCAACCCGGAAGAACAATTGTTGACCGTCGATCTCCAAGCCAAGGAATTGGTCGGAGCCGATCGGCAACACCGAGGTCACTTTGCCGCGGATCGCCCGGCTCGGCGGCGGTTCGCCGCGCTCGTCGATGTCTTCGGCGCGCACGCCGATGTAGATCTCGCCGCCCTTGAAGCTGTTGAGCCGAGCGGCCAATGCAGCCGGTAGGATGAGATCCACGTTGCCGCGGCGAAAATGCAATGCGTCGGCAGACGGCACCAGCTCTCCCTTCAAATAATTGATCGGTGGACTGCCGAGAAACGACGCCACGAACATGTTGATTGGACGCTCGTAAATCTCGTGCGACGTGCCGACTTGCTGGACCAGTCCTTCATTCATCACCACGATACGGTCGGCGAGTGTCAAGGCCTCGGCCTGATCGTGCGTGACGTAGACGAACGTGGTCTGCATCTCGGTATGCAGATGCTTGATCTCGGCGCGCATCGAAATCCGCAGCGCCGCGTCCAGATTCGACAACGGCTCGTCCATCAGGAAAACGGAGGGCTGGCGCACGATGGCGCGGCCAAGCGCGACACGCTGGCGCTGGCCACCGGAAAGTTGGCTCGGCCGCCGCTCCAAGAGGTGAGTGATCTCGAGCTTGGCGGCAGCGTCGCGCACGCGGCGATCGAGCTCGCCTCTGGCCACCCGGCGCATGCGCAACCCGAAAGCAATGTTCTCGTAAACGGTCTTGTGCGGATAGAGCGCGTAGCTCTGAAAAACCATGGCCACGTCACGCCGGTGCGGGGGCAGCGCGTTGACGATGTTGTCGTCGAACCACAGCTCTCCCTCGGTGATTTCTTCGAGTCCCGCGATCATGTTGAGCGTCGTCGATTTGCCGCAGCCGGACGGGCCGAGCAGAACGATGAATTCCTTGTCGTTGATCTCGAGATCGAGGCCGTGGACCGCGATCACTTCGCCATAGCGTTTGGTCACGTCCTTGAAGCGAATGCGTGCCACGGCGCTTCGATCGCCTCAGCCTTTGACCGCACCGGCGGTAAGTCCGGACACGATGTAGCGCTCGAAGAGCAGCGCGAGCACCACGGGCGGAATGATCGCCAGCACGCCCGCGGCATTGATGAACGAATAACTGATGGTGAAGTCCGAGGTGAATGACGCCACGATGATCGGCAGTGTCTGCGATCTCGGCGTCTGGGTAAACATCAAGGCCAAAAGAAACTCGTTCCAGCTGGCGAGAAAGGCGAAGAGAATTACGGCCACCAGAGAAGGCAGCGCCAGCGGTACGAAAACTTTGCTGAGCGTCTGCCACCGCGAGCAGCCGTCGACCCGCGCCGCCTTATCGAGTTCGTCGGGGAGCGACTCGAAATAGCTGACCAGGATGAACACCGAAAACGGCACCGTAATCGCAAGATAGGTGACGATCAGCGACCAAAGGGTGTCGAGCAGGCCGAGATGGCGGATGAACAGGAAAAACGGGACCACCAGGGAGATGTCGGGAATGACCCGGGTGGTCAGGATGCCGTAGATCGACGCGTTGCGACCGCGAAAGCGGATCTTGGCCATCGCATACGCCGCCGGCACGCCGATCAACAGGTTGAGAAGCGCGACGGCGCAGGCGACAATCAGGCTGTTACGCATCGCCGGCAGCAGATTACCCGCGGTCGATGGGATAAATCCGCCGGTCGCCGGGTCGCCCTTGCGGCGGTTGGCATAGGTGACTGCTTTGTCACCGGCAAAAAATATCGCGGAAAAATTCTGCGCCGTCGGCTCTTGCGGAATCCAGTGCGGCGGCTTCGAGACGATCTCCCTCTCGGTCTGAAACGAAGACGACACCAGCCACGCCACCGGCGCTAGGACGTAGCTTAGAAAAACCAACGAGGCGACGAGCAGGAATACCCCGCGCGCGGCGCGGCTAAGCTTCGACCGCATGCCGTGGATCTTCGCGCCGGATGTTGCGGCCGCGACGCGCATCTCAAACTCGTCGCGCCATGCCGCGGATGACGACATAGGCGAGCGCCAAGGTCGCCAACGCCAGGATATATGACATCGCCGCGCCGATGCCGAAGGAAAGATTGCGAAAGGTCTCCACATAAATCCGCCACGCCACCACATCGCTGGCGTTGCCGGGCCCGCCCTCGGTCAGGATGAAGAACAGGTCGAAATGGCGGATCGCCATCATGGCGTCATAGATGAACACGAGCGCAAAACTCGTTTTGAGTGCCGGCAAGGTAATATGAAAGAAGCGCTGAACGACGTTGGCGCCGTCAACCTTGGCGGCGGCGTAAAGGTCGCCGGGTATCGTCTTCAGGCCGACCAGGAGCAGGATCGCCGCCAGCGGCACCTCCTTCCACACGAATGCCTGGGCGATCAACGGCAGCGTCTTTCTGGCGTCGCCGAGCCAAACCATGTAATTGTTGATGAACCCGAGCTGGAGCAGCGCCCCGTTGAGCGCGCCAAAATTCGAAATCGTAGATCCATTTCCACATCAGCGCGTTGGCCACGTATGGAATTGCCCAAGGGATCAGCAGCAGCGCGCTCAACAGCCTGCGGCCGGGGAAATTCTCGTTGAGCAGCAACGCCACCAACAGCGCGATGATGCTGATGCCGACCACCGCGATCACCGTGAAAACGACGGTGCGCTCGACCGACGCCCAAAAAGTCGCGCTGCTCAATACCTGCGCATAGTTGGCAAAGCCGACGAACGGCACCTTCCACGGCCGCGTCAATTTCAGATTGAAGAGGCTGATATAAAACGAATAGACCAGCGGAAACACCGCGACGACCAGCAGCACGGCAGCGAGCGGCGCAATGAGCAAGTAGGCGCTGCGCTCGTCGTAAGACCAGCGCGGCGCCACGCTTAATCGACTGCGGCTTATTGCGGTTGCCGTCATGGCCGGGCCAAACGGACGACGTTGAACGCGGCGCGCCTTCTGTCGACGCGGCTCGCCCCCTGCCGCGTCAACTCTGACTCTTAAGCGACGTCCACTTGTCGGCGGACTTTTTCATCGCTGCCTCGGGCGTAAGCTTGCCGAGCAGCGCCTGCTGCCACATCGCACCGTTGACGTCCTGCCACTCGCCGAACCAGGGCGTTACCACGTCCTTCTTGCGGGCGAGACTTTGCTGGCTCTTGATCGTGTCGACGTCACCGTACGCCGCATAGGCGGCGCGCATCTCCGGATCGTTGAAAAGCGATTTTACGCCGAAACCGGCGCCGACATCCTTGAACAGCAGCTTCTGGAATTTGTAGTCGCCGTCGGCCTTGCCGCCGAACCATTCCATCAGCTTGACGGTGTCGGCGGCATGCTCCGCGTTTTCCTGCGCCCGCGGCGTCATGCCGTAGAAGCGCATCCAGCCGACCGTCGCATGCGAGCCGCGCTCGCCTTTGGGCATCAAAGCTAACTTGGCGTGGCCGGCGATCTGGCTCTGCTTGGGGTCGTTGAGCGTGCGCAACCGGTATTTCGGAATAAGACCGAAGGCGTGCTGGCCCGACAAGAAGCTCTTCAGGCCGGCGAGTTCACCGGTTTCCACGCAGGACGGCGACAGCGTCTTATCCTTGACCACGCAGTCGACCAGCATCGTCAGTGCTTCGACGGCGCCGTTCGTCGGATCCTGCATCACCGCGTTGCCTTGGTCGTCGGTGAAGTGGCCGCCATGCGAGAAAACCAACGCCGACATGAACTCGATAACCCAAGTCTCCTGGGCCATGCCGACCAGCAGCGGGTACTCGCTCAGCCCCTTGGATTTGATGAGCTTCGCCTGCTCGCGGACTTCCGCCCAGGTGGTCGGTGGTTTGCTGATGCCGGCTTTCTCAAGCATCGCGTCATTGACGATGAAGCCCATGAAGTCGGTATAATAGGTTATGCCGTATTGCTTGCCTTTGTAGGTCATTAAGTCGATACAGAACTGTTCGACGTCGTCGTTATACTTCATCAGCGTCTGGTATTGATTGACCGGCTTGATCCAACCGGCTTCCGCCCATTCCGGTAACCAGCTGTCCGAGACCCACAAGGTGTCGATCGGAGCGCCACCGACAAATTTGGTAATCAACGCCTCGCGATACTGCGCCCAGGGCGTGTTCGAATACGTGACGTTGAGCCCGGTCTTGGCTTCGAAGGCGGCGATATGGCTCTTCACGGTGTCGACTGCGGCCGACCAGGTCTCGAAATAGATCGGCGCGTTGGCCGAAGCGGACGGGACGCGGCCAAGCGTTGCAGCGGCGGCGAGGCTCGCGGCGGACGCTTGCAGCAAGGTGCGGCGGCTAGGCGTATTGAGGCGGGTCACGGTATCTCTCCCTATCATTGATTTCTGACTTATTGCGAATTGCGACGCAAAATTCCCACGAACACACCGCCCCAGCATTCGACGCCAACTTAACGCATTCGGGTTACGTCAGCATAGCTCACCAGTTCCGGCCGCGGCGTTCAACCAAAAAAACATGAGCCCGCAATCGGAGACTTATCCCTCGCCAGCAAACGCGCCGTAGCGAGCTTGTCGAAAGTCGCGTGCCAGCCGAAAGGCCGCAGCGATGTCGAGCCCCCTCACCTCTCTGCGTTGCGCTGCATAAACGATTGCGGCGAGCCGTCCGCCGGATTGACGAAAATGATGTCCATGGGATCACGCCGGGGCGTGTCGAATGACAGAAACACCACCGGATGCTCAATCAGCTTAGGCATGGCGTGCACCGTTTGACGCGCAAAGAACAATAGCTGCCCGGGCTTGAACTCGGCTTCGCTGGCGGCGTCCTGCATCCAGAAGGTCCCTCGGCCGGAGAACACGTACAGATACTCGTCGCAATTTGCATGATAGTGGGGCGGCGTCGGCTGATAGACGCGAAAGACCCGGGCGCTCGCTTGCGGCCTGTTGGTCAGATATTCATCGACCAACAAAGTCTGCGCGTGTTGCGGAAAAGCCGCCGCGATTGTCCGGATATCAAATCGGCCGCTCCCTTCGGTCGTCCCCATTCCTTGCTCCGCGGCGATTGGTCGCTGAGGTCCGTCTGTCATGATTTGGCTCGTTGCTGCGTGGTCGGCGCCCGCTTTGCTTACCCGCGCGGCCGTTCTAGTCCGCGGTTACTTCCTTGTCACTGGCGGTCGGCGCGTTGCGCAGGTTGGTCGCTTGACGATGTTTCGCCCATCGCCCGCGAAATGCCTTTTGCAGCGTCTTGCACGGCCCCCCCGATCCGGCGGATGGCCGTTGGATTAAGCCGTGTGCCTGGACCGAACACTCCGACCGAAGCGATGACGGTTTTGCTGCCGCCCATAAAGACCGGAGCCGCAACGCCGTTGACGCCCTCCTGCCACTCCGCGTTGTTGATCGCGTATCCGCGTTTGCGGGTCCGTTCCAAATCAACCGCCAGGCGCTTCGCGGCCGATCGGTCGAGGCTTTGGTGGACGGCGCCCAGGTCCGCGTCGGACAGAAAGGCAAGGATCGCCTTGCCCGTGGCGGTACAAAAGGCCGGCGCCCGGCTTCCGATCGGCGCATAAATGCGCACCGGCTTAGGCGTTTCGATGGTCGCGATGAAGACGACGTCGCTCCGTTCAAGCACCGCCAAGTGCACCGTTTCTTCCGTCGCGCCTGCGAGTTGAGCCAGCGACGGCGCCGCGAGCCGCGGCAAATCGAATCGCAACAGCCAATCTTGCGCGATCTCCCAAAGCTTCAGCGACAAACTGTAATCGGCGCGTTCGTTCCGCTGCACCCAGCCGAGGCGGCCAAGTGTCTGCAGGAGCCGGTGAACATTGCTTTTGGTGTAGCCGGTCTTTTGCGCAAGCGCGGAGATGCCGCTGCTGCCGCCGCCGCGCGCAAGGATTTCGATCAGACGCAGTCCCTTGGACAGCGTCTTGTCGATCGACACGGCAGCCTCTTTGCCGGCACGGTCGTTCCGAAAGTTCGCCTGCATTTGACGCTCATTTCGTCGCTTTGTATCATAATACAGAATTTTAGTTCTGAAATATGGAATAGGCAAATTGGCTGAGGCGGAGTACGTCGTCGCCGTGGATGTCGGCGGCACCTGCACGGATTGCGTAATCTATTGCGCCGGCGAGCCGATGCAGATCGGCAAGGCATTCTCGACCCCGCCGAATTTCGCCGCCGGCATCATCGATGCGGTGAAGATTGCCGCCGAAAAAGCCGGCCTTCGGCTCGATCGGCTCCTGTCCCGCACCGGTTTGTTCCTGCACGGCTCGACCGTCGTCGACAATACGATCATAACGCGGGACGGATCGCGCACCGGCCTCATCACCACGGCCGGATTCGAGGATACTTTGGTCGTCACGCGCGGCGCCTACGGTCGGTGGTCGGGCCAGCCGGAAGACGTGATCAAGCGGCCGGTGGCGACGACGCGGCCGGTGCCGCTGGTGCCGCGAGCGCGCATCTTTGGCGTCAAAGAACGAATCGACAAGCGCGGCAACGTCATTCTCAGCCTCCATGACGGCGACGTTGAAAGCGCAGTCCATGGGCTCGTCACGCGGCATAATGTGCAAGCGATTGCGGTATGTCTGTTGTGGGCGTTCCGCAACCCCATTCATGAAAATCGGGTGCGCGAAATCGTGCGCCGCTTGGCGCCTGAGATTTACGTTTCCATATCGTCGGAAGTGGCGCCCGTCGTCGGCGAGTACGAGCGCACGTCGACGACGGTCATCAATGCCTATGCCGGCGACGTAACCAAAACCTATCTTGACGATTTATCGGGCCTGCTCGCCGCCAGCGGCTACCGGGGACATCCGGTGGTGATGCAGGGATATGGCGGCTTGATTCCGATTGCCGAGGCCGCGGTAAGGCCGGTCGGCATGATCGAGTGCGGTCCGGCCGCCGGCGTTATCGGCGCCCAGTACATGAGCCGCATACTCGACGAGACGAACGTGATCGCGGCCGACATGGGCGGCACGACGTTCAAGGTCAGCGTCATTCAAAACGGCGAATTCGATTACGCGCGGGAACCGATTGTGGATCGTCTGCACTACGTCGCCAACAAGATCGACGTCGCCTCAATCGGCTCCGGCGGCGGCAGCATCGTCAGCGTCGATCCGCGCACGCGGCGTCCGCTGATCGGGCCGGCGAGCGCCGGAGCGGTTCCTGGTCCGGTTTGTTACGGACGAGGCGGTGACGACCCCACCCTCACCGATGTGGCCGCCATTATCGGCTACATGGACCCAAATACTTTTCTTGGCGGGACAATCACGCTGGATATCGAGAAGGCGCGATTGTGCTTCGAGAAAAAGGTCGCCGAGCCTCTCGGCATGGAGGTCGAAAAAGCGGCCATCGGCATTTTTCGCGTCGCCGCCGCAAAAATCGCCGATCTCATTCGCGAAGTGACGATTGAGCGCGGACTGGATCCGCGAGGTTTCGATATTCACGCGTTTGGCGGAAGCGGCGGCCTCTTTGCCGGCGCGTTCGCCAAAGAACTGGCGGTCAAACGCGTGGTCATTCCGGCCGTCGCATCCGTCAATTGCGCCTTCGGCATGGTGACGGCCGACGTGGTCCACGAATATTCTTCTATCGAGCCGATGTCCGTGCCGGCCGCTCCCGACGCCATCAATGCGATTTTCGCGCCAATGCTCAAAGCCGCGTCCGCGCAGCTGGCGCGTCAGGGGTTTGCCAAAGATCGCACGCGGTTCGAATGGTCCGTCGACATGCGCTATGGCCGGCAGGTCCACCAAGTGACGACGCCCCTTAAGGGCAACGCACCGTTCGACGAAAACGCCATCGCCGATATGGTCGAAGAGTTCGAGCGGCTCTACGAGCGCCGTTTCGGGAAAGGCTCCGCCTTTCGCGCCGCCGGCATTGAACTGGTCAGGTTCCGCCTGCGAGCGCGGGGTTTGATCGACCCGCCAAGATTGCTTGCCGAAGATCCCGCAAGTCCCGATCCGGCAAATGCGCAAACCGGGTCACACCGCATGTATGACGACGGAACGGAGGCCATGGTGCTCGCGCCCACATACGATTTCGCGCGGCTGCGGAGCGGCAATGTTATTCGCGGTCCCGCCGTCATTCATTCTCCGATTACAACGATCGTGATTCAAAGCCGGCAAACCGGCCGGCTCGACCCGCTGCGCAACCTGATCGTGGAAATGGCCGCATGAACACGATTGATCCGATCACTTTTGAGATCGTCCGTCATCGCCTCTTCCGCATCGTCGAAGAGGCGGTGATCACGCTCAAGAACGTATCGGGCAGCGCCACGACGAACGAAGGCCATGATCTCATGGTGTCCCTCTACACCGCCGATGGCGGCCTGCTCATGGGCGGCGTCGGATTTCTGCATCACCTGAGCAGCGCCTCGATTGCGTGCAAGCAAATCATCCGCCGTTTTGCCGGCCGCATCGAGGAGCAGGACATCTACCTGTTGAATGACCCGTATACCGCGGCACTTCATACCTCGGACGTTTATTTGATTGCCCCTATCCATTTTTCCGGGCGGCTGGTCGCATGGTCGGCCTGTTTCGTTCATATCAACGATGTCGGAGCGCGAAACCCCGGCGGGTTCTCTCCCGATGCGCCGGATATTTTTTCCGAAGGATTTTCGTCATCGGGTCTGCGCCTCGTCCACGCGGGCGAGATTTGCGACGACATCCTCGATACGATCCTCAACATGGTGCGCACACCGGAGATGGTTGCGCTCGATATTCGCTCGATGATTGCCTGCAATAGCGTGGCGCGCGATCGGCTTGTCAATTTGCTCGAACGATACGGCGAGGACGTCGTCAGTGCGGTCGGCGCTACTCTGATCGAGCAATCGGAGAGCTTATTTCGCGCCCAACTCAAGGAGCTGCCGGACGGGCGGTGGAGCGCCCGGCAGTTCATGGACGTCGCGGGCCGCGCCAACGAAATCCACCTGACCATGCAAAAGGCCGACGACCGGTTGGTTTTCGATTTTACCGGTTCGAGCCCACAAGCCGACCGCGGCGTCAATTGCACCCGGCATGCGACATGGGGCGGGCTTCTGGCGCCGCTCTATCCGCTCCTCTGTCATGACATTGTCTGGAACGAGGGAATCTTCAGGGCGGTGGAAATGATTGCGCCGGAGGGCAGCATCGTGAACTGCCGGCGGCCGGCGCCGGTTTCCATAGCAACCACGGCGGCCGTCCAGGCCGTAAACAACGTGTCGCTGATCTGCATTTCGAAAATGCAATCCGAGCATCCCCGATACAAAGACGAAGCGACGGCCGTCTGGCACGGCGGTCATCTCAGCCTCTATCTGTACCTCCGCAACAAGGCGGGCAATGTCGTCATCGGATCGACCACGGAAACCTTCGGCGGCGCCGGAGGTGCCGGCTTTTTGAGCGACGGGCAGGACATCGGCGGCGAGATTCCGAACCCGATTTCCCGCATGGCGAACGTCGAGACCAACGAAGCGACCTACCCTATACGATATCTGTTTCGGCGGCGGATGCGCGATTCCGGAGGCCCCGGCTGGCATCGTGGGGGTACAGGTGGAGAATACGTCATTGTTCCGCACGACGCGGGCGACAACGAGTTCGGATTTGTGCTGAGCGGCAAAGGCGTGCAATTCCCGATGGGCCACGGGCTGGCGGGCGGCTATCCTGGCAGCCCAAACCGTTTTGTCATTGTTCGCGCAGCCGGTCTGGCCGCGCAGCCGAGCGGGAAGACGCCTATTCCATCAGCCCTCGAGGAATGCGGCGAGCAAATCGAAGAGGTGTCCTGGGGTCAGTTTCGGCTGACCGGTGACGATGCGCTCTACGTCCGCTGGAACGGCGGCGGCGGGTACGGTGATCCCCTCGAACGTGATCCCGAAGCCGTCGCGCGGGACGTCCTTGACGGCACTGTAACCAATGACAGTGCCGAGAATGTCTACGGGGTTGTCACCTGCGCCGACGGGTCCGCCGATGCCAAAGCTACGGCGGCGCGGCGCGAGGACATGAGGAAAAGCCGCATTGCGGAGTCGGAAATTTTGCCGAAGGCGAGGCTTGACGACACAGACAACACATATCCGTCTCGGCCGAACACCGCGTCCCGCCTCCGTGAGCGGCCGATGACCGATGTGCAGGAAGCCTACACAACCGCTCCCGAAGCGGTGGTGCGCGAGTATATGGATTCGAGCGGGCGCATGCTGGAGGTCCAGGTCGGCAAGGCGACACTGCGACAAGAGTGATGACAAAGAATTCCGATAGGCCACCTCCCGCCAACGATGCCCGCATTGTCGTGCCGGCGCGGCCGGAGCCGATAGAAGTGGAGCCGGCAAAGACGGCAGTCCTCGTTGTGGACTTGCAGAACGGTTATGCCTCTCCCGGCGGATATCGCGATTTGATGGGCCGCGACCTCGGTCCGGCAAAAGCCGTCATTGCCAACAGTGTTCGGATTATCGGCGCCGCCCGCGCGGCGGGCGCCGCCATCGTCTTTCTCAAGAATGGATGGGATCCGGAGCTCAAGCTCTCGGGCGGACCGAATTCGCCCAATTGGCACAAATCGAATCCCTTGAAACTCATGCGATCGCGCCCCGAACTGGCGCAGAAAATTCTTACCCGCGGTTCCTGGGATTATGAGTTCGTGCCGGAGATTGCGCCGCAAGCCAGGGACATCGTCGTGCCAAAGACGCGATACAGCGGATTTTGCGGAACCGATCTCGATAACATTTTGCGGTCCCGCGACATTCGCCATCTGATTTTTATCGGTATCGCGACGAATGTTTGCGTCGAATCGACCTTACGCGAGGCTTTTCACCGGGAATATTTTTGCATCCTGGTCGAGGACGCCGTGCAGCAATCGGGACCGGACTTTGTGCAGAAGGCCTCGATTTATTCGGTCGAGACATTTCTCGGGTGGGTGACAACGACAAAGGTTTTATGCCACGCGCTGGGCCAAGCGACCAAGTAACCCGAAGCAAAACGGACGGCGCGCAACCAACGGCGCCGTTTCCTTCGTTAAGCGAAAAACTTGCAGAGTTTCCCGAACGCCGGCGCGGCGTCGAAAGTCCTTATTTCGCCGCGGTCAGCGCGCAACCGCCCGCGTCCATTGGACGAAAGATTTTGTCTTTGGGCAGCGTTTGCACAGCTTTGTAATAATCCCAGGGATATTTGCTCTCGGCCGGCGACTTCACCTGGTACAGCGTCATGTCGTAGAGCACGCGTCCGTCGGGCCGGATCGAGCCGGCATGTCCGAAAAAGTCGACCGGCATTCGCCGCATCTGCTCGTTCACCTTCGCGGAATCGTCGGTGCCGGCCGCCGCGACAGCTTTCAGATAGTGGGTAACCGACGCATACACCGCGGCCTGTTCCTTGGTGGGCATGCGGTGGTGGTGTGCGAACATGCGTTTGGCAAAGCTCCTGCTCTGCTCGTTCTGATCCCAGTAAAACCCTTCCGCGACGTTGAGGCCTTGCGCGCCCTCGAGCCCGATCGCGTCGATATCGGTGATGAAGACGAGGAAGGCGGCGAGGCTTTGGCCGGCCGCCTGCAGGCCGAACTCGTGCACCTGCTTGACTGCGTTGACGGTGTCTTGGCCCACGCTGGCGAGGCCAATGACCTTGGCCTTCGAGGCCTGCGCTTGCAGCAGGAACGAGGCGAAATCACCCGCCCCCAGCGGAAACCGCACGCCGCCAAGCACCTTGCCGCCAAGCCGCTCTATGGCCTTGGTGGCATCGCGCTGCAGCGAGGCGCCGAGCGCGTAGTCGACCGCGACGAAAAACCAGGTGTCGCTTTTTCCCTGCATCATCCCTTGGGCGACCGCAGAGCCGAGCACGTACGAATCGTCCGCCCAATGGGTGCTGTACGGCGAACACGCTTTGCCGGTCAGCGTCGCCGTAACGGCACCGCCGATCAGCATGGTCTTCTTCTTGGCGCGCGCAATCTCCTGCACCGCAAGGGCGGCCGACGAGACCGGCATGTCGGCGATAGCGTCGACTTTGTCGGTGTCGAACCAGCTCCGGGCGATGGACGCGGCAAGATCGGGCTTCTCGGCGAAGTCCGCTTCGATCACTTCGATGGGCTTTCCGGCGACCTTGCCGCCGAAATCTTCGACCGCGAGCTTCGCCGCGGTCACCGCCGCCGGTCCGCTGGCGGCGGCTCCGACGCCGGTCTCATCCGCCAGTACGCCGATCTTCACGACATCATCCGAGATCTGAGCCTGCGCGCCGAGGATACCCAGCAGCGTCCAGATCAGCATCACGGGAACCAGGCGAATGATGTACATGACTGTCCTCACAGTTTCTCCGCGTCACCGGCAGCGGACAATTCCAGAGCGCGGAGCAACTAAAAACGAACTGAACACACCGTATCCGCGTTGTCGAGCAATAGTCCGCTCAGCGGACATGGCCGACGGTTCAAGTTTGCTGGTGACCGCGTTCACGTTGCCAGGGCTTCGTGCTCGAGCGGGCCAAACAGGATTTCGGCGCCCTCGCGCTCGAAAAGCCAAGGAAAGAAACGCGGCGGATCGTCGAAGCATTCAGCGAAAGTGTCCGGCGATCGCCGGGTTTTGTTCGGCCGCGTGCATGATCGCCTGCATATGCGGGCTCGGCGGCAGCAGCAGGCGAGCTCGACCATTCGACCGTCAGCCGCCCGCGCGCCTGCCAATACAACTCGAACGTATCCTGCATCCACGCCCGATCGAATGCGGCGGCTCCGCGTAACACAATGCGGTCGAGATAGTGCTTGGCGAACTTGCTGGCGTTGTTGGAGCCCTGCCCCGTCAAAGGGTCGTTGAGCATCACGACATCGGCGATGCCGAGCACGAGACGCCCCGACGGCAATACGCCGACGGGCTTGCGCACGACGGGGGGAAAGCGCCCGACGAGCGTTCCGTTGGCATCGCTCAACTCGATATGCCGGCAACGCGCCGCCTCCCACGGGAAGAACTGCTGCAGGACCTCCTTGCTGCGCCGCAGATGCTCCGACGGGGTCTTCACATCGCCCCAGCAATCCATCGGTCCGCCCGGCAGACCTTCAAACACCATGATCTCGCATTCACCGGACGTGGTCAGCGCCGGCATCACGAAATATTCTCCGACGCCGGGCGCGGCGCTGAAGTTGACGCCGCGATTGGGGCGCGTCGGCTCCATTCCGACGGCGTAGGTCAGCGCCAGCGCCCGCATCGGCTTGTCGAACTGCGAACGCGCGGCATCGCGTGCAAACAGTTTCCCGATCTCCCCCTTGCCGGTCGCAACCACGACGAGGTCATGCTCCTTCGCCAACGCCTCGATCTGCTCGATCCCCACCGAGCGCACGTCAAGCACACCACCGAGCTTTTTGAACTCGGCGCTCCAGCGTGGAATCTTGAGGCGTTGACAGACCGAATTGCCGTGGCCCGGCACGGGCGCACGCCAATGGATTGCCCGCTCCCGGCCGGGCCCACCGAGCGAAAACTCGATGAAGTCGTGCTTCGGCGCCAGGTCATCCCAGAAGGCAAGGCCGAGGGCGCGCTCGTGCTGCAACGCAGTCCGCTGCATGCCCTGGCTCGACATGATCTTCCCGGTGCGCACGTCCTCGGGCGTGCGATCGGTGACGATGGTTACGGCGTATCCGCGTTGGCGCAGCCCAATTCCCAGCTGGAGGCCTGCATGCCCGCCGCCGACAATGCCCAATGGAACGCATTTCCGACACTCTCTTGTCTATTCGTTGTCCGCGCGCTCTCCCGGCAGCGAATGCAGGAGGTTCATGCGTTCCGGTCCCATCGCCGTGTACCCACCGTCAACCGCCAGATCGGTTCCAGTGATGAAGCTCGCGTCCTCGGAGCACAGAAACAGCGCCGCGCGCGCGATTTCGGCGGCGTCGGCGAGCCGGCCCAGCGCATGGAACGTTCCCTCGACGGCATCGGCGCGCGCCCGATCGCCGGCATGTTTGCGCTGCAAAGGCGCGCTCCACGTCTTGCCGGGCGACAGCGAATTGACGCGGATTCCCGCGGGAGCCAGATCAATCGCCATTGAGCGGGCGAGCTGCAGCAGCGCCGCCTTACTCGCCGGATAGAGCCAGCGACCGGCCTGACCGATCTTGGCGGAAAGGCTGCCGACGAGGATGATGGCGCCGCCGGGCGTAACCAAATGCGGGCGCGCTCGTTGCACCAACTGCGCCGCACCAATCAGATTAACGTCGAGCGAGTGACGCCAGTCAGCGCGGCTCGCCGCGATGCCGCCATCGACATAAGTGCAGGCGGCATGCACGATTGCGGTTATCGCGCCGAATGCCGAAACCGTACCCGCGACACAGCGGGCAATGTCGCCATCAACAGCCAGATCGGTCGCGAAGAAACGAACATGTGTTCCGGCCGCGGCCGCAACAGCCTCGCCTTCGGCCGCGGCTATGTCGGCAATGGCAACCGAATATCCCGCGGCGGCGAAGGTGCCGACGATTTCCGCACCGATACTGGTCGCACCGCCGGTGATGATCGCGACCGGCCGCTCTTTCATCGCGTTTCCTCAAATCTCACTGAAGTGACGAAGCCGGTCGAACGGCCGTGCACGAATCATAAGGTTTTTATACGGGCTGGCTCAAACCGTCGCCAATTCGGCGATGAAGCGCTTTCATATTCGGCCGTGATCGCTCTTTTGCTTTTGGCTCGCTGCTGCCCCGATCCCAGTCCGCCACGCGGACCCTCGTTATCCGATCGAAGGATAGAGCACCGCATCATTGCACCGTCAACACCCGTAGCTCCGGTAGCTAAAACCTGGAATATTTCGGTTTGACGCATCGCCGCGGCACGCCCTATTTTAACGCTTCCCCCTGCAACGGACGTCCACCTAGCGGACCTTTGGACGCTCGATCGGTAGAAAATGAGCAAATCATGCCTCGCATCAACGTCAATGGCTGCGACTTTCACTATCGGACGGAGGGCCAGGGTCCCGACATCGTTTTCATCCACGGTGAAATTCATGGAATGGAATATTGGGAATACCAACTCGCCGAATTTTCCAAAGACCACCGCTGTTTCACCTACAATCGACGCGGCCACGCGAAGACCGGCTGGACCGACTACGGATTCTCACTGACGAACCAAACCCGAGACCTGGAGCAACTGATCGAGCAGCTCGGCATTGAGTCTCCCGTCATTATTGCCCTCGCTTTCGGCACTGCCATTGCCGCCAATTACACCATCCAAAACCCGAAGAAAGTTCGCGGACTGGTGCTTGGCGCCTGGAGTGAGATGCATGATGCGCACCAATATTTTGCGCGTTGGGAGGGGTATTCGATGCGGGCCGCCGCCGTGCTCGAAAATGAAGGGCGCGACGGTCTGGTTGCGTTTCTGCGCGAACACGGCGGCAAGACAATCTACCGGGTGATTCCGGTCGACTCGCCGTTGCGGGAAAAGGTCATTCAAATGTTCGCCAACCATCCGCTCGAGCAATACAAACGCGGCATGCTCGAGTTCGGCCTATCCGTCCCCAACCTCATTCCGGAATTCCGTAAGCTCGATGTCCCCGTTCTCGGCATCTGCGGCGATCAAGATCCTTATCCCGACCAGCCCGAGTGCCTGCGCGGCATGGCGCATTTTACGGAAGCGCCGCTCATCCCGGGTGCGGGCCGCTTCGTCAACTGGGAAAAGCCGGCCGAGTTCAACGCCGCGGTCAGAACTTTTCTGAAAAGTCTGAACTGACAAATGCGGCGCTGCGACCGCGGCATGCTTGTTTCCGGTCAGGACGTCCGCTAGATGGACTATCGCGCATCACGGTCGGATTTCCGCCGCTCCAGCGCCGCCGCCATCCCCACCGTCCTCGGAGAGACTGCCGCAGATGGTTGAAAAATCCGAGACGGTGCGCGCCGTCGACCGAGCCATTGACGTGCTCGGAATGCATCGCCGCCGCACGACAATCGCTGTCGATCGGCGAAATAGAAAAACGCGTGCGGTTGTCGCGACCGACGCTGTATCGAATACTGTCCACATTCATCCGTCGCAACTTCGTGCGCAAGAGCGGCGACCCGCCACGCTATCGTTTGGATATCGGCGCCGGCCATCTGGTGGATGCGTGGAGCAATTCGCTCGACATCGTGCCGCTGGCGACACCATTGATGCGAGCGTTGCTGGAACGTTATGACGAGACCGTCGCGCTCTATCTGCGCAGGGACGACGCGCGGCTTTGCATCGCCGAAATGCCGAGCCGGCAGGCGCTGTCCTATACGCGCGGCCTGGGACACTCCGGCAGCCTCGCGCGCGGCGCCAGCGGGCTCGCGATGTTGGCGTTCGTCGATGAAGACCAAGCGGCGCGCTTGATCACCCGGCGGGCCGACACCGGCCAAGCGCGAAGTGTTCGGCGCAAGCTGCCGGAAATTCGCGCCGCCGGATATGCGATCAGCAGCGGAGAATTCATCGCCGGCGCGCATGCGATCGCGAGTCCGGTGTTCGACCGGCGCGGCGACGTCATCGGGTCGCTTGGTTTATTTGGCCCCTCGGTGCGATTTCCCGCAAAGCGCATCAACGAATGCGCAAAGGCCGTGAAGCACGCGGCGGCCTCGCTGTCGTCGCTTCTGGGACATCGCTGAACTTCGCAGATCAGGTCGCGCCGAGCGCAAAGACGTGCAGCGTAGTCTTACCGCGACGCACTCGGCTTGGCGTGCCTCGCCAGCGAGAACGCTATTCCATTTCTCTGCGATCTTGCGGGCGGCCTCGGGGCTCATCGCGGTCGGAATCGGAAACCGATCCTGCCATGAAAACGGCCGGCACGCCTCGATGATGAGCTTTGAATGCGTGGTTTCGCCCCGCTCTTTGGCATCGGGATGAATTCGCGGATCCAGATGCGACGACCACGCATTCTTGACGATGTCGACCGATTCGCTGGCTTCGCAACGCGTTGCCACCGCCCACATCACATCTTCCAAACTGGACGGATCGATATCGTCGTCAACGACCACGACCAGCCGCCCCATATAGGCGTTCGCCGCGGCGATGAGGCCCGCTCTTTTGGCGTGACCCGCATAGCGTTGCCGTAACGCGATCACGATCATCAGACCGCTCAGGTGCGGCCAGACGCCCACGATGTCCGTGACGCCGGCGGCTTCCAGTACGCTCCAAAGGCGTGCCGCGCGAAACGGCCCAAAGTGCGCGCCGCGCGGCGGCTTGAGCGGCGGCGCGCCGTAGAGGATCGGATTGTTGCGGTAGTGAACGGCGGTCACCTCCATAACCGGGCAAGGTTTTGGTTCGCCGGTGTAATATCCGGTGAATTCGCCAATGGGACCTTCCAAAAGACCTTGCTCGGTGGGCGGCGACAGCATCCCTTCCAGGACGATTTCGGCATGGGCCGGCACCAGTATTCCGGTTTCCGGCGCCGGAAATACTTCGATCGGCTCGCCTTTGACCCCGCCGGCGTTTTCATATTCCGTTTTGCCTTCAGGCACCGGCTCGATCGCGGAAAAAAACAAAGCCGGATCTTCACCAATGGCGATGGCGATTGGGCACGGCTTACCGAAATCCCAGTATCGCTGGGCGATCATTAATCCGTGCCGCCCGCGATGATCGAATTGAACGGTGAGACGATTTTTTGCGTGCTTCTGCACGCGGTAAATAGCGGTGTTGGTCCACTCGCTCCGCGGGTCGCGGGTGACGACCAAGGCGGCGGTGCCGATGTAGGGGCCGCCGTCTCCCTTGCGCCAATGCGGAACCGGAAAGCGGTCCAGATCGACATCCGATCCTCGCATCGCGTTTTCGAGAAAAGCCGCGCTTTTGACGGTGACCGGCGGAACAGGTTTTATCAGCCCGCTTTTAGCTTTCCATGCCTTGAGCGCATCAAGCGGGCTTAGAGTGGTGTCAAGGCCGAGCGCCAATGCGGCCATGCGAACGTTGAACGTGGCATTGGTGAGAACGCGAAAGCCGCGTGGAAAGCCGCGGATCGAATCGAACAGCAACATCGGACTTTCCGGCCGCCCGGCGGCAACTTCGGTAATGCCGCCAATCTCAAGATAAGCGTCGGCGCCCTCAACGCGGCGCAGCAGCCCCATCTGGTCAACGCTGCTGATGAATTCGCGCAAGTCTCGGTACATCGCCTTCTCCACAGTCACTTCTGTCGATGGATATATGAAGGCACCCTCGGTCGAAAGTCCGCTCTGCGTACGTGGCGCCGCCCTCGTCGCCAGCGTTTCCAATTGGCCTGCCAGCTCGGTATCGCTATACAGCAATAAATGTATCGCGATGAAGTTGTTGAAAGACGCCGTATGAGCAATGAACCATCATCTTGGATCGATCTTCCGAGCGTCCGCGACGTCGGCGAAGCCGTCGTGTCGGCGATGGGATTGGCCGGCATCGAGTACCTCTTTTTCACGTCCGGCTCCGAGATCTGCTTTTATCAAGAGGCGATTGCCAAAATGAAGAGCGAGGGCCGCCCCTCGCCCCAGCTCATCACCATCACGCACGAGCACGTCGGATTAAATGCCGCGCTGGGCTACGCCGCCGTCAGCGGGCGGCCTGCGGCTACCGCTGTGCATGTCGACGCCGGAACGCTGCATCAGGGCGGAGCAATTCACACCGCGCACCGTAGCGGCCTGCCGGTCTTGATGACCGCCGGCGCGCCGCCGGCCGCGTTTCCCGGATCGATGCGCGGAGCGCGGGGCGTCGGCGGCCATATCTGGATGCAACAGGTCTACGATCAGCACGCAATCGTCCGCCAATATGTCAAGTGGGACCACCGCCTGGAGTACCAGGATAACGCCGGCCTGTTGGTCGGCAGAGCATTGCAGGTGGCGTGCAGCCCGCCATGCGGGCCGGTTTATTTGAGTTTGCCCCAGGAAATTTCGCTGCGGCAGATCGACGGCGCAAAATTTCCCACACTCGATCAACTTGGCGTTGCCCGCCCGCCGGCGCCGGATCGCCAGGGAATTAAAGAGATTGCGGATCGCATGCTGCGGGCGAAGAAGCCCGTTTGTCGTCGTCTCCGGATCCGGCCGAAATCCGGCGACCGTGCCGGCTCTCGTGCGCCTTTGCGAATGCTGGGCGTTCCGGTGGTCAATTCCATCTCGCGCGCATTCCTGTCCTTTCCCTTCGCCCATCCCCTGTTTCAAGGTTCGCTCGGCCTGAAGGCCGCCGATTTCGTTCTTGTCATTGATGCCGACGTTCCCTGGTTGCCGGGTCCGAATGCGCCGCCGCCCGGGTGCTACGTCGCCGTGATCGACATTGATCCCATCAAACGGAAATTTCCGACGTTCGAATTTCCGGCGAATTTGCGCCTGACCGCCGATCCATTGCTGGCGATCAGCGAACTCACCGACACCCTGCAGCCATTGATCACGGCGGATCATAAGGCGCAGTTTTCGGCACGTGCCGCCGAATGGGCAAAGGCGTCAGATCAGCGCGTGCGCGCTCTGCGCAGCGAAGCGGCGAGCCAGGCCGAGGCGCGTCCGATAAATTCGCTTTGGCTGAGCCATGAAATCGCAGCGTCCCTCGAAGAAGACGATATCGTCATCGACGATACGCTGCCGGCGAGCCGCTTCCACGAATTCGTCCGGCTATCGCGTCCGGGCTCGTACCTAACGAATCCGGGAACCAGCGGCGGCTGGGCGCCGGGCGCCGCGCTGGGCGCGAAATTCGCTGCGCCCGATCGAGACATTATCGCGGTGTCGGGCGACGGATTTTATATGTTCGGCACTCCCGCTTCGGCGCTTTGGGCCGCGGCGCATTACCAGAAGCCGTTCTTGATCGTGGTCTACCAGAACCGCAGTTACACGACGGCGACGACCCGATTGAATACCGCTTACCCGGACGCGTTCGCGAAGCGCCAGGACTTTGACTATGAAGGGGGCTATTTCGATCCGCCCATCGATTTTGCGCGCGAAGCCGAGGCGGCCGGCGCCTACGGAGAAAACGTGCGGAATCCTGACGACATACGCGCTGCGTTGCGGCGCGGACGGGAGAAAATCCGCAATGGTATCCCCGCCGTCCTCTCCGTGTGGCTGCCGCGAATCCTCAAACACGATTGAAGCACGAGCGCTCCTTTCGCTTGAACCGGCGACTGCGCTCCTTCGTCGCACAAACAAAGCAATGTCCGCCTGTCGGACTAGCTCTTGACGTCGGAACGGGGCTAGAATTGCAGTGTAAGTTCGCGTGGCGGACTTGCACTCGTCAACGATGCGCGCGGACGCGGCTTCACCAACGAGCCCGCGGTCCATTCGTCATTGGTTCAACGACAGGGAGCCCGGGGATAGTGCTATGAGCAAAATTGGACGGTTAGCTTACGTCTGCGCGGTGATCATCGGCGTGCTGCTGTCACCGGCCGCGGCCTCCGCTCAGGAGAAAATCAGGCTTGGCCTGCTGCCTTTCTCGGAATCGCTGGCTGCCGTTATTGCCGACAAGCAAGGATTCTTCAAAGAAGAGGGAATCGAAGTCGAGGTTACCAAGTTCGACAGCGGTGCGATCGCGGTCCCGGTGCTGCAGTCCGGACGGATGGACATCGTCTTGAGCAATACGATCGCGACGCTGCAAGCGGTCGAACACGGATTGGACGCGGTTGTCGTCGCGCCTGGGGCGGTGGTGCGTTCGACCGCGCCCGATACGACGACGGCGCTGATTGCGCTTAACGGTCCGATCAAAACGGTGAAGGATCTCGAAGGCAAGCGAATTGCCGTCAACGTCATCAACAGCTCGGCCTGGTTGCACGTCGTGGCGGACCTCGACAAACACGGTGTGGACCGGAGCAAAGTCCGCTTTGCCGAGGTGCCGTTCCCGCAGATGAATGACCCGCTGCTCGCCGGACAACTCGATGCGGTCGCGCAGGTCCAACCGTTCTCGATTGCGCTCTTGGCAACCGGAAAAGCAAAAATCTTGAGTTGGCCTTATGTAGAGACGGCGCCCAATACCGACATTACGCAATACATCGCGCTTACCTCCTGGGTGGCAAAGAATCACGCGCTCGCGGTCAAGTTTGCCCGCGCCGTGGCGAAGGGCGCGAAGTTCGCGGAGACGAACGAAGCCGTTGCGCGCGATATCAATCAGGAATTCACCCACGTCAATCCGGCCTTGAAGGACAAGGTGATGTTGCCGCGCCTCGGCACCGCGATCGATCTCGACAAGATGAACCACACCAAGGAGCTGATGCGCAAATATGGGTTGCTGAAGGAGCCGGTCGACCTCTCGAAGCACATATTGGTGCCCTGATCGTGACATGCAGCCGCCGGATCGAACCATTCTGCGCGTAAGCGGCGTACATAAGAGCTTCGCATCGGCCGGCGGCAGCACAACAGCGCTCAATGGCATCAATCTCGAAGTTGCGGCCGGCAGTTTCCTTTCAATTATTGGTCCGTCCGGCTGCGGCAAGTCTACCCTGCTGCAAATCATGGCGGGTCTGGTAGCGCCGACCAAGGGCATCGTCTTTTACGAGAAGGACGCGGTGGACAAGCCGCCGCCCGGCGTACTCTACGTCTTTCAGCAGTACACACGCTCGTTGTTCCCGTGGAAGACGGTGAAAAGCAACGTGGCTTTTGGCTTGGAAAGCAAGGGCGGGATGTCGCGCCGAGAAATAGATGCGCGCGCAGGCGAACTCATCAGTTTGGTGAAACTGACCGGATTTGAACGCCATTACCCCTGGCAACTCTCGGGCGGCATGCAGCAGCGTGTCGCTATCGCGCGAGCGCTGGCTTGTCGGCCGGCGGTCCTGCTCATGGACGAGCCGTTCAGTGCAGTGGATGCCCTGACCCGGGCCGGTCTGCAGGAGCTTCTCCTCTCGCTTTGGCGAGAACTCAATCTCACCGTCATATTCGTCACCCACGATGTCGACGAAGGAGTTTATTTATCCACTCGTGTCGTGGCTCTGAGCCGGGCGCCCGCGGCCATCGCTATCGATATTCCCATCGAATTGCCCCGGCCGCAGGACCAGATCGCGACGCGCGCGCTTCCCACCTATCTCGACTATCGCGCGCGCTTGCTGGGAAAACTTTTCGCCGACGAAGGCCTCAACTCCACCGGGGCGGCGTGAGCACCTTGGCCGAAAAATCTCTCGAAAGCGCCGCGACCGGAAAGAAGGCGCGTGGCTTGCCGCGCTTATGGTGGAACAATCGTATCATCGGCGTGGCGCTGATCGCGCTCTTGCTCATCCTCTGGGAGGTCGCGGCCGCATACGAGATTTTTCCGCCGATGAGCTTTCCCCGGATCAGCTTGATACTTGCGACCTGGGCACGATTGATCGTCTCGGGCGAACTCCTCAAGGAGCTGTTGCCGAGTCTGTGGCGCATGTTCGCGGGTTATTTCATCGCCGTTCTCATCGGCGTGGTGTTGGGAACGGCGATGGGCTACGTGCGCTTTTTTTACAATCTGCTCGAGCCGATTACGGAAGTGCTGCGGCCGATCCCAAGCCCGGCCTATCTGCCGATCGTGATTCTCTTTCTCGGCATCGACGCCGAGATGAAGATATTCATGATTGCGTTCGCCTCGCTGTTTCCGGTGCTTCTCAACACCTACAGCGGGGTGCGCAGCGTCGATCCTATTCTGCTGCAAACGGCGCGCACCTTCGGGGTTTCGGGGCCCAAGCTTTTAACCCAGATCGTGCTGCCCGCGGCTTCGCCGTACATCTTCACCGGAATGCGCGTAAGCCTGGCGGTCGCGCTTATCGTCATGGTCATCAGTGAAATGGTCGCGGCCTCGGACGGCATCGGCTATTTCATTCTGAGCGCGCAACGCGGCTTTGAAGTTCCGGAAATGTTTGCCGGCGTCCTGACTCTGGCGGTGCTCGGCTACCTGCTCAACAGAATATTCCTGCTCATAGAAAATCGCGTTCTGGCCTGGCATTACGGCTACACGCAACAGCGGAGCTGATCTTCCATGTCTCGCATCGTCGATTTGACGCTCGACGTGACGTCCGGAATGGCCGGCATACCGAAGATCGATTTTTATGAAAAGTATCCCACGCGCGTGCAGGCGGTCACAGTCGTAAACGAGGATCAGCGCGCGGCGCTCGCATCCGAGAGCGTGGATCTTTTGCCCGCCGCTCCGGCCATCGGCAGCATGAACACCGTGATCATGCTCAACACACACATCGGCACCCACATCGACGCGCCACGGCACTTTTATGCCGATGGAGCATCCGTCAGCGACCTCGAGCTCGATCGGATCGTGATGCGCGAAGCCGTCGTTTTGGATGTGAGCTGGAAAGATGCCGGACAGGGCGTCACCGCCAATGACCTCGAGAACACCAAGGTGCGGCCGAAAGCAGGGCAGATCGCCGTCATCAAGACACTTTGGACCGATCGGGCCTTCGGCAAGACCGAGTTCTGGGAAAACACCATTCATCTTGAACCGAGCGTGGGCGAATGGATCGAGGCCTGCGGCGTTTCCGCTGTCGCCATGGATTGCTTTCCGGAAAAGCCGTTCTGGCGGATGGCGCTCACTCCGGCGGAACGCGGCGCAAATCACAAGCGTTGGCTGAAAGCCGGAATTCCGATGCTGCAGATGCTGACCGCGCTGGATCAAATAGGTCCGCGATTCAAATTCATTGCATTGCCGCTCAATTTGCGCGGCGCCGATGGTGCGCCGGCGCGGGTGATCGGCATCGAAGATTAACAATTGGGGGCACGCCGCGGGCGGACGGCTTGCTCAAGCTCCTAATGGCGAGACGTGCCCGCCCGGGCGATAGCTCAAATAGCGGCCTGCCGCCGGCCTGCGCAGTTTGCAGGGGCCCGGAGACGGGTGAGGAAAGGACGATCGATGGAAGAGAAAACCACGGCTCAAACCGCACGGGCCGTACGCGGGTCCCATGGCAAAGCTAGTCCGTGGACGGACCTGCGTGGGTGGCTAGGGCTGGTCGAGAAGCACGGCGAACTCATGCGCGTGGCGGCTGCGGTTGATCCGCATGAAGAGCTTGGCGCGGTGACGCTGCTCGCCAGCCGGCAAGACAAATCTCCGGCGTTATTGTTCGAGAACTTGCAAGCCGACACGACCGGTTCCCGCATCCTGACCAATATGCTTGGCGCAAGCATCGAGCGTTACGCGCTGGCCGTAGGCCTCGATCCTTCGGCGACGACGCTGGAGATGATAGAGGCCACGCGCACGATCATGGACAATTCCATCCCGCCAAGCATGATCCCGGCGGATCGCGCGCCGGTGAATGAAGTCGTGCTGACCGGCGACGATATCGATCTCACGAAATTTCCGGTCCCGACATTTTGGCCCGGTGACGGCGGTCAATTCATCGGAACGGGAGACATCACTTTCACCGCCTCGCCCGACAGCGGACGGATCAATGTCGGCTGCTATCGGCAGATGCTACATGGCCCCAATCGGGTCGGCCTCTATTGCTCGCCGGGCAAGCACGGCCTGCTCGACCGCGAAGCCTGGTGGGCCCGCGGCGAGCAATGCGAAGTCGTCGCCGCCTATGGCGTTGATCCGGTGCTGTTCATGGTGGCCGCACAGAGCTTTGCAGCCGACGCGTCCGAATTGGACGTCGCCGGCGGCATCATGGGCCGGCCGGTCGAACTGACCAAGGCCGAATGCGTCAGCTTGCCGATCCCGGCCAACGCAGAATTTGTCGTTGAAGGCGTGCTCAAGCAGGGCGACGTGCTGCCGGAGGGGCCATTGGGTGAGTTCACCGGTTACTATGGCCGAGAGCGCTCGCCGCAGCCGGTCATGCAGATCCTCGCCGTGCATCACCGTAAAGCGCCGATCTTCACCCACGCCCTGATGGCCCGTTATCCGTCGTGCGAGATCGGCGGCTATTACGCCATCATGCGCTCGGCGCGTATTCTTGATGACCTCCATCGCCTGGGCGTGCCGGGAGTCGTTGCGGCCTATTCCCATCCGGCTGCGGCCTCAGGCTGGGGCATGGTCGTCGTTTCAATTCAGCAAAAATATGCCGGACATTCCGCGCAGGTCCTTGCGCTCACCGCCCAGTGCCCGGCCGCTGCCTACTATACGAAATGGGTAATCGTCGTGGATGAGGACATCGATCCGAGTGACTTCAACGATGTCCTTTGGGCGCTCAGTACGCGATGTCATCCGTCCGAGGATATCGATTTTCTCCGCAATACCTGGTCGACCCAACTCGATCCCAGCCGGGTCGAGCCGGAAATGCGGCCTTACGGCTCGAAGGTGTTGATCAATGCCTGCAAGCCACATCGGCATCTGAAAAGTTTCCCGCAACCGACACTGTTGCGCAAATCGGTCTACGACCGTGTGCGGACACGCTGGAGCGAACTCGGCTTTCAAGCACCAGTACCGAAAATCACCACGTTCCACCCGGAAGATTTGTAGGAATTTGGCTTTCCAGGCTTGCGGCGCAAGCGACGAGCCGATCCCTGGTCACGTTGCGCTAGGCGCCCTCGACAAAGCGCAGCGAGAACGCGTCCCCGGCACGCGCGATCTCGGCGACATGCGGAGCGCCGAAATGGCCGGGAAAGAGCAAGGCGCCGGATTTCGGCACAATATTCGAGAATTCGGCGGCGCGTCGCGCGCGCTTCTTCGGGTAACTCGCAGAAACTCGAATTCCAGTGCGGCGCATAAACCTGCAAAGGATGATGCACAACATCGCCGCAAAAGACCGCCCTTCCCTTGCGATCGTCGAGTTTTAAGGCGATGTGACCGCGGGTGTGTCCCGGGGCCGGCTCAATCAGTAATGTATCGCCGACGCTAAACGAACCGTCGATCAATTCGGCCTGTCCGGATTCAATCACCGGCAGCACGCTATCTATATAACTGTTGGTGCGCAGCAGGTCGCCGGCAATCGCCGGATTGCGCCGCGGATCGCCCCACTCGCTTTCGCTTCGGGAAAAAAGATATTTGGCGTTGGGGAACGTCGGCACCCAGCGTCCGTCACGCAGCATGGTATTCCAGCCGACGTGGTCCGAATGCAAATGGGTACACAGCACAACGTCGATATCTTCCGGCGCGGCGCCCGCTTCGCGCAGCCGCTGGAGGAAAGGCGTATCGAGTTGATGAAACCGCGCAAAACCCGGCCGATTTTTGTGATTGCCGGCGCAGCAGTCCAAGAGGACGGTCTGTTGATCGGTGCGGATGAGCCATGAATGCACGCTGGTGATAAGCCGGTCGTGCTCCTGCGAATAATGATGCGGGACGAGCCAGTCGAGGTGACGGCCGAGAAGGTCTCGTTCGAAACCGACAAAATAATCTTGCGGCGGCAGGCTGGCGAACCCCAAGAGCTCCCCGACGCGCGTGATTGCGGTAGCGCCTATCTCCCACGTCGCCATTGAAATACTTCCAGCGTTTTCGGAAACACCTATTGTAGAGCGCTCGGGCGACGAAAATAAGTTCCCAGTGCCGCGAACTGGCGCGACAGATAGGGCGCATCGGAAATCGCAACGGCCAAAAGCACAAAGCCCGTCGCCAAATCGTGGGCAAATTGCTGAGCGGCAATGGCGTTCAGCCCGGAGCGCAAAACGGTCAGTATCAAAACTCCCGCAAGGATGCCGAACGGCGTGCCGGCGCCGCCGGACAAGGACACGCCGCCAAGGATGGCGGCAGCCGCCGAGGGGACGAGCACGTCGGAGAGGCCCGATGGCGATGCCGAAGCAAGGCCGAAACTCAACATCGATCCGCTGAGTGCGGCCATGAGGCCGGAAAATGTGAACGCACCAAGGATAAGTTTACGCACGCTCACACCGGCAATCAGCGCGGCCCTGCGGTCACTCCCGACCGCGACCAGGTCGCGCCCCAGTCGGGTGCGCGGCAAAGATGGCAGCCGCCACAACGAAAATGCTCAGCACGACGACGCTGCGTATCGAGAACAGCCCGGCGACGCGATCGTTGAGGAGCATCGCGAGATCGATGTTGTCGGATGAGATCGTCCGGTTGTGGGTAATGACGTAGGAGAGCCCGTTCGAGGTGAGCAGGCCGCCGAGCGTCACCGGCACCGAACCGACATCAAGAGCCGTGATAATGAAGCCTTGCGCGAGCCCGAACACCAAGCCCACACCCAGGGCGCTCAGTAATCCGATCCAAGGGCTCTCGGTGCCGGTTAACAGCGCGACGCATCCCGCCAGCCCGAACACGCCCGCAGTCGACAGGTCAAATTCGCCGATCAGCATGGTCAGGCCAAGCCCAAGGGCGACCAAACCGAATGTCGAAAAAGATTGGAACGTGCTGTATGCGGTTGCGAGCGTGAGAAACCGATCGTTGCCGGCGTCGGCCGCTGCCAGCAATCCGGCGACGATCACGAGGATCAAATAAGGGCGAACCTGCGGGCTGAGCAAGCGCGATACCATGCGGTCACTAGCCCGGCGATCGCGAATAGAGAATGACGACCAGGAGCACAATAAAGCCGCTGATGAAAAAGCGCCACTCCATCTCGAAGCCATAGAGCAGCAGGACGACTTGTATGATGCTGATCGCGGCAATCCCGATCAGCGTTCGTATCATCGAGCCATCGCCGCCCTGGATCGCCGTGCCGCCGACGAGGACCGCCGCGATTGCGTCGTAATCATAGTGGAGGGCGAACTCCATATTGGCATGGTCGTATCGGACCGCCAGCAAAACGCCGGAAATCGCCGTAAACAAGCCGGCCCAGAAGTAGGCCCAGAACACGGTGCGGACAATTGGCAATCCCAGAGCCTCTGCGGTTTGCAATCCGCTGCCGATCAAAATGAGGTTGCGACCAAAGACCGTGAAAGAAAGAATGATCTGACCCAACGCAATGAGCGCGATGAAGATCAGGAATTCGATCGGAACGCCGATGATTGTGCCCTTAAGGACCTCGTGACCGGCGTTGGCGCGCGTGTAGATCATCTCGTTTTTGGTCACCCACGCGGCGATGCCGTAGATCAAAACATTCACCGCAATGGATACGATGATCGGATTGGCGCGGATCGAGCCGACAATGAGACCTTGCAATCCGGTGATCAGGGCGCCGAATAATAGCGCGCCAATCAGCGCCGGCACCAAGCCGGCCGCGTTGAGTATCGCCACGAACACGAGGGCCGACGACGCCGCGGTGGCGCCCAGCGCAAAAGACATGATGTTGCCGCTGATGGTGATGAACGTCATGCCGGCCGCCAGGCAGCCGATCACCGACGCGGTCGTCAGCAGTGCCGTCAAACTCGGCGCCGATAGAAAACTCGGGGTCAAGACGGCGCCGACCGATAACGCGATCAGCACGACCGCTCGCGTCGTCTGCATTGGATTGCGCGTCAATTCGGCAAACTGCATCGGCATGGTGACTAGTTCGATATCGGCTGTTCCGCGCTCACGCTGCCAACGGACTGACGCCGACTTGGGTGAACGATGTCAGCCAGGACAGCGGACATGCTGATACGAGCGCGCTCATATCTGGCAACGGTCTTGCCGCGGTACATGGTGACGACCGTGTCAGCAATGCCGACAACCTCTTCCAAATCAGATGACGTCATCAAGATAACATAACCTAACGTGCAGAATTCCCGCAGCAGGCGATAGATCTCCGCTCGCGCACCGACGTCAACGCCACGCGTTGGCTCATTGATCAGGATCACGCCCGGGGTCTTCTTTCCCAAGGCGCGAGCGAGAAGGATTTTTTGTTGATTGCCGCCGCTGAGACCGAAAGCCCTGGTCTCGAGGCGCGTCGGGTCTATACCAACCCGGCGGCACAGCTCTCTTCCCAAGGAACGCAGCCTGCCCCACGACAGCAGGCCTAATCGCGTGTACTCGGGTAGCCGAACGGCAACGAGGTTTTCGAGGACATTGCGCCGAAAAATTCCCTCTCCAGCCCGGTCCTCCGATACGAAGGTAACGTTGCGTTTCACCCGTTGCATGATCGAGCCCAATGGAAGGGCGATGCCATCGAGCGCAACTTCGCCGCCGACCTCCGGCGTCAGCCCCGCGAGAGATCGGACGATGGCCGCCGCTCCGGAGCCGACCTGGCCCGCAATGCAGGTGATTTGTCCGCGGGGCGCCACGATCGAGAAGTCGCTGACCACGCCAGGGATGCGCAGATTGCTGATCGTCAAGGATTGCGTCGTCGGCGCCGGCGGGGCCGGCTCCGGATACATCTCTTCGAAAGCGCGCCCGAGCATGAGTTCGATCAAGCGCTGACGGTCGATATCGGCGACCGCGGCGGTCGCGACATTCGCGCCGTTGCGCAGTACCGTCACCGAATCGCATATGTCGAAGACCTCGCCGAGGCGGTGCGTGACGTAAAGAACGCTGTTCCCCTTGGCTTTGAGCCCGCGAAGCGCCGACATCATGCGCTCAATCTCGACATCGGAGAGTGTGGCCGTCGGTTCATCAAGGATCAGGATGCGCGCGTCTCGCACCAAAAGGCGCGCAATCTCGACGATCTGGCGCTCGCCCATGGCGAGCGTGCGCACGCGACGATCAAGATCATAATCAACTCCGAGAAGCTCAAGCGCTTGCGCGGCGCGCTGCCGGAATTTGCGCCGTCTGTGCAGGAACGGAACGGCGCGGTTACCAAGCCATATGTTGTCGAGAACCGACAAATGCGGTGCCAGGCTCAGTTCCTGAGCCACAAGAGCCAAGCCGAGCTGTTGCGCCTGCTGCGGGTTGTGGATGGCTTGCGCGCGCCCGTCGAGCTCAATCGTGCCGCTGTCGGGCGCAATGATGCCCATCAGCAGCTTCATCAACGTGCTCTTGCCGGCGCCGTTCTCGCCACAAACGGCGCGTATCTCGCCGGCCGCAAGAGAGAATGAAACGCCGCGCAGAGCCTCGACCTGGCCGAACCTCTTCGCAAGTTGGCGAGCAACGAGCACGCGGCGTAGACCGGAAAGCTCAGTAGGTGCAGGCCGCGGTCCACTTATCGACGTTAGCCTTGGTGATAGTGGCGACATCCAAGACAACGTGCTTGGGCAACGTCTTGCCGTTCAAATAGTCGGCAACCAATTCAGCCGACTTGCGCCCGGAGTTCACCGGGTCCTGAACGCCCGTGCTGTATTCCTTGCCATCTTTGATCGCCTGGATGCCGTCGCGATTGCAGTTCGTGCCGATAACGATCAATTTGCCCTTTTCCGTCCCGAGCGGAATGTGCGCGGCCTCTGCGGCGCGAATGATCGCGATCGCCTGATGATCGGCCCATCCGACCACCACATCGAGACCACCCTGCGGCGCGAAACGCGCGAACAGCAGTCCGGCAATCTGCTCGCTCTTGGCCGCATCCCAATGGGCATCCTCAGTGGCCACGATCTTGACCTCGGGATGATCCTTCATCACCGCATTGAAAGCATCGAGACGAGCCTTCGCGACATAACCGGCGAGATCGCCTGTGATCAATGCGATCTTGGCGTCTTTACGCCCATTATCTTTGAGGACTTGCAACGCCAACTCGGCCGCGAGCCGGCCGAGTTTCGGATTGTCGACCTGGATTTCCGAGACATAAAGATCTTCCACGCCCGGTTTGATGCCATTGTTGGCGATTATCACGGGAATGCCCGCATTTTTCGCGCGGACGAGCGCCGGGACGACGCCGCTTTGCGACGCCGCCATGATCGCCAAAACATCGAACTTCCGCGCGATCGCGTCATCAATCTGCTGCGACTGCAGCGCGGGATCGTACGGCGTCTCGAATTGGGTCACTTCCAAGCCGAGTTCCTTCGCGCGCGCGTTGAACGACTTGTTCAATGCGGCAATATACGGATCCAAGGGAGCGAAGCCCAAGTAAGCCACCTTTTTGCCGGCTGCCGCCGCGTCGGCGGCGCCAAGCGACATCACCATCGCGAGCGCGCCAAACGCCACACCAGCGAATTTCCCAGACAAATTCTTCACCGCGTCCTCCCTTTTCATGGCCGCACGCCGGCGACCGTTATTGATTTCGAGCTTCGTCCGGCGCCACGCGAGTGGACTGGCCACACGGCCGGCATGCTTCGCCGGCACAAACTCCCGCAGGAACCGGTGCATCGCGTCAACAACGTTGTCAATGGAGAGCATGTCTCACGCTCCTTTGCACTGAAAGGTATTTTGTTTTGGTTGCATACCGCGATTCTAAAACTCGTTTCACGTGCTCGTCGCGCCCGCACACGTTCTGCTTGCGCATCAGTGAGTGTTGAAAATCGTTTGGTAGTCTGCGACCGCCTTCTCCGTCGCGGCGATTTCAGCTCGCGTGGGCCGCAATGGGTCGGAGGCCGTCGGCAGACTGCCCAGTTTCATCAAAGCCGCCATCAGGAGCATGCGGGCCTTGATTGCATTCAGATTGGAACCCGAGATGAAGATCGGGTCGAGGTCTGGGAATCCTTCCGGATTGCCCCGCGCTACGCGCACCACGGGCACTCCGCTGAAGATGGCCCGCTGCAGAATCGCGGTGCGCACTTCGGACGGAATCCTGCCGTAAGGGGTGATCCCCTCGGCGATGAATCCGACGAGGCGACCGGTCCGAAGTTTGTGTTTCACCAGGAAGTCGAGATCTTCCTCGAGCGCGGGGTCGTCGCCGAAATCCTCTCCGCAATAAGTTCCGTCCTTGACGATGGCCACCGAAGGGATGGCATTTTCAAGGAGCCGGCCATTCTTGTCCTTGAGAGCAAGCTCAATGCGCTCCAGTCCCGCAGTGCCAAGGCGAACGGCCGTCACTTTTTCCGGAATGCGCGTCACGTTTACGTCGGAGAGATGGGTGTGTTTGTAAGCCGGCACATACATGACCGAGATCACGTTCATATGGCTGAACTGGCCGAGGATGCCGCCGTGCCCGCCACTCGCGACGTAGCCGCCGGCTCGCGCATCGACTTTCGTCACTTCACGCGCGGCGAAGAACTGGCGGTCGTGGATCGAGATGACGCCGAGGCGGTTGCGCCCTTCCCCGCCGTCCCAAACTCGGGATTGAATGTAATTCACGCAATCGACGATATTGATTGGACCGTCATGACTGATTTGGCCTTGCGGCCGTTGCGCCGAGGTGCAGGCGATCGGCAGCGCGGTATCGATAAGCAAATTCATCCAGTACGACGCTTCCTCAACTGCCGCGCTGCTCTGGGTCCAGATCGCACCGTGATATTTTCCGCTGGCCATGATCGCCTGGACGTCGTTCGTAATCTTGGCGAGCACTGGCCGCGGCGGTGAGCTGTAGAGATGATACGGTCGATAAGGGAAGAAGTTCCGTCCCCTTTCCTCAGGAGCGATATCAACGGTGCCGATATCGCTTCGCGCTTTGACCGAAAGGCCCTTCGTGTATCCGCCCGGCGGCGCGATGCGATAAAAATCCACATCGGCAGCGGAGCTAATCGGGTTGGCACGACCGTCCGCGTCGACCGACAATCGGTCGATCTCTTCGAAGCTACGGGAGCCGTCCGGGAAAAACGGCTGCCGGCCGGTATGCGACCCCGGCTCGATGCAATCGTCCTCCCACGCTGATCCGTCCTTTTGCCGTGCCATGTACGGGAGCGGATAAAGGCCGTCTTCAGGCTTGATCTCGATCTCATACACCGCCTTGTCCGAAGCGTTGCGGCGCTCGTGACTGAAGGTGCCATCGGCCGCGATGTAGCCGTCCGCAGGCGCATAGAGCTCCGCCGCGTCTGCCTCGAGCGGATGGGCGGAAAACTGTTCGACATAGACCTTGGCGGGCGCGGCCAAGCGTTGCGGTCGTAGCGCATCGTAACGCCCGTCCGGGATTGGCGGCAGCCCATGGCGAACCCTGGCTTTGCTCGAGGTTACGAGCGGCGGCGTATTTTGAACGGTGGCGTGATCACCAGACAGATGCGCAATACGGATTTTGCTCATGCACCTAGTCCTCAAAAGTTGCGTCAAGCTGTCCGCAATACATCGTTGCTGACGAAAGACATCACAGCGACATCGTTGCCGCTGACGGGTGAAGAGTGATGCAGATCGGATCTTTCTTGTCGGCGCGCTCCTTGCCGAGCGTCAGCAGCGCTTTTTCTGCATCCTCCAGCTTGAACTCGTGGGTATGCAGCGCGGCGAGAGCCGGAGGATTTTCGGCGATCATCCGAAACGCTTCGCGATAAGCCTCGTTACCTTGCGAATAGACGCCACGCAGAACGAGTTCCTTGTAGAGAACGCGATCAACGTTGAGGTTCAGCGCCGTCTTGCCCTTGATGCCGGAAAGGATGATGGTGGCGCCGGTGCGGGCCACTTCGATGGCATCGAGGATCGGCTGCGTCGCGACCGGTACCACATCGAGGATGACATCGACGCCGCGGCCGCCGGTTATGTCGTGCACCCGCTCCACAACATTTTCCGCATCCGCGGCGATGCAAAAATCGGCGCCCAGCGCACGGGCGAGCTCAAGCTTGTGCCTGCTGCGGGACGTGCCGGTGATGATGATCTTGCTCGCTCCAGCGCGCTTTGCCGCCACCACTGCGCCGAGGCCGCGTTGACCGTGGCCAAGAATTAAGACGACGTCACCGAGCTTCGTCTTCGGGATTTGCACCGCCCAGCTGATGCCGGCAGCGAGCGGCTGGTAAAGCGAGGCGAGCGCAATGGGAACATCGTCAGCAATGCGGTGCAACAGCGTGCGCTCGTGCAGATGCATGTAGTCGCTGTAGGCGCCCCAAAATCCGTGTCCCACGTCCGTCGGAGTAAAACCGTATGCCGGTGGGGCGCCGGGCGGCATCAGTGAGTGGCAACTGGTGTAATGGCCGGACAGGCAAAGGTCGCAGCGTCCGCACGACAAGTTTGGCTCAATAGCGACACGATCGCCCTGCTTGACGCGCCAAACTCTCGCTGCGTCGGCGCCGATGTCGACGATCCGGCCGATCGGTTCGTGGCCGGGAATAAAGGGGTACCGGGTGATGTTGTTGGCGACGAACGTCCCGCGATATTGCTCGACGTCGCTGCCGCACATCCCACAGGCTTCCACCTGCAGGATGGCTTCCGTGCTGCGCATCGGCGGCACGGACCATTGCTCCTCGACGATACGGCGATCGCCGACCTGCAGCATCACGCGCGACTTCACGAAAAGTCTCCTGCCGTTCGGGCCGAATGTGTCGCGTCCGGCTCGAAAAATGCCGGCCCGGATCGGCCCAGCAAGTTAGCGCTCTCGCGTTCAACGACGATGTTGGCACCGATCCGGGCCGAGATTGTGCCAGCCCGATCCTCAACCCAAGGCTTGAGCACAAAGCAATCGCCCTCTTCAACGATGGCGCCGCCGGCGGTTCCGCCCCTTGTCGTCAATGGCCCGTCCTGTCCTTGGCCAAGCCCATGACCCATCGTCCGGCCTGCCTGTGAGCCCGCCGAAGCCGCCGTCTTTTCCCACAATGCGATGAGGTCCGCGTAAGCCGCGCCGGGCTTCATGGCGGCGAGCACGGCATCGAAGCATTCCCGCGATCGCTGCAGCAGGTCGCGCTCGAGCGGTAAAAAAGGACGCAACGCTATCGTTTCGACCGACTGTGCGATGTAGCCGAAGTATTTGGCCTCGGCTTCGATCATGATGACGTCGTTGCGCTCAATGCGCCGGAAGCGGGGCAGCAGATGCGTCTGCCATAAGCGCGAGTCCGCGCTGAACAGCATCATCGTCGGCGTTTCGCCGCCGGCGCGAACATGCGCGGCGATAATGGCCGCGTAGAGTTCATGCTCGGCGACTTTTGGCCTGGCCGCGGCGCGCGCCGTTTTGCTGATTTCATCGGCGCAGAGTTGGGCGCGGCGCATGATTTCAATTTCATCGGCGCTTTTGCGCTTGCGGACCGTACTGACAATGTCGGTGGCGGTTTCGACCGTGATCTTGGGAAAGGCGGTCTTTAGTGCCGCCATTTCGCCAAACGCCACGATGCCTTCCGCATCCCGCAATACGCCGTCGAGACCGACCACACCTATGCGCGACGTATGCAAGCCCCGCTCAGATAAGGCGTCCTTGAAAACGCCGACCCAGCTGAAATTTCGGGGTGCGCGAACGTCGGAAATCCAATCTTGTTGCTGCCGCCACCAGTCAACACGCCGTTGCTCGCGGACGACGACAATCGGTTCACCGTCGAGAGGAAAGATCAACGCCGTGGCTGCGCCGCCGCCGCCGATGCAGCTGAGATAGCGCGTGTCGGCTTGATAATTGTCCCATTCGCCGGTGTTATGCGGAATGAGCAGGCAGTCCAGCCTTCTGCCGCGCATCAGCTTACGCACCGCGGCCCAACGCCGGTCGCGCTCCGCAAGTGAGAAGCGCGGCTGTTGGATATCTGCGGTCGGGCGCGATAACTGCATCAGGTCTTGGCGGATACCAGGGCTGCCGCTTCGCGGCGCTTTTCACTGAGCTTGGAATGCATGCCCTTTGCCCAATTGAGCGCCGCATGTCTGGCATCAAGCTGCCGCTGAAAGTAGGGCATGACGTAGCGGGCAATGAGTTCATAGCTTCGCTTGGTGGCTGCAAAATCCGCCCAGTAGTGCGCCATGTCCAGGAAGCAGCCGAACTCGCCGCCCTTCTGCTCCAGGCGTTTGATTTGTGCGATAAGATCGTCGGGTGTGCCGATGACCGCAACGCCGGCATCTAACAGCGCGTCTATCTCGCTCTCGATATCCCCGTCGCCGGAAAAACCGAGCGGCAACGTTCCGACCTTGGTGAAGTAGTTCAGCCAGAATTGGAGGCCAAATTTGACGTTTCGGCGTGCGGCTTCGCGGCTCTCGGCAATGTGGACCGGCCCGACCATGCGCCAACTTCTTCGGTCTGCGACCCTGCCCGCCTCTTGCGCCGCCTCACAGTACGTCGCCCAAGTCGTCGGCAGCGCGTCAAAGCCCTTGCCGATCGTTGCCGCTATGGACAGCAGACTGGCGCCGTACTTACCGGCAATTCTCGGTCCGGCAGCGGTGTTGACGGCGGGAATCGCCAACTCCATGTGCGGCTCGCAAAACGGTCGCATTTGCAGCCGGGCATCGCGCAGCTGGTACCAATCGGTCGTCTCACTGACCACCTCGCCCTTCATCAAACGAATGATCACACCCAACGATTGATCGAGCCGGCTGCGTATCGCGTTGTGATCGATTCCCAGCATATGGGCGTCGTACGCCAGCGCACCTGCACCGACCCCGAGCATGAAGCGGCCCATGAGCTGATGATCGAGCTGGACAGCTCGATCGGCCACCAGGAATGGATGGTGATAGGGGATCGTGATCACCCCGGTCCCCAAACGGATCCGCGTTGTTCGTTCAGCGGCGGCGGCAACCAGAATTTCCGGCGATGCGATGATCTCGGCGCCGCCCGAATGATGCTCGCCGACCCAGGCCTCATCGAAGCCAAGGCGATCGAGGTGCTCGATCAGCTCGATTTCGCGCCTGATTTGCAGCGTCGGATTCTCGCCGAGCGGCAGAACCGGAGCGATAAAACTGCCAAACCGTAGTCTCGTCATCACCGACAACTCCTTTGCGATTGAGTTCGCCAGCATGGAGACGCTTCTGTTGAGGCGCGCACCTGCGCAAATCTCAGTCCGCCTGTCCTGCATTCGTACAGGGTTTCAGTTGGCCATTGCCTTGTCAATATGACAAACGTTAGCTAGGTAACGATTTTTCGCGCGCGTTGGTTGTCGGCGCTCAACCTTGTCACGACGATTTGAATGTGCACGATGCCGTATCATTGCAACGCACGATATTGAGATTGGGGTGACGTTTGACAAAGCGAAACGACAATAGGCCGCAAAAACTCCGGCTCGGCGCCTATGCACCGGAAGAAACAATGGGGTTCCTGATCTGGGATACAATCCGAACTTTTCATCGCACGTTTCAGAAACTCGTCTCGTTGCACGGAATAAACTTCGGCATGTGGCCGTTTCTCCGCGCGCTGTGGACCGAGGATGGCGTTGGCCTTCGCGAACTGAGCCAACGCGTCCATATGGCGCCGCCGACAACGCTGAAAGCGATCATCGCTCTGGAAAAGGCACGTCTGGCTTACCGGGTTCGCGATGCGCAAGATGCACGAAAGACGCTGATCTATCTCACCGTCAAAGGGCGCAATCTGTTCGCCCGCGTGGTGCCGGACATGCGCTACGTCAATCGCATGGCGGTCAAAGGACTCTCGGGTGTCGAGCAGGCAGAGGTCAAACGTTTGCTCAAGCACATGCGCGCCAACATGGCGCAGCAAGAGCAAACAGACTGGAGACGCCGTAGAAAAGCCAGATAATTCGGCGTCTGCCCAAATTTTGCCAGCAATTGAATACGGCCGGTTCCCGAAACAACCGGCCGCTTTTGAGTTTTTTTCGTCTCCTGCCTGTCGCATACAACCGGAACGGTCCCGCTAGGACCACGTTAACCAGCATCAGCGGCAAGCGGCTCTCCCACGCGTCCGTGGCTGAGAAACCAGTTACGCCCTCCCCCGAAAATGGCGAGAAGGGCCCAGCACGGTGTCAAACCTCAACAAGAAGATCTACGCCAAGATCGAGGCGTGGCGAAACCGGCGCATCGAAGGCGAACATCCGTACCTTTATCTCGATGGCATCGTGATGAAGCGAAGCTGGGCCGGCGAAGTCCGCAATGTCTCTTTGCTGGTGGCCAGCGCCGTCAATTCCGATGGTTTTCGGGAGATTCTGGGCATCTGTGAAGGCGCCAAGGAGGACAAGTCTGGCTGGTCGGCATTCCTGCGCCACCTCGTCGACCGCGGTCTCGCCGGAGTACAGCTGATCATCTCGGACGCCTGCCGAGGCTTGATGGAGAGTGCTGCGGAATATCTGCCTGACGCTCAGTGGCAGCGCTGCATGGTTCATTTTTACCGGAATGTCTTCAGCCATGTGCCGGCAACGAGGGTCCGCGAAGTGAGCCATATGCTCAAAGCCATTCATGCCCAAGAGAGCCGTGACGCGGCTGAGCGCAAAGCGCGAACGATCGTTGAAGATCTTCGCGCCGCCAAGATGCCTACGGCCGCCGATTTGGTCGAGCGCAACGTCTCCGAGACGCTGACTTACTACACCTTCCCTGATATCCATTGGCACAAGATCAGGACCAATAACCCACTCGAGCGGATCATGCGAGAGATCCGACGCCGAACCCGCGTCGTAGGAGCCTTCCCTGATGGCCAGTCCTGCCTCAACCTGGCTGCGGCACGGCTGCGCTACATCGCCGGCACAGCCTGGTCGAGCAAATGCTACATGAACATGCGGCCGCTCTATCAGCCGCAGGTCACGCAAACCGAAGCCGTCGCCTGAGAGTACGGCCATGCCGATCACTCCGTTTTTACCCAGTCAGGCGTTCCAACCCGAGCAAATTGAAGCGATGTCGGAAGCGTTTACGCGCGCCTGTAAGTCGCTCGGTCTTGCGGTCCAGAGCGACCCGATAACCGCACTCGTGGCGCGCCGCGTCATCGAACTCGCGCAAACCGGCGTGCACACGCCAAACGCGCTTTATCTGGCGACAATGCGGGAATTCAAACCGAACGCGAACTAGACCGACGCAAAATGCGAGGCTTGATTTTGCCGCCTGAAAAAGCCCGTGGTGCGGACGGCGGGACTCGAACCCGCACAGGGTTTCCCCCAAGGGATTTTAAGTCCCTTGCGTCTACCATTTCGCCACGTCCGCGCGCGGGCAACTTCGACGCCGTGCTTGCGGCCATCCTTTTATCATCCGCCGGCCGCGCCGGAAGTGCGGACAATGACCGCGCCCTTATTTATTGTTGCTTGATCTTGGCGGCGGGCGCCCGACCCGGCCGAATCTCGCCCCAGGGATCACCCGATGATTTCTTGTCGGGGATCTTCTTCATCGCCGCGTCATAGGCGCGATCGTTGGCCTTGCGGCGCTCGATCTCTTCCCTGGTCGGCGGCAGCTTCCGGTTCAGCGGAATGCTTAAAGAGCTTGGAGCGCTTGCAGAGTTTGGCGAATCCTGAGCGGCGGCGGATCCGGTACATAGCGCGACAATGGCGGCCGCCGGGATGAGTTTACGCAGCATGCTTTGCTCCTCCGCCCCCCACGGTTCGGCTCCACAAGCCGCCAATCCGCGCGCAACGAGCAGTCTACTCGTTAAAGAGGTGACCCCAGAGGCTGTCCCAATCGGCCCCGGACATGTCGGTCACGCGGCCGTCGGATTCGAAGAATTTGTTCGGCACTTGAAACATGGCGAGCATCAAGCCGCCTTCGGGCGTCCAGGCGACGTGGCGGCTGCCGGGCTCGCGCCAGACGAATTCGCCCGGCCCGACGGAAAGCCCGGCGACCGGGCCTTCCTTATCCACCAGCCTTCCTTCGAGCACGTAGGTCTGCTCGATTTTGACGTGCTCGTGGTCGGGAAGGATTGCGCCGGGAGCAAGCCGCATCAGCGCGGTCACCAGCCCACTCTCCTTGTCGAACAACAGTCCCTTCGCTTCGCAACCGGGAAAGCGCGTCTTCCGCCATTCCATCTCGGCGGGCCGCACCAGATGCGAATGGATGTCGGTTGCGCCCTGTGCTGATTTTTGCGCGATGGCGTCCATTTGAGCGACCTCCTTCGTTACAGGCCGGCTTCGTTGATCGGCGGCTGGAAAGCAAGGCCGGTGTCCCACGGAAAATAAATCCAGGTGTCCTGCGAGACTTCGGTGATGAACGTGTCGACCAGCGGACGCCCCATCGGCTTCGCGTAGACGGTCGCGAGGTGGGCGCGCGGCACGATCTCGCGCACGACCTTCGCCGTTTTACCGGTATCGACCAGGTCGTCGACCAGAAGCACCCGCGCCCCTTGCCCGGCGCCAAGCCCGACGATCGACTGGGCGACGGTCTTGAGCACTTTTAAGTCGCCCTGGTTCGTGCCGGTATAGCTCGACACGCACACCGTCTCGATCAGTTTGATGCCGAGTTCGCGGGCGACGATCGCCGCCGGCACCAGCCCGCCGCGGGTGATGCAGACAATGGCCTCGAACGGACCGGCACCGCTTATTCGCCACGCCAGCGCGCGCGAATCGCGATGGAATTGATCCCAGGAAACCGGAAAGATCTTTGCCGGGTCGCGCCGCAAGGAGGCTTCGGGCATTTGGGCTGCGGCCTCGGTCATTGGCGGTCCTCGCGGCGGCTTAAGGTAAACTCCTTGCCGATTATCAGACCGGGTGCGTCGATGGCAATCAGGGAATCTCGTAAACCATCGTTTCGTCGGTGATGCCGCGCAGCGCCGCGCGCTGCATGGTCGGCTGCAGTCCGGACGTTTCCAGGATTTTCACCGAGTTCGTGTCCTCGACCACGGATTTCGTGGCGAAAATCGCATGCGAGGAGGCAAGGCCTTGCACGCGGGCGGCCATATTCACCGTGTGGCCGAAATAGTCCTGACTGTTGTTCAGCGTCACCGCCAGGCACGGACCTTCGTGGATGCCGATCTTCAGGAGCAAATCCTCGTTGCGGCGCTCGGTATTGATGCGCGCCATTTCCTTGCGCATCCGCAGCGCCGCCGCCAGCGCCCGGTCCGGGGTCGGGAAAGTCGCCATGACCGCATCGCCGATGGTTTTGACCACGGCTCCGGCCTCGGCGGCGACGACGTCATACAACACGCGAAAATGCTGGCGGACGAGGTCGTAGGCGGCAAGATCGCCGACGCGCTCATAGAGCGCCGTCGAGCCTTTGAGATCGGTGAACAGAAACGTCAGGCTCGTGATCTTGAGCCGCTGATCCACGTCGAGCGTGTCGGTGTTGTAAATGTCGCGGAACGTCTGGTTGCTGAGAAGCCGCTTGGCGGTGAGGAACGGCCGCCGCCTGCCGAGCAGCTGATGCAGCGTGTCGCCGGCGATCCACAAAGCCGGCAGCACCCGCCGGTCGGTGCGGTTCTCCAGCGTCACGCGCAACGGGCCCGGCCGCATCTCGACGGTGCCGACCGGCGCTTTCACCTTGTTGAACACCATGCTCAACGTCTGCCGCTCATGCGTCGGATCGCCCTTGACGTCGATGAATTGGGTGCCGTGCGTCACCGGGTCGAAGACGATGACGAAATCGTTCGGCAGCTGCACAGAAAGTACGGCCTTCTCGCCGGGGGCGAGCTCGATGAAGTCGACGGTGAAATCGGCGAGGCTGTCGCTGAGCGTTTCGGGCAGATCGACGCCCGAGCTCCAGAATATCTGCCGATAATATTCGACTTCCGGCAGCGTATCCGGACTGTGGCCGGCGATGTGGCGCACGCGCGGACTGACGGTGAACGTGACCTCGACCATTTCGTCCAAGGTCGGCTTGTAGCCGGCGGCGCACAGGCCGCAATCGTATTCCTCGCGGTTTACGGCTTTGAGCGTTGTCCCGGCCTCGAGCACGCCGCCGCATCCCGGGCAAAGCACGTTCCATGACAGTTCGAATATGCCGAGCCGCGCCGCATGCAGGAACGCCGCAATGGTGCGCTCGTCATCGAGCTGGTTCTTGGCGGCGAAAGCCAGCGGATTGACGCGGCAAAGCTCGCGGTCGTCCCCTTTCCTCACCGCAGCTTCGATGGCAGCAGCACATTTGGTATCGGCCGATTGCCGCAAGACGCTGAACAGCGCTTGGTTTTCGCTTTCGCTCATTGGGCCTTGGCTCACCCGCGCGTGCAGATGAAGTAGGGATCAGCCACCACCACCGCAAGTCGCAAGAGCGTGAGCAGCGGGGCCCGGGCCATCACCGTGAATTTGGCCGGACGATGCCTAATTTTTCGTCAGCCGGCCGCAGCATGCAGCCGCTTGAGCATTGCCTCTACCGCGGCTTTGGCTTCCGCGAGCTTTTGCGGATCGCGCGAGCGCAAAACGATGTCCGTGTTCGGGCGCCGGTCCTCGTCCATGAACGGGTACGAGCCAATAACAACACCGGCATGCGCGCTGGCGATCGTGCCAAGCTCGGTGCCGATGTCGCCCTCACGGCAATCGCCGCGCACGCTTTGCGACAGCATGGCGGTGCCGGTCTTGAGCTGCGGCGTCACGTATTCGAGCATCGCTTGCATGACCCGCGGAATGCCGGCCATAACGATGACATCGCCGATCATGAATCCAGGCGCAGCCGAGATCTTGTTGAGCACCAGTTCGGCGCCTTTGGGCACGCGCGTCATGCGCATGCGCGCCTCATTCATCTCGCCGCCGGTCACCGATAGCCGCGCGCGCAAAATCTCGACTGCGCGCGGGTCGTAGTCGATGGGAAGGCCGAACGCCTTCGCCACCGCGTCCGCGGTAATGTCGTCGTGGGTCGGGCCGATGCCGCCGGTGGTGAAAACGTAAGCGTAGCGGGCGCGCAAGGCATTGAGCGCGGCCACGATCTCGGGCTCGTCGTCAGGGACGACGCGGACTTCCTTTAAATCGATGCCGATGGCGGTGAGATGCTCGGCGACAAAGCCGATATTCTTGTCTTTGGTGCGGCCTGACAAAATCTCGTCGCCGATGACGAGAAGCGCGGCAGTGACGATCTCGCTTTCCTTGAGGTGTTTATCGCCGCCTTGTCGCGCGCCGGTCATCGGCAAATCTCCAAACCCGCCGAATACCACTAGCGCGGCCGGCAGGCACGCTCAAGGTCCGGATGCGAAGATGCGCGCCTCGGTGTATGTTGCGGGCGATTGAGGGAGAAAACGGTCATGGATTTTTCCGTATCGGAGCGGCAAAAACATTGGCGCGACCGCGTCATCGCTTTCATGGATGCGCACGTTTATCCGGCGGTCGACACGTATACGCAGCAGGATGAACAAGGCGAACGCTGGAAAGTCATTCCCGTCCTCGAAGAGCTGAAGGCCAAGGCCAAGTCCGAGGGCCTTTGGAATCTCTTTCTTCCGCCTTCCGATCACGACCAGGGCGAGTTTCATGGCGCGGGCTTGACCAACCTCGATTACGCGCTCTGCGCCGAGCAGATGGGCCGGGTGTCCTGGGCCTCGGAAGTCTTCAACTGCTCGGCGCCCGACACGGGCAACATGGAAGTGCTGCACCGCTACGGCTCGCCGGAGCAGAAGCGCAAATGGCTAAAACCCCTGCTCGCCGGAGAAATCCGTTCGGCGTTCCTGATGACCGAGCCGGCCGTGGCTTCCTCCGACGCCACCAATATCGAAACCTCGATCGCCCGCGACGGCGGCGACTACGTGATCAGCGGGCGCAAATGGTGGTCGTCGGGCGTCGGCGATCCGCGCTGCAAACTCGCCATTGTCATGGGCAAGACCGATCCGTCGCGCGCCAGGCACGAACAGCAATCGCAAATTCTGGTGCCGCTCGACAGCGATGGCCTGAAGGTCGTTCGCATGCTCCCGGTCTTCGGCTACGACGACGCGCCGCACGGGCATGCGGAGGTCGTTCTCGACAAGGTCCGCGTGCCCGCCGGCAATCTCCTGCTCGGCGAAGGCCGCGGCTTCGAAATCGCCCAGGGGCGGCTCGGCCCCGGCCGCATCCATCATTGCATGCGCACGCTCGGCGCCGCCGAAGTGGCCTTGGAGAAGATGACCAAACGCCTGTTGTCGCGGGTGGCCTTCGGCAAGAAGATCGCCGAGCACTCAGTCTGGGAGCAGCGCATCGCCGAGGCGCGCATCGATATCGAGATGACGCGGCTTCTGTGCCTGAAGGCCGCCGATATGATGGACAAGGCCGGCAACAAGACGGCGCAGCTGGAAATCGCCATGATCAAGGTGGCGGCGCCGCGCGTCGCTCTGCGGGTGATCGACGACGCCATCCAGGCGCACGGCGGCATGGGCGTCACCAGCGATGCGGGGCTGGCGAAAGCGTACGCCCACATTCGCACGCTGCGGCTCGCCGACGGTCCCGACGAAGTTCATTGCCGCGCGATCGCCCGACTGGAGATGCGAAAATACACCAACGCGCGGCTGTGAACTCGCCCTCACTGAGCGGCAAGCGTATTTTGCGCGAATAGCCGCTTGAGCTCGCCTTTGATCACTTTGCCGTTGGCATTGCGCGGCAGCATGTCGGCGGAGAAGACGATCTTTACCGGTACTTTGAAGGCCGCGAGGCGCTCGGCAACAAAGCCGCGCAGCTCCTCCTCGCTGACGTGCGTGTCCGCTTTGAGCGTGACCACCGCCGCAGGTTCTTCACCAAGCGAGTGATGCGGAATGCCGACCACCGCCGCGTCGACGACGGCCGGGTGCTCGTAGAGCGCGCTCTCCACCTCGACGCAATAAATATTTTCACCGCCGCGGATAAGCATGTCCTTGGCGCGATCGAGAATGTAACAAAAGCCCTCGTCGTCGAGCCGCGCGATGTCGCCGGTGCGCACCCAACCCTCGACGAAAGTCTCCGCGGTTGCTTTCGGGTTGCGCCAATAGCCGCGCACGACATTCGGACCTTTGACCCAAAGTTCGCCGACGCCGCCGGGCGGCAGATCGCCGCCGTTCTCGTCCACGATCTTCATGGCGCCAACTGGAATAGCCGGGCCGCAACTGTCAGGGCGCAGCGCGTAATCCTCGGCCTGGTGCCCCGTAAAACCGCCGGAAACTTCGGTCATCCCCCACCCTGTCGCCGGCACCGCGCTGGGGAATTTCTCCTTCACCCGGCGCGCCAATTCGGCGGCGGCGGGGGCGCCGCCATAGCCGATGGTTTCCAGTGAAGAGAGGTCGTACTTGCCGAGCGCCGGATGTTCGAGCAATTGCCACGCGATGGTCGGCACGCCGCCGGCGCCGGTGATGCGCTCGCGTTCGATGAGCTGCATGGCCAATTCCGGATCCCACTTGTGCATGAAGACAAGTTTGCCGCCGGCGGCGAGCATCGGAATCATGGTCGCCTGACATCCGGTGACGTGAAAGAGCGGCACCGCAAGCAACGCCGATTTCGGCGGCGCCTTTAGATCGGGCGCCGGTATCGGCTCGCCGCGGCGCAGAAAGCTTCGCGCCAGCCAATAGGGCCTGATCAGCACCGACGTACACGTATTGCGGTGGGTGCCCACCGCACCCTTGGGTTTCCCGGTCGTGCCCGACGTGTAAATGATGGTCGCGTCGTCTTCCGGATCGAGCGGCACGTCCGGCAGCGGCCGGTCCGGCAAAAGCGGCCACGATTTCACGTCGCCGAGGATGGATTTCGAGCCGGGTGACTTTCGGATGCGCCACATCCTCGTTCTCCCGGCTTACAAAGATCCGCTCGAGCGCCGCGCAATTGTGCAGATGTTCGGCAATGCGCTCGAGCCGTTCGCCGTCGACAATGGCGATCCTGGCGCCGGAATCGTTGAGCCCATATTCCAGCTCCGGCCCGCTCCACCACGCGTTGAGCAGCGTCGCGACCCCGCCGGCGAGCAGAATGCCAAAAAATGCCGCCGGCCATTCCGGCAGGTTGCGCATGGCAATGGCGACGCGATCGCCCTTTTTCAATCCCGCCGCTTGCAGCGCCGCGGCAATCGCCAGCGCAGCGCGCGCAAAATCCTCGTAGCTCGCACGCTCATCGCGGTAAACGACAAAGGTCCGCGCGCCAAATTGCCGGCTTAGGAGAAAAAGGTCGCGAAGCGTCGGCGGCGCATTCTTCCATACCCGCGTCGGTGCGCCGCGAATGCTGCGCGTTTCCATCTCAAACGGCGAACCCTTGGCGGTTAAAATCGCATTGGCCTGCGCCAGCGTCAGCGCCGGGAATTTCTTTGCCTGCGCGCCTGCGCCGGAGCCGGCCTGATCGGTCATCGGCGGTTCTCCTTCGCGGCCGTGGCGACGGCGCGCCGCCTACGCAATCGTGACGCCGCCGTCGATGACGATCGACTGCCCGGTCATGAAGCTGCCGGCAGGCGAGGCGAGCAAAATCGCGGCGCCGGCGATCTCGTCGGGTTCGCCGATGCGGCCAAGCGGCGTCTGTGCGTTTCTCACTTTGAGCATTTCCGGATTTTCCCACAGCGCGCGGGCGAAGTCGGTGCGGATCAGGCCCGGCGCGATGCAATTCACTCGCACATTGTGCGGCCCAAGTTCGACCGCAAGATTGCGCGCGAGCTGCAAATCGGCCGCCTTGGAGATGCAATACGTGCCGATCACCGGACTGCCGCGCAGACCGCCGATCGAAGATATGATGATGATCGAACCGTCCTTGCGGGCCATCATCCCGGGCGCCACCAGTGTTATCAGCCAATGGTTGGAGACAATGTTGTTGTCGAGAATTTTTCGCAGCTGCTCGTCGGTAATGGTGTGCATCGGACCGTAATGCGGATTTGAAGCGGCGTTGCACACCAAGATATCAATCTGGCCGAATTTGCCGATGGTTTCGTCGACGAGACGCTTGAGATGCTCCTTTGCCGAAATATTGGCGGCCAGCGCCAGCGCACGGCCTTCGCCGTGCTTGGCGTTGATCGCCGCCGCGACCTCGTTGCAGGCCTCCTGGTTGCGCGAGGAGACCACCACCCTGGCGCCCTGCTCGGCCATGCGTTCGACGATGGCGCGGCCGATACCGCGCGATGAGCCGGTGACCAGGGCCACTTTGCCGTTCAAGTCGAATAGTGACACGAACGTTTCCTCCGCAACGACCATTATGTATTTTGCGCTGAAGCTTATTTCGGGCTTGCCCGAAAGCAACCGCCACGCCGCAAGGAGTTATAACCCATGGCCGCGATCAATGCCGTAACCGATTTGACCCGCGAGGGCGATATCGCGCTCGTGACCATTAATTCACCGCCGGTCAACGCGCTCTCTGCCGACGTGCGTAACGGGCTCCGCGACGGCGTTACCCAAGCGGCCGCCGATCCAGCGGTCAACGCTATTGTGGTCATTTGCGCCGGCCGTACCTTTATCGCCGGCGCCGATATTTCCGAGTTCGGCAAGCCGGCAAAGGGCGCGACGCTCCCGGAAATCCAGTCGGCGCTGGAAGGCGGCCCGAAACCGGTCATCGCCGCCATTCACGGCACGGCGCTGGGCGGCGGCTTCGAAATGGCGCTGATGTGCCACTATCGCATTGCCGTGCCGTCGGCGAAATTCGGCCTTCCTGAAGTCAAGCTCGGGCTCATTCCGGGAGCCGGCGGGACCCAGCGCTTGCCGCGGCTCAGCGGCGTCGAGAATGCGCTGGAAGTCATCCTGACCGGCACGCCATTTTCCGCCAAACGGGCGCTCGAATGGGGCGTCGTCGACGCGCTCGCCGATGAAGGCAAATTGCGCGAAGGGGCGATTGCGTTTGCTCGCAAAGTCATCGACACGCATATGCCGCTGCGCCGGATTCGCGATCTCAACGACAAGATCGAGGCCGCCCGCGGACATCCCGAAATCTTCGACAAGGTCAGGCGCGATTACGCGCGCAGGTACCGCGGCTTCGAAGCCTGGCATTCGGCATTGCGCGCCGTCAAAGCCGCCCTCGACCTGCCTTTCGACGAAGGAATGAAGCTCGAGCGGCAGGCGTTTCTGGACCTCATTCCGACCGCACAGGCGCAAGCGCAACGCTATGTGTTCTTTGCCGAACGCAAAGCGTCGAAAATTACCGACGTGCCGGACGACACGCCCGTGTTGCCCATCGGGCGCGTCGGCATCATCGGTGCCGGTACGATGGGCGGCGGTATCGCCATGAACTTCCTTAATGTCGGCATCCCGGTGACCATTGTCGAAGCGGCAAAGGAGGCGCTCGACCGCGGCGTCGGCACGATCCGCCGCAATTATGAGAATACCGCCAAGAAGGGGCGACTGACGCAAGCCGATCTCGCCACGCGCATGGGGTTACTCCGCCCCGGGCTCGATCTCGAGGCGCTATCCGCATGCGATCTTATGATCGAGGCGGTCTTCGAAAACATGGACATCAAGAAGGAGGTCTTTCGCAAGCTCGATGCGATCGCGAAGAAGGGTGCAATTCTCGCCTCCAATACCTCCTATCTCAACATCGACGAGATCGCCGCTGTCACCGGCCGGCCGGAAAACGTGCTCGGCATGCATTTTTTCTCGCCCGCGAACGTCATGCGCCTTCTGGAAGTGGTGCGGGGTCAAAAGACCGCAAAGCCGGTCATCGCGACCGTGATGCAGCTCGCGCGCAAAATCGGCAAGACCGCGGTGCTGGTCGGCGTTTGCCATGGATTCGTCGGCAACCGCATGTTGAGCCAGCGTCAGCGCGAAGCGCAAAAGCTCATTCTCGAGGGCGCGATGCCGTGGGACGTCGACCGCGTGATTTACGATTTCGGGCTGCCGATGGGTCCGTTTGCCATGAGCGATCTTGCCGGACTGGATATCGGCTGGTCCAAGGAGACGAGCAAATCATCGACCATTCGCGAAATTCTTTGCGAGATGGGCCGGCGCGGACAAAAAACGGGAGCCGGATTTTACGATTACGACGAGGCGCGCAACGCCAAACCGTCGCCGGTCGTGGAAAAAATCGTGCTCGATTTCGCCGCCAAGAAAGGCGTCAATCGGCGAACCATCTCGGACGAGGAGATACTCGAGCGCTGTATTTATCCGATGATCAACGAAGGGGCCAAGATCCTGGAAGAAGGCATCGCGCAGCGCGCGTCCGACATCGATATCGTTTGGATCAACGGCTATGGCTGGCCGGTGTACCGCGGCGGTCCGATGTTTTACGCCGACCTCGTCGGTCCGGATAAAATACTGGCGAAGCTGAAAGAGTTCGAGGCGACCATGGGTGCTGACTTTGCGCCGGCGCCACTGCTCGAGAAGCTCGCTGCCGAAGGAAAGCGCTTCCAGGACCTCTAAGTCCGCATCGCCTCATCCATTGCCGGTCAAATGCACGATGGCGCGGATCACCGTATTCGTTGCGATCGCGAGCGCACGCGAGACGCCGCTGAAATCCAGACCGAGATTTGCGCCCAAAACCGGAAGCACAATGAACAGGGCGAGGAGAATGGCGATGCCGAAAGGCTCGAGGCGCGCCAACACCCTCCCCGCCGCGATCGGCAAAATGCCGACCAGGATGCGCCCGCCGTCGAGTGGCGGCAGCGGAAACAGGTTGAAAACGGCCAACACGACGTTGAGCAGCAAAGCGTTGCGCAGGTTCGCCGCGAGCCACAACGCCGCCGTTTCCGGCAGGTAGCGCACACCATGAAAGGCGAGCGCGGCGACGATCGCGAGCCCAATGTTCATCGCCGGCCCGGCGGCCGCGACCAGCACCATGTCGCGGCGCGGCGAGCGTAGCGCGCGAAAGTTCACCGGCACCGGCTTGGCGTAGCCAAACAGGAACGGCGAGCGCAGCAACAACAGCATCCCCGGCAGCAAAATTGTGCCGACGGGGTCGATATGCTTGAGCGGATTGAAGCTGACGCGGCCGAGCCGCCACGCCGTATCGTCGCCGAGAAGATGCGCGACGAAACCGTGCGCCGCCTCGTGAAAGGTAATGGCAATGATCGCCGGAATGACCCAAATCGTCGCCAGGTAGATGAAATTCTCGGCCACTCGCTTACCTTCACTTCGGCCGCTGCCGCACGCGCGGTTTGCTCTGGCCTACACTTAAATCACAATCCCGCTATCGCTCCGATCATTACCTAAAATTAATTCCCTCGCCACGCGCGCGTAACGTGCCACCACCAATTTATCAGCCACAGGTGCCGCAGAGGCACGCATGCAATGAATCCATGGAGATCGACTTATGACTGATAATACCCGTGAACACGGTCGCACTGCGTTACGGCCGCGGCGCCTGGCTTTGCTTGGTTCCGTCGCCGCCATCGGCGCTGCCGTGATCATCGCCGGCCCCGGCGGATATCTGCCGATGCCCTGGTCCACCACTTCGGCACACGCGGCCGACGCTGCTTCGACGCCCGCCTCCGCTCCCGCGGGCTTTGCCAACCTGGTCGCCAAAGTCAAACCCGCTGTCGTCTCCGTGCGGGTCAAAATCGACGAGACCGCGAACACGGCCGACATGAGCGAAGGCAATCAAGGCGATGAAGGCAATCAAGGCAATGACCGGGAGGTCGTGCCGTTCGCGCCAGGCTCCCCGATGGAGAAATTCTTTCAGCAATTCGGCGAGCAGGGCATGCCCAACGGCATGCAACGCCATCACGTCCTGACCGGCGAGGGCTCGGGTTTCTTCATCACCGCCGACGGCTATGCGGTGACCAACAACCACGTCGTTGACCACGCCAAATCGGTGCAGGTCACGACCGATGACGGCACGGTCTATACCGCAAAGGTTATCGGTACCGATCCGAAGACCGACATCGCCTTGATCAAGGTCGACGGCAAGAACGACTTTCCGTTCGTCAAATTCGCCCAGCAGACGCCGCGCGTCGGCGATTGGGTGGTGGCGGTCGGCAATCCGTTCGGCCTGGGCGGCACCGTGACGGCGGGCATCGTGTCTGCGCGCGGCCGTGATATCGGCGCCGGCGCCTACGACGACTACATTCAAATCGACGCGCCGATCAACAAAGGAAATTCGGGCGGACCTGCCTTTGACGTTAACGGCGAGGTCATCGGCGTCAACACCGCGATCTACTCGCCTTCGGGTGGTTCGGTCGGCATTGGCTTCGACGTTCCCGCGGAAACCGCCAAGATGGTTGTCGCCCAACTCAAAGAGCACGGCCACGTGACCCGCGGCTGGCTCGGTGTCGAAGTGCAGCCGGTGAGCGCCAACATGGCCGATAGCCTCGGCCTGAAAAAGGCGGAAGGCGTCATCGTTGACGAACGGATGGCGGATTCTCCGGCCGCGAAAGCCGGTCTTGAGAATGGCGACGTCATCACCGCGGTGAATGGCAAGCCAATCAAGGACGCCCGCGAATTCGCCCGCACCATTGGTGGCCTGGCGCCGAACTCGTCAGTCAAGTTCGACGTTGTGCGCAACGGCGCGACCAAATCGTTGACGGCGACGCTCGCGACAATGCCGAGCGAGCACACGGCGCAAGCGGAGACGGCCAGCCCCGACGCGGCAAATACGCCGCACCTCGGCGTTGCCGTCGAACCGGCCCGTGACCGGGATGGCTCCGGGCAGAAAGGCGTCGTGGTCACCCAGGTTGAACCCGACAGCCCGGCCGCTCAAGGAGGCATCCAGCCCGGCGACGTCATCCTCGACGTGAACGGCAAGCAAGTCAGCAGCGCCGCGGACGTTCGCAAGGCCATGGCCGACGCGAAAGACCAAGGCAAGCATGGCCTGTTGATGCGGGTAAAGACCGCGAAGGCGACGCTCTTTATTGCGGTGCCATTCGGCAAAGCCTAAACCCCCTCGCCTGCACCTGCGATCGCCGGACACCATGTGGTGCCCGGCGATCTTTTTATTAGGGCCGGCCGTAAATCGGGAAGCCGCGTTCGCGCATACTGTTTACGCCGGCGGGCCGCTCTGCCGCCGCGTTGGTCATTCCGCTGAAAATTTAAGCAGAAGAATCCGTCAGCCGTTCGCGGCCGCACTACGGCAAACTTGGCCGCAGCGATTAAGCTCGAGCGATAGGCCTGCCCGACAACCCGGCGAATATACGGTAAGGTCGCCCGGCGGAGCGACCAATCATGACCTATTGCTGCGGCATTCTCGTTCGCGAAGGATTGGTTATGTTCGGCGACACCCGCACCAATGCCGGCGTCGACAACATTGCCACCTTCCGTAAGCTGCACGTGTTCTCCGACCCCGGCAAGCGCATCATGGCGATCGCTTCAGCCGGCAATTTGTCGATCAGCCAATCGGTCGTGAGCATACTGACCGAAGGCTATGACAATTCGGAAACCGGCGAGCACGAGACCCTGATGAACGCGCCCAGTTTGTTTCAGGCGGCCCAGCGCGTTGGGCATGTGATCCGCATGCTGCTGACCACCGAGGGAAAGGCTTTGGAGGCGTTGGACGTGAACTTTGACGTCTCGTTTTTGCTGGGCGGGCAGATCGCCGGGGATCGTATGCGCCTTTTCATGGTTTACTCCGCCGGCAATTTTATCGAATGCACCACCGACACCCCATACCTTCAGATCGGCGAACACAAATACGGCAAGCCGGTGCTTGATCGTGCCGTCTCCTACGGAATGGACATCTACGACGCGCTCAAGGTGGGGCTTATTTCCATCGACTCGACGATGCGTTCCAATTTGAGCGTCGGCTTGCCCATCGATCTCATCGTCGTGCGGCGCGATGCCTGCGATGCCGAGTTGATTTACCGGATCGAACCGGGAGAGCCTTATTTCAGCGATTTGCGCGAGCGCTGGTCGGCGGCGCTCAGAGCCGCCCACATCGCCATTCCCCGTCCGCCCTACACGCACAGGCGGTGAAGGGCCCAACCTACCAGTAATCCACGCAGATTTTTCCAGTTCCAATTAACGCACCGTTAACTCCGGAATACGACGCCGCGCGCCACGCCGAAGCGGCAAGCTAATGGCAATCTTTGTCTCCCATGGTTTCGGGGAACAAGGACACTGCCAAGGAAGAACGCGTGACTGCTTCGGCGTCACCGCCAATCGCCGCGAGCGTGTCGCGTTGGGGCGACGCGCGCGGCCGCCTTGTGATTCCCGTTGCCGCTGCGGTCGCCTTGGCCATCGTCGGCATATTCGCATTTCTGCTCATCTCGGCGCAGCGGGCCGACGACGCCGCCCGCGCGCGCGAACAGAAGCTGGTGCAGCAAGCCGTCATTGCACGCGGCACGCGAATTTTGCATGAAGTCGAGAGCGCGGCAGCGACGCCGGGCGCCACGCGCGGCATCCGCGTCGCCTTTGATCCTGACTGGGTAGACCGCCGCGTGGGCCAATGGCTGGAGACGTATTTCGATCACGATCTGGTCGTGGTGGTCGATGGCAGCAATCATGTTGAATATGCGCGCGCGCGCGTCCAAGGAGACGGCGGCGCGAGGGTGACGGACGGCGAGCTCGCCCCGAGCATTCAGCTGTTGCGCCGCCAAGCGCCTCACCTGTCCGGCGGGATGATGCTGCCGGGCGCGGCAACCGACTCGCGGCCGGCCGGCCGCGCCGCGGTGCTGTTTCAGCGCTTCATGGCGAAACCGGCATTCGTCGCCGCCGTCGCCGTCGGCGACGATGCCGATCTCGCCGGCGGCACGGAAAACGCCCCGATTGTCATCTCGGTTAAATACCTCGACAGCGCGGTGCTCAAAGACCTGGGCGCACAGCTGCAATTGCGCGGCCTTCGCGAAGCGGATGACCCGGCGGATGCTTCCGATCCGCAAAGCACAACCATAGGCGACCAGCAAAGCGGCCCGATCACGCGCTTGGCGTGGATCCCGGATGGGTCAGTCAGGGTCAACGGCTGGCTGGCGTTGCTTATCGCCCTGACGCTTGGCGGGCTGGCGCTTCTCGTTGGGCTGGTGATCGGCCACATGCGCGGCACGGCACAGAAGATCGCCGCCGGCGAGGGCCAGTTGCTGCATCTTGCTTTGCACGATCCGGTCTGCGGTCTGCCCAATCGCATTTATTTCAGCCGCCGGCTCGAGGAAGTCATCGGCGACGTGCGCCGCGGCGGCGATTCGGCGGCGGTGTTCTACATCGACCTCGACCATTTCAAGGACGTCAACGATACGCTCGGGCATCACATCGGCGACGAGCTCATCCTCAGCGTCACCCAGCGCTTGAGCCGCATCATGCGCGAAGACGACCTTGTTGCCCGGCTTGGCGGCGACGAGTTCGCGATCATCACGGTGTGCCCATCGGATTCATATTCGCTGCAGGCGTTGGCCGGCCGTATCATCGCGACTGTTTGTGCGCCTTATTCGATTGACGGGCACGGCATCGTCATTGGCGCGTCGATCGGCATCGCCGTCATCGATCGCCGCGCCGGCGACGCCGGTGACATTTTGCGCTACGCAGATATGGCGCTCTATCGGGCCAAGAACGAAGGGCGCAACCGTGCCTGTATCTACGACGCGGCCATGGACGCCGACCTTTCGCAGCGCAAGCTTCTCGAAGGCGATCTGCGAACTGCCATCGAAAATGAAGCGATCGGCGCCGCTTATCAGCCGATTGTCAATGCCAGCGGATCGGCCATGATCGGCGTCGAGGCGCTCGCGCGCTGGACGCATCCTACCGCCGGCGTCATCCCGCCGTCGGAGTTCATCCCGGTTGCCGAAAATTCCGGGCTCATCGTCGAACTCGGCGAATACATGCTGCGCCGCGCCTGCCTCGACGGCAAAAACTGGCCGGGTTTGACGGTGGCGGTCAACGTATCACCGCTGCAGTTTCGCCGCGCGGACTTTGTCGAGATGGTCGAGCGTGTTCTCAAGGAAACCGATTTTGATCCAAACCGCCTCGAACTCGAACTGACCGAAAGCACGCTTCTCGGCAACCTGGACGCGGCGGAATTGTCGATGCTTGGGCTCAAGGACATCGGCGTGCGCTTCGCGCTCGACGACTTCGGCACCGGTTATTCGAGCCTGCTCTATCTGCGGCGCTTCCCGTTTGACAAATTGAAGATCGACTCCAGCTTCGTGCGCAGCATCGAAACGGCACCGCACGCCGCCGCCATTGTGCACGCGGTCGTCAGCCTCGGGCGCGGGCTTGGCATGCGCGTGACCGCCGAAGGGGTGGAAACCGCGGAGCAGCATTTGTTTCTGCGCGCCGCCGGCGTGCATTCGATGCAGGGCTACCGCTTCGGACGGCCTGGCCCCGCAGCCGACATCAGCGCGCGGCTTGCCTCGCCCGATGATTACCGCGTCGGCAGCCCGGACAAGGAAGTCGCGCTCGCCAGCTGATGGCTCCTGTCATTCCTCGGCACGCGAAAGCGCGAGCCCGAAATCCATAATCATTTAGCTCGCGGCACCGCCCCACCCTTTCGAAATCGCTCGATCCGTGGTTATGGATTTCAGAAAGCCGCTACGGCGGCTTCCGGAATGACAACTCGGAGGAGACGCTTATGCCGGCAATGAAAATCGCATTGGTCACCGGAGCGGGCAGCGGCGTCGGCCGCGCGGCGGCGCTGGCGCTCGCGGCCGAGGGATATGCGGTGGTGCTTGCCGGCCGCCGGGCCGACAAGCTCCAGGCCGTGGCCAAGGAAGCCGCCGGCGAGACGCTCGTGGTGCCGACGGACGTCAGGGAAGCCGCTTCCATCGCGGCGTTGTTCGCGAAAACCAAGGAAGCCTTCGGCCGGCTCGATCTGCTCTTCAACAACGCCGGTGTCAGCATGCGCGGCACGCCGCTGGAAGACATACCTTTGGAACGCTGGCTGTCGATCGTCGCCACCAACCTCACTGGTCCGTTTTTGTGCACCCAGGAGGCGATCAAAATAATGAAGGCGCAAAATCCGCGCGGCGGGCGCATCATCAACAACGGCTCGATCTCGGCACACACGCCGCGTCCGGGCACGGCCGCCTATACCGCGACCAAGCACGCCGTCACCGGCCTGACCAAGCAGACCGCGCTCGACTGCCGCAGTTACGATATCTGCTGCGGCCAGATCGACATCGGCAACGCCGCCACGCCGCTGACGGAAAAAATGGCCGAGGGCATGCCGCAGCCCGATGGGCGCGTGGTGCCTGAGGCGCGCATGAACGTCGACGACATCGGCCGGGCGGTGGTCTACATGGCGAGCTTGCCGCTCGAGGCCAATGTGCTGTTCATGACCGTGATGGCCAATAAAATGCCGTTCGTCGGCAGAGGATGATGCGCGGTGTGATGAACCGGCGGGCGTGTCGCGCAGGCCGGATCAACAACGCGTGTTGTCAAAACAATCGTCAACAAAAAATCAATCGGCGGCCGTCACGCGGATTTCGGCGCCCTCTTTGACTTTGCCGAGCGTTCTTACGTCCGAAAGCGCCTTCGCCCAGATATTGCAGGGACTGGCCAGACGCGTTTCTCCGCCTTTGGAGATAGGCGTGCGGCCGAAGCCGATGGCGATCGCATGTCCCTCCGGCCAGTAAGCGATTTCGCCAGGCTCGACCACCGCGCGCGCCCCCTTTTCGCGGCCGGCGCGCACGGGAATTTCGAAGTAAACCTCCTCGCCCCAGGTCAGCGCCACGCCGCGGATCGGCAACGCCGCGGCAATCGCCGCTGCCGTCGGGGTCTCTAGGAGCTCGGCGTCAAGCGTGAGCACGCCGAAATCAAAGCGAATGCGCATGGCCTGGCTCTGTTGCGCCGCGCGATCAGGCGCGCGAAGCGTATACGCTCCGCACCAGCTTTAAATCAATCCAGGCGCGACACCACGACGAGGCGGGTGATTTCGTGGTTCAGATAGGCCTTGAGGAAAGGCGTGTAGTTGCGGAAGGAAACGCAGCCATTCGATTGGCCGTTGGAGCCCAGCATGTAACTGTGAGCCAGAAGGCCGCTGCGGCCGAAAACTTTGGACTCGTCGAGTGGAACGAGCCTTAGCGCCTGCACGCCGTGGAACATGCTTTCCCGCAGCTTCAGATCGTAGACCGTCGCCGGTGTCGCGCCGCGCATTCTTTCGTTGGTGTAGCGCGGATCGTCGAGCCGCGAGCCGAGCCCCGAATGCGCTTCCAATTGGGTGCCGTCCGGCAGGTAAACGGTATGGGCGGAAATGTCGTATACCGCGGTTTGATGATCGTAGCGGCCTGCCGAGCCCTGGTCGACCGCAACTCCATCATCGGGGCTGGCGTAGGCCAAGGTCATTGACGCCGGTCTGCCGAACAGTCTCTGGAAAATCGTCGGCTTCTCGGTCGCGGCGATCTTCGCCGCCGCCGCGACGGCGCGAACGCTGTCGCGGAGGGCGGCCGACCGGGATTGCGCAGATCGCGACTCCTTAGCAACAGGTGGCACCGGCTCCTTGACAGCCGGCAGCGCCGCCGGCGGAATTGTCTCCTCTCCGCGCAAAGGAAGCGAGGCGAAGACCTCCGCGTTCTTTACAAACTTCCCAGGTGGAGAGCCCAGGGAGAAGCGCGAATCGAAAAGCACGTCATCGCCGAGTTCGGCGCTGGCGCGCCGGGCGTAATCGGTTAAAAGCGCGGCGAGCTTGCCGTAGGCGCGTGCCGCCGTCGGCAGCGAATCAGTCTTGGCGGCCGTCGTTTGCCCTTCGCCGTTGGCTACGAGGATCGAAACGCCATCGTCATCACTGGCCGATTCGGCATCTCTGCCGCCGAGATTGCCCCAAGCAATGCTCCCGCAAGCGAGCGCTACGAATAAGAGCGCGGCGCCGCCAAAGATTCGTTGCGGCCGTGATTCGCGCCGTTGACATCCCCGTTCGTATCCGGCGCGGAAGTTTTCCCGCCACTGGCTATTGCGCGTCATTCCCCCTCGAATCCACAACGCAAGATCTTTTTCGAGCACCGGACGGCGGCGCACCGAAACGACTAAACCCGAAAGCGGGCCTGCGATGGAATCGCGCGTGACACCCCGCCCCCCAGCCCTTCTGCACAATCATTAGGGCGACTTTGAGTTAAATGCCGATTAAGCCGATAGTGATCGGCTCATGGTTAACGCCCGGTAAATTGCGCAGCTACATAAGTGCCTTATTCCGGCCCGTTAGACCAGACCTTCCGGCTAGTGCAACCGGAATTCGCCGTCGACGGCGCGGATTTCGGCCGGTTTGATCAAGCGCGCATGCGCTACCGTGACCGAATGCAATGGTCCCTCAAGCTTTTCCAGCCAGAAATTGAGGAACTTGTTCAGTTCGGGGAAGCGGGGGCAGAGGTCGTAATCCTGCCAGACGTAGGTCTGCAGCAGCCACGGATGATCGGGCCGGCGATACAAAATATTGGCCGTGGTTAACCCATAGCCCTCAAGCTGACGGCGGAAGTCTTCCGAGCGTTGCGAGACCATTGTGCCTCTCCATCCCATCGTCCCCATTCTTCCGAGACTCGCCATTATTTGCAAGCCGCAAAAATGGAGAACGTGTTTAGTTTCAAGGCACTAGCAGCATCATCGCGTCCGTGCTAACAGCCGATTTCGCTCGCCTTACTTCGGTTCAACGAGGCTCCCATCGCGGCGGTTTCCGCTGCCGTGTGGTCTAAATTTTTGTTCCGCCACGGAACTTCTGCGGGCGCCGGAACCCGCAATTCCGATGGGCCAGCGTCGTTTTATTGGCAATCCATAGAGAGGAGTGCTAAATAATTTTCAGGCGCCTCTTGCAGGGCAAAAATCGTAACCCCATGTCGCCGCCAAGCGGTCGCCAGAGGGGAGTCTCGCAGGGGCCGCCAACCTACAATCTCAATTATTCCAGTAAGTTAGGAGGATACCATGAAGTTTCGCCCGCTTCACGACCGCGTTGTCGTCAAGCGCATCGATGCGGAAGAAAAGTCGGCCGGCGGCATCATCATTCCTGATACCGCCAAGGAAAAGCCCTCCCAGGGCGAAGTGACCGCGGTCGGTCCCGGCGGTCGCGACGAGGCCGGCAAGCTCATCCCCATCGACATCAAGGTGGGCGACCGCGTGCTGTTCGGCAAATGGTCGGGCACCGAAGTCAAGATCGACGGCCAGGAGCTCCTGATCATGAAGGAGTCCGACATCATGGGCGTCATCGACGAGCCGGTGGCCAAAAAGAAGGCCGCGTAAGTCTCAACCCGTCATCCCAAGGTGCGCGCCGTAGGCGCGCGGCGAAGGATGATCTCAGTACCACGCCGCCCTTCGAGGCTCGCAGTTCGCTGCTCGCTCCTCGGGGTGACGACTGAAAAACCAGGAGAGTGATTCTATGGCTGCTAAGGAAGTCAAATTCTCCGTCGATGCGCGCGACAAGATGCTGCGCGGCGTCGACATTCTCGCCAATGCGGTGAAGGTGACGCTCGGCCCGAAAGGCCGCAACGTCGTGCTCGACAAATCGTTCGGCGCGCCGCGCATCACCAAGGACGGCGTCACGGTCGCCAAAGAGATCGAGCTTGAGGACAAGTTCGAGAACATGGGCGCCCAGATGGTGCGCGAGGTTGCTTCGAAGACCTCCGATATCGCCGGCGATGGCACCACCACCGCGACCGTGCTCGCCGCGGCAATCGTCAAGGAAGGCTCCAAGGCGGTTGCGGCCGGCATGAACCCCATGGACCTCAAGCGCGGCATCGACCTCGCTGTCGAGACCGTGGTCGAGGAGCTCAAAAAGAACTCCAAGAAGGTCACCTCGAATTCCGAAATCGCCCAGGTCGGCACCATCTCCGCCAACGGCGACAAGGAAATCGGCGACTACCTCGCCAAGGCGATGGAGAAGGTCGGCAACGAGGGCGTGATCACGGTCGAAGAAGCCAAGTCGCTCGAGACCGAGCTCGACGTCGTCGAGGGCATGCAGTTCGACCGCGGCTACATCTCGCCCTACTTCATCACCAACGCCGACAAGATGCGCGTTGAGATGGAAGACCCCTACATCCTCATCAACGAAAAGAAGCTATCAGCTTTGAACGAGCTGCTGCCGCTCCTTGAGGCGGTGGTGCAGACCGGCAAGCCGCTGCTGATCGTTGCCGAGGACGTCGAGGGCGAAGCGCTGGCTACGCTGGTAGTCAACAAGCTGCGCGGCGGCTTGAAGGTGGCGGCGGTCAAGGCGCCGGGCTTCGGCGATCGCCGCAAGGCCATGCTGCAGGATATCGCTGTCCTGACCGGCGGCCAGGCCATCAGTGAAGATCTCGGCATCAAGCTCGAGAACGTCACTGTCGCCATGCTCGGCAAAGCCAAGAAGGTGATGATCGACAAGGAAAACACCACGATCGTCAACGGCGCCGGCAAAAAGGCCGACATCGAAGGCCGCATCTCCCAGATCAAGGCGCAAATCGAGGAGACCACGTCCGACTACGACCGCGAGAAGCTGCAGGAGCGGCTGGCCAAGCTCGCCGGCGGCGTTGCCGTGATCCGCGTCGGCGGGGCCACCGAGGTCGAGGTGAAAGAGCGCAAGGATCGCGTTGACGACGCGATGCATGCGACTCGCGCCGCGGTCGAGGAAGGCGTCCTGCCCGGCGGCGGTGTCGCGCTGCTGCGGGCCACCGAAGCCCTCAAGAAGGTCCGCACCCAGAACGAGGACCAGAAGCACGGCATCGACATCGTGCGTAAGGCGTTGTCCGCCCCAGCGCGGCAGATCGCCGTCAACTCGGGTGAAGACGGCTCCGTCATTGTTGGAAAAATCCTCGAGAACAACAGCTACGGTTACGGCTTCGACGCCCAGGGCGGTGAATATGTCGACTTGGTGAAGAAGGGCATCATCGATCCGACCAAGGTCGTGCGCCAGGCTCTACAGGGCGCTTCTTCGGTCGCCGGCTTGCTCATCACCACGGAAGCGATGGTTGCCGAGCTGCCGAAGAAGAAGGATGCCATGCCGCCGATGCCTCCGGGTGGCGGTGGAATGGACTTCTAAGTCCACACAGGCGACGCGAAATGCGAAGGCCCGGAAGAAATTCCGGGCCTTCTTTTTTTGCCGCAAGCAAGGCCTGCCCGGACCGCCGGGCGGCGCCGGCGGAAAGAATGGGTGGGGCGAGGACCAAAGAGTTAAGAATCTCTGACGGCGGCGCCGCGTGTTGACGCAGCACCAGCCCCTTAAGCGGGCCGCAATACCGGAATGCTAATCACTGAGAGGAACCGCCTGGGCGGGGCCACGGGGAAAGCGGCGGGGTCTTGGTTTCTTCGACCACCCACAATCCTGTTTTTCATGCGTTCGGACAGGGCGCTTTGGCGCTTACCCGGCGTCCGATTCTTTGGTCCATCATCATCGGCTGTCTCTACCTCGCCGTGTCGTTGCATACGTCCGGTCCTGCTTACCTGGAGGATGAGATCGGATATCTCGCCAACGGCGCGTTCTTTGCTGGACACAGGATCGACGCGGCGAGCAGCTATCACGCGGGCTACTCGCTCCTGCTTGCCCCCGCCTTCCTCCTTGGCGACCCGAACTCCGTTTGGAAAGCCGTCCTCGTCATCAACGCGGTCCTCTGGACCGTCAGCTTTGCGATGCTTTACGCGATCTTGCGCCGCCTGCTGCCGCACGCGAAGGCATCGCATCTGCTGACAATGACAATCGTATCGGCGCTTTACCCGACGTGGATCGTCTCGGCCGGCTATGCCTTCGCGACAACGGCTTTCGTTACCGTGTTTCTGGCGAGCATCTTGGCGCTTTTCCTGTGGTCGACAGAGAACCCATTGTCCATTCTACCGCACTCGGCGCTCGTTGGATTTCTCTATTGGGTGCACCCCACCGGCGCCGCCGTGGCGCTCGCCTCGATATTGGCTGTAACGCTCGAGGCGTGGCGGCGGCGCGATGCAAAACCGCTCCTGCTGCACGTCGTCCTCGTCGTCGCCCTCATCCTCGCCTATCAGCGCGGCATTCATCCTTGGATCGCCGCGGCAATGACCCCGCCGGGCTATACGCCGCATTTCCATTATCCAAGTCCGCTATCGGCGTTGCGAACGGTTTTGACGTGGCACGGCTTTGCCATTTTCGCGACGGTGCTCATCGGACAGTTCGCGTATTTCATCGTGGCAAGCTTCGGAATGACCGTTGCGGCGCTGCTGTTCTGCGCCCGCCGGAGCTTGCGCCCGCGCGACGCGAAGGACGCTCACACAGAGGACGCGAACGCGCGGGCGATCTGCATCCTGATTGGAACCGCGCCTCTCGCCATTATGGCCCTCGGTGCGATCTCCTTTTTCCAGTGGGAACACTTCGAAGGCGATATCTGGATCTACGGCCGATATCTGGACGGAGCTGTCCTGCCGCTCTTGGCTCTCGGACTGGCGGTGTTTCGGACCGACATCAGGTTAGCGGCGCTCTCGATCTTTCTCCTGGCGGCCGGCGTTTTGCTCACCGCGATGGTGCCGCCGGGAACCACATCCAACATCGTCAACACCGTTTCCTTCTGGCCGCAATACTTGGACACCAACGGCAGCTTCCTGGCATGGATGGTGTTCGGCGCCGTCGCCGTTGCCGGCGTCGCCCAATTCGGCCGAGGATTAGCCATCGGGCTGATGGCGGCAGCGTTTTTCTTGGCCATTCCCGATCAGATCGTTTGGCACGATGCCATATTGGCGAATTTCAGCGCGCCGGCGCCTCTGGTCGCAACCATCCGAAGCCATGTGCCGCCCGGCACTTGCGTCGGTTTCAATCCGACGCTGCCGGCCGAGGCGACATTATTTCAGTCGGAGCGCTACCATCTGAACTCGTTCTACCTGTTCGACTACGCTTACCGTCGCATGTCGCCCGCCGAGTGGCTGGGGCAATGCGACGGTCCCTATCTGACTTACGACGTTTCCGGGCTGGAGGGGCCCGGAATTGCTTTGAGCATCGCGCGCGATATCACGTCGGGCCTGTTGCTGGTGCAAAGAATAAACGGCGAGGCCGCGGCCGGCGGCGCTCGGGTCAAGGCGGTACGCGCCGCGTTGCGGGGGACGTCCTCGGCCGCCGGCGTGCTCTTCCCCACGGAAGCGCCGGGCGCCGAACTGCCGAAGAAAATGGACGCGATGCCGCCGATGCCTCCCGGCGGCGGCGGCGGGACGGATTTCTAACATTTTCCGTCGTTGCCGACCTCAAGAGGACGCGGTGAGAGCCCTTTTGGTCTCCGATTCCGGCCGCCCTGCCCTCTTTTTGACGCTTACGAAGGAGCTACATTCCGTTGCAGAATCCCGGCCGGTCCGCGATCGAAGGATGGGCCGCTTTTAGCGCGGAGTTCGAGGGAATGGGCCTCCTTGGCCGCTACGTATTTCGCACGACAATGATGGCGTTCGTGATCAGCGTCGTCACCCTGACTATTCTCGTCTGGTTCACCCAAGTCATCAGGGAATTCGATATCGTCACCAATCAGCGCCAGTCGGTCCTCACTTTCCTCGGCATCACCAGCCTATTCATTCCGATGCTGATCATGATGATTGCATCGATTGCCTTCGTGATTTCGGCTGCGCATGTTCTGAACAAACTCAGCTCCAACTCGGAAATCATTGTGATGAATGCCGCCGGCCTTTCGCCGTGGCGTGCGCTGAAGCCCCTGCTCGCCGCAGCATTGGTCGTGTCGCTGATGGTCGCCTTCCTCGCAGTTTATCTCTCGCCATTGTGTCTGCGGATACTCCGAGATCGCGTGACCGAGGTCCGCGCCGACATCCTCACCCATATCGCGCAGCCGGGCCGCTTCACCTCCATCGGCGGCGGTCTCACTTTTCATATCGCCGGGCGACAGCCGGACGGGGTTTTGCTCGGCATATTTATCGATGACCGGCGCGATCCCAAGGAGCACGTCACCATCCTCGCCCGGAGCGGCGAGGTGATTAAGAAAGCAACCGGCGCTTTTCTCCTGCTGGACGGCGGCAGCGTACAGACGATCGAGAGCGGTCAAACGGATCCGCGCATTGTGACCTTCCAGCGGTACGCTTTTGATCTCTCCAATTTCGGCGGCGGCCCGCAAAACATCAACTATTCCGCCCACGAAAAATACTTTTGGGAGCTTTTTTATCCGGCGGACGCGCAACAGCGGAGCGACTATCGGGCCGAGGTCCACGACCGGCTGGTCTCTCCCTTGTATCCGTTCGCCTTTGCGATTCTTGCCTACATGTTCCTGGGTCCGCCGCAAACCACCCGGCAGAGCCGTGCGCTGGCGCTGGTCGGGATGATCGGAGCGATCACAGTCGTGCGCCTTGCCGGTTTTCTCAGCGTGATCATCGGCGTGCACTATCCGCCGATGCTGGCCGTACAATACGTCGTGCTCGTTGTGGCGATGGCGGTGGCCTTGTGGCAAATCTCGCGCGGAACCGCGGTCGAACCGGCCCCGATAATGACGAGGTTGGCCGCAGCGGTCAGCAAGTGGGCGCCGGCGAGCTAAAGCTTGCGCGCTCCGGGCGCCGCGCAGACATACGAAGGCCCGGCATAAACGCCGGGCCTTCGTCGCGATTGGGGACTAAAGCTTCTGGCTAGACTGATCGGGCAACAATGACCACGATTGAAGCAGCGCGCGTTCGTCCGGCGTCACCGTTTCATCGTGGCCGCCGCCGATACCGGCTGAAATACGCGGCCTGCATCGACGGTAAAAGCACTATGGCGAAACTGCGTGACGTGGGTGTGACGTGCGGCGCGCAACGTCATCCGCGATCAAGCGAAAATCAGCCGCGCCCAAGCGGCGTGAACCCGCCTGATGGCCCGATGGCTCAGCGGAAATGCTCGAAATCCGGCGGATCGAGCGGCGAGCCGATCGGCCCGGCAAGCCGGTACACGGCATACGTCTCGATCGGAACGCCGCGCCGCGACCGCGCCATGGTCGTCACCTTCTCCACGGTCGCGAAGCGCTGGCGCAGCTCTCCCATCTCCTCGTCCGAACACTCATAAATGCAAATATACATCATGGTTCCGCGGAACAGCGCTGGATCCGGCGCCGGCAAGTCCACCCAACGGATGCGATTGTTGAGCTGCACGACCGGCGGCCGGGATGGCAGGTAAAACGTGAGCCAGCCGGTCAAGCGCTGATTCGTGGTCACCACGACCGGTGCACCGAGTTCGGCGCGCAGCCGGTCGAGCCTGTTCGCCAAATCCTTCCACCCGGCCCCGAGATTTTGCGCGGTCGGATCGACGCCGCCGAGTGGAACAATCGCGAATACCGCCTGGAGGTACAAACCGGCCGCGATGACGATACCGACTGGAACTGCAAGACGCCGCGCCCACAGCTCCACCGTCACCCACACGCCTTTCCAGCGAATCCGCTCCACCGCGACGGCAGCGGCAACCGAAAACGGCACAAACAGCGGCTCCGGCCAGTTCCCTTCAACGCGGCCATGGAGCGAGTGCCAGACGAAATAGATTGCGATCGGCCAGACCATGACGTTGATGAGGGTTCGCGCCGCCGGAGCACCGCCGTAGCCGCGCAACGTTCCGATCAGCCCCATGCAGCCGAGAACGAAAATCGGCGGCGTCGCCATTCCCATCTGGGTTGCAATCAGCTCGCCGAGATAGCGCAACGACCATTCGTCGCTTATCAGGCGGCGCGACTGGTAGTGCACCGAGGCCCAGCCGTGCTCCGCGTTCCAGATCAGCGTCGGTGAGAACACGGCGAGCGCGATCACTGCGGCGAGCCACGGCCACGGCGTGAGCAGCCATCGGCGCAGGTCGCGCGCCAACAACAGCCACAGCAGAATGCTCACGGCGAAGAACACCGTCGTGTATTTCGACAGCATGCCGATACCGAAGGCGACGCCGATAGCGAGCCACCACGCGCCGCGCCCGGTCTGCCAAAGCTTGCACAGCGTCAGCAGCAAAAACGTCGTGGCGACGACCAGGGGATTGTCGGGCGTGGCGATGATGGAACCCGCCGCCATCACCAGGGTCAGATTGAAATAAAGCGCCGCCGTGGCGCCGATTCCTTCATCATCGAACAGAATCTCGGCCGATCGCCAGATCGCCCAGCTCGCCGGCAAGGCGAGCAGCACGCCGATCGCCCGCACCCCGAATTCGGTATCGCCGAACAGGGTCGTGCCGATGCGAATGAGAATTGGATTGATCGGCGGATGGTCCAGATACCCGCCGACAATGTGCTTCGACCAAATCCAATAGTCGCTCTCGTCAAAGCTCAGCGGAACGAGCGCGGCGCAGATAAGCCGCACGCCGACCAGGATCACGATCGCTGCCGCGACCGCCCGCTCATAGCGCCGCCTCGGCAAAACCATGGCAGCCATCGCCGTCAAGCGGAATTCCTTCTGCGCGCGCGGTTCGAATGTGGTTGATGCGCCTGATAGCAGGCCGAACGTGTTGCCGGCAAACCAAAAGCCAGATTGAAATGGACGAAGCAAGGCGGTAAAGGAGCGCAAGCCTTCAGCGGCAGCGGGGACATTTCGGTCTGACAAGGGGAGCCGGCATCAAGCTGTTTGAGGATGGCGCTGATCTGGCGCCAACAGTCAAGATGTTCCACGAACATGCACGGGCAGCTCGATTCAAGCTTGTCTGAACGCGCCGCAGATAAGCCGCGCGGCGAACCGCCGATGATCTCGGTGGTGGTGCCGGTCTACAATGAAGAGGACAATGTCGGTCCGTTTCTGGCGCGCACCATTCCCGTGCTCGAGCGGCTCGGCAGCTATGAGATCATCTTCGCGCTCGATCCGTCGCGCGACGGCACCGAGCGCCGGATTCGTGAGGAGATTGCGCGCAATCCCAATATCGGCCTGATGGTCTTCAGCCGCCGCTTCGGCCAGGCGGCAGCGATCATGGCCGGCATTCTCAACTGCCGCGGCCGATGGTGCGTGATCATCGACATCGACCTGCAGGACCCGCCGGAGCTGATCGAGACGCTTTGGCATAAGGCGCAAGAGGGTTTTGACGTCGTGCGCGCGCGCCGGCAATCGCGCGCCGGAGAGACGCTGTTGCGCCGCCTGGTCACCGAGGCGGGCTACCGGCTGATCAACCGGATCGCGGACGTGCCGATACCGCGCAACACCGGCGAATTCCGCATCATCAGCCGGCGGGTCGTCGAGGAGCTGCGTCAGTTAAAGGAAAGCCATGGATTCTTGCGCGGACTGGTCGCGCTGGTGGGATTTCCGCAAACCGAGGTCGTGTTTGCGCGCGCGGCGCGCAATCTCGGCACCACCAATTACAATCGCTACATCGGCTCCATCAAAATCGGGTTCGACGGCCTGTTCGGCTTTTCCACCGTACCGTTGCGGATGATGGTGTGGGTCGGATTTGCCATCGCCACGCTGAGCGCGCTCGCCATCCTGGTGATGATCGGGCTGAAGATTTGGCACGGCAATGAATATTATCCGATGGGCATTCCGACCATCACCATCCTCGTCCTGTTCATGGGAGGTGTGCAGCTTACCGCCATCGGCGTGCTCGGCGAGTATATCGGGCGCATCTACGACGAGGTGCGTCAGCGACCGCTCTATATCATCGAACATGCGGTGAATTGCGAGGTGCGCGACGCACGCGGTCCGACTGTGGGTGGCCGGATTGCGCTGGAAAGTTGATCGCCACGCCGGCGCCGACGCTGCCTTCGGCGGCGCCTTAGCGCCCGCCGGCAGCCGGCAGGGACTGCGCTCATGAAGGTGCTCGTTTTCGGCGGGGCCGGCTTCATCGGCAGCTACGTCGTCGACTACCTCTTGGAGAACAATCTCGTGGACACGCTGGTGGTCTACGACAATTTTTCCGCCGGCCGCCATTGGCATCTGCGCCGGCACAAGGCCGATCCGCGACTTAAGCTCTGCGAAAAGGACATCTATGATGCCGAAATCTTTCGCGCCGCCGAGGGCGCCGATTTGGCGTTCCACTTTGCCGCCAATCCCGATATCGCGAAGGCGATTACCGAACCCGACATCGATTTTCGCCAAGGCACCGCACTGACGCAAATCGTGCTCGAAGCGCTGCGCAAAGGCGGCTGCCGTCATCTTCTCTATGCGTCTGGATCGGGCGTTTACGGCGATGCCGGCGACGAGTCGGTGGGCGAGAATTTTGCGCCGATGCGGCCGATCTCGACCTACGGCGCGAGCAAGCTTGCCTGCGAGGCGCTTATCTCTTCCTATTGCGCGATGTTCGATCTGAAGGCGTCGGCGTTCAAATTCGGCAACGTCGTCGGCGGGCGGCAAACGCACGGCGTGGCCTATGACTTTCTGCGCAAGCTGCGCGCGGATTCCTCTCGCCTCGCCGTCATGGGCGACGGCCATCAGAGCAAACCCTACATCGACGTCGACGACGTGGTTGAGGCCATGTTCCTGGTCCATCGCCGGCAATCGGCCGCCTTCGACGCTTATAACGTGGCGCCCAACGATTTCCTCAGCGTGCGCGAGATCGTCGACATTGTTCTGCAAGAGCTCGGCATTCCGCAAGCGCGCTGCGCGGTCATCTACGGCCAGGACAATCGCGGCTGGAAAGGCGACGTGCCCGTCGTCCGCTTAAACTGCGGCAAAATCCGCGCGCTTGGCTGGTCCAACCGCTACACCTCCGCCGAGGCGATGCGCCGCTCGGTGCGGGCCATGCTGGCGAACGTCGCGTGCGTCGCGCCATGATCATTGTCAGATCGCCATTGCGGGTTTCTCTCGGCGGCGGCGGCACGGATCTGCCGTCCTACTATCGCGAGCACGGCGGCTTCTTGCTCGCGGCGGCGATCGACAAGTTCGTCTACGTCACGGTGAGCAAGCCGTTCAACCCGGGCATCTTCCTGAAATATTCCAAGATCGAGCACGTGACGGCGATCGGCCAAGTCGAGCATCCGATCATTCGCGAATCGCTGGCGCAATTTGCGTTGCATCCGCCGCAAATCGAGATCACGACGCTTGCCGACATCCCTGCCGGCACCGGGCTCGGGTCGTCGGGAAGCTTCACCACGGCGCTGTTGCGGGCGCTGCACGCGCACGTGCGCAGCATTGTCACGCCCCGCGAACTTGCTGAGCAAGCCTGCGGGATCGAGATCGACCGGCTCGGCGAACCGATCGGCAAGCAAGATCAATACGTCGCCGCTTTCGGCGGCATCACCTGTTTCACGTTCGGCCGCGATGGCGGCGTCGAGGTGCAACCGTTGGCGCTCGACGATGAGACGCGTTACAGTCTTGAGGACAATCTCTTGTTGTTCTTCACCGGCTTTGCCCGCTCGGCCTCGACCATCCTGCGCGAGCAAGATAGCCGCACCAGACAAAACGACGCGCGCGTGATCGACAGCCTGCATCACATCAAGGAGCTCGGCCTGCGCAGCAAAGCCGTGCTCGAAGCCGGCGATCTCGCCGGCTTCGGCAAGCTGATGGACGAGCAATGGGAAACCAAGCGCACGCGTTCGCAGAGCGCGTCGACCCCGCAGATCGATACGTGGTATCGACTGGGCAGAAACAACGGCGCGCTCGGCGGCAAATTGATTGGCGCCGGCGGCGGAGGCTTTCTCATGTTTTACGCCGAGGACAAGGCCCGCCTGCGCCACGCCATGCGCGAAGCCGGGCTTGCCGAGGTCCGCTTTCGTTTCGACTTTGAAGGCACAAAAATCGTCGCCGAATAACCATGCTGCCGGTAGCCATCCTTGCGGGCGGCGCTGCCTCACGATTGCAGCCGCTCACGCAGACCTTGCCGAAATCGCTGGTTGTCGTCGCCGGAAAGCCCTTCATCGTGCATCAATTGCACCTGCTCCGCCGCGAAGGCGTCGAACGCGTGGTGCTGTGCGTCGGTCATCTCGGCGAACAAATCGAACAAGCCGTCGGCGACGGCCGTGATTTCGGCTTGCACGTCACCTATAGTTTCGACGGTGCGACGCTGAAGGGAACCGGCGGCGCGTTGTGCCGCGCGCTCCCGCTCCTCGGCAAGGAATTTTTCGTCCTTTACGGCGACAGCTACTTGGACATCGCCTTGGCGCCGATCGAAATCGCTTTCCGCCGCCACAACATGCCGGCGCTGATGACCGTTTTCCGCAATGAGGGGCGCTGGGACACGAGCAACGTCGTGTTCGACGGCACGCGCGTCATTTGTCATGACAAGCGCAACCGCCGTCCGCAGATGCGCTATATCGATTACGGGCTCGCGATCATGAATGCGGAGGTCTTCGCCGGCCGCAGCAGCGAGCACGCTTTCGACCTGTCGGACGTCTATACTGCGCTGGCGGATCGCGGCCGCCTGGCCGGCTACGAGATAGTACGGCAATTCTACGAGATCGGAACCCCGGCCGGGCTTGCGGAAACCGACCAATATCTGAGAGGCGAACGCATGACGGTCACCGGCCACACCAAAACATATTACGAGGATGTCGGTGCGCTGGCGGCGGCCATCGACCAGGAAGCCGTCGATCGCATGGTCGATTTGCTTGCTGATCTGCGCGACCAAGGCGGCCGCCTTTTCATCATCGGCGTCGGCGGCGGTGCCGGCCATGCCAGCCATGCGGTCAACGACTTCCGCAAGATTTGCGGCATTGAGTCGTATGCCCCCACCGACAACGTCTCCGAACTCACCGCGCGCATCAACGACGACGGCTGGCCGTCGGCATTCGCCAACTGGCTGCAAGGAAGCCGCATCAGCGCCAAGGATGCCGTGCTCGTTTTCTCGGTCGGCGGCGGCAGTGAAACGCCGCAGGTTTCGGTCAACATCGTGGAGGCGCTGAAACTGGCGAAATCCGCAGGCGCCCGAAATCCTCGGCGTCGTCGGACGCGACGGCGGCTACACGCGCGAGGTTGCCGATGCCTGCGTGGTGGTACCCACGGTCAATCCGGCGCTGATCACCGCGCATACGGAGGCGTTCCAGGCGGTCGTCTGGCATGGCATCGTCAGCCATCCGAAGCTTTTGCGGCACGAGATGCAATGGGAGGCCGTGGCTACGGCCGCGGCGCCAAAAGGTTGAGGGCGCGATGCCGGCAAAGAGCGGTCACATCTACCTCGGCGTCGGCGGCTGGAATTTCGCGCCGTGGCGTGGCGTTTTCTATCCGAAAGGACTGCCGCAAGCGCAGGAGCTCAGCTACGCCGGCAGTCATCTGACCTCGATCGAGATCAACTCCACCTTTTACGGCTCGCAGAAGCCGGCAAGCTTTCGCAAATGGGCGAGTTCGGTCCCGGATGGTTTTGTCTTTTCGGTAAAAGGCCCGCGCTTTACCACGAACCGTCGCGTGCTCGCCGAGGCCGGCAATTCCATCAGCCGGTTTCTGAATTCGGGCGTGCTCGAACTCAAGGAGCGGCTCGGCCCGATATTGTGGCAGTTTGCGCCGACCAAGAAATTCGATGCCGCCGATTTTGCAAAATTCCTCGAATTGTTGCCGGCGAAAGCCGATGGGCGGCGCGTTCGCCATGTCGTGGAAGTCCGCCATCCGAGCTTTCTCACGCCCGACTTCATCGCCTTGCTGCGCACGTTCAGGGTCCCGGTCGTTTTCACCGATCACGTGACCTATCCGTCGATGGCCGATGTGACCGGCGACTTCGTGTATGCCCGCTTGCAGAAGGGCGATGACTCCGTTCCGACCGCCTACCCGGCCAAAGAACTCGACGGATGGGCGCGCCGCCTGCGCCTGTGGGCTGATGGCAAAATGCCCAGCGATTTGCCCCGGATCGGCGCGGCCGCCGAAGCGACCGCGCCCGCACCGCGCGATGTCTTCGTCTATTTCATTCACGAGGGCAAAATCCGCGCACCAGCGGCTGCCATGGCGATGATCGATCGATTGCGGACCTGATTCGCATGCAGAGCCTGCTCGGCATGAGCCCCGGGGATTTGGTCGGTTACGCGGCAGCCGTGCTGGTCTTTGCCTGCCCCCGGCAACGAGAACTCGCCGCTTTCAAACCAGCAAATTGGAGGTGCGCAGGCGCCGGACCAGGACGCGCATGACGTTGAGCGCAAAGTAAGGCGTGCGGCTGACCAAGAACAGGAACTGCTTCTCGCCAATTGGAACGACGACGGCATCGGTTGCCGCTACCGCGGTCGCGCTGCGCGGGCCCGGATCGATCAGCGCCATCTCGCCAAAAATGCTGCGCTCCGGCAGCGTCTCGAGCAGCCGATTCCCCAGATGGATTTCAACCGTACCGGTTTTGACGATGAACAGTTCCGTCGCCGGATCGCCTTGGCGAAAAATAACGTCGCCGGCCTTATACTCGCGCAGCGGCGCACCGGCGCCGGCAAGAATGCCGAAATCTATGGGCGTATCCACCATCCAGCCTTCCCCCCAGCGCGGATTGTTACAATCTCATGACTGCGCTCGATTACAGTCTTATGACAAAGCAACGGAGCAAGAATCGCGCTGGTCGGAGGGCTTTGAAAATGCTCACGGCCACGAACGAAGGTGCGCGTACATCCGGCGTCACCCGTCATCGTGGCCGCTGGCGACGGATTGCCAAAAAAGCTCTCCACGTCGCTTCGTGCACAGGTAATAGCTACCGGCGTCTATACAAGGGGTGTTTTGTGCAACATGATCTGCGCGATTCATTTTCGCGTCCGTAACACGTTGTTGGCGGCCTCCCCTATCGGCAAAGGGCCGCCGTCCGGGAAGATGCAACAGGCCGTCGCCGCCCAATTCCAAACGTCGCTCTGCATTGACGGAGGCAACCGATGACCATCGACAGACCCGAAGCTGAGCGTCTTGGCAGCGCGTTTGCCAGCGCCATTCACGCCCATTGGGGCCTGTTTTTGGCCGAAGGGATCATTTTGGTCATTCTCGGTCTGGCCGCCATCATCCTGCCGCCGCTCGCCACCATCGCCTTCACCATCATCATCGGCTGGATCTTCCTGGTCAGCGGAATTGTAGGCCTGATCACCACATTTTGGGCGAGGCATGCGCCCGGATTCTGGTGGTCCCTTATTTCAGCGATCATCGGTATCGCCGCCGGCGTCGTCCTGCTGGTTTGGCCGCTGACTGGAGCGGTATCGCTCACGCTCGTTCTGATCGCCTTCTTCGTCATCGAAGGCATCGTCTCGATCATGTACGCCATCGAGCATCGCAATCAGCTCAGCGGCCGGTGGGCCTGGATGCTGGTCAGCGGCATTGTCGACCTCATCCTCGCCGTCATCATTTTTCTCGGGTTGCCGGGAACGGCGTTCTGGGCGCTCGGCCTCCTGGTCGGCATCAACATGTTGTTCGGCGGCGCGGCTCTCATCGCGATGGCGCTCGCCGCGCGCCACCCGGCATCGGCCTAAGAGCGACAAGGTTTGGCCTCGCAAGAGAAACGGCGGCCCGCCGCGTTAGACAGCGCGCTCGCACGGCGCGTCGGCTGCAAGGCTGCGCGCGACTACCAGAAAAGCACCAGCGCAGCGACGACGATCACGTCCGCGATCGAAAAGGCCACGAGTATGTCGGCTCTGCGCGCGTGCTTGGGGTCGCCGGGATCGGGGCCTTGCTCGCCCGCGTGGATCATGGCGCTCATCCCTTTGCCTTTGGCAACGGGAAACTGGCCCAAGCCATGACCGAACGACCATTGGGAATTTTACGGGGTGCCAGGGCCGTTCAAGGATTGATCAGCCCTTCCCGGATCGCGATCGCCACCGCCTGGACCGTCGTCACAGCGCCGAGCTTGCGTCGCGCATTGGCGCTGTGCTCCTCGACTGTGCGCTGGGTAATGCCGAGGATTTCACCGATTTCCCACGCCGATTTCCCGCGCGACAGCCAAGCGATGACCTCGCGTTCACGCTCGCTTAGCGCATGTATCTTGATCGGGGGCCCGATCAGCCGGCAAACGCGATCGAAAGCGTAGAGGCTCATGAGATGAATTGCGGCCTTGCTGCGGAAATTGAGATCGAGATGGCGGCCGCCAAGTGAAACGGCGGCTTTATAACCCCTGACGGTGTGAATCGGCACAGCAAACCCACGGCCCAGCCCAAATTCAGCCGCGCGGTTCATCACCTCGGCGGCGCGGGGTTCCCGTTCCGGATGATAGGGCGCTTCAGCCCATTCGAACGGATTCGCCGTTTCATACAGGTATCGCACGCACGGATCGACACGGACGTATTCGTTTTCGGTGTAGAGCTTAAACCACTCTTCGGGCCACCGCTTGGCGAGCACCATGTGCTCAAGCCGTTGGTCGGCCCTCAGTATCCCGGCGAGGATGATGGTTTCAAAGCCGAATCGATTGAACGCCTTTTGCATTTCGTCCAATGCCGCATCCACCGTCGTAAGCCTTTCCAGCCGCTCGATAAAATCGAGCGCGCCTTGGCCGTAATCGTCGGCGGACTTCGACATGGCCACGTCTGGCACACGTGATGATGGCGGATATTATTGTACACAATCGCCGTGAGAAGAAATGGTTCGCGGCGTCACATTTTTCCTTGACACGGCGTCCCATTATCGGTTACTACGGTATCGTACCTCGCTTTGTGCAGGGCGCCGTTCCGGACGGCATGCCGTAACAGCGAAGGCGGGGTGCGGTGCCCGCGCGCGGATTTTTTGCCAATTCGCTCCCGGGCGGCTCTAGTGGTCCGATTCTAACATTCGCATCCCATCTCGGCACGCTCTAATGCGAATGTTAGAATCAAAGGACCACTAGCAAATGGCGCTAGTGGAGCTTTGGATTTGACATTTGCTTCACGAGATAGCGGCTCGGTGGGTAGCGAATGTCAAATCCGCTCCACTATGTCCCCGGTCGACCGGCATGAAGACCGGTCCGCACGGAGCGTGCTTAACCGCGGCATCGTTTGCGCGAAGCGGGCAAAACTCCCGTCAGCCAACGCCGCGGGAAACCCGGTTCTGGAGCTGAGCCATCGGGTGGAACCGGTGGCGAGTGCCGCAAGCGTGGGCGCCGAAAGGCGGCGCGCCGCAAGACGAGCAGCGCGCAGCCGCGCTTGGCGCGGACATTGGCTTAACAATGCGCCTTTCGGCGCTCCGCTTCCCTTTATTGTTTCGTAGCCCGGATTGAGTGAAACGAAATCCGGGACAGGACTTGCCGTTCATTCCCCGGATTTCGCTAACGCTCAATCCGGGCTACGCGGGCAAGACTCGGACGCAAAAAATGCGCCGCGAGAACGAGAGAGGTTTGGCCGCGCGCTCCGCTCGTCCCCGCCCCCGATCGATGTCGGGGGTAAACTCCAGCGGGGGATCCAGACGCGTAATGAAGGACTGGATTCCCGCTTGCGCGGGAATGAGCGGAACAAGGAGCCCCCTCTCCCCGGCGGGGAGAGGTCGTAGGGGCAGTTATGGCTGACTAACCATTACGCCACAAGGCTTTGACTGTCGCAGATATATGTCGCAATATGCCTGTCGCGATTAACTGTCGCATATCCAAGCGAGAGGCAACTATGAAGTACCTGTTTCAACGTTACGGCTCGCAGAACTATTGGATCAGATTGCTGTCCCCCGACAAGCGCATTGAGAAGAGCCTAGGCACGCCCGACCGCCATCAAGCCGAGCTACTCGCCTTGCCGTTGATCGCCGAGCACAAGGCCGCGCTACAGGCGCGGCGGCCACGCCTTGAAGCCGCGTGGGGCTACCGGCTTGAACCCGGCCGCGAGCACATCGGCGCGGACGGCCAGCGCATCATTGCCACCGAGCGCGAACTGTTGATCCTCGATGGCGCTGGCCGCATTGTCGGGCGAGAGCCGAACGGCGGCCCGGCGCTGCGCATGGTGCCTGATCTAGCATCGTTCCCGGAGGGCAAGGAAGCCGAGCGGGACGCGACCCTATGGCGATTGCTTCGCGAGCGCGAGTCGCGCCCGACCGTCGCGCGCAAGAGCGACGATGATGCGATCTTTGAGACCTACCTCAGGCACGCTGGCATCACGGGCGCGAATGAGCGGGAGGCGCGCAAGTCGTGGGAGCTGTTTCGCATGCTCACCGCCGGCAAGGCGCTGCGCGATTGCACCCGAGAGGATGGCCGCACCCTGGTCGGGCACATGCTCGAACTCAGGTCTGAAATCGACCAGCGTCAAGCGCAAACTGGCCGCCCTCAATGCCGCCTGCAATCTTGCCATCGGCGATGGCAAGATACGCTTCAACCCCTTCGCGGGCGTCATCCCCAAGCGTGACGACGCCATGCGCAGGTTGCCGCTTGGCGACGATGACATGGCCGCCTGCCGTGCTCGCCTCAACACGCTGTCGGCGGCTGACGCCTTACTGTGGAAACTGTTGGCCGCAACCGGGATGCGCTTGAGCGAGGCATTCCAGATCGACCGTGAGCAGCGCGAAGACGGTCACCGCTTTGTCGTGATCGGAACCAAGACCGCCAACTCCAAGCGCCGCGTGCCGCTTCCCGATTTCGTGCCGCCGGTCAAGGGGGCGCTGTTCGCTGGCGCGCCCAACGTCGCCGGTCATCGCCTTGGCGATTTCATCCGCGCCTGTGGCATCGCCGACAAGCGCAAGACACTCCATTGCCTGCGCCATCGGGCCGCCGACCGCCTGCGGGCTGCTGGGTGCCCTGAGGGCATTCGGCACGAATTGCTGGGCCATGAAAAGCGCACGATTGCGGACGGCTATGGCAAAGGGTCGCCGGTCCGACTGTTGCGGGAATGGCAGGAGCGGATCGGCTGCTAAATAATCGGCGCCGGCAGCATGCACGGTAACTCACAAAATGATGCTGAAGCTGCCTGCCGCCGCTTGATGACCATACCAGGGGTGGGAGCTATTACGGCCATGACCTTTATGACGACGATTAATGATCCGGGTCGCTTCCATCGGCGTGACGTTAGCGCTCATTTGGGTCTAACGCCGAAGAAATACGCCTCGGGGGAGGCGGATAGGAATTGCAACATTTCCAAGTGCGGCGACGCGGCGATGCGCGCGGTCCTCTACCAATCGGCTCTCTCGCTTCTCTAAAAAGTATTGCCATCCGGGTTTGCGGACTCGGCATTGCGAAGCGTCGCGGCCTTCGCCGAACGGCCGTCGCAGTCTCACGCGCACTTGCGGTACTCATGCACCGTTATTTGGGCCGATGGCACGAAATATCGCTGGCAGCGAGCGGCGGCGCTCGAAGCAGAGCGATAACGGCCGGAGGAAACTGAGCTAAACGGAGCCCGCCCGCCGGCGGAATGGTGTCCCGCAAGGACGTTGAAGTGACTGCGTTGCAAGGATTGTGCGCAAGCACGCATTTATAGATTACCAGCCTTCAGCTTTCGGACCACCATCTTGCGGCGACCACCGCGTCGACCTCGTAGACAAGAGCGAGCCTAGCGGGCTACTGTGGGGAGACCGGGTATGTTTCCTTCGCAATAGACAAGGGTCCTTGCACAATCCAATTGCTGATGCGTAGTCGTCCTTTTGGAATTAGACTCCTGAGACGGAGCTTAAGGAAGGCGATTGGTTGGCAGTCGCCTTGTTCTCTATTATTGCGCGCGCGTTAAAGCGCAGCGAGCAGAGACAAGAGTGCCCCTTTCAGAAGCAAATTCAATGCGCTCGCGCTCGGACTGTTCCGGCACCCTCATGTCGAGCGCGAGCACATCCGAAGCCCACGCCCATGTTGTCGCGATCCGCTGCTGGCGCGAAGACCCCATAGGTCGAGCCGCCTCACGCCGGCGCCGCGGCCAAAGCCGTCGAGATCTTTTCGCAAAAAAGGAATCGGCGCTGGCTCACAGCTCGGCTGAGACCCATCGCGCTGCGCTCGCCGCCGCCTCGCGCGCGCGCGTTAAAGCGCAGCGAGCAGAGACAAGAGTGCCCTTTCAGAAGCAAATTCAATGCGCTCGCGATCGGACTGTTCCGGCACCCTCATGTCGAGCGCGAGCACATCCGAAGCCCACGCCCATGTTGTCGCGATCCGCTGCTGGCGGCGGAACCCGCATCGGTCAACCCGCCTCACGCCGGCGCCGCGGCCAAAGCCGTCGAGATCTTTTCGCAAAAAGGAATCGGCGCTGGCTCACAGCTCGGCTGAGACCCATCGCGCTGCGCTCGCCGCCGCCTCGCGCGCGCGCGTTAAAGCGCAGCGAGCAGAGACAAGAGTGCCCCTTTCAGAAGCAAATTCAATGCGCTCGCGCTCGGACTGTTCCGGCACCCTCATGTCGAGCGCGAGCACATCCGAAGCCCACGCCCATGTTGTCGCGATCCGCTGCTGGCGGCGAAGACCCCCATAGGTCGAGCCGCCTCACGCCGGCGCCGCGGCCAAAGCCGTCGAGATCTTTTTAGCAAAAAAGGGAATCGGCGCTGGCTCACAGCTCGGCTGAGACCCATCGCGCTGCGCTCGCCGCCGCCTCGCGCGCGCGCGTTAAAGCGCAGCGAGCGGAGACGAGAGTGCCCCTTCAGAAGCAAATTCAATGCGCTGCGATGGACTGTTCCGGCACCCTCATGTCGAGCGCGAGCACATTGAAGCACACGCCCATGTTGTCGCGATCCGCTGCTGGCGGCGAAGCCCCCCTAGGTCGAGCCGCCTCACGCCGGCACCGCGGAGAAAGCCGTCGAGATCTTTTCGCAAAAAAGGAATCGGCGCTGGCTCACAGCTCGGCGGAGACCCATGGCGCTGCGCTCGCCGCCGCCTCGCGCGCGCGCGTTAAAGCGCAGCGAGCAGAGACAAGAGTGCCCCTTTCAGAAGCAAATTCAATGCGCTCGCGCTCGGACTGTTCCGGCACCCTCATGTCGAGCGCGAGCACATCCGAAGCCCACGCCCATGTTGTCGCGATCCGCTGCTGGCGGCGAAGACCCCCATAGGTCGAGCCGCCTCACGCCGGCGCCGCGGCCAAAGCCGTCGAGATCTTTTCCGCGCGCGAAGAATCGGCGCTGGCTCACAGCTCGGCTGAGACCCATCGCGCTGCGCTCGCCGCCGCCTCGCGCGCGCGCGTTAAAGCGCAGCGAGCAGAGACAAGAGTGCCCCTTTCAGAAGCAAATTCGATGCCGCTCGCGATCGGACTGTTCCGGCACCCTCATGTCGAGCGCGAGCACATCCGAAGCCCACGCCCAGATTGTAGCGATCCGCTGCTGCTGGCGGCGAAGCCCCCCATAGGTCGAGCCGCCTCCACGCCGGCGCCGCGGCCAAAGCCGTCGAGATCTTTTCGCAAAAAGAGAATCGGCGCTCGCACAGCTCGGCTGAGACCCATCGCGCTGCGCTCGCCGCCGCCTCGCGCGCGCGCGTTAAAGCGCAGCGAGCAGAGACAAGAGTGCCCCTTTCAGAAGCAAATTCAATGCGCTCGCGATCGGACTGTTCCGGCACCCTCATGTCG
>CAWIEY010000011.1:0-139986 GCA_963835195.1 uncultured Alphaproteobacteria bacterium
CATATCCGCGCCCGCGCAGTTCTTCGAACAGCCGCTCGGTCGAGCGCCGCTCCCGCTTCGGCAGCTTAACTTCCCGCTCCAGGATCTCCGTTAAAATATCGACCCAGACGCCAAGCTTGGGCGTGGGCTGGACCGTGCGCTCATACTTGAACTCGGTCCGCTGGCTGCGGATGACTTTGCGTACTGTCGCGCGTGACACCGACAGCGTCCGCACGATCTCCTTGATCGCTCGGTGCTGCTCAAAATAGGCTCGCCGTATCTGGCCGATCAGGTCCACGCCAATCATCCCCCAGAGTCCCTCCCAGCCCATCGGGCCTAAAGGAAAGGACGCTGACATAAGACGTCAGCAGGGGTCGGACTTGGACGCGAAAATCACCCCGCCGGGGGTCGTTATTGCGCGCGAATTTACAACGCAGCAGACGGACGGTCGGCGTACGCCCGGAACAATCGGGCGCGTCAAGGTCGGTTGCACTTATCGCGATTGCGCGCCTACGCCCGTCGATCAACCTGACGACCACGTAAGCAGGCCCGCGTCAGAACGCTCCTTGGTAAGAGCAAGTCGTTGACCAAACAAAGGATGATGCGGGTCGGTGACCGTAACGTGAGACACCAACCGATCGAGGATGGGGGCACTCTGCGATCTTCGGCGACGCCAAAATGACTACAGCCTTGCTCGACCGGCTTACCCACCACTGCGATATCGTCGAGACCGGCAACGAAAGCTGGCGCTTCAAAAATCGCGCCTGAAGGGGGGTATCAACATAGGCGGTCCCCTCCCAAAAAACGCACCAGCGCTCATCCTAAGGGCTCGTCTCTTCGGCGCGAAACTCAAAACCCAGCACAAGCCGACAGCAAGCCGCTCCCTCGCTACCGCGCTGTGGAGGGCGCGCTCGCTCGCGGCTTGCTCTTCACTACATCCATGAGGGGGGTCCCTTTTCGATAAAAACCGGGGTCCCGTTTCAACGCTCATTGACACCAGAGAGGCCCGAACTCGACGGCCCTTGTCGGTGGTGGTGCAACGGTGACCATCCACAACAATGCCGTCGAGGTCGGCACAGGAACTACCTATCCGGCCTCCTAGCCCCGAAAATGAAAGAAAACTGTTCCGAGACGCCAATCCCCCTTGAAATTTTTTGAGCCCTTCCTAAATCGTTTCGCCGCCAAGGGTCGTTTCGTCGACCCTGGCGGGCGCCGGTGGGTGTCCGGCGCAAACTCGAGGTGGTTGGGACCCATCTCGCTCAAACCACCTCCTTGAAGAGAGGAGGAAAGTCATGGAGCGCCGTCTCCAGGGTGGATTAACTGCCGAAGCTTTTTCCAGCGCCGAGGAAAGGCGGGACCCGAACGACTTGTTGCATCCCGCTCAGGCATTCGAGCATCCCTCTCACGTCGTCAACGATCCTGATCTAACCCTCAACGAAAAACGCGCGATCCTTGCCTCCTGGGCATCGGATGCCTGTGCACCCGAGGCGGCGCCGTATCTGCGTTGCGCGCCGGGCGGAAAGCAACCCATTCTGTTCGACGATGTGATGGACGCGCTGCGCACCTGGACAAGCAAGCGAACGAAAAGGACAGCGCGCGGTATCGGCGCGCGTTGCGCCGCAGCCGCCTGGAAAATCGCCGACCTCCCTCTTCCAGCTGGAGAGGTTCGATCAACTGAGAGGTCTGACCGTTGGAAACTATGGAGGCAAAACATGTGGTGGGTTCGTTACGACGTATCCACACAAATCGAGGCTCGGGGCTCTTGAATTTTTTTTCCTTGTGTCCTACGTCGAAAAAGCGATTTAGCAGACAGGGGACACCGACGAGGTGTCCGGCGCAACCGAGGTGGCTTGGGACCCATCTCGACCAAGCCACCTCCTTGGCAGAAAGGAGGAAGGTCATGCACCGCCGACGCGCCGACGCTTTTTATACCATCCGAGACGGGTGGGACCCCGAGGATTTGCTGCATCCTGCCCAGGCCTTTGAACACCCCTCTGACGTCGTCAACGATCCAGATCTGACGCTTAACGAAAAACGCGCGATCCTTGCGTCGTGGGCGTCGGACGCCTGTGCGCTTGAGACTGCGCCGTACAGGCGCTGCGCTCCAGGCGGGAAGAAGCCTGCCTTATTCGACGAAGTAATGGACGCCCTTCGCACCTTGGACAAAGAGGCCCGCGAGGGAGGCAGCGCCCATTATCGCCGCGTATTGCGACAGGGGCGGCTCGTGGGCCCCACCCCTCGCTCGTCCAACGAGCGGGGCTCGGTGAACTGAACGCAAGATTTGCGTGGAGACGTAGGGTGATCTATGGGTGCGAACTCTGACTTTGTAAGCTCCGCTGTCATCCTTCCGACGACAGCGAAATAGCGAGGAAACCCCCGATCAAACCGCGAGGGGTCGGAATATGAGCGGTAGGAAGTCCGATGATGCAGGTCGTGAAAACGCCGTCACAGGAAGCGACTTTATTGTCGCGGCGGCCGCCGCTCAATTCTACGACTTTGCCCGTCGATGTATGGATTGGGCGAAGACCACTCGATCGCTTCAAGAGCGAGCGATTTATAGCCAAATGGGAGTCCAATGGCTTGCTGCTGGGGCGCAACTGCAAACCTTTCTTCAACTAAAGTCCTTGAAAAACAAGGAAACAAGGGAGGAGTTAACACAAGAAGATACCGGCTGGACACATTGGTCGAGATGCGCGCTTATGAAAGGTGGGACCGCTGACCCATTAATCGATGAGGTAGCGACATGTCTATTTGAGCGGAGCGATATGGGGTGCGAAAGCCGCGCCGGGAGGCTCAGGCGCTGAAGGGAGGAGCCCGCCCCGTGCCCCGCTCAGCGTAAGATTGGCCGGGGAAGAGATATTCGGTGCCGAGCTCATTCTTTTTAGCGCGGCATGTGGGGTGCGTTTCTTAGCGATTGCTCTTTCGGCAGGGCAAGCAAACAAAAATCGAAATGAGAAATTTTCCTAGCACTCACCCCTTGACAGTGCCAGGCGTCCACCCAAATCGATTCTGCGTTAGGGCGATTATCGCCTGTTGCAAACACCATCATGGGTGCGCACATGGTCACAGCATTTGCCGATCCATTCGACGCTCTACTCAATCTGCAAAGAGAACTCGAAGCGCGTTTATCTAGTGACTGGCTTCAGGACCTGACGACCAGCCGCGGACCGTATCCGCCAATCAACGTGTTCCAGCAGGGCGATGACATACTGGCAATCATCGAACTGCCCGGCATCGACAGGAACGAGCTACAAATCCAAGCCAAGGAAAATACGATCCGCATATCCGGTAAGAAATCAATCGATTATCCAGACGGGGTGAGCGTGCACCGAAGGGAAAGAGTGTTCGGCGAGTTCGATCGCACCCTGACGCTGCCGGTTCATCTCGATGCCGAGCGGATCAAGGCCGAATACCGCGACGGGGTACTCGCATTGTTTCTGCCGAGAGCAGAAAGCGACAAGCCGCGAGCCATCAAAATCAACTAATCGATCGCTTGGAGGGAGCCATGGCTTCTAAACAGGAATTACAGGTTCAGCAGAAGCGAGAACTTGAGAAGAAGCAGGAGAGCACGATTCCGGCACGGGTGTTTCTACCCACTGCCGATATATACGAAGACGATGATGCGCTAAGCGTCGTTCTGGAGATGCCCGGCGTTGACAAGGACAATGTCGAGGTCAGCATCGAGGATGGGCTTCTCAAGGTTGGCGGACAGCTGGATTTCTCAAAGTATCAAGACCTGCAACCCCTCTATACCGAGTACAACATTGGTAATTATTCCAGGAGCTTTAGCCTCTCCGACAAAATCGACCAAAACAAGATCACGGCTGAGATGAAGGACGGTGTGCTTTCGCTGAAACTGCCGAAGGCAAAGCATGCAAAACCTCGAACAATCCAGATCACGTGAAATAGACCTGCTCGATGAGTCAATTGCTGATGAACACGTTTCCTATGACAGCGGCGGGCCATTCGGCCCTTGAAGACGAGCTTGAGCGGCGAATTCGGGTTGAGCGGCCGCAATTACTTCAGAGGGTTCAGCAGGCCATTCTCGACAACTCTAATCTCGCGGAGAATTCCGAATATCAGGCCGTAAAGGCAGCGCAAGAAGCTAATGAAGCGCGCATTGCTGAGCTGTTGGATAAGCTTGCGCGTGCTGAGGTTATCGATGCCTCGAAACTCTCCGGTGCGACCGTCAAATTCGGTGCCACAGTGAGATTAATCGAAGAGAATACGGGCGAGAAGAAAGTCTGGCAGATCGTTGGGGAGCCGGAAGCTGACGCGCGCAAAGGAAAGATCTCGGTGAATTCACCGGTCGCCCGGGCGTTGATTGGCGAGACCAAAGGCGCCAGCGTCGAGGTTGTAACTCCTAGAGGCGGCAAACTTTATAAAATACATCAAGTCGAGTGGCCTAAGGACACCACAATGAAATGAACACGGCGATCAATACAAACGCATGATCGCCGGCGGCCACGGTTCTAAAAGAGCGGAGGCCGAGTTGGCTGGCCGAAGTGCTGAAGCGCGGTGCTCAAGCGGCAACTTGAAATCAGCAGCCGCGGCGTTCGGCATCCGCGATCGAGTAGCAGATCGCAACACACGATATAACGTCAGCCGCGCCGGCGCGATCTCACGGCGACTCTATCCCTCTGAGGGTTCCTGATCTCCGACGCAGCGCCCAGTTTCGCGGCTTTGTCTCGGTAGTCGGCCGCTATTCGCTCGAGCGCGCGCCGTAGTTCATGTGTGCTCGCCACGCGAGCCAGTCTGGCATATACCGCTGCTAACGTGACCAGTTGGTCGTACTTTCGCATGGCATTGAGGTAAGCGGCCACACCGCTAAACACCGGACGACGAAGCGTCGCGGATGTTGTTGGAACGAGGGGCATCTAACTCGCGTTTTTCTTTTTTACGGCCCTTCCTCCCCCGTCGATGGCCGTCCTAGGCCCCGCCGCTCGGTCCGCGGTGGGGCTTTCGTTTTTTTGTCGGGTCGGCTGTTTGAAATCCGGTTTGTTAACCCGGAACTAATGCTCCAATTAGCCTTTGTTCCCTCGCAAGGAAGAAGAATGCTACCAACAAGGCCCGACACGGTTACGAGCCGCAAACGGTCGCAGCTTTCGACCCGAACAACGGTCCGCAAGACGTGGACCAAACGCGAGGATAGCCCTGGCGCATTCATGTCGCAGAAAAAGCCGACGAAAAAGTACAAGAGCGTTCGACGAGAAAAAACTTCTGAGTGACGGCGCCTATTTGGGCCATTGCGCGATCACGCGCGTTCGCTGTCGGATGGTTAGCCTAATGCGCGGGCGATGCTTGACGGCCGTCGCGAACAGGTCACGCGACTTTTGAGACTAATGCCGGCGTACAGCATCCGGTCGACCTTGCTGGCGTCTTTGGTCCACTTCTCGAGCTTCTAGAAATTGCGCTCATGGGCGTAGCGCGGATCGCGGTATTCCACGCGCGGCCCGGCAGCGGTGCCTGGCGCATCGTATGCGCAACCTGGCGGTCAAGGTGCCGGACGACGTCTCGCCGGACTCTGATTTCTTCCGCGAAGATGTTGCGCTGTTCGTCGGACGAATGAGACACAGTGCTGCCTTTAGTACGATCGGGCCAGCGATACGATGAATGAAATGGCCGCCAACATCACGAACAATTCTGGGCGCCACCACCACGGCGGCCGGTTTCTACGTCCCTCTAACATAGTGAGAAGCGGATGAGTTATTCCGATGGCACCCGGTACATCACGAGTTCCTCGCATAACGCGCCAATCACCACCCCGAAGAGAAAGACGGCTGCGAAGATCAGCAGCACCGTTTGCCACCTTCGTGGCGACGGCCGGCGGTCGTCTAGCATCCTCTACGCCGCCAAAAAGTGAGCGTCTGTCTGTAGCCAATCATCTTAGCTGCCCTGTTGCCGTCGTCGGCGCGGATGGCCTGTTCGAGCGAGTTGGACATACGCTACTCCATCACTGAACAATAAGCATCACGATGTAAGCCACATCATAGGCGCGGCTTACGATCCTGACGCGGCGGCGGATCGCCTGCACGACATCCAACAAGACATCGTCGTCGATATCCTCAGATTTGTGCCGCACTTCCTGCTCAAGCTTTATCGCCTGCGCTTTTTATTAAACAGCTTCATCCCTTCTGTCACGAGCTTGCGCGCCTTCTCCGGCCCTGCTTCGGTTTTTGTTTCGAATTTCCGGTCGCGTAGCTTATTGTAGGTGACGAAAAATTCTTTGATCTCCTTGACCAAATGCGGCCGCAGGTCGGAAAGCTTTCGCGCCCCGTCATGCGTCTGGGCATGAGTCGCAACAGCGATAAGTCGGTCATTGCGCGTCCAGCCTTCGCCCTTTTCCTTCTGCTCGGCCTCGATAGCCCCAATAAGACGGGCGCGCACAACGCAGCCCGGCACAACCGGCTCATCCATCAGGATGAGAATATCCAGCGGGTCACCGTCTTCGCCGAGAGTCGAGGGGATGAAGCCGAAATCGTATGGAAAGACCAAGCCCTCGGGCAGCACAGTCGAAAGCTGCATGCAATCGCAATTGGGATCGTAACTGTATTTGTTGCGACTGCCGCGCGGCGTTTCGATCACGATGCGCAGGCCGTCGTCCTTAGTTAAGGGGTCGATCTCGGAAAGGATCGTATGACGCGCGGTGCGGGATTTCGGCATGGCCACGAAAAATTACCCCGATTGCACAACGGCTATCGGTTCGGTGGAGTTCCGTCCCGCCCCGCGCCTCTCCTCAGGGTTCCCCGCTTGATCACCAAGTCGTGAGACTTAACGCGCTCGTCGAAGGCGACCTTGCGCAATGCCTCATAGACCGCTTCAGGCAGGTACCGCCTCGAATAAATCACCGCAGGCCGCTCAGAAGGCTTAATATGCGCTTGAGAGCGCTGTCGGGTAGTCGAACTCTCATAACTCACCAGCGACCTCCGTGGCCGATTTCGGCCCATCCCAGCTGCTGTCCGGGATCGCGATGCCATAGCATCGTTTAGTTACGTCCTATAATGTTGCAGTGCTATGTGTTGACACGGCATTCCTTGCGCGCGCGTGATCCTTGACGCAAGGGGCGTAAGCTGGCCTCGGCCACAGGCAGGGTCAATTCGGCCTTCTGCGCAGTTCCCGCGAGCAGTCGTCGCACGTTTGCGTCGTCGCTGGGGGGTTCCCATAGTTTACGCATTCTTTTACAGGGGATCGACCCTGAGCTTGTTCACAAACCTGTGATCCTATAGCATCGTAGCGCTAAAGCATTGACAGTTTTACGTTACTGTCACATATAAACGAGCATATGTGTGTGACGGAAGCGCGCAATGGCGGCCAAATCCCCTCGATTTATCGCGTATTTCAGAGTCAGCACGGATCGACGGGGCCCTTCGGAACTCGGTCTGGACGCCCAACGAGAAGCCGTCCAGCGGCACCTCACCAGCGCAATCCGAGTTCTCTCAATTCGCCAGCCCTGGGCATGGTTGATGACCTCGGGGCGCAAGCGTATCGAGAATCGCTCCTGGACGACAAACTACCGCGGCCCAGTGCTTATTCACGCGGGGCGTCGATGGGCTGACGAACCGATTAAATCGATCGAGAAGCGTTTCGAGGTTACAATTCCGCGCGATCTGCCGCGAGGCGGCATCGTCGAATCGGGGCGCTTGTGGACGTGGTCCAACAGTCTGAGGACCCTTACTTCTCTGGCCCTTATGGCTTCGTTGTGCGTGGCGTCACTGGACTTCAATTCTTTTCGTGCCAAGGGAAGCTCGGATTAACGCAAGCCTCTCCTCCAATCATAGCCGGCCTCGCGCTAAACTCGCGTTGGCCAGAGGCTTTTCGTCGGGCCTCCAGTGCCGCAGCACGGTGACTGCCGGAGCCGCGACCTCAATTTGTCCTGCTCTAATACCAACTCCATAACGGCTTGAATCGAGGTTTGGAAGACGCTGAGGACACGGCTGGTGTCCTTGGCGACGCTGTGATTCGCTGTTCCATCTAATTCGGGGGAACAGATGCCCAAATGCAGCAAAGCCGAGGTGCGGCGGCTGAAAACTGCGCTGCGGTGGAAAATACCGGCAGCGCAGCGCCAACGCATCCAGATGGTACTGTTGCGTGAGAGTGGCATGGCGCAGCCAGCAATTGCGTCGGCAATGGGCGTGTCGCTGAGCACGGTGAACCGCGCGCACATGGCCTTTGACCACGGCGGCATCGCCGCGCTCAAGCCTAGGCCGAATGGCGGACGCAAACACGAGACATGACGGTGGCCGAGGAAAAGGCCTTGCTGGCGCGCTTTGCCAGAGCCGCCGGTGCTGGCGAGATGCTGAATATCCATGATCTCAAGGCCGCCTACGAGAAAGCGATCGGACACGCCACCAGCGACAGCACGGTCTACAACCTGCTGCACCGGCACGACTGGCGTAAGCTGATGCCACGCCCGTTTCATCCCAAGCGCGACCTCGCGGCGCAGCATGCTTTTAAAAAACCCGCTTTCCTGATGCTGTAAGGAAGGCGCGGCGGGCCGCCGCTCGGCGTGGGCGGCGGCTGCGCATCATGTTTGCCGATGAAGCACGCTTCGGCCGTATGAACCGCATCCGGCCCTGCTGGACGCCGCTTGGCACGCGGCCCGCTGTGGCCGCGCAGCTCATCCGCCAATACATCTATCTCTACGGCGCGGTCTCGCCCAAGGACGGCACTTGCGTCTATTTGATCATGCCGACCTCGAATACGGCTAGCTTCCAGGCCTTCCTTCAAGTGCTGGCGCGCAGGTTTGTTCGGCAAGACATCCTGCTGGTTCTCGACGGCGCGCCCAACCACCGATGCGGCGACCTCAACATTCCCCGCAACATCACGCTCCTGTATCTTCCGCCCTATTCGCCCGAGCTCAATCCGAAAGAAAACATCTGGGATGAAATCCGCGAAAAAATCTTCAAGAACTACGCGCTCAAATCCATGGATGCCGTCCGCGTCAAGCTCCAACGTGCCATCCTCTACCTCGAGCGAGATCCAAACTCGTTCGCTCCATCACCTCGTTCCCCTATATCGTCAACTCACTCTGATGTAGAATTGGTATAAGACCGTCAAAAACGGCCGGAGAATATATCTTGCAGTTCGGATGGGTCGCCCGCCGAAAGGGCGCTATGGGTGGACGAAGAAACGTCTGTAAATCTGTCGCCGCGGAAAATCGGCGTCGGATGCTTTAGAAGGATTTCCCGCTGGGAGTAGGCACGCGCGCGAGATGCGGCCTCAGCTCGACGGCCTAGGCCTTCTTGATTGACTTGGATCTGAGGGTCTCGGCGGAGGGGAGGCCGCGCCTGCGGAGCACAGCGTCGATGCCCTCCATCACTAGGTCATGAATTTTCACCCGCTCGACGAAGGCGATCTTGCGCAGTGCCTCGTAGACCGCTTCGGGCAGGTACAACTCGAATGGATGATCGCCGGCCGCTCAGAAGCCCCGGGATGCGCTTGAGGACGTCGGGTTCGCTTGCTCATATGTCACCACCGGCGTTCTCTGGCCGATTGCGGGGCACCAGCGTTCGATGCCATGCCAAGGTCGTTTAATTACAGTCTTGTAATGTTGCAGTGCTATGGGCCTGGATCGATTAAGGACTGGTTACTGGCGTTCCGAGGCGGGTTCCCTCCGTTCCGAGCCTTTTCCCACCCGCGCGTAGGGCGCGAGTGGTAGAGCACTATATCCGATCATGTGAGGCGGCTACGGCGGGACGAACTAGGTACGGAGGAAACCCAGGGCAGGGAAATCGTGGCGCTGGTCAAGCTGTCACGAGACGCGTCCCAGCCCGACGAGACGCTGGCACGATACCTACGATGACACGAACTTACCGTGCGGCTTCAAGGCTCATGCTACATTCTTTATGTGGTGGCCAAGTGGAGTTGAAGAATTGATCGCACCTTCGTCCAAATTCGAGACCAAGATTTTGCGCAAGAGCCTCGTCCCGGGCGAATACGAGCTATATCGCGCAGCGCTTGAATGGGATCTAACCGACCCAATCGTCATTGAGACCCGCAAAGACCTGAAGTCCGAAAAACGTTGGCAGGAAAGCCTCCAGCCCTACCAGCATCAGATTCAACCTCATCACTTTCTGCCGACGCCTGCCGGTTACACTCCTTGCCGATGACGTTGGGCTTGGCAAAACAATCAGCGCGGGGCTTGTGGCCAGCGAATTGATTGCGCGCGCCCGCGTATCGAAGATCTTGATCGTATGCCCAAAACTGCTGGGATCACAGTGGCGAGATGAACTCCAAGGAAAGTTCAACATCATCGCCGAAATCGCAACCGCCAGGAGCTGATCGATGCCGATCCAAAAGATGTGGGTGCGGTGATCACGACTTATGCCTCAGCGCGAATGCATCTCGACAAGCTTCCCAAAGACCGTTTTCAGATGCTGGTGCTGGACGAGGCGCACAAGCTGCGCAACCTCTACGGCGTAATCCACCGCCCCAGGTGGCGGTTCGCTTCAGGAAGGCGCTTGAGGAACGGCGCTTCCGCTACGTGCTGTTGCTCACCGCCACCCCTATCCATAACCGTCTCTGGGACCTTTATTCGCTAGTCGATCTGCTGACCGTGGCGCGCGGACACGAAAACCCTTTTGGCAGCGAAGGCATGTTCGCGCGCAAATTTATTGCTGATAATCGCGAGACTGCGCGCCAGTTGAAGGCGGAAGCGCGTGAAGAATTTCGCTCCATAGTCTATGGTTACATGTCGCGTGTTCGCCGGGATGATGCAAAGCTGTACTTTCCGGACCGCATCGTACAGCTACATCGTGTGGTTCCCACCTCGGACGAACTCAAGCTGATCAGAGTAATCGCTAAGCCCATCCAAAAGCTGAACCGGCTCGCCCAGATCAGTATCCTTCAGGCGTTGACCAGCAGCCCGCATGCTCTTATGGCGCAGATGACCAACATGGCGCGCAACGGCACCGTGCAGCAGGAGCTCGCAGCGGCCGTATGCAGCATTGTCGGGCGTATGACGATAAGTGCCAAGCTTCTGGGGCTCGGCGCTCTCATTGATCAGTTGATGCGCCAGAATGCCGAGCGATGGCGGATGGTGGTGTTCACTGGTCGGATCGAGACCCAGACTACAATTCAGGCGTTCCTCGAAGCGCGGGGTCTGAAAGTGGGCATCATCAATGGCGCCTCCGGTCAGCGCAATCAGGAGACCATTAAGCGGTTCTGGAAAAATCCGCCCGACTGTCACGTTATCGTATCGACCGAAGCGGGTTCCGAGGGCGTCAATCTTCAGGTCGCCAACGTTTTGGTGAATTACGACCTCCCCTGGAACCCTATGATCGTCGAGCAGCGCATCGGGCGCATCCAGAGGCTCGCCTCCGAGCACGCCAATGTCAGCATCCTGAATATAATTTTGAAGGACACCTTTGAGGAATACATCGTCGGCCGGCTGATGGAGAAGCTGCAGATGGCAGCTCACGCCATCGGCGATCTCGAGGCTCTGCTGGAAGCCTCAGGCATTGATGATGAAGACGGCGAGGATTTTGACGACAAAATCCTACGCCTGGTGCTCGCGGCGCTCGGCGGCAAAGATTTCGAAAAGGCCGCACGCCAAGCGGAGGAGAGCATACTCGAGGCTAAGGCCAGGCTGGAAGCGGAAGAAGCCAACATCCAAGCTATGCTGGGAGGCATGGAGGGCGTCGAATATGTTGGGCCGGGCGCGCCAAAGCTTCCGCCGTTCGTACGCTCGATGGACCCACGTGAATTCACGCTGGCGGCGCTGAAAAACCTTGGCGCGGAGGTGACGCCGCAGCGGGATGGGCTTTACCTTGTCGAGGAAAACGGTGATCGGGAATGGATCCGCTTCGACGACGAGAGCGAGCGGCGCGCCACGCTCTATGCGGCCGGTTCGGCCGCCTTCTCGCGGTTGGTCAGCAGGATGATCGCGACTGGCATACACCGAGTTGAGGATGCGGATAACGATCCGGCGCGGCAAGCGGTTGAAATCACAACCGGTTGGATCAAAAGCTTTGGCGCGACGCCAGTCGGCACCAAAGTAGACGGAGTGCGCCGCTGCTTCGAAGGCAAGGCGCTCGTTCGGGTACGCGCCACGGTCGCTCATGACAGCTATGAGCGGCTGGTCGAGGTGGCATGCGCCCCGGAAGACCACCGGATGCACGTTGTGCGCTCGGATCTCTACAAATTGGCTGAGGTCCTCGAAAATGCAAAGCACGTTGGGATCGACACTGAACGCCTAGCCGACGCAGCCGCGTGTGATCCCGGCATCACGGAATTTTACCGCTTCTACGTCGAACGCCGCGCGCAGGAGGTGAAAGCAGCGGCCAATGATGAGCGCAAACGCAAAAAGCTGGAAGATGACTTCACCCCACGGCTCGATTTCACGATTGTGGCGCTCGAAGGCAAAATGCACCGCGAGGTGACGATGGTAGCGCAGTATCGGTTTAACGATACGCCTCCGTATACCAGCAACCTCATTGTGGTGCCTTACACCGGCGAACAGCTGGAAACGCCTGAAATAGTCCGCTGCGAAAGCACTGGCCAGACCGCACCCGAGCAGTGTCTCGCCCGCTGCGAAATGACAGGCACCAAGGTGTTACGCCATCTGCTGGTGCCGTCCGAGGTGAGTGCCCGCTGCGCCTTGGCCGAGCACACGCTGCTCTGCAGCCTGAGCGGCAAGCGTATTCTCATGGACGAGGCGGAGCTTTCGGCCATAACCGGAAATCCGGTCGCGCGGTCTTTGCTAAAAACCTGCGCCATTACGGGCAAGCGTGCCGAGCCAGAGTATCTCGGGATTTGCGCTTTCACCCAGGCCGAAATATTGCACACTGAGCTGGGCGTCAGCGACGTCTCCGGCAAACATTACCGTTTGGATCAACAATTGCGCTCGGCCGTTTCCGGTAGAGCCGGGCACAAAGAGGAATTCTTATTTTGCCATGAGACCCGGCATCCGATTATTCCTGAGGAAGCTGAACAGTGCGAGATAACAAAAAAATTGGTGCGCAAAGGAGTATTGGAGAAATGCGCGCGAACTAACAAGTCCGTCCTACCTTCTCTACTGGAACGATGCACCATCAGCGACCGACGAATTCTAAAGACTACATTGGTGAGCAGCAGCATCTCAGGTGCCCGGCTTGAGCGGCATCTGGCCGTACGCTCAATCGCGGGCAAGTTCTGCACGCCATCGGAAGCGAAAATATGCATGTGGAGCGGACGACGCTCGCATCCCGACGATCTCCGAATATGCAGTTTGACCGGCATCCCATTGCACATCGAGTTCGCGGCATTGGAGGATCAGCCTTATCTTCAGCCGCTTGGCGATCTACTTCATGGGGTGTGCCGCACCGCTGACGTGCCCGAGTGCTGGGATGATGTCGCCTCCAAAGCTTCAACAACGCTCGGCAACCGCTGCCGCGTCGAGACCGCGCATGTCTCGCCCGACAAGCGACACCTTGCGATCTGTTCGGAGGTCCGCACTCTGCTGGGATTACGCATTCAGCAAGCCGGCCTGCTCTATTCGATCAATGATGCCTTGATCGTGGGCCGCATCGCCATTGGCAAGCGAACTGCTAAGGGTTGGATCGGGATTGACCGGTAGCGCAGCCCTAGGCCGCTGGTTTTCGAATGCCGTCCAGCGGATTGGAGTTTTGTCGCGTTCCGTTGCGCTCTACGGCGCGCGCGAGGGAGCTGTTCAATACCTCGCCGGGAATGTTCGACGACAGGTGCCCGAAACCCCGCAAGCGTCCTGCGGCAGAGGAGCATTCCGTGCCCTATGCGCGGGACGTTATGAACGACGACGAATACCTCTGCACTGCTGTGCTGGGTGCGAGACCGATTGCCGAGGGGACATATGACCGACACGGAACTCATAGCCAGGGCTCCCGGGCCGCCGCTTCATTTCAATGGTGATGCCGCGGGCCGACCGACAGAGCGGTGGTCCAACGGCTAGTCAACGACGCCAACGACACCGCCGCCCAGGCGCTCACCGACACTGCTGCCGATGGCGCAACGTTGTCGTCTACAACAAGGCGCGAGGTCGGCATCACCACCGCCAATGCTACCACCGGGGCCTGGAGTTACGATCCTGGCCCACTTCGCCGACGGCAGCTACGGCCATACGTTTAAGTCTGCACACCAACTCGCGCACGCGCGCGCGAGAGCGGCCCGAACTCGACGGCCCTTGTCGGTGGTGGTGCTGACCTCGACGGCATTGTTGTAGACGGTCACCGTTGCAGGAACTACGCTATCCGGCCTTCTTGCCCCGAAATGAAAGAAAACCGTTCCGAGACCCCGGCACGCGTTTAGAGGCGATCTGCTATCTGAAGTGCGTTTTGAAGCCGTAGCTCGCTCCAGGCCGATTCTTGCACTTTTGAATTTAGCCCGCGCAATGCGCTGAATACCGCGGCTGCCTCCTTAGCGCGCGATCAAGCTGTGACAGAGCACTCCCTCGCACGCGCGCGTGCGCGTAGAGAACTCGCGAAATTGCGAAGAGGGGCCCAAGATGACACATCGGCATCATGTGGAGCCGGTCGATGGCGGGAGCGTGCCTGATCGGCAAACGGTAAGACATGCCCAACGAAAACGATTGACCGCTCAGTGCCACGTTTGCTTGTCTTACCTGATGCTAAGCCGTTGTTTGTTTGGTGAGTTGCCACATCTCTCCTGGGCACCACTCTGAAAATCCAGCTGTAACAGCAGCGCTTTGTCGGCATTGCCGGACGCACTGTGGCGTTTGCAGTTCTTTTTTGCCGTTCTTTATCGCGTGTCCTTGTTGGCTTGGCAGCACGCCGCCGGATCTGCGCAGACGCCGCCGCAGCGAAATCCAATGGTGATTCCACTGCGGCTGGCGCTGCAGATTTGTTTTGCCGCCGATATTGGCGGCTACTGGTCCCACTCGTCGCCGCCGCGCCAGCCGGGAGAGCCCGGCACATAATCATAACCGTAGCCGGGCGCGTAACTTGGCGCGTAGTCGTAATATCCACCGTATCCATCGCCATACGGCGCCGGCGGCGGAGCCGGCGCTATCCCGTAGTGTGGGCCGAAACTGGGCCCGGTCTCGCCATAGCTCCACCCATAGCCATCGACGTAGGCTCGATCCTGCGGGGCCGCGAGGTCCGCCGCGGATGCGAACGCCGTGGAACCAAGCAGGACAGCCGCCGCTGCAGCGATGATTTTTCCAGACATCGTGGACCTCCGATCGTTTGGTCGCTCTTCATGACCCGACAATGCCGCGCCATCGCCCGCGTTCCCCGCGCCCGCGCATTTCTTCCATGTGATGCGCAATGGTGTTGCACAATTCACGGGACGCGCCGGGAAATACCATTCAAATAAGATCGGGAAGAGCAAACAGAAATTTTACTTCGAAAATTCGACCGGGAAATTTCTTCAGGAACGAAGGCGCGCGCACTTTAAGAACGGTTTCTAAAACAGCCGTTGCGGATCGCACGAAATGACAAACCTCCGCCTGGCGCTGCGGGTCGAGTTTTTGCTGTCTTTGTCCGCCCGGCGCACGTCGCAAAAAGCAGCAACTTGAGCAGTCGGATTGACGCTGGGTAATGCCTCAAGCAAGGCCGGGAGCACGTGATCGAGGCCGCTGGCTCGGCTTTGAGGGCCGCTTACTGGCCGACCGGTAGCGGCGGGCGTGGCGGCTCAGTGCCCGGGCCGGGCGCGTCGGCGCGCAGCATGTCGGGCAGGTGGGTAATGGCGGAGAAGAAGCCCTTGCTCGCCTCTTTTGTTTTGTGCTCCGGCTCATTCTCGGCTTGCGCCGATGCCGGCGCGGCAGGCGATGTTTCCGCAATACCTGCAACCGGCAGAGATTTTATCTCGACCGTCGTGAGCGGACCCGGTTGCGCGGGAGGGGCTTGCGCCGCCGGCACTGCGACCGGCGCGCTCGGCGCGGCCGCCGCAACAGAAGCGGCATTTTGCGCATTAAGCGGCTGCGCTGGTCTTGCCGGTTGGGCTGTCGCAGAGGCGGTACTGGTGCCCGTACCTGGTCCGCTCTTGGTCGAGGCAGCATTCGCCGGCGCAACAGGCGGCTGCGGCGACGGTATTGCCGGCGTCTGCGGCGCCGGGGAGGTTTTCGCGGCTGGCGGCGTTAGCGGCGCCACCGGCGCTCGGCTCGCATCGACATTCGCGAGCGCGGCACGGACTTGGTCTTCGACGGCTTGCTCCGCGCGCGCTTTGGCCGCGGCGGTTTCGCGCGCTTTGGCAGCGGCGGCTTCGCGCGCTTTGGCCTCGGCCGTTTCACGCGCCTTGGCATCAGCGGCTTCACGCGCTTTGGCTTCGGTCGCTTCGCGCGCTTTGGCTTCGGCGGTTTCGCGCGCTTTCGCATCAGCGGTTTCGCGCGCTTTGGCTTCGGCGGCTTCGCGCGCTTTGGCATCGGCGGCCTCGCGCGCCTTGGTCTCGGCGGTTTCGCGCGCTTTGGCCTCCGCGGTTTCACGCGCTTTGGCCTCCGCGGTTTCACGCGCTTTGGCATCGGCGGTTTCGCGCGCCGCCGGCTTCGCTGGATGCGGCTCGCTTACCGCCTTGTGCGAAGTGGACGGCCCGCGCGAGCGTTTATCCTCGTTGTCTGCAGGAGCCGTGGCAGCGGTGGTTGCAGGAGCGGAAACGCCCGCGGCTTTCGGGGCGGCGAGCTCCTTACCGTGATCTTCATGCGCGGTAGCGTGCGCGGCGTCTGCGGAGACCGGAGCGGGGGGGCTGGTGCGCAGCGGCTCGGCCGTCTTGCTACCGCCGCTTGAAAGCGTTTCGACCACAGCCGCCGGTGCGGGCGCCTTCATCGGCCAGGACAAATATCCGCCGAGGTGAGCAACGAGATAGCCGCTGACCGCGGTCGCGAGACCGGCGCCGAGAATCTCGCTAAATTTCAGCGCAAAGCGCGACACATAGGAGGGCTTTTCGGGCACCATACCCCCAGGATGCAATTTTTCGTCCCAGCCCAAGTACATACGATGTTATGGGGCGAAATTGAGATGATACCTGGGGCTTATTCAGGTTGCATAGGATTCGGGTGGTTTGTGACGCGGTTCCCACAGATCTTGGGGGGAGGAAGCCAGGAACGAAGGGAACCGCATCATGGGTTTTCGCATCCAGGGACTGCCGGCGGAAAAGTTCAGCCATTTGTTTACCTTGTCGGACGAAGACCTCGCCAAGGCGGGGGCCGTGCGGCGGGTCGCCGATGGTCCGCGGCCCTGCCGCGTCAGCCTTACCGATGCCCAGGCGGGCGACGAGCTCATCCTCGTCAATTACGAGCATCATGCGGTGGCTTCTCCCTACCGGATGCGGTTTGCCATTTATGTGCGTCGGGGCGAGGAGACGTTCGATGCCGTCGATACAGTGCCGGAGCAGCTGCGCAAGCGCATGCTCGCGGTCCGCGCCTTCGATCGCGACGCCATGATGGTCGGCTGGGAGCTTGCCGACGGTAACGCGCTGGAAGGGGCGATCGAGCGTCTGTTTGCCGATTCGCGTGCGGTCTATCTGCACGTCCACTTCGCGGCGCCCGGCTGCTATGCGGCGCGCGTCGCGCGCTCCTGACGAATTATTTGCCGGCCGCCTTGCGTAGCGCGGCGTTGATGCGGTCCTGCCAGCCCGGTCCGCCCTCTTGAAAAAAATCGAGGACATCGCGGTCGATGCGCAGCGATACCGTTTCCTTGGCGCCGGGCAGCGATGGCGCCGCCTTTGGCGGGCCTTCAACCGGTTTGCTGGTCACCGCCTTGAAAGCCTTTTCGGCGGCGGTGCGGGCGTCGGGTGTGCGGCGGGTCATAGAGCAACTATAGCCGGGCCGCCGGGACGGTGCACCCCTGATCGCGCCTTGCACTGTCGCTAGAGCCTGCCTTCTTCGCCCTCTCGTTCCCGCGCGCAGCGGAAACGGGCGCGCGCAAGCTCGGCGTCGACAACCGTCGCGGCTTGACCGGGAAGCGTACAGGTCGCGCCAGGATCGCGCGGCGCATAAGCGGCGTCGCAATAGATTTTCGGCAGCTTCAGCGTGTTGAGGCAGTTGGCGCGATCACCGTCGGTCTGGTCGGCAAGCCGCTTGCATTCCGCCGCCCGGGCGGTGTCGTGCGCGGCGCGGGCGCTCGCCAGGCAGGCCTGGTATTGCTGATCGGCGGCGGATTTTGCCGCACTTTCGCTCTGCCCGGCGGCATGGCCGTAACCGCCGCTTGCGCCGAGCGCGAGTGCCGCCAATAGGCCGGTGATGAGAGCCGCGCCAATCCTGAACGCCACACTCATCCCCCGAGGGTCTGCATCGCGGCTTACGACTGGATGTGTGAGTATAACGGGCCGCGCACAAGATAAGTGCGCGCTTTCGGCCTACACCGACGAACCGCGGCGTAGTCCGATTGGCGGCCGGCCGGCAACGTTTTACTCTCCGACTTCACGCGCGGCGGGCTGGCCGCCGAACAGGTGCGAACGGAGTAGTGCAATGGAGCCGAAGCCGGCGCCCGCAGGCAGCGTCGACAAAGATGAAGTCGCCAGGTTCTCGCGCCATGCCGCGCAATGGTGGGACGTGCATGGACCGATGGCCGCGCTGCACAAGTTCAATCCGGTGCGCCTAGCCTATATTCGCGATCGCGCGGCGGCGCATTTCGGCCGTGATCCGGCGCGGCTCGACAGCCTCGCCGGATTGCGCGTCCTCGATATCGGGTGCGGCGGCGGAATTCTCTCTGAACCGCTGGCGCGGCTGGGCGCGCGCGTCGTTGGCGCCGACCCATCGGAAAGCAATATCGCCGTCGCCGCGCATCACGCCGAGCGTTCGGGGCTCACGATCGATTACCGGGCCGTGGCGGCGGAAGCGCTGGCGCAGTCCGGCGAAACCTTCGACGTCGTTCTCGCCATGGAAGTGGTCGAGCATGTCGCCGATCTCGGCCTGTTCATCGCGCTCGCCGCTTCCATGGTCGCGCCCGGTGGGCAGTTATTCGTCGCGACGCTCAACCGCACCGCCAAGAGTTTTGCGCTTGCGATCGTCGGCGCCGAGTTCATTTTGCGCTGGCTGCCGCCCGGTACGCACCGATGGGAAAAGTTCGTAACACCGAACGAGCTGGAAATTGCCATCGCGCAGGGCGGGCTGCACGTCGTCGACGAGACCGGCGTCGTCTATAATTTGTTCGCCGACCGCTGGCAGCTCTCGACCGACACCGACGTCAATTACATGGTGGTTGCGGAGAGGGCTTAAGTGACGTCGACGCCTTGGCTCTGGGCCGTATTCACGATTATCGCCGCCTTCGCCCAGACGCTGCGCAACGCCATGCAGCGCGAACTGATCAAGACGCTTGGCACCGTCGGCGCCACTCATGTCCGCTTTCTGTTCGGTTTTCCCTTTGCGCTCATTTTCCTGGCCGCGATCGCGCTGGCGACGAGATCGCATTTGCCGCAACCGGCATGGGCCTTCTGGCCCTGGGTGCTCGCCGGTGCATTCGCCCAAATCGCCGCCACGGCGCTGATGCTTGCCGCCATGGGCGAGCGCTCCTTCGTCGTCACCATCGCCTATATCAAGACCGAACCGATCCAAGTGGCGCTGTTCGGACTGTTGTTTCTCGGCGACATGCTGACTTGGCCGATGATGGCGGCGATCGTTGTGGCGACGGCCGGCGTACTCTTGATGTCGACCAAACCAGGCGGCATGGTCGGCGGCGTCAAACCCACGCTGATCGGGCTCGCCTCAGGCGGCATGTTCGCGCTGTCGGCCATCGGCTTTCGCGGCGCCATCCTCACGCTGCATCTGCCGGACTACGCGATGGCGGCCACATTCACGCTTGCCGTCGGCATCGCGCTGCAGGCGGTGTTGTTGTCGCTCTATCTCGGCGTGCGCACGCCCTACGTGCTGCGCAGCATCTTTCTCACCTGGAAGCCCTCCTTGTCCGCAGGCTTTGCCGGCGCGGTGGCCTCGCAGTTCTGGTTTCTTGCGTTCGCGCTCGCCACTGCGGCAAGCGTCAGGACGCTCGCGTTGATCGAGGTGGTCTTCGCCCAACTCGTTGCCCGTGTCGCGTTCGGCCAGCGCACCTCGGCGCGCGAGGCTATAGGCATGCTGCTCGTTGCCGGCGGCGTCGGCTTGTTGCTCTGGTCGTATTGAAATGAGAATGTGGCCGAGGCGGGCAAGCATATGCTGCGGGGCGCTTGATGAAAGACGGAAGGCCAGTCAACGATGACAAAGGCGTCATGCAGGCCGCGCCCGGGCTGCGCATCAACGTCATTATGCTGTCCGCGGCATTCGTCCTGTTGCTGGCGATTCTCGTCGTCGCCGCGATTTTGGCGCTCAGACAGACGCGCGCCCAAGCGGAGGTCCGCAACGCGCTCGAAATCATCAATAGCCTCAACCGTATTCAGGCGGGACTGCTCGACGCCGAGACCGGCCAACGCGGTTATGTTCTCACCGGCGATCCCAGCTATCTCGAACCGTACAATCGGGCCGCGCCAAATCTGTTAGGGGAGATTGCGCGGCTGCAGGAAGTGACGGCAACCCACCCGCGGGAGGCTGCGGCGCTCGCCACGCTGCACCAGTTGGCCGAGCAGAAACTCGCCGAGCTTAAGCAAACGATTGGGCTGAAACAGCAGGGCGACGCTGCTGCGGCGCTCGACAATATTCGCCAAGGCATTGGCAAAGATCTCATGGACCGCGCCCGGTCAATCCTGGCGAACCTCTTTCTTTTGGAAACGCGGCGCCTGGTCGACAGCCGAGATTATGCGGCCGAAATGGATGAAATGCTGCAATTCGGCATTGTCGCCGCAGCGCTCGTCCTTATTGTCTTGGCTATCGTCGGCCTGCGCGCCATCCGCAACCAATTCCGGGCGCTGATCCGCAGCCATTCGCTGGCGCAAGCGGCCAACCAGCGCTTCCAGCTATTGGTTCAAGGCGTTACCGATTACGCCATTTTTCTCCTCGATCCGCAGGGCAACGTCACCAATTGGAATTCCGGCGCCGTGCGGATCCACGGTTATGCGGAAGAGGACATTGTCGGCCGGAATTTTTCCCAATTCTATACCGCGGAAGATCGCGCCAAGGAGGTGCCGACCCGGGCCTTGGCGACGGCGGCCAGCGAAGGCAAATACGAGGCCGAGGGTTGGCGCGTGCGCAAGGACGGCACGCGGTTTTGGGCCAGCGTCGTCATTGATCGTATCAACGATGCCAAAAACGACCTCGTCGGTTTTGCCAAGATCACACGCGACATTACCGAACGGCGGGAGGGCGAGCAGCGCCTGGAAGCGGCGCGCGAGCAGCTCTATCAGTCACAAAAAATGGATGCCGTCGGCCAGCTCACCGGCGGCGTGGCGCACGATTTCAACAATCTCTTGACCATCATCATCGGTAATCTGGACGGGGCCAAGCGGGCGCTCGATGGGGGTCACGCCGGCGCGCGAGAGCGGCTGCTGCGTGCAATCGATCAAGCTCTCGTCGGCGCGCATCGCGCCGCGCGCTTAACTGCTCATCTGCTCGCCTTCTCGCGGCGCCAGCCGCTGGAGGCCAAGGTGCTGGATGTCAACAAGCTGTTGCGGCACCTTTCGACGTTCCTCCAACCCTCGCTTGGCGAACAGGTACAGCTCGAAGTCGTCGGCGCCGGCGGCGTGTGGCAGGTCGAGGCCGATGAGACCCAGCTCGAAACCGCCATTCTCAATCTTGCGCTCAACGCGCGCGATGCCATGCCCGACGGCGGTAAACTGACCATCGAGGCGAGCAACATCTATCTCGACGAGCTTTATTGCTCGAAAAATGCCGATGTCCGGCCCGGTCAATACGTGGAAATTTCGGTAACGGATAGCGGCGTCGGCATGAACGCCGATGTCGCCGGACGCGCGTTCGAGCCGTTCTTCACCACCAAAGAAACGGGGCAGGGCACCGGCCTCGGATTGAGCCAGGTCTACGGCTTCGTCAAGCAAATCGGGGGACACGTCAAAATCTACAGCGAGGCTGGGCACGGCACTACGGTGAAGATTTATTTGCCGCGCGTTAAGGGCGCCGCCGCGACCGGGGAGCCGGAGTTGCAAAACGCGAAAATGCTGGCGGCGCGCGGCGAATCTATCCTCGTGGTCGAAGATGATGATGATGTCCGCATTTTCATCGCCGAAACTTTGCGCGAACTCGATTACATCGTTTTTCGGGCCAGCGACGCACCATCAGCGTTGAGAATTATCGACAGCGAGAGGGTCGACCTCATGCTCACCGACGTGATCCTGCCCGGTCGCAATGGGCGCGACCTGGCGGATGCCGCGGTCGCAAAGCGTCCGGGTCTGAAAGTTTTGTTCATGACCGGCTATTCGCGCAACGCAATCGTTCATAACGGCCGGCTCGATCAAGGAGTCAACATGATCCAAAAGCCGTTCAGCCAAGCGGTGTTGGCGGCGAAGATTTGCAGCCTGTTGGATTGACGGCGCGGGCAGGCGGATTTTTTCAGCGCAAATGTGCCGACGCGTGCCGCTTTCGTCCGCGCTTTAGTTGAATTCGTCCGGCAAGATCGGCAGCGGATGAAATTCGATGCCTTCCTCGTGCAATTCCTTGGCCTCCGCCGGAGAGGCTTCGCCGTAGATCGAGCGGTGCTCGATCTCGCCGTAATGGATCTTGCGCGCCTGTTCAGGAAAGCGCGTCCCGACGTAATCGGCGTTTTTGACGATGTGATCGCGCAATTCTTTTAATTTTTTCCGCAGCTCGTGTTCCGGCGGCGACATCAAGGCGACCGCGCCTTTTCCCGGCGGCGCAAACGGCGGCGGCGCGGGCAGGGGTGAAGCTGCGGCCGGGGTCGCTCCGGGCGGCGGCACCGGAGCCGCCGGACGCGGCTTTATCTCGGCGCGTTCGCTGCGCGCCAGACGCGGCGCCATCATTGCTTTTTCGACTTTCGCCGAGCCGCAGCCCGGGCAAGCGACCAGACCACGTTTTTTTTGACTGTCGAAGGCCGCGGAGTTCTTGAACCAGCTTTCAAACTCGTGACCGTGCTCGCAGCGCAGCGCGTATTTGATCATGACGGTCCTCGCACGGCGTGCAGGTGCCGCGGCTCCGCGAGCGGCTCGATCAGTTCGAAACGCCGGCCGTGGCGGAGCGACGGAATTTTCGCCCGCGCCGCCACCACCTGCGCCGGATCGATCTCGGCAAGAATCACGCCCGGCTCCACGCCCGCCTCGGCGAGAACGCGGCCCCACGGATCAACCACCAGCGAATGGCCGAACGTCTCCCTTCCGTTCTCATGCCGGCCGCCCTGGGCGGCGGCGAAAACGAAACAGCCGTTTTCGATGGCGCGCGCGCGCATGAGCACGTGCCAATGCGCCTCGCCGGTTTGTTTGGTGAAGGCCGATGGAATGGAGAAAAACGATGCGCCGGCTTCGGCCAGCGCTCGATAAAGCGCCGGGAACCGCAGGTCGTAGCAGACGGTCACGCCCAACTTGCCCCACGGCAGGTCGGCGGTGACCGCAAGCTCGCCGGCGCGGTAATTGCGCGATTCGCGATAGCTTTCGCCGTTGGCCAAGTCGACGTCGAACATGTGAATCTTGTCGTAGCGGGCGACGATGTCGCCGCTTCGGTCGATCAGAAAAGAGCGATTGGCGGCCTTATCGGCCGACAGCTTGATTGCCAGCGAGCCGGCGTGAATGAAAATCCCATACCGGCGCGCGGCGCCGCGCAATGCCGCCAGCGTCGGATCATGCTGTTCCTCGGCAAGGGCGGCGAACAGCCGCTCGCGTTTGACCTCCATGATGTTGGTCATTTCCGGCGTGAGCACGTAAGCCGCGCCGGCAGTCGCCGCTTCATCGATCGCTGCAAGCGCGGCGGCGAGATTGGTCTGCGGATATAGGCCCGAACGCATTTGCACGAGCCCGACTTTGAAGGTCGATGCGGCGGTGTTCATTGGCGCTTCTCTTCGTCCACGCTGAGCAATCCGTCGAGCTTGCCGGCATCCTCGAGCGCGTAGAGCTCGTCGCAGCCGCCGACATGGGTGGCGCCGATAAAAATCTGCGGTACGGAGGTGCGTCCCTTGGCCCGGTCAGTCATTGCTTGCCGCGCTTGCGCATCACCGGTGACGTCGATTTCCTGGAAGTCGACACCTTTGCGGGAAAGAAGTTCCTTCGCCCAGTGACAATAGGGACAGTATCGCTGCGTGTAAATTTCGACGGAAGTCATAAGAGCGCGTTAATATTCTTTCCCCGCGTGATCTTATATGGACGTTTGCACCGGATCGGCAACCCTGGCGAAAACGAGCACGTCGACGTTCGCTGCGCCCGCCCGCAACAACGCCCGCGCGCAGCCCTCCACGGTCGCGCCCGAGGTCAAAACGTCATCGACAAGAACGAGCCTGCGGCCGGCAATTGCGGCTTTCCCTTCCGGCGGAACGCGGAACGCGCCCTGGATATTAGCCGCGCGCTCCGACCGCGATAGCCCGACCTGCTGAACGGTCGGTTTCACGCGCTTGAGCGCGAAGGCTGTGACAGGGATGCCGGTATTTGTGGAAACCGCCGCCGCGAGCATTCCCGACTGATTGAAGCGCCGCGCCCAATTCCGCCGCCAATGGAGCGGCACCGGCACGAGCGCGTCGGCCTCCGCCAGAAGGTCACGGCCGGCAAACGCAAGCCACCGCCCCATCATTGGCGCGAGATCAAGCCGGTCGCCATATTTGAGTGCATGCACCAGGGCGCGCGAGATCTCATCGAAGCGCACCGCGGCGCGGGCGCGGTGGTAGGCCGGCGGATTGGCTATCGCCTCCATCGACAGAATGCCGGGACCGGGGTCATAGACGAATGGAATGCCGAGCCGCTCGCAATAGGGCCGGCTGATGAACGAAAGCTTCGACCAGCAGCCGGGACAGAGCCCGCTGCCGTCGACCGGGGAGCGGCAGACGGCGCAGAGCGGCGGCAGCGCGATATCGAGTGCGGCGCGCAAGAACGTGCGCGCGGCAGTTGCCGCCCGTCTGATGCCCGACGAAAGGCCGAAAGCCACCGCAGCCGACATGATGCAACGGTACCCCCCGCGAGGCGGAATGTCATGGCCCGTGTTCGGCGGCTGCGGCGGATGTGAGAAGATGGCCGCATGAGTGAAGAGCCTCGAGATTTTCGATCGCAGGCTCTTGCAGCGCCGCCGCCGGCGCGCGTTCGCTTTAGAGCCGGCGAGATTTTTGCTCGAGCGCGCCGCCCTCGATCTCGCCGAGCGGCTGGCGGCGGTGCTGCGGCGGTTTCCGCTCGCCCTCGATCTCGGCACGCCCGGGGATGAGGTTCGCGCCGCGCTCGCCGGTTTTGATTCCATCGGCGCGATTGTCGCCGCCAACGCGAGCGGTGAAGGTCTTCGTGCTCCGCTCTTTGTTGCCGCCGACGAAGAGGCGCTGCCGTTCGGAGAGGGCGCGTTCGATCTTGTCGTGTCAGCGTTGGCGCTGCAGTTCGTCAACGATCTGCCGGGCACGCTCGTGCAGATCCGGCGCGCGTTGCGGCCCGACGGGTTGTTTCTCGCCGTGCTGATCGGCGGCGAAACGCTGACCGAGCTTCGCCAATCCTTTGCTGCCGCCGAAAGCGAGATCGAAGGCGGGCTCTCGCCGCGGGTGGCGCCGTTCGCCGACTTGCGCGATCTCGGTGCCTTGTTGCAGCGCGCGGGCTTCGCACTGCCGGTGACCGACTCCGATCGCATCACCGTGCGCTATGACTCCGCCTTCGCCCTGATGCATGATTTACGGCGTATGGGCGCCACCAATCCGCTCGTCGATCGCAGGCGCACGCCGCTCAGGCGCGCGACGTTGATGCGCATGGCGGAAATCTATCAACAACGTTTTGCCGACGCGGACGGGCGCCTGCGGGCCACCTTCGAACTCATGTGGCTATCGGGCTGGACGCCGCATCCGAGCCAGCAGCGGCCGCTGCGGCCGGGTTCCGCGCAGGCACGGCTGGCCGAGGCGCTTGGCACGCGCGAATTGTCCGCCGGCGACAAGGCGGGCAAATAGATCCGGTGGGCTGGGGAGAAAAGACGGGACGCGATCGCTGGCGTTCGCGCGATCAGGCGGGGGATGGCTTATTTCAACGCGGTGGAGACGTTGGTGTAGTCACTTTTGACGGCGCTGCCCAGCGAGAACACCGTCGCGGCGATGACAATGGAAATTCCGGAGGCGATCAGCGCGTACTCGATGGAAGAGGCGGCGCTATCATCGCGGGCGAAACGGCGGAGCAATCCTGCATCGGCGGAGGTGGATCGCTGGCTCATGATCTTTAGTCACCTTTCGTCACAACAGATTTGTCAGATGCGGAATCAAAGGTTCGTCGGCCGGCGGCATAGGATAATTTCGCAGATCGTTTGGCCGCGCCCATTTCAACTTTTGCCCTTCGCGCGCTGTGACAATTCCCTCCCAGCGCCGGCAGACATAAAGCGGCATGAGCAGGTGGAAAGCGGGATACCGGTGACTGGCAAAGGTCAGCGGCGCCAGACAATCCTCCTTGACGACGATTCCCAGTTCCTCCTGCAGTTCGCGGATCAGGCTCTCTTCCGGCCGCTCCCCGGCCTCGACTTTGCCCCCGGGAAACTCCCAAAGACCCGCCATCGCTTTTCCTTCCGGGCGTTGCGTGATGAGCACGCGCCCGTCAGGGTCGATGAGGGCGCAGGCGGCGACAAGGACGAGATTTACGTTCACGGGCCCGTCTCAATTTAGGGGCGGCAAGGGTTAAGCCAGGTTCAATCCCATTAGATCGGTTCCGCCAAACACCGCTGTGGTAAATGAATGTTTACTAAAATTGCCGGGAAGTGGGCTGGCTAGCTGCGGTAATCGCCGTTGATGGCGACGTATTCCTTGGTGAGATCGCAGGTGAGCACGCGATCGCGGCCCTTTCCCAGTCCAAGCGCCACCTTGAGCGCAATCTCGGATCTCTTCATGGCCGCCGAGACTGCGGACTCATCGTAAGTCGAATCACGCTCGCCTTTGTGGGCGACGCGGATGCCGTTGAACCAGATCGAGAGGCGATCGCGGTTCGCCGGCTCGCCGGCTTTGCCCACCGCCATGACCACGCGTCCCCAATTGGCGTCCTCGCCGGCGATCGCGGTCTTCACCAGCGGCGAATTGGCGATCGAGAGCGCAATGCGCCGCGCCGATGTCTTCGAGACCGCGCCCTCGACCACGACCTCGACCAGTTTGCGCGCACCTTCGCCATCGCGCGCCACCTGTTCGGCGAGATCGGCGAGCACCGCGACAAAGCCTTTGCGGAACGCGGCAAGGCGCGGATCGGACAGACGCGTGATCTTTGCGAACCCGTGTGCGGCGGCGGCCCCGGTCGCGAACGCAAGCAGTGTGTCGGAGGTCGAGGTATCGCCGTCGATGGTCACCGCGTTGAAGGTGTCGGCGACCCCTTGCCGCAAGAGCGTGCGCAAGACCGCCGGCGCAATCGGCGCGTCGGTGAATACGAATGACAGCATAGTCCCCATGTCCGGCGCGATCATGCCGGCGCCCTTGGCGATGCCGCAGATGGTGACCACGTTCGATCCGAACCGGATGATGGATGCGGCGCCCTTGGGAAAGGTATCCGTGGTCATGATCGCCTTCGCCGCCTCCTCCCAGCGGGCGGGCGCAGCGTCGGCCAAAAGCTGATCCATCACGCCGGCAAACTTCGATGCATCAAGCGGCTCGCCGATCACGCCGGTGGACGCGAGAAAGATATCGTTCGTCGCGCATCGCGCCGCCTTGGCGGTGATCTCGGCGGTGAGCTTTGTTGCGGCACGGCCGGATTTGCCGGTGAAGGCGTTGGCATTTCCCGAATTGACTACGAGCGCACCTGCGTTGCCCCGCCCAGCCTTGAGCCGCGCCCGGCACCAGTCGACCGCAGCGGAAGGGCATTTTGAGCGTGTAAACACGCCGGCGACGGTTGTTGTCGGGGCGAGCAGTGCCAGCAGCACGTCGGTCCGGCCGCCATAGCGGATTCCGGCGGCCGCAGTTGCGACCTTTACACCGGCCACCGCCGGCATTTCGGGAAACGATTCGGGTGCGAGCGGGGAAACCTGAGGAGCCATTGTAATTCGTCATTCCGGGCGCGTGCAGAGCGAGCCCGGAATCCATAACCGCACATTCGCGGTTAAGCCGCTATGGCGCTGGTTATGGATTCCGGCCCTCGCCCGGCCGGAATGACTAAGGCTTTTATGGCGCGCCGCAAGCGAAAATCGTCACTTCTTGGTTGGCGCCATCGGGTTGACCGAGGGGTCGGCGGCCGGCGCGGGCTTCTCGAGGTGCTCGATTTTGGCGCCTGCGCGCACCTTCTCGACCAGCGCCGCCTGCGCGCGATGCGCGACATAATTGTCGATCTGGCCCTTGACCTGCTCGAACGTCGGCGTCGGCTTGATGCGCTTGTCCTCGACCTTGATGATGTGCCACCCGAACTGGGTCTTCACCGGGTCGGAAATCTGTCCCTTGTCGAGCTTGAACGCGACCGCGGCGAATTCCGGGACCATCTGCTCCTTGGTGAAATAGCCGAGATCGCCGCCGTCGGCTCCGCCTGGATCCTTGGACTTTTCCTTCGCCAGTGTGGCGAAATCGGCCCCGGCCTTGAGTTGCGCCACGATGGCTTTGGCTTCCTCCTCGGTAGGCACCAGGATGTGGCGCGCGTGCACCTCTTCCTCGTTGCCCATCTGTTTGACGGCGTCGTTATAGACTTGGCGCTCGGCATCCTCTGAGAGCGCGGCGCGGCCGGTGTCCTGCAGGAGCGCTTCCATCAACAGCCGGTTACGGTCGAACGCGACCCGGCGCTTGACGTCCGGCTTGTCGGCGAGGCCCTGCTTCTCGGCGGCCTGCGATAGCACCACGACGTCGGCCAGGTAGTTGATCAGATAGTCGCGCTTTTGCGGCGGCGGCAGGTTCGGGATGTTGTTGCCGATTTCCTCCTCGGCAAAAGCGAGGTCGCTTTCGTGGATGTCGACGCCGTTGGCGCGGGCAACGACCGGGTCGCTGTCCTGCGCCCGGGCGTTTTGCATCGGCGCTGAAACGAAGAGCGGAGCGCGAGCGCGCCGAGCGCGCAGCTGACGGAAAGGCGGGTGATGGCCATTGAACGCGGTCCTTTGGGTAAGTGGGCAAGTCGCCGGTCCGGCTTCACTTTGCCGGCGCGGACACTCGCCCAATCGGTCCAGCTTGGCAATGGCAGAATTGCCCAGGTCTCTAACGAGGCCGTGAACTGATGGCTCGCATTGACAAGAAAAGCACCCCAACTTATCTCTCGCACAGTGTCCCGGCGCGCCCCTATCGCCTTGCAGAAGCCGTAAATAGCGCTGCATTTTCCGCTGGTTGGACTCAAGCTGGCGCGGACCAAATTGTAAGGAAGATGACGCGATGATCGGCGCTGTCGCCCGTAAGCTGTTCGGATCCTCAAACGACCGACGCATCCGCGCCTATCGGCCGCGGGTCGATGCCATCAACGCGTTGGAAGCCGAGCTTGAGCGGCTGTCCGACGAGGAATTGCGCGCCCGCACCGACGAGTTCAGAAAACAACTCGCCGACGGCGCCACGCTCGACGACATTTTGGTTCCGGCTTTTGCCACGGTGCGCGAGGCCTCAAAGCGCACCCTCGGCCAGCGCCATTTCGACGTGCAGCTCATCGGCGGCATGGTCCTGCACGAAGGCAAAATCTCGGAAATGAAGACCGGCGAAGGCAAGACGCTGGTCGCAACGCTTCCGGTCTATCTCAACGCGCTCGCCGGCCGCGGCGTTCACGTGGTCACCGTCAACGACTATCTGGCCGGGCGCGACGCCGAATGGATGGGGCAAATCTACAAATTCCTTGGCCTGTCCGTCGGGGTCATCGTCCACGGCCTCGACGATACCGAGCGCAAGCAGCAATACGATTGCGACGTCACCTACGGCACCAACAACGAGCTCGGCTTCGATTATCTGCGCGACAATATGAAGTACCGGGTCGATGACATGGTGCAACGCGGCCACATCTACGCCATCGTCGACGAGGTCAATTCGATCCTGGTCGACGAGGCGCGCACGCCGCTGATTATTTCCGGCCCGCTCGACGACCGTTCCGAGTTCTACAACACCATCGACACCTTCATCCCCAAGCTCGACAAGGCCGATTACGAGGTCGACGAGAAGCAGCGTACGGTGACGCTGACCGAAGTAGGGATGGAGAAGATGGAGCAGGGCCTGCGCGACGCCAAGCTGCTCAAATCGGATTCGCTCTACGACGTCGAGAACGTCTCGGTGGTTCACCACGTCAACCAGGCGCTGCGCGCGCATAAGCTGTTCCAGCGGGACAAGGACTACATCGTGCGCAACGACGAAGTCGTCATTATTGACGAGTTCACCGGCCGTATGATGCCGGGCCGGCGCTATTCCGAAGGCTTGCATCAGGCGCTGGAGGCCAAGGAGCGCCAGCCGATCCAGCCGGAGAACCAGACGCTGGCCTCGATTACTTTCCAAAACTATTTCCGCATGTACGAGAAGCTCGCCGGTATGACCGGCACCGCCGCAACCGAGGCCGACGAGTTTCTGGACATCTACAATCTCGAAGTTCTGGAAATTCCCACCAATATGCCGATGATCCGTCTCGACGATGACGACGAGGTCTATCGCACGGCGGGGGAGAAATTCCGCGCCATCCTTGCCCTGATCGAAGACTGCAAGGCGCGCGGCCAGCCGGTGCTCGTCGGCACCACCTCGATCGAAAAATCCGAGCAGCTTGCTGAGTTGCTGCGCAAACAGGGGTGGGAGCAGCACGATTTCTCCGACCCCGATGCATTCGCTTCGCTTTATACCGGCGACAACTCCGGCAAGACCAAGGTGTTTGCCGTTCTCAATGCCCGCTATCACGAACAGGAGGCGCAGATCATTGCGCAGGCCGGCGTGCCCGGTGCCATCACCATCGCGACCAATATGGCCGGCCGCGGCACCGACATTCAGCTCGGCGGCAATGCCGACATGCGCATCCGCCAGGAACTCGTCGCAATCGAGGATTTGCGCGAGCGCGAGAAATCGCCGCGCGCCGGCGAAATCCGCGCTCAGGTCGCGACGCTGAAGGAAATAGCGCTCGCCGCCGGCGGGCTATGCGTGCTTGGCACCGAGCGGCACGAGAGCCGGCGCATCGACAACCAATTGCGCGGCCGCTCCGGACGCCAGGGCGATCCCGGCCATTCGAAGTTCTATCTGTCGCTCGAAGACGACCTGATGCGCATCTTCGGCACCGACAAGCTCGACGGCATGCTCACCAAGCTCGGCTTGAAGGAGAACGAGGCGATCATCCATCCCTGGATCAACAAGGCGTTGGAGAAGGCGCAGCAGAAGGTCGAAGCGCGCAACTTCGATCTGCGCAAGAACATCCTCAAATTCGACAACGTGATGAACGATCAGCGCAAGGTCATCTTCGACCAGCGCGTCGAGTGGATGAACGACGAGGCCACCGCCGAGATCGTCGCCGACATGCGAAAGAACGCCATCGACGACCTCGTGGCCAAACACGTGCCGGAGAACGCCTATCCCGAGCAGTGGGATACTCCGGGCCTTAAGGAAGAGCTCAAGCGCGTGCTTGGACTCGATCTCCCGGTCGTTGAATGGGCGAAAGAGGAAGGCATCGCCGACGAGGAGATTTTCACCCGGGTCGAGCGCCGCGCCGACGAGCACATGGCGGCGAAGGTCGCGCAATGGGGCCCCGACGTCATCCGTTACATCGAGAAGTCGATTCTGTTGCAGACGCTTGACCATCTCTGGCGCGAGCACCTGGTGATGCTGGACCATTTGCGCCAGGTCATCGGCTTGCGCGGTTACGGTCAGCGCGATCCGCTCAACGAGTACAAGGCCGAGGCCTTCTCGCTATTCGAGGCGATGAGCCAGAGTCTGCGCGAGGCGGTCACCGCCCAGCTGATGCGGGTCGAAATCATGGCGCAGCCGCCGACCACCATGGAGGCGGCGCCACTGCCGGCCATGGAGGGGCATAAGATCGATCCGAGCACCGGCGAAGACGAGATGGCTTTGGCAATGGCCGGCGCCGAAACATTAGCGCGCCACGGCATTGGCCGTGCGCAAGGCGGCGCGGCTCCGGCGGCGTCAGCCATGGCGCCCGACGCGGCGGCTTCGGCCCGTAATGCCGCGGCGCCCCGTAACCCGCAGGATCCAACGAGTTGGGGCAAAGTCGGCCGCAACGAGGCCTGTCCCTGCGGCTCAGGCAAGAAATTCAAGCACTGCCACGGGCGATACGTTTAGCAGGCGTCAGGGATCAGTAATCAGGCCTCAGGAAATCGACCTGATACCTAACTCCTGCTACCCAATTCCCGCTTACTGGAGCCCGCTCCAGCGGCCCGCAAAGTTGCCGGAGGGGAGCGGCGGTTGGGCGCCGCTGATTGTGGGCGGCGCCGCCACGGGCGCGAAGGCATTGGCTTCTTGCGTAGAGGCAGGCGCCGCACTCGGCTTTGCTTTCGCTGTCGCGGTCGGTTGCTCTTCTTGCGGCCTCGACGGTTCAGACCGCGGCTCGTGCCCTCTTGGCTTTGCAGCGGAGGCGCTGATGGTCTCGCGCAGCTGCAACTTTGGCTTTCGCGCCCCGGCAGTCCCGGTCAAATCTGCGCCCCGCTCTTGCGTGGCTGATTCGGTCGCCGCGACATGCGTTGATGCGTCGGACTTGCTGCCGAGGAAGCCGTTCAACAAGCGGCTCGCGAGCGTCGGTGAAGTGCCGCTATTGTCGAGCGCGAGGGTGGGCGGCGCCGGCTGCGGCGGCAGCGAACCGGGGGGTGGCACCCGGGCAGGCGGCAGGCTGCCGCCGACTTGCGCCAGGAACACCCTGTTCATGCCGCCGTCGAGCCCGGTGCGGATCGGCGCGATTGGCGAGTTGCCTTTCACCAGCGCCGCGTATTGCAACTCGTCGTTATGCGATTTTTCCATCGCAGCCGCGGCGATTTCAGGATTTACAACGTACGCCGGACAGCGGCCGGTCGGATTGAACATCAGCGGCTTCGACGACTTGGGCGGCTCAACCGGGTCGAACACATAGTGGCGATCGCAGACCTCGACCTTCGGCTCGAGATGGCTGACCTCGAAGTGATCGTTGCCCACTTTGATCATCTTCCAGAACGCCATGTTCGGATTGGTGCGATGGTGAGCCAAGTTCTTCGGCGTCATGCGGAAGGGATACGCCTGGATCTGAAAGGACGGCTGGCCGCCAAGGAACGCCTCGCGGGCGAGCGAGTAGATTTCCCCGATCTGCTCGTCGGTCATGGCGTAGCAGCCGCGCGAAGAGCAATCGCCATGGATCATCAACAGCGCGCCGTTTCGTCCGTTCGCTCGGTCATAAGTGTTGGGGAAACCGGTATTGATGGCGAGGTAATAATTGGAGTTCGGGTTCATCAGGCCGGGCGTGATGGAATAGAACCCCTCGGGCGCCTGGCGGTCGCCCTCCTGTACTTTCGGGCCGAGATCTCCGGACCAGCGGCAAATCGGATAGACCTTGAGAAGCTGGAAGTGGTTGGATGTATCCTGCTTCCACACTTCGAGTTCCAATTCCTCCTTGAACAGGCGGATCAGGATCGGCAACTCTTTGGGCATATGCTTTTGATCGAGCAGCGCCAGCATCTGCGGCGACAGCTCTTTCATGGCTTTGGTCGGGAGTTGGTAGCTTTCTTCGCTGAAACAGCCAGCAAGGGCCAGCGCCGCTGAGAGCACGGCCGTCGCCATGAGCGCGCGGAATAGCCTGGCGCGGTTCAAAGCAAAACTCCCCCGACTGACGGACCGTCCCCCCGTGCCATCACAGTCTAATCGTTATCCTTACGAGACCCCTAGCGCAAGCAGATGCGGATACCGGCGGGGACGATCGCCGAGCTTCCGCTGAAGGCATGGTAAATATTTCACAAATTTAAGTGGCAAAACCAAGGTCTTATCCACAAGAGCGGTATTACCGCAGTTTTGCGGTGCCGAGCGGCGGAAAAGGCGGAAGTGCCGGAATTATGACCGTGGCGCGTCAAATTCGGCCTCGTTCCAACAGGCCGACCTCAGCCTAGCTTCCCACCGATGGCCATGAACTTCTCCCGCCGCAGCCGAATCACGGTCGCCGGATCGAGGCCCTTGAGCTCCGCCAGGGCGTTGGCGATCGCCGCGCCGGTTGCCGCGATGGCGGCCTCTGGGTCGCGGTGGGCGCCGCCGGTCGGTTCGGGCACGACGGTATCGACAACGCCCAAATGCACCAGGTCGGCGGCTGTGATCTTCATGTTGGATGCGGCTTCTTCCGCTTTGGTCGTGTCGCGCCACAGGATCGAGGCTGCGCCTTCCGGCGAGATCACGCTGTAGATGGCGTGCTCGAGCATGATGACGCGATTGGCGGTGGCGAGCGCGATCGCCCCGCCTGAGCCGCCTTCACCGATGATGGCAGCGACGTTCGGAACCGATATGCGTAGACACGCCTCCGTTGAACGCGCGATCGCCTCGGCTTGTCCGCGCTCTTCCGCGCCGATGCCGGGATAGGCACCAGCGGTGTCGACAAAGGCGATGACCGGAATCTCGAAATGATCGGCCATATCGAACAGGCGCACCGCCTTGCGATAGCCTTCAGGCCGCGCCATGCCGAAATTGTGCTTGAGACGGCTCTCGGTGTCGGAGCCTTTTTCATGACCGATGACACAGACACTTTCGCCAAAGAAGCGGCCAAAACCGCCGACAATGGCGGCGTCCTCGCCGAAGCTGCGATCACCGGCGAGCGGGGTGAAGTCGGTTACGAGCTGCGCGATATAATCGAATGAATGCGGCCGTTGCGGGTGCCGCGCCACTTGCGTCTTCTGCCAGGGTGTCAATTCGGCATAGAGATCTTTGAGGGCCTGTCCGGCCTTGGCCTCCATGCGGGTGATCTCTTCGCCGACGGCGATGGCGTTGCCGGCGGCTTGCAGCGCCCGCATTTCTTCGATCTTGGCCTCAAGCTCGGCGACCGGTTTTTCAAAATCGAGATAGGAACGCATTGCCCTTCAAATATTCGCATCCGCGAGCGGATGTAAGTCGCGAACCAGGCTTTTCAGCCGTTCCTCGATCACGTGGGTGTAAATCTGCGTCGTGGAAATATCGGCATGACCGAGCAGCGTCTGCACGACGCGCAAGTCGGCGCCATTGTGCAAGAGATGGCTGGCAAAGGCATGGCGCAGCACGTGCGGACTTATTTGCGCCGCGCGCAATCCGGCCGCCGCGCCGAGGGTCTTGAGCTCGCGCGCAAAATGCTGGCGCGAGAGGTGGCCGGACTCGCCGAACGAGGGGAACAGCCATTTCGAATCGGCAGCGTGGCCGGCTTGCGCAAGCAGCGAAAGATAGTCGGCCATGCTGTTTTTGGCCGCGCTGTTGAGCGGAACGAGCCGCTCCTTGTCGCCTTTGCCGCGCACGACAAGGACGCGGGCGTCGCGACGGGCCGCCGAGGCCGGCAAGCTGATGAGTTCGGAAACACGAAGACCGGTCGCGTAGAGGAGTTCAACCAGGCAATATAGCCGCGCGGCGCGCAGCCGCACCGGCGGCGGCGCCTCCGGATCGGACTGCGCGGCGATGCGCAGCAGGCGATCGACTTCGGCGAGCGTCAATGTCTTCGGTAATGGCCGCGCCCGCTTCGGACCATCGATGACCGCGGCCGGATCGTCTTTGCGCTTTCCTTCGGCGTAGAGGAATCGATAGAGCTGGCGAATGGCCGACAAGCGCCTGGCGACAGTTGCCGGCCGCAGGCCGCGCCTGGAAAGATGTCCGAGATAACGGCGCACGTCTTCGGTCGCTGCAGCCGCCACCGAACGGCCTCGTCCCGCGAGGTAGGCGGCAAAATCGGCGAGGTCACGGCCATAGGCGCCCAGCGTGTTTTTGTCGGCGCCCCGCTCCGCCGCCAGCATGTCGAGGAACAGCGCCACCGACCGCTCGTCGGCGAATTTTGCGGCGCCCGCGTTTTTCCGAGGCATGCGCTCTTTAGCCATCATCTTCAGCGGTTTTTGAAGAATTTGTCGGGCGGAATCGACACACTGATTTCACGCGGTTTCGGGTGCACGAAATGGGCCAGCGAATAGAGGCCAGCGTAGATGACGGCAGCGGCAATGGCGATCACCGTGAGAAACCGCAGCAAACTCGGCATGGTCAAGTATTCCGATTGCGACGTTCGCCGGTAAGTGCCGTACAGCACCGTCGGGAACACCGGAATCATTAAGGCACGAGCAGATTATAATGCTGATGCGGCTGCGGTTTTGAAGTCTTAAAAGCGCCGCAGCCACACAATCGTAAAGGAATACTGCAAATACGGTGCTGAAACGTCCTTTCGTGCCATTGGTGAGAATGGAAGAGACGAGTACCATTGACTTTGATCCTGGGCCGAAAGGCGCGTCCGGGATATTCGGAAGAAATGTGCGGCCCATGACGCCGCAGGGCAGATGACTGAGATTGCGGTACCAAACGACGCGAACGCCACCGCCGCGGTTCTGGCCGCGCTCGGCCATCGCTCGGTCGTGCTAATCGGCATGATGGGAGTGGGCAAGTCCTCCATCGGCCGGCGGCTTGCCGGCCGCTTCGGCATTCCTTTCGTCGACGCCGATGCGGAAATCGAAAAAGCCGCCGGTATGACTATTGCCGATATCTTTGCCCACCGTGGCGAAGCGGATTTTCGCAGTGGTGAGGCGCGTGTGATCGCCCGCCTCCTCGAGGGCGGCCCGCAGGTGCTGGCCGCCGGCGGCGGCGCGTTCATGAACGCCGGCACGCGTGCAGCGATCAGGGCGAAGGGGGTTTCCGTCTGGCTCAAGGCCGATCTCGATGTGCTCTTGCGCCGGATCAGCAAACGCCGCAACGAGCGGCCATTGCTGCAAACCGGCGATCCGGAGGACACGCTGCGCGCGTTGTTGGTCGAGCGCGAACCGATCTATGCGCAAGCCGATGTGACCGTATATTCGCGAGACGTGGCGCATGACTCGATCGTCGCCGACATCATCACAGCGCTCGGCGCATTCTTGCATGATTCCGCCTTGACCGGGGAGAAGTCAGGCGCATGACGGCGCTTCTTCGCACCGATCCCGCAACGGTCGGCGTCGCACTCGGTGCCCGCAGCTATGACATCGTGATCGGGCGCGGCCTCGTCGCCGCGCTCGGTACGCGGCTTGCGGCTTTGCGTCCGGGCGCCAAGGTGGCGATTGTTACCGACGAGAACGTCGCCCGCCTGCACCTCGCCGCCGTTGAAGCTTCGCTTGCCGGCGGCGCCATCGCGGCGAGCCGCATCATCGTGTCCCCGGGGGAGGGCGCAAAAAGCTTCCGCGTATTCGAGCAAACGTGCGAACAGGTGATCGCGACGCGCATCGAGCGCGGCGACCTTATCGTCGCGCTGGGCGGCGGGGTCATCGGCGACCTCGCCGGTTTCGTCGCCGCCGTCGTGCGCCGCGGGCTCGACTACGTGCAAGTGCCGACGACGCTTTTGGCCCAGGTCAATTCCTCGGTCGGTGGCAAGACCGCCATCAATTCCACCCACGGCAAGAATCTCATCGGCGCCTTTCATCAGCCGGTCCTGGTCGTCGCCGACACCGCCGCGCTCGATACCTTGCCGGCGCGCGAATTTCGCTCAGGTTATGCCGAGGTCGCCAAATACGGGTTGCTTGGCGACGCCGCGTTCTTTGCCTGGCTGGAGACGAATTGGCGCGAGATCTTCAAGGGAGGACCGGCGCGCGAGCATGCCATCGCCGTCTGTTGCCGCGCCAAGGCGGCAATCGTCGGGCGCGACGAGCGCGAAACCGGCGATCGGCAATTGCTCAATCTCGGGCATACGTTCGGACATGCGCTGGAGGCGGCGACCGGCTTTTCCGGGCGGCTGTTGCACGGCGAAGCGGTGGCGGCCGGCATGGCGCTGGCGTTTGAATTTTCCGCGCTGCGGGGTTTGCTGTCGACCGCGGAAGCCGCCCGCGCCATTCGCCATCTGGCCGAGGTCGGCTTGCCGACCGCGCCGCAAGAGATTGCCGGTGACTTACCTTCAGTCGACCGGCTCATGGATTTGATGGCGCAGGACAAGAAGATAAAGCGCGGAATGCCTACGTTCATTCTTGCGCGCGGGATCGGCGCAGCCTTCGTCGACAGCAGTGTCGACGCGCGCGATGTGCGTGCCTTTCTCGCCGAGAAGCTTGCAAAGCAATGAATATTTTCGACTGGCTGGACGTTGTTGCGGTGCTGGTTTGCTTGGGGGCGTCCGCCTTCTTTTCGGCGAGCGAGACCGCGCTGACCGCCTCCTCGCGCGCCGCCATGATGCGCCTGGAAAAACAGGGCAATCGCGACGCCACGATCGTCAATCGGCTTCTTGCCACCCGCGAACGGCTGTTGGGCGCAATTCTGTTTGCCAATAATTTCGCTACGATCGCCGCCTCGACGCTGGCGACCGGTCTAATGCTGACGTTGTTCGGCCACGCCGGCGTAATCTACGCCACTTTGGCGATGACACTCATTATCTTTGTCGTCGCCGAGGTGTTGCCGAAAACCGCGGCATTCAACACGCCGGATCGCATCGCGCTTGCGGTGGCGCAGCCGATCGATCGCATCGTGCACTGGTTCCTCCCATTCCTGAAGGGGGTCGAGTGGCTGGTGCGGGTCATTTTGCGCGGCATCGGCATGCCGGTCGGCAAGATCCAGTCCATCCTCTCGCCGCACGAGGAGCTGCGTGGCGCGGTCGATCTTCTGCATCGCGCCGGCGTCGTCGGAAAACTCGACCGCGACATGATGGGCGGAGTGCTCGATCTGCGCGAGCTTGTTGTGTCGGATGTGATGGTCCATCGCACCAAGATGGTGATGCTCGACGCCGACCAGCCGCCGCAGGAAATCGTCGACGCAGTGCTCGCCGCGTCGGTGACGCGGTTGCCGCTCTGGCGCGACTCCCAGGACAACATCCTTGGCGTGCTGCACGCCAAAGACCTCCTGCGGGCACTGCACGCCGCCGGCGGCAACGCCACCAAGATCGACATCATATCGCTGGCGACCCCGCCATGGTTCGTGCCGGACACGACGCCGCTTTACGAGCAGCTCAGCGCCTTTCGCGCCCGCAAGACGGCGCTGGCGCTCGTGGTCGACGAATACGGCGAGCTGGAAGGTTTGGTGACGTTGGAAGACATCGTCGAGGAAATCGTCGGCGACATCAGCGACCAGCACGACATCGCGGTGCCCGGCGTGCGCATGCTGCCGGACGGATCGGCCAATGTCGATGGCGCGGTGCCGGTGCGCGATCTCAACCGCGCCATGGATTGGAACATCCCCGACGATGAGGCGACGACCATTGCCGGCGTGGTGATTCATGAAGCGCGCTCGATTCCGGAGCCGGGACAAAGCTTCACCTTTCACGGATTTCGCTTCCAGGTTCTGCGCAAGACCCGCAACCGGATCACGGCGCTGCGCGTCACGCCGCTCCTGCGCAAGCTTAATGCTAAAGCAAGCTAAAGCGGCCGCCACTTGCAGAACGCTGCGCCAACCCGCATTTGAAGGTTCACGGGACTAGCGCGGGCGCCATGGACGAGCGGACGAAAATCGCTGAAGGGCCATCGGCCGCCGCTCCGATCGACGCCGGGGTGCGCATCGGCCATGTTCACCTGAAAGTGGCCGATATCGACCGGGCGCTCGCTTTCTATTGCGGCGTGCTCGGCTTCCAGCTGATGCAACGATTTGGCCGGGAAGCGGCATTCGTTTCCGCCGGCGGTTATCATCACCACATCGGGCTCAACACCTGGGAAAGCCGCGGCGGCTCGCCGCCGCCGCTCGGCACGACCGGCCTCTATCATCTCGCGATTCTTTACCCGACGCGTGCCGCGCTTGGCGACGCGCTGCGCCGGCTGATCGAGGCCAAAATTCCGCTCGAAGGCGCCTCCGATCACGGCGTCAGCGAGGCGCTTTATCTGCGCGATCCCGACGACAATGGCGTCGAACTTTACTGGGACCGGCCGCGGGACATCTGGCCGCGCACGCCGGACGGCAAGCTTGCCATGTACACGCGGCATCTCGATCTCATGGACCTACTTGCCGCCGCCGAAGCCAAGCCGCGGTAGCGGCGATTGCAGCAGCGAAAGGCTTAAAGCGTCTCGCCCGGCGCCGCCGCGTGGATGGCGAGCGCGTGCACGCCGCCGGCAAGCTCTTGCGCCAACGCTGCGTTGATCATGCGATGCCGCTCCAACCGGCCCTTTCCGCGGAACGCCTCGGCCACAATATAGAGACGGAAGTGCGTTTCACCGCCGGGACGGTGGCCGGCATGGCCCTCGTGACGGTGCAACTCGTCCTCGACATGCAGGCTTTCGGGCGCGAAGGCCTGCTGCAGTTTTTCCCTGATCACGTCCTCGGTTCGCATGGTTTGCAGGCTTAGAGCATGATCCGGAAAAGTGGAAACCGGTTTTCCGGAAAGATCACGCCCGGTAAAAAGATCATGCGCGAAGCATTAACGTCAATGTCCACGACGCGCGGTTTTGCCACCTGTCAAGTCTTGAAGCCGTCGCCGACGCAGTCGCATAATCCGAACCGATGAGCTCGAACTCGCCGTTATTTGATCAAATCCGCGTCAAGCCGGATCAGGACCGGCGCCGCAGCACCGAGTTGCCGCCGTGCCAGTGGCCCAAATGCGAGGGCCGGGCGACCCATCGCGCGCCAAAAGGGCGCCTGCGGGCCACTGAGTATTGGCAGTTCTGTCTCGAACACGTCCGCGAATACAATAATGCCTATAACTTTTTCGCCGGAATGAGCGATGACGCCATTATCAAATACCAGAAGGAGGATCTCACCGGGCATCGCCCGACCTGGAAAATGGGATCGATTGGCGGCCGCGGGGGCCGCCGCCGCGACGGCCGCCGTTCTGCGGGGTTTGATTCGCCCGGTTGGGCAGCGGAGGACCCGTTCGATCTGGTCGCGGGCATTGGCGCCAACCGCGCCGCCGGCACGCGGCCGGCCGTCGAGGGCCGCAAAATCCTCAATGCTCAGCGCCGGGCCCTCGACGTTCTTGGGCTTGAAGCCGATGCCAAGCGCGCCGATATCAAGGCCAGGTTCAAGGTGTTGGTAAAGCGGCACCATCCCGACGCCAACGGCGGCGACCGCGGGTCGGAGCAACGGCTACGGGAGATTATCCAGGCCTACAATTACTTGAAATCGGCGGGTTTTTGCTGATCGCGCAAACGCCTTTCGCGGCCTGGTGACCATCTGCTAGTTTGCCCGAATTAACCGACCGCCGGTAAATGACCCATTCCGCCTCGGATTCGGGGTTACGGAGGAGCGATGACTCTCGCAGCAGAAGCGGAACCGGGTTTGCCGGACATGAAGGTTTCGATCCGGCAAACATTTGAAATCGATAGTGATTTGGAAGTTCCGGCCTATTCCGAGCCGGACGAGCATGTTCCCGAGTTCGATCCCGACTACCGGTTCGACAAGCCGACCACGCTTGCCATTCTCGCCGGCTTCGCCCGCAACCGGCGCGTCATCGTCACCGGCTATCACGGCACCGGCAAATCGACCCACATCGAGCAGGTGGCGGCGCAACTCAACTGGCCCTGCGTGCGCGTCAACCTCGACAGCCACATCAGCCGCGTCGATCTGATCGGCAAGGACGCCATTGTCATCCGCGAGGGCATGCAGGTCACCGAGTTTCGTGACGGCATCCTGCCCTGGGCGCTGCAGAATAACGTTGCGCTCTGTTTCGACGAATATGACGCCGGGCGGCCCGACGTTATGTTCGTGATCCAGCGCGTGTTGGAATCCTCCGGGCGGCTCACGTTGCTCGACCAGAACAAGGTGATCAAGCCACACCCGGCATTCCGCCTGTTCGCGACCGCCAACACCGTGGGGCTCGGCGATACGTCCGGGCTCTATCACGGCACACAACAAATCAATCAGGGCCAGATGGACCGCTGGTCCATTGTCACGACGCTCAACTACCTCCCGCACGACAATGAAGTGGACATCGTGCTGGCCAAAGCCAAGCATTACCGCACCGAAGCCGGTCGCGACATCGTCGCCAAAATGGTGCGGGTCGCCGATCTGACGCGCAACGCCTTCATGAACGGCGACATTTCCACCGTGATGAGTCCGCGCACGGTCATTATCTGGGCGGAGAACGCCGACATTTTCAACGACATCGGCTTCGCGTTTCGGCTGACCTTCGTCAATAAATGCGACGAGCTTGAACGTCCGCTGGTGGCGGAATTCTATCAGCGCTGCTTCGGACAGGAATTGCCGGAATCGGCGGTGAACGTCGCATTATCGTAAAAATCTCTCTCGTTTGCGGGGAGAGAAAGCGAACGACATGACTTCGACCGTCGCGCTTAAAAGCCCGGCGCACGACAAAGCGCTTCGCGAGGCGGACGACGTCGTCGCGATACAGCAACTCATATTGCGCGAGCGGTTGAGCCGCGATCTTGGATTGTGGGAGCAGATGCGCGGCTGCTTCCACGACGATTCCGTCGTCCGCTTGAGCTGGATCGACGCCAGCGGTCCCGAATTCGTGCGCCGCTCGAAGGAAATGGCCGAACGCAATGTCAAGGCAACCCATCGGCTCGGTCCGATCCTGGTCACGCTCGCCGGCGACCGCGCCATCGCGCAGCTTGGCGCGATCATCGACGTTCCCGGCAAGGTGCGCGGCGTCGCGGTCGTCTTCTCAAGTCACGCGCGCTTTTTGTTTCGTGCCGAGCGGCGATCGGGCGAATGGCGGATTTCCGGCTTTGATTCGATTTATCAGCGCGACGAGCTCAATCCGGTCATCCCCGGCCAAGTGGTGACGATCGAACCGATCGAGCTGAAGAACTTCCGCGCGTCCTATCAGCTCCTGAGCTTTTGCCTGATGTCCGGCGGCTACAAGCCGCGCATGGATCTTGCCGGTGTCGATCGTCCCGAACTGGTCGATGCGCTGACCCGCGAAGTCTATGGCTGGGCCGGGCTGGCACCGCCGCGCTGAAGGCTCATTTGCAACGATGACATCGAATATCAAAGCCAAAAGCCCGAGCAAGGAAGCGCCCACGGAGCCGTTCAAACGGGCGGTCGGGACCTGCGTGCGCGCGATCGCCGGTAAGAACGATATCGAAGTCGCCTTTGCCGCCGAGCGGCCCGGGCTTGCCGGCAACAAGGTGCGCCTGCCGGAGCCGCCGCGCCGGCTGAGCGAGCGGGAGGCAGCGATTGTGCGCGGCCATGCCGACTCGATCGCGCTGCGGCTCGCCTGCCATGACCCTGCGGTCCACCGCAAACTCGTGCCCGGCGGTCAGCAGGCGCGCGCGGTGTTCGAGGCGATCGAACAGGCGCGCGTCGAGGCCATCGGCTCGCGCCGCATGGGGGGTGTGGCGAAAAATCTCGCCGCCATGCTCGACGACCGCTTTCACCGCGGAAAATACGACGAGATCACCGACCGCGCCGACGCGCCGATCGAGGATGCGCTGGCGATGATTGTGCGCCAACGGCTCACCGGTGAAAATCCGCCGCCGCCGGCGCGCAAGCTGGTCGATTTGTGGCGGCCGCTGATCGAGGAACGCGCCGGCCGCGATCTGGACCGGCTGGAGCGCGTCCTGACCGATCAGCGCCGCTTCGGCGACGTCATCCACGATCTGCTCGACTGCCTCGACATGGGCGAGGACCGTTCGAGCGAATCCGAGGAAGAGGAAGGCGAGGAAGGCGACGAAAAGGGCGCCGACGATTCCGGTCAGGACGGGGAATCATCGGAAAATGCCGACGCCGAGCGCATGAGCCTCGACGAGTTGGAGACTTCGGCCGACGAGACGGCCGACCAGTCGGCCGAGGCGGTCGACGCACCGGCCTCCGAGATGGCGGACGACGCCGAAATGGGCGACTCGGAAACGGCAGCCGAGCCGTGGCGGCCGCGGCATGCCCGCAATGAGCCGCGCGGTCCCGAATATCGGCCGTTTACCGGCAGATTCGACGAGATCATCGGCGCCGAGAATTTGTGCGATCCGGAGGAGCTCGATCGCCTGCGCGGCTATCTCGACAAGCAGCTGTCACACTTGCAGGGCGTGGTGGCGCGGCTGGCCAACCGGCTGCAGCGGCTCTTGCTCGCGCAACAAAACCGGGCATGGGAGTTCGACCTGGAAGAGGGCTTGCTCGATCCGGCGCGGCTGTCGCGCGTGATTGTCGATCCGCTGCATCCGCTGTCGTTCAAGCGCGAGAAGGAGGCCGACTTCCGCGACACGGTCGTGACGCTTCTGCTCGACAATTCCGGCTCCATGCGTGGCCGGCCGATCACCGTGGCGGCGACCTGCGCCGATATTTTGGCACGCACTTTGGAGCGCTGCGGCGTCAAGGTGGAGATTTTGGGCTTCACCACGCGCGCCTGGAAAGGGGGCCAGTCGCGCGAAGCCTGGCTCTCCCAAGGCAAACCCGCCAATCCTGGGCGGCTCAACGACCTGCGCCATATCATCTACAAATCCGCCGACGCTCCGTGGCGGCGTTCGCGCAAGAATCTCGGATTGATGATGCGCGAAGGCCTGCTGAAGGAAAATATCGACGGCGAAGCGCTCGACTGGGCCCACAAGCGGTTGCTTGGACGGCCGGAGAGCCGGAAAATCCTGATGATGATCTCGGACGGCGCGCCGGTCGACGATTCGACGCTCTCGGTCAATCCCGGCAACTATCTCGAGCGGCATTTGCGCTGGGTGATCGAGGAAATCGAAACGCGTTCGCCGGTCGAACTCGTGGCGATCGGCATCGGGCACGACGTCACCCGCTATTACCGGCGGGCGGTCACGATCGTGGACGCCGAGGAGCTGGGCGGCGTCATGACCGAAAAGCTGGCGGAGCTGTTCGAGGAGCACACCCCGGTCGAACGTGCGCCGCGCCCCAAGCCGCAGCAGCGGCGATTGCAAGCGTAATGCCGCCGTCGCGCCGCTGCCATGGCCATTCTCAATAGCGATCGAATGCGCGCCGTACCCGTGCCGGACTCGGGAACGGCTTGGCTGCGCCTTGCGGCGACGGTCCTCATCGCCACCGTCGGCGGCGTCGGCATGTGGTCGGTGGTGGTGGCGCTGCCGGTGGTGCAAGCGGAGTTCGGCGTTAGTCGCGCCGAAGTGTCGCTGGCGTTCACGCTCACCATGATCGGCGCCGCGACCGGCGGCGTGATCATGGGACGCCTGCTCGATCGCGCCGGAATTCTTCCGGTTCTGCTCATTGGGGCCGCGTTACTTGCTGTCGGGTATGTCGGCGCAGGTCATGCCGGCAGCTTTCTCACTTATGCTATCGCGCACGCGGTCATCGGCTTCGGCAGCTCGATGTCGCTTGGCCCGCTGATGGCCGACATCTCGCATTGGTTCGTTCGGCGCCGCGGCGTGGCCGTGACCTTGACCTCGGCCGGCAATTATGTCGCCGGGGCCGTGTGGCCGCCCATCGTGCAGCACTTCATCGCGTCTGTCGGCTGGCGTGCTACGCACGCCGGAATCGGTATCGTCAGCGCTGTATTGGTCGTGCTCATCGCATTGGTGGCGATGCGCGGCCGCGCTCCGGAGCGGGGCGCCGTCGCGATCGCGGACCAACCCAAGAACGCGACCGGCGCACTGGGGCTTTCCTTGTTCTCCCTGCAGGTGCTTTTGTCCGTGGCGGCGGTTGGTTGCTGCGTTGCGATGTCCACGCCGCAGGTGCAAATCGTCGCCTATTGCGGCGATCTCGGCTACGGAGTGGCGCGCGGCGCCGAGATGCTGTCGCTGATGATGGCGCTTGGCATCGTCAGCCGGATCGGCTTCGGTTTTATTGCCGATCGCGTCGGCGGACTGCGCACATTGTTACTCGGATCGGTGCTGCAAGGAACGGCGCTGCTGCTCTATCTTTTCTACAACGGCCTGATCTCGCTGTACGTGGTCTCGGCGCTGTTCGGCTTGTTTCAGGGCGGTATCATTCCTTGCTACGCCATCATCGTGCGCGAATATTTCCCGCCGCAGCAGGCGGGCGCGCGCCTCGGCTTTATTCTCATGGCCAGCATGTTCGGCATGGCGTTCGGCGGCTGGCTCTCAGGATGGATCTTCGATCTCACTGGGTCGTACGCGGCCGCATTTCTCAACGGGCTCGGCTTTAATGCCCTTAACGGTGCGATCGTGCTTTGGCTCTTATACCGGCGCCGCGCCAGTATGGCCTTCGCCTGAGGCGCCATTCGCCTACGCGTAGGCCGGCGCCAATCGCGGCTGCGATAGCGGCCGCACGCGATGATGAAAAAGGCTTTGTGAGGGACTAAACCGCTAGGCCGCGGCGGCGCGCTTCTTGGCGACCTGCCGCTTGAGCTCGAGCGCCCGCGGCGACAGTTCGGCGTCGCTGGCCCTCATCAGAAAGGCGTCGAGCCCGCCGCGGTGATCGACGCTTTTCAGCGCGTTTGCGGAAATGCGCAAGCGCACCGATTTTCCGAGTGCGTCGGATATCAGCGTGACGTTCAGCAGGTTAGGCAGAAAGCGCCGTTTGGTCTTGCGGTTCGAATGGCTGACGCGATGGCCAATCTGCCGTGTTTTGCCGGTGAGCTCGCAGCGCCACGCCATGGTCGATCCTCGTTTTTAAAATTTTCCCGCCTCGGCGCCGAGCGACGGACGATGAAAGGCGGGAATGCGGCGGACCTATAATCGGCGCTCAGGAACGCGTCAAGCGACGGCCCGGGCGGCCCCGCGGACGGCGCAAAATCATAGAAACGACGCATTCCCCGACAAGACACGGCCGCGACTTTGCACTATCTCTTAACGGCTTATGGCGCGGTTCGACGGTTCTTCCCCTGCAAGGCATCGGGCAATTGCGGCGCCAAGCCGGGAATTGCCGCGGCCGTTGGCCGGCCTGTTAAGAAGGCTTATGCGTTTGCGCCCGGCCGCAGCCATCGCCGCCGCCGTTTTGGCGGCTCTTTTGCTGGCCGATGCCCGACACATCGCTGCGGCGCAGGGACGGCTCGAGGCCGAGTATTCTGCGACCCTTGCCGGTATTCCCATCGGACGCGGTACCTGGACCATTGATGTTTCGGAAGATGAATTTTCCGCCGCGGCGAATGGCGCGACGGCGGGATTGCTGCGTTTCTTCACTTACGGCACCGGGACGGGTACCACGCACGGCACCATCAGCGGCGGCCGTCCGGTACCGATGAGCTATGCGGCCACCGTGACCATGAAGGACAGAATCGACGACGTGCGCATGGCCTTCGCGGGGGGCAATGTAAAGGACCTTACCGTCCAGCCCCCGGTCGGACCAAGCCCCGACCTCGTTCCCGTCACCGACGCCGATCGCCGCAACGTGTTCGATCCAATGACGTCGACCATGAATTTTGTCGGCGGCGGTGGTGACCCGCTGTCGCCGCAAGCATGCAACCGCAAGATGCCGGTATTCGACGGGCGCGTGCGCTACGATCTCAGCAGCGAATTCAAGCGTGTCGAGATGGTAAAGGCGAAGAAGGGATATCAGGGACCGGTGATGGTTTGCGCGGTGTATTTCACGCCTATATCCGGCTACATTCAAGGCAGCGCCATCATCAAATACCTCACGGCGGTCCGTGACGCCGAGGCCTGGATAGCGCCGATCGCCGGCACGCGGGTGTTGGTGCCGTTTCGCTTTTCGCTCCCAACACCGGTTGGGATCGGGGTAGTCCAGGCGACGCAATTCCTCACGGTCGCGAAACCGCCGCGTGCGGCGGCTATGAAGATGCAATGAAGCCGGACTATAACGCCAAGTTGGCCGCCCCTTCCCCGCTATTCACAGGAGAGTGGGTCTTGACTCCCCGAAAGTTCTCGTGCGGGCCAGCGCGTTAAGATTTTGGACCAACTTTCGATAACCGGAACCCGCTCAGCCACTCCATCTGGTATTATGCAATCAAACAAATCCCAGATGTCGCGGTGAACGAAGACGAACAAGGCGAGAGTCGCCAATTCGGCCGCGATTCGTTCGAACTCGTTCCACATCTTAAGCACAGGGCTTTCCCCGCGTGTTGTTGTGATACAGATGCAGCCGCGTTCGCGGCAATTCAGGTCCCCGATGCCGATTTCCTTTGCTCCGTCTGTCAATCGTGATCTGCGCGCCCGCGGCGCCGGCGTGACCGCCGTGCTCGGGCCGACCAATACCGGCAAGACCCATCTCGCGCTCGAGCGGATGCTGGCGCACTCGTCCGGATTGATCGGTCTGCCGCTGCGGCTTTTGGCGCGCGAAGTCTACAATCGCGCGATCGAACGGGTGGGTGCCGATGCGGTGGCGCTGGTCACCGGCGAGGAGAAGATCAAGCCGCCGAATCCGCGGTTTTGGGTAGCAACCGTCGAGGCCATGCCGTCCGCGCTCGACGTTGCTTTCCTCGCGGTCGATGAAATTCAGCTCGCGGCGGATTTTGAACGCGGCCACGTCTTTACCGACCGGATATTGCATCGACGCGGGCGCGAGGAGACCTTGGTGCTGGGCGCCGCGACCATGCGGCCGATCATCGAGCGGCTTTTGCCCGGCGTCAGCATTGTCAGCCGTCCCCGGCTCTCGCAGTTGAGCTTCGCCGGAGAGAAGAAGCTGACGCGGCTGCCGCGCCGTTCCGCCATTGTGGCGTTCTCGGCCGAAGAGGTTTACGCAATCGCCGAACTCATTCGCCGGCAGCGCGGCGGCGCCGCTGTCGTTCTCGGTGCGCTGTCGCCGCGCACGCGCAATGCGCAGGTCGCGCTCTACCAGGCTGGCGAGGTCGACTACATGGTGGCGACCGATGCCATCGGCATGGGTCTAAATCTCGATGTCGACCACATCGCGTTTGCCGCCGACCGCAAGTTCGACGGGTACCAATTTCGCAAACTCAATCCGGCGGAGCTCGCTCAGATCGCCGGCCGCGCCGGCCGCGCCACGCGCGACGGCACTTTTGGCACTACCGGGCGATGTCCGCCATTCGAGAACGAGGTGGCGCAGGCGCTCGAATCGCACACATTCGAGCCGGTGAAGATCGTGCAGTGGCGCAACACGGATCTGGATTTCTCCTCGATCGGCGCGCTGCAGGCGGCCTTGGCTGCGGCGCCAACCGAGCCGACGCTCACACGCGCACCCGTGGCCGAGGACATTCTGGTCCTCGATCATGCGGCGCGCGACGACGAGGTGCGCTCGGTCACTGGCACGCAAGCCGATGTCGAGCGGTTGTGGGACGTCTGTCAGATTCCCGATTACCGAAAAATCGCGCCGGCAACCCACGCCGAACTCGTGGTCACGCTCTATTCCTTCCTGCAGCGCGAGGGCGCCATTCCGACGGATTGGTTCGCCCAGCAGGTGGCGTTCGCGGATCGGGACGATGGCGACATCGACACGCTGTCCAACCGCATTGCCCACATCAGGACCTGGACGTTTGTTGCCAACCGGCCCGATTGGCTGCGCGATCCCGACCACTGGCAGGCCGTCACGCGCGGCATCGAAGACAAACTCTCCGACGCCATGCACGAGCGGCTCACCGAGCGTTTCGTCGATCGGCGCACCAGCGTGCTGATGCGGCGTCTGCGCGAAAACGCTGTGCTCGAGCCGGAGATGAGCAAGACCGGCGAGGTCGTGGTGGAAGGCCACGCCATTGGCCGGCTCGACGGTTTCATCTTCCTGCCGGACGCTTCATCGGGCGGGTCGGAGGCAAAGGCGTTGCAAAACGCCGCGCAAAAGGCCCTCGCCGGCGAAATCGCAAACCGTGCGGTCAAGCTTGCTGAAGTGCCCGACCGGCAAATCGTCCTTGCCGCCGATGGCGCCATCCGCTGGAACGGGTCCGCCGTCGGCAAGCTTACCGCCGGCGACGAGCCCTTGCGCCCGCGCGTGCGCATTATCGCCGACGAACATTTGACCGGCGCTCCGCGCGAAGCGGTCGAAGTGCGGCTGGATAAATGGGTCAAGTCGCACGTTGAAAAACTGCTCGGTCCGCTTTTCGGGCTCGCCGGGGCGGCCGACATTACCGGCATCGCCCGCGGCGTGGCATTCCAGATTGTCGAAGCGCTCGGCGTCCTTGATCGCGCGAAGGTTGCCGAGGAGGTCAAAGGATTGCAGCAGCCCGACCGGGCGACCTTGCGCAAATACGGCGTCCGCTTCGGCGCTTATCACATCTATCTTCCCCTCCTCCTGAAGCCGGCGCCGCGCGCACTTGCGGCGCAACTCTGGGCGCTGTCGCGCGAGGCTGCCGAGAGCGCTGGGCTCGATGATTTGCTGCACCTTGCCGGCTCTGGACGCACGTCCGCTCCGGTCAATCGGCAAATCGACGGCGGCCTCTATCGCGTTGCCGGCTATCGGGTGTGCGGCGAGCGCGCCGTTCGGGTCGATATCTTGGAGCGCCTTGCCGATTTGATCCGCCCGGCGCTCGCTTGGCGTGAAGGCGCCAACGGACAAAAGCCGCCGGGCGCGATTGCCGGCGGCGGATTCACCGTGGTCAACACCATGACCTCGCTTATCGGCGCCTCTGGAGAAGATTTTGCCTCCGTCCTGCGGTCGCTCGGCTATCGCGTCGAGCAGCGACCGAAACCCGTTGAACCGCCCGAGCCGACGCCGACCGCGGCTGCGCCGGATGGTGAGACGCCGGAGCCGGCGGCGACAACGGCTGCGCCGGACGGTGAGGCGCCGCAGGAAATTGACGCAAGCGCTCCGACGGAGCCGGCCGCGGTCATGGCCGAAGACGCCACGGAGGATTCCGCAGCCGTTGACGCGACGCCGAGCGATGGCGAAGCGGCGCCAAGCTGCCAAAAAGCCGAAGCTTCCGACATTCCCGAAACGCCTGCCGGATCGATTGCTCTTTCCGGAGATCCCACAACCCCGATCATTGAATCCGAAAATTCTGCGAGCGCACTTGCCGAACCGGAGGGTTCCCCATCGCTTCCCGCGGCCGACGCGGTCGCCTCGTCGGGCGAGACAAGTTCAACTGCGCCTGCGCCCGGCGCCGAACCGGACATGATCGAGGTCTGGCGGCCGAGCCGCTCCGATGGACGTCGCCGGCCGCGAGGCGAACATCGCCATCCGCGCCACGGCTCCGGAAGACCCAGGGGAGTCCGCGAGCGCGGTTTCGGCGCGCCTGCCGCCCCGAGCGAAGCGACGGCGTCTTTATCGTCTCCCGCCGTGGCGGAAGGCGAGCAGGCGCCGGCCGCCGAACAGACTGCTCCTGACGCGCCACGGATGCCGCGTCGCAGAGATCGCCGGCGGCATGGAGCCGATCAGCGCCCCGAGGGGTCGCGCCACGACCGGCAGGGCGCCCACGTCGCGCGGCATGACCGTCACCGCCAGGAGCGGCATGAGGCGCGCGAAAAAACGCCAGATCCGAACTCGCCGTTTGCCAAATTGGCGTCGCTGAAGGCGCAGCTCGAGGCCGAAGCGAAGGAGCGCCGCTGAACGTGTCGGCATCTGCGGTCGGCCAGCGGATCGACAGGTGGCTGTGGCATGCCCGCCTCGTCCGCACCCGCGACGCTGCCGCCGCGCTCGCGAGTGCCGGCTATGTGCGGGTGAATGGCGCGCGTATCCGGGCGCCAAGCCGCGTGGTGCGCAGCGGGGATGTCATTACCGTTGCGCTTCACCACACCGTGCGCGTGCTTAAAGTACGAGGATTTGTCGAGCGGCGGGGTGCAGCCAACACCTGCTCGACCCTATATGAGGAGCTGACGGAGCGGAGCGAGGGGGCTGCACGCTCGCCTCAACTTGCGCGCCAATAAGGCCTGCGATAGGAGCTTGGCCCGAAAACAGGGTCCAGAGTGAGCGGATGACTTACATCGTCAACGATAATTGCATCAAATGCAAATACATGGACTGTGTCGAAGTCTGCCCCGTGGATTGTTTCTACGAGGGCGAAAACATGCTGGTCATTCATCCCGACGAGTGCATCGATTGCGGTGTCTGCGAGCCGGAATGCCCGGTTGACGCGATCAAGCCTGATACCGAGCCGGGGGTGGAGAAGTGGCTGACTGTGAACGCGGAATTCGCCAAGCAGTGGCCCAATATCACCGCCAAAAAGGAGCCTCCCGCCGATGCCAAGGAGTGGGAGGGCGTAGCCGGGAAGTTTGAGCAGCACTTCTCGCCTAATCCGGGAACAGGCGATTAATTGCTACCGTTAATTATTGGTCTTCACTTTCTCGGCAATGCGACGCTTTTGCAATGCCGTAACGCTTTGATTTTAGCCGAAAATGTGTTATAAACGTGCCATGAAATGAATAACCCCCCGGATGGCTCCCGCGTGCGGGAGCGCATTTTTTCAGGGGTGTTTTTCGAGGAACCGTCAAAAGAGGCGTGCGACCCACGCGAGAGCAGTGGCAGAGAAAACTCGTCATCGTCATCGTGCGAAGAAAGGCCCGACCGGCATGCGCCGGAAGATAAGAAAACCGGCCCCCCGCGTCAGCGGGCGGCCATCACAGTCGACGCGTCGGCCGGTCCGGGCCAGGGCCGCCGCGGCGAAACCCCTCAATCGGCGCAAGCCTGAGGCGGAAGGAGCAACTTTGGGAATGAATGCAAAAAAGACGACCCAGCGGCAAGGCTTCAAGACCAGCGAGTTCATCGTCTATCCGGCTCACGGTGTGGGCCAGATCGTCGCGATCGAGGAGCAGGAAGTCGCAGGGGCGCGGCTTGAGCTTTTCGTCATCAACTTCGTCAAGGACAAGATGACGCTCAGGGTGCCGACTTCGAAAATCGCTTCCGTAGGAATGCGCAAGCTTGCCGAGACGCCCATGGTCAAACGGGCCCTCGAGACGCTGAAGGGACGTGCCCGCATCAAGCGGACGATGTGGTCGCGCCGGGCGCAGGAATATGAGGCCAAGATCAACTCCGGCGATATTGTTGCCATCGCCGAAGTGGTGCGCGACCTCTACCGATCGGAGTCGCAGCCGGAGCAGTCCTACTCCGAACGCCAGCTCTACGAGGCGGCCATCGACCGGCTGGCGCGCGAGGTCTCCGCCGTGCAGCGGATTACGGAGACCGAAGCGATCAAGGAGATCGAGGCCATGCTGGCCAAGGGTCCGCATCGCAGCCCGAAACCGGAAGCCGCGGAAGAAGACGCCGTTGTCGAAGACGAGGCGGCCTAGCACGGCCGGCTTTGATCCAAGACCTACGTGAAATGGGCCCGGCGGCGACGCCGGGCCTTTTTGGTTCCATGCTCCCCACGGCCGCTGCCGATCCGCCGACAAAAATCCGCGCCATAGTCATAAATTAAGCCTCATTTGAAAAGGAAATGCGCACCTGCAATCGCGGGGGAGGGGGCGTTGCCGATAATGTGGCGTGCGCGTGCGTCGAGAGCGGGCGGTTGGCTGGCTGTTGGGCTTGCAGTGTTTCTTGCTTTCCTGCTCGGCAATTCGCAGGCCATCAAAGTTCGCGCTACCGACTTGTCTCCGGCGGAGAAGGTGGCGCTGCGGTTCCCGGAAGCCGATCTCGACCGGCCAAGCGCGCCAAAGGCTGTCGGCACCGTGCCGATGGTGATGGGCAAAAAAGAGTTTGCCCTCTTTAGTCCTGAGCCGATGTTCCCTGATGCGCGACCGCGGCCGGCGCAGCCGCAAACCGCGGCGTTCACTGCTTCGCTACCGGCAACGCAGGATGCGCCGCCGCGCGCCGAGCCGGTTGCGATCCCAATCCCGGCGAAGCGCGAAGTGCGGTCGACGGCAAGCGCGGCCCGCTCTGCGCCGCGGGCGGAGGCCGAGGCTGCCCCGCGCCGCGCCCGGCGGCCGGGCTTTCTTCTCAACGATGCGCAGATCGCCAGCATAAAATCACGGCTGCATCTGACACCGGACCAAGAGCAGATGTGGCCGGCGGTCGAGGCGGCGTTGCGCAACATCGCTTATGCCAAGTCGCAGTACGCGCGTCAGCGCCCCGACGAGCGTGGCGCATCCCTGGCCGAACTCGATCCGGACAGCGCTGCGGTTCAAGGGCTGAAATCGGCGGCGGTGCCGCTGATCATGAGCTTCTCGGACGAGCAGAAGAGCGAAGTGCGCAGTCTCGCCCACGTGATGGGGCTGGATAAGCTCGCCTCTGAATTTTGACGGAGCATGATCTTTTCGGAAAACCGGTTTCCACTTTTCCGGATCATGCTCTAATACTGGCCCGGCAATGCACCGCTCGGGTTTCCATTTACCGACGGTCGCTGCCGTAGCTCAGTGGTAGAGCACTCCCTTGGTAAGGGAGAGGTCGTCAGTTCAATCCTGACCGGCAGCACCACCTCCTCCATTAAATGGACGGTGGAGGACGGCGATAGCCCGACCCGCTGCGAAAAGTGACCAGGTTTCGGGTGGCTCTCTCCGGCAGCTAACGTCATGTGTCCTCAGCACTTGCCACGCTGACCGGGCCGAGAGATAGGGATGACCGGCAAAAGCTACGGAACAGTCAGTCGCGAACGCCAAAAGGCGATGAGCGGACTAGAGTTCGTCAAGGGACTTGCCAGCGGGGCCCTTCCGCTCAACACGTTCGCACAGACCTTGGCCTATGACGTGGTGGAGGCCGAAAATGGCCGCGTCGCCATCAGCCTTGATCCAACAGCCGCGCACCTCAATCCATGGGGCACGGTGCACGGCGGCCTCACCGCGACACTGCTCGATAGCTGCATGGGTTTGGCCATCCAATCGAACTTCTCCGAAAGAGGGTTCGGCAGTACGACTCTTGAGTTCAAGATTTCGCTCGTCCGCGCCATCACACTGGAGACTCGGCAGATCAGGCTGAGGGCAAAGTGCTCAACTGCGGCCGCCATCGGCACAGCGGAAGGCCGCGTCACCGATACCAGCGGCCGACTGCTTGCGCACGGCACGAACCACGTGCCTCATTTTCCAAAGCTCAGTGCAGCCGCTGCATTTTTGGTCCTCCGGCGACGGCGATGCGTAATGGCGTGAGCTATCATGCTCCCGTCGTCACCGGCCGGGTTGAAAACGGGGAGCGCCGTCAAAGTGCTCGACGCGTAAGTGGCAGGGCCGTCGGCAACGCCGATGCCGGTGGGCGCGTCAGATCACCATGAAAGAAAAACTTTCAGCGCGTCGAACAGCGCCTTCGGATCGAGCATGCCCTGATAGACGGGCGGCGGTGCGGGGCCACCACGTTTGAGCAGAGTGTTGATCGCCTCCCACGCCGAGCGGACGGAGTATTCGATAGTGAAGGCTATGTCCTTTGGCATCTCGACATACTGGCCGATGAGCCCGAGGTTGGTCGAACCCTTCGGCACCGGCGGCGGCCTGTCGCTGCCGTGACGCGGCAGCCAGATATTGTTCACGTAAGGCACGTCGCAGGGGATGCAGATCGATGACGCCATGATCGCGTCCAATTGGTCATCGAAATGCAATTGCTTCAGCGTCTCTTCCAGGATCTCTGCGCCGGTGCAGTCGGTCATTGGCTTTTCGCACGAAATCGCCGTTACGTTCCGGATGCAATCCATAGCCCCACCAGAGACTTGTGCCGGACGGCTGGCTCGACGATTTCGGGCTGATGGAAAATGGACAGCGACAGCACCCAGCTTGAGTCTTTCAGCGTAACGAGCCCGCCGCGTCCCGACGTGCTGCCGGTCAATGCGGCGACGCGGTTGACGAAGTCGGTTCCTTTGTCGGTGACCGTGAACGTGATCCAGCGCGAGTTGGCAATGCGCTCCTCACCGAAGAAAACGCCGGGATTGCCGAAATCCGTGCGCCCGGCTGCGAGACGCTCCCAGAGCGCCCAGGTGCGTCCGCTGGTCGCCTGCCGTGGGCGGGGTGGCTTCGGTCATCGACCCGGAGGACATGTCGGCGGCTTGCGCGCCGGTGGTCACCAGCACGATGATCGTCCGGCGCGACCGCGACCGACGTTACGACGCCATCTCGCTCATAGTCGAGCCGGTCTACCGTGATGCGGCCGGGCGACGGCGCGAAGCTGATGTCCCGCACGAAAGCGCCGGTGACGAAGTTGATGCCGCGCGGCTGCAGCCACTTCACCAGCGGCTCGATGAAGCATTGATGCTGGTTGGTGGGCGTGCGCATCACGCCCGTCATGTCCGACAAGGTGTCCGAACAAGTACAAAAAGCGGTTCATGTAGCGGCTGAAACTCGATCGCGCTGTGTTGCGGCAGCGTCCCCATGATCGATGCCCACAGGAACCAGAATTCGGTCTCGAAAAATCGCTTGGAAAAGAACTCGTCGATACGCCGCCCTTCCATCTTCGATTCCGGCGTCAGCATGAATCGCGTGATGCTGAACCCGTCGCCGAAGCTCAGGCCGAAACGCGGCCCGTTCACGAGGCGGCCGTCGCGATCGAGGAGATGCGTCTTGTCGTGGTAAGGCTCACCGGTATTGAAGTCGAAGAACTGATCCGTGACGGACTTTGAGGGATCGTCTCGCAGGACGGAATCCACTTGAGCAATTCGAACGTGCAGCGGTATTGCCGGTCGAAGACGGAGCCCGGCAGGTTGTAGCCGCTCTCGGCGCTGCCGCCGAGAAAGAACCCGCCGCCCAGCGGTTCGTCCGCCTCGTAGATCGTGATGTCCGTCCCGGGCACCTCGGCGATCCGGATGAGAAGCACCGCGGCCGCCAGCCCGCCAAATCCGCCGCCCACGATATGCGCTTTCATTGGGCTTCTCCCCTTTACTCCGCGGCGTCAATGCAGCGCGCCGAGAAGACTTTGCGCTTCTTCGATTTCCGGAAACTCCGGCGTCGGCGAAAAGCCGTGGAGCGCCGGCACCAGCATAGCGCGGGCATCGGCGCCGCGGTTCGTCTCCCGATAAACCTTCGCCAGCGACAGCGCCGCGCGCAACTCAAAACTCTTCGCCTTTTGCTGCTGCGCAACCGCGATTGCGGTGAGGAAGGCGTCCTCGGCCGGCGCCGTATTCGCCGGATTGAGTTTCAGCAAGATTTCACCGCGGATGCGATGCAGAAAATGCGTCGGTCCAGTGCTCTCCGGTTTCCTGCGCCAGCGCCAGCGCTTCATAAATGCGGGCCGCGGCTTTTTCTTTTTCGCTCTCGATTTTCCGCTTCGACTGCAGCGAGGAGACCTAGGAAGAGAGGCACATAGTATTTGTTTCCTTCCGCCATGTAGGCCGCAATAGCCAGTTGAAATCCCTTCTGGTTGGCGGAACTTCGCTCCAGCCAGGCGCGCGCCCAGCCGGCGTAGACACGGGCCACCAGCAAGAATAATTTGGTGCCATGCTCTTGGGCGACCGCGATCAGACGTTCCGCGGCGCCGTGCGCGGCTTCCGCGTCGTTTCGCAGTATCGCGAAGACGCTCTCGTAACTATAGGCCGTGCACTGATCGGGGATATCCGAGGCCGATACCGCTCGCGCGACAGACTCCTTGATCAGGCTGCGTGCGCGTGCAAATTCGCCGCGAACCCAAGCGGTATGGGAGAGATAAGCTTTGGCGGCGACGACCATGTCGAGCCCGGCGCGGAATTCGCCATCGCCGTGAGGGCTGTTCAGCGCTTGTTCGAGCAGCGCTTGAGCTTCGCGTAAACGAGCCCTGCATATGACGGGTCAAACCTAGAACACGCCGGGCAAACGCGGCTTCCTGTACTCGCCCGGTGCGTTCGGCGTCGTGAAGAATACCTTCCGCGAGATTCTGCGCGGCGGCGTACTCACCGCGCAGCAAATTCCCGAGACATTGCCCGTAATAAATCTTGAGTCGCTCGGCGATGTCTTCGGTTCCGCCGGCGAGTTCCTCGGCACGGTTGAAAGCAGCGTTCGCCTCTTGGTCAGCATAGCCCTTCGACCATAGAAGAGCCTGGCCATAGCTGGTTTGCAGCTTCAGCCGCCGGCCGGCGAAGTCGTTCGCCGCCGCTGCCACCGCGCGGGGCGCCGTTTGCTCAGCCTTGTCCGCCATTTCGATGGCCTTGCCGAGATGTGCAATCGCCTCCTGAAACGCGGAACGCGCCAACGCCTGCTCGCCGGCTTTGCCCCACCATTCGATGGCGTCGTCGACGAGGTCTGGCTTGGGTGAAGTGATGGGCCAGCACTTCCGGTTCGGCCGCGGCCGTATCGGCAAATTGATCGTCGCAAAATTTCGGCAACGCGCCGGTGCAAGACCTGCCGGCGGCTTTTGAGCAGATTTTCGTAAGCCGACGTCCTGAATGAGCGCGTGCTTGAAGCGATAATCGCTGTCCGGCGGCAGGCCCTGCGCCAGCACGATGCCGGCCTCGGCGAGTTTCTCCAGCGCAGCTTGCAGCGTCACATCCTCCATGCCGGCAACGGCGCGCAGAAGGCCATAGGTAAATCCGCGGCCTATGACCGAGCCGATATGCGCCACGTCGCGCGCCGGCCCGAGGCGGTCGAGCCGCGCCATCAGGGATTGCTGCAGCGTCGGCGGTATGGCTTGCACGCCGCCTTGCTCGCCGCGTTCAAGGAGCAAGCGCGTGACTTCCTCGACAAACAGCGGCACGCCGCCGGTCCGGATGGCGACGTCGTCGACCATGTCTTTTGGCAGGGCGTGCTTGGCGCACAGCTCGGCCACCATGTCGCGCACTTGTGCGCGCTCGAGCGGCGCCAGGGAAATCGTGCCGTGATGCGAGCGCATGCTCCAGGGTGGCCGGAACTCCGGCCGTGCCGTCGCGATAATGAAGAGCGGCGCCAGCGCGCCTTGCTCGGCGACGCCGCGAAGCACATCGAGGGTGGTCGGATCGGCCCACTGCAAATCCTCGAACGCCAGCACTATCGGCTGCACCTTGGCGCCGGCCATAACCCAATTGGTCAGTGCCGCCAGTTGCCGCCGGCGCAATTCCTCGCCCGACAGCGCCGGCATGCGGTCCTTGGCGAGCGGCATATCGAGCAGCGGCGCGAGAAGCGGCACCATCTCCGCTGGCTTGAGATTGACTTGGGCGAGCGAGTTTTCGAGGTCGGCAAGGCGCCGCTCCGCCGGCACGTCGGCGCCGCCGAAGCGCAGCCGTCCCCACTCGGCGATCGGATGCAGCGGCGTGTTCTGCAGCAGTTGCGAACAGCTCCATTCCACCCAGGTGTGTGGCGTGTCGGAAAGCCGGGTGTGGAATTCCTCGATCAGGCGTGACTTGCCCAAGCCCGGCTCGCCGACGATCAGCACCAGTTGCCCTTCGCCGGATCGCGCCCGCTGCCAGCGCCGCATGAGCATGGTCATCTCCTCGTCGCGGCCAACGAGCGGGGTAGGCTGGCGTTGCGCGCCGCGCCGGCCGCCGCCGCTCGCGCGCACCAGCCGGAACAGCACCGTCGCCTCGGGAACGCCCTTGAGCGCATGCGCGCCGCGGTCTTCGGCGATGAACAAACCGGCAATCTGGCGCTGCACGCGCGATGTGATGAGCACGGCGCCGGGCTCGGCTTGCGCCTGCACGCGCGCCGCAATATTTGCCACGTCGCCGTAAATCTCGCCGGCCGCGTCCACCACCGCCGCTCCGGTTTCGAGCCCGATACGGGCTTTGAGTTCGGACTTGCCCGCGGCGGCGTTCCCGCGATTGAGTTCGGTGAGGGCCCGCTGGATGGCGAGCGCGGCGCGCGCCGCGCGCTCGGCGTCGTTCTCATGAGCAACGGGATAACCGAACAGCGCGAGAATGCCGTCGCCCAGCTTTTTCGCCACGTGGCCGCCCATTTCCGTCACCGCCGCCGAGGCGGCATCGAGATAAGCGCCGACCAGGTCGCGCCATTCCTCGACGTCGAGTTGCGCCGAAATCGCCGTGGAGCCGACGAGATCGCAGAACATCACCGTGAGGTAGCGGCGCTCACCGCCCGTTTCGGTAGCGGATGCGGCCGGCGCCGGTGGCGTGGCTTTGGCCGGCGCGGGCGTGCCCTGTTCGGCCGCCGCGGCAATATTTCCTGACGCCGCAGCAGGCGATGATCCACCCAGGGCTGCGATCGCGCGCAAAATCCTGCGGCGATCGCCAAGCACGATGTCGAGCTCTTTCAGGTCTTGATCGGTCAGATCACGCAGAACCGAAAAGTCGATGCGGTTCTCGGCAAAGCGCTGCGCGTATTCAGTCATGCCGAGTTGTTCGAGCCACTCAGCAACCTCACGCACGGCGCAAATCCTCTCCGCAGGTGCGCCCCGGGAATTGCTCGACGGCGGGGCGAAAGCACTAAAAGCGGAAGCCGTATCCGCGGCTGAAAGGGCGAATGTAGCATCTTTTTCAGCGGCGGCGTAGACGGCGAGTCGCAATACAGTCGCCTCGCCGATTTAGCCGATGAATCGACACAAGCTTGAACGCAGCCGTTAACTAAAAGCTTGAGCAAAATCAAAATCAGGCGTCGGGCGGCATGCTAAATCGGCGACGGGTCAAGTCAGTCGTGTCGTAACATGCTGCCAATCCATGCAAGGCGGATCCGATGCTTTCGCCCGGCAAAGCCGCGGCGTCGGATCAGGCTCACCATGGGATGACTTTGCGGCCGCGAATGAATTTGCCAGTCAGGCTTTGCGGGGCGTCAAGCGCGAGCCAAACCGCACTATCGGCGCCGTCGGCGGCTTCAAGCGTGGCATTTGGTCCGCCCATATCGGTCTTCACCCAGCCTGGGCAGACTGAATTGACGGCAACGGCGCCGCGTAGCTCGGCAGCGAGCGTCGCGGTGACCGCGTTGAGCGCGGTCTTGGAAATACGATAGGCGGCGTGACCGCCGCTATTGTCGGACAATTCGCCCATGCCGCTCGACATGTTGACGATGCGTCCGTATTTGCTGCGCTTGATGAGCGGCGCCAGCTCCTGGGCGAGACGCAGCGGACCGAGCGCGTTGGTTTCCAGCGTCGCGCGGACCGTTGCCAAATCGACTTTCAGCGCATCGTCTTCACCCTTGGCAATAATGCCGGCATTGTTGATCAGCACATCCAAGCGGCCGTAACGGTCTTGCAGGAAATCGCGCAGCGCGGCAATGCTTTTGCCGTCAGTTACGTCGAGAGCGCGAAATTCCGTGGCGAGTTTTTCCTTCGCGAGTTTCTCGAGCGCGGCGGCGCCCGCGTCCTTCTTGCGCGCCGTGAGCACCACGCGCGCGCCGCGGGCGGCAAGTCGGCGGCATATTTCAAAACCGATGCCGCGATTGGCGCCGGTGACGACGACGATCGGACCGCCGGCGGGGGTCGTCATGCCGGCTATCCGCGCTGCAAGAGCTTGAAGGCGTGGAACCAATCGTTGCGAATGAAACCGGGTATGCACCACAGCATGCACAGCGGCTCGATTGCACGCGCGGCTTCCGCCTTGCCCATATCGGCGACCTCCCAGCCGAATTGCTCGCAAATGCCGCGTACGGTTGCCTTGGCCTTGTCGTCGTTACCGCAAATGAACATGGTCGGCTTGCCGCCGGGAAATTGCGGATTGATCATCACGGCGTTGCCGACGGAGTTGAAGGCCTTGACCAGATGCGCCTCGGGGAATGCGCTCTGCAGCTGCTCGAGCAGCGATTGGTCAAGGTTGGTAAAAAACTTCAATACGCCGTTTTGCGGCGGCGCTTCCGCGATCGGATTGGTGGCGTCGATGACGGGCTTGCCGGCGAGGTGAGCCGCGCCCGCCGCTTTGAGTGCGTCGAGCGCAGCGGTGCCTTTGACCGCAAGTACCACGACTTCGCCGAACTTCGCGGCATCGGCAGAGCTGCCGGTTTGCGCGCCGCGATGCTGAACGACAAAATCCTTGAGCTTGCCCGGATCGCGCGTGCCAAGCACGACTTGGTGGCCGTGTTTGATGAAACCGGCCGCCAGCGCTTTCGCGACGTCGCCTGAACCCAAAACTCCCACTTTCATGATCGCTCCCCGGGGTACGCTGTTGATTGAAAACTGCGGGGAATCAGGTGGGCGCAGGCGACGGAGGATTCAAGGAAGCGGCGGGTGCTTAAGGGCCTCTCCGCCGGAGCCCCTGTAGCGCCGCTCGCAAGCGCGGCGCCATTGAATGCGCACACAGGTCCAAAGTTCGAGCGGGCGGCCGAAACGCGGCGCTGCGAAGCGTAAGCCGCGCTTCGTTAGGGTTTGGCAGCTGACATTGGCGGCGGCAGCGTGCTCGGCGGTCGTTCTGGCCGCGAACGGATTTCGCCTTTCAGGGCGGCGATGCCCAACTCCAAACTGTCGGCGATGCGGTGTGCGCGCTCAATAAAATGCGCGGCCGCCGGCGGCGGACAAATCTCCTGCGCCGTCGCGGCAAACAGCTCGAGCCAGCGGTTGAAATGCGGCGTGTCGATGGGCAAAGGTAAATGCGCCGCCATAGGTTGGCCGTGGTAGCGGCCGCTCATCAGCGCGACCGATGACCAGAAATCGCGCATCCTGGCAAAATGTACTTCCCAGTCGCCGACGTTGCGCTCGAAGATTGGTCCGAGCAGCGGATCGAGCCGCGCCCGCGCATAAAATGCGCGCACCAGCCGATCAATCATCGCATTGTCGATGCCGGTGCGCTCGACGATGGCGGCAATGATCAGATTGCGGTGCGTGTTGCCGCCGCCGGGTGCTCGCGCCGTCATGCTCGCCCCTTATTTGCATGCGCCGCTAAGGACACGGATTGGTACACGTTCGAGGTCACCGCACAATCGGTGTGTAATGTTAGACGCATGCGGATAGGTCTCTCGGCGGCGTTTTTTTCCGGGCTGTGACGCGTCCCATGCCCGGCGGGCAGAACATAAAGATATATATTACATATATGTATTCCGCATCCGGTTTGGTCAACGTTCGGACTGCGGCATCGCCTGCATGGCGGGCGTCACTTATGACGTCGGCGGCGCGCGCCAACGACGAGGAAGACAGTCCCCTTGCACCCAGCGCAATTGCCCCAGGAAAAAGACCCAATGCCGCCCCAGAGGGCATTGGGCGTCCAATCGCGCGGCTTTGATCTAAAGCAAGGCAGCGCGACAATTTTGCGCCAAGGTACACCTCGACAATGAGGCTGGAACCACTCTAAAAAGAGTGCCCGATAGCAAGAGCAGCCGCCGTTCCGAGCGGGGTTTCATGGATTACCAAAAGTATTTTACCGACGCGCTCGGCCGACTGCGCGCCGAACGGCGCTACCGGGTTTTTGCCGATCTGGAGCGCATTGCCGGGCGTTTTCCGCATGCGATCTGGCATTCACCGCAGGGCGCCAAGGAAGTCGTGATCTGGTGCTCCAACGATTACCTCGGCATGGGACAGCATCCGAAGGTGATCGGCGCCATGGTCGAGGCGGCCGCCCGCATGGGCACCGGCGCCGGCGGCACCCGCAACATCGCCGGCACCACGCATCCGATTGTCGCGCTTGAGCACGAACTTGCCGATTTGCACGGCAAGGAGGCGGCGCTCGTCTTCAGTTCGGGTTACGTGTCAAACCAGACCGGCATTTCCACCATCGCCAAGCTGATGCCGAACTGCCTGATCCTGTCGGATGCGCTCAACCACAATTCGATGATCGAGGGCGTGCGGCAGGCGGGCGGCGAGAAGATCATATTCCGCCACAACGACATGGCGCATCTGGAGGCGCTGTTGGCCGCGGCCGACGCAAATCGGCCCAAGCTTGTTGTGTTCGAGAGTCTTTATTCGATGGATGGCGACATCGCGCCGTTACAGCGCATTTGCGATCTCGCCGAGCGCTACGGCGCCATGACTTACGTCGACGAGGTTCACGCCGTGGGCATGTACGGGCGGCGCGGCGGCGGCATTTCCGAACGCGACGGCGTCGCCAGCCGCATCGACGTGATTGAGGGCACGCTAGCCAAGGCTTATGGCTGTCTCGGCGGTTATATCACGGGCTCGCGCGCGCTGATCGACTCCGTGCGCTCCTATGCGCCCGGCTTTATCTTCACCACCGCGCTGCCGCCTGCGATTTGCGCCGCGGCGGCCGCGGCGATCCGGCATTTGAAGACCTCACAATGGGAACGCGACCGTCACCAGGATCGCGCCGCGCGTACCAAGGCGGTGCTCGCGGCGGCGGCGCTGCCGGTGATGTCGAGTCCCACCCACATTGTGCCGCTTTTTGTCGGCGATCCCGAGCGCTGCAAGGCCGCGAGCGATCTGCTTCTGTCTGAGCACGGCATCTACATCCAGCCGATCAATTACCCAACAGTGCCGAAAGGTTTGGAGCGCTTGCGCTTGACGCCGAGCCCCTACCATGACGACGGTTTGATCGACGATCTTGCCGAGGCCCTGGTCGACGTCTGGCAAAAGCTCGGTCTGGCGTTCAAGGAACGCGCGCTCGCCGCGGAATAGCCGTCACCGCGACAATCCATGTTCCGCTCGTCCCCGCGAAAGCGGGGACGCAGAGTTCCTGGATTCCCGCTTGCGCGGGAATGAGCGGCCCCGTCAACCAACATCTTTCTTCGCCAGCCGCCGCGCGGCGATCGCCACCGTGATGGTAACGACGAGAAAGCGCGCGACATGGTGCGCCCCGACGAAGACGGGATCGAGATGCAGCGCCAGCGCCAACACCATCATGGTGTCCTGCGCGCCCGGCGAGAACGCGACCACCACATTGGCGACCGGGAACGGAAAAAGGAAAGTGACCAGAAGCACGAACAGGCTGGCAATGGTCAGCGAAACGGCGAATGAACCGAACGCGGCGCCGATATAGCCGAGCACCAGTCGCGGACTGGTACCAGCGAAACGCGAACCGACGACCGCGCCGAGGACAATGACGGCGGCCCCGCCGATCCACCAGGGGAGCACGGCGGAAACGAGACCGGTGCCATGCAGGATGCCCGATCCGGCCATGGCGCCGAAAATGAAACCGCCGGGAAACCGCAACCGCGCGAGCGTCAAAGCCAAGGCGCTGGCAACCACAACGACGACGGCAAGTTCAGCCAACGACCCGTTGCCGGAGCCGCGGGCAATCGGTCCCGAAGGCGCCACCAGACCAAACAGCGCGAGGCCGCCCGGTATGCCGACGGTCAAGAGCAGGACGCGCATGGTCTGCACGACCGCGACCGCGCGCAGATCGGCGCCGAGTTCCGTCGACAGCGCGATGACCTGCACCATGGAGCCGGGGCTCGCGCCCATCAGCGCCGAAAGCGGCTCCCAGCGGTGCACGACGCGCAGATAGGTTGTGGTCGCCACAATCATGAAAATGGCGGCCAGGACCAAAAGCGCGATGCTCGCCGGCCAAGTGATGAAACCCTTGACGGTCTGCGGTGTCACCACGGCGCCAAGCAGGATGCCGACAACGACGTAGCCGGCGCGTGCCAGCGCCATCGGCACCTTGACCGGACGCCCGAGCAAAGCGGCGGCGGTAACGGCAAGCACCGAGCCGGAAACGAGCCCGGCGGGAAATCCCAATAGCGCGAGCCCAATGCCGCCGGCGGCCGCAATCAGAAGCGTCTCGGCGGGTTGGATCGCGGCGCGCAGCGGGGGAAGGGGAGGCCACATTGAGCGGCCGATCAATGCAGCGGGCTTGCTCCGCCGTCAAATGAGGAAACCAAATGCGCTCGCGAAGCCGCCTCGCGCCGAAGCCGATGCGCATGAGAGCTGGCCGTCTCGGAGCGCGTTCGTCATTAACCTTTTGCCGGCGGCCGTGCAGCGCTCCGGTCGGCTCCTATTTGTTTTTGCTGCGTGGCGGCAGATGGACAGGTTTGGTATGATGATTTAACAACAAATGAGCGCGCGCCAAACAGCGCGAAAGTCATTCGGGAAAACGCCATGCTGCAGGGCTGGGTGGCCATTGTCATCGCGTTGGCCTACATCGGCTTTTTGTTCCTGGTGGCGAGCTATGGCGATCGCAGGAAGGAACTGGTCCGCGGCAGCCGCGCGCGATTGTTGATCTATCCGCTTTCGCTGGCGATCTATTGCACCTCCTGGACATTCTTCGGCTCGGTCGGCGTCGCCGCGCGGACCGGATTCGATTTTCTCACCATCTATATCGGCCCGGTGCTGATGGTTGGACTGGGCTGGCCGCTCATTATCCGCATCGCCCGCCTGGCGAAGGCGCAAAACATCACCTCCATCGCCGACTTCATCGCCGCGCGTTACGGCAAGAGCCAAGCGGTGGCGGCGACCGTGGCGCTCATCGCCATTGTTGGCATGATCCCGTATATCGCGCTCCAGCTCAAAGCCGTGTCGGCTTCGGTCGGTACCATTCTCGCCGCCGGTTCCGCCGGCAACGCCGCGGCGCAGCCGCTCGTCGGCGACATCGCCCTTTTCGTTGCTTTATTGATGGCGGCCTTCGGCGTGTTGTTCGGCACCCGCCACACCGACGCCACCGAGCATCAGGACGGGCTGATGCTGGCGATCGCCAGCGAATCGATCATAAAGTTGGTCGCCTTTCTCGCCGTCGGCGGCTTTGTGACCTTCTTTATGTTTCCCGGTCCGGCGCACTTATTCGCCGATGCATTCCGACACCCGCCGGCAGCGGCGGCGTTGACCAGCGTGCCGGCGGCGACCGGGTTTGTCGCCATGACGGTGTTGTCGCTGTTCGCCATCCTTTTGCTGCCGCGGCAATTCCATGTCGGCCATTGTCGAAAACCACAGCGAGGCCGAAATTCGCCGCGCCGCCTGGCTGTTTCCGCTTTATCTGCTGTTGATCAATTTGTTCGTGATGCCGATCGCGGTCGCGGGTTTGCTGACGTTCCCGGCCGGCGGCACCGACGCGGACATGTTCGTGCTGGCGCTGCCGCTCAAGGCGCACTCGCAATTCTTCGCGGCCATCGCATTCATCGGCGGCCTATCGGCCGCGACCGCAATGGTGATCGTGGAAACGGTCGCGCTGGCAATCATGGTGTCGAACGACATTATGATACCGCTCGCGCTGACCCGTCGCGGCGCTCACGTCGGTCAGCCGGGCAAGGCCGGCGCGCAGCTTCTCATCGTGCGCCGCGTCGCCATTTTCGCCATCCTCTTTCTCGCCTACGTTTATTACCGCTCCGCCGGCGCCGCTCAGCTTTCCGCCATCGGGTTGTTGTCGTTTGCCGCCATCGCCCAGCTGACGCCGGCGATGTTTGGCGGATTGACGTGGCGGCGCGGCACCGCAGCCGGCGCCATTGCCGGCATGTCGGCCGGCATTGTGGTTTGGGCGTACACGCTCTTGCTGCCGAGCATTTCCGACGCCGGCATTGTCGGCGCCCGTATCTTGACCGAGGGACCGTTCGGCGTGGGGTGGCTGCGGCCGCAGGGTCTGTTCGACCTGCATCTGCCGCCGCTCGTCCATGGCGTCGCGCTGAGCCTGTTCGTCAACATCGTTTTTTACATCGGCTGCTCGCTCTGGCGGCGGCCTACCGCGATCGAGCGCCTGCAGGCCGACGTTTTCGTGCCGATGTCGCTTGCACCGATCGCGCCGAGCTTCCGGCTGCGCCGGGCGTCGGTGACCATCGAAGAGCTGATCGCAACCGTCGCCCGCTATCTCGGCGAGGAACGCACGCGCGAATCGTTTGCAAGTTTTGCCGCATCGCGGCGGCTCAGCCTTGACCCGCAGGCCGAGGCGGATTTTCAGCTGCTGCAATACGGCGAATATCTTCTGGCGTCGGCGATCGGCGCGGCCTCTTCGCGGCTGGTGCTGTCGCTGTTGTTGCGTAAGCGGACCGTGTCGACGAAGGCGGCGCTCAAGCTTCTCGACGACGCCAACACGGCGATCCACTACAATCGCGAAATTCTGCAGACCGCCTTGGATCACGTGCGCCAAGGTATTGCGGTATTTGACAAGGATTTGGCGCTGGTTTGCTGGAACCGCCAGTTCGGGGAAATTTTCGATCTGCCGCATTCGCTGACCCGCATCGGCATCACGCTGGACGAAATTCTTCGTCACATCGCCAAGGAAGGCGGACAAGAGGGCGATCTCGATCAACAGGTCGTCCAGCGCATCACGCGGTACACCTCGGAGGCCGAGCCGTTCCTCGAACGCGTCGGCGAGCGCGGCGTGGTTACGGAAGTGCGCGCAGATCGCATGCCCGGGGGCGGCCTGGTCACGACCTTCACCGACATCACACCGAGCGTGAAGGCGGCGGAGGCGCTCGAACGCGCCAACGCGACGCTCGAACGGCGCGTGCGCGAGCGCACCGGCGAATTGACGCGGTTGAATGCCGAGCTGGAACGCGCCAAGGCCGAGGCTGACGAAGCCAACGCGTCGAAAACCCGCTTCGTCGCCGCCGCAAGCCACGACATTTTGCAGCCGCTGAACGCGGCTCGCCTCTATGTCACCAGCCTGAGCGAGCGACAGCGTACCGGTGAAAACGGCGATCTGGTGCAGAACATCGACGCTTCGCTCGAGGCCGTGGAAGAGATTTTCGCCGCTTTGTTGGATATCTCGCGACTCGATACCGGCGCGATGAAGCCGGAAATGACCGATTTCCGCATCGATGAGTTGCTGCACCGGCTGGAAGTCGAATTTGCTCCGTTGGCGCGAGAGAAGGGGCTGGCGCTGCGGTTCGCGCCAAGTACGCAAGCCGTGCATTCCGATCGCCGCCTGTTGCGGAGGCTTCTGCAAAACCTGATTTCGAACGCCATCAAATATACCCCGCGCGGCGGTGTGCTGGTCGGTTGCCGTCGCTGGGGGTCGCGGTTGCGCATCGAGGTCTATGATACTGGCATCGGCATTCCGAACACCAAACGGCGGGCCGTGTTCAAGGAGTTTCACCGGCTGGACCAAGGCGCACGCGTGGCACGCGGCGTCGGTCTAGGCCTGTCGATCGTCGAACGCATCGCGCGCGTTCTCGATTGCGAGGTGATGCTGAAATCGAAGTTCGGCCGCGGCTCGCGTTTTTCCGTCGCCGTGCCGTTGGCGTCCGCGGCGGTTGCCAAGCCGGCGTTACCGGTTCTTCCCGGATCAGCGGCTGGAAGCCTCGCCGGCACCGTTGTCCTTTGCATCGACAACGAGCCCACCATCCTCGACGGCATGCGTACTTTGCTGGGCGGATGGGGGTGCCGCGTTCTCACCGCGACCGATCTCGCCGCCGCACTGGCGGCAATCGCCGGAAGCGGCCTCGAGCCCGACGGCCTTCTGGTCGATTACCATCTCGACGGCGGCAACGGCGTCGGCGCCATCACGGAATTGCGCCGACGCTATGGCCGCGCTCTACCGGCCATTTTGGTGACCGCTGACCGTTCGGTTCTGGTCCGCGAGGAGGCGCGAGCGGAAGGCGCGCAGTTGCTCAACAAGCCGGTCAAGCCCGCGGCGTTGCGCGCGCTCATCACGCAATGGCGTGTGCAGCGCGTCGCCGCCGAGTGAAAGTTTTGCTTCACGCGGCGCCGAGCGCGAAAGCGCCACGCAGGCGCCGCTTCGCCCGTCCCAAGAGGCGCCGCATCCAGAGCAACGCCGGGTGCGGCACGGCAATCCTGCGCTCGTCGGAGTTACCGGACCGGCGCAGCCCTTCCGTGCGCCACGCGTGGTACACCGCACGGTAACCGACATTGGTCCAGGCCGCGTCGACCTTGGCGAAGCCGCATTGTTTCAAGAGCGCGACCATGCACGCGGGATTTGGCCCCCAACAATTGCTCACGTCGCCGTCAAGCTCGCCTCCGGGATACATGATCATTGCCGGACGGCGGATTTCCAGCGCGTCGGTGTGGGTTTCGACAATCAGTACTTCGCGCGCGAGTGCGGCGATCTGCCGTAAAGCGGCGATCGGATTTTCCAGGTGATAAAACACGCCCAGAAACAAAACGACATCGAACGTTCCAACCCGCTCCGGCGTCAGCGAGGGAATGTCGATTTCCCGCGCCTCAAGATCCATATCGAGGACCGCGCGCGCGAGATCGAAACCCTCGCGGCCGGCTTTGTGCTGCCACGCAACCGAATCCGTGGCCAAGACCCGGTCCGCGCCCCGGCGTTTGGCCTCAAAACTGTAAGCGCCGTTCCACGCGCCGACGTCGAGCACCGAGCGGCCGCGCAGGTCGACCGGATCGAAGATCGCGGCACATTCCGTTTGATGAATGGCGAGCGGCTTTTCGCCCGGCGTCACAATGCCATTGCCGAGATCAATGGAGTGAAACCACGGGATCTGGCTCACCCGTTGCTCCAGTGCCGCCGGATCGAATTTTCTCCCCGGTGAATCGGCGTCATGATCTGGCGAATTCATTGGGTTCCTGGAGCGCAAGCGCGAAGTACGGGAGGATGTCCGCGGCTGCAACGCGGCCGAATGCTGACCTAAGCCTCCCGCGCCCGCTGCTGCGGCCATTGCCCGGCTTCGATCTTGCCCGCGGCGATGACGGCTTGCGTGCGGCTCTCAACGCCGAGCTTCTGCAAAATTGCGGAGACGTGCGCCTTGACGGTCGCCTCCGAGACGCCGAGTTCGTAAGCGATCTGCTTGTTGAGCAACCCGCTCGACAGCATCATCAGAACGCGGACTTGTTGCGGCGTAAGCGTCGAAAGCCGCGCTATGGTGGCTGCGGTTTCGCTGTCGGATTCGCGGGCGAGATCGACATCCGGCGGCGTCCACACTTCACCCTGCAGCACGCGGGCGATGGCTTGGCGCAACGTCTCGATACCCAGTGTTTTGGGGATGAAGCCGGAAGCGCCAAACTCCATGCAGCGGCGGATCACCGCCGGATCGTCGTTGGCCGAAACCACGATAATCGGCAGGCTTGGATATTGCGCGCGTAAATACATCAAGCCGGAAAATCCGCGGACGCCCGGCATGCTCAGATCGAGCAAGATCAAGTCGACGTCGCTGCTGCCGCCATCAAGGACTTCGCTGACTTCTTCGAAGCTGCCCGCTTCGGCGACATCGACTCGCTCGAACAACCCGATGACCGCCTGGCGCAGCGCGCCGCGGAACAAAGGATGGTCGTCAGCGATCAACAGGAAATAGGACTGAGCTTCGCTCAACGGATAATGACTCAAAAGCTCGGCCGCGTGCGCAAAAGGCGCCAAATGCCGCCCGTGCATCTTACTTCCGAGAGCATGGCGCGGTCTACACCCGACGGTGATGCAACAACGGCCGGTTTTGCCGCGGCGCTTGAGATTGAGCACCTAATACCGCTATAACAAGACGGTCTGATAACGACACGAGTCTGCGAGTTTGCAGCAGACTTGAGGCGGCGGTGCGGGGTGCTCGTTGCCTGCCGAAGCCGCGGGCGATGCGGCCCATCGTGGGCAAAAACTCAAATTAGGAAGATGCGATCGATGATGAAGCGTTGTCTTGTTTTCAGCTCGACCGTTATGCTCCTCGGTGCCGCCGGTATGGCGAGCGCGCAGGCCGATCCGCACGGCTTATGGCGTGCGCAGGACGGCGCGGAAGTGCGGGTAAGTTCGTGCGGACATTACCTCTGTGCATTCATCGCCGAAGCCAAATCGCGCATCGATCCGGTCACGGGCAGGCCTTGGACTGACAAGAACAATCCCGACCCGGCGCTTCGCAATCGGCCGCTCGTCGGTGTAGCGGTGCTGCGGTCGCTTCAGCCGGACGGGCCGGGCAAGTGGTCGGGTACGCTCTACAACAACGACAATGGTAATACCTATAACGGCCATCTCTTGGAGCTCGGCCCGAGGACGATCCGCATTGAGGGCTGTGCTATCGGCATTTGCGGCGGTCAGAACTTGAGCCGCATCCACTGATCACTTGATCGGACACGTTCGCTGGCGCCGTCCGGCAAGGTCTTTTGTCCTTTGCCGGAGCGGGCAGGGCGGCCGAGCCCTATCGTCTTTTGCTTCCGACAAATTGCAGGATCAGCTCGCGCCGATGCGGCCGCTTGCGATGCTCGGCAACGTAGATACCCTGCCAGGTGCCGAGCGCCAGTTTGCCGGCGATCACCGGCACATGAAGCGAGACGCCGGTGAGCATGGATTTGACATGCCCCGGCATGTCGTCGGGGCCCTCGACCTTGTGCACCCAAGGCCCGTCGGCCGGAGCGAGCCGCCGCAGGGCGGTAACGAGATCGGTTCGCACATCGGGATCGGCGTTTTCCTGAATGACCAGCGAAGCCGACGTGTGGCGCATGAAGAACAAAATCAGGCCTTCCTGCGCGTCGATTTCTTCGAGGAAGCCCGCCGCGGCCGCCGTGATTTCGAAAAAGCCCTCGCCGCTGGTCTCGACGGCCAGCGTTGCGGTGGTGATGGTTGGCGCCGATACGCTGCCGAGAACGGAGAGATTAAAACGCACTTTAAGATGAGCCGATCAGCTCTTGTCTATGATTTGTTTTTCGGCGCGCGCAATGATTTCGATGAAGCGGCGCCATGCCCGCCGGGCGAAGGTCAGCACGCGGTCGATATCAGCGTTATCATTAAGGCCCGGCAAATGTTGTTGTTCACTCACGGCCGGTGGTTCCGATGTGGCGCCCGCCGGCAGCGGCAGCCCGCGGGCGAGAATATCCTTTTTCAGCACCGCATTTTCGCGGCGCAGCCGGGCGATCTCGCTCTCAAGCACGGCGCGGTCATCCGGCGCCGTCTGACACGCCCAGCCGACCGTGCGTTGGCTGCACAGCGAAACCTCGCCGGTCTGGGTATCGAGCCGTAATACGCCGTCGGCCTGCTTGCTGAAGGTGTAGCGGCCGCCGGCGTCGTCGGGGGCCGCATCGTCGGCATGCGCTGGGATCAGCAAACAAAAACTGATGAGAGCGCCGGTTATGGTTTTTGCGATCATGATGGCTCTTTTGCCCGGCCGCCCGGGACAGGCGGGACAAGCTTTTGTGTCCCGGCATTCTAGGTAAGCGCTTTGCGACGCACAATCGAGCCTCGAAACCCGCCGGGGCGAGCTTATATACGCTATAAGTTTCAATGCATTAGGGTGAAAGAGCGTTTGTCGACATGGCGTTGACTTGGCGAAACTCAGTCAGTATGGTCCGCGCGGCTTTAAGGGGCGGGCCCGTTTCGATTGCCGCGCATGCGCGAGTGTCGAGGTCATGAGCGACGACGCGCGTGAGAACGGCGAGCGTGACAAGGCGCACACCGATGAGGCCGCCCTCTCCGCGAGACTCCAGCGTCTCGGCGAAGGTCTCGGCCAGGCGCGCGAGCGTCGAGGACCACCTTCCGGCGATGACGCTGGTGGAGATCGGGCCGCGACTGCATCCGGTTACGCCAGGGGCCTTCGGCTCTCGAGCGAACTCGTTGGAGGCGTGCTGCTCGGCGCCGGCCTCGGCTGGCTGATCGACCGTTTGCTCGGCATCTCGCCCTGGGGGTTCATAGTATTTGTTTTGCTTGGCTTCGTCGCGGGCGTGCTCAATGTGATGCGCTCCGCCGGGGTCATTCCCGGCCCGAAATTAAACGGCGACGCGGGCAACCGGAAATAGTTTGAGCGATGAAGATCGATCCTATCCACCAATTCGCGATCAACAACCTGGTGCCGCTGTTTTCGATCGGCAGCCGGCATTTTGCCCTCACCAATTCGGCGATCTACATGTTCATCATCGTCATTCTGGTGTCGGCGATCTCGATTGGCGCGACCGCATCGCGCGCGGTAGTGCCCGGTCGGCTGCAATCGCTCGTCGAGATGACCTACGAATTCGTCGCCAATACGGTGCGCTCCTCGGCCGGCACCGAAGGGATGAAGTTCTTTCCGTTCGTGTTCACGCTGTTCATGTTCGTCCTGTTCGCCAATCTGATCGGCCTAATCCCGTATTCCTTCACCGTCACCAGCCAGCTGATCGTCACCGCCGTCCTGGCGCTGCTCGTGTTCTTCATGGTCGTCATCTACGGCTTCTGGCGGAACGGGCTGCGCTTTCTCCGGCTGTTCGTGCCCTCGGGCGTGCCGGTTTATTTTCTGCCGATGATTGTGCCGATCGAGGTGATGTCTTTCCTGACGCGCCCGCTCTCCCACAGCGTTCGTCTGTTCGCCAATATGCTAGCCGGCCACATCACGTTGCAGGTCTTTGCCGCGTTCATCATCATGCTTGCCGGCTATGGGATTTTCGGCTGGTTCGGCGCCGCCATTCCATTTGTCTTGGTCGTGGTGCTGTTTGCGCTCGAACTGCTCGTCGCCTGCGTGCAGGCCTATGTCTTCGCCATTCTCACCTGCATCTATCTCAACGATGCGATACATCCGGGCCATTGACGGACCGGATCTGTCCAACCTGGAAAAGGAGCTCTCTCATGGACGCAACCGCCGCGAAATTGATCGGCGCCGGCATCGCCTGTATCGGCATGGGCGGCGCTGGCGTCGGCGTGGGCATCATCTTCGGCAACTATCTGGCAGCGGCATTGCGCAACCCGTCGGCGGCACAGGGCCAGTTCGGCAACCTGATCTTCGGCTTTGCCATTGTCGAAGCGCTCGGCATCTTCTCATTGCTGATTGCGCTGCTCCTGCTCTATCAATTCTGATAATTCCCGATCATGGCCGAACCGACCACACATACCGAAGCACCGGCAGGGCAGAATAAATTCCCGCCGTTCCAGTCGGAGCATTTTCCCTCGCAAGTGCTCTGGCTGACGGTGACCTTCATTCTGCTTTATGTGCTGATGTCGCGGATCGCTTTGCCGCGCATCGGCGCGATTTTTGCCGAGCGCAGCAAACGCATTGCCGACGATCTTGCGGCGGCGCAGCGCTCCAAGGAGCAGTCGGAGGCGGCCAACGCGGCCTACCAGAAGGCGCTCGCCGACGCCCGCGGCCGCGCCCAGGCGATCGCCGCCGAGACCCGCGAACGGCAGGCGGCTGAAGCCGAAACGGCGAACAAGCGGCTTGAAGTCGCAACTGCATGAGAAGCTCGCCGCAGCCGAGCGCTCGATCGCGACCACCCGCGCCAGCGCCATGGGCAATGTCGGCAGCATCGCGGCGGAGACCGCCGCGGCCATCGTCGAGCGCCTGATCGGAAAGGCGCCGAGCCAGCAAGAGGTCGTCGCCGCGTTGGGCGACACGAGCAAACACTGAACCTTAGCCATGCCTGAACCGGAAACCTGGGTCGCCATCGGCTTCGTCATTTTCCTCGGCGTGCTCGCCTATATGGGCGCCCATCGCCGGATAATCGACGGCATCGATCGCCGCCAGGCGCGCATCAAATCCGAGCTCGAGGAAGCGGTGCGGCTGCGCCAGGAGGCGCAATCGGTGTTGGCGGAATTCGAGCGCAAAGGGCGCGAGGCTGAGGCCGAAGCCGCCTCAATCGTCGCTGGGGCCACGGCCGAGGCCGAACGGCTGGCGGCGGAGGCAAAGGCGCGGATGGAGGATTTCGTGCTTCGCCGCACCAAGATGGCCGAGGCGAAGATCGCGCAGGCGGAAGCCCAGGCGCTGGCGGACGTCCGTGCGGCCGCCGCCGATACCGCCGTCGCCGCTGCCGAGCGCATCCTTTCCGCCGCCGCCAAGGGCAAAGTTGCGGAAGATTTGCTCGCCCGCGGAATCGAAGACATCAAGAAAAGATTCAACTAAGCGGAGCAGCCAAGCGCGGCGGCGGAAGTTTTCGCCGCTGCAGCGTCTGCATCATCGCGAGGTGAACGCCGCGCCTTGGCGAAGCTAATTCGCGCCTGCCCGCGGCTTTCCTTTCCGTTTCAATCTCGGTCCCGGCTTGGGCTTTTCCGCCGACTGGGCGGCCAGCGGATCAAATCCGACATAGGCAATATAATAGTCGAGCTGCGAGGTCGGATTAGGCAGTGGGAAGCTGACCCCTTCTTCAACGTGGGTGAACAGGGCGCTGCCGTCATTGGGTCCGAGCGTCACCGGTATGCGAATGAATTTAGTGGCCACCGCCTTCATGCCGCCGGGGCTCTCCTGCACGATCGCAATCCGCAATGGCACATCGACCTCGCCGGGGCCGCCCATCGGCCCGACAATGACCCGTCCCTGGACGCCGATTCGCATCGCCATGCTGCCGCCGGCGACCGAGCAGTCGCGTGCCGTGCGCACAAACTCACCCTGATATTTCACCGACATCGCCGACCTTTCGCCCGCGGGCGAGACGGTCAGCGTCGAGGCGCCTTGGCGCACTTCTACGGGGGGGCAAGTGACGTCGCCTTGGTCGGTGGCTGCGGTTTGCCGGCCTTTGGCCGAAAAGCCGCTGAAGAAATCGCTGAACGAGCTGTGTTGCGTCGCGGGCGCAGGCGCCGTGCTGCCAGTGCTTTGGCTCGCGCATCCGCTCGCCAGCAGGGCGAGCAAAAGCGTGCCTGCAATCAAGGCGCCGCCGGATGTGCTGCTCGAACGGTTGATTCCCCGCATACCCCTGAGAGTCTTCACTATTCCGCCGGCAGCCGTTGTAGCAGGGAAACCGTGGCCATCCCAAGGCGTCCGCCTGCTGTCGCGCCAAGGACGATTGTTTGACGGCGGTGGTTAAGGTTTGGAGTCTTTCAAGCGGCCGTACAGCAGGTGATCCTGCCAAATGCCGTTGATGCAGAGAAATTCCCGCGCGTAGCCTTCCCGCACGAACCCGGTTTTTTCCAACAGCCTGATCGACCCGGCATTGGTCGGAATGCAGGCGGCTTCGATTCGATGCAGCCGCAAGGTTGCAAAGGCAAATGGGATGATCGCCCGCACCGCCGCGGTCATGTAGCCCTGGCGCGCGAACGGCTGGCCCATCCAGTAACCGAGACTGCCGGCCTGCGCCACGCCGCGGCGGATATTCGCCAGCGTCAAGCCGCCGACCAGCGCACTGTCGGAACTGCGGATGATAAGGAACGCGTAGCCTTGATCCGTGCGCAAATCTTCGGCGTATCGCCTGATCCGGCGGCGGAATGCGCTGCGGCTGAGGTCATCGGCCGGCCAGGTCGGCTCCCAGGGCATGAGAAAGTCGCGGCTTGCCTCACGCAACGCCGTCCAATCGGCGTAGTCGGTTGCTTGCGGCATCCGCAGCAACACTCCCTCGCCGGCGACTGACGGTAGCGGATCGGCAAAGTTGATGGTGCGAAAGAACGCCATCGACGTTCGTCGTCATGCAGCTTGGCGGGTCAAAGTCTCGACAATGGCGGCGGCACTTTCAAGCCCCGAGCCGAGTCCAAGCACTGCAATCGCCGGCTTGCCGCGGGCGATGAGGGCTCTTCCGGCGGCGCGTGCACTTTCGACCGTCACTGCTTCGACTTTCCCGACAAGCTCATCGAGCGGAATCGGCCGCCCCCATACCATCATCTGCCGCGCCAATTGCCCGATACGCTCGCCCGAGCTTTCGAGCGCCATAAGCAAACCGGCTTTCATCTGCGCCTTGGCGCGCGCGATCTCCGCCTCGGAAAGGTTTTCGGCGGCATTGGTGATCTCGTCAACGACCAAACGCATCAGTTCGGACGTGTCGCCGGCGTCGGTGCCGGCATAGAGGCCGAACATGCCGGCATCGGAATAGGCGGCATGAAAGCAGTAGATCGAATAGCACAAGCCGCGCTTCTCGCGGGCCTCCTGAAACAGCCGGGACGACATGCCGCCGCCGAGTACGTTGCTGAACATCTGCAGGGCGTAAAGTTGCGGATCGTTCTGCGGCAGTCCGGGCAGCGCCAGCGCAATATGCACCTGCTCGAGCTTGCGCTTTTCGATGCGCGCGCCGCCGCCGAAGCGGGCCGGTTCGGGCACCGCTCCAGGCGGACCGTTGAAACTGGCAAATCGCTTTTCCACCTCGCCGACTATGGCGTCATGATTGACCGCGCCGGCGGCGGCGATCACGATATCCGGGGCGCGGTATTGCCGCCCGAGATAGTCGCGCAACTTCGCTCCATCGAAAGAGCGCACCGTCGCCGGCGTGCCGAGAATGGAGCGGCCGAGCGGCTGATCGGGAAAAGCGGTGGCTTGCAGGTATTCGAAGATCAGGTCGTCGGGCGTATCGGCGACGCCGCCGATCTCCTGCACGATGACATTCTGTTCCAGCAGTAGATCTTCGCGCGTGAAGGCCGGTTCGGACAGGATGTCGGAAAGGACGTCGAGCGCAAGCGGCACGTCGGCCTTGAGCACGCGCGCATAATAGGCCGTGTTCTCGACGCTGGTCGCCGCATTAAGGTCGCCGCCGACGGCCTCGATCTCCTCGGCGATCTGCCGGGCACTCCTTCGGCGCGTTCCCTTGAACGCCATGTGTTCAAGGAAATGCGAGATGCCGTGCTCGTTCGGGCGTTCGTCGCGGCTGCCGGAATTGACCCACACGCCGAGCGACGCGGTCTCCAGATGCGGCATCGCGTCGGTGACGACATCGATGCCCGATTTCAATTTGGTCACCGCAACGCTCATGCAGCCGCTCCTTCCTGCGCGGCACGGCTTGTCGTCAGAACGAAACGCTCGACCGCAGATTGATCCGCCGGCAGCGCGGTGATGCGCTCCGGCCGTTGATGAAGATCGGAAAGCCATTCCGGCAACTGGGGCCGCTCGCCGCAAGCCGCCGCGACCGCGTCGGGAAACTTGGCCGGATGCGCAGTCGCCAGCACCACCATCGGCACCGCGGGATTGCGCGGCTCCTTTTCGGCGGCGGCAATGCCGACCGCGGTGTGCGGATCGACGAGGATTCCGGTCTCGCGCTTGACCGCGCGCATCGTGGCGGCGACTTCCTCTTCGTCGGCGCGCGCAGCGGTGAATGCGGCTCGAATTCGCGCCAGCGCGCGAGCCGACAGCGTGAACCGGCGTGTTCGCGCCAGCGAATCCATGAGCGCGCGCACGGCGCCGCCGTCGTGCTCATAGGCGTCGAACAACAGGCGCTCGAAATTGGATGCCACTTGGATGTCCATCGATGGCGACGACGTGGGCACCACGTCGTGCAGTTCGTAGCTCCCGGTGGCCAGCACCCGAGCGAGGATGTCGTTGACGTTGGTGGCGATGGTCAGCCGCTCGATCGGCAAACCCAGGCGCTGCGCGACGTAGCCGGCGTAGACGTCGCCGAAATTTCCGGTCGGTACGGTGAACGCGACCGCGCGGTGGGGGGCGCCGAGCGCCACCGCGGCGGTAAAGTAGTAAACCGCTTGGGCGACAATGCGCGCCCAGTTGATCGAATTGACGCCGGAGAGGTTCACCCGGTCGCGGAAGTCGGCATGACTGAACATGCCCTTCACGATCCTCTGACAGTCGTCAAAGGTGCCGTCGATGGCGATCGCGTGGATATTGGCGGACTTCGCCGTCGTCATCATCCGGCGCTGGACGTCGGAAATGCGTCCGTTCGGAAACAGCACCACGACGTCGATGCGGCCTTTATCGGCGAACGCCTCGATGGCGGCTCCGCCCGTATCGCCGGACGTGGCGACGACGATGGTCCGCCGTTCGCCGCGGGCGGCGAGAGCCTGATCCATCAGCCGCGCCAGAAGTTGCAGCGCCAAGTCTTTGAAGGCCAGCGTCGGACCGTGAAACAATTCGAGCGCAAAGGTATTCACGCCGATCTGAGTAAGCGGCGCCACCGCGGGATGGCGGAAGCCGGCATAGGCTTCGCGGGCCTGTCGGGCGAGGTCGGCCTCGGCGATGGAGCCGGCGCTGAACGGGCGGATCACCTCGACGGCGACTTCCGCGTAGGGCCGCCCGGCAAAGGACGCGATAGTGTCCCGTTGCAGCTGCGGCCACGCCGCCGGCACATAAAGGCCGCCATCGGGCGCGAGCCCCGCGAGCATGGCTTCGGTAAAACCGAGCGGCTCAGCTTCGCCTCGGGTGGAAATGTACTGCAACCACATCCTCCCAGCCGCCGGGTCTTGCCCCCGCCGCTAAGACACTGATTTTCCAGGATATTATCTGTGGCGGCCGCCTGGCGCGCCGGTCCCGGACAACGCCACAAGTATAGAAGAGCGGGGGCTTTCACAAGGAAGGCGAAGAGGCCTCAGTGGCGCCGCATCTTAAGCCTTGGATTGCTCCTCACCGCCGGATTTGAACGCCCAGACGGCAAACACAACGACCAGCACCAGGGCCAGGCCGTACCAGGTCACCGCGTATTGCAAGTGATTGTTGGGCAAGCGCGGGACAAGCTTGCCGGGCCGTGGCCAGCCGCCCGGCGGCACCGGCGATTCCTGCTCAATGTAGAACGGAGCGACCCGGCCCCAGCCTTTGGCGGCCGCGATTGCCGCCGGATCGCGGACGAAGAAGACATTCTGCGCCGCGTCGTCCTGCGGGGTGAACCAGCCGCGCCGCTCCGGCCAGCGCATGGCGCCGGTGATGGCGATATCGCCCGCGGGCGGCGGGCTGAGCCCGGCGCTCGGTTTCCAGCTGGTATCGGAGGGTACGAAGCCGCGGTTGATCAGAACGCGGCTACCGTCGGCGAGTTGCGCCGGGGTGAACACCCACAGGCCAAAACCGGACACATCAGGGCGAAAGGCCAAGGCAGAGGCGTAAACCAGCGCGTCGCCGCTCTTGTCGAATTTCGCATCGAAGGCGACCCGGCGATATTCATCGCGTGCGGGGTCGAGCGTCGGCCAGGCCGCCGGGGGCGGCAGCGGAGCGGGCGCCGCTTGCGACCTGGCCGTGAGCGCCGCGATCAGTCCTTCCTTCCAGGCCTTGCGTTGCAATTGCCAGGTGCCGAGCGCGATGAGAAGCGCGAATGCCAGCACCGCCGGGATGAGCAGACCGATCCATGAGCGCCGGCCGCGGTGTCTGTCTCGTCAGAGTAGCTTCCGGCGGCGTGCTCAATGCTCGCTCTCGCCGAAGCGCTTTTCCGCCGCGCGGTGGTGGTATTGCAGTGCGATCAGAAGCCCCTTCGCCGGCCGCAGCGGTCCGAGCGTGACAATGAGGATGAGCGGCAACCACAAAGCCGCGTGCACCCACAGAGGCGGCTGATAGGCGACCTCAGTGATCAGCGCCGCGAACACGACGATGAAGCCACCGATCAATATGATGAACACCGCGGGACCGTCGCCTGAGTCGGCGAAGCTGTAATCCAGCCCGCAAACATCGCAGCGCGGCCGCAGCGCGATAAAGCCCTGAAATAGCTTGCCGCGGCCGCAGCGCGGGCAGGCGCAGGACAATCCGGCGATGATCGCATCAGACAATGTGGCGACGGTCTTATCCATACGAGCGATGTCGTAAGCCGCGCGTCCCCGCGCAAGCGCGGCTCCGATTCTTTTCCACGCACGCCGATGCTGGGTTCCCGCTTTCGCGGGAAGAGCCGTCGGGTGGCGCTATTCCGGCAGCGGCGCGCCGGCACCCCAGACATAGATGCAGGCGAACAGGAACAGCCACACCACGTCGACGAAGTGCCAGTACCAGGCGGCAAACTCGAAGCCGAGATGCTGGGTCGGCTTGAATTGTCCGGCGAGCGCACGGAATAGACACACGATCAGGAAGATCGAGCCGATTATGACGTGGGCGCCGTGAAATCCGGTCGCCATGAAGAACGTCGCACCGTAGATATTGCCGGAATAGTGGAATGCGGCATGCCCGTACTCCCACGCCTGCACGCAGGTGAACGAAACGCCGAGGACGATCGTGCAGACGAGACCCCAGACCAGCCCTTTGCGGTCGTTGTTGAGCAGCGAGTGATGCGCCCAGGTGACGGTCGTGCCCGAAGTCAGAAGGATCAGCGTATTGAGCAGCGGCAGGTGCCAGGGATCGAAGGTGTGGATGTCATGCGGCGGCCATACCCCGCCGGTGAATGCGGTGCGGGCCACGTCTTTCAGTTCGGCGGGGAACAGGGCGGTATTGAAATACGCCCAGAACCAGGCGACGAAGAACATGACCTCCGAGGCGATGAACAAAATCATGCCGTAGCGGTGTGAGATCTGCACCACGCGGGTATGGTCCTTCCGGACTTCGGCTTCGAAAATGACGTCCCGCCACCAGCCGATCATGGTGTAGATCACGCCGATAAAGCCGACTCCGAAGATGAGCGGGGCGTAGGCGACCACGTGGTGCATCCACAGGATAAGCCCGAACGCCAGGACGAAGCCCGAAGTGGCGCCGACCGCGGGCCACGGGCTGGGGTTGACCAGGTGATAATCATGATGCGGTTTGGCGTGTGCAGCATCGGCCATTGTTATTGTCTCCGCTTGGCGCCCGGTGCCGGCGCGCCCCCATTGTTGCTCGTCAACATGATCAAGATTTTCCCGGCGACGCGCTGGCCGTTTCCTGATCCGGCACGCTGACCGGATAGAACGTGTAGGACAGCGTGATCAGATCAACCTTATCTTGTTCGGAATCCTCAGCGAGCTTCGGATCGACGTAGAAGACCACGGCCATATCACGGCGCTCGCCCGGTTTCATAGTCTGTTCGGTGAAACAGAAACAATTGATCTTTTGGAAATAGATGCCGGTGGTCGGAGGACTGACATTATAGCCCGCTTGGCCCGCCGTCGGCCGCGCCGCTTGGTTGGTCACGGAATAATAGACGGTGACCACCTGTCCGAGCTTCACGTCTATCGTGCGTCGTTCGGGCTCGAATCGCCAAGGCAATCCGGCGGCGACATTGGAATCGAAGCGCACGGTGATGGTGCGGTCGGAAACCTGTTGCGGCGCCGCTTTCGCCACCTGCGTGGTGCCGCCATAGCCGGTGGTGCGGCAAAACCAGGAATACAGCGGCACGGCGGCAAACGACAAGCCGATCATGACCGCGACCAAGCCGCCGCAACAGAACGCGATGAAAATATCCCGCCGCCGTGGAGGCGCCGTCGTCTCCGGTGTGCGTCATGAGCTTCTGCAATTTTCCGTGCTCACATCGGGCGAACCAGCACCGCCGGCCCCTTCACCAGCGTCACAATGTAGAACAGAATCACCAGCACCCCGAGCGCAACGGCAATCGCGATCGAGCGCGCGCGGCGGGCGCGCGCTTGGCGTTCCGTCAGCTTGATGCCGCGATCCGGTTTCTCCTCGGCTCATGAGTGTGCTCACCGTCATGCAGCGAAATGAGCAAACAGCGCCGGCGACATATGATCGACCAAGAGCGCGGCGAATAGCAGGAAGAGATAGAGGATCGAGAAGGCAAACAGCTGCTTGCTCGCGGCAAAACCGCGCTGCTCACCGCGCAACCGGAGCGCCAGCAGCAAAAACGCCGCGCCGCCTGCCGCCGCGACCGCACCGTAAAGCAGACCCGTATAGCCGAGGATCCACGGCAGAACGCCGAGCGGTGCCAGGATCAGCGTATAGACGACAATCTGCAGCCTCGTTTCCGCCGGTCCGGCGACGACAGAAAGCATCGGTACGCCGGCGCGCGCATAATCGTCGGTGCGATAGAGCGAAAGCGCCCAAAAATGCGGCGGCGTCCAGAAAAAGATGATGAGGAAGAGCAGAACGGGCTCGAGGCTAAGGCCGCCGGTTGCGGCCGCCCAGCCGATCATCGGCGGTAATGCGCCGGCGGCGCCGCCGATAACGATGTTCTGCGGCGTACGCCGCTTGAGCCACATGGTGTAGATGACGACGTAAAAGGCGATCGTCGTCGCCAGCAACGCCGCGGCCGCCATGTTTACGAAAAGCCCGAGTAAGACGACCGAGAACACCGCGAGCGTCAGCCCGAAGGCCAGCGCCTCGCCGGGCGCGATGCGGCCTGCCGGGATCGGCCGCGCTGCCGTGCGCGCCATGCGGGCGTCGATATCGGCGTCGTACCACATGTTGAGCGCCCCGGCGGCGCCGGCGCCGACGGCGATACAAAGCAGCGCCACGAAACCGATCACCGGATGCAAGCGGCCGGGCGCCACCAACAGGCCGACAAAAGCCGTGAACACCACAAGCGACATCACCCGCGGCTTCATCAGCGCGATGTAGTCGCCGACGCCCGCGATGCTGGGTTCGGCGTGCGAAGTCGTGACGCTCATCGGATCAGGGGCAGCGTTTCATACTGATGGAACGGTGGCGGTGACGGCAGCGTCCATTCCAGTGTGGTCGCGCCTGCGCCCCATGGATTGGCGGCGGCGCGCTCTTTGCGCAGGAACGCGTGCGCCACGCCGAAGAAGAACACCAGCATGCCTAATCCCGAAATATACGCGCCGATCGAGGAAATAAAATTCCAGTCGGAGAACGCGTCGGGGTAATCGGCGATACGCCGCGGCATGCCGGCAAGTCCGAGGAAGTGCTGCGGGAAGAACGCCAAATTCACGCCGATGAACGTCAGCCAAAAGTGTAGCTTGCCGATGAATTCGGAATACATGTAGCCGGTCATTTTCGGGAACCAGTAGTACCAGCCGCCGAAAATGGCGAACACGGCGCCGAGCGAGAGCACGTAATGGAAATGCGCCACGACGTAGTAGGTGTCCTGTAGCACGCGGTCCACACCGGCGTTGGCGAGCACCACGCCGGTCACCCCGCCGATGGTGAACAGGAAGATGAAGCCTATCGCCCAGAGCATCGGCGTCTTGAACTCGATCGAGCCGCCCCACATGGTGGCGATCCAGGAGAAGATCTTCACGCCCGTGGGCACGGCGATGACCATGGTGGCGGCGATGAAGTAGGCCTGCACGCTTGCCGCCATGCCCACCGTGTACATGTGGTGCGCCCAGACGACGAAGCCGATGCCGCCGATGGCGACCATCGCATAGGCCATGCCGAGATAGCCGAACACCGGCTTGCGCGAGAACGTCGATACGATCTGGCTGACCATGCCGAAGCCAGGCAGGATGAGAATGTAAACTTCGGGATGACCGAAGAACCAGAACAGATGCTGGAACAACAGCGGATCGCCGCCGCCGTGCGGATCGAAGAACGTGGTGCCGAAATTCCTGTCGGTCAGCAGCATGGTGATGGCACCGGCGAGCACCGGCAGCGCCAGCAGCAACAGAAAAACAGTGACCAGCTGCGACCAGACGAACAGCGGCATCTTATGCATGGTCATGCCCGGCGCGCGCATGTTGAAGATCGTGGTGATGAAATTGATGGCGCCGAGGATTGATGAGGCGCCGGCCAGATGCAGCGACAGGATGACGAAATCCACCGCCGGGCCGGGGTGCCCATAGGTCGAGAGCGGTGCGTAGAGAGTCCACCCCGTTCCGGCACCGGTGACGCCGGCCTCGCCTTCGAAGAAAAATGAAGTCACGAACAGCGCAAATGACGCCGGCAACAGCCAAAACGAGATGTTGTTCATGCGCGGAAAAGCCATATCCGGCGCGCCGATCATCAGCGGAACCATCCAATTGCCGAAGCCGCCGATCATCGCCGGCATGATCATGAAAAAGATCATGATCAGGCCGTGGGCGGTCACGGCCGCGTCGTAATAGTGGGTCTCGTGGAAGATCTGCAGGCCGGGGAACATCAGTTCGGCGCGGATCAGGATGGAAAAGATACCGCCAATGAGGCCGGCGCACAGGGCGAACACCAGGTACATGGTCCCGATGTCCTTGTGGTTGGTCGAATAGACGAAACGGCGCCAGCCGTGCGGAATGGCGTGGCCGTTATCGTCACCGTGCACCGTCTGTACCATCGTATCCATTGTCGGTTCCTGCGTTAGTACGTCTATTTGCCGGCGTTCTCTTGGCTGTCAGCGGGCTGCGGCCAGCGTCGCCGGTGGGGTGTCGAGCCCCGCATTCTTCTTTTCTGTCGCGATCCAACCTGCGAATTCGGCATCGTTGACTACGCGAACGGTGATCGGCATGAACGCGTGATCCTTGCCGCACAGTTCAGAACACTGGCCGTGAAAGGTCCCCTCGATCGTCGCCTTGAACCAGGTGTCGTTGAGCCGGCCGGGTATGGCGTCGATCTTGATGCCGAAGGAGGGCACCGCGAAGGAATGAATGACGTCGGCGCCGGTGACCAGGACGTGCACGATCTTGTTCACGGGCACGACCATTTCATGGTCGACGGTAAGCAGGCGCGGCTGGCCCGGTTTTAGGTCCTTGTCTTCGACAATCAGCGAATCGAACTCGAAGTTGCCGTTGTCCGGATAGTTGTAGCTCCAATACCACTGCTTGCCGGTGGCCTTGACGGTAAGGTCCGCTTTCGGCGCGTCGAGCTGGAGAAAGAGCAGCCGAAAGGACGGCACTGCAATCGCGACCAGTATGATGACTGGTACGATGGTCCAAATCAGTTCGATGACCGTGTTGTGTGTGGTCCGCGAAGGTGTTGGATTGGCTCGAGCGTTAAACCGCACCATGACGATGACGAGCAAAGCGAGGACGAAGAGCGCGATCGCCGTGACGATCCACAAGAGGAAGTTGTGAAACCGGATCACGTCCACCATGACCGGCGAGGCCGCTTGCTGCAGGCCAATTTGCCATGGCGTTGGTTGGCCCAGGCCGGCGAACGCGGTACCCGCGCCGGCCAGCAGAATCGGTCCGGTCAGCGCGTAAGCAGGTAAGCGGAAGAGCGCGGGCATTTTAAATTGACTCCTTGCTTCTCGCTCGTTTCCGCCGCGGTTGGTTCGTGCCGTAGTGCGCCGCAAGCGCTGGACAATGCAAGAAAAATGCATGTCTGCGGGGGGCGACTACGGCCCGACGCTGCCGGCTGCCGGGCAGTTGTGCCAGGGGTCTGGCCCTTGCCGGGCATCGGCGGATGGGGGTCGTCCCCTCAAACCACAAATCGTGCCCTACCGCAATGCACTCTTGAGCGCGAAGGCGCCGGCACAAAGAAGCGGGATATCGAGCCCGGGCAGCCTGCGTCCTTCGCACGGCCACAATCTTGAGTTTGCTCGCATCTTGACACTGCGGCCTCAGGATGTTGGGGAGGCCTGACCGCATAACAGTAAGTGTGATTCGCGAATGCGCGAGTGGGCCACGCACGTCGCCTTTAGGCGGCGGCGGAGCGGGTGGTGAGGGAATCGGATCATGGCCTCTTTCACGATGGAGCGTGTGCTGCGGCCATTTGCCCCGGCGTTCGGCGCCGTGCTTCTCGCCGCCATCGCTGTCGCCGCGTTCGCCGGGCAGGCGGCTGCTCAGGGCGCGGTGCGGTCGGTCCACGGCGACTGGCAAATTCGTTGCGACACGCCGCCCGGGGCGCAGACCGAGCAGTGCGCGCTGATGCAAAGCGTGACCGCGGAGGACCGGCCGAATGTCGGATTGACCGTGATCGTGCTCAAGACCACCGATCAAAAGAGCCGGCTGATGCGGGTTGTCGCTCCGCTCGGCGTGTTGTTGCCGTCGGGACTGGGATTGAAGATCGACAACAATGACGTGGGCCGTGCCGGTTTTGTGCGTTGCCTGCCCAATGGTTGCGTCGCCGAAGTGGTGATGGACGACAAGCTCATCAATGAACTGCGTAATGGGCAGACCTCGACGTTCATCATCTTTCAGACCCCGGAAGAGGGTATCGGCTTTCCCATGAGCTTGAAGGGCTTCGGCGAAGGCTTCGACAAGCTGCCGTAGTGCGGGGGCGATTGGCGATCATCGCGTTTTGACCCGCAAGCCGGCTAGGCGCCGCGCACGATTGTGCTTTGCCTTTGAGCGATTACATTATTCATATCTATCGGCAGGGTGATGTCGGGAAGGTTGCGACATGGACACCGAGCAATATCCGGTAACTCACACCGAAGCGGAATGGCGCAAGCTCCTCACGCCCGAGCAGTTCCGCGTCATGCGTGCGCATGGCACCGAGCCGCCCGGCAGTTGCGCCCTAAATCACGAAAAACGCGCCGGCACGTTCTTCTGTGCCGGTTGCGGTCAAGAGCTGTTCGCCTCGAAAAGGAAGTTCGAAAGCGGGACGGGATGGCCGAGCTTCAACGATCCCGCGGCTGGTGCGGTCGAAACGTCCGTCGATGACAGCTATGGGATGACGCGCACCGAAGTGCATTGCAGCCGGTGCGGCAGCCATCTCGGCCATGTATTTGATGACGGGCCGCCGCCGACACATCTGCGCTACTGCATCAACGGTGTGGCGATGAACTTCAAGCCCGAGTGACCAGCGCCGGGTGAAGTGCAAAATGCGGCCGATTTCGGACGTCGCTGTGACAGCTGCGATCACGAAATTGCAATCGCGCGCGCTGGTATTGCGGGTCGCCTAGATCGGCAAAATGTGGAACACTCCCGCCGCTGAATCGCCGGACTGAAAGTGCCATCTGTTTGCTCGCAAGCGGATGAGTTTTTCAGACTCTTTGGTGGAGCGCGATCTCGCCTACGCTACTTGCCGGCCATCTGGATCGCGCTCTGACTTAAGTGCCGGGTCAGGCAGTCGATGGGTAGCGCACGGGAATCAGCCACTCGCCTGCTCCAACTTATGATGATCGCCGCGGTGATACTGCCGGCGGCGCTGTTCGTCTACGCCGCATGGGTCAGCTATCGCGAGTTTCACGACGCCGCCGACGAACAAATCGCGCGCTCGCTCGACGTCATGCAGGAGCAGACGCTTAAGGTCTTCGAGACCATCAACAGCACGTTTGCGGAAATCAACGAGATCGTGCGCGGCATGTCGGATGCCGAGATTCGCGCCGACCCGGCCATCCACGTGCGCCTTGCCGAAATTGTGGCCACCATGCCGCAGCTGCGCGGCATCGTGATTGTTGGCCGCGATGGCGCGCTCCTGGTCCGCAGCGCATCGGAGACGGTCCCCGAGGGCGTCAACTTCAGCGATCGCGACTATTTCCGCGCCCAACAGCCGCACGATGCGGGAACCTATGTGAGCAGCATGCGCGTGCCGTACTTGCCGGGCATCGGCGGCGGCGGCGAGTTTTTCGATCTGTCCCGCCGGCTTAAATCGTCGGACGGCTCCTTCGCCGGCGTCATCGCCATCGCAGTAAGGCCGCGCTATTTCGAGGATTTTTACGCGCTGATCGGGCGCAATCCGGGCAGTTACTCCGCGTTGGTGCGCGCGGATGGCTCTTACTTGGCGCGTTACCCGGCGCCGCCGGATCGCTCGCAGCATTTGAGCGAGCACAGCGCGTTGCGAACCGCTATCGGTCAGGGGATCGATCGTGGTTTCTATACCGTTCGTTCGGAAATCGACGGTGTCGTCCGCCGCATCAACTTTCGCAAAATACCGGGCTTCCCGGTTTATGCGCTCGCCGGAGTGAGCAATGAAGCGATTCGGACCGAATGGCTTTCCAGCATGCGTACGCATTTGCTTTACGGCTTGCCGGCCACGCTTTTAATTCTCGCCATCCTCTTTCTGACGCTCCGCCGCACGCAGCGGCTCTACGAGGAGGCCGATCGCCGCGAGGCCGCGGAAAGCGCGCTGCGGCAATCGCAGCGGCTCGAAGCCATCGGTCAATTGACCGGCGGCGTCGCTCACGACTTCAACAACTTGTTGATGATTGTCAGCGGCAGCGTGCACCGGCTGCGCCGCGACATCGCTGACGAGAAACAACTGCGGCTCCTCGACGCGATCGTCAACGCCACCCGGCGTGGCGAGAGCCTGACCCGGCAATTGCTGTCGTTCTCGCGGCGTCAAACGCTGCAGCCGACGGTGATCGATCTGTCGACTTGGCTGCCCGAGCTTAAGGAGATGCTCAGCCGGTCGTTGCGCGGCGACATTGAGGTCCGCTTGCTGGTTCCGCGACGACCCTGCTTGGTCAAGGTGGACCCCAGCGAACTCGAGCTCGCGCTGCTCAATCTCGCCTTCAATGCGCGCGACGCCATGCCCTCGGGCGGCGTTCTCTCGATGACGGCAAAGCCGATCAGGCTGCGCGGCAAGTTCGGCGAGGATGGTTTGCGCGGTCCGTTCGTCGTCATTCGCGTGGTTGACAGCGGCCAGGGAATTCCCGCCGAAATATTGCCGCGGGTTTTCGAACCGTTTTTCACCACCAAAGAAGTCGGCAAGGGAACCGGTCTTGGTCTTTCGCAGGTCTATGGCTTCGCCAAACAATCTGGCGGCACCGCCAACATCACCAGCACCCCCCGGCGCGGCACCGCTATCACGCTGTTTTTGCCGCGCAGCTTTGAACAGCAAACGGCGACAAGCGCGCGGCCTAAGCGGGCGGGCGTAGCGCTGCCCGGCGGCACCGCGCTGGTGGTCGAAGACAACTCCGAGGTTGCCGAGGTGGCACGCGGCTATTTCGTCGATCTCGGCTTCAGCGTCAGAATAGCCGCAAGCGCTCAGGAGGGTCTTGCGTTCGTCGAGCGGACCAGTGACGTCGCGTTCGTCTTCTCTGACATATTGATGGCCGGCGGATTAAACGGCCTCGATCTGGCGAAGGAACTTCGCGGGCGCTTTCCCGGCATCCGGGTGCTGCTGACCACCGGATACAGTTCAAGTGCGCAGGACGCCGTGCGCCAGGGTTTCGAAGTGCTGCAAAAGCCCTACGATCTGGCGGCGCTGGAACGCGCTCTGCTTGCCGCCTTCAACGGACGGAACCGCGCCGCCGGCAAAGCGGGAGGCTGGCCGGCAAATCCGGCGGTGCAGCGGGCCGCAGGGTAAACGGAATGTTTCCGCAAAAGACGGTCTCGGCCCGCAAGACTTGCGCCCGCGGGTCACGCACGGGCTTTGGCGGCAAGATTGCCTTCCCCGCCTTGCTTTCAGGTTCCCCCTCTCGACAATTAATTGTTTAGCATGAAGGCCGGCCGGCGAGATTTAGCGGCCGGATTAAATGAAAGTAAAATGCGAACAACGATAGTCGCGCTCGGTGAAGGGCGGGCGGCGACAATGCCGTCGCATGGAGGCGGCTTTGCAAAAAGATCAGGTTGCCGCGGTCGCGGAAAATTCGAGACCTCCGCGCCAGCAACATGTCGGCGTCGTGCTCTCGGTGCGCGGTTCGGTGGCAACTTTTGGAATCTATGGGCCGAACCGACGCGTCGGCTGAAAGCGACGGCACCACGGTCGGCAAATTTTTGGCCGTTGCCAGCAAAAATTCCCTGCTCATCGGTTTTGTAACCGAAGTGTCCGTTGAAGTGCCGGAAATCGTACGCCCGCAGGGTTATGCGGGCTCCGCTCGCCTCGAACTCATGGGCGAGATCAGGCAGGAAGAGCGCGGAGCCAGATTTCGGCGCGGCATCACCGAATATCCGCTGATCGGCGATAAGGTGGTGAAGATCGCCGCCGACGCGCTGCAGCTTATCTTCAACCGGCCCGGCGCCCAGAATATCGTCATCGGCCGCCTGCAGCAGGAGCCAAGCCTGGACGCCTGCGTTCAGGTCGACGAGATGCTGAGCCGCCATTTTGCGGTGTTCGGAACCACCGGCGTCGGAAAATCAAGCGGCGTCGCCGTGATCCTGCAGCAGGTTCTCAAGGCGCGGCCCAATCTGCGCATCTTTTTGCTCGATGCGCATAATGAGTATGGGCGATGCTTCGGCAACTTGGCGCACTTGGTCAATCCGGGAAATCTGAAACTGCCATTCTGGCTGTTTAATTTCGAAGGGTTGGTCGACGTCATATTCGGCGGCCGCAGCCCAGGCGTGGAAGACGAATTCCAGATCCTCGCCGAACTGATCCCCATCGCCAAATCCATGTATGTCCAGTATCAGACGGCCGGCAGCCGGGCGAGCGGCAAGAAGCAGGATTCGAAGAATACGGGTTTCACGGTGGATACTCCGGTTCCCTACCGGCTTGCCGATCTGATTTCGCTGATCGACGACCGCATGGGCAAGCTCGAGAACCGTTCGTCGCGCATGAAATATTTCAAGCTCATCATGCGTATCGAAGCCGTGAGCAACGACCCGCGCTACCACTTCATGTTCGAAAACGCCAATGTCGGCGGCGACACGATGGCGGAAGCGATCTGTCAGCTATTCCGCATCGTGCCGGGTGGCAAACCAATGACGGTAATGGAGCTTGCCGGTTTGCCGGTTGAGGTCGTCGATTCGGTGGTCTCGGTGGTAGGCCGGATGGCGTTTGAGTTCGGGCTTTGGAGCGACGGCGCTTTTCCGATCTTGTTCTTCTGCGAAGAGGCGCACCGCTATGCCTCGGCCGACCGCGCACTCGGTTTCGGTCCGACGCGCCGCGCCTTGTCGCGGATCGCCAAGGAGGGTCGCAAATGCGGCGTCTTCCTCGGCCTCGCCAGCCAACGCCCCGCGGAACTCGATGCGACCATTATTTCCCAATGCAGCACGTTGTTCGTCATGCGCATGGCGAACGATCGCGACCAGGAGATTATTCGCTCGGCGGTTTCCGACGCCGCCGCCAGCCTGGTCAACCTGGTGCCGTCGCTGGGAATGCGCGAGGTACTCGCCTTCGGTGAAGGTGTCTCCTTGCCGGGGCGCTTGGTGTTCGGCACATTACCCGAGCATCTGATCCCGAGCAGCGAAGCGGTGCGCAATACTCACGCGTCCGTCACACAGGCGGCTCCGCAGGATCTTGTCGACATCGTTGTGGCGCGTTGGCGCGGCGCCACCATCAACAACAAGCACCTGCAATTCGAAGAAACGGCGAGCCCGCCTGTCCCGCCTTTGAGCCCTGCGCATGCGCAGGGAAATAGCGCGCCGCGGCAATCGCTGCGCGCTTCGGCGCAGGAGCGTTCAACTGACGTTTCGCCGCAGCAATCGCTGCGCGCTTCCGTGCTCGAGCGTTCCAGTATCCTGAAGAAAAACGTGGCGCTGGGCCAACAGGCGCCCGCTCAGCAGTCGCCGCCAAAGCCGCGTAAGCCGGACCCGGACGACTCACGCTGGCCCCTTTAGTTGCGATGTTTCGCGCGGCGTGAGCCACACACGAGCCGCGCCCCTTTTCGTTCATCCCGACTTTTTGCAGCGGCGCCTCCGCTCGCCGCTATCCTCCCGGGTTTTTCGGCTTTTTCCCGGCCAGAACGAAGTTGATGCGCGCCAATCGTTGATGTTGCTCATTCCGCGCACACCCACTAAGAGCTTCGCCCGGGGTGACCATCCGACATCGCTACTGAAAGTGCATGGAGAAAAATTTATGAATTCCAAGCCCATTAAAATCCTCGCCGCAATCGTTGCGCTTGCTATGCTCGGTTGGGGAACGGAGGCGTTTGCGCAGGCGCCTCGGGCGAAGGTGGGCTCGCTTGCCTGCAATCTGGCGCCGACGGTCGGCCTCATTGTCGCCTCTCATCAGCGGCTGTCCTGCACCTACAGGCCTGACGGTCCATTTCGGCGGGAAGTGTACGTCGGCAGCATAACCACCGTCGGTCTCGACATCGGAGTCAAGGGCGGCGGACACATGCTCTGGGCGGTATTTGCACCGACCGCAGGATTTCCACGCGGCGCGCTCGCCGGCGCTTATGTCGGTGCTAGCGCCGACGTTGCCGTCGGTCTTGGGCTCGGCGCCAACGCGCTCGTCGGCGGGTCGCATCGCTCCTTCGCGCTGCAGCCTCTTTCCGTCGAAGCCAATACCGGCGTAAATCTCGCGGCCGGAGTTTCCGAATTACGGCTGCGTTGGGTGCGTTGATCGAAGCGCCGACGAGGTCCTCTCGACGAGAAACATGGGACAACCGGCGAAGCGGCTAATCGCCGGTTGCTCGTTGCTCAATCCAGCACGTGGCTGACCATGCCGTCAGCAAGCTTCGGTTCGAACCAGGTGGATTTCGGCGGCATGACGGCGCCGGCGTCGGCGACCGCCATGAGGTCGCGCATCTGCGTCGGGTAAAGCACGAAGCCGACGGCCATTCGGCCTGAGGAGACGAGGCGTTCAATCTCCTCAGCGCCGCGCCCGCCGCCGACGAAGTCGATGCGCGGGTCGGTGCGCGGGGCCGTGACGGCAAAAATGGGCTCGATGATGTTGCGGTGAAGCAATGTGACCGGAAGGCGCTCAATCGGATCTGCGCTTGCGCCGGCTAAAAATTCCCGCCGCAGGACAAGACGATGCCAGCCGCCCGCGAGATACATGCCGGCTTCGTGGGCTTGCGCCGGCCGTACCGCCCGATCGCTTGGCGCGACATCATAACGCTCACGCAGACGCGCCAACACTTCCGCCGCGCTCTGTCCGTTCAAATCGCGCAGGACGCGGTTGTATTCGAGAATGGTCATTTCGCCTTCTGGAAAGAGCACGGCGAGAAAGTAGCGATAGCTGCGCGGGCTTTCGGCATTGCGCGCTTTCGCCACCCGTTGTGCCGCCGCCGAACGATGATGGCCGTCGGCAATATAAAGCGCCGGCAAGGCGTCGACTGCGCGTGTGAGCGCGCTAATGGCCGCGTCATCGGCGATGACCCACAATTGATGCCGCACGCCGTCGTCTGCGGTCACGTCGACGGCCGGCTCACCGGCGGCGGCTCGCGCCAAGGCGGCGTCGACGTCGGGAGCGGTTGGATAAGCGAGCATGACCGGGCCGGTCTGCGCGTTGACCGCCTCGATCTGCCGCACGCGGTCGTCTTCCTTGCCCGGCGTCGTGAACTCGTGCTTGCGGATGCGGTTCTCGGCATAGGCGGCAACCGAGGCGGCCGCCGCCAAGCCGGTCTGCACCCCGCCGCGCCAGGTGAGCCGGTACGCGTAATAACAGGATTTGGCGTCGCGCATGAGCACGCCGGCTGCGATCATGCGCTGCAAATTCTCTGCCGCCTTGGCGTAGACGGCTCGATCGTAGGGATTGACGGAAGGATCGAGGTCGATCTCCGCCTTGGAGACGTGAAGAAAGCTAAAGGGCTTGCCCTGGGCGCGCTGGCGCGCCTCCGCGCTCGACAGCACGTCGTAGGGCGGCGCCAAAACTTCAGCGGCGCGCCCCGGCGCCGGCCGCAATGCGGGGAAGGGTTTGATCAGGGACACCTGTTTGCTCCGTCCGACCCGGGTTCTAATTCGCGCAAATTGGCATTACTTCAACACGCGTGGGCAAATCAGCTGTCATACTTCTCGCGGGGCCGACGGCCAGCGGCAAGTCGGCGCTGGCGCTGGCGCTGGCCAAAAAGCTCGGCGGTACGATCATCAATGCCGATTCCATGCAGGTCTATCGCGATTTGCGCCTTATCACCGCGCGGCCGACAGTGGAAGAGGAGGCGCGCGCGCCCCACCGTCTCTACGGGCATGTCGACGCGGCGGAGGATTATTCGGTCGGCGCCTGGCGGAGCGAAGCGGCCGCCGAACTCGCCGCGGCCGAACGCGAATTGCGTCCCGCTATCGTGGTCGGCGGTACCGGGCTTTATTTCAACGCCCTGATGCGCGGGCTTGCCGCCGTGCCGCAAATTCCAAAACAGATACGCGACGAGGTTCGCGCGCGCCTGAAAGGCGAGGGAGCTTCCGCTCTGCATGACGAACTCAAGCGTCTCGATCCGCTGGCGGCGGCGCGGCTCAATCGCGGCGATCGAGCGCGGGTTTCGCGTGCACTTGAAGTCATGCTGGCGACCGGCCGGTCGATTTTCGCATGGCACGGCGACGCCACGCCCGCTGGTTTTGCGCCCTTGCCGGCAGCGCGAATTTTTCTTGCCGTGGAACGGGATGAGCTCGCCCGACGCATTGACGCACGCTTCGACGCCATGATCGACGCCGGCGCGATCGAGGAGGTGCGCGCCTTGATGGCGCGCAACCTTGACCCTAGTCTGCCGGCGATGAAGGCGCACGGGGTCCCGTGGCTTATTCGCCATCTGCGCGGCGAGATCACGCTTGCGGAGGCGGCCGAAGGCGCCAAACGCGACACCCGCCAGTACACCAAGCGGCAGGCGACTTGGTTTCGCAATCAGCTCCCCGACTTCGCGTGGGCGGACCCGGAAAAGGCCGTCGCGGCGATTGAAGCGCAGTTGCTTGCCGTCGCCAAAGAGTCCTCGGCTTGACCGGCCGCTGTGGCGCCTATAAGTTAACGGAAGACAAAAAGGGAAGAACTGTGTCCCGTTTTATTGGATCGCTGGTACTCGTAGGCAGGCGCATCGCCGGGGGTGGATAATCCACCCGCGAACGCGGCGGTGCGCTCAAGGGGCTCTCGAAGCCCCTTTTTTATTTTCTAAACCGGACCGTGCGAGACTTGTTGAGGATTGGAGTTGGCCATGACGGAAATGACCGGAGCGGAAATGGTGATCGCGGCGCTCGCCGATCAGGGCGTCGAGCATCTCTTCGGCTATCCCGGAGGGGCTGTGCTGCCGATTTACGATGCGTTGTTTCAGCAGGACAAGGTCAACCACATTCTGGTGCGGCACGAACAAGGCGCCGTGCACGCCGCCGAGGGTTATGCGCGCTCGACCGGCAAGGTGGGCACCGTGCTCGTGACCTCGGGGCCGGGCGCCACCAATGCGGTCACCGGCCTGACAGACGCCTTGTGCGACTCGATCCCGATCGTCGTTCTGACCGGCCAGGTGCCGACGCACCTCATTGGCAACGATGCGTTCCAGGAATGCGACACCGTGGGCATCACCCGCCCGTGCACCAAATACAACTATTTGGTCAAAAACGTCGCCGACCTGCCGCGGGCGCTGCACGAGGCTTTTCATATCGCCGCCAGCGGTCGGCCCGGCCCGGTCGTGGTCGACATCCCGAAGGACGTGCAGTTCGCCAAGGGCATCTATTCCAAGCCAAAGGATTTCAGCCATCGCGGCTACCGGCCCAAGGTGAAAGGCGATCTCGACAAGATCAAAGAAGCGATCGACATGATGGCCGCCGCCAAGCGCCCGCTGTTCTACACCGGCGGCGGCGTGGTCAATTCCGGCCGCGCCGCGAGCGATCTCCTGCGCGAGCTCGTCAAGCTCACCGGTTATCCCATCACCTCGACGCTGATGGGTTTAGGCGCGTTCCCCGGCGCCGACCGCCAATGGCTCGGCATGCTCGGCATGCACGGAACCTGGGAGGCCAACTGGGCGATGCACGATTGCGATGTGATGATCGCAGTCGGTGCGCGCTTCGACGACCGCATCACCGGCCGCCTCGACGCCTTCTCGCCGCGTTCGAAAAAAATCCACATCGACATCGACCCTTCCTCGATCAACAAGAACGTGACGGTCGATCTCGCCATCATCGGCGATTGCGCGCACGTGCTCGAAGACATGGTGCGATTGTGGCGGTCGAGCGCGGTCGTTCCCGACAAAAAGGCCCTGCAGGAGTGGTGGGAGCAGATCGCGAAATGGCGGGCGAAGAACTCGCTCGCCTACCGTAACTCGAACGAGGTCATCAAGCCGCAATACGCCATCCAGCGGCTCTACGAGCAGACGAAAAACCGCGACGTCTACGTCACCACCGAGGTCGGGCAGCACCAGATGTGGGCGGCGCAGTTCTATCCGTTCCAGGAGCCGAACCGCTGGATGACGTCGGGCGGTCTCGGCACCATGGGTTACGGCCTGCCTGCCGCCGTTGGCACGCAAGTCGCGCATCCGAATTCGCTGGTCATCGACATTGCCGGGGAGGCGTCGGTGCTGATGACTATGCAGGAAATGTCGACGGCAGTGCAGTACGACCTGCCGATCAAGATCTTCATCCTCAACAACCAATACATGGGCATGGTGCGGCAGTGGCAGGAATTGCTGCACGGCGGGCGCTATGCCCATTCCTACACCGAGGCGCTGCCCGATTTCGTCAAGCTCGCCGAGGCCTACCACGCACACGGCATCCGCTGCACGCATCCGGGTGAGCTCGACGAGAAGATCCGGGAAATGCTCGAAGTAAAGAAGCCGGTGCTGTTCGACTGCGTCGTCGATCCGGCGGAAAATTGCTTTCCGATGATTCCGTCGGGCCGCGCCCATAACGAGATGCTGCTCGGCGACGCTGCTACCCGCGTCGAGGATGCGATCACCGAAGAAGGCAAGGTGATGGTTTAAGCTTTCCCTCTCCCACAAGGGGAGAGGGGTTGGTTCACAGGAGCGAGCTAAGTGACCGCGACGACCGCCACCACGCACTATCCGGCGCAGACGAAGACCGAAATGGTCGAGAGCCGCACGCTCTGCGTATTGGTCGACAACGAGCCGGGGGTGCTCGCGCGCGTCATCGGTCTGTTCTCCGGCCGCGGCTACAATATTGATTCGCTCACGGTCTCCGAGACCGAGCACGATGAGCACCGGTCGCGCATCACCGTCGTCACCCGCGGCACGCCCATGGTGATCGAGCAGATCAAGAATCAGCTCGATCGTCTGGTGCCGGTACACCGCGTGATCGATCTGACCAGCGGCGGTCCGGCGCTGCAGCGCGAGCTCGCCCTGGTGAAGGTTCGCGGCACCGGCGAGAAACGCATGGAGATGCTGCGGCTGGCGGACGCTTTCCGCGCCCGCGTGATCGACGCCACCAGCGAGAGCTTCGTGTTCGAAATTACCGGTGCTTCCGACAAGATCGACGGCTTCATCAGCCTGATGCTGCCGCTTGGCCTGGTCGAGGTCTCGCGCTCAGGCGTGGTGGCCATCGGCCGCGGGCCGGAGGGGATGTAATCGTCATTGCGAGCAAAGCGAAGCAATCCTCGCAATGACCTTGGTTAAGCCGCCGAGCGTTCGGCCTTCGGCTGCGACAGGCGCGTAACCAGGTCGGCGAAGCGGCCGAGGAAGCCTTCCAAAAACTTGCGGGTCGATTTATCGCCGATATTACCTTCGGCATCGATCAGGTTCGGCTTGAAAGTAAGGTACGCTTCGCCGCCAAGCAGAATCATGCCGAGCCCGGTCATCACCGAGCGCAGATGCTGTTGCGCCAGCGCGCTGCCGATCGCGCCGGGTGACGTGCCGGTGATGAAAGCGGGCTTCCCCGCCCAGGAATTTTTGCCGTAGGGCCGCGCTCCCCAGTCGACCGCGTTCTTCAAAGCCGCTGGAATGGAACGGTCGTGCTCGGGCGTGACAATCAGCACGCCGTCGGCGCGAGAAATCTCGTCCTTGAAGCGGGCAATCTCCGGCGTCGGATTGCCTTCATTGTCCTGATTGTACATAGGCAAATCGTCGATGCGCACGATGGTGGCGTCGAAGTCTTTGGCGGCGAGCTTGGCAAGGGCCTGCGCGAGCTTGCGGTTGATCAAGTCGCGGCGGTTTGAGCCGACGACGATGGCGACTTGCGGTTTGGCCATGGCTTTTAGACCTCTGGTTAAAATCGGTAACCGACGCTAAATAGGTGCCTAGGCAAAGGCGTCCAAGAAGGCACATTGATGAAACCCGGTCACATGCATTTACCCGGCGATTGCCGCGCAATCGGCGACGTTTTGGCCCGCGTCGGCGACAAATGGTCGATTCTGGTCGTGTCACGGCTGGGCGAGGGGGCGCTCCGCTTCAACGAACTGCGGCGCTCGATCGGCGGCATTTCTCAGCGCATGCTGACGTTGACGCTCCGCGGGCTGGAGCGGGACGGACTGGTCACGCGCACCGTGTTCCCGACCATTCCGCCGCGGGTCGATTACGCCCTTACTCCGCTCGGACGCGACCTGCTTACCCCGGTCGCGGCGCTCGGCGCCTGGGCCATCCGCAATCAGGGAAAGATCGCCCGCGCCCGCGAACAATTCGACGGCGGTTGCGCGGCCAGCGGCAAGCCGCCGCTCAAGCGCCGCGCGGTGCGCTCCGGGCTTGTCCAAGCCGAGCCCAGAACCTAGTGGAGCGGATTTGACATTCGCTACCCACCGGGCCACGAACTCGCGAAGCGAATGTCAAATCCATTTCACTAGTTAGGGTTAGGGGTGAAAAGACCATGCGCGTTTATTACGACCGCGACGCCGATCTGAACCTGATCAAGGGCAAGAAGATCGCCATTATCGGCTATGGTAGCCAGGGGCATGCTCATGCGCTCAATTTGCGCGATTCGGGCGTCAAGAACGTGGCCGTCGCTCTGCGCAACGGCTCCCAGGGCGTGAAGAAGGCCGAGGGCGAGAAGCTCAAAGTCATGGAAGTCGCCGAGGCCGCCAAATGGGCCGACGTGATGATGATGCTGACGCCGGATGAACTGCAGGCCGACATTTATAACGGCCAGTTGCATGCGAACATGAAAGACGGCGCCGCCTTGATGTTCGCCCACGGCCTCAATATCCATTTCAACCTTATCGAGCCGCGGGCCGATCTCGACGTCATGATGATCGCGCCCAAGGGACCCGGCCACACCGTGCGCTCCGAGTATCAGCGCGGCGCCGGGGTGCCGTGTTTGCTCGCGGTCCACAAGGATTCTTCCGGCAACGCCCACGATCTGTGCCTCTCATACGGCGCCGCCATCGGCGGCGGCCGCGCCGGCATCATCGAGACGACCTTCCGCGAGGAATGCGAGACCGATTTGTTCGGCGAGCAGTCGGTGTTGTGCGGCGGGCTGGTCGAACTCATGAAGGCCGGCTACGAGACCCTGGTCGAAGCCGGCTATGCGCCGGAAATGGCGTACTTCGAGTGCGTGCACGAGGTGAAACTGATTGTCGATCTCATTTACGAGGGCGGCATCGCCACCATGAATTATTCCGTCTCCAACACCGCGGAATACGGCGAATATGTTTCCGGTCCACGCGTGGTGGACCCTAAAACCCGGGCGGAGATGAAGAGCATCCTTGCCGACATCCAGTCGGGCAAATTCGTCAAGGAATGGATGTTGGAGAACAAGGTCAACCAGACCTCGTTCAAAGCGATGCGCGCCAAGTCGGCGGCGCACCCGATCGAGCAGATCGGCGCTAAGTTGCGGGCCATGATGCCTTGGATCAAAGAGCGCGCGCTGGTCGACAAGAGCAGGAATTGATCCACGGCATTTGGCGTTAAGACGGGCGGCGAAAGCTGTGCTTTCGCCGAGGAAAAGGCCGATCGCATGCTGATCGCGCGCCTCGCCAAAGTCTTGTTGGTCGCCGCGCTCGCCGCATACGCCTTAATCGTCGCCTACAATAATATCGTCGATTACGACTTCGAATTATCAATTCGTGCGCCATGTTCTCAGCATGGACACGACCTTCCCCAACAACGCGCTGATGCACCGCGCCATCACGAACGAAAGCACGTGGTCGGCGGCGTACGACGCGATCATCGCCGGCGAGTGGCTGACCTTCCTGCTCTTGGTCATCGGGGCTTTGGCGTTGCTTGCGCGCCTTCGCGCACCTGCCGCGATCTTCAACCGCGCCAAAGGCTGGGCGATCGCCGGATTGATCGTCGGCTTTGGTCTTTGGTTCGTCGGTTTTTTGGTGATCGCCGGCGAATATTTCGCCATGTGGCAATCGCAAACCTGGAACGGACAGCAAACCGCCTTCAGGCTGACCATGGTGATTCTGGCGGTGTTGATATTCGTCAGTTTGCCCGACAGCGAGGTTGACCACGGATTGAAATAACTAGTCTGTGAACCGGAGCCGGAACAAAGCCGGTCATGGTCGATTTCATTTCGATGGCAGACGGCGGCCGCGTTTCTCTTGCGCGCCGTCCGCACAACGGAGGTCATCCATGCGGACAAAACAATTGGGAATTTTAGCCGCCGGTTTTCTGCTCGGATTAAGCTTCAGCGGGACAGCGGCCAGGGCGGCGGATGCCTTCACCCTGAGTTCGACGACGTTCCAGGACGGCAAGCTGATGCCGAAGAAGGTCGCCAACAAAGCGGCCAACCGGAACAACAACCCGAACTGCGTCGGCGAGAACGTGTCGCCGCAATTTTCCTGGAGCAACGTGCCGGCTGGCACCAAGAGCTTTGTGTTTTTGATGACCGATCCCGAGGGCCGCGGCGGCGCCGGCGTCTTTCACTGGGTCGCCTACGGCATCCCGGCAAGCGTCACCGATTTTGCCGAGGGCGAGGTCAGCAAGCCGTCGGATAAGTATGTCGGCGGTAAGAGCACGCAGGGTGTCGGTTTCTATTCGGGTCCCTGTACGCCGCCGAATACCATGCCGCACCATTATACCTTTGTGCTCGTCGCCACCGACTTCGATCCGAAGGAATTGCCGCCCGGTCTGACGCACGACGAGGTGGTGGCGCGCCTTGCGCCGAACGGCGGTCCGCCTGTGCATCTCAAAGGTTCCGCGGCCGGCCTTGTCGGTTTGTTCGTCAATCCCTGGAAGGAGTGAGTAGCCGGCAAATTACCTTTTCATTCGCCGCGTTTTTTTATCGCTGATGACAGCAAGCCGTCCGGCGCTTAAGACCATCCCATGTCCGGCGCCGAACTTTTGCAGATCGTTCCGCTCGCCCGCGCCGAGATTGTGATCGAGCCATGGGATTGGGAGTTCGCCGTCGCGCGGCGCGCGCAGATCGACCGGTACTTTGCCGACCGGCGGCAGCGACAGCCAGCACTGTGGAACGGCCGCGTGCTCCTGCTCAAAGAGTACCGCGTCGAGAACGGCATATTGCGCGGCTCGAGCTTCGAAACTGATTTCGCGAGCTTTATGGCTTGGCGCGCCTGGAACTTCCCCGATCGCGACGTCTTCAACGTATTCGCAATGGCTGCCGTGCGCGCGGCCGACGGTGGCTACCTGCTCGGCCATATGGCCGACCATACTGCTTCGGCCGGACAGCTCTACTTTCCCGCCGGCACGCCGGATCTGCAGGACGTTGACGCGGGCATGCTCAACCTCGACGAAAACGCGAGTCGCGAGCTTTTCGAGGAGACCGGCATCGAGATCGGCACGCTGGTCGCGCGGCCGGGATGGACGCTGGTTCGCGAGCGAAATTTTATCGCGCTCATCAGGGATCTCACTGCGGCAGAGAATGCGCAAGCACTTCGGGCGCGCGTCATGCGCCATCTTGCATCCACTGCGCACCCGGAATTCTCCGATATTCGCATTGTGCGCGAGCGCGGCGACCTTACGGCGCAAATGCCTGGCTTCGTCGTCGCTTTTCTGGAAAGCGTTTGGCGGGAAAATCGCGGCTAAACGGCTTTGCCCCTGCGGAGGTAAGCGATGAAGATCGAAAAGATTCTCCGGCACTGCCGCATCGATAAGCCGCAGCACTTCCGGCTGGCGCGGCACGATCCTTCCGAGCGTTTTGGGCTTTCCACCGAAATTGCCGATGTGAAAGGCAGGCTCGCGGACGGCATCGCCAAGCTGGAAGGCCTGCAGGAGCGGCTCTACGCCGACGGCACGTGGGCCATGCTCTTGGTTTTCCAGGGCATGGACGCCGCCGGCAAGGACGGCACCATCAAACACGTCATGTCGGGAATAAATCCGCAAGGCTGCGAGGTGCATTCCTTCAAACAGCCGAGCGCCGAGGAACTTGAGCACGACTTTTTATGGCGGGCGGCGCAGCACGTGCCGTCGCGCGGCCGCATCGGCATTTTCAATCGCTCGCACTACGAGGACGTGCTGGTGGTGCGCGTACATCCTGATCTGCTACGGCAACAAAAACTTCCGCCGAGCACAATAGGCCCGGACATCTGGAAGCACCGCTTCAAGGAGATACGGGCCTTCGAGCATCACCTCGCGCGCAACGGCATGCTGGTGCTGAAATTCTTCCTGCACATTTCCAAGGAGGAGCAACGCCAGCGTTTTTTGGCGCGGATCGACGAACCGGCCAAGCGCTGGAAGCTTTCTCCGAATGATCTTGAGGAGCGCGAGCGTTGGGACCGCTACATGGCCGCCTTTGAGGAAATGATCCGTGCCACGTCGACCCCTTATGCGCCGTGGTACGTCATCCCCGCCGATCACAAGCATGTGGCGTGGGTCGTCGTTGCCGAGGCGATCATCGATGCGCTGGCCGGCCTCAAGCTCGATTTCCCCACAGTGCGAGGTAAAGCGCTGAAGGAGCTCAAACAAGTGGAGAAGACCCTGCGCGCGGAGGCGCCGCGTAAAGGAAAGTAAGGCGCATAGCGGCGTTGCACGCTTCCGCCGCAAATCTCATGCGCGCCGACCTCCACAATGCGGGCGGGTCACGCGAGATTTTTGTTGACGCAAAAAGCCGACGGGCGGCGTTACTCCGCCGCTTCAGCGACGGCGTTCGGCGGAAATTCGGTCGTGGTGCCGGCTTCGTTGTCGACGATCATCAACAAATCGAAATAGGTGATGACGGGCGCCGACCCGGTGCGCTTTTCGATGCTGGCGCGCCAAGCGGCATCGTGCCCGCGTTGCGCCGCTTCCTTGGACGGCCAGATGTAGAAGGCGCCGCCGGTGCCGTTCTCGCCGGCGATATAATGCTTGCGGATCAACTCCTTGTTGGCCCGCCATTTCACGGCCGTGGGCCGCGCGTCTTCCAGGATCTGCTCGCGGGTCCAGCCGGCCGGATATTTGAACTGGACGTATTCGACAATCATAGGTCAGTCTCCCTGTCGCTTCTTTCATTCTAGCATTATCTGTGCGGTGAGGGTCTTGCGCCGCGGCGGCCCAATCCGTTACAAAAGCCGCGGTCCCATTTGAATTAACGCGGAATTCACCGCATTCCGCGATCTTGGGCCGAGGGCAGATGATGGCGACAAGCCACCAGATTGGCGCGACCAACCGGACGGCCTCTGCGGCCGGGCGCGGCGCCGCCCTCATTCTCGGCGGGCTCCTGCTCCTTATCGCCCCCTGAGGGCCGGCTGGGCGTTTGCGCCTGGGCACTCAGGGGTCCGCTCGAACCACGGAACCCAAAGCGCCCTGGGCCGGATATTCCGCCGCGGCGCAGACGAGAAGAAAGCAGAGAGACATCATGACCGCTCAAGCCCAGTCCGAAAAGGACCGCGTCGTTATCTTCGACACCACCTTGCGCGACGGCGAACAATGTCCCGGCGCCACCATGACGCACGAGGAAAAACTCCAAGTCGCCGAACTGCTCGACGAAATGGGCGTCGACATCATCGAGGCGGGCTTTCCCATCGCTTCGGAAGGCGATTTTGCCGCCGTCAACGAAATCGCCAAGCGCACCAAGAACGCCGTGGTGTGCGGCCTTTCCCGCGCGGCTTTCGCCGACATCGATCGCTGCGCCGAAGCCATCAAGCCGGCGGCGCGGCGGCGGATTCACACCTTCCTGTCCACCTCGCCGGTGCACATGAAATACAAGCTGCAGAAGGAGCCGCACGAGGTCTACGAGATGGTGATCGCGCAAGTAACGCGCGCGCGCGGCTATACCGACGACGTCGAATGGTCGAGCGAGGACGGCACCCGCACCGAGCACGATTTCCTCTGCCGCTGCGTGGAAGCGGCGATCAAGGCCGGCGCCACCACCATCAACATTCCCGACACCGTCGGCTATTCGGTGCCGGAGGAATATTTCGCGCTCATCAAGATGGTGCGCGAGCGCGTGCCCAATTCCGACCTGGCGCGCTTCTCGGTGCACTGCCATGACGATCTCGGCATGGCCGTGGCCAATTCGCTCGCCGGCGTGCGCGCCGGCGCCCGCCAGATCGAATGCACCATCAACGGCATCGGCGAGCGTGCCGGCAACGCTTCGCTGGAAGAGGTCGTGATGGCGATGCGGGTGCGCAACGACGTCATGCCGTACTGGACCGGCATCAACGGCAAAATGCTGACCCGGGCTTCCAAGCTCGTTTCCGCCGTGACGTCATTCCCGGTGCAGTACAACAAGGCGATCGTCGGGAGAAACGCGTTCGCCCACGAGAGCGGCATCCACCAGGACGGCATGCTCAAACACACCCAGACCTACGAGATCATGATGCCCGAGGATGTCGGCGTGAAGCAGACCTCGCTGGTCATGGGCAAGCATTCGGGGCGGCACGCGTTCGTACACAAGCTCGAAGAGCTTGGTTATCGGCTTGCCGGCAATCAGCTCGAAGACGCTTTCGTCCGCTTCAAGGCGCTCGCCGACCGGAAGAAGCACGTCTACGACGAGGACATCGAAGCGCTGGTCGACGAGGAGATCGCGACCGCGCAGGACCACATCAAGCTCATCTCGCTCTCCGTTATCGCCGGTACCCGCGGGCCGCAGCGCGCCACCATGAAGCTCGATATCGACGGCCGCTCGCTGATCGAGGAGCGTGACGGCAACGGTCCGGTCGACGCCACCTTCAACTGCATCAAGGCGATGGTGCCGCACGAGGCGGTGCTCGAGCTTTATCAGGTGCATGCGGTGACCGAAGGTACCGACGCACAGGCCGAAGTCTCGGTGCGTTTGTCGGAGAACGGCCGCAGCGTCACCGCCAAGGGCGCCGACCCGGACACGCTGGTCGCCTCGGCCAAGGCCTATCTCGCCGCGCTCAACAAGCTCGTCGCCCGGCGGCTGCGCGGCGAGGCCGAAGAACGCCGCATCCACTCGACGGATGTGGGGTAACGTCATTCCGGGGCGCGGGCGGTAAGCCCGCGAGCCCGGAATCCATATTCGCTGACATTGTGGTTATGGATTCCGGACTCGCCACTTCGTGGCGATCCAGGAATGACGGTGGGTATTACCGCTTCACCAGCGGGCAGCCGCCGTCTTCGAGCGAGCGAAACGCCTTCTCGGCGGGAATGGCGCCGAGGATTTTATAATAGTCCCACGGCTCCTTTCGATTCCTCGGGGGTCTTCACCTGCGCGAAATACATGTCGTGCAGAAGGCGCCCGTCCTCGCGCAGCCTGGCCGTTCTTGGCGAAGAAATCGTTGACCGGCGTTGTGCGCATCTTCGCCATGACCGCTTTGGCTTCATCGGTGCCGGCGGCCGCGACCGCGCCCAGATAATGGCGGATGGCCGAATAGACGCTGGCCTGCGCTTGCGTCGGCATGGCGCCGTGCCGGGCAAAGAAGCGCTTCGACCAGGCGCGGGTGTCCGCGTCGCGATTCCAGTAGAAGCCGGTGACGAATTTCAGGCCCTGCGCGTTTTTCAGCCCGATGCTGTGGATGTCGGTAATGAAGACAAGCAGCGAGACAATGCTCTGGCCGCCGCGCATCAGGCCGAACTCGTTGGCTTGTTTGGTGGCGTTGATCATGTCGCCGCCGGCATTGGCAAGCGCCACGACCTTGGCGCCCGAGGCTTGCGCCTGCAACAGATAGGAACTGAAGTCGGCGGTGTTGAGCGGGTGGCGGACGCTGCCGAGCACCTTGCCGCCGGCGGTGCGAACTGCGCTGGCGGCATCGGCTTCCAGAGAGTGGCCGAACGCATAGTCGACAGTGAGAAAGAACCAGCTGTCGCGGCCTTCCGCCACCACCGACTGGGCGAGACTCGTCGTCAGCGCGTAGCTGTCATAGATCCACGACGCTTCGGTCGGCGTGCAGGACTTGCCGGTAAAGGCCGTGGTGCCGACGGCGCCTGCAATGGCGATGCGATCGTGCTCGGCGGCAAGCTGCTCAACCGCAAGTGCGACCGCGGAGTTGTCGAGGCCGATAGCCAGGTCCACTTTTTCGGCATCGAACCATTGCCGCGCAATCGCAGCTCCGATGTCGGCCTTGTTCTGGTGATCGGCGAAAATGACATCGACCGGCTTGCCAAGGACCGAGCCGCCGGCGTCCTCGACCGCCATTTTTGCGGCGACGACCGAGCCCGCGCCGCCCAAGTCCGCATAGAGCCCGGATTGATCGTTGAGGACGCCTATTCTGACAATGCCATCGGAGACTTGAGCTTTGGAGACTTGGGCTTTGGAGACTTGGGCTTTGGCGCAATCGGCACCGCCCAGGGCGGCGGCGCAGGCCAATGTGAGCGCGACGGCAAATCGCACGTTGTCCCCCGGAGCAGTGTGCCGAGGTTAGGCGCCGCCTTCATCGGCGGCAAGATGGATGAGCCCGCCGCGGCGGGATAGGCGAGCCTATTGCTCGCGATTGACGAAAAGTGCGTTGCCTAAGCCCGTGCCGATGGTGAACACCGCCCAGGTTTCCACGTCGCCCATGAATGGCGCTTCGCTCAAGCCCTGTACCACAGCGTCGTTGTGCATCACGATCGCGGTCTCATGGTCGCCGATGCGCGGGATCGCCTCAAACAAACTCTTCGGCAGATTAAAGCGGCTGCTCTCCCAATTTCCCGGCAGGTTTTGGGCCCCGGCTTCAATCGAGCCGTCGGCATCGATGATCCCCGGACAGCCGATGCCGATGAACGGCGCAAGCCTTAAGTCTTCTTTCTTCGCGCGCGCTGATCAGCCGTTGCAGCATGCTGATCAAGCCGTCGACCGCTTCCTCGCGGTTGAGCTTTTCATCGCCATGGCGCCACAGCTCAAACTTCCAGACCTTCGCCTTGGACAAGTCCGGGGCGTTGCGCAGGTTAAGTTCCACGACGCCGGCGCGGATATTGGTGCCGCCGATATCGACGGCGAGGATGGCGTCATGCGCCTCGAACATCCAGACCGGCGCGAGTTGCGTCGCGCCGAGCAGGCCGGCCTCGTCGGGGTCGTTGCGGATGATGCAAATCTCCGCATCGATTTTATCGAGCTTCAGCAGCACGCTGGCGCGTCCGATCGCAAGTTCGCCAACACGGCTGCCGGTAAAACCGCCGCCGATCACAATGCGGGATGCGTCTTTCCAGCCCTTGAGCTTGAGAAAGCGCCGCAGCACCACCGCGAGTTCCTGGGCGAAGGATTCGATGGCGCTTTGAATGACGCCGGCAGTCTCCGGATCGCCGCTGGTCAGCAGCTGGTCGAGTTTTTTCTTGGCGATCTTGCTCGACGGCTCGTCGCCGAAGGGGTCTTGGTCGAGCTCGCGCAAGGGCTTGCGCCAATTGTCGATGAACTTGCGGAACGCGCCCTTGCTGGCGCGATCGCCGACGAAGCCTTCGTCGTCCTTTAATTCGACGTTGTAGCTGGCGACTTCCACTGCCGGAAGGCGCGCCGCGCCGTGCGCCAGGACTGCCGCCGTCGTTGCCGAGGATTGTTTGCCCATCGCGGCAATAACACGCCAAGCGGCAAAAGGTTCGGCTCATACTCTGAGGCCGAAGGCTGCCCAAGCGCGGTCAACCACCACCGCCGGCCATTCTTCGAGCGCAATGAGCCGGGCCGGCGGCCTTGTTGAGCGGCACGCCGAAGCCCCCGGACACATCCACTCATACTGGCCTAAGATCACGCCGGCGGTGCGAAATGGCGGCTTTTCGTTCGATGTTCTGCGGCAGAACTCGGAGGAACGGATTGAGCGATCTGACGCCAATGCCTGGTTCGGTGCTCGCTCCAGGCCAACGCTGCGGCGAAGACCACAAAAGCCACAACAATGGCGCCGATCATCAAAACATCGCTGATTGGCATCATTCCCTCCGCCTTTTTTCATCGTGACGAGATGATGGCGGGGCAAAAGGATTTGGCCTTGACCTGGATCAAACGCGACGGGGCCGCGGCTTGCGAATGAGCACGCATTAAAATCGGTGCTGCATGTCAACCTATAGCTTCGACAAGCTGTTTTCGGCCCGCTCGGTGGCCGTCATCGGCGCTTCGCCGCGCTTGAACTCGCCGGGCCGAGCGGTGCTCGCAAATCTTCGCAGCGCCGGCTTTCCCGGTGCCATTGGTCTGGTCAATCCGCGCTACGACGAGATCGAGGGCATCCGCGCGGTCAAGTCCTACGGTGATTTGCCCGACGCGCCCGATGTCGCCGTGATCGCAGTGCCGCCGCTCGCTGTTGCGGACGTTGTTGCCACCGTGGCGCAGAAGGGGACTGCGGCGGCCATCATCATCACCGCTGGCCTTGGCCACGGCCCCGGCTCGCTGGCCGAGCGTTGCGAGCAGACCGCGCGGGCCGCCGGCCTGCGCCTGGTGGGGCCCAACTGCCTTGGCGTTCTGGTGCCGCAAGCGAAATTCAATGCGAGCTTCGCCGCGTCGATGCCGGCGGCCGGCGATCTCGCGCTGATTTCCCAGTCCGGCGCGATTGCCGCAGGATTGGTCGAGTGGGCGGCGGTGCGCGGCGTCGGCTTCTCCGCGATCGTCTCAATCGGCGACAGCATCGACGTCGATTTTGCCGATCTGCTTGACTACTTCGCCATGGATCGTGCGACGCGGGCGATCTTGCTTTACGTCGAGTCGATCCGGGACGCGCGCAAGTTCATGTCGGCGGCGCGCGCGGCGGCGCGGGCGAAACCGGTGCTGGTGATCAAATCGGGCCGGCACGCGCAAGGCGCCAAGGCCGCGCTCACCCACACCGGCGCGCTCGCGGGTTCGGACGCGGTCTATGACGCTGCCTTCCGCCGCGCCGGCCTGTTGCGCGTGCTCGATCTCGACGAATTGTTCGCCGCTGCGGAGACGCTCGGCCACCTGACCGTGCTCGGCGGCAAGCGGCTCGCTATTCTGACCAACGGCGGCGGCGTCGGCGTTCTCGCCGTCGATCGCCTCGTCGATCTCGGCGGCGAACTGGCTGCCATCTCCGCCGACACAATGAAAAAGCTCAACGCGGCGCTGCCGCCGATCTGGTCGCATGCCAACCCCGCCGATATTGCCGGCGATGCAGATGCGGCGCGCTATACGATCGCGCTTGAGCAATTGCTCGACGACCCCGCCAACGACGCCGTTCTGGTGATGAATGTGCCGACGGCGCTCGCCTCTCCCGCCGACGCGGCGAAATCCGTGGTCGCGGTCGCCGCCCAACAGCAGGCGAAGCGGTGGCCGCCCAAGCCGGTTTTCGCAATGTGGATGGGAGAAAGCGAAGCGTCGGCCAAAGTATTCGAAGAGGCCCGCATTCCCAGCTATGCGACCGAGAGTGCCGCGGTTTTCGGTTTTACCCATCTCGTGCGCTACCACGAGGCGCGCAATCTGTTGATGGCGGCGCCGCCAAGCCTGCCGCAGGATTTTGTGCCCAATCCGGAAACGGTGCGGCCAATCCTCGATAGCGGTGCTTTCCGACCAACGGACCTGGCTCGATCCGGTCGAGCTGTCGCAGGTTTTTTCCGCGTACGGCATTCCCGTCACGCCGGCGGTTCTGGCGCGCAATCCCGAGGAGGCGCTGGCGGCGGCAAAACCGTTCCTCGCTGAGGGAACGCCGGTCGTCCTCAAAATTCAGTCGCCCGACATCGTGCACAAATCCGAAGTCGGCGGGGTGCGGCTCAATCTTGCCAATGAGCAGGCGGTGCGGGGCGCCGCCGGCGACATCCTCGAGACAGCGCGGGCGGCGAAGCCAGACGCGCGCATCACCGGTGTCGCGGTGTTTCCCATGATCGTGCGGCCGAAGGCGCGCGAGCTGATCGTCGGCGTGGCCGACGACCCGACGTTCGGTCCGGTGATCGCATTCGGGCAGGGCGGGCACTGCGGTCGAGGTGATCAGCGACAAGGCGCTGGCGTTGCCGCCGCTCGATCTCCACTTGGCCCGTAGCCTGATCGCGCGAACGCGGGTGTCCCGCGTCCTCAAGGCTTATCGCAACGTGCCGGCGGCGGACGAACGGGCGATCGAGCTTCTGCTGGTGAAGCTGTCACAGCTGGTGGCGGATTTTGCCGAGATTCGCGAAATCGACCTCAACCCGGTCTTAGCCGACGAGACCGGCGTCATTGCCGTCGATGCACGGATGTCGATCGCGCCGGTGGAGGCGGCGCCGCGCGGCCGCCGCGGCAATCCGCGCTTCGCCATTCGTCCCTATCCGACGGAGTGGGTGCGGCGCATGGAATTGCGTGACGGCACGCCGATCATCGTTCGTCCGGTCCGGCCGGAGGACGAACCGCTCTATCCGCCCTTCTTTGCGGCGGTGACGCCCGAAGATCTTCGCCTGCGTTTCTTCGCGCCGGTGAAGGATTTCAGCCGCACCTTTATCGTCCGCTTCACGCAAATCGATTACGCGCGCGCCATGGCCTTCATCGCGCTCGATGCGACGAGCGGCGCGATGCTCGGCGTTGTCCGCCTGCACTCAGACGCCGAGTACAAAACCGGCGAATATGCGGTGCTGGTTCGTTCCGATCTCAAATCGCGCGGGCTCGGCTGGCTGCTTATGCAGCTGATCATCGAATATGCCCGCAGCGAAGGGCTGCGCACAATCAGCGGTCAAGTTCTGCGCGAGAATACGACCATGCTGCAAATGTGCCGGGAGCTCGGCTTTCAGATCGAGCCCGACCCGCTGGAGCCTTCCAGCGTGATGGTGCGATTGTCGGTTTCGGCGTGAGCGCGCGCAAAAATCATGAGCGGCCCCGTAGCCTAAGCGCCAGCGTGATCCAAGCGCCGCCGTACAAGATCAAATCGATTCCGAGGAAGAAGCCGATGATCCAGAGCCCTGAGGCTGGCCATTGCGCCAATACCAACAAGCCAAGCACGAAGGTGATTATTCCATCCGCAGCCAGCCAGCCCCAGCCGGGCAATGCAAACCACAGTGAGCCGATGAACTGAAACAGTCCGCTGATCAAAAAGAATACCGCCATCAGCATCGTGACGACCTCGGCGCCGAGCATGGGCCTGGTAACGATCAGAAACCCTGTTACGCCGAAAAGAATCGCTGCCACCAAATGTTGGAAGAGGCCTGCCCAGTGTCCAACCATGACGGCTTGAGCGACTTCGATCCCGCACGCCAACACCAATAGCCAGCCGAAGAACAGCATCGAGACGAATGTTGCGGCTACCGAACGCGCTATAGCAACGACGCCGAGTAATAAGAGGCCGATGCCGAAGGCCAGAAACCATCCCCAGTACTGGATGAGTTCATGCGGGATTTGGATTTCCAATGATTGGATTCCACTCATGGCCATCCCCTAAACTTCCCGGCGGTCATGCCGCAGCGGCGCTTTTTATTCGCGCTGCTTTCATATTTTGCGCGCCAGCAGCGACCCTTGCGAGCCAATTAGGCGCGCCCATGACGTTTTCCCCCGCTAAATTGCGATCTAGGAAATCATGAGAAATCCCTGCCGAGCGATACAATCAAATTCCGTCAAGCTTTCTTGTTGATGCAGATCAACGATCGGGGGATATTCACCAAAAGGACCGCGATCCAGCGCTCGATCGACGCGCGCTGCGCTCAAGGCGGCCTTATTGCTCCAGCGATTTCAGGTAGGCGATCACGTCGGCGACTTGGCCGGGATCGAGCCGGAATTCCGGCATGGTCGGATGGCCGGTGACGATGCCCTCAGCCAGAGATTCCTGCAAATTGTCGACCGGGTAACGCTCATGCAAGGTACGGAAAGGCGGCGCTATGCGCAGCGGGCTTTCGCCGACCTTGCCGATGGCATGGCAGCGGGCGCAGTTGGTGCGCGACAAATACCAATCCTCTTTGCGCCGGCGGCGAGAGCGCCACTTCGCTGCGCGCCGCTTGCGGAATCAACGCTGCGAGCACGAACGCGGCGCTGAGAATGAGCTGCAGTCCGCATCGCTCGCCGGGAACAAGCATCGTCGTCCCTTACTTTTTGAACTCCGTGCGAAAATTGCGACCTTCGCCGCCTTTCAGGCAACCCTTTCGCCGACCGCTTGCTGCGGCGGTTGCTGGTTGCCTTCATCTTCCGGCGATGGAAACGCCATTCCCGACATCGGCTCCACCCAGACGATATGATCGCGCACCTGCCGGACGCCGCCGACATTTTCCGCGACGATGACGCAAGCCTTGCGTTCGCGGTCGTCGGTGATCGTGCCCCACAAATCGACGATGCCGTCTTTGACGGTCACGTCAATTCGCGGTGCCCAAGGCTGGGCAACGAAAGCCGCAAGGATTTGATCGCGAATCGCAGCGTCGCCCCCGGCCGGCGCTTCGCTGGCTTGCGGCAAACTCACAAGGGCCCGCACCAAATTGGCCCGGCTGATAATGCCGACGATTTTGCCGTCGCGAACCACCGGCAGCCGCTTGATGCGGTTGCGCTCCATCAACTCGACCGCCGTGGCGAGCGAGGCATCCTCGCCGACGGTCACCGGCTTTTGCGTCATGACTTCTTGAACTCTGCGGCCGGACGCGCGCGTGAATTCGTCGGCGAGCCGGCCCGGACCGAGCAGGAATTCAATCCATTTCGGTCGCCGCCGCGCGGTATTGATTTCGGCGCGCCGCAGGAAATCGCCCTCGGTCACCATTCCTATCAACCCGCCTTCGGCATCCACCACCGGCAGCCCGCTGATCCGATTTTGCAGCATAAGCCGTGCCGCCTTGAGGATGGTGTCGTCGGATCGGATCGAAACGACGTTGCGGGTCATGACATCACTGACGCGCATGGTTTCCTCCATTGCGGATGTGGAGATTATTATCCTGTGGACTAACCGTTGAGCCTACTCAATGCGGGGCGGTTGCGCAGGATGATGCGCCGCGACGACGGCACTTCGATCGCTGCGGCAGTTTCCAGGCCGGTCAGCGTGCGTGAAACCGTTTCGATGGTCAGACCGAGATAATCCGCGATATCCTGGCGCGACATCGGCAATTCGACGACGTTGTTGGCACCGGCGCGCTCGGCCATTTCCAGAAGGAAGCTTGCCACCCGCTCCTGCGCACTCTTGACCAGCAGGAGGATACGGTCCTGCATCTGCCGCAGTTCACGGCTGGTCAGTTGGAACAGTTCCTGGCCTATGCCGGCATCATGCGCGGCGAGCGTGGTGAGTGCGCTCCGTTTGACCACCAGCACCCTGGTATCGGTGATCGCTTCGGCGGAGAAGACGTGCTCATCGGCAAATTGCAGGCCGAAAATATCGCCCGGCAGATAGAACCCGCCGACCTGACGGCGGCCATCGCTGAGAATTTTGTAGGTGCGAACGGCGCCGCTCACCACCTTGTAAACATAATCCGCCGGCTCGTTCTCGCCGAAAATCTCGGTGTTGCGCGGATATGACATCAGCGCGCCCATGAGCTGCATGGTCTCGGTGAGCGAATTGGGCCCGCTGTCTCCGGCAAATCTGCGCAAAACTGGCGTCACATGATGCGTAGACGTAAAACGGCGGTGGTCAGCGTTGCTGCGGATCGCGCTGTGAGTGATCATCGGCCTTTACCTCCGGGAGCTTCGGGAGATATGGATAACCCCGGGACCACAGCCGAAAAATTCCGATAATCACCCTAAGGATTATTCCGGAGGGCCTCGGGTAAACGCGGATAAAAGGCTTAAAATTCGCGGCAATTGCCGGCACTTTCCATGACAGACGCCGTCCCCCGCCCGCCTTCCCGGACCGCAAGGTGGGTGCTCAAGCTATCGGCCCCGCGCAGCGTCATCGAGCAATACGGCATCGCAGTGATGGCCATTGCCGCGGCGCTCGTCATTCGTGTTGCTTTTTCGCCCGTTCTTAACGGACAGGCGTCGTATCTGTTCTTCTTTCCGGCGGTTCTGATCGCGTCCGCGTTCGGCGGGTGGGGTCCCGGGATTTTTGCGACCTTATTCGGCTTGCTGTTCGGTTTGTTCCTGGTCGCCGATTCGCGCGAATTGCTGGGCTCAGACATCATCAATGCAACGGTGTTTACGCTCGTTGGTGCGGGGGCATCGTGGCGCGGCGAGTTGCTGCGCCGCTCGCGGCTTGCCGCGGCGGCGAGCGCCGATGCGGCAATGGCCGGCGAAGTCCATCTCAAATCGATCCTCGACACCGTACCCGACGCCATGATCGTCATCGACGAGCGTGGCGTCATGCAGTCGTTCAGCTCGGCGGCCGAGCGGCTGTTTGGCTATTCGGCTGCGGAAGCCGTTGGCAGAAACGTGAAAATGCTGATGCCGTCTCCCTACCGAGAGGACCATGACGCTTATTTGGAACGCTACCGCAGGACCGGCGAGCGAAAAATCATCGGCATCGGCCGCGTCGTGGTCGGCGAGCGCAAAGACGGCTCGACCTTCCCGATTGAATTGAGTGTTGGCGAGGTGAAAACCGCCAATCAGCGGTTTTTTACCGGGTTCATTCGCGATCTCACCGAACGACAGGAAAGCGAGGCCCGGTTGCAGGAGCTGCAATCCGAGCTCGTGCATGTCTCGCGGCTCACGGCCATGGGCGAAATGGCCTCGGCGCTGGCGCACGAGCTCAATCAGCCGCTCTCGGCGATTGTCAATTACATGAAAGGTTCACGCCGGCTCCTTGAAGGCAGCACCGACGAACGCGCGGTGATTTTACGCGAGGCGATGGACAAGGCGAGCGAGCAGGCGCTGCGCGCCGGTCAGGTCATTCGCCGTCTGCGCGATTTCGTCGCGCGCGGTGAAAGCGAACGGCGGGTCGAGGATGTGAGAAAGCTGATCGAGGAAGCAAGCGCGCTGGCGCTGGTCGGCGCCAAAGACAAGGGGGTGCGCGTGCGCTTTGATTTCGATCCGCGGGTCCAAGCGGTGCTGGCGGATAAGGTGCAGGTGCAACAGGTGCTCCTTAATTTGATGCGCAACGCCATCGAGGCGATGGAGGAGGGCGAGCGGCGCGAGCTTGTCATCTCCACCGCTGCGGCTCCGGAGGATATGGTTGCGATCAACGTCGCCGATACCGGTTCCGGCATTGCGCCCGAGATCGGTGCCCAGCTATTTCAGCCCTTCATCACGACCAAACGCCAGGGCATGGGCGTCGGCTTGTCGATTTCACGCACCATTATCGAGGCGCATGGCGGCACGATTGCGCCGCGCCAGAATCCCGGCGGCGGAACGATTTTCTCCTTCACCTTGCCAGCGGTCAGCAAAGAGGATGCCGGCGATGCCGTCTGAAAAGATGCTGGTCCACATCATCGACGACGACGAAGCGATGCGCGAATCGTTGATTTTCCTGTTGCGCACGGCACAGATCGAGGCCGAAGCTTTTGCTTCGGCGCCGGCCTTCCTTAACAGCCTGCCCGATTCCCGGCTGAGCTGTGTGATCACGGATGTTCGCATGCCGGACATGAGCGGTCTCGACCTGCTGCGGCGTCTGCGGGAAATGAAGATCGAGGTGCCGGTGATCGTCGTCACCGGCCACGGCGACGTTCCGCTGGCGGTCGAAGCAATGAAATTCGGCGCCATCGACTTTCTGGAAAAGCCGTTTGATGACGAGGTGCTGTTGGCGAGCGTGCGCTCGGCTTTGCAGCGGCAGCAAGGTGACGCCAAGCGGCAGGCCGAGCGCTCGGAGATCGAAGGCAGGATCGCCGCTCTCTCCAATCGCGAGCGCGATGTGCTCGGTGGGCTGGTCGCCGGACGGGCGAACAAGCAGATCGCTTATGATTTGGGAATCAGTCCGCGCACGGTGGAAATCTACCGCGCCAATCTCATGGATAAGATGCACGCCGCCTCGCTCTCGGACCTGGTGCGGATGGCGTTGATCGCCGGGATTTTGGCCGAGAACTAGAGGGCGAACGCGCGCAACGCGCTTCGCAGCAATCCGATCCGCGATTGAGCTAAATCAATGCGGCTGCCGCGTCGTTATGTGATTTCTTCCTACAATTAACGTACCTCAGTTCCAAAATTCGAGGCTGCTTTGCAAGCGGAAGTCGCCCGAACGCTGCCGGCTGCCCGGCTACCGATTGTGGTCGTCGTCGACGACGATCCGGCCGTCTGCAGCTCGCTGAAATTTTCCCTCGAATTGGAGGGGTTTTCGGTGCGCGCCTACGGCAGCGGCGACGAATTTCTCAAGGCTGGGGCCACGGGCGCGGATTGCCTGGTGATTGATCAACGGATGCCGATGATGTCCGGAATGGAGCTCATCGCGAAATTGCGCCGGCAAAACATATCGACGCCGGCGGTATTGATGGTCAGTCAGCCGAACACGGCGGTCGCCGCGCGTGCGGCGAAGGCCGGCGTGCCGATTGTGGAAAAGCCGTTTCTCGGCAACGCGCTATTGGACAGCATACGCCAAGCCTGTCGGGGGAAGGCCGGATAAGCCGGGTCATTCGCGAGCCCGCTGCGTCAGCGCTATCCTGGCGCGAACGACTGGCCCCCGTTCCATGTTCAAGGCCGAGCTATTCCATGATGTGCAGGAGCCGCACGGCCTCGTCGGGACTGAGGTTGGCAACATCGCTATCGCGCGGATCGGGCTTGAGAGATTCATAGAAGCTTTTTGCTGCGTCGCGCAGCTCTTCGCGATGGACGATGTCGTCCTTTTGCAAGGACGCGGCCGTTTTTGCCAGCTCGCGCAAGATTTCGGCAAACAACGCGCAGTGAAAATGCGTGTGAACGGTTTTGCGCGTATCTGTCGCCCCTGCGCCATACAAACTCAAGGCGATTGCGTCTTGCTCGAAATGGGCATCGAAGCGCGCCGTTTGCTCAAACGTGCCGATGTAGAACTTATCGGGATATTCAACGGCGACTTCCGCTTTGGCGGGAATTCGTTTACGCATGGGCGGGTCCTCCGGTCAGGTTAAAGATATGTGGCCAATCGCCGCCGCGGACTTTGATTTTCATCAATCGTTACGATTTTTTGATCGACCGCCGCCAAATGGTTTCACGGGCTCTGAATTGACCGCAAATAGGCGGTCAGCGCGCGTGCATCGTTCCGGGTGAAGTGAAAAGTCGGCATATCCGGGTGACCGCTCGCGAAGTGGCCGCGCAGCTGCTTCGGGAAGGTATCGAGGTCCATCCTGTTGCCGAGCGTGCGGAAGGGCGGTGCACCCACATGCGGACTTAAGCCGCCGCGGCCGATCGCGTGGCACTGCGCACACAATCGGTCGGCCAATGCGCGGCCGTGACGCGCCAGTCCCGTGAGTTTCCCGGCCGGCTCCGCGGCTGCTGCGGCCGAAACGCCGGCACATAACGCGACAGCAAAGGCGATGGTGCGCATGGACACCAATTTAAGAGAGATCGGCGCGGCCGCAAAGTGCCGGCCGGCCGCTCAATGAGCCCGCGTCCGTCCGCGCCAGTGGGTGGGATTTATCTCAATCGGCCGCCGCGTATTGGCGTTGATCCACATGCCGTCCTTGTAACGGTTGGGGAATGCAATGGGATGGATACCGGGGCCATCGATAACCGCAACCTCGAGCTCGCGCTCTCCTGATGCGCTGACGATCTCGTTCCATGGCATCGAAAATTATGACGCGCGTTTGGCTGCCATTCTTGATCTGAATCAAGCTGACAACCGCTGCGGCGGGCTTCGTCGAAGGCCGATAAGATTTAGCCTGAATTTGCCGAATTTCTTGTGCGGTGCGGGATTGACTCCACGCCGGTGAGCCCTGACAGTTTTCTGGCGGTGAATAGCATCTCGCCGCCGCTGAAACGGGATAAGGCGCGCCGCCGGGCATGAGTTCGCGAAGTCGAGATCGCATCACGCCGGGGGCGGTGATCGCATCCGAACCCGGTCTCGGATTGATTGGCGATATTGGCGCGACCAACACCCGTTTTGCGCTGGTGCAATCGGACGGGAAAACAACGCCCGCGCGGGTGTATGCCTTAAGTGACCATGCCTCTCTCGCGGACGCGATCGATTCCTACTTGCGGGAGGAATCGCCATCGGTGCCGCTGGGGGAGGGAGTTCTGGCGGTCGCTTCCCCCGTGATCGGGGATCAGGTGACGCTGACGAACCACCCGTGGACGTTTTCCGTCGAGGAGTTACGCCAGCATCTGCGGCTTACTCGGCTGCGCGTCGTCAACGACTTCGCCGCGAACGCCGCCGCGATAACACAACTCGCCGAACGTGACCGCGTTCAGGTCGGCGGCGGCGCGCCGATCGACGGCGCGCCGATCGGCGTCATTGGCCCGGGCACCGGCCTCGGTGTCGGCGCGCTGGTGCCGACCGGACGCGGCACGATCGCCATTGCCGGCGAGGGCGGGCACGCGACCATGATGCCGGCGACAGCGCAGGAAAGCGCGATCCTCGACTTGATGCGTAAGCGCTACGATCACGTTTCCGCGGAACGATTGCTGTCGGGCCCCGGATTGGTCAATCTCTACAATACCATCTGCGAATTGGCGCAGGCGCCGGCGGCGCCGTTTACGCCTGCGCAAATCACAAGTCCGCGCATCTGGAGCAAGGACGCGCGCACGCGCGAGGCGGCGTCGATATTTTACGCCATGCTCGGCACAATTGCCGGCAATCTTGCTTTGACGCTCGGAGCGCGCGGCGGCATCTACATCGCCGGCGGTATCGTGCCGCGCGTGCCGCAATTTCTGGCGCAATCCGAATTTCGCCAACGCTTCGAAGCCAAGGGTCGCCTCCGCAGCTATCTCGCCGCCATTCCCACTTATTTGATCGTTCGACCGCTTCCCGCCCTGCTCGGCGCCGCGGTGCTGTTGCGCGACGGGGTGGAGGTCGTCTGACGGTTGGTCATGCAGGCGACAAGCGATCAAAGCCGGTAAACTGCGAAAACGCTCACCAGGCGCCTCAATGTCGCGCTTTTCGCCGAGTTCGGTCGTTGGCCTTGTTCAGGCCGGCCGCCGCGCGCCGCAGGGAAATGCGTCGAGCAGTGCGTGGAGCACCAGCGGGGCGGGGTTGTCCGCATCTTGATCAGGATGACGTGAGGCATAGCGCGCAAAAATGCGCACGTATTGCAACAACGTGGTGCCCGCGGGCGCGCAGATGCCAAGCAAAGGCCGTCCGTTCTGGTCAACCACCGCGGACATATTCTGAACGGCCGACATGTAATACCAGCACGCGAGCCCGGCCACCGGGATCTCGACTGTGGCCTCGTCCGTCGTACCAACGGCGCCGAGTACATTGTGGCAGCTTTGCAGGAGCTCGGAGCGCGGCGGTTCCGCACCAGCGCGTCCAATCATGCCCCCCAACGCGGCTGCGGTCAGGATGGCGGCAATGAGGGCTTTCATGGCGCCGAACCTCCGATCACCAATGCGAATTTCGGCCGCCGAGTTCCCCGGCGACGCCGTATCCAGATTGCCAGGTGAAAACGACGTTCGCGCGGCGGGAACAACAACTCTATCCGTCAAGTTTAAGCGTCAACAATCAATTTTTAGAAATCGCACCAGCCGTGAACGAGCACGCAAAACCGCCTTTCCCAGCCCAACAACAGCCGATGCCGGGCCGCACCGGGCAAATGCGTCCGCGGCCCGACCACGGAGAAAACAGTTATAGGGGTTCGGGGAAATTAAACGGCAAGAAAGCCATCATCACCGGCGGTGACAGTGGCATCGGCCGCGCCGTCGCGCTCGCATTTGCCCGCCAAGGGGCCGATATACTCATCGCCTATCTCGACGAACATGAAGATGCTGACGAGACCAAAAGGCTGCAAGGCGGTTGCACACGGAGGCGTGGTGGCCGATGGCGCTTGTCGTTGGCACGTAGAAGTTCATAAACAGGGAGCTAATAACATGTCACGCGTCAAGAAATCTGCAAAACGCAAAACCCGCAGCAAAACCGTGCCGGTCTTGGGTGTGGCGGGGGTGACGTTTTCGCTGCTAACCGGCGCCTCCGCAGCGGTCGCGCATCCGTCATTAGACCGGCCGTCGGGCGCGCGCGGTCACGCCGTGCTCCTCAGCGATGAAGAGGTCAGCGACGTCACCTTGGCGACATTTTACGCTTTCGACCGGGAAGGCCAGGGCAGGGCGCCTCGCTTGCGGCTGGCAGGCGGCATCGGCTGTGCCGGCTGCGCTACCTGCGCAGGCGCCTGCGCCTGGGGCGGGAGTTATTTCGGATACGGCCCGTCGCCGCTTTTCAACCAGGCTTATCCGCCGTCCGAGCCGATGAGGCCCGCGCCAAGATACCGGCGCAGCCACAGACGAACGAACGATTTCGAGAATCGCTGAGCTGTTGGCAGCCACATCGACCGCCGAGCCCCGCGGTCAAGAGGCGTATTACGCGCGTAAAGAAGCTGCTGCGGCTTTCTATTTGCCGGGCCGCACTCTGCGCATATGCCGCCGCGCCGCCCAGAGTCCGACGGAAACGGTAAGCCAAGCGAGCGCGGCCAGGCCAAGTGCCAGTCCGGGAGCGGCCGGAGCGAGCCCCCAGATGACGGCGCCAAATGCCGCAAGTCCGAAGCTTCCGAGCACCGCGCCGGCCGCCTCCAGCGCCGCCGCCTCCTTTCCTCGTTTGGCGCCTTTCAGGCCCGCGGCTTCTTTCCTTTGGCGTTCATGCTTTTCCACCAAGGTCGCGGTTGCTGGAAAGATCGCGGGAAAGGCAAGAAACAAGCCGCCTACCGCCGGTCCCCACTCTGCCGCGATCCATCCGGCGAGCGCTGTCATCGCGCCGCCAAGAACAAAGCGGACCGCGTATTCGTACCAGCGGCTTTCCGCCAAAGCCGATAATTTCAGTTTGACGGCCATCACGACGACTTCAAGAACAGCCAGTAGAGACCGACCGCCGCCACCAGCCAGACAACCGTCGAGAGGAGTGCCGAGATCAAGCCGGAGAATTGGCAGCGTTTCAGAAGTTGGCAGCTGACCAGGCTGTAAACTGCGAGAGCTGCTCCGCCCAAGATCATCGAGCGGCCCTCAATGGCGACGTAAGCGGGGCCTTTCTTGAATAAGGTGATCACCAACGTCGCAACCGCAATCGATGGGGCGGCGCCAAAAAGCCCGGCAAAACTCTTCGGCCGAACAACATCGCCGATCGCGGCGAAGGCCGATACCATCAGCCCCCCGACGAGAAACCGAATGAGATATACCTCCATTTGTCTGGTGGCCCGCTATTTGTTGCGGAAGGTCTTGGCTCCCGCTTTGACCGTCTTGAGCGCGGCTTTAGGACCTTTCCATCCGAAAAAGAAGCTGTGGAGCTTCGGATCAAATTTCAGCTTAGCCCGGCTGCCGCGCGGCGTTTCCACCACGACGCGTACATCGCCGTCGTCATTGAATGCAGGAAGCTCGGAGAGACCCGCCATATCACTCGGCCGCGAATAAAGCCGTAAAGGGAACTCCGCGGCCTCGGCTAAGTTTCACCTCGAGCACACCGGGCGGCGTAGGTCGTCGGGGCGGGTTGGCTTGCGCGGATCTGGCGGACCGCTTTTGGTCCGCGGGCAAATCGCGAATTCGGTCAGGCGTTCAGAGGGCTTTTCTGCCAGCCGCCAACTCGTCCAGCGGTGGGCCGATGACGGTAATCGTCTCGGGCGCGGCAAAAATCCGTCCACGCGATTGTTTCAGATGACCGTAGCATTCGCACGCGCGGCGCTCCAGCTCATCGCGACCGACAATTTGCATGTAGCCGCGGCGGCAATTGATTACGCCGGCGATTTCCAGGCGCTGGGCCACCAGTGTAACGGTTGTTCGCCGTACGCTGAGCATACGGCCTATGGTCGCCTGAGTGAGCGGCACGCGGCCGAGCTCGTTATGATCGTCGACTTCAAGAAGCAGCCGACAGATGCGCGCCTCGACCGGATGGGCCGCGTTACACAGCGCGGTCTGCTGGGCCTGCGCGAGCATGGCGATGTCGAACTGAGCGGCCAGACGACGGATAGACGAGTTTTGCTCGAGCACGTGGCGAAAGACTGCTGCCGACATGCGCAACGCCCCGCCGCCGATGCAGACTTCGGCATCGCATGTGGCCGGCGCGGCGGCTGCCGCCGCATAGCCGCCGATCAGTCCCTCGCGGCCGGCCAGGATCGCGGCACCGGCGCCCTCGCGGACCGGAATGCTAAGGCTGACCAGACCCGAACGCGGAAAGATCACTTCGTCGATCTTGTCCCCTAGATAATGCAGATAATCGTCGACGCGCATTTCGAACGAGGCAAGGTGCGGTCGCAGCAATGCAAGTTCCGACGGAGAAAGCCGCGCCAGGAACGCGTTCCTTTCGACCGGTTGCGCCGGCATCACGATGCTCCCAAGGTTTTCGCAGTCCCCGTGCGTCGTGCCCCAATTCGATAAACCTAAGGCAGTGATTGTGTTCCTTAGCCGACCTTGAAATCCTGTTTATGTCGACTAGCCGACATTCGTGTCACCCTCTAATCGTCTTTTCCCCGGCCGAGGCCGCCAGATACGGCTTGCCGCGCGCCCGCGCCACCACGGCCCGTGACTCGCGCATTGTGGCGCGCGCCGCGTGCATGGCCTCGCGGAGCGAACGATTACCCTCACAGAGCCGCTCCATGGCCTGCCGCGATGACGGGTCTAGATTGGCAAAGGTCGGATCGAGTTGAAAAAAGGGGATCTTGAACACCAGACCTTCGCCGGCCTCGTATACGTCCAGTCGCCACCTGCGCGTCTCCGCCTCGCAGCCGCTCATCAATTCACGAACTATTTCTTGGGCATACTCGAAGGCACTTTGGCGGTCCGCCAAGTGGACGCCGGTATCGTCGGTCACCGGCCTGGTGCCGTCCCGTAGCTCGAACGAATAAACCGGCATGATCCCTACCTTAGGCGTTGATCATTCTTTTACAGACCGTCTTCCAGACCTGTGAGAACTTGGAGTGGCGGCGACTTGTTCCGGCTGTCAAGCGACGTTTATCTCCCTGACCTCGAGGCCGCGCTCGATTTCGGTGGGTTTGCCTCGACTCGCGCTTTTGCCGGCTTGCAAAAGGAGCAAAAAGACATGAGCCCCGATCGGATGATCGAGGCTCATCGGGCTTGGACGGCAGTTTTGGGGGCTTTAGTCCAGCGATTAGGTTACCGCTGCTCAACGCCGATGTCTGTCCGCTTTGCAACTCGTCTGGTCCAATGAGCGCGAATCGCGCGTGTGGTCGTTCTTAACGCGCCACCGTTCAGTGCCCGGCAGAGGTGATTGGCGCGCAGTTCGAGCGGCCGGCCAACAAGCAATCCTGCAAGCGCGATGTGGCGGTGAGCTCATGGATCAGAACGACGGCGGAGACGACAATGAGAACGATAATGCCGATCGCTATCAAAGGACCGCGGGAGCTGCCGGGAGGTTCGTCAGGCATGAGGATCGGTTGCGCTCTCGCCGGGACGCCGCAGCACATGTCCGCCGCTTTGCGCCGGTACTGACGCCCGCTCTCCGCTCATCCACAGGCTCAATCGATCGAGGTAGAGGTAAATTATCGGCGTCGTATAAAGAGTAAGGAACTGCGAGACCAACAAGCCGCCGACGATCGCGACGCCGAGCGGGCGCCGCAATTCGGAACCGGCGCCTTGCTCGATCGCGAGCGGCAGGCCGGCGACGATGGCGCACATGGTCGTCATCATGATGGGCCGAAAGCGCAGCAGGCATGCTTCGTAAATCGAGTCACGAGGACTTTTGCCCTGTTGTCGTTCAGCTTCGAGCGCGAAATCGACCATCATGATCGCGTTTTTCTTGACGATGCCGATCAAAAGAATAATGCCGATGAAAGCGATCAAGGTGAGATCGTAATGAAATAACATCAACGCCAATAAGGCGCCGACGCCGGCGGAGGGAAGAGACGATAATATCGTGATCGGGTGGATGAAGCTCTCGTAGAGCATGCCGAGAACCACATAGATCACCAGAATCGCCGCGGCGATCAGGAGCGGAGTGGAGGTCAGCGAAGCTTGGAACGCCTGAGCAGTTCCCTGAAAGGTGCCCTGCAGAGTGGCGGGAGTGTTGAGTTGCGGTTCGAGCGCAGAGATCGCGTCAACCGCCTGGCTCAGCGCCGCGCCCGGTGCGAGATTGAAGGACAGCGTGACGGAAGGGAAGACGCCTTGATGGTTTACGGTCAGCGGCACGACCTGATGGGTGTAATGAGCAAAGGCGGAGAACGGCACCTGCGCTCCGCTCGATGAGGCGACATAGATGCGTGACAGATCGGTCGCTCCGACCTGAAAGCGCGGCTGAACTTCCAAGATCAAGCGCGGCTGCTGCGTCGTTGTGTAGATGGTGGCGATTTGTTGCTGTCCGAAAGCCGCGTAAAGCGCGGCATCCACCGCGGCGGGGGTAATTCCCAGCGTAGAGGCGGCCTGACGATCGACTTCGACGGTGATTTGCGGCGAAGCGATGAGCTGGTCGGTGGCCACGTCGGTCAGGATGTTCATCGCCTGCATTTTGGCGAGAATGATCGGCGCCCAGTGATTGAGCTCATCACTGTTGGTGTCGGTCAGCGTATATTGATACTCGGCCTGCTCGAGGCGGCCGCCAATGGTTACGTCCTGCCCGGCCTGCATGTAGTACTTGACGCCGATGACCTCGGCCACTTTGGGACGCAGCCGCGTCATTACCTCCTGGATCGGCGGTCGCTTGCTGAACGGCTTGAGCTGAATGAACATGCGCGCGGTATTTTCGCTGGGGTTGCCGCCGGTGGCGCCGACAAAGCCGACCACGCCGGCCACCGCCGGGTCCGCCATGATGATGCGGGCCAGCGCGTGTTCTTTATCCGCCATTGCCGCGAAGGAGATGTCCTCGCGGGCCTGCGCCTCGCCAAAGATGAAACCGGAATCTTGCTCGGGCAGAAAGCCCTTTGGAATTATCACGTACAGGTATCCGGTAAGTACCATCAGACCGATGGTCGCCAAAAGCGTCAGCAGCTGGTGGCGGAACACCCACAGCAATCCACGATCGTAGGCGGCCGCAAGACGATCGAAAAAAACTGCGAAAGCGCGGCTGATGCGGCCCGTGGGTCCGTTGGCGCTCCCGGGCGAGAAACAATGACGACATCATCGGCGTCAGCGTCAGCGCCACAAAGGCGGAGGCGACGACCGCGATGGTCGTGGTCATGGCGAATTCGTGGAACAGCCGTCCGACGATCCCGGACATGAACAAGAGTGGAATGAAGACGGCGATCAGCGAAAACGTGATCGAGACGATGGTGAACCCGATTTGCCCGGCGCCCTTCAGCGCCGCGTCGAATGCATTGTCGCCGGCCTCCATATAGCGCACGATGTTCTCGATCATGACGATGGCGTCGTCGACCACGAATCCGATCGCGACGGTCAGCGCCATCATCGACAAATTGTCGATGCTGTAGCCGAGCACGTACATGACGCCGAACGTGGCCACCAGCGACAGCGGGATGGTGATGCTCGGCGTCAGCGTCGCCCACGGTTTGCGGAGGAAGGCAAAAATGATCAGGACGACAAGAACAATCGTCACGATCAGCGTGATTTTCACGTCGTTGACCGAGGCCCTGATCGACTGAGAGCGGTCGCTCACCAAATCGACGTGTACCGATGGCGGGATCGATTTCAAAAGTTGCGGCAGCGCCGCTTTGATCTGATCGACCAGCGCCACCGTATTGGCGCCGGGTGCGCGTTCGATCAGCAACAATTCCGACCGCGCCGTTTCCGCTTTATACCAGGCGCCGGAGCGGGGATTAGTCGAAGAGTTCACGACATCGCCGACGTCGCCGACCGTTATGGGCGCGCCGTTCTGGTAGGCGACGATCACTTTCCGGAACTGGCTTGGGTCGAACAATTGATCGTTGGTCTGGACCGTGAATTGTTGTTGCGGCCCTTCAAGGTTGCCTTTCGCCGCTTCCACGGTCTGGCTGCTCAACGCCGCCGCCACCTGCGCGAGCGTGAGCCGGTGCGCCGCCAGCGCCTCGGGGTTGACCTGCACGGTGATCGCCGGCAATTGCTCGCCCGCGATCAAGACTTGCCCGACGCCGGAGATCGTCGACAGCGATTGGCCGAGAATGACGTTGGCGTATTGATCGAGCTTGTAGAAGGGAACTGAATCGGAGCTGATCGCATAGATCAGGATGGCGCGGTCCGCGGGATTGGTCTTGCGATAGGTCGGCGGCGTCGGCAGATTTTTCGGCAGATAACCGCTCGCCGCGTTGATGGCTTGCTGCACGTCCGAAGAGGCGCCGTCGATGCTGCGGCTGAGATTGAATTGCAGCGTTATGCTGGTCGCGCCGAGGCCGCTCGTTGACGTCATTTGCGACAGGCCTTGAATCGCAGTGAACTGGTCTTCGAGCGGAGTAGCGACAGTGTCCGCCATGATCCGCGGGCTCGCGCCCGGCAATTGCGCCGTGACCACGATGGTGGGGAAATCGACGGTCGGCAGTGCCGCGACCGGCAACAGTTCGTAACCGACCAGCCCAAATATGAAAACTCCGGCCATCAGCAGCGTGGTGGCGATCGGCCGGCGAATAAAGATTTCCGAGATATTCATCGGCGCGCCACGCCGGCCTCGGTCGTTTGCCGGACGTCGACAGCGGCACCGTCGGCAAGGCGGTATTGCCCGTCGGTGACGACCTTGTCGCCGTCCGCGACGCCCTTGCCGATCACGTCGATGCCGTGCCGTCGCGCTACGACCTCAACGTCGGTGCGATGCACCTTTTGATCCGGACCGATGATGTAGACGTAGGATCCGTTCGGCCCCAGCATCACCGCGTTTGCCGGAACGGTGACGACGTTGCGCCGGACCGAGGTCGTAAGTTCGACGCGAACAAATTCGCCGGGCCAAAGCAATTCTTTGGGGTTGGCGAACGTGGCTTGCATGGAGACGGTGCCGCTGCTGGTATTGACCTGATTGTCAATCACCGTCAGCTTGCCTTGCTCGATGAATCCTCCGGATTGCAAATAGGCGTCGACGTCGAGTTCGCCGTCGGCTTGGCGTCGTTTGACTTGGTCAAGTTGCGTCTGCGCAACGGGAAAGCTGACGTAAATCGGCTTTATCTGCGTTACCGCGACGAGACCGTTGACGCCGGCGGTCGTGCCCAAATTGCCACCGGCAGCGGCGGTGGTCGTGCTCGCGCTGGCGCTCAAACTTTGCGCGCCGCTGAGCGGAGAAACCACGTTACCAAGATCGACCTGGAGCACGCCGGCGCGGCCGTCGATCGGCGATTTGATGTGACAATAACCAAGATTGATCTCGGCGGTATCGACGTTAGCCTGATCGACGGCGACCGTACCCTCGTCTTGCCCGACGATGAAGACTTGGTCTTCCGCGGTTTGCTTCGCGATCGAATTCTGCTGCGCCAGCGTCTGATAACGGTTCAGATCAAGACGGGCTTGCGCCAGCACGGATTGGTCGTGAGCAAGTTGCGCCTTGACCTGATCGAGCGCGGCCTGAAACGGACGCGGATCGATTAAAAAAAGCTCCTGACCCTTTTTGACGTTTTCGCCGGGCTTGAATTCGATCTTCACAATCGGTCCGGTGATTTGCGGCACGACCGCGACCGTATCGATCGCCTGAACGGTGCCAATGGTGCTGATGATGTTCGGCACGTCCTGCCGGACTGCCACGGCGGCAGTCACCGGAACTGCCGGTGGCCCTTTAGCCTTTGTTTGCTGGCTGGCGCGCGCCAGCGGTGCGCTGAACTGACGAACCGCCAGCCCCACCAGCGCGATAATGACAACGCCGACTACCAAGCCGATGCTGCGCCGCCGCCCAAGCCTACGCCATAAAACCATGAAACACCGGGCAAAAATTGCCTGCACAGGCCGAATGCCTCGAAACGTCCAAAGGATCGAATTGTTTCGGTCCAGTGAACGCGTCACTCGCGCGTGACGATCAGGGCGGCGCGGCCATGCAAATTGCGATGAGCGGCGAGTTCGCGGCGGTAGCCTGCACGCCGCACGAGACCTGTCGCTCACCCAGTATGGTCGCCTCGTGCCGCGTGGGGCCGCAATACGCCGTTACCAGGATCTCGTCTTCCCGACAGCTCGCCATGCAGACGCCGGTCAGACAATTGGAGCGCACCACGCGAATGGTTGGGCTCGGCGGACCCTGTTCGCCGCGCGGACCTTGCGGACCCGGCGGACCGCGCTGACCCTGTGGACCGGGCAGGCCGGGATCGCCTTTCGGCCCCGGCGGCCCCGGCGAGCCCGGTTCGCCTTTTGGTCCCTGTCCGCATCCGGCAAGAAGGGCGAGCAATAGGACAGCAGCTACCCTTTGTCGTACTCCCATGCGGATCAGAACACGTCCGAGCCCGGAGGATGAAAATTGAGATCGATCGAATCGATTTGACCGAAAATGAAACGGATTTGCCCGGTAAATGGTTCCAAGAGGGCGACAATCCGCGCGTGAGCCGACATGGAGCCGACATGCTGTCTCTGCCGCATAGATATTATTAATTATCCGCTGGCTCCGCCGCCGATGAGTGGCGCCACAATCAGGATGGCGAACAAAAAGGACGTTGTTGGTATTGGCCGGCGCGGTGATGCAGGCGCGTGCCGTTGGTCCAACTTCCTCGCATCCCGATATCTGCGCCTATCGCTCCTTCTCGCGGTACACGCGACGCCAGGGTGATGCGCTTTCCCTTCTGGCGTCCTTAGCTTTTGCCATTGCGTTTATGCCCGCGCGGGCGTCGCGAATCTGCTGTTTTACTGCGTTGTCGCAGCATTGCAGCCGCCGCGCCCAATATGGGGCGGCCGCCCGGATCGATGCGAAACGCGGCGTTATGGTTGACAGCCAGCAGACGACGGCCCTAGCTAAGGTGTCGGGTAGTTCCGCCGTAGTTGCAAAGGCGGGCGCATAGCTCAGTTGGTAGAGCAGCTGACTCTTAATCAGCGGGTCCAAGGTTCGAGTCCTTGTGCGCCCACCATATTTATCAACGGCTTAGCTCAGAGATTCGACCCGAGAAGTCTTTTCCAATCCTATTGGGGTAATCAGCGGGGTAACGTTTCAACCGGCCGCCCGCTCCACTTTCCCTGGGAGTGCCCTGCGCTGCGAGCACACGAGCGGGCTCGGTGGCGATTCCGATTTTGGCGCCGTTAGGAATGAGCCAGCGTAAACAGCCAAAAGAAAGCTGCGCTTCGCATCTTTGCGAAAGCCGGCTTAGACCGGTCGAACGCCACACGTTGAAAGGCGGAACCCGATCGCGTACTTCAACATCAGGAGGCGCCACACCTTAGCCACTCCGAGCAAGCGAAAATTCCTCATCGGGAATGGTCCAAGAAGCGGCGCATATCCGCAAGCTGTATGAAAATCGCGCACAGGATAGCGCGCGTGCAACTGGCGATTCTTCCGCATCGACCATGAAACGCCCTTCCGAAAATCAGTCGCAGGAGGCTCTTGCCGGGCTCGTCGAGCGCGTCACCTACCATAATGCGGAGAATGGCTTTTGCGTTCTGCGGGCCAAGGCGCGGGGGCATCGTGATGTCGTCACCGTGGTCGGCCATGCCGCAACCATTGCAGCCGGCGAGTGGATCACGGCGTCAGGCGAATGGGTCAACGATCGGACACACGGCCAGCAATTCAAGGCGCGGTTTCTGCGCACATCGCCTCCGACTTCGGCCGACGGTATCGAAAAATACCTCTCGTCCGGTATGATTCGGGGCATCGGCCCGGCCTACGCGAAGAAACTCTTGCGCGCGTTCGGCGAGAAGGTGTTCGACGTGATCGAGGCGGCGCCGGACAGGCTGCGCGAGGTCGACGGCATCGGACCGGTTCGCGCTGCGAGCATTCTCGCCGCCTGGGCCGAGCAGAAGGCGGTGCGGGAAATCATGGTCTTCCTGCACAGCCATGGTGTCGGCACGGCGCGCGCGGTGCGCATCTACAAGACCTACGGCCCTGACGCCATCCGGATCATGACCGAGAACCCGTATCGCCTAGCGCGCGACATCCGCGGCATCGGCTTCAAGACCGCCGATGCCATCGCGATGAAGCTCGGCATCGAGAAGACTGCGATGGTGCGGGTCCGCGCTGGCATTTCCTATGCGCTGACCGAGGCCATGGATGAGGGACATTGCGGCTTGCCGATGGAAGAGTTGATACCGCTTGCCGAAAAGCTGCTCGAGGTGCCGCAGGAGCTGATCCGAACCGCGCTCGATCTCGAGCTGCAGGAGGGCACGGTGGTCGCCGATCGGGTTGGCGAAACGCCATGTGTATTTCTGGCCGGCCTGTATCGGGCGGAGCGCACCATCGCGGAGCGGATGTTGCGGCTGGTGAATGGCAAGCTGCCTTGGCCCTGGATCGATCCGGACAAGGCGCTGCCGTGGGTCGAGGGGCGTATCGGTCTTGCCCTTGCCGAAAGCCAGGTTGCCGCGATCCGGCTTGCACTGATGTCGAAGGTGTTGGTCATGACCGGCGGTCCCGGCGTCGGCAAAACCACCATCGTCAATGCCATTCTGCGTATCCTCGCGGCGAAGGGCACCACTCTTCTGCTCTGCGCGCCGACCGGACGCGCCGCGAAGCGTATGAGCGAGGCGACTGGCTTTGAGGCCAAGACTATCCATCGGCTGCTCGAAGTCGACCCCAAGGGCGGCGGCTTCAAGCGCGGGGACGACAACCCGCTCGACTGTGACCTCTTGGTTGTTGACGAGACGTCCATGGTCGATGTCATGCTGATGCAGGCGCTCATGAAGGCAGTCCCCGACAATGCCGCCCTTTTGATCGTCGGCGACATCGACCAGCTACCCTCGGTCGGCCCCGGGCAAGTACTGGCCGATGCCATCTCATCCGGCGCGGTGCCAGTTGTGCGCCTCACCGAGGTATTCCGGCAGGCGGCGCAGAGCCAGATCATCGTGAATGCACACCGTATCAATCAAGGCGTCATGCCTGATCTCCGCAAACCCGAAGCCGAGTGCGACTTCTATTTTGTCGAGGCTGATGATCCCGAGACCGCGGTTCCGCGAATCATCGAGCTGGTCAAGACCCGCATCCCGCGCCGCTTCGGCCTCGATCCAATCCGCGATATCCAGGTTCTCTGCCCGATGAACCGAGGTGGTGTCGGAGCACGCTCCCTCAACATTGAACTCCAGGCCGCATTAAATCCGGCGGGAGAGCGTAAGGTCGAGAGATTTGGCTGGACCTTTGCACCCGGCGACAAGGTCATGCAGATCGAGAATGACTATGACAAGGAGGTCTACAACGGAGACATTGGGTTTGTGACGAAGGTTGATCCCGAGGAAGGCGAAGTCGCCGCCAGCTTCGACGGGCGCTCGGTTACCTACGGCTTTGGCGAGCTCGATGCCCTGGTACCGGCGTACGCGGCGAGCATCCACAAGAGCCAAGGCTCGGAATATCCAGCCGTGGTGATTCCTGTCATGACGCAGCACTACGCCATGTTGCAGCGGAACCTGCTCTACACCGGCGTCACGCGCGGCAAGCGGCTTGTTGTTCTGGTTGGGCAAAAGAAGGCCGTCGCCATCGCGGTGCGCAATGTCTCAGGCCGGCGGCGCTGGTCGAAGCTAAGCGAATGGCTGTCATAAATTTGGGGATGATAACGCGGAGCGAATAATGGCTGAACGTAAAGCGCATCAAGTCTGGCTCGAGCAATGCGAAGCGGTAAAAACGATCAAAGCACGCTTCGGGCTCAAGGCTGCCTTCGACTATATCGTTGGCGAGAAATTGCTGAACTTTGCCGAAGCTTCAGTTCATAATCCCGACTTCGCGCGAGAACTACCGCGTTTCGTTTCCGAGGTGCGGCGCATGTTCGCAACCGAAGAGATTAAAGTGCAGTTGGCGGACATTGAGCGTACGCAAAGCGAAATAGATAGCAACGTTTTTGAGGACGATGGTCCTCTTCAGGAGAGTCCCGAGGCAGCCGCTGAGCGTGCCAGTCAATTCAATCTAATCAAGCAACTACTGACGGCGGCTGCGCTCGGTACTTCGTAATTGCATTGCGGGCTCAGGCTGGTGCTGCATGACGCGGCCACCGAAGGAAGCTTCCCGACCAGACCCGAAATGGATGAAGCGGTGGCCTCCAAGAAAACATTGAATAAGCAAAACCTTGAAGCGCTCGGAGCCGAACGCCTAGCAGAATTGCTGATCGAGCTGAGTGCCGGCAACGCCGGCGTGAAAAGAGTTATTCGCTTGGAGCTCGCTGGCGCGCAAGGTCCGAACGAGGTCGCTAAGGAGATCCGCAAGCGGCTGACCATAATCGCCCGGTCCCGCTCATTCGTGGACTGGCAAAATCGAAAGGGTCTTGTCCACGACCTCGAAGCGCAGCGGCGCGCAATTGTCGATCAAGTCGCCGAGGCGGACCCTGCCGAAGGTGTCGAGCTGATGGGGCGGTTCATGGCCCTGGCCAATCCCGTGTTTGGGCGCTGCGATGACAGCAGCGGTACTGTAATCAGCATTTTTTACGCAGCATGCCGTGATCTCGGCGAGATGGCTCAGGCGGCAAAAGCTTCCCCTGAGGAACTTGCCGAGCGGGCGTTTAACATGCTGCTCGACAATCATTATGGCCAATACGACGAATTGATCGGCGTTCTGTCTCCGGCACTTGGACCAAAAGGTCTCGATCAACTCAAACAACGGTTCGTCGACCTATCTAAGACACCGCACGAAAAGCCGAAGGGCAAGGACCGCAGGGTGGTCGGCTGGGGTAGCGGAGGCCCCCTCTATGCCGACGAACTCGCCGGCCGTCATCGCGAAAGCGTCATCCGCCTTGCATTGCAGGAGATCGCCGACGCGCAAGGCGATGTGGATGCCTTCATCGCACAGCAGAGCGAAGAAGCGAGGAGGGTGCCCAAGGTTGCCGCTGAAATCGCTCAACGCCTACTCAAGGCGGGTCGTGCCACGGAGGCCTGGATCGCGATCAACGCCGTCGATGAAAACAGAATGGGCTGGATTCCTCATGAATGGGAACAGGTCCGGCTCGACGTGATGGAGGCGCTCGGTCGCAAAGAGGAGGCGCAGGCATTTCGTTGGCAATGTTTTGGACGCACGCTCAGCAGCGCACATCTGCGCAACTATCTCCAGCGGTTACCGGAGTTCGAAGACATCGAAACCGAAGAACGCGCCATGACGGCTGCACTTCAGTTTTCGGAAGTCCATCAAGCCTTGGCCTTCCTAGTGTCCTGGCCTGCGCTGGAGAAGGCCGCCGCCCTCGTGCTGAGGCGCGCTAAGGAGCTAAACGGTGATCACTACGAGGTCCTCTCACCGGCGGCGGATGCGCTCGCAGGCAAATATCCGCTGACGGCCACGCTGCTCCTTCGCGCGATGATCGATTTCGCATTAAAGCAGAATCGGGTGAAGCGTTATCGGCATGCAGCGCGCCATCTCGCCGAGTGCGAAAGCCTCGCGGGTGCCATCGCGGATTTCGGGAGTTTCGAGCCGCATGAGCAATACAGTGCCCGCCTCAAAAATGAACATGGACGCAAGACTTCTTTCTGGGCGCTGGTTCCTTGACACGCAAAAGATCTCCAGCCCTGAGAACCTTCGCCTCACCCAGAAAGTGCGCAAGCGGTGGCGACGCAATCGCGTAATCGCCAACAAAGTATTCAAAATCGCTTTTGTGGCACCGTATGTTCCTACGAGAGAGCACAACCTTGCCAAGGTTGGGGTCGTGGGTTCGAATCCCATCGCCCGCTCCAAAGAAATCGGCGGAAAATAAGCGCAAAGACCGCCCTTTCAGCGATGACGTTCCGGCCTCGATCTGCCTGAACGAACCCCGAACCGTGCCCAATTGCCTCGCGGGCTTGGGCAGACGGCGGGCAAAAAGTTCGCACAACGTTCTGAGGGGTTCCCGAAAGCGAAGCCCCGCGTCGGCGGCCACCGAGCGCGGGACCAATCGCAGGAAATCGAAGCCTTCGCAGCGGCAGATTAGGAAAGACGCGCCCAAATCTCAAGCGCTCGAGCGCCATCTTTTTTGGGTTACGCACGGCCAAATTAATATTGGTTTCGTCGCGCAGGCCGGGAGCGAGTTCACCGCCCGCGATGCGAACGGTCGCAGGATTGGCGTGTTCGAAAGCCTCAAGGAGGCGGCCGACGCGATCAGCGATCACCGCGAGGGCGTGCTGTGACTGCCGCCGCCCTCGAAAGCCTTGCCAGCGCCGCCGCCGCCACGCTCTACGATGCCATACGCCGCGCGGAAACGGTGGCTGACCTCGACGAACTAGCGAAATTGCTGTGGCGTAGTTACGGCGATGGCTCGATCTCGGAAGCCGACGCTACGGAGCTGTCTAACTACCTCGACGGTCGCCGTCCGGTGCGTCGCTACATTCCGCGCCAAGCGACGCTTCCCGGCTTATCGCTGCCTAAGCGAAACCAAGAACGGGTCGGTCAATTCCCAAAGCGGTGTCCGCAGCGGTCGCCCGACAAACAAGCATCCTATGAGCGCCGGAAGCGGCTCGCCTTTTCGGGCGTTCTGCCGCCTACGCTCGTGGTGCGGCTGACAACCGGCGATATGGCTTGCTTGCGCATTGTTGCGGATGAATACCGACGCCGGGGACGGTGCAACTCGTCGCTTGCCGAAATTGCCGCGCGAGCCGGTGTGGACCGGAAAACCGCGCAGCGGGCCGTGCACAAGGCGCAACAGCAACGCCTAATCAGCGTTCGGAAGCGCCCCGTTGCGGGACAGCGTCACTTGCCGAATGTGGTCACGATTATTTCGCTGGAGTGGTTGCGATGGCTGCGGCGCCCTGCCGAGCGTGCGGGGGGTGGGGGACATTTTGTTCCCCCCACGGATACAAGCTTAGAAGTTGATGAGGGCGGAGCTGATCGTACTGGCGCCGCCGCGCCGGTGAACGCGGAACTGCCACAACAGCGGCCGATGAAAGAGGCGACCGAATTCGCCGGCGAGCTGGCCGATATTGCCGGGCATCGGCACGGTGTCTTGCCGAGAGCATGGCGCGATGCCGACGCGCCGCGGCTCGTTCAAGGCTGGATTGACCGAGGTGTAAGCATCAAGGCGCTGCGCTCGATCGCGGCGACGGTAATGCTGCGGAAGCGCAACTCGTTCGATCCAGGCCCGCCACATTCTCCGCTCTATTTCGCAGCCGAAATCAAAAAACTGCGCGAACACCGCCGGGCGCAACTTCGCCGCGAACCAGCGCGGCGTAATAGGTCGTGATGAACTTCAGATCAGGCTTAGGAACAAGCTGAGCTGACAAATGGCAAATCCGACAGGCTGCGGTGGCTTCAAGAAGGGCAAGAGCGGCAATCCCGGCGGCCGGCCCCGGGCCCTCCTAAGCGTCATGCACGAAACGCGGCGACACACTTTTGAAGCCATCCGGGTGTTGCTGAGACTAATGCGCACCGCGGAATCCGAAGTCGGTACGGCTGAACGCTGCGGAAGCACTCCTCAGCCGCGGCTGGGGGTGACCGATCCAAGCGCTTCAGGTCGACGGTCGCTTCATGACCAAAAAGCTCACTGAATTGACCGAGGCAGAGATTCTTAAAATTGGAATCGCGTTTTGCGATGACAGAGCCGGACCACCAGCAGGGCCTTCTTGGCTTTGCCGGCGACAACAACGAGAGCGATGAAAAATCTACTTGAGATGATCCGCGCCGAGCGGCACCTGACCACGAAAATGCCGCGCAGCACTTGGCGGTACTGGCTCCGCCCGGGCTTCAGTATTCGGACGGCCCTGGACGGCAATGTACGGCTCGCCACAATTTTAGAAGTGGTTGTTACCGTTGCGATCTGGACAGCTTGGACGGCTTGGACGGCTCCTCTTCTTTTCAGAAGAAGGGATTCTATAGAATGGGAGATATAGAAAGCCGCGAGCATGCGCGATGCGCATAGCGTAAAATCATGGCCGGCCCTGGTCTGATGTGGCGAGTGATGATGATGAGAAGGGCGCGATTGCATTAGCTGCTAAACTTGCTTCGTCCCTTCTCAGGGAAAGGTCCCCTCACGCGGACCTCGAAGCCCCGGCTAGGCTGGCCCCCGGCTGGGGCTTCTCATTTATTCCAGAATAGCTAGACTGCGCTTCCCGACCCTCGCTCTCGCGGGACGCCCCGGGGCGAGTGAGAGTCGGCTACTACAGCCCCGGCTTCGCCAGGCTGTGTGAGAACTCGGGCGACTGAGCTAAGCAGGCCGCATCGACAACGATGCGGCCTTTTTCATGAGCTACATTCAGGGTGAGGATCGTGGTCAGGCAGCGCTGCTGCCAGCGGCGATTGAGGACTATGTGGCGGTGGATGCGCCGGTTCGGGTGATCGACGCATTTGTGGACGGACTGAATGTCGGCGAACTGGGGTTTGGCCGCTCGATACCGACGGCGACAGGACGACCGCCTTACGATCCGCGGGACCTTCTGAAGCTCTACATTTGGGGCTATTTCAATGAGGTGCGCTCGTCGCGGCGCCTGGAGCGGGAATGCCGTCGCAATGTCGAGGCGATGTGGCTTTTGCGACGGCTCAGTCCGGATTTCAAGACCATCGCCGACTTCCGTCGGGACAACGGCGCTGCGATCGTTGGGGCATGTCGGATTTTCGTGATGCTGTGCCGGGATGCGGGCCTGTTCACGGCGCGGCTGATTGCGCTTGATGGCTCGAAGTTCCGGGCGGTGGCGAGCGGCAAAAAGGTCATCGGGGCTGCAGAGATTGCTCAGCAGGCTGTCCGCCTCGACCGCCAGATCGCGAACTATCTCGGCGAGCTCGATCAAACCGATGCGGGTGAACCTAATGATCGGCCGGATGCGGCGTCTGCGGCACTGGCGGCTTTGCAAGCCCGCCGCGCTGAACTCGACCGCCTTGCCGCCAAACTCGATGCTGAAGGCCGCTCGACAATCGTCGAGGGCGAAGAGGATGCCAGGCCGATGGGCAGAGGCAATGGTCCCAAGCCGCCCTCCTACAATGTCCAGACGGCGGTCGATGCCGATACCGGCGTGATCGTTCATCACGATGTGACAGACGAGGTGACCGATAACCGACTGCTTCACCCGATGGCTATGGCCACAAAGCAGGTGCTGGAGCGACAACGCCTGACCGTGGTGGCTGACGCCGGCTACTCCAATGGTGCCCATGCCAGCGCTTGCGAACGAGACGGCATCCTCGCATGCGCGCCAGCCAACCGCGCCGTCAACAACCGGGGCAATGGCAAACTGTTCGACCGCAGCGCTTTTATCTACGAGCCGGATACCGACAGCTACCGCTGTCCGGCTGGCCGGTCGCTTGTGCGCAAGCAACTGCACAGGCGTAAGCGCAACGTGGCTTACGTGTCGTCCGATTACGCCGGCTGCGCTCTCAAGCCGCAATGCACTACGGCGGAGCGCCGTTTCCTCAAACGCCATCTGGATCCGGAGGTGCTCACCCGCATGAATGCCAGAGCCACTCCCGAACTTATGGCGAGACGGCGTTGCGCCGCCGAGCATCCGTTTGGAACGATCAAGCGGATGATGGCAGGCGCAAAATTCCTGACCAGGAGCCTCAAAGGAACCAGGACCGAGATGGCCCTCTCAGTCCTCGCCTATAACATCCTCCCAGCAATCAGCATCCAGGCCTCTTTTGTGGACAGCGCGCGCCGCGGTTCCGGCATGGCGGCGATTAATGCTAAGACGGTCGCTCCCCACTCACTCCGGGGAAGGTCCTGGCCCACTGGACATGAAGCCCCGGTCGCAACCTCGGGCCGGGGCTTCTCATTTGACGGCACGCTAGCGGCAACAACCTTGTCGTTCTCTCGATCGATGGCATTCCCTCCGCTAGGTTCCATTCCGCACTGGATTTTATTGAAAGTGAATGCCACGCTGTGCTCAAGACGTGGGGAAAGGGGGAATGCTCTGGCCGTTTCACCGACGTCGGGGCCGCGGTGTCGTCATCGGCGATGACGCATTCGGCGTGCGGGTGGTCGACACTTTGTATCATCAAGCCACGCTAGCGGCCCTCGCTGAGGCGCAGTCTCGGCGAGGTTATAGGCGCTATTTTGCTGCGCTCCTCACACCCGACCCAGGCGATCCTCACGCTGTAGTCGTGGCCATCAGAAGCCTAGAAGTCGGACATCTTGACCCCGAAGACGCGCGAGCATTTAAACGCGCGCTCGCAGGTTATTCCGACGCTGCCTGTGAAGCAAAAATTATCGGCGGACTGGAGCGGGGGGATCGCGGTGACCCGGGATATCTTAGAGTGCGCCTTAATGCGCGGCTACCGTATCGAGTGGTATCACCAAGAAAGTATCCGCCAAAGGACCGAAGCTCACGCAACAGTCAGCGCCAAGGTGGCCGATGAGCCGCGCGTCTAGTGGCGCGGCGACAATCTCGAACCACAGGACCAAATGCGCAGCGCTGGCTGTCATTAGCGGCGATCATTTAGGGCGGGTCAGCTCACTTTCTCTTGCGACACGGTCGTGATTTTCATGATCACTTCTGATCGCGTACTCAAACTCTCCATCCCTTTCAGGCAATAGCCGAGTAATATGGTACCGCCCCGGTGGCGCGTCGACCGGCGCGATCAACTTCCGGGCCGGAAATAGACAGTCTGACCGATCTTAAATTTGTGCTCGGCCATCGCTCGGCTCCTGCAGGCCCACTCGGACGGTGCACAGGACCTTTTGAATTTCCCTCAAATGAGTTGATCAGGTTGATAGCGCTGTGCCCACCGGAAAACTAGTTGCAAGGTGGCATTGAAAATTTACGCTATTGCAACTTCGGACATAGAAACTGAACCACCATGTTCCGCATGGCGGCGGTAGCATTGGCCGCATTGGTGGCCTTCGACTGGTATTACCTCAATGGCAAATATCGTTGGCACCGTCGAAGCGCTTGCGCGCTCCCTAATTCATTTCGCCGTTGGATAAATTCTTATGAGCCGAAGCCCTGACAAAGGCGACGCCATCGGGCGTCGTGTCGATCTGCTGATAGGTCTAATGGTCGCGGGCATCATAGTCGTGATGTCGGTCGCCATTTATGTGCATTAACCTCAGCTAGTCATTCGCTTTTAACGCTCGGGGATCATGCTGGCGCGGCTGGGTTCTCCAGACCCAAGCATCACGGGCAATCTGAAGCCCCGGCGCCCCCGCCGGGGCTTCTCTTTGATGCCGCCTCATGTGTGGATGGGTGCGCCGGGAGACCGGCAAAAGGTAGACGGTGGAAGTCCGTCACGGTGAAGGAGTAGCGAACCGCACTAGACCCGGGTGATGCACGGGTTGTCCGCGAGGACAGACGTGAAGCGTTCACAGGGGAGGGCGCAGGCGAGGTATTGAGCGGCGTAAGACAAGTTCGGGGTGCTGATGTTTTCCGTCCTACAGAAGGCAACACGGCTGGTGTCGATATCGCAAGACACACGCCGACCCCGCGTCGTCGTAGACCCTGGCATGCGCAGAAGCCTTTTGCACGGGAACCGGGAGATCTCCATCGCCGTCCCCGCCAGTCGTGGCCGGGACGTTGTCGGGAAGGCCGGAGGCTGTAGCCGATGATGAGTGCGAGGGAGAAGTCGGATTTGCCCGAAGTAGCAGAGAAGCGAGCGAACAAAGCGGCTTCGGCGGCGGCGGAGCTCGTCGGACGAAGGGGCAGGGCCAAGGAGATTGCGGAACTACAAAGCACGGTCCGGACGCAGAGCCGGGCAGCCGTGTCACAGGCGCAGGGCCGCATACGAGAAGCCGTCATCAGGAACAGACAGGACAGGCTGACGGCGCTTCTGCATCACCTCACCGTTGATGTTTTGCGGGCAAGCTTCTTCGGTTTGAAGAAGTCCGCCGCGCCAGGTGTCGACGAGATGACGTGGACCGAATACGCAGAGCACCTTGAGGCAAACCTCATGGACCTGCATGCACGCGTCCACACAGGAGCGTACCGAGCGCTGCCGTCGCGCCGGAAGTACATACCGAAGGTGGATGGCAGGCAGCGACCGCTCGGCATTGCGGCCATAGAGGACAAGATCGTCCAGGCTGCGGTGGTGGCAATCCTAACTCCGATCTATTAGTCGGAGTTCCTGGGATTTAGCTACGGTTTCCGACCGAAGCGCAACCAGCATCGAGCGTTGGATGCGCTCGCGTTCGGGATCGGGAGGCGGCGGATCAACTGGGTGCTCGATTGTGACGTTCAATCCTTTTTCGACAAGGTCAGCCAGGATTGGCTGATCCGTTTCGTCGAGCATCGGATTGGCGATCGTCGAAATCATCCGGTTGATTGCCAAATGGCTGACGGCGGGCGTGCTCGAAGATGGACGCGTGATCGAGACGGAAGAAGGGACGCCGCAGGGCGCGGTCATCAGCCCGCTCTTGGCGAACATTTACCTCCATCATGTCTATGATCAATGGGTCCACCAGTGGCGGCAGCGATGCGCCACCGGCGACGTGATCGTTGTGCGCTACGCGGACG
>CAWIEY010000012.1:0-159463 GCA_963835195.1 uncultured Alphaproteobacteria bacterium
GGTGGCCGCGATGGACGCCGTCGAAATTACCCATGGCGAGGACGGCGCCACGCAAGGCGCCATTGCCCGCAAAATCGCGCACGACGAGAAAGCGCTTCGACGTCATGTGAGCCCGAGTGGGAAGACCTGACCGCGTTAGCTGCCGCCGCGCAATGCGCAAATCAAGGAACACAAGTCAAGCATCGGCTGCGCCGTTTATCGGTTTACCATTGCAGCGCGCGCATGACCGCTTTCGGTGTCACGCCGGCGGTGCTGAACATCCGCCGCAGATCGGCACAATCAGCGCTCCGGATCCGCCGAGGTCGCCGGCGTGAAGGCCGGACACGATAAACAGGCAATCAATTCCAAACCTGCCCGCGCCGGTAAGATCGGTGCGAATTAAATCGCCCACCGCGAGCACCCGATGAAGCGGCGGTGGCGTGCCGCCGCGAACGCGCGCCGCCTGGCCGAGCGCGGCTTCGTAAATCGGCGCATGCGGCTTGCCGGCAATAGAGCACCTCGCCGCCGAGTTCGGCGTAGGCGTCGGCGAGCGCACCCGCGCAGTAAACCAGAATTTCGCCGCGTTCGACGACGATGTCGGGATTTGCGCACACCATGAACAGCGCGCGCTCCCGCGTCGGCCGCCAAAAGCGGCGCGATAGTCGTCCGGCGTCTCGCGCGTATCGTCGAACAGGCCGGAACAGACCACGTAGTCGGCGGTTTCCGCGGGCGCGAAGCTGACGTTGAGGCCGGAAAGATCGGCAAATCGCGCTCCGGCCCAGATGAAAACCCTTTGGCTCAGACGGCTTTCCACAATCCCGCGCGTGACGTCGCGGAGATTACGATGGCGTCATAGGTGTCGGCGGCACTTTAGCCGCTCGAGGATTCGCGCGACCGCCTCTCCCGGCCGCGGCGCGTGGTAATGAGGATGACCGTCCCGCCGGAAGCGCGAAACCCCGCAGCGCCTCGCAAGCGGCCGGAAAGTGCCAAGGCCGTTATGCACCACGCCCCAGACGTCGCAGAGCAGAACGTCATAGGCGCGCGCAAAGGAGCAAACCGGTCAATGATTTCGGACAAGGCCTAGTGTCCCGAATCCGAAGTTCGCATGACGAGGCCGCTATCCCATGTGGCAACTTCGAAATCAAAGGGGCACTAGCATTAACGTATACCAGTGTTCCTTTGATTCTTCAGAAGTCGCATGAGAGCGCGCCCGAAACAGGATACGAACTTCAGAATCTGACCACTGGTGCCGATCAGCTAAAGCCCGCGCGCGCGGCGCGCAAGTCGGCAGCGCCGTTGCCGTCCGTTGCCGGCCGCCGGTTCGGCTGCACCAGCTCGTTGCTCGCGGCGCGGCGGCGGCAAGCTCGTTGACGGCGGCGTCAAGTTTGTCGGCGGTCGATTTTGCCGGCTCGGTCGCGAGATTGGCCGTCGCCATGTTGGCCAGCGCGTCTTGGCGTACCGGCCGCGGCGGTGAGAACAAAAAGCCCTGTCCGAAGCGAACGTCGTAGTCCAGGAGCTCGACCACCCTCGCCTCGCTCTCGATCTGCTCGGCGATAAGGTCGATGCCGAACCGGCCCAGCCGATCGGAAAGTCGGCGGGATGGATATGCCGACGCCGCCAATCCGGCTGAGCAAAACCCGCCGGCACTTTGATGAAACGGAAACCGCGGTCATTGAGTTCACGCGGCTCGACCGCAAGGTCGGCAAGATTGTCCATGGAAAAGCGAAAGCCCCGCTAGGCAAGCGCCGCAAGGCTGTCGTGCTCGGCCGGCCCCATGGCGCGGACTGCGCTTTGCGTAAACTCGAACACCAGCGAGGGGGCGATGGCGCGGTTGGCGTCGAAGAATTCGAGGAGTTGCGGGAAACCGGAATCCGTCAGGGTGGTGATGGACAGATTGCAGAACAACCCGACGTCGCGGTTCTTCATCAGCAACCGCCGCACCACCTGCACGCAACGGGACACCGAGAGGCCGTCGAGCTTCGGTAAGATCGAAGCGGACGCGGCAAAGGGAAGGAAATCCGCGGCGGCGACGATTTCGCCTCCACATTGAGCCGCGACAACGCTTCGTAATAGCGCACCTTGCGTTGCGGCAAAGTGACAATGGGTTGCAGGTAGAGATCGACCTTGTTCGCTTCCACCGCGGCGGAAACGAGCGCGGTAATGCCGTCGCGGTCTAACCCACGGAATGCCGCGACCTTGTCCGGCATCGGCGTATCGATCCGGCCGGCTTTGCCGTTGCGGCGGCGGGGGCAACGACCGCCGCATCGGCAATCGCCGCGCCGTCCGTTTCGCCTTGGTGCCCGCGAAGGGCCGCCTCATACCGGGACATCGATTCGGAAAGCTGTTTGAGACGCGGGACAAATCCTCGACTTCGGCGGCGAGCGGCTGGGTGTTGGACAGCGCCCGGTCGATGGCAATGTCGACCTGGTTTTCCACAACGCCGAGGCGGCGATCGAACTCCGCCATCTGCCGGGCGAGATCGCCCGAGCCGCGGGCAATATCGGAGACTTGATCGCTAACCTCGGCGCGGTCGTGCTTGCGGCCGGCGATCGCGTTGTAGATCGAGAGCGCACACAGGACGCCGAGCCCGACCAGAGCGGAGTCGGTTACCGAAACCCCGAAGCGAAAATGCAGTGCCGTGCCGACAGATGCGGCAATGAGCACCATGCAGCAGGCGATGAAGAAGGCGCTGAGGCGCACCATCGATGACCCTGCTCCGCTCGCCCCGGACTATCGCCGAAACGGCGCGAGATAGCCGGGGCTGCTTTCGTTTCCTCCAGGGGAGTGATTCGCGTCCGGGCAATGTCAGTGTCCACAAGCGCTGCGCGGCTGCAAGCCCGGCGATGCGCCGGTTTCTCTCTATACGTCGCATTTAAGACATAACTGCCCGGATCACCCGGCCCACCTTCTCGAAGATCTCACCGACTTGCGCTTCGGTCACAATCAGCGGCGGGGCGATCGCAATGGTATCGCCGGTGATGCGGATCACCAGGTCCTCGTCGTGAAACGCGCGGTCCATGGCTTCATAGCCGCGCTCGCCCGGCGCCCCGGCCGCGGAGCAAGATCGATTCCCGCGGCGAGGCCGATGGTGCGAACGTCGAGGACGCCGGGGAGCCCTTTAAGCGTCATCGCCGCGTCGGCGTAGCGCTTCTCCAGGCGTTTGGCCCGGTCGAAAATATTTTCGTCGCGGTAGAGATCGAGCGCGGCAATACCTGCGGCGCAAGCGAGCGGATGCGCCGAATAGGTGTAGCCATGAAACAATTCGATGGTATGCTCCGGCCCGTGCATGAACGCATCGTAGATCGGTTCGCGGGCAATGACGCCGCCCATCGGAACCGCGCCGGAATTGACGCCCTTGGCAAAGCAGAGAAGGTCCGGCGTTACGCCGTAGCGCTCGGCCGCGAACCGCAGCCAAGCCGGCCAAAACCGGTGATCACCTCATCGAAAATGAGCAGGATGCCGTGCTTGTCGCAGATGGCGCGCAGGCGCTGGAGGTAGCCTTTCGGCGGCGGCAGCACTCCCGTCGATCCGGCCATCGGCTCGACGATCACGGCGGCGATGGTGGCCGCCCCATGCAGGGCGACGATGCGTTCAAGGTCGTCGGCAAGATGTGCGCCCCAATCCGGCTCGCCGGCGGTGAAGGCTGATGTTCGCGGCTATAGGTCGCCGGCAGATGATCCACTCCCGCCAGCAGCGTGCCAAAGAATTTGCGGTTGTTGACAATGCCGCCGACCGAAATGCCGCCGAAGCCGACGCCATGATAGCCGCGCTCGCGGCCGATCGGCGGTTCGGCCGCCCTCCCCGCGCACGTTGTGATACGCGAGCGCGATCTTGAGTGCGGTGTCGACCGCCTCCGAGCCGGAATTGCAGAAGAACACCCGATTGAGTCGGCCGGCGCCAGCGCCGCGATCCGGCTCGCGAGCTCGAACGATTTCGGATGGGCGAAATGGAAGGCCGCCGCGTAGTCAGTTCCGCGGCCTGGCGCGCGATCGCCGCGACAATCGGGTCGCGGTTATGGCCGGCATTGCTGCACCACAAGCCGGCAAGTCCGTCGAGGACCGCGTGTCCGTCCGGCGTGAAGTAGTGCATATCCTTGGCGCGCGAGATCAGCCGCGGCGCCCGCTTAAACGCGCGATTGGGGGTAAACGGCAGCCAAAAGGCGTCGAGATCGTTGGTTTGCCGCGCCAAACTCGCCGTTTCCGTCATGATTACCGATCCTCCGCCTGCGACCTGTCATCCAGCCCCTCAGGACAATAAAGTCCCGGGACTGTATCGGCCTTCATCCTAACGCTGCACGGCCTGCATGTGCAAAACTGAACACCAACACCCGGCCGCCGTTTTCAGATTGATTGCTGCTTCAAGATAATCCTCAATACGCGCGGATGCATGCGAGGTTTGCACCGATCCGGCCGAAATGAGCGCTCCCGACGAAAACGATCTTGGCCGCTTGGGGGTTGCCATGGCCAGGGAAGATCCAGGAAAGGCACAGTTCGACTTCCGAACCGCCCTGACCGGCCATGACGACGGCCAGTCCGTGCTGTCGTTTCCCTCCGGCCATCTCATCTACCGTCAAGGCGATCCGGCAGACGCCGTGTTCTACGTGGAGAGCAGGCACGTCAAGATCGCAGTTGTGACTCCGAACGGCAGAGAAGCGGTGGTCGAAATCCGCAGACCGGGCGAATTTTTCGGCACAAGAGGTCTCGTCGGCAAACGTATCGGATTCGCCTCGGCTCTGACCGCGTGTTCGCTGATCCGGCTCACCACGCCGGCTCTGATCCTCCTTCTCCGCGGCAATCCCGATTTCGCGGTGGCGTTCGCCACCCATCTGGTCGATCAAAGCATTCGCGACCAATCCAGCATCGTGGATTACTTGACCAACTCCGCGGAAAAGCGGCTGGCGCGGCTGTTGCTGCAACTGGCCGATTGTGCCGACGATGACGAGGGCGCCAACGCGATCTCGGCGCCAGTCAATCAGTCATTTTTGGCCAACATGGTCGGCACCACGCGGGCGCGCATCAGCTTCTTCATGAACAATTTCAGGCGCCGCGGCCTGATCGAGTATGACCGGCACGGCCGCGTCCGCGTGCACAATTCACTGCGGAAAGACGTCCTAAATACGTGAGTATTCACAAGGAAAAGCGCAGGCGCCGCAAAATGGCAGCGGCAACGTCTGGCGGCCCGCGTCTAGCGCAGCAGCCGGGTCAAGGCCCGGCCTTTCTGGGTGTGAAACTCGTAATGGGTCAACGTGCCGCTGTGGTCGGCGTCCGCGGCCTTAAAGCGCGCTTCGACCGCGTTCAGATATTCTTCCTTGCTGAGCGTGCCCTCATGATCGGTGTCGGCGGCGTCGAATTCCTTGCGGCTTATCCGGCCGCGCAGCTCCTTGCGGTCAAGCGTGCCGTCCTTGTTGGTGTCGAGTTTGTCGAACATGTCGGCGGCCGCCTTTTTGGCTTCGGCGAGATCGACCGTCCCGTCATTGTCGAGGTCGAACTGACCCACCAATGTCGAATTCTTCGCCCAGGCCGGGGTGACCGCCCCGATCAGAGCACTAGCCGCCAATGCAATTGCCTTGCGCCGGGAGATCATGGCCAAATCCTCGCTGAAAGCCTCAAACCTTAGCTCAAGCCAAGCGGATTCGCGCTGGCCAGGCGTCTAGCACGGATAATCTCAACCGCTCCGCGCCGGCGCTTGCCGCCACCATGAATCGGAAAGGTGAAAGCCGGGTTTCCGAAACATCGCGCACTGCGTGGAAAATGCGAGCATTGCCGGCTTCGTCTGTCCAATTGCGCTCGCTTGCCCGGTGCGATACCAACCGCGCTGTTCCCTTAAAGGCACGTTTCCTAGGTTACACAGTAGTCGCGCCAGCTCCTCGGGATTAAATCAGGGGTGCTTCAACGGCTGGAGCACCGGGCTTAACTAGAGGTTCGAATGTCGGAACCGACACAAATTCTGCTCACTTTGCATCCCCACGGAGTTGCAGCTCCCACTTTGCGAGCGGTTGAGCAAAGCACGGAAATCGTCAGTTTCTACATGCAATCGCTTGAGAAGGCGGACCTGTCCAAGGCACCGGAATTTGAGCGGGCACGATTTCAAGTGAAATTCTCCAGTGCGGCAAACTCCGAAGAACGAAAAGTGCACTATACAAGCTGGATACTTTCGAAAGGATTTCAGGACCTCGCGAGAGGAATTCGAACAACTTTAGAAGAGGCATACTTTTATATCAGTCTTGCGAACTCATCCGACCAGCTACGATGGCGGAAGACGACATGGGACGCTGTCCAGCAAAAAATTCAGCAGTACCACGAAGAAGCGGAAGCAATGTCATTTCCCGAATTGATGGGCGCAGTAAGCCGCGGCCTGACGTCTCCGTTGCATTTTGAGAAAGAATTTTTGTCCCTTCAAAAGGTGAGAAATTGTCTTGAACACCGCGACGGTATCGTGGGCGAGAAAGACGTTGATAAAGGCACTAAATTGCTCAAGCTCTCCCTTCCCTACTTGAGGATGTATGGAAAAAGAAATGGGCAGATCACGGAGGTTGGCAAAGGCTCAGTCTTGGAAGCGGGCTCATCAATCGTACTTAAAAATGAAATTCAGGAGCGAGAGTTTAGGTTAGGTGAGCGCGTTACCTTTAATCCGGAAGAATTTCACGACATCGGATATGGCTGTTTGGTGTTTGCGCAGGACCTCAAATCGAAACTCCCCCAAATTGATCCAGCTGCAAAACCTCTGCAACCGTCTCTCGATAAACCTAAAGAACTAAAAACGAAGCCGCCGCGGAAGCTCAGGGCGCGTCTACCGCGTGGCCTCTCCGATCTCGCAGGACCGGAGATTGCCGCGACGCGAGACATGATCGAAAAAATCCGGGTGGTGTACGAAAGCTACGGGTTTGAACCGGTAGAGACGCCGGCGATCGAATATACCGACGCGCTCGGCAAGTTCCTGCCCGATCAGGACCGGCCCAACGAAGGCGTGTTTTCCTTCAAGGATGACGACGAGCAATGGCTGTCGCTCCGCTACGATTTGACCGCGCCGCTCGCCCGCTATGTCGCAGAGAATTTCGACGCGCTGCCGAAGCCATATCGCAGCTACCGCGTCGGCTGGGTGTTCCGGAACGAGAAGCCGGGCCCCGGCCGCTTCCGCCAATTCATGCAATTCGACGCCGACACGGTCGGCGCCTCGTCGCCCGCCGCCGACGCCGAAATGTGCATGATGGCCGCGGACGCGATGGAGAGAGCTGGGCGTTCCGTGCGGCTATTATGTGGTGAGGATGAACAGCCGGAAGTTGCTCGATGGCTTGATGCAAGCAGTCGGGCTGACTGGCGAAGAAAATGCCGAGAAACGGCTCGACTTCTCCGCGCTATGGACAAGTACGAGCGCCTCGGGAAAACTGAGGTAAAAAAATTGCTTGGCGTGGAGCGAAGGGATGAGAGCGGAGATGTCACCAAAGGAGCGGGCCTGAACGCCACAAATCGACCGATCATTTATTTCCTGACCTTGCGTTCCGAGCCTTGGGGACGTTGAAACGACCAAGGACAGTTTTAATCCCCGAATAGAGCTTCTTCCCAAAGATAGTGCGCTCCATACGAAATTGACCTCTTAACCGCGCTCGATAATGCCTACGGTCAAAATGAGATTTTTCACGCGGGGATCAAAGAACTTCGCGATATTGAAAAGCTTTTCATCGCTGCGGGGCACGCCAAAGGAAAGGAATTCTCGATCCATCCGTCGTCCGCGGCCTTGAATATTACACCGGCCCGGTGTTCGAAGTTGAGCTGACATTTCCAACCGGCAAAGAACGGCACCCGGTTCGGCTCGGTCGGCGGCGGCGGGCGTTACGATGGGCTGGTGTCCGTTTTCGCGGCGAGCCGGTGCCGGCCACCGGATTTTCCATTGGCGTATCGCGGCTTGCGGCGGCGTTGCAACATCTCGAAACACTTCCGGCGAAGACCGAACCGGGGCCGGTGCTTGTCGCTGTATTTGCCGATCGAGACCCTGACGTAGCTCGCGACAACCTCATGAGTGCTCAGAAAATGGCTATGGAGCTGCGTCAGGCTGGCATTCGCGCAGAAGCGTATTTGGGCAATCCAAAAAATCTAGGAAATCAATTTAAATACGCCGACAAGCGAAACTCGCCGTGTGTCGTCATCCAAGGGCCGGAAGAAAAGGCTGTCGATAAGGTACAAATCAAGGACCTCATTTCTGGAACTGAACAGGCGATCGCCCACGGCGCCTTCGATCCCTCGCGGCGCGAATACTTGGAACAACGGCTCGCGCAAAGGCCGGTTTCACGAACTGAGCTGGTCAAGGCCGTGCGCCAGACGTTGGAGTGGCACGGCCTCACGCCTAAGCGATGAGCCGAGCCGCTAAGATCGCTCTGATCGTCGTTGCAGCGCTCGCCATCACCATCGCGGCTGCGCTCGCCGGCATGCTCGCATTCGGCACGGGCGCGCCGCCGGAAGAGCTCACGTCGCTCGCCGCGCCGTTTCGCAATGTGGATTTCAGCGATCTGCCGGCGGTGCAAACACTAAAGGTGAGCCAGCGCTCGCCGATTGCCTATCGCGCCTGGCTGCCCAACCCGACCCCTTCCGATCCGCCGCTCGTCGTCATCGCCATCCACGGCTCCTCGGCGCAGAGCGCGAGCATGCACCCGCTGGGCAAAGCGCTGAGCGCCGAAGGGATCCCGGTATACGCACCCGACATCCGCGGCCACGGCGATACCGGAACGCGCGGCGATATCGACTACGCCGGCGAGCTCGATGACGACATGGCCGACTTTTCCGCCATGGTCCGCGGCAAATATCCCGGCGCCAAACTCGTGCTGATCGGCTTTTCCTCCGGCGGCGGTTTTGCGCTGCACGTGGCGGCGACGCCGCTCGGCAAAAATTTTGCCCGCGCGGTGCTGCTCTCGCCCATGCTCGGTCCATTCGCGCCGACCATCCAACCAAACGGTAAGTACGCTCGCCCCTTTATCCCGCGCATCCTCGCGCTCACCGTCCTCGACCGCATCGGCATTCACGCTTTCGACCATTTGACCACGCTCCTCCTCGCCATCGATCCGGCGCGAACCGACATCCTCGTCGGCCATTATTCGTGGCTGTTGATGCGCGCGTTCGCCACGAGCGACTACGCCGCCGATGTGCGCAACGCGCAAACGCCGCTCGCTGTCGTGGCCGGCGAAAAGGACGAATTGTTCTTCGCCGACAAATTCGCCCCGACCATCGACGCGGTGCGGCCGGGCGTCCCGGTCACCATTGTACCCGGGCTCTCGCATACCGGGCTCACCGTCGATGCTGCAGGAGTGCCGGCGATCCTCGCGGCCGTACGCGGACCGAGTTGATACTTGGCTTAATCCTTGGCCTTCATCTTAAGCCAGACCCTCAAGCGGCCGACCGGCGGCCGGTCCAGCGGCGGTTTGCGGAAACGCGCTCCCTTTTCGCCTTAATGCGTTGATCTTTCGCTTTAACGCCTCATTCCCCTGCATTAACGACACGATTAACGGCCAGTGCCGATGTTTATCGAATAGCGACGGTTCCCGTGCTAAAGGGCCGCGCAATCACGATTATCGCCGCGTGCTCACACAATGGATTAACCATACGCGGCGTGGAAGCGACGACCATGTCGAGCGGTGCAATCAACGGACCGGACCTGCGCGCGCAACAGCTTGTCGCCTCCTATGTGCGCGCCGGCTATGCGCCGATCGATCCGCCGGTGCTGCAGCCGGCCGAGCCGTTTCTCGACCTCTCCGGCGAGGACATCCGCCGGAGCATGTTCCTCACCAGCGATCCGCTGGGCCGCGAATTGTGCCTGCGGCCCGACCTCACCATCCCGGTCTCGCGCGCGTATCTGCAATCGGCCGACGCCGGCAAGCCCGCGGGCTTCTGTTATCTCGGCGCGGTCTTCCGTCACCGCGAGGGACGCGCCGCGGAGTTCGTTCAAGCCGGCATCGAATCCTTCGGCCGCTCCGACAAGGCGGCGGCCGATGCCGAAATGCTGGCGCTCGGGCTTGGAGGCGACGACGCTCTACGCCGTGCGCCGCGCCGGAGATCCGCCTCGGCGATGTCGGGCTGTTTGCCGCCTTCGTCGCCGCACTCGATCTGGCGCCGGCCTGGAAGCGCCGCCTGATCAAGGATTTCAACCGGAAATCGTCGCTGGCGCACGATCTCGACCAGCTGGCGCTCGCCGCCGCCAACCGGCCGCCGGAATATCAGGGCGTGCTTGCCGCGCTCGCCGGCTCCGATCCCAAGGCGGCGCATCATCTCGTCACCGATCTTTTGTCGATCGCCGGCATCGAGGCGGTCGGCGGCCGCTCGGTCGGCGAAATCGCCGAACGCTTTCTCGAACAATCGGCGCTCGGCGCCGGCACCCGGCTGCCGCGCGAAACCCGCGCGCTGATCGAGCGCTTCCTGGCGCTGCGCGGCGATCCCGACGACGTCGGCCGGCGAACTGCGCGACGCTCGCCGCCGACGCCAAGCTCGCGCTCGACGCCCGCGCTCGATCTGTTCGAGACGCGCACCGGCTTCCTCGCCGCGCGCGGCGTCGACGTGCGCGCGATCGAATTCTCCACCGCCTTCGGCCGCGGCTTCGACTACTACACCGGCTTCGTGTTCGAACTGCACGACGCGCGCACCAAGGCCGCACTGGTCGCCGGCGGCCGCTACGATGGATTGTTGACGCGGCTCGGCGCCCGCGAGCCGATTCCCGCGGTCGGCTTTGCCGCCTCGATCGAAGAGCTTTCCGCTTACGGAGGGCCGGCATGAGCGCGCCGCTGATCCTTGCCGTGCCGTCGAAGGGCCGCCTGCAGCAGAACGCCGAAAGCTTTTTCGCCCGCTCCGGGCTCGAACTGGTCAAGCCGCGCGGCGCCCGCGATTATCGCGGCGCCATCGCCGGCTTCGACGGCGTCGAGGTCGCCTATCTCTCGGCGGCGGAGATCACCGACGCAGCTCGCGCAGGGCGCCGTGCATCTCGGCATCACCGGCGAGGATCTGGTGCGCGAAATGATCGCCGACGCGGACCGCGCAGTCGTGTTCATCGACCGGCTCGGCTTCGGCTTCGCCAATGTCGTGGTCGCCGTGCCGCAGGCCTGGATCGACGTGCGCACCATGGCCGACCTCGACGACGTCGCCACCGCGTTCCGGCTCAAGCACGAGCGCAAGATGCGGCTCGCCACCAAATACGCCAACCTGACGCGCGGCTTCTTCGCCGAGCACGGCATCGTCGACTACCGCATCGTCGAAAGCTTCGGCGCGACCGAAGGCGCGCCGGCCGCCGGCACCGCCGAACTGATCGTCGACATCACCACGACCGGCGCGACGCTCGCCGCCAACGGGCTCAAGGTGATCGACGACGGCGTCATCCTGCGCTCGCAGGCGAATCTCGTCGCCGCGCGGGCGCGCGCCTGGGACGCGCGGCAGCGCGAAACCGCGCGGCTCCTGCTCGACCGGATCGCCGCGCAGAAGCGCGCCGCATGCTTATCGCGAAGTGCGCACGCGCTTTGCCGGCCTAAACGACGCGCTGCTGCGGACGGCCGGGACAAATTCGGCGTCGCCGCGCCGTTCGGCGGGCCGACCTCGTCGGGCATGCTCACGCTGCACTGCCCGCCCAAACACGTGCACGCGCTGGCCAGTCTTCCTGCGCGAACATGGCGCCGAAGCGGTGTCGGTTGCGCGCGCTCGATTACGTCTATGCGCGCGACAATCCGCTGCATGCGCGGCTGGTCGCCGAGCTTGAGCGGGACGGCATTTCATCGGCCAACTAGTTCCGCCGGCGGTCTCCACGCGGGACAGACGGCGAATTGGCATTCACTTACGGTCTGAACAATCGCGGATCGAGCGTGAAGGCGATAACGTCAGCGATCCTTATCGATGAGGTCTCCGCCGCTCGATGATTGATCAACACGTTTTGGTCCGGCACGTTTGCGATCGGCACAATCACTGACGGAACAAAGAGAAGCGCCTCTGTCACCGAATTGAGCCATCGATCGCCCATGCCTTGCGTGTAGGTGTCGCGTGTCGGCCAATCGGCCGGCAGTTCGGCGGTAACAATCGTTCGCTTGGAGATGCTATCCGGCAGTTCGTAAGCGACCAGGACCTGCGCCGGCAGCAGGGAGGGATCATTGACGTGAACCCGCTTTTCCAGCGCCGCGAGCGAAGGAACCGTGCAGCAATAGGTGACCGGGCGGCCTCGAGTGTTCCAACGGCCGTCATTTGACAATCCGTATCCGCCGTCAAAATTGTGCGCGTGTCGCTCGCTGGACAGCCGCCACAGGCGCATTTAGGCGGCTGCGCCCCAATCGATCTTGGCGAGGATTTGTTCGATCAAGCGCGCACCTGATTTAGTTCGCGCCACCTCTAGCGGCGATTTGCCATCAAGAATCCCTAAGCGTTCACGAAGCCACTGGTTGGCTTTCGCAACGTCTCCGAACACATCCTCGGCAACGGCTTGAATGCGGGCAAGCCTGACCACGCGATCGGATTCCTCGGTTGAAAGGAGCGCCTTTTTCGTCTTCCGATGTCTCCACGTCCGCGCTGGAATGACGAAGCGTTCGATCTCCTGTTTTGAAAATCCCGCGCGCAACACATGAGTTAGAACGCCGACGCGAATCCCGCGATCGACAATGCGGGCGAGATCAGCCTCCGAGGATACCTCGGCGCCCAGGCCTCGATGACCGCCCAGCTTGCGAAAGACGCTTTCAATCACGGGCTGCGGGGTTGGCAAGGTCACTTCCGTCTCCGGTTCGCCCCGGCAATATGCCCCATATATAGGCGGCAAATTGCCAAAGTGCAAACGTTCCCCGGGCCATGACAGCGCTCCTATAGCCATCGCGGCGCATCAGGTTCAGGCGCCGGCCCATGCCGGTCAAGGCGCCAAAGGGCTCCTGGGCACGCGCGCAAAAAGCTTGTAGCAACGGATGAGAAACGACGCTGAACAGGAACAGACGCGGTTGCCCAACGCCGAGCGTCCCCACATCGACGTACGCATCGACGAATTGCCGCACGGCGTTGTCGCCCGCCTGACCATCGACAATGCGCGCAGTCTCAACGCGCTCAGCGCCGCCTTGATGGAGGAATTTGTCGCGGCGCTAGACCGCCTTACCGGCGATCAAAAGCTGCGCGCCGTGATCCTGACCGGCGCCGGGGACAAGTCGTTCATCGTCGGCGCCGACATAACCGAGATGGCCGCCATCGCCGACGCCGCGAGCGCCAAGGTGTTCATAACCCGCTTGCACCGATGCTGCGATGCAATCCGCAAGTTTCCCGTGCCGGTGATCGCCCGTATTGCCGGCTACTGCTTCGGCGCCGGTCTCGAAATCGCGGCCGCCTGCGATTTGCGCATCGCGTCCGAAACGGCCACGTTCGGCATGCAGGAAGTCAAGCTCGGCATTCCCTCGGTCATCGAAGCGGCGTTGTTGCCGACGCTCGTCGGCTTCGGCCGCGCGCGCGAGATCCTCCTTCTCGGCGAAAAGTTTTCCGCCGCGGACGCACTTGCCTGGGGACTGCTCGAGCGCGTGGCGCCGCCGTCTGCGCTCGACGCCGCGGTCGATGCCTGTATCGACAGTCTTCTGAGCTCGCGCCCGCGCGCCGTGCGGCTGCAAAAGCGCCTGATCCGGCAGTGGGAAGAACTGACGCTGAGTGCGGCCATCGCAGCCGGCATCGACGCATTCGCCGCGGCTTATGAGAGCGACGAACCCGGCGCGGCAATGCGCGACTTTCTCGCCACGCGGCTTCGGCCCGGTGACGGCGATTAAGTGAGCGGGCGACGCTAAATCTTGTTGATTGATCGCGGCCGCGCCCGGAACACGACGAAATGAGACAGCGAAAAGTTCACGATGAAGCTCGCCAAAATGGCAACCGCCTTGGCGAGGAAAACCGGCAGCAGCAACACCTCGGCGACGGCGAGAAGGGTCGCCGTGTTGGCCATCCAGCCGACGATGCCGGAAGCAACAAATGCCAAGTAGGCACGCCAGCGGAGCTTGCCGCCGGTTTCGGCGGCAAAGGTGATAAAGGAGTTCATCACATACGAACCGGTGACGGCGACGATCCAGGAAATCGTGTTCGCGGCAATCAAAGAAAACATCGTCCCGTTACCGCAATCGCACAGCGAGGACAGCGAAGCGAACGCGGCAAGCGCCGCCGCAGAGTGGTCGAACGCGGCGCGCGCCAACAGGAAAACGCAATAGTCGACGACCGTGTTGACCACGCCGACGAGGCCGAATGCGATCGCTTTCAGGCTGACCGCGCGGTTGCGCCAGGCGACAAGAAGCCTGGCGCGGGCGCGGCCGTAGCGAAGAACCCAGGTCATTTGCGCTTTCGCATATCACGTCGGGAGCGATCCGCCATCATCGCTTAACCATGTCGTTCTTTCGCGCCCCGGGGGCCGCTTTACCGAGCACTGACCGGCCTAAAAGGGCGGCCGCGGGCCCATTCCCGCTTAAGGGCATGGCACGACAGCCGCTTTCGATTGCGCTATAGGTCGGGCCAGATGGGAAACAATCCCGGTGAGCACCACGACCGAGAGCCGATTGACTGAGGCGGCGCGCGCCCTGCGCGGTACTGCGATGGCATCTGGGCCCGCGTCCGCCTCCGGCCCCGCCGCCGTTCCCGCGCCCGAACCTGACGCTGCCGCGGCAGCCGCGCGCCCCGGTCCAATGCGGCCGCCGCGCAGGGCCTTTCGATTGTCGTGCCGCTGCACAACGAGGCGGCGTCGCTCGCACGATTGCATCCCCGCCTGCTCGAAATTGCCCAGGGCCTTGGCGCCAGACGGGCGCTGTCCTGCGAAGTGATCTATGTCGATGACGGCAGCCACGACGATACCCTCGCCATCGCCCGGATGCTGCCCGCAGATGGACTCGATCTGCAAATCGTTTCGCTCTCTCGGAATTTCGGCAAGGAGGCGGCGCTGCTTGCCGGCCTCGACCATGCGCGGCTCGGCGCCGTGGTCTTCATCGACGGCGACGGCCAGCATCCGCCGGCCTTGATCGAAACAATGGTCAATCATTGGCTCGATGGCAGCTACGACGTCATTTTTACCGCCAAGGCGCACCGCACCAACGAATCGCTGGTTCGGCGCGTTCTGGTGAAGGGTTTTTACCGGCTGCTCAACTGGGGCGCGCGCACCAGCATCCCCGAGGACGCCGGCGACTTTCGCCTGCTGTCGCCGCGCGCCGCGGACGCGCTTCGCCGGCTGCCGGAGCGCAACCGCTTCTTCAAAGGTCTATCGAGCTGGATCGGTTTTCGCCAAATCCGCATCGATTATCAGCCGGAGCCCCGCGCCGACGGCCGCAGTACCTGGAATGTGCGCACTCTGATCGGACTCTCGATCGACGGATTGACCGGATTTTCGGTGGCGCCGCTGCGCATCGCCACGCTGCTCGGCCTGCTGCTGGCGTTGGCCGCGTTCATCTATGGCGGCGAGATCGTTTACGAGACGCTGGTTTACGGCGAAAGGGTGCCGGGTTATCCGTCGTTGTTTGTTGGGCTTATGGTGCTGGGCGGCGTGCAGCTGATCATGCTCGGCGTGCTCGGCGAGTACATCGGCAAAATCCTCTCCGAAATCAAAGGCCGGCCGGTTTATTTCATCGCCGAGCACGCAATCAAACAGCGCGAAGACAATGTCGGCGCGATAAGCGATACGCGAACGGCGGCGGAATAATTTCCGCCGCGCGCGCGCAAGGCGCGTTCCTTCGGCGATCGTGCGGCGTCGCGCCGGACGCCGCTCACAGCACGATGACTTTGGCCCCCACCTTCACGCGCCCGTAAAGGTCGATGACATCCTCGTTGCGCAAGCGAATGCAGCCCGACGACACCTGGTGGCCGATGGTCCACGGTTCGTTGGAGCCATGGATGCGGTAAAGCGTCGAGCCGAGATAGAGCGCGCGCGCGCCGAGCGGATTGTCCGGACCGCCGGGCATGAAGCGCGGCAGATCGGGACGGCGCGCCAGCATCTCCGTCGGCGGGGTCCAATCCGGCCATTCGCGCATGGCGGAGATTTGCTTGACGCCCGACCAGGCGAATCCCGGACGTCCGACGCCGATCCCGTAGCGCAGCGCTTTGCCGTCAGCCAGGATCAGATAAAGAAAGAAATGCGGGGTATCGATGATGATCGTGCCCGGCTTTTCCTTGCCGTTGTAGTCGACGACTTGGCGCTCGTATTGCGGATCGATCGCCGGGTGCGCCGGATCGACGAGCCGCATCGGCGCATAGGCCGGCGGCGGCGCCGGCGCGGGATCATGCCGCGCGAAGAGTTGTTCGAAGAGGCCGCGCGGCGGATTGTACTGGGGTGGGGCCTGATAGCGTTGCGGAGCCGCCGCGCCATACAGCGGCGCCGCCTGTTGATAGCCGCCCGCCTCCTGTCCCGCTTGTGCGCCGTAAGCCGGCGCCGACTGCTGATAGGCGCCAGTTTGTTGCGCCGGCACATAGTAGCGATATTGCACCCTCGACTGCGGCGCCGGCTGGCGCGCCCGCGCGCGCTGCGTCGCGGCGTGCGAGGGAGTTACGCGCTGCACGGCGTTCGCCCGCGGTTCATCGCCGAGCAGCGAACGAAAATATCCGCCCTCGCCGCTCTGGTTATCCGAAGACGCAAGCTGCCAGCCGGGATCGAGCAGTTGATCCTGCGCGCGCGCTTGCGAACCAAACACGCACGACACGCCGCAAGCCGCGACAAAGAACGTCACATTTACGCAAACAAAGGTACGCCGCATTTTGGGGACTCTGCACTCGACAAGGTTACGCGCCGGACCAGATCGAATGATCCGCTCCGACGACTAGAGGCCTAAAGCGCGACTGTTTGGTAAATTTCGCGGCGCGCGTTTTGGCGCCGCGTCTTGTTTGTATCTCGTTGATCAAGTTAGCGTTTATTTTGAGTGAAGCCTGCGGCATTAACGTTAATCGGCCGTTTGCCGAAAGGCCGCTTACGCCGCGCGAACGCGCGTCACGCATTGAGCGCGATCGGCGCTTCGCCGGTGCATTCGTTCGGCGTCCGTTACCGGCCCAAACTAATGTTCGTGCGTCGATTGCCGGCGCGCGGTGCCTTCAGCTGCACAGCGCACGTATACGCCGGTACCGTAGCGGCTCGCGATGTCCGGGTTGATCCAGCGCAGCACCATGCTGCGGCCGTCGATCGACACAATCTGCCGATCCTGCGGGCCGCCGGCCGGACCGGGCGGGCCGACAAAGTTTTGGCCGGCGGGGCTGCCCTTGAGATGCAGCTCCTGCAGTTGCGGGCTGTCGGCGAGATACATCATGACGCCGCCGTTCGGTCCCCGATTAATCACCACGGGTTGGCCGCATTGCGCCCTCGCCGCCGTTTCAGTGCGCATTCGATCCGATTCATTGTGATAGGCGCCATAACCCCAGCGCCCGACCATCTCTTCGGGCCGGATCGAGGCCGGCATCTCCGGCGCAACAGCCGCCGCCTGCGGAGGCGCCTGCTCAGGAGGGTTTGTCGCACAGGCTGAGAGCGCAATCGCCGCCGCGGCAACGCCCACGACCGACCGGAACTCGCGAAAGCGTAGGCTCATCAGGGACTCTCCTCAAAACCGGCTTATGGATGGAGCGTTTGCAGGCCGGACGACGAACTCGCTCAGGATTGAGCCGGGATGGTGACGATTTTTCGTCTCCGGTGCCATGGAAAAGAGCGCTCGGCCCGGGACAATTCGCAGGGGGCGCCCGGCGACAGGGATTTCCGTGGTAGCCGCTGGGCAACCGCGCCTTGACAGCAGCCGAGCCAAATCTTATCTCCTGCCGCGTGGCTGGCACTCAATTCAAATGAGTGCCAACTGACTGCAAATCCAAAGACTTTTCTATTCAACCCCGGTCAGCGCCGCGCCGGAAGCGGCAGTAAGGATGATCATGGCAAAGCTTAAGTTCCGTCCCCTGCATGACCGCGTCGTCGTCAAACGGATTGACGCCGAAGAGCGGTCCAAAGGCGGCATCATCATTCCCGATACCGCGAAAGAAAAACCGCAGGAAGGCGAAGTCGTCGCCGTCGGGCCCGGCGGCCGCGACGAGAACGGCAAGCTCATCACCATGGACCTCAAGGCCGGCGACCGGGTGCTGTTCGGCAAATGGTCCGGCACCGAAGTCAAGCTCGACGGCGACGAGCTGTTGATCATGAAAGAATCCGACATCATGGGCGTGATCGCCTGAAACCGGAGGACAGACGACAGACGGCAGACGACAGAAGGCAAAGACGACCCTTTTCCGTCGTCCGTTCTCTGTCCTCCGTCACTCTCAATTTTGACGTTGAACATACAAGGAGCAAGTTATGGCTGCGAAAGAAGTACGATTTTCCGGTGATGCACGCGAGCGCATGCTGCGCGGCGTGGAGACGCTGGCCAACGCCGTAAAAGTCACGCTCGGTCCCAAGGGCCGCAATGTCGTGATTGAGAAGAGCTTCGGCGCGCCGCGCATTACCAAGGATGGCGTCACCGTCGCCAAAGAAATCGAGCTCGACGACAAGTTCGAGAACATGGGCGCGCAGATGGTGCGCGAGGTCGCGCAGAAGACCAACGACGAAGCCGGTGACGGCACCACGACGGCGACCGTGCTCGCGCACACCATCGTCAAGGAAGGCGCCAAGGCCGTCGCCGCCGGCATGAACCCGATGGATCTCAAACGCGGTATCAACCTCGCCGTCGACGCCGTGGTCGCCGACATCAAGAAGCGCTCGAAGAAGGTCGGCTCCTCGTCGGAAGTCCAGCAGGTCGGCACCATCTCATCCAACGGCGATGCCAATGTCGGCAAGATGATCGCCGAGGCGATGCAAAAGGTCGGCAACGAAGGCGTCATCACCGTCGAGGAAGCCAAGGCGCTCGAGACCGACGTCGAGATCGTCGAGGGCATGCAATTCGACCGCGGCTATCTCTCGCCGTACTTCATCACCAACGCCGAGAAGATGCTGGCCGAGCTCGAGGACGCCTACGTGCTGCTGCACGAGAAAAAGCTCCCCGGCCTGCAGCAATTGCTGCCGGTACTCGAAGCGGTGGTGCAGTCGGGCAAGCCGCTGCTCATCGTCGCCGAAGACGTTGAAGGCGAAGCGTTGGCCACGCTCGTGGTCAACAAATTGCGCGGCGGATTGAAAGTCGCCGCGGTGAAGGCTCCCGGCTTCGGCGATCGGCGCAAGGCCATGCTCGAAGACATCGCCGTCTTGACCGGCGGTCAGCTCATTGCCGAGGATCTCGGCATCAAGCTCGAAACCGTTACGGTCAATATGCTCGGCCGCGCCAAGAAGGTGGTGATCGAGAAGGAAAAGACCACCATCGTCGACGGCGCCGGCAAGAAGAAGGACATCGAGGCCCGGGTCAATCAGATCAAGCAGCAGATCGAGGAAACCACCTCGGATTACGACCGCGAGAAGCTGCAGGAGCGGCTGGCCAAGCTCGCCGGCGGCGTTGCTGTCATCCGCGTCGGCGGCGCCACCGAAGTCGAGGTGAAGGAGAAAAAGGACCGCGTCGAGGACGCGCTCAACGCCACCCGCGCCGCGGTTGAGGAAGGCATCGTGCCGGGAGGCGGCGTGGCGCTGCTGCGCGCCAAGCGGGCCATCGGCAAGCTCACCAACGATAACGCCGACGTGCAGGCGGGAATCAATATCGTGCTCAAGGCGCTGGAGACGCCGGTCCGCCAAATCGCGGAAAATTCCGGCGTCGAAGGTTCGATCGTGGTCAACAAGATCTTGGAAAACAAATCGGAGACGTTCGGCTTCGACGCGCAGACCGAGAACTATGTCGACATGATCGAGAAGGGCATCGTCGATCCCGCCAAGGTGGTGCGCGCCGCGCTGCAAGACGCAGCTTCGGTGGCCGGCCTCCTGGTCACCACCGAGGCTATGGTGGCGGAGAAGCCCAAAGACAAGCCGGCCATGCCGGCGATGCCGCCCGGCGGCGGAATGGGCGGAATGGACTTCTAAGTCCGCCGCTTGGTCGATCAAAAAAGGGCGCGGAGAAATCCGCGCCCTTTTCGCTTGTCTTGCCGCTAGCGATGCGAAACCATGCGCGATCACCGGGAGCGCCTGATGACGACCGCGGCAGCCGATCCGTTTGCCAAATTCAAAGCCGCCCAGCGCGAAGGCTGGGCGTCATTCGTGCCCGTTGAAATTTTTTCAACGCCGCCCGCCGCCAAGCTGGTGAAGTTCGCGGAGGTCGGCCGCGCGCAACAGGTGCTCGACGTTGCCTGCGGAACCGGCGTGGTCGCGATCACCGCCGCACGCGGCGGTGCAAAGGTGCGCGGGCTCGATCTGACACCCGCCCTTCTCGAACGTGCAAAAAAGAATAGGGATATTGCCGGTGTCGATGTCGAATTCGTCGAAGGTGACGCTGAGGCGTTGCCCTATCCTGACGCCGCGTTCGACGTCGTTCTCAGCCAGTTCGGCCATATCTTCGCGCCGCGTCCCGCCATCGCGCTAAAAGAGATGCTGCGGGTGCTTAAGCCGGGTGGGCGGATCGCATTTTCGACCTGGCCGCCCGAGCATTTCACCGGCCGCATGTTTGCATTCATCGCGCGCCACATGCCGCCGCCTCCACCGGGAGCCGAGGCCCCGGCCCCGCCGCCGCTATGGGGCGATCCAAATGTCGTGCGCGAGCGGCTGGGAGGGTCCGTGACGGATCTTAAATTCGCGCGCGATACGCTGGTGGCGCCGGCGCTGAGCCTTGCCGCACTTCCGTGCCGCGCAGGAGAAGACGATCGGACCTCTCACCAAGCTCGTCGAATCGATGAAAAATGACCCGGACCAACTGGCCCGGCTGCGCGCGGAGTTCGATGCGTTGGCCGCCGACGTGTTCGAGGAAAATACTATTCGTATGCCGTTCCTGATGACGCGCGCGACCAAAGCCTAATATCGCGCTCGCGGCGACATAAACGGCGGCGAATGGCTCCATTCGCCGCCGCTGTTGGCTAGGCGTGATGCAGCATGGCGATGCCCGGGAAGAACAGGTAGCAGGCCACGCCGATAATCACGAGGTAGGCGAGCAGCACGAGCGTCCAGCCGAAATTGTGGCGGATGACCTCGCCCTCGTTGCGCACGAACCGGCTGGTGGAGACGCCGACGCTCGCCGTCTGCGGCGCAATCGGCTTGCCGACCTCGGCGCCAACCGAGTTCAGTGACGGCAACAGCAGCAGCGGAAAGCCGAGCACTTTGCCGACCAGCGCCTGGAAAGTGCCGAACATGGCATTGGTCGACGTGTTGCTTCCCGACAATGCGACGCCGATGAATCCAAGAATCGGCGCCACGATGATGAAGGCCGGCCCGATCTTGGAGAAGGCGCTGGCCAGAGAGCCGGCCATGCCGGAAAAGTTATAGACATAGGCAAGGCCGAAAATGAACACGCCGACGAGACACGCGCCCCACATCTGCGACCAGGTCTTGGCGAAGATGTCGCCGATCTGAGAGAAATTAACGCGCAGCAAAATCGCTGTGATGATCCAGGAAGCAAGTATCGCGCTGCCGCCGACGAACGGCGTAAAATTGAACACCGCGCTGATCTTCGCTCCCGGCGTGATCGCCGAATTCGGCGGCGACCGCGGCGTGCAGCAGAATGATCTTCGGCAGATTGGACCACGGCCCGGTCCAAGCGACGACCACAGCCACCAGGACGGCAATCGGCAGCCAAGCCATGCCGACCTCGCGGGCGGTAAGTCCATGGGCTTCGACCTGGTTCGCGCCGGCGAGCGGCGCGCCGCCGTAACCCAGCACTTGCGCCGGCCGCCAGACCCTCAGCAGCAGCAACAAGACCACGAAGCAGACGATCGAGCCGAGAACGTCCGGCAGATATGGCCCGAGAAAGACGGCCGTGGGCAATTGTCCGGCGATGTAGCCGAGTGAACCGACGATAGCGAGCGGCCAAGCCGACCACATGCCCTTACTGCCGGACACCAGATAAAGCAAAACCCAAGGCGGCAGCAGCGCCAGGATGGCGACGATCTTGCCGACGGACGCCGAATAGATCGGCAGCAAATCGAGAAAGCCGACGCCGAGCGTGCCGGCGGTCACGGTGGCCAGCGCAATGATCGGCGCACCGAGGGCGCCGTAGGACACCGGCGCATTATTGGCGATGGCGGCGACGCGGATGGCATCGAGATCGGGGATGCCAAGCGCAATCAGGATAGGAGCAACAAAGGCCCATGGATAACCGAAGCCGACCAAACCCTCGAGCAAGGCGCCGAAAGCCCAGGCAAAAAGGATGGTCTGCACCCGCACGTCGCGGGTTCCCTGATGCACGAGCCAGCGCCGGAATTTCTCGAAGATGCCGGTCGTGACCAGTGTGTTGAACAGCACCACGCCCCAGAACGTGATCCAATTGACGTACCATACGCCGGTCGCCGCGCCGTAAAGATAAGCAAGCGCGCCGTCATCAAGCGGCATTCTCCAGACAAAAACGGCGAGCAGAAAGGTAACAATGGAACCGATAAGCACGGCGATCCACGCCGACAGGCGCAAACCGGCGAGCAAAACCAGCAACAGAACCACCGGAACCAGGGCCACCAGCCAAGTGACAAACAGATTTCCAGTCGGATCGAGGATTTGCGTGAACATGCGGCGTTCCCCCAATGCGCCGTTAACCGGCGCCCGAATCGTTAATCGGACCGCACCGCCGGCAATGGCGGCGTCGCAAAAACGCCGCCTGCGAGTGCTTCGTCCCGCCCGCGCAAAGACTAGGCGAGTCCCGGCGCTACCGCCATCGCCATTTCGTGTACAAAAACGACGCACGCGAGGTTGCGGACAAAGTCCGCGGTGCATATTGCAGCGCAGCAGTGCCCCCGCCGCGGCGATTGCGGCGGATGGTTATCTTGGATTTGCGTGCCGATTGGCCGTTCCGGAGGTTCATTCGTGAAAAGCCTTGCCTTGACGATCGCCGATATTTGGCGACTCGCCGTTCCTTACTTCCGCTCCGATGACCGCTGGCCGGGGCGCATACTCCTCGCGCGCGGTCATCGCCATCGAGCTGTCGCTCGTCGGCATCCAGGTCATTCTCAATCAATGGTACAATCGTTTCTACAACACGCTGCAAGACCGCAACTGGGAAGCCTTCGTCAGCGCGATTTTGTTCTTCTGCGTGCTCGCGGCCGTCTACACCGTGCTCGCCGTCTATCAGCTCTATCTGAATCAATGGCTGCAAATTCGCTGGCGGCGCTGGATGACGCGAACCTATCTGCGTCAATGGCTCTCGTCGGCCAATCATTACCGCATGCAGCTTCTCGGCGACGCCGCCGATAACCCCGACCAGCGCATCGCCGACGATCTGCAACTGTTTGTGCAGTACACGTTGACAATCGGCATCGGCGTGCTCAACGCCGTTGTCACGCTCGGCTCGTTCATCGTCATTCTTTGGACGTTGTCGGCGCACGCACCGCTTACCCTTTTCGGCGCCAACTTCAACATTCCCGGATATCTCGTTTGGGCGGCGCTGATCTACGCCGCCATCGGCACTGTACTGACACATTTGATCGGCAAGCCGCTCATATCCCTGAATTTCCAGCAGCAGCGCTTCGAGGCGGATTTCCGCTTCAATCTGGTGCGCACGCGCGAGAATGCCGAGCAGATCGCCGCGCTCGGCGGCGAAGCGGCCGAACGCGAGCATCACTTGGCGCGCTTCGGCTCGGTTGTCGGCAACTGGTATTCGTTGATGCAGCGGCAGAAGCAGCTGACTTTCTTCACGCAAAGCTACACCCAAGCTTCGGTGATCTTTCCCTATATCGTCGTTTCGCCGGCCTATTTCTCCGGCGCCATGCAGCTTGGCGGCCTGATGCAAACCGCCTCCGCATTCAACAGCGTGCAGAATGCGCTGTCCTATTTCATCACGGCCTACCGGCAGATCGCCGAATGGCGCGCCGTCGTCGTTCGCTTGACCGGATTCAGGGAAGCGATCGCGGCCGGCCACGCCGTCGCGGTCACCCCGCCGGTCGTCGAATTGGTCACCGACAAAGCCGATAGGCCATTTGCCATCGAGCGACTTAACGTCCGGCTGCCCGACGGCACGCCCATCGTCGCCGCCGAACACGTCGCGTTTCCGCCCGGCGAAAGCGTGCTGGTCACCGGCCCGTCCGGCGCGGGCAAGTCGACGTTCCTGCGCGCCATATCCGGGATCTGGCCGTTTGGATCCGGCCGGGTCAGCGTACCCGAAGGCGCCAAAGTCATGCTCGTGCCGCAACGGCCCTATTTTCCGCTCGCCACGCTTGCCGACGCCGTCGCCTACCCGGCCAAACACGGCGTCTTCGACGAGGCGCGTATTGCCGAGGCGCTCATCGCGGTTGGCCTCCCGCAGCTGGTGTCGCGGCTCGACGAGCAGGCGCACTGGAACCGCATGCTGTCGCAAGGCGAACAGCAAAGATTAGCCATTGCGCGCGCGCTGTTGCACGCGCCGGATTATCTCTTCCTCGATGAAGCGACCGCCGCTCTCGACGAACGCGCCGAGGCGGCGCTTTACCGGCTCTTGCAGGAGCGGCTGTGCGACGCAACCATCGTCTCGATCGGCCACCGTTCGACGCTGAACGCCTTTCATCGCCGCCGCGTCGAAGTGGTGCCGGATGGAGGTTTTGCTCAGGTCAAGGAAATGCCGCTGGCATCCGCGGCCGAATAAGCCAAGCCGCGATTGTCAGCGTGAGCTTGCGACCGCTGCGCTGCGTCCTAAATTAAACCTGCAGCATGTCCGACGGAGGAACGCACAAATGAAAGCAACGGTAGATGATCGCGTTGTCGCCGATAGCGACGACATCATCGCGACCCACGGGTATAGCTATTTTCCCCGCACCGCCGTTCGCATGGATTGGCTGGAAAAGACCGAAAAGACCGCCGACGATCTGAAGTGCCCGCACGGCGTGCAATTCTACGACGTGGTCATTGACGGCAAACGCCACCCGCGCGCCGCGTGGTCTTATGAGAAGCCGCGGCCGGAAATGTCACAGGTCGCGAACCGTTTCGGCTTCTGGGAAGACGTCGAGGTGGCGTAGGCCGCTTCGACGGCGCGATATTTCTATGCGGCCGCCGCTTTCTTGCGGTTGGCTTCAAGACGAGCATCCACCAAAGCGACCTGCGCGTCGATGGCCGGATGGCGCAAGCCCCGCTGCGCGGCAATGAGCTGCACGAGCTTGTCGGCGCGCTCGATGTAGGGCGCGCCATTTTGCAACGCCCTCGCGGCCGAGGCCGGACGGGTAAGCGATTGCGCCGCCGCGGCATATTTCTCGAACGGCACCATGTCGTCCGGCTTGGCGCCAAGCTTGACGCAAAGCTCAACGACAAAATTGTAGACCGAGCGCGAGGTCTCGATGTCGCTCCATACCGCCTCCTGGGCGGTGCGCATGCCGTCCCTGGTCACGCAACGGTAATTGCCGGCAAGCAGCATGGCCCATTTCGCCAGCGGCACGAATACCAAGTCATAGACTTTCAGCTTGACCGGAAGCTCGGTCCGGCCCTCGGGCGTGTCAAAGCGGATGGCATCGATTTCGTCCTGCAACCGCCGCAAGATCGCGGTTTGCTTTTCGTCGGGGAAACCCGCGACTTTGAAATTCGTCGGCAGCGTAACCTGAAGGACATTGACCTTCTCGTCCGGCGGACGGATGGCCTGCGGATCGGGGCTGCAAAGCGTGATGGTGGCCGGATCGAAATGATTCCAGACGCTCGGATCGGTGTAGGCCGGTTTCAAGGCTTCCGTGTCCAGGCTCGGAATGCGCCGCAGATAAGCGAGCGGCGGCATGTTCATGATCGACATACAGGGCACTCTCGCCCGCGCCACGGCGGCGAGCAGTTCGCGCACCCCGGGCGAGCGATATTGCGGCTCCTGCATGGCCAGCCCGACGAGATCAAAATCCTTCGGGTCGACGTCGGCGGTGCCGCCAGCGGTGACCTTTCCGGGAAGCTTGCGTGAATCGAGCTCGACCGGTGTTTTGCGCCCGCGCACCGGCAGACGCACGCGAAAGCCTTCCGCGTTGATCAAATCGGCTTCGGCGGGAAGACAGACAAGCTTGATGGTGTGGCCGCCGAACAAGAGCTTTGAGGCGAGCAGCGACCCGTAGGACGCGCCCATGATCAGGATGTTGTAAGCCGCGCCCATGGTGCACCTCCCGAATGCGGCGCAGTCTCAACCGCGATCGGCCGCGGCGGCACGCCATCAGCCAATGCTATGAGCCGAACCCAGCCGTTGCAATGCGGGGTTCTGCAGGGAAGCGCTGCGTTTCCTGCGCAGGACAGTGGCCCGCTCGCGGCCCCCCAACGGCAACGGCGCGCGCTTGCGCGCGCGCCGTGAAGTTCGTGTTTAGCGCAGCCGGAGCGGGACGCGTTTTAGCTGTTGCCGCTGTCCCCGAAACCGGAGCTCGCCGGCGGTGCCCATGATGGGGCCGGGGCCGGAGCCGGCTCGGATGCTGGCATTGCGGGCGCCGGTTTCCTGGCCGGAGCCTTACGCTTCGGAGCGGCCTTTTTCGCTGCGCGCTTTGCCGGTTTCCTCGCGGCAGATTTCGCTGCTTTCTTCTTCCTGCGCGCCGGAGCCACCTTCTTTTTCGATTTCGTCGATTTCTTCTTTGCCTTCGCTCGCTTCTTCGCCATGATCGTCCTCCCGATCCAAGCTACGACTGTGAAATTCCAGTCGGCCCCCAACAGAGGCCGGGTTCACGCCACTTTACCGACGAGCTCCCGTCAGCCCGCGGCAGCAAACGACCCCCGGGGCCGCCTCCCGCCGATGCTTTTCAAGCGCGGGTGGACAGGGACCGCCGCTCGCCCAGTCGATCAGCTCGACTGTATGGACGGTCGGGACGCTCGTACCCGCGGCGATCTGAGTCACGCAGCCAATATTTCCCGCCGCAATCACATCAGGTCGCAATCCCTCGATAGTCCCGACTTTGCGCTCGCGCAACCTCCTTGCGATATCGGGCTGCAGAATATTGTAAGTTCCGGCGGAGCCGCAGCACAAATGACCTTCGGGTATGTCCTTCACGACAAAACCAAGCTTGGCGAGAAGGTCTTTCGGCTGGCGGGTGATGCGCTGCCCGTGCTGAAGGGAGCAGGCAGAATGGTAGGCGACAACAAGGCCGGGCGGCGCCGCGACCGATTCGAGCGGCAGGCCGGCCAAGTACTCGGTGACATCGCGGGCAAGCCTGGCCACTTTCGCTGCGCGCTCGCGGTAGGCCGGGTCGGTTCGCAGCATGAATCCGTAATCCTTGACCGTCGTGCCGCACCCTGAAGCGGTGATGACAATGGCGTCGATGTCGCCAAGCGCCGTCCAGGCATCGATATTGGCGCGGGCTTGCACCAAAGCCTCATCCTCGCGTCCCATGTGGTGGACCATCGACCCGCAGCAGCCGGCATCCCTGGCGACGACAACTTCGATCCCGCAACGGGTGAGCGCACGAATAGCCGCGGCGTTGATTTCCGGGGCGAGCACATCGTTGACGCAGCCCGCAAGGAGCGCGACCCGCCCCCTTCTTGCGGGGCCGGCGGCCGGGAAGGTTTGCGGCGCAAGCGGACGGTGTGGCCCGCGCCAAGGCGCCAGCCGCAGCATGGCGGCAAGCCGCTTCAGCCCGACCGTCTCGGCCAGCCCGGCGAACGGCTTGCCCAGGAGCGCGGCCGCAAGAGCGAGCCGGAAGCGCTGCGGATAAGGAAGCAGCTTCGCGAGCATCGTGCGCAACAGCCGCTCCGAGAGCGGACGCGCGTAGGTATTTTCAATGTGCGCGCGGGCGTGGTCGACGAGGTGCATGTAATGCACGCCCGAAGGGCACGTGGTCATGCAGGCGAGGCACGAGAGGCAGCGATCGATGTGCAAGGCGACGTCCGCGGTCGCCGCCCGATCGTTTTCCAGCATGTCCTTGATGAGGTAGATGCGCCCGCGCGGCGAATCGAGCTCATTGCCGTCGAGCACGTAGGTTGGGCACGTCGCGAGGCAGAAGCCGCAATGCACGCAGGCGCGCAGGATTTTCTCCGATTCGGCCACATCGGGATTGGCGAGTTGCTCGAGCGTGAAGGAGGTTTGCATACTAGCTAGCTAGTTTCTGTCGCGAAAGGCAAGATAGTGCTGTGGAATCGGGGTTTCCAGCGCTTTTTCTATTTGGATTTTGCTTGCCTCTCATATGTGTGGTGTGACACACATATGAGATGATTCGCAGGAATTCTAAGTCGGCTGCCGATGTCATTCGCTGGATGCAGAGCGAGGCGGCAGGGTTGTGGCCGGCGTTTGCTGGCTCGCTGAGCTTGCGACGCAGTCGGTGCATGCGCGAGAACTGCCCGGCCTGTTTGTCCGGCGAGCAGCATCAGAGCCACGTTCTGTACGGCCGGCACAATGGCCGACGGTTCGCGGTTTACGTGCCCGAAGAGCTTGTAAGTGAGGTGCGCCGCGCTGTGAGCAACGGGCGCGCCTTGCAGGATCTGCTGGTGCAAGCCGGCCCGCGCTACGTGAAGGCGTTGAAGCGCGAGCGGACCAAGGTGCGCAAGAGCAAGAGGAGCTGAGCGGTGTGAGGGCGACGGCGCGACAGATCAGTTTTGCCGATTGGGAGTTGATGCGGCAAGGTGATCGGAGCGTGCGGCTGGAGCCGCTGTTGGAAGCGATCTCCGCTTTTCTCGACGACCAGCGGGACGTCATCGAGTGTGTCCGGCGCGATCTGGTGCGGGGCTTGAAGCAACCTGGCAGCGGTCGTCACGGATTGACAGCGACGCAGGTCCTGCGCTCGCTGGTTCTGATGCGGCTCAAGAACTGGGACTATCGCGAGTTGCGCGAACGCATTGCGGATGGATTGACGCTGCGTCAGTTCACTGACTTCTACTGTGCGCCGGTCCCGAAACACGATGCCTTCCAGCGCGGCTTCATCCGTCTGACGCCACAGACGCTGAAGGCAGTCAACGACTTGGTGGTTCGGGCGGCGGTCGAACTCGGATTGGAGGACGGTGCGAAGCTGCGGGTCGACACTACGGTGGTGCAAACTGACATTCATCATCCGACCGACAACACATTGTTATGGGATGTGGTCCGCGTCGTCACGCGCTTGGTCCGTCGTCTGGCCAAAGCGCTGGAACTACGACAAATCAAGGGGTTTTGCGACCGCACACGCTCGGCGCGGCGGCGGATGTACGAGATCCAGCGCATGACGACGAGGCAGCGTCACGAGCAGCAGACCCACGCATACCGGGTGCTCATCGACATTGCCGAGGAGGTCGTAGGAAACGCACGCGCGGGGCTCGAGAGGACCCGCACGATGCGCGGCAAGGACATGTTCACCGACATGGCCATCGAGGAGCTGCGCGGGCAGATCGAGCACTTCTGCGGGCTGGGAGATCGTGCCATCGATCAGGCACGTCGTCGTGTGCTCTTCGGCGAGCAGGTCGCTACCGACGAGAAGATTTATTCCATCTTCGAGCCCCATACCGACCTGATCAAGCGCGGCAAGGTGCGCACGCCGGTCGAGTTCGGCCACAAAGTCTTCCTCGCCGAAAGCGCGGAAGGCCTGATCACGCAATACGAGGTGCTGAAAGGCAATCCGCCCGACGAGGTCCACGTGGCATCTTCCCTTCAGCGTCACCGGCAAGCGTTTGGCCGGCCTCCGCAGCTGTATGGCTCGGATCGCGGCTTCTTCAGTGAGCAGAACTTGACATCGTGCAAGCACGCCGGCGTCAAGCTGGCGTGCATTCCGCAGCGGGGCGGCAAGAGAACACCGCGGCGCAAAGCGTACGAGAGCAGCGCGGCATTCAAGAATGGTCAGCGCTTTCGCGCCGGCATCGAGGGACGCATCTCGGTGCTGTTCCGAGGCCGCGGCATGAAGCGCTGTCTCGCCGAGGGACGCGACCGCTTCGAATTGTCGGTCGGCGCCGCTGTGCTCGCCAACAACCTCATGAAAATCGCGGCACTACTGGCAACTCGGTTGCCCCGCAGACGAAGAGCTGCTTGACCGACACGCAGTCCGCCTCCCGGCAAATCAGAGCGGCCGCGGCTCGGCGTGTCTCGAGCTGAAAGTTTGCCAAAGCAATACCGAGCCAAGCTCGAAAATTACCCGTCCGGGGCTTGCCGATGCCTGTCTCTACTGGCACTTTGTGCCCAATCCATCGAGATAACTTGGATCGCCGCCATTCAAACCGGGCGTTTCGCGACAGAAACTAGCTAGCACTACTTTGGCAGATTTTCGATGGCGCGGGATTCCCAAATCGGTTTTTCTGTGACTTATGGGAGGTCGGCATCTTGGAGGGCCGGCCATGGATATTGATTGGAAGAGCGATCTGGAGGAGTGGCTTGCGCCATTCCTTGGCGCGCTGGGAAACAAGGCGCGATCGGCATATGTGCCCGGCCTATGTGGCGGGACTGATCGGTTCTGGCGACCGCAAGAGCATCCAACCCATGGCGGCGCGCGACGGGCGAGTCGGCTACGATCAGCTTGCATCACTTCATAGCAAGTGGCGCATGGAATGCGGCCCCGCTGGAGAAAATCCTGCTCGCCGAGGCCGACAAGATGGTTGGCAGTCATGACGCATGGCTGATCATCGACGACACGGCGCTGCCGAAGAAGGGGGAGCGCTCGGTCGGCGTGGCGCCGCAATACGCTTCTTCGCTTGGGAAGACAGCCAACAGTCAGTCTCTGGTCTCGATGACACTGGCATCGCGCGAAGTGCCGGTGATGGTGGGGCTGCGGCTCTTTCTGCCCGAGACTTGGACGGACGATCCCGAGCGCATGACGCGGGCGCATGTGCCGAAGGATCGGCAGATCGCTCTCACAAAGCCGGAAATTGCGATCCAAGAGATTGACCGTGTCATCGCCTCCGGCGTGCGCTTTGGCTGTGTGCTTGCCGATTTAGGATACGGATCAAGTGGGCCTTTCCGCCAGGCTTTGAACGAACGCGGCCTGCTATGGGCAGTGGGTCTGTCGCGACGCCAGAACGTCTACCCAGCGGACGTTGCCCTGGTCTTCCCCATCGCAAAAACTGGAAAGCGCCGCAAGTACCACATTCCTGACCGGCCTCCGCTTTCCGCCGCGGCGACCTTAGCCGATGAGAAATGGCGAGAGGTCAACTGGCGACGGGGCACCAAAGGTCAGCTGACCAGTCGCTTCGCGGCCCGCCGTGTTCGGGTTGCGGATGGTCATAAGCACCGCATGCTCGATAATCGTATGCAATGCATGCCTGGCGATGAGGTCTGGCTCGTCGGCGAGCGGCGCTCAACCGGTGAGCAAAAATACTATGTATCGAACCTGCCGGCCGATGCCACCATCATGATGCTGGCCGCTGCAATCAAGGCCAGATGGATCTGTGAACAGGCGCACCAGCAGATGAAGGAGGAATTGGGTCTCGACCACTTCGAAGGCAGATCCTGGACCGGGTTACACCGGCATGCCTTGATGACGATGATCGCCTACGCCTTCCTTCAATCCCGCCGCCTCAAAGCAGCGGGACGGAAAAAAAGAATCGCAGGACCACCACCGCAGCCGAGCATGCCCGCCATCAGGCAAGCCATCCTCGACCTTTTCCGACTTCCACCCCTGCAATGCCCTCACTGTAAAGCGTTCCTCACGGGAACCGCCAAACCAAAAGTGCCAAAGTAGTGCTAGTGGTCCGATTCTAACATTCGCATCCCGTCCCGGCACGCTCTCATGCGGATGTTAGAATCAAAGGACCACTAGCAAACGTTGGCCCTAGTGGAGCTTTGGATTTGGCATTCGCTTCTCGAATTGGCGGCTGGCTGTTAGCGAATGTCAAATCCGCTCCACTAAACGCCCGCCCACATGCGGCCGGCATTGAGAACGCCGCGCGGATCGAAGCCTTCGCGCACCCGCTTGGTCAATCCCGCAAGGGCCGCATTCTGCGGCTCGAAAACCTCGACTTTCGCCCGTACCGCGGCCGGCGCGCGAATAAGGGTGGCGTGACCGCCCGCCGCTCCGACAAGCGCCCGCACCAGCGCCGCACCGGCATCATCGGTTGGCGGCAATGCCGCCCAGACGAGCCCGCCGGCCCAGTCGAAGAACGTTTCGGCGTGCGCCGCTTCGGCAAGCCTTCGCCCGATCTCCACGCCGCGTGTCGGAGCGGTCGAGATGCGCCAGATGTGGTGTTCGCCGCTGGCGCTGCCAGAGGCAAATGGTGCGACATCGCGGATGGCGCGCCACAATGCGCGCGAGGCGGCGCCGCCAAGGCTCTCAAGGGGGCCAAACCTGGCAAGGAGTTTCGCGAGCAAGTCCTTGCGATGGGCGACCGAGGGCGCGACGCCTTCGAGACGAAGCGCAGCCGCGCCGCCGCCGAGTGCCGCAAGCTCACCAATGCGGGAGGCCGGACCAGCCGGCAAATGCGCCGCGCCGGAAACGTCGGCGTATGAGCCCATGGCGGTGGTCATCGCCTCTGCCGCCGCCGCCTCATCGCGCGCACGCACAAGGAGGGTCTCTTCCGTCTCCGCCCGCGGCAAGGTCTTGACCGTCACCTCCGTCATGGCTGCGAGGGTGCCCCAGGAGCCGGCGAGAAGCTTGCACAGGTCGTAGCCGGTGACGTTCTTGACAACCCGGCCGCCGGATTTGAAGCTTTCACCGCGCCCGGAGACGGCGGTGACGCCGAGGAAGTGATCGCGCGCCGCGCCGGCCTTGAGCCGCCGCGGTCCGGACAGATTGGCTGAGATGACACCGCCGATGGTGCCGATGCCGGCAGTCCCGCCGAGCAGCGGTCCATAGTCGGCGGGCTCGAAGGCGAGCTGCTGCGCACTTTTCTCAAGCAGCGTTTCGATCTCGACCAGCGGGGTGCCGGCCTTCGCCGACAGCACGAGCTCGGCCGGCTCGTACAGCGTTATTCCCGACAAGCTGGAAAGGTCGAGGGTCGCATCCCATTGCGCGGCGCGGCCGATCGCCCGTTTGCTGCCCCGGCCGATGACTTCCAGCGTTTTGTCTTTCGCCAGCGCCCATTGGATCGCCTGCTCGACCTCCGCCGCGTCGCGCGGTTTGATCTTTTCACTGTTCATTGAGCGCCTGCCCTAGCATCTCTCCCTGACCGCGGGGAGAGGGCGGCCGTCTTGACATCAAAGCATCAACGCCATTATGTCTTGATGCATGAGGACGACATTAACGCTGGATGATGACGTAACCGTGCAGATTGAGCGGCTGCGCCGAGTGCGCGATGCCAGCCTGAAGGATATCGTCAACGAAGCTTTGCGGCGCGGGTTACGGGACATGAGCACCGCGCAGCGAAAGCGCAGGGTCTTCCGCACCCGCGTATTTCAAATGGGAAAGCCGCTTATCAATATCGACAACGTTTCCGAAGCGCTCGCCTATCTGGAAGGCGAAGGGTTCAGGTGATCCTGATCGACGTCAATATACTCGTGTACGCCAGCAACGCCGCCGCGGATGAGCACGCCAGCAGCCGTGCCTGGCTCGACGAGCAACTGAGCGGCTCCACCGCGGTCGGATTGCCGTGGGTAAGCCTGTTGGGTTTTCTTCGCATCGCAACGAATGCAAGGGCGTTTCGTAGTCCGCTGACTATGGCATCGGCCTGGCGGCAGGTGACAGATTGGCTCTCGGCGGAGCCGGCGTGGACGCCCGCGCCGACGGAGCGGCACCCCGCATTACTCGGCACGCTGCTGTCGCTGGCCGGCGTGCATGGCAATCTCGTACCCGACGCGCACTTGGCTGCGCTGGCCATGGAGCATGGGCTGACGTTGTGCTCGACCGATGGCGACTTTGCACGATTTCCCGGAACTCTCCTGGCGCAATCCGCTGGCAGCGTAAAACGCGAGCAGGCGTTCCGTTCAAAACCGCGGAATGTCTGGAAATGCCGCGCGCCCGGCATGGACGTGCATGCGTCCGAGCTCGGCGCAGCGGTGCAAGGTGGGGAACACCTTTCCGGGATTGAGCAGGCTCTTTTCGTCGAAAGCGCATTTGAGCCGCTGCTGCTGATTAAGGTCGGTCTCGGAAAACATCGCCGGCATGAGATCGCGCTTTTCCACGCCGACGCCGTGTTCGCCGGTGAGCACACCGCCGACTTCGACGCAGAGCCGCAAAATATCGGCGCCGAAATTTTCCGCGCGTTCGAGCTCTCCCGGCTTGTTGGCGTCGTAGAGAATGAGCGGATGCAGATTGCCGTCACCGGCATGAAACACATTGGCGACCCGCAATCCGTACTGCGCCGATAGTTCCTTCATGCGGTGCAGAACGAGCGGCAGCTTGGCTCGCGGAATGGTTCCGTCCATGCAGTAATAGTCGGGCGAGATACGGCCGACCGCCGGGAAGGCGGCTTTGCGGCCGGCCCAGAACAAAAGGCGCTCGTCCTCGGAATTGGAGAGCCGGCAGGTGACGGCGCGGCACTCCTGGGAGATCGCCTGCACGCGGTCGAGCAAATGATCGACCTCGGCGCGCGGCCCGTCGAGTTCGACAATCAGGAGCGCCTCGACGTCGAGCGGATAGCCGGCGTGGACGAAATCCTCGGCCGCGTGGATCGCCGGACGATCCATCATTTCCATGCCGCCGGGAATGATGCCTGAGCCGATGATGCGGGCGACGCATTCGCCGCCGTCCTCCGAGCTTAAAAAACCGATCAGCGCGGCGCGGGCGGTTTCCGGCTTTTTCAGGATGCGCACCGTGACTTCGGTGACGACGCCGAGGAGCCCCTCCGAACCGGTGACGATGCCCAGAAGGTCATAGCCGGGCGAATCGAGGTGGCTGCCGCCGAGGCGCAAAATCTCGCCGTTCATCAGCACCAATTCGCAACCGAGCACATTGTTGGTGGTGACGCCGTATTTCAGGCAGTGCACGCCGCCGGAATTCTCCGCCACGTTGCCGCCGATAGTGCAGGCGATTTGCGACGACGGATCGGGCGCGTAGTAGAAGCCGGCGTCGGCGACCGCCTGTGAGACGGCGAGATTGGTGACGCCCGGTTCGACCACCGCGGTCCGATTGCCGTAATCGATGGCGCGGATGCGATTGAACTTGGCCATCCCGAGCAGGACGCCGTCATCGAGCGGCAGCGCCCCGCCCGAGAGCGACGTGCCGGCGCCGCGCGGCACGACCTTGACGCCTTGGCGATGGCAGTAGCCGAGAATGGCGGCGACTTGCGCAGTGGTCTCCGGCAGCACCACCACCATGGGCAACTGGCGATAGGCGGTCAAACCATCGCTCTCATAGGGGCGCATGGCGCCTTCCGAATCGATGACGCCCTCGCCCGGAACGATGCGTTTGAGCGCCGCCACGATCTCGGCCCTGCGGGCGAGCACGGCGCTATCAGATTGCGGCATCATAACCGGCATGTCGAAGCTCGACGTTTCGCTGTGTTGTCAAAGATCGTCATGACTGGAGAAAAGGTCAAGGCAACTTACCACTTCAATACCGACGTCCGCTACGCCGACTTCGACGCGGTTCGGCATTTTCGATGTCATCTACGGGATCACCGCGAACAACAATCCGACCGTACAGGATCCGTGGAATACGACGCCGGCTTGGGCCTTTCCCTATGCGGTCTCCAACGCTCGGCAACGGATTTGGCCCGACCACGGTCCTTGACGGCACGCTCGCGGCGCACGTGGCCAGCGTCGGCGCGTACACGTTCATCAATAGCCTGCTTTATCTTGAAGCGACCGTATACACCACGCTCAGTCCGAGCGCACAAAACAGCTTGGGGACTGATCCGTTTGGCGCGCCGGGGCTGTTTGACGCGGCACCTTATTGGCGAGTGGCCTTTGAGCCGCACTGGGGCAATCACTGGCTCGAGATTGGAACGTTTGGCATGGCGGCCAACATCCATCCATGGGTCGCTGCCGGAACCGCGCTCACTGCGACGTTTCCGCAGACCGACAATTACACCGACATCGGTTTCGACACGCAATATCAATACCAGGGCGAGTAATTTCTGGATCACGCTGCGCGGCTCGTACATCCACGAATATCAAAACCTGAACGCGAGCTTCACCAACGGGCTTGCGTTCAATCCGAACAATACGCTCAACGAGGCGCGCGCCTACGCCTCGCTGGCCTACGGCAACAACAACCGGCGTGGTGCTCACCGGCCAATATTTTTCGACTTGGGGAACCCCGGACGCGCTGCTGTACGCCGGCAACGCCAATTCCAGCCCGAACACCAACGGCTGGATCGCCGAGATCGCCTACATCCCATTCATCAGCAGCCAAGCGCCGGGATGGCCGTGGTTCAACATGCGGCTCGGCCTGCAATACACCTGGTACACCGAATTCAACGGCACCAGCGTGGGCGCCAGCGCCAACAACACTCTGTTTCTCTATGCGTGGTTTGCGATGTAGCGGACATCCCGAGGTCATGCCATGAAACCAGCATTGTTCGCCGCACTGGCGCTGTCCCTGACAAGCGCTTCAGCAATTGCCGCTGACCTGGAAGCTGCCGATTAGGGCGCCGCTGCCGCCGCCACCCTTTATTTGGACGAGCTGCTACGGCGGCGGCCAAGCCGGTGGCGGCTTTGGGCAAAAGGACCTCAACGATTCCGCCGGCAATAGTGTCCCCGATCAGCGGCTTCACGTCGGCCAACCTGAATATCTCCGGATATATGCTCGGCGGCCAAGTCGGATGCGATTATCAATTTGCGTCCAATTGGGTGGCCGGCATCGAGGGCGCCGCAACCGGCGGCAATATCGGCGGCAACATCGGCGTCGCCACGCCGGGCCTTCCCGGCGACAGCGCAACCTTCAAAGAAACGACGGATCTCCTGACCAGCGTCACCGCGCGCGTCGGCTACGCTTGGAACAATTGGCTGTTTTACGGCAAGGGCGGGGCCGCTTGGGCGAGCGATCGCTACAGCGCGTTTGATGTGCTCGCCGCCTACGACTTCGAAGGATCGGAGACCAGGTTCGGCTGGACCGCCGGCGCAGGGCTTGAATGGGCCTTTTCCGATAGTTGGTCGGTTCGGCTTGAATACGACTATTACGGTTTCGGCACGCGTAGCGTGACCGTTCATCGACAATGTCAGCGGCACCGTCGGTCCTCTGGACATCAGGCAGAACATTCAAGTCATCAAGCTCGGCTTCAATCTGCACGTCTTTGGACGGTCCGGCTGCATGGCCGCGCGGTTGGTGAAGAAGCATGCGCCTTAGGCATCGACAGGGTTCAGCGCATGGGCGCGGGCGGACGGTCAGACCATCGGCTTGAGCAAATTGGCCGGTCCGCCAGGCCGCCTTGTGCTGCCTTGCCGTTGCGTTTGGCTACGGTCCAGAACGGGAGACGGACTGTCGGCCACGAACTTCAACGCAAGATCGACTATTGCGAGAACTGTCATGGCGTCGCGGCGCAGGGATTCATGGATTTTATCCAATCCCACGCCTCGCCGGGCAGCAACCCGAATACATCAAAAATCAGCTCCAGGCCTTCATCGAGCACCGGCGGACCAACAACATCATGTTCAACGTCGCCCACGTGCTCAGCCCGGCGCTGCTCGAGGCTTTGACGGAGAGTTTTCAGAAGCTCAATCCGAAGCCGCTCGCGTCCCCGGCCCCGGAAGACCTGATCGCCGCGGGCAAGAAGATCTATGACGAGGGAATTGACAAGTCAGATATTCCGCCGTGCGCGGGATGCCACGGACCTGAAGCGAAAGGCGACGGGCAATTTCCGCGGCTGGCCGGCCAGCTGAGCGATTACATCTTCGACAAGCTGACCAATTGGGCGCAAGGAGCGCGGCCAGAATTCCGCGAACCCGGACCCGTCCACCATTATGGCGCCAATCGCGCACGACTTGACCGACCAGCAAATCAAGGCCGTCGCCGCCTACCTCAATCACCTGGAGTGAACAGCAACCGCGGCCCGTCAGATGAAACAATGGAGCAAATATTGTCTTGGCAGCGCCGCAGCCGGCGCGCAACTGGCGCTGATCGCGGCTTCGCTGTTGGTGGCGGATCGTGCGCACGGCGCCGAAACGCCAGGTAACGTGCAGGCCAAGCTCGCCTATTGTGAAGATTGCCATGGCGCAGCGGGCCAGGGCTTCCATGGATATTTTCCGATACCGCGCCTGGCCGGCCAGCAACCGCAGTATTTGATCAATCAGCTCAAAGCGTTCGTCGCAGCACCGGCGAACCAACAACATCATGTTCAACGTGGCGCACGCGCTGAACGCAGGCATGATGAACGCCCTTGCCGCCGACTTTCGCGGGCTTAATCCGCCGCCGCTCGGCGGTGGAGCAAGGCAATCGGCGGCACGCGGGCGGGAAATATTTCAAAATGGCGTGCCCGAAGCCAACGTCGCCGCCTGCGCGGCTTGCCACGGCCCAGAGGCGCAAGGCAGTGGCGAAATTCCACGCCTCGCCGGCCAGCTGCCCGACTACGTCTTCAACAAATTGGTCAACTGGAGCAAGGAGCGTGGCCAGATCGCCAGCGAGCCCGACATCTCGGCCGTGATGTCACCGGTCGCGCACAGTCTGACGCGATCGCAAGTCGAAGCCGTAGCCGCCTATCTGAGTTATCTGAAATGACCAATCCCGCTCGTCATCCGTCGCGCACGCGAATGGCGGTCCTGGCGCTGATGGGTCTCACGGCGTTCGGCGTTCGCGGCACATGCGCAAAGCGGCATGGTCCGCAATTGTACCTGGTGTCACGGCGGCTCGGCGCAAGGCTACCCGCCGGCGCCGCGGCTGGCGGGACAACGCGCGAGCTACATCGAGCAGCAATTGCAAAGCTTTGCCGACCACAAGCGCGACGCGCCATTTTCGCGACAATACATGTGGAGCGCCTCAGCAAACCTGAATGAGTGGACGGCGCACGCCTTGTCGGTCTATTTTTCCAGGCTGCCGCCGCAACCGGCGGCCGATGGAAACCGGGCGCAGGTTGCGCAGCGGCGAAGCCATCTATCAACGCGGCATGCCCGAGGAGAACATCGCTGCCTGTGTGGCTTGCCACGGCCCGGACGCCGAAGGCGTCGGGGCCATTCCCCGCCTCGCCGGGCTCGACTACAGCTACCTCAAGCGTCGTCTCGAACAATGGGCGGAGGGCTATCACGGTGCGTTGGGACACCCGATCGAGAGGGAAGATATGTAAAGCGGCGGTGCGAGACCGCCGGCCGTGCGCAATTTTGCGTTCGGTGTCGTACCAGAGAGGGCCGGATGATGATGAAGGTGCTGCTGACCGCTGCGATTTTTGCCGTCGCGGCGGCACCAAGTGGATGGGCGCAGGATGTTGCCAAGGGCGAAATCCAATTCAAAAAATGCATGCCGTGCCACCGCATCGGTCCGGGTGCGAAGAATCTCGTCGGCCCCGAACTGAACGGGCTCGACGGCCGCAAATCCGGCACGGCCGCGAACTACAACTATTCCGACGCCAACAAGAATTCCGGCATCGTCTGGAACGAGGCGTCATTCAAGGAGTACATCAAGGACCCGCGCGGCAAGATACCGGGCACCAAAATGACCTTTGCCGGCATTTCCAATGAGCAGGAAATCAACGATTTATGGGCCTACCTCAAGCAGTTCGACGCGCAAGGCAACATTAAGAAATAACGGTCATAGCCTGCATTCGTTGATCTTGCGCAAAGTCGGTTCATGTCAGCCGTGACACTAATATAATATGTTACCGGTCCGTCGCTGACCCGGAGGAGACGCCACCATGATTAAGGATATTGTCGTCAATTTGGGCATCGGTGAGCGCACCAACCAAGCCGGCGATTATGCGGTTTCCGTTGCCGCCGCGTTTGACGCCCACCTTGCCGGCATTGCCTTTCTCTATGATCCGATCGTGCCAATCTCGGGTGCGGGTTACATTCCCGCCGATGTGATCGAAAACCAGGAGCGCGACAACACGACCGCGGCAAAAGCCGCGCTTGATCGTTTCGCGGCAGCGAGCAAGCGTGCCGGCATTTCCGCCGAGCCGCTGACCATGAGTTCAAGCCTGGCCGGCGTCGCCGAACAGTTCGGCCGCCTCGCGCGGCGCTTCGATCTGTCCATCGTCGGACAAGCCGAACCGGAGACGAGCGCGGTCGAAGAAGTCATTGCCGAAAACGCGTTGTTTGAATCCGGGCGGCCGGTCATCATCGTCCCCTACATCCAAAAAGAACCGCTCAAACTCGATCAGGTCATGGTGTGCTGGGACGGCAGCCGCTCGGCCGCACGCGCCATTGGCGACGCGGTGCCGCTTATTGACGCGATCAAAGCGCGTCGAAATCGTCATTGTCGCCAATGAGCGCGGCAAGCAGGACGAGATCGCCGGCGCCGATATCGGCGCAGCATCTGGCGCGGCACGGGCTCAACGTCGAGGTCAGGCGCACAGTGCTTGGCGACATCGACGTTGCCGATGTTCTGTTGTCGCACGCCGCCGATTCCGGTTGCGACTTTATGGTCATGGGCGGCTATGGGCATTCGCGCTGGCGCGAGTTCGTCCTTGGCGGCGTGACGCGCAGCATTTTCCGCTCGATGACGGTCCCGGTGCTGATGTCGCACTAGGCTTCGGCCGCAACCGGTTTTGGCGCCCGGCCCAAAATCGCAGCATCGTCCTCTATTTGCGGCGTTCCGGTCATTGACGGGCCAAGGCGGAGCGTGTCACGCTTTCGCTGCCGCCATCCGGTTTCGGCGGCCAAACGTGCCGCCGTGCAGGCGGTACCTATAAAAACGACGGAAAACCTGCGGCAGGAGCGGTCAAGATGGCGGCTACATCAGCATGACCGATCTCTCCACCGCACCTGCCAACGACCGGCAGAACGGCGCGCGTCTGCTGGAAGTTGCCGACTTGACCATGCGCTTTGGCGGCATTGTCGCGCTGGATTCCGTCAGCTTCGCGGTGGAACGCGGCCGTATCGTCGGGCTGATCGGACCCAACGGCGCCGGCAAGACCACGCTGTTCAACTGTCTGAGCCGGCTTTATCGGCAAAGCGGCGGCGATATCCGATTGAACGGGCATTCGTTGCGCCGCTGCGCGCCCGTCGGACATCGCCGCGCTGGGCATCGGCCGCACCTTTCAGGCGCCGGCATTGTTCGCCTCGATGTCGGTCCTCGACAACGTCAAAGTCGGCGCGCATGCCCGCGGTCACAACGGTCCGCTCACCGACGCGCTCACGTTGCCGAAAGCACGGCGGGAAGAGCAGGAATTCGAGCAAACGGCTCGCACCATGCTGGCTTTTGTCGGCTTGACGGATTTGGCGCTGCGCCCGGCGGAAACTCTCTCTTTGGGGGCGCGCAAGCGTGTGGAATTGGCCCGTGCGCTTGCCGCGCGGCCGCTGTTACTTTTGCTCGATGAGCCGGCCGGCGGTCTCAATCACGAAGAGGTGGCGGCGCTCGGCGCGCTGATCCGCTCCATCCGCGATCGGCTCGGAATCACCGTTCTGTTGGTCGAACATCATATGGGACTGGTGATGAGCCTTTCCGATCAGGTGGTGGTGCTCAATTTCGGGCGCGTCATCGCCGACGGCCCGCCGGCGGAGGTGCGCGGCAATGCGTCGGTCACCGAGGCTTATTTGGGAACGCGGCACTGATGGCGCCGATACTTGAGCTTCGGGCGCTGCGGGCCTTTTACGGGCAATCGGAAGTCGTGCATGGGATAGACGTCTGCGGTCGAGGAAGGCGGCATGACCGTGCTGCTTGGCGCCAACGGTGCCGGCAAGACGACCACGTTGCGCGCATTGTGCGGCATGGTGCGCCGTGACGGAGAAATCCTGTTTGCCGGCGAGGAATTGCAGCGGCGAAGCACCGAAGAGATCGCGAGCCTCGGCGTGGGTCACGTTCCTGAAGGGCGCGGCACCTTCGTCGGCCTGACCGTCGAGGAGAATCTGCGGCTCGGCGGCTATACCAGGTCGCGGCAAGCGCGCGCGGACCCGATGGAGCGCATGTACGGTTATTTTCCCATCCTCGCCCAGCGGCGGCGCCAACAAGCCGGCGCGCTGTCCGGCGGCGAGCAGCAAATGCTGGCCATCGCCCGCGCGCTGATGATGGCCCCTCGCCTGCTCGTGCTCGACGAGCCTTCTTTCGGACTCGCGCCGCGCATCGTCGAAAGCATCTTCTCCATCGTCGAACGCATCCGGCGCGAGGAGCACGTCAGCGTTCTTTTGGTCGAGCAGAATGCCAGCCTCGCGCTGGAGTTGGCCGATCATGCCTATCTGATCGAAACCGGTTACGTCGTCGCTTCCGGCAGCGCCAAAAGCCTGGCCGACGACCCGCAAATTCGCCGCTCCTATCTCGGTTATTGAGCGGACTTCGATGCACCAGTTCCTGCAGCAGATATTTTCCGGGCTCGCCGCCGGCTCGATCTATGCGAGCCTGGCGCTGGCGCTGGTGATGATCTACCGCGCGACCGATCTGGTGAACTTCGCGCAGGGCGAAATGGCGATGTTCTCCACCTACATCGCCTGGACGCTGGTGAATGCCGGACTGCCGTTCTGGCTCGCCTTTCTCATCACGCTCGTGGTGTCGTTTATCGGCGGCATGGTCATCGAGCGGGTCGTTATCCGCCCGGTCGAGAATGCTCCCGTGCTGGCCGCGGTCGTCGTCACCATCGGCCTGTTGCTGATTTTCAATTCGGTGGCCGGCTGGATTTACACCTACACGGTGCAGGATTTTCCCAGCCCCTTCCCCGACCGGCCGGTATTCGGCGCGTTGATGACGACGCGGGATTTAGGCGTGATCGGGGTCACGCTGCTGATGCTCGTTTTATTGTTTGCGTTCTTCCGCTTCACGCCGATCGGATTGGCGATGCGTGCCGCCGCGCAAAATCCGGCCTCGGCGCGATTGTGCGGCATTCGCGTCGGCCGCATGCTGGCGATCGGTTGGGGCTTGGCCGCCATGATCGGGGCGATCGCGGGCGTGATGGTGGCGCCGGTCTTGTTCCTTGATCCGAACATGATGGGCGGCGTACTGATCTACGCCTTTGCCGGCGCGCTGCTCGGCGGCATCACCAGCCCGATCGGCGCCGTGGTCGGCGGGCTGATCGTCGGCGTCACCGAAAATCTCGTCGGCACCTATCTCATCGCCAGCCAGCTCAAACTGACCGTCGCGTTCGCCCTGATCATTCTCGTTCTGGTGTTCAGGCCGAACGGCCTGTTCGGCACCGCCATCGTGCGCCGCGTGTGATCATGGAAAACCGCGTTGCCGAAGCCGACGCTCTGGCGCCCGCACCCGCCGCGGCCGCAACGGGAAGCGGCTGGCGATGGCTCGGCATCATCGCGCTCATTGTGCTCGCAGCCGCACTGCCCTTCGCGCTGAGCAATTATCACGTGTTCGAACTGACGATGGTGATGATCTATGCCATCGCCGTGCTCGGGCTCAACATCCTCACCGGCTACAACGGACAGATCTCGCTCGGGCACGGCGGTTTCTTCGCCGTCGGCGCCTACACGGCCGCCATCCTGATGCACCGTTATGGCGTCCCCTATTGGCTGACGCTGCCGCCCGCCGCTTTGATCGGTTTCGTGCTCGGTGTGCTGTTCGGGTTGCCGGCATTGCGGTTCGAAGGTCCCTATCTCGCGCTCGTGACCTTGGCCTTGGCGCTGGCCACACCGCAGCTGTTGAAATATTTCGATACCTGGACCGGAGGGCAGCAGGGCATCAATCTCGCCAAACCCGTGCCTCCCGCCGGATTAGGCCTTGACCGGGATCGTTGGCTCTACTTCCTGGCTTTCGTCGTGCTTCTTGTTGCCATCCGCATTGCCGCCAACATGCTCCACGGGCGCACCGGACGGGCCTTGGTCGCCATTCGCGATCATCCGATCGCGGCCGCGGCGATGGGCATCGACACCGCCCGATATAAGACCCTGGCCTTCGGCACCTCGACCCTGTTCACCGCCGTCGCCGGAGCGCTGTCGGCCATCGTCATCGGCTATGTTTCGCCCGAGGGTTACAGTATCTTCCTCTCGGTTTCGTTCCTGGTCGGCTCTGCGATCGGCGGCATTGCCACCATCGGCGGCGCGATCGTCGGCGGATTTTTTATTCAGTTCGTCCCCAATCTCGCCAACGATATTTCCGACGCCGCGCCCTGGGCGATCTATGGCCTCGCCATGTTGTTGTTCATGTACACCATGCCGCGCGGCGTTGTCGGCACGCTGGAGCCATGGATCGCGAGATCGTATCAATTCGCAAAACGGCGGCGAGCCATACCGCAGGCCAATCCGAGGGAGCATGAAGGAATGAAGCCGTGATGTTGAAGGTTTCAATTTTTGCTTTCGCCATCGCCGGAATTTTTGCGGCTGCCGGCAACAGCGTTTGCACGGCGGCGGAATACGGCCCCGGCGCCAACGACCACGAGATCAAGATCGGCAACACGATGCCCTATAGCGGGCCGGCGTCCGGTTACAGCGCCATCGGCAAGTCGCTCTCGGCCTATTTCGCGATGATCAACGATCAAGGCGGCATCAACGGCCGCAAGATCAACTTCATCAGCCGCGACGACAGTTATAGCCCGCCGAAAACCGTCGAGGTGGTGCGCAAGCTGTTTGAAGAAGACCAGGCGCTGCTGTTGTTCCAGTCGCTCGGCACCCCGACCAATCTGGCGATCCGCGGCTATCTCAACGACAACAAGATTCCGCAGCTTTTCGTCGGCTCCGGCGCCGACCAGTGGAACGATCCCAAGCGCTATCCTTGGACCATGGGCTGGCAGCCGAGTTACGGCACCGAGGCGCGCATCTTCGCCCGCTACATCCTCGAAAACATGCCGGACGCCAAAATCGCGGTGCTCTATCAGAACGACGATTTCGGCAAGGACTACGTCAACGGCATGCGCGCCGGCCTCGGCGACAAAGCCGGCAAGATGATCGTCGCGACGCAATCCTACGAGACCACCGACCCGACCGTCGACTTACAGGTGGTGGCGCTGCAAGCAAGCGGCGCCAACGTTTTGTTGATGGCGGCCATTCCGAAATTCACCACGCTCGCCATCCGCAAGGTCTACGATATCGGCTGGCGGCCGGCGCAATTCGTCAATTCGGTCTCCACCTCGGTCGCATCGGTGATGAAACCCGCCGGCGCTGAAAAAAGCGCCGGAGTCATTTCGGCGACTTATACAAAAGATCCCAGCGATCCGCGGTGGCAGGACACGCCCGAGTACAAAGAATGGCTGGCGTGGATGAAGAAATATAATACGTCGGTCAACGTTTCCGACGCGCTCGCCGTTTACGGCTATTCGACCGCGCAGACGTTGGTCGCCGTTCTTAAGGCGAGCGGCGACAATTTGACGCGCGAGCATGTGATGAAAGTAGGCCGCCACCCTCCACGATTTGCACTTGCCGATGCTGTTGCCGGGCATCACCATCTCGACCGGTGCCGACGATTACGCGCCGATCAAACAGATGCAATTGCAGAAATTCGACGGCAATAGCTGGAAGGTTTTCGGCGACATCATCAAAGGCTCCGGCGGCTAGAGATCGACGCCGAAATGCGCCTAAAATGGCGCAAAAGGGAGGACATCATGGCAATGCGCATGACGTTCAAGCGGAACGTGGCGAAAGGCCTGTCCGCGGCTTGTCTGGTTTTTGCAAGCGGGCTCGCGTTTGCGGCCGGTCAATACGGGCCGGGCGCGAGCGACAAGGAAATCAAGATCGGCAACACCATGCCGTATAGCGGCCCCGCCTCGGCCTACGGCATCATCGGTAAAACAGAAGCCGCCTATTTCAACATGATCAACGAGAAAGGCGGGATCAACGGCCGCAAGATCAACTTCATCAGCCGCGACGACGGCTATTCGCCGCCGAAGACCGTGGAACAGGTGCGCCAGCTGGTCGAGCAGGACCAGGTGCTGTTCCTGTTCTCGACGCTCGGCACGCCCACCAACGTCGCCATTCACGCCTATCTGAACGACAACAAGGTGCCGCAACTGTTCGTCGCCACCGGCGCCGACCAATGGAACGATCCCAAGCACTTTCCGTGGACGATCGGCTTGATCCCGAGCTACGGCACTGAGGCGCACATCTACGCCCGCTATATTCTCGACCATCTGCCGAACGCAAAGATTGGCGTGCTCTATCAGAACGACGATTTCGGCAAGGACTACCTGAATGGCCTGCGCGCCGGCCTCGGCGACAAAGCCGGCAAGATGATCGTCGCGACGCAGAGTTACGAAACCACCGATCCGACGCTGGACTCACAGGTGGTGGCGCTGCAGGCAAGCGGCGCCGACGTGCTGCTGACGGCGGCGATACCCAAATTCGCCGCACAGGCGCATCCGTAAGGTCTACGACATCGGCTGGAAACCGACTCATTTCCTCACCTCGGTGTCGAATTCCGTCGGCACGGTGATGAAGAATGCGGGACTTGAGAAAGGCGTCGGCATCATCTCGGCCGGCTTTCGCCAAGGACCCGACCGATCCGCAATGGGCGGACACGCCTGAATACAAGGAGTGGCTCGCCTTCATGAAGAAGTACAATCCCTCGGCCAACTCGGCGACGTTCAGGGCGGCATCGGTTATACCTACGCCAGACCCTGGTCGCCGTGCTCAAGGCCTGCGGCGACAATCTCACGCGCGAGAATGTGATGAAGCAGGCGGCAAACCTGCACGACATGAAGATGCCAATGCTGTTGCCCGGCATCGCCCTCTCGACCAGCCCGACCGATTTCGCGCCGATCAAACAGATGCAACTGGAAAAATTCGACGGCACGACCTGGAAACTGTTCGGCAACGTGATTTCGGCATCCGGAAGCTGACGGGCAGGACGACAACCTGAGGCGGCGACAGCAAACGATAATCAAGCAAGGAGGAAATTCATGACCAAGCGATATGCAATGATGGCCGGCTGGACAGCGGCCGTGCTGATGGCGGCCGGCGGACTGGCCTTGGCGGCCGGGCAATACGGCCCCGGCGCCAGCGACACCGAGATCAAGATCGGCAACACCATGCCCTATAGCGGGCCGGCCTCGGCCTATGGGACGATCGGCAAGGCGGAAGCCGCCTTTTTCAACATGATCAACGAGCAAGGCGGCATCAACGGCCGCAAGATCAACTTCATCAGCCGCGACGACGGCTACTCGCCGCCAAAGACCGTCGAGCAAGTGCGGCAACTGGTCGAGCAAGACCAGGTGCTGCTGACGTTCAATCTCCTGGGCACGCCGCCCAACACGGCGGTCCAGGGTTACCTCAACGACAACAAGGTCCCGCAATTGTTCGTCGCCACCGGCGCCGACAAGTGGAACGATCCGAAGAACCACCCATGGACCATGGGCTGGCAGCCGAGCTATCGCATCGAGGCGCGCATCTACGGCCGCTATATCCTCAAGAATCTGCCCAAGGCCAAGATCGCGGTGGTCTATCAGAACGACGATTTCGGCAAAGACTATCTCACCGGCCTGCGTGAAGGATTGGGCGACCAAGCGAGCAAGATGATCGTCGCCAGCAATACCTACGAAACCACCGATCCGACCATCGATTTGCAAATCGTTGCGGTGCAGGGAAGCGGTGCGGATACGCTGTTGGTGGCGGCGATTCCGAAATTCGCGGCCCAGGCGATCCGCAAGGTCGCCGATCTCGGCTGGAAGCCGACTTTCTTCATGACCAATGTTTCGGCCTCGGTTAAATCGGTGATGCAGCCCGCCGGATTGGACAAGTCGCAAGGCATCATCACCGCCGGCTATCTCAAGGATCCCAACGATCCGCAGTGGCAAAATTCGGCGGACTACAAGGCCTGGCTCGACTTTATGAAGAAACATTACTCCGGCGGCAGCGTTGCCGACGTGAACAATGTTTACGCATACGCAGTCGCCGAGACCATGGTGCACGTGCTCAAGGCGGCGGGAAACAATCTCACCCGCGATAACATCATGAAGCAGGCGGCCAGCATGAACGATCTGAAAGTGCCGATGCTTTTGCCCGGGATCACCATCTCGACCAGCGCCACCGACTTCGCACCGATCAAGCAGATGCAACTGCAGAAGTTCGAGGGCGAAACCTGGAAGCTGTTCGGCGAAGTAATCTCCGGTTCGGGCAGCTAAGAAGCCGCTTCCTCGGCCGGCATCGCCGTCTGCACCACAAGGCCGCGGGCGCGCGCATCGGCAACGCCGAGCGCGCGCAAGCCGGCGAGCGCGAGCGCCTGCACGAGATCGCGATCACGGCCGCCGTCGTCCGGCGCCAGCGGGCCGATCGATCCTTCGATGAGCAATCCGGTGAGCGCCGCCGCCGCGAGCTCGGCGTCCTGTTCGGGCAAGCGGCTTTCGGCGATTGCCGCGGCAATCAGCCGGGCAAATTCGGCGGCCAGCGATTTTCGCAACGTGGTCCGCGCGGCCTCGAGTTCGGCGTCCACCGGCTCGGCGATCGCGGCGAAGGAAAGCCTGCGGTGGCGCCGCCCGCGCGCGGCAAAAGTCATGATCGCCGCGCATAACGCCGACAGCGGACCGGGTGCGCTGCTCGCGGAACGGCGCAAGGCGCCGATCTCGCGCGCGGCGATTTCGCGCAACAGTGCCGCCACCAGGTCGGTCTTGGCCGGGAAGTAGCGATAGACGGTTCCGGTGGCGATATCCGCGCGTTCGGCGACGGTCGCAATCTGCACTGCCGCCATCCCGCCTTCGCTCGCGATCTGCCGCGCGGCGGCAATAATCGCATCGTGACGGGCGGCAAGACGCCGGGCGACGTTTTCGGTGCGGCGATAGGGTATGGCTGCCCCGTATAAGAGAATCGGGGCAAACTATATCAGAGCCGCGACAGTCGATTGAGCGGGCGAAACCCCTAGCCGTCCCGTGCGGCCAGCGCTTTGGCGCGGATTTTGCCAACGTCGTCGCCGGCGTTATGGCGTCCGGATCAATGGCCAGCCGGATAATCGCCGGAACACCGGCCTCCAGCGCCGCCTTGAAGGCGGCAGCGAAATCCGCCGTGCGCTCGACGCTCGCGCCGAAACCGCCAAAGGCGCGCGCATAGGCGGCAAAATCCGGATTGCGCAGGTCGGTTGCGATAATGCGGCCGGGATATTCGCGCTCCTGATGCATGCGGATGGTGCCATAGACCCGGTTGTCGGCGATGACGACAATGATCGGCAGGCCATACTGCACGGCGGTGGCGAATTCCTGCCCGTTCATCAGAAAATCGCCGTCGCCGGCCATGCAGACGACCGGCCGCTCGGGAAAGAGCCGCTTCATGGCGACGGCCGCCGGCACGCCATAACCCATCGAGCCCGAAGTCGGCGCGACGTGCTGGCCAAAGCGGCGGAAGCGAAAGAAACGATGAATCCAGGCGGCGTAATTGCCCGCGCCGTTGCACAGGATGGCGTCGGCGGGAAGATTTTCGCGCAGCCAAACCATGACCGCGCCGAGATTGACCGCGCCCGGTTGCTCGGTCGGCTTCTCGGTCCAGGCGAGATAGTCGGCATGCGCGGCGTCACCCTCCCCGGCAAAAGCGCCGGACACGTTCAGGTCGAGCGAGGCGGCAAAGGCGGTCGGCGTCGCGTGGATCGCCAGGCTCGGGCTGTAAACGCGGCCGAGTTCCTCGGCGCCCGGATGCACATGCACGAACGGCATCTGCGGCCGCGGAATATCGAACAGCTCGTAACTTTGCGACGGCAATTCTCCCAGGCGCCCGCCAATCAGAACGACGAGATCGGCGGACTTGATCCGCTCGAGGAGCTTCGGATTGGGCCCGATGCCGAGATCGCCGGCGTAACATGGATGCAGCGCGTCGAAGAGATGCAGGCGCCGGAACGTCGTGCACACCGGCAACCGATATTTTTTCGCAAAGCGCCCGAGATGGTCGGACGCCTCCTGCGACCAGCGGCTGCCGCCGATAATGAACATCGGCCGCGCGCGCAGCTCCGAGAAGTTGCGCGAGTTTCGCCATCTCCGCCGGGCCGGGCGCGGTCTCGACCGGCGAGAACGCCGGCGCATCGTCCACCGCCACGCGCTCGGTGAGCATGTCCTCCGGCAGGCTGACGACGACCGGACCGGGCCGGCCATTGGCCGCGGTGTAGAAGGCGCGCGACACCAGTTCCGGCACCCGCGCCGGATCATCGATCTCGGTCACCCATTTGCACATCGAACCGAACACCGCGCGGTAGTCGAGTTCCTGAAAAGCTTCGCGCTCGCGCATGTCGCGCGCGACCTGGCCGACGAACATGACGAGCGGCGTAGAATCCTGCCGCGCGATGTGGATGGCGGGAGAAGCATTGGTGGCGCCCGGCCCGCGCGTCACGAAGCAGACTCCAGGCCGCCCGGTGGCCTTGCCCACCGCTTCCGCCATCATGGCGGCCCCGCCCTCCTGGCGGCACACGGTGAGCTCGATATCGCGATCGAAAAGCGCGTCGAGCACCGCGAGATAGCTCTCCCCCGGCACGCAAAACGCGTGGCGGACGCCGTGAACGCGCAGCTGGTCCACGAGAACTGCGGCGGCGGTGCGAATGTTATCCTTGCTGCGCATGACGGTCTCCTCGGCGGCCGCACATCGGGCGGCTGGCGCTGCCGGCGGCGCATCGGACGGCTGGCGCCACGCTTCTTCGCTTGGGAAGACAGCCAACAGTCAGTCTCTGGTCTCGATGACACTGGCATCGCGCGAAGTGCCGGTGATGGTGGGGCTGCGGCTCTTTCTGCCCGAGACTTGGACGGACGATCCCGAGCGCATGACGCGGGCGCATGTGCCGAAGGATCGGCAGATCGCTCTCACAAAGCCGGAAATTGCGATCCAAGAGATTGACCGTGTCATCGCCTCCGGCGTGCGCTTTGGCTGTGTGCTTGCCGATTTAGGATACGGATCAAGTGGGTCTTTCCGCCAGGCTTTGAACGAACGCGGCCTGCTATGGGCAGTGGGTCTGTCGCGACGCCAGAACGTCTACCCAGCGGACGTTGCCCTGGTCTTCCCCATCGCAAAAACTGGAAAGCGCCGCAAGTACCACATTCCTGACCGGCCTCCGCTTTCCGCCGCGGCGACCTTAGCCGATGAGAAATGGCGAGAGGTCAACTGGCGACGGGGCACCAAAGGTCAGCTGACCAGTAGCCCGTCCAGATAGGCATCGCGGCCGGGCATTTGTTGCAGGGTCGCCGCCTTAGGCGGTCTTTGCGAGGGTGAACAGCTTTATGAGGTTGTGGGCGGTGCAGATCATGGCCCACTCGGCACGCACTTTCTTGACACCCCGCAACAGGAACTGGCGGAAGCCGCGTGCCTGTTTGATCTGTCCGAACACCGGTTCCACCACTTGCTTTCTCAATCGGTAGGGCGTTTTGAAGCCGCCGTCGTCGATCTTCTTTCGCATCAGTTGCGTCAGCGGTCCTCCAACTTTTCCGTTTGCCGCGGCCGGGTGCTTGGCGCGTCCGGGTGCGACATAGCCGTCGATACCACGTTCTACGAGCGCTTCGAGATTGAGTTCGCTGCAGTAGCCAGAGTCCGCTGAGGCCTGCTCTGGCTTGCGGCCGAGATTGCTCTCGATTGCCTCGACCAAGGGCACCAACTGGCCCTGATCGCTGCCGCTCTGCGTGAGTTCGTGCGCGACAATGATCTGGGCGTCTGCGTCGACGGCTGCCTGTGCGTTATAGGCTTGGACGAAGCCTTCCTTCGACTTCATGATACGGCTTTCCGGATCGGTGAAGTTGCGTTGCGCCTTGGGATCAGGTTCGTCCGATGGTGGTGCCGCCGGTTTGCCCGGCTTCTTGCGGCCTTCAGCGTTGCGCTGCCGTTCTTTTTCGGCCTCGATGCGGCGCTCTTCCTCCGCGGCCAGCTTGGCGTCGGCCTCCAGCGCCGCCATCGCCTCCTGGATCTTCGCCAGCCGTTTCTGCTTGTCAGCAGCCCAATCCGGCATCTCGTCACCACGCTTGTCTTTGCCGAAAGTCTCGTCTTCTTGGCTATCCGCCGCCTCGGCGGCCGCCAGCATGCGAGCGACCTCGGCTTTCAATTCCGCCTCACGTTTCTTCATGCGTTCATAACTCATGGCTTTATGTTTCGACGCGTTCGCTTTGATCTTCGTGCCATCCAATGCGACGTGGCCGAGTTTGACCAGCCCCGCTTGATTTATCGCAGATCGACAACTTACAGAACCGATAATGGATAATTGACAGGAAGAACGATCTGGAGGAGTGGCGAGCGCCATTTCATGGCGCGTTGCGGAAACAAGACGCGATCGCGGAAGTGACCGGTGTATGTAGCGAGACTGATCGATAATGGAGAACGAAAGAGCATACAACAAATGGAGGCGCGCGACGAGCGAGTAATCTACGATCAGATAGCATCACTTCATAGCAAGCGGCGCATGGAATGCGGTCACGCTGAATAAAACCCTGCTCGCCGAGGCCGACAAGATGGTAGGCACCATGACGCGTGGCTGAACATAGACGACACGGCGCAGCAGAAGAAGGGGAGAGCGCTCGGTTGGCGTGGCGACGCAAGAAGCTTCTTCGCTTGGGAAGACAGCGAACAGTCAGTCTCTGGACTGGATGACACAGGCATAGCGGAGAAATGACGATGATAGTGGGACTGCGACTCTTACTGCAAGAGAACTGGACGGACGATCCAGAGCGCATGACGCGGGCGCATGTGCCGAAGGATCGGCAGATCGCTCTCACAAAGCCGGAAATAGCGATCGAAGAGATAGACCGTGTCATCGCCTCCGGCGTGCGCTTTAGCTGTGTGCTTGCCGATGAGGATACGGATCGAGTGGGCATTTAAGCCAGGCTTTGAACGAAAGAGACCTGCTATGGGCAGTGAGTCTATCGCGACGCCAGAACGTCTACCCAGCGGACGTTGCCCTGATCTTCCGCATAGCAAAAACTGGAAAGCGCCGCAAATACCACATTCCTGACCAGCCTCCGCTAACCGCCGAGACGATCCTTAGCCGATGAGAAATGGCGAAAGGTAAACTGGCGACGGGGCACCAAAAGTCATCTGACTAGTCGCTTCGAGGGGCGAAGTGTTAGAGTTGCGGATAGTCATAAGCAGCGAATGCTCGATAAGAGTATGCAATGCATGACTGGCGATGAGGTCTGGCTCGTCGGCGAGCGGCGCTCGACCGGCGAGCAAAGCTAGTGGTCCGATTCTAACATTCGCATCCCGGTTCGGCAGGCTATCATGCGAATGTTGGAATCAAAGGACCACTAGCAAGTATAAATCTTGGTGGAGCTTTGGATTTGACATTCGCTTCACGCGTTCGCGGCCCGGTAGGTAGCGAATGTCGAATCCGCTCCACCCGCGCTGCCGGCCGATAAATGCACTATCGATCGCAAAAGTGAACCATGGCTAAAGGGACTTAATCCTCATGCCGGATGCAGCCGACGGCCAGGACGACGTGCTCGCCTTTCTGGCCGATCCCGCGACCCATGGCGGCCAAAAGGTCCGCCGCATCGACACCCACGCGGCTTCAGTGTTTCTCGCCGGCGATCGTGTGCTCAAGATCAAGCGCGCGGTGCGTTTTCCGTTTCTCGACTACTCGACTTTGGCGAAGCGCAAGGCCGCCTGCGAGGCCGAACTCGCCGTCAATGCGCCCTACGCCCCGGAAATCTACCGCGGCGTCGTGCCCATTACCCGCGGGGCCGATGGCAAGCTCGCTCTCGGCGGCTCGGGCGCTCCGGTGGAGTGGGCGGTCGAAATGCGGCGCTTCGACGAAAACCGCACGCTCGACCATATCGCCACGGACATCGACGCGGCGCTCGCCGACGCGCTGGGCCGTGTCGTTGCCGCCGCGCACCGGCGGGCGCAGCCGCTCGATGGCATCGCGTGGATCGCAGCGCTCGGCTCCTATATCGACGAACATGAGGAGGCGTTCCGGCAGCATCCCGAAATATTTCCGCCTGACGACATCGGCGCGCTCGTTCGCAAAAGCCGCGCCGCCTACGAACGGATCGTGCCGCTCTTGCGCGAGCGAAGCCGTGCCGGATTCGTGCGCCGCATTCACGGCGATCTTCATCTCGGCAATATCGCGCTCATCGACGGCAAGCCGGTTTTGTTCGATGCGATCGAGTTCAGCGACATCATCGCCTCCGGCGATATCTTCTACGACCTCGCTTTTCTGCTGATGGACCTCTTGGAGCGCGGACTAAAGCAACCTGCGAGCATCGTGTTCAACCGCTATCTGGCCGAGACCCGTCGCATCGAGGATCTCGACGCGCTTGCCGCTTTGCCGTTTTTTCTCTCCATGCGCGCGGCCATTCGCGCCAAAGTGACGGCCGCACGCATGGAACGTGCGGCCGACACCGAAGGGCAGGGGATCGCGCAAACGGCCCGCGCTTATTTTGCGTTTGCGCTTCGGGCCATCGCACCGCCCCCGGCGCGGCTGGTCGCCATCGGCGGTCTTTCGGGAACGGGCAAGAGCAGATTGGCGCAGTCGTTAGCCGCGAACATCGAGCCGATGCCGGGCGCCGTAATCATCCGCTCGGACCTCGAGCGCAAAGCACTGTTCGACGTCGGCGAGACCGAGAAATTGCCGGCGAGTGCCTATGCCGCCGAGGCCAGCGAACGGGTTTACGCAACGCTTGGCGAAAAGGCGCGCCGCGCCGTTGCGGCCGGACATTCGGCCATCATCGATGCGGTATTCGCCCGGCCGCAGGAGCGCACCGCGGCCGCGGCGCTGGCAGCATCGGCCAAGCTTCCGTTTCGGGGACTGTTTCTCACCGCCGACCTCGACACCCGGATCGAGCGGGTCGGCGCGCGCGCCGCCGACGCGTCCGACGCCGATGCGGCGGTCGCGACATCGCAGGAAAGCTACGACACCGGACCGATCGATTGGACGCCGATCGATGCTTCCGGGACGCCAGAACACACGCTAAAGCTGGCCAAATCCGCGCTGCGGCACCTTGATTGACGGATGAGGGGTCGCGCCAATATAAGCGCTGGTAAAACGGCAGCGAAAGGCGCGACAATGACGAGCAGTGACACGACGGCACCCTCCGGACTTCATGGACCGGAAGGCACGCGCCGCGATTTTCTCTATATTGCCACCGGCACGGTCGCCGCGGTCGGCGCGATCGCGACCTTGGTGCCGCTCGTCGCGCAAATGAACCCCGACGCGTCGACGCTCGCCGCGGGCGGACCGGTCGATCTCGACGTGTCCAAGATCGAGCCGGGCCAGCAGGTGGTGATCCGCTGGCGGGAACGGCCGATTTTCGTTTTCCACCGCTCCCCGGAAACACTGAAGACCTTGCAGGATCCCAAGCTGATTTCACGGCTTTCCGATCCGAATTCGGAGGAGACCCAACAGGCGCCCTACGCCACCAACTGGCACCGTTCGATCAAGCCCGAATACGGCATCCTCGTCGGCATCTGCACGCATCTTGGCTGCATTCCGATGTTCTATCCGCAACCGAATGCGACATCTCCGGTTGCGGACTGGATGGGCGGCTACTTCTGCCCATGCCACGGGTCGAAATACGACCCCGCCGGCCGCGTCTTTTCCGGCGTGCCGGCGCCATACAATCTGCCGGTCCCGCCCTACCGCTTCGTCAGCGACACCACCATCCGCGTCGGCGAGAATCCGAGCGACGCCGCCACTTGGGATTTTGGCTCTATCCGGCAACTCTAAGCGCGCGGCGACCACCACGACCGTCCGTCACCAGCGGCGTCAGTTGGCCAGCCGCGCTTCCGCAGCCTCGCGGATAAAACCGCGCAGCGCATTCGTATCGAAAGGCTTGCGCAGGATGCGCAGATCGGCCGGGGCGGCGCGCGCGGCGTCGCTGTAGCCGGTGGTCAAGAGCACCGGCAAATCGGGATATTGGGAGCGGATTTCGCTCGCCAACCCGACGCCGTCGATGGTGCCGGGCATGACGATGTCGCTGAAAACGAGATCGACCCGCGCGCCATCGGCAAGCAATTTCAGCGCCGCATCGGCCGATTCCCGATAGAGCGTATCGTAGCCGAGGTGCTCGAAGAGGGCCGACGTTACCTCCGCCACTTCGGCGCTGTCGTCGACGATCAAGACCGCCGGGCGGCGCGTCTCGACCGCGTCCATCACGGCATCCTCTTCGCCGGTGACTTCGGCGGCGGGCAGCGCCGGCAAATAAAGCTGGATGGTCGTTCCCTGCCCGATCTTGCTGTCCGCCTTGACCATGCCGCCGGATTGATGAGCGAAACCGTAGACCTGCGACAACCCTAAGCCGCTGCCCTTGCCGACTTCCTTGGTGGTAAAGAAGGGATCGAAAATCTTGGACAATAGGTCGGGCGGGATGCCGGTGCCGGAATCGCTGAACTCGACGGCGACAAATTCGCTGTCGCGGCGATGGTCGGAATGCGCACTCACGTTGCCGATGGCAATGCTGAACGCGCCGCCGTTGGGCATTGCGTCGCGGGCATTGACCGCAATGTTGACAATAGCAAGTTCCAGTTCGGCAAGGTCGACCTTGACCGGCCAGACGTTCGGATCGCTCTTTTCAGTGTAGACGATGTTGCCGCGCAATGAGCTTTCGATCATCGTGCGCATGTTGGCTATGCAGGCGTTCAAATCGACCACCGTCGGGCTCAAGTGCTGGCGCCGCGCGAACGTCAGCAATTGACGCGTTAGGCTTTCGCCGCGCTTGGCCGCTGTTTGGATCGCGTCGAGCGCTCGCGGCAGCTTCGGATCGAGCAGGCGTTTGAAGGTCTGCGCGTTGCCGCCGATGATCATCAACAGGTTGTTGAAATCGTGCGCGATGCCTCCGGTCAGCTTGCCGATCGCCTCCATTTTTTGCGCCATGGCGAGCTGTTCGCGCGCCTGCACCAGCTTCTCCTGGGTGTCCCGGCGTTCAGTGGCGTCACGGATGACATTGGCGAAACCGATCAGATTTCCGTCGTTGTCGAGAATGGAAGAGACTGAGCCGGTTGCGAAAAACAGCGTGCCGTTCTCTCTGATGCGCCATCCTTCCACTGCGTGCTTGCCCTTGCGGATGGCCAGTTCGAGCGCCCGATTTGGTTCGCCGGCGCGGCGTTCGTCCGGTCGATAGAATATGCCGAAATGCTTGCCGATGACTTCGTCGGCGGCATAGCCGATGATTTGCTTGGCGGCGTCGTTCCAGCTGGCAACGCGGCCGGTGGTGTCGAGCACGAAAATGGCGTAGTCGACGACGCCTTCGATCAGGATCTGGAAGTGGCGCTTGGAGCTCTCGAGCGCCCGGCTCGTTTCCGCAAGCCGATGGATCAACTGCTCCTGCACGGTACGCAGATGCGTCTCCGCGTCGCGACCCACCGCGATGGCGGCGCTGAAAATAAGCGACGCCGTCGGGATGATGATCGAGAGCGCCAACAGCATCAACAACGGTCCGGCCGCATGCGTTTCGGGTGATGCGCCGCCGCCGGCGGCTAAGCCCGCCGCCGCGGCCGCGCAAAAAATCGCCGCCGCCGTCGCGGCGTTGCGCCGGTTGCCGCGCAGGCCGGCCCACAGCAAGGGAACCGCGATGAGAAATCCAAAGAGGCTCCGATAAGGCTGCAGGTCATGCGGCACGATATCGTCGGGCAGCGGCGCGAACGCGGCAACGCCGATGACCGCGGCGAGAACGACGATCGCGGTTGCTTCCAACAGCGCCCGCTCCGCCGCCGGGCGCAGCGGCGTCGTTGCCCACAGCACGAGAACGGGAGCAACGACCAAGGCGCCGGCGGCATTGGCCAGCCAGCCGACCGCCCAGCTTCCGGCATCATCCAAGCTTGCCGCGTCGGCAGGATAGAGGCCGGCGCGGACGGCGGCTGAACCGATCAACGCAGTCGGCACAAAGCAAACAAGCGCGAACGTACCGATGCGCCACGGCGTCTCGAAGGTCTTGCGGCCCCCGGACCAGCGCTCGATCAGCCATGCGCCGGCCAATCCTGCCAGCAATGCGCCGATGCCGATGCCGCCCGCGGCCAACAATGAGCGGCCCGTCAGCGCGCCGTAAGCGAACGACCCCAGCGCGATCGCCGGCCAGATGCGGTAGCCGCGCAGCAACAAGAAACCGAGCGCGAGCCCGCTAAGGGGCCACAATGGCGGCTGGGTCTGATTGATCCCGGGAAGCACGAGCATCGTCTCGGCCAAGCCGACGTAGCTCGCGGCAATGATCGCGAATTCGAGCAGGTAGCGTGCAGCGTCGGGAACGCTGCGAAAAAAAGGAAATCGGATTGCGCCGGTTCCTGCTGGTTTCATCGCAAGCGATTCCCGCCGTGGCGGTGACGAGACTATACATGTTTGCGCGCTCGCGAGATAGGTCGCGACTGCTGCTGAAGGAAAGCGCGACGCCTCACTCTCGACGCAAACTTAAGCGTCATGCGCGCCGGACGTGCTTTCGCCGCGCCCCTCGCCCATAATGCGTCATGGCCTTCGACGTCCGCGCGCTCGCCATTGCCACGGCGGGCTTTTCCGCATTCGTCAATCTCTATTCGCCGCAGGCGCTGTTGCCGGAGCTCGCGGGGGAGTTCGGCGTCGGCGCCGCCGGCATCAGCGCCCTGATGACGGCAACCACCGCGGCCATTGCGCTCACCGCACCGTTCACCGGCGCGCTCGCCGACGTGCTCGGAAGAAAGCGGCTGATCACCGCCGCCGGCTTTGCCGTCGTGGTGCCGACGGTGATGATGGTCTTTGCCGCCAACGTGCCGCAGCTCGTGGTCTTGCGCTTCGTGCAAGGCCTGCTGCTGCCGCCGATTTTCACGGTCGCGGTCGCCTATGTCGGCGACGAATGGCCGGCCGCCGAGGTGCCGCGGGTCGCCGGCCTGTTTATTTCCGGCTCGAGCATCGGCGGATTCTGCGGCCGCTTCGTCACCGGCGTGGTCGCCGATTTGTTCGGCTGGCGCGCCTCCTTTATCGCCGTGGCACTGTTCACGCTTCTCGGCGCGCTGATCGTCACGCTCGCTTTGCCGCGCGAGCGCAGCTTCGTGAAGTCGGGCGGCTTTTCCGCTTCGGCGCGGCAAATGCTGGCGCATTTGCGCAATCCCCGGCTGCTCGCGATCTATGCCGTCGGTTTTGGCGTGCTGTTCAACTTCATCGCCACGTTCACTTACGTGAGCTTTCATTTGGCCGCCGCGCCCTACTTCTTCACACCCACGCTTTTGGGCGCACTGTTTGCCACCTATCTCAGCGGCACCTTTGCCGTGCCCTGGGTCGGCCGCGCCATTTTGCTGTTCGGCCGCCGGCGTTTCATCTTGGGGGTCGTGGTCGTGTGGATCGGCGGCGCGCTCTTGCTGCTGGCGTCGCCGGTTTGGGTCATCATTGTCGGGCTTACGCTGTGCGCCACGTGCGGCATGCTGTGCCAGGCGGTCTCCACCGGCTACGTCGTCACCACGGCCAGGGAGGGACGCTCCTCCGCGGCCGGGCTTTATGCGTCGAGCTTCTATATCGGCGGCAGTGCCGGTGCTTTCCTCATCGGGCTGGTCTGGCACGCCGCCGGCTGGAGCGGTTGCGTGGTTGCGATTGTCGCGGTTCAAATAGCCATGGGCGGCGTCGTTGCGTTCGCCTGGGAGCGCTCGCGGATTTGACCCGGCGCCATGAGGGAAGTTCGGCATGCGGCGCGATCGCAACGAGTCCAATCCCATATTCAGCGATCGCAAGCTGAAACTCGGCACTTTCCAGACCAACCTCGACAGCGGCTGCGTCATGTCGGGGCTGGAAGGCCGGCTCGACATCACCTGGCCCAACACGCTTGCGCTGGCGCAACTCGCCGACGAGATGCAGTTCGAGGCCATCGTGCCGGTCGCGCGCTGGCGCGGCTTCGGCGGCGCGCACGATCCGCAAGGGGCGGGTTTCGAAGCCTACACCTGGGCCGCCGGCATCGCCGCCTTAACGCGTGCGAGCGGCATTGTCTCGACGTCGCACGTATCGCTCAATCACCCGATTATCGCCGCCAAGCAATGCGCCGCGATCGATCACATATCCGGCGGCCGCTTCATGCTCAACGTGGTGTGTGGATGGAACGGTCCGGAAATGGAGATGTTCGACTTGGCGTTGACGGGCCATGAAGACCGCTACGCCCGCGCCGAAGAATGGCTCGCCATCGTCAAGCGGCTATGGACCGAAGACGACCCGTTCGATCATGAAGGGCGTTTTTACAAGATCAACAAGGGCGAATTGCAGCCGAAGCCGGTGCAAGCGCCCTGCCCGGCGGTCATGAATGCCGGCGCTTCGGAACGCGGCCGGCAATTCGCCGCGCGGAACTGCGATGTGGTGTACACGCAACTGCGCACGCACGATCCTGAGGTCTGCGCCGCCCACATCGCCGCTTATCACCGGCTTGCGGCGGAGTATGGGCGTGAAATCCAGGTGTGGACGCTTGCCTATATCGTGCAGGCCGAGAGCGAACCGGAGGCGCGAAAATTTTACGATTACTACGTGCACCAAAAGGGCGATTGGGTCGCCGCCGGCAACGTCATCGCTGCCATGGCCGCGGAGGTCAACGAGCGCCATTATCCGCCCGAGCGCGCACGCGCGATGGCTGAACTGTTCGTCGCCGGTTGGGGCGGTCATCCCCTGATCGGCACCAAGGAGCAGATCGTCGACGGGCTTTCGGCGCTTTCAGCTATGGGGCTCGACGGCGTGCTGCTGTCGTGGCCGCGCTACGAGGCGGGCATGCGCGAATTCCGCGACGTGACGCTGCCGCTCGTCAAGCAAGCGGGCCTGCGCGACGCGCTAGGCCATTAAACAGCTAATGGTCTGCGCTCGGATGCCAATGCGGCCGGTAGCCTGCGGACAGCACCGCGAGTATGGCCGGCGGCGTGAGCACATCGACGATCATGCGGTGCGGCCGCGGGCGGCGGGCATCGTAGCCTTCCGGCGCCCAGCGGAGCAGCGCTCCGCCGCGAACCGCAAAGGCCGCATCATCCAATGCAACGAACGCGCCGTCGGGCAAATCGTCGATCGCGCGGCGATGCAGGCGTTTGCCGCGTCCATCGAGGCGTTCGGCGTGGAGGATCGCGTCCATCGCCGGCGCGCGCGGTGTGGCGCCGAGTTTGTTGGCCATGCGCCATAAGTCGGCGAAGACTGTCGCATCTTTGCGGCGGCACTCGAAGCAAGGCCGATGCCCGGCCGCCAGCGCCGTCGGCTCATCGAGAAAAAACAGCTCGGTATAAAAGCGGCCCCAGACGTCGCGCCGGCGGCCCTTGAAGTCGAGCACGCAGCAGATCCATTGCCGCGATGCCCAGCGCCGCCTGGTCAGCGTCCTGCCGTCGGTGTGGAAGCGGCCACCGCGGTTGCCAAAGAAAAGTCCGCGCGCGGCAACGGCCAAAAGGTCGCCAAAGGGATCGACCCGATTTTGCAGGGGCACCGTTTCGTCCCGCTATTTCTCGACGAAGTCCTCGCATCTTTGAATCTGATCATTCGCGCCCCACGGCATGATCGGCACCGAGGACGTCGAGTTCTTCGGCGAGCCTTCGATCAGCCGGTCGGTGTAGACCATGTAGACCAGCACGTTTCGCTTGGTGTCGCAGCCGCGCACAATCTGCATCTTCTTGAAGAACAATGAGCGGCGCTTGCGGAACATGTCCTCGCCTTGCGCGAACTTGCCTTTGAAGCGGATCGGCCCGATTTGGCGGCAGGAGAGCGATATATCCGAAACCTGCTCGGCAATGCCGAGCCAGCCTTTCACGCCGCCGCGCTCGGGCACGGTGAAATGGCAGGCGACGCCATCGACCTCGGGATCGTCAATGCCGTAGGTCGCGAGCTTGTCGTTCGGCGTTACGAAATGGAATACGGTCGAGCGCCTGAAGATCAGATCGGGCTCGTCGGCGGCATGGAGCGGCGCCGCGGCGAGGCCGGCAAGTACAACGGTCGCAAGCAGCGAAAGGGATTTACGCATATCGATTCCTTGATTTCCGCAGTCGAGGTGTTTGGCCGGTGGCGGCGACTATGCTAACTCTCGCGCCGATGAACAAGAACGCGTTCGATGTGCGCGCGATCCTCGCCGGCCAGGCGCCGCCAGACGCACCGGTCACGGTGAAAGGCTGGGTGCGCACGCGGCGCGATTCCAAGGCCGGGATTTCCTTCATTCATCTTTCCGACGGCTCATCGTTCCATCCGCTGCAAGTCGTCGCACCGAACAGCCTGGCGAATTACAATGATGAGGTGCTGAAAGTCACGGCCGGCTGCGCGGTCGAGGCGACCGGGACAATCGTGCCCTCCCCGGCCAAGGGGCAGCCGTTCGAAATGCAGGCCACCGCCGTCAAGGTGATCGGCTGGGTCGACGATCCCGACACTTATCCGATCTCGCCGAAGCACCACACCATGGAGTACTTGCGCGAGGTCGCGCATTTGCGGCCGCGCACCAACGTCATCGCCGCCGCCACGCGCCTGCGCCACACATTGGCTAAAGCGATCCATCGCTTTTTCGACGACAACGGTTTTTTCTGGGTCAACACGCCGATCATCACCTCGTCGGACGCCGAAGGGGCCGGCGCGCTGTTTCGCGTCTCGACGCTCGATCTCGCCAATCTGCCGCGCAACGCCGGCGGCAAGGTGGACTTCGGCAAGGATTTCTTCGGCCATGAGACGTTTCTCACCGTCTCCGGCCAGCTCAATGTCGAGGCCTATTGTCTGGCGCTGACCAAGGTCTACACATTCGGGCCGACCTTTCGCGCTGAGAATTCCAACACCAGCCGGCATCTGGCGGAGTTCTGGATGATCGAGCCGGAGATCGCTTTTGCCGATCTGGCCGACGATGCGACGCTCGCCGAGCGGCTTCTGAAGCTCACGCTGGAGACGCTGTTGAAAGAGCGTCCTGACGATCTCGCCTTCTTCGACGAACGCATCGAGAAAGGGCTGATCGCAAAGCTTTCCGGCATTGTTACGTCCGAATTCGTGCGCATGGACTATGGCGAGGCGATTGCGGTGCTGGAGCGCGCCAACGAGAAATTCGAATTCCCGGTGCGCTGGGGCATCGACCTGCAGTCGGAGCACGAGCGCTATCTGACCGAAAAATACGCCAAGAAGCCGGTGGTGGTGATGAACTACCCGAAGGACATCAAGGCGTTCTACATGCGGGTCAACGACGACGGCAAAACCGTCGCGGCAATGGACGTGCTCGCTCCCGGCATCGGCGAGATCATCGGCGGCAGTCAGCGCGAGGAACGGCTCGACGTGCTCGACGCGCGGATGGCCGAGCGCGGCATCGATCGCGAGCATTACGGCTGGTACCGGGACCTGCGCCGCTACGGCACCGTGCCGCACGCCGGCTTCGGCTTAGGCTTTGAGCGCACGCTCGCCTATGTCACCGGATTGTCGAATGTGCGCGATGCGATTCCATTTCCGCGCACGCCGGGGAATGCGCGCTATTAGCCCGCGCCATCAACTCGCGCCGGCGCGGGCTCGCATCACCGGGTGTTAACGAAATCCGCCGCTAGCAAACTCGGACGGGCCCAATCCAGATACAGCAGCCGCCGCATCCGCCACCGCAGCCACCGCATCCTCCAGCTCCGCAGCCGCGGCAGCCTCTGCAGCCGTGGCCGTGGCCGCAGCCCCGGCAGCCGTGCGCTGCACATCCCCTACAACCGCCTGCTCTACACCCGTGACCGCCATGTCCGCAGCCTCCGTGTCCACAGCCTCGCGCCGCCAGCTGTACGCCGGGAGGTCCAACGTTTCCTTTGTCGAAGATATAAAAGGTCGCCAAGCTGACGTCGGAGATTTCCTCGTCAGCGAGCATGACCGGCGCGGTCTTCTGCGCCGGCACATCCGCCTTCGGAGCAATCGAAGCGGATGCACTGCCGGCGAGAGACAACGCGCCAGCAAGTCCCAATACCGTAACGGCTGTTTTCTTCCGACCTCTTGCCTTGATAGCTTGCTTCAAGCGCGACATCAGCGATCTCCACAGATGCGGCCCCGCCCCGGCCCCCGAGTATTTAATCAGCTTTCGTTGCCGGAAGGCAAGTTGTTAGCTGCAACCCCGGCAGCGCAGTATGGCGGAGGCCTTACTGACCTGGTCCGATGAGCGCTGTTTGGTGCGGTGCAATGCAATCGCGCGAGAACCGCGCGAAGCGCCGCGGCGGTGCGGATTTCCCGCATTGGCTGCGGGATTTTTCCGCAGATCGGCGCGCACTTTACTTTCGCGAACTTCTAGCAAAGCAACTTAGGTTAGCGCATGTCGCAATGGTAAGGTTGCCAGTGATATGACCCGGCGCTGGTTGCGTCCCGAAAGGTCGGATGTTTCGGCGACCGGAACAATCCCGCTCCTCGTTCACTTGTCCTCCGTACCAGCGGGGTGTCGCACATGTTTAATCCGTGGCTCGCTCTCGGCTTCAAGGCTGTTCAACTCGGCGCCGAGGCGCAGAGCGTCATCGCTCTTCGTATGTTGCGGCTTGCGGCGGGTGGTAGCCGAAGGGAGGCCGAGGCAACGCGAATGGTGACCGAAAAAGTCACTGCCGCCGCGGAAGCTCAGGTCGCAGCGGCGGCGGCCGCCATCAGTGGACGTCCGCAGCACGTCGTCGCGAATAAAGCGCTCAAGGTGCTCAAAAGGCGCGTACGAGCCAACAAGCGACGGCTCTCCCGGCGGTGAAAGCCTTTTGAACATGATCAACCCGGAGGAACGTCATGGATGAAAATCGCGTCGAAGGAACGGTACGCAATGTAGGCGGCAAAGTGCAGGAGGGCGTGGGCCGCGTTACCGGCGATGCACGCACGCGAGCTGAAGGGTTGGCGAACCAAGCGGCCGGGACGGCCCAGGATTTATATGGACAGGCTGCGGATACCGCGCGCGAGCAGGCGACCACCCTGGATCGCTGGCTTCGCCATAATATTGAGACCCAGCCGTACACCAGCGCCCTGATCGCGCTTGGCATCGGCTGGCTGCTTGGCCGCCTGCATAGGCCGCTTTAATGCGACGCACGCGCCACTAAGATGTGGATTGCGAACTTACTCGCGCCGAAATCCTTCTCCACCCTCAGTGCGAAGGCTATGCAGGCAAGGCTGGCGACCGGTGCAACGCGGGAAAAAGGTGAAGAAGCATAACTGGCGCGGCGTACCGGGAAGATTGATGTTGCCGGGAGAGGAAAGGACAATCATGTACCGCACCTGGTTTTTTTTGATAGCTCTGGCGCTCCCGGCAGGATCGGCGGCCATTGCCGATCCACTGAGTAACGGCACGAAGGAAGAGCGGCAAGCTTGCGCGCCGGAGGCGGTAAAATTTTGCAAGCACGAGCTGGATGTCAATGCGTCGGACAACGCCGCAATCTTAAAATGCCTACAGAGAAACAGACAGAAGATCAGCGTCCAATGCCAGACTGTGCTCAAGAACCATGGGCAGTAGCCGGAATCTCAAAGACTACCCCGTCCGCTGATGCGGCCGCTGGCGCCGCTTCCAGGAACGGGCACTCACGGCTAAGATCGTTCGAGCAACACTTGCCGGCAAGCGTGGCGCGGCGTGGAGAATGGTCATGTACCTTTCCAACCAGAGTCTCCTGGTCATTATCGTCGTCGGCATTATTGCCGGTTGGCTCGCCGGCAGAGTGATGGAGGGTGGCGGCTTTGGTCTGATCGGCGATCTGATCGTTGGACTTGTCGGTGCATTCATCGGCGATTGGTTGTTGCCGAGACTGGGTATCCATTTGGGCACCGGCATTATTGCGCTGATCATCAACGCCTTCATCGGCGCGGTCGTGCTGCTGCTGATTTTGCGGTTGGTAACCGGCCGGGGGGGCAATCGATGGGGGTGGCGTAGACGCTGGTAGCGGGTCTAAATCATTGCATTGGTCAAGTCGCGCCGGCAATTGGCTCGGTTCCCGCGGCCGGCCGGACAATTTGCGTTAGTTTTTAGTTAATCTTTTGCAGACAGGCTTGGCAATGGTGGGGGGAGCAAGAGGAGAACTCTCATGCTCCACATCATGCTTGCATGTGCTCGCACGCATCAGTTCGTTTCGACAGGGATCGAAACCGATCTCGATACTTTCGTCGCCCTGCCGGAAGTACTGTCGCTGATGCACTGTCCCGCGTGCGGTAAGACGCATCATTGGACCAAGAGTGAGACGTGGATTTGTCAGGGCAGCGGCAAACTGCCTGCGCGAGTCCTCGGCAGCTAGCTCTGTGCCACGCACACCGGGCGCTTGAGGCTTGCTTCTTGGCAAGTCGCAAGTGACGGGCGCGTCATACGCGCCATCCAAGCGCGGCTGATTGTTCCGACCGATCAGCGAGATGCGATCGGAAAGGCAACACAATGGCGACTGGTCGCTGCAAGGGTGACCGGTCGCCGTTCCCCCACCGAGACCTTCTTCGATGTGCTCAAAGAATCGTTAATTCTTACGCCATAGCGTCGCGGCATTGCACGGTGCCGGCGATGACAATTGAGCCTGGGTTCAGGGTCCGGCTCGGGATTTACCGGATCGATCCTGAGGTTGACGCGCTGCGAAGCGAAATCTGGGACGTGCTCGCCCCCGATATCGAGGCGATCCTCAACGCCTATTATGACAATGCGATCGTTCATGCCCCCTTCTACAAGGAAAGAATCGAGGGGACCCGGCCGGAACTGCTGCGCGGCGCTATCAAGTCCACAAAAAAACTGCTGCTCGAGCCTTTCGACGAAGCCTGGGTCGAATATGCCCACCGGCGCGCCAAGGCGGAGCTGCAGGGTGGTCAAGACCTGCGCACGCGTGGCGCCATGGCGATCTTCATCCTCACGGAGTTGAGCCGGCTCATCATCGCGCGCCACCGCTTCTCGGTGCCAAAGGCCATGCGGCTGATGCAGGCAGCGACGCAGGTCTTCATGCTCGATATGGCAAACGCCGTCGCCTGCCACACCGCGTTGGAGGCGGAACGAACACAGGCGCGCGCCGATCAACTCGATGCGGCAATTCGCGAGTTCAGGGACGCGATCGACAGTGTCCGTATCTCGGTGGATGCGGCCGTGAAGTCTTTCGCCTCAACGTCGGATCAGCTCGCGGAGCTTGCCAGTGTGGCGGCAAGCCAAGCGGGTACGGCAAGCGAAGCGGCCGAGGATAGCGCCGTTAAAGTCACCTCTATTGCGCGCGCAACCGATGAACTCAGCGCGGCCGTGCAGATAATGCGCGCGCAGACGGCGGAAAGCGCAAAGATGACGAGCGATGCCGTCTCGCACTCGCAACGCACCAGTACCAACATCCGCGCATTATCGGAAGCGGCGGAGAAAATCGGCTCGGTCGTCGGCATGATCGCGAGAATCGCCGCGCAAACGAATCTGTTGGCATTGAACGCCACGATTGAAGCCGCGCGCGCCGGAGAATTGGGCAAAGGCTTTGCCGTGGTGGCCTTGGAGGTGAAGTCGCTCGCCGCTCAGACCGCGAAGGCGACCGAAGACATCGCGCAGCAAATCGGCTTGGTGCAGGAAGCGACGCGCAAATCCATTGGCGAAATCGGCTCGACCGGCGAAGCCATCACGCAGATTTCGAAGGTGGCCGACGCGGTGGCGGCCTCGACCGACCAGCAGGCGAGTACCACCAACGAAATCGCCCGCAACGCCTCCGGCGCTGCCGCCAATGCGGCCACGGTGGCGGAAGCATTGAAGGCCGTCGGCAGCACCATCCGGCGTACGGAAGAAACCACGAAGCTGGTGTCGAATTTCTCCGCCGATCTCTCGCGCCGTTCGAAAGAGATCGGAAAGGCGATGGATGCCCTGTTCTCCGCCGCATCGAATGTTGGCGCAAGGCAGCTAGCAAATTTAGCGGTGACAACGCCAAGGTAGATAGCTGTCCATCGCTGGCGGCGCTCACCGGCTACAACATCTCGATCGAGCTCGATCCGCGGTGGGTTGCTCCTGATCGCCGAAATCAATTCGAGGTTGATTGCGCGCAGACACGTCTGCAAACGGCACGTCGCCGGCTTGCACTTGCTAATCGAGATATGTGGTCAACTCCGCACCGTCGTCGGCCACGAATATGGCAATCAGCTCCGCGGGCTCCGTGTTGCTGGCATTTGCCGAGACCAGATGAGTGGACCCAGGCGGCTCGAAAAAAGTTTGTCCCACTTTGAACGTCTCGACGGGGCCGCCGCCGAGCTGCGAACGGATCTCGCCCTTGGTGATATAGGCCGTCACCGAGCCGGAGTGCCGATGCGGGCGGGTAAACCCGCCGGGCCCGTAGAACACACGCAACACGGTCACGCGCTTGCCAGGCACGTTCGGCAACGGATAGGAAGCAATCAGGTCGACCCGATTAAGCGGGGATCCGTCCGCATGGCTGGCTGCGCAGAGCGGCGCGAGACCGCCTGCAACAGCATCAATTGTCATGGGCACCGCCCTTGCAATAGCCAGCGCGCAGGCGATGCCGGCTATCATGGCAAGCGCCGTCGCCTGCGATGGAAACCTGGCCGGCGCCAACGCGAGCGCTTTTGCTGAAGTCATGCTCGACCCTCCTTTGTCTCAGGCAGCGGCTTTAGGTTACGCGTCCTGATACCGCAAATAGTCATCACGTTCGCCTAGCCACGCCTTTTCGTCGGCAATCGCCAGGGCGTCCAAATCCTGCGGGGTCGCGCCCGGATCGTCCACCCATTGCCGCAGCAACGGGCCGCCGTTGATGACGTCGATCGCGAGCTTGCCCTGCTCGTACTCGTAAGGAAAATCGCGCCAGAGCGGATAGTCCGGATACAGGCGGCGGATCGCCTTGAAGGCGAGCGCCTGGACCCGCCAGGGCCGAAAGGCCGCATGATCGTAGGACGGCCCTTCGCTGTGGATCTGCACGCCGTTGCACAGCTTGCCGACATGTTTGTGGAAGGTCGGCTCGAACCAGCAGTCGCGCAGCCGGCAGCCTTCGAGCCAACGCGGCGCCAGCGCGCGCATCTCTTCGATGACCGCGCGCGCGTCGATATCGGGCGCGCCAAACAATTCGAGCGGCCGCGTGGTGCCGCGGCCTTCCGAGAGCGTCGTGCCTTCGACCATCACCGTGCCGGGATAAGCCCGCGCCATCCATAAATTCGGCGCGTTGGGACTGGGATTGAGCCAGACGCGCTCGCCGAGCGGCCAACCGAATCCCGGCGCAGCGCTAGGCCCCCAGCCCTGCATCTCGACAATGCGATAATCGACATCGAGCTTGAGCGTTTTGATGAACCACGAACCGAGTTCGCCGAGCGTCAAGCCATGCCGCATCGGCAGCGGGCCCGAGCCGACGAAGCTTTCCCAGCCTTGGCGCAGCGTCAGACCTTCGACCGGCCGGCCGATCGGATTCGGCCGATCCAATACCCATAGCGCCTTGCCATGGCGCGCCGCCGCTTCGAGCATGTAGCGCAGCGTGGTGACAAAGGTGTAGATGCGGCAGCCCAGGTCTTGCAGATCGACAAGCATGATGTCGAACGTAGCCATCATCGCGTCGCTCGGCTTGCGCACCTCGCCGTAAAGGCTGAACACCGGAATGCGGTGCACCGGATCGTGAAAGTCGGGCGAACTCGATCATGTTGTCCTGCTTGTCGCCGCGCAGCCCGTGTTGCGGACCGAAGGCGGCGGCAAGCGCCACGTCGCCGCACGCCGCCAGGGCGTCGAGCGAATGTGTCAGCTCGGCCGTGACCGAGGCCGGATGGGCCAGGAGCGCCACGCGGCGGCCGCGGAGCGGCGCGCGCAAGCGCCGGATCGGCGATGAGGCGGTCAATACCGAATTGCATGATTGCCCATACCGAGTCCGCTTGTTGCAGTGCAAGCGGCAATTCAGCAGGTCAGTGGTGCACTGAAAGTGCGGGCGACCCGCGCGCGTGATCGAGCGCGCTTTATGGCGGCATAAACTCGCCCGCCGACGACGCCCCCGGCAGCAGCTATCCCGCAACGAACGCCTCGTCATCAGCTTGTTGAATTTTTGTTGCCCCGCAACATGAGTCTCAAGTCCGAGTTCAGCAGTCAGACCGCCGCCACCGCCGCGCACGGCCGGATTCGCCGCCCACAAGGAGGTTGCAAAAGTCATTGTTTTAATTTGGCAGCCGCCGCCGAACAGTGTCAGGATGCGCGGGGCTTAGGATTTCATCGGCGCAAGCAAACGGGGGGAATCCATGTCGACGGCTGCAGAGTCAAAGGATATCGGCGGTTACTTCCCGCATTGGAAAGAAAAGACCGGCGGCATCATCATGCCGGAAGAGCGCTTGCCGTGGGGACAGACAATCGTCTCCGGTCTGCAGCACTGCATCGCGATGGCCGGCGCCACGATCGTTGCGCCGCTGATCATGGGGTTCGATCCCAGCCTCGCGCTGTTGTTCTCCGGCATCGGCACCTTGATCTTCTTCGTCGTGGTGGCCGGGCGCGTGCCGAGTTATCTGGGATCGAGCTTCTCGTTCATCGCGGTCGTCATTGCGGCCAGCGGCTTTTCCGGACATGGGCCGAACACCGGCATCGACGTGGCGCTCGGCGGCATTGTCGCAGCCGGCGTGGTCTACGGCATCATCGCGCTAGTCGTCATGGCAACCGGAATTGGCTGGGTAGAGCGCTTGATGCCGCCGGTGGTGACCGGCGCTGTTGTTGCCGTCATCGGCCTTAATCTGGCGCCGGTCGCGGTCAAATCGGTCAGCGCCAGTCAGTTCGACGCCTGGATCGGGCTGATCACCGTGCTGATCATCGGCCTGATCGCGGTCACGACCACGGGAATTTGGCGGCGGTTGCCGATTATTATCGGCGCGATCGCGGGCTATGTGATCTACCTCGTTCTCGCCAACGGCCTCGGATTAGGCAAGCCGATCGACTTCGGCGCGATTGCGGCCGCGCCCTGGGTGGGCTTGCCGAAATTCGTCACGCCGACATTCCATGCCAGCGCCATGTTCTTGATTGCGCCTGTGGCGGTCATTTTGGTCGCCGAGAACCTTGGGCATATCAAGGCCATCAGCGCCATGACCGGCCGCAGTCTCGACGGCTATCTCGGACGCGCCTTTCTCGGCGACAGTATCGCCACCATTGTGTCCGCCTTCGGCGGCGGTCCCGGCGTCACGACGTATGCGGAGAACATCGGCGTCATGGCGGCGACCAAGGTTTACTCGACGGCGCTGTTCATTGTGGCCGCCATCGTCGCCATCCTGCTCGGCTTCTCGCCGAAGTTCGGCGCGCTCATTCTGTCGATTCCGGGTCCCGTGCTCGGCGGTCTGGAGATCGTGCTGTTCGGCTTGATCGCCGCCATGGCCGGCCGTATCTGGGTGGAGAACCGCGTCGATTTCGCCAACCCGCGCAACCTTATCACCGTCGCTGCCGCGCTCACCGCCGGTGCCGGCGATTTGACGCTCAAATTCGGCGACTTCAAGATGGGTGGAATTGGCACCGCAACTTTCGGCGCCATCATCCTTTACCAGATATTGGCTTGGGACCGGTCGAAAGAAAAAGAATAAGTGCGTTCACCCGGGGAAGGGCCGGCAAAAACCCCGCCGGCCCATTGACCCCGCGGCTCTTGCATTAGCTATCGGTCGCCGGCATGGCCTCTGCATTTGACATTGTTATTCGCCGCGCACGGCTGCGCCGGAACCCTGGCCGGCTTGCGGAGGTTGGTATCAGGAACGGCCTTATCGCAACCATTGCCGAGCGACTCGACGGCGCGCCGGCGACCGAGATCGACGCGCACGGCAATTTGGTCACGGAATCTTTCGTCAATCCGCATCTGCACCTCTGCAAAGTCTGGACCTTGCCGATGATGGAGGAGGAGGCGCTCAAGAGCTACCAGGGCGACAGCATGGGTAAAGCCATGGCCGCGATCGAGCTCGCGAGCGTGATCAAACAAAAATACGCCGAAGGCTGGATTGCCGATAACGCGCGGCGCGCCGTGGCGCTGGCGGCGCTTCACGGCAACCTGCACATCCGCGCCTTCGCCGATGTCGACAGCAAGGCGCGGCTGGAAGCCGTTAAGGCCTTGATCCGCATTCGCGAGGAATTTCGCGGCATTGTCGACGTTCAAGTCGTCGCCTTCGCCCAGGACGGCATCGTGCGCGAGCCCGATGCGGCATCATTGCTGCGCCAAGCCATGGAGCTCGGCGCCGATGTCGTCGGCGGCATCCCGTGGGTCGAGTTCACGAACGCCGACGCGGCGGCCCACGTCAACACCTGCTTCGACTTGGCGCAGGAATTCGACAAGGACGTGTCGATGTTGCTCGACGATGCCGGGGATCCCGATCTACGGACGCTGGAAATGATGGCGGTGGAGGCGATCCGCCGGAATTGGCAGGGCCGCGCGCTTGCCCACCATTGCCGGGCGATGGCGCTCTACCCGCGACCTTACGTGCAGCGGCTTGCCCGAATTTTGCGCAGCGCCGGCGTTGCCGTTGTCACCGATCCGCACACCGGACCCTTGCACGCCCGGGTCAAGGAATTGTTGGACGAGGGCGTCAGGGTCTGCCTCGGACAAGACGATATTTCCGACGCCTATTACCCGTTTGGCCGAAACAACATGCTGGAGGTCGCCTTTCTTGCATCGCACTTGTTGTGGATGATGACGCGCCAGGAGATTGAAAAACTCTACGACATGATCACGATTGATGCCGCAGCCGCTATTAATCTCGGCCCGTTCGGACTTTTCGAAGGGGCACCGGCAAATCTGGTGGTGCTCGATCAATCGGACCCGGTCGACGCGTTGCGCTTTCACGCTCCGCCCGCGCATGTCATCAGCCACGGGAAAATCGTCAATCCGGCGCGGATGCGAGCACTCGCTTCGATCGCCTGAGCGGGGGGAAGGGTCAACAGGTTGTGGCTTTCGGCAGACCAGGAGAATCGACTACCATTGGTCCCGAGAGGCTCGTGCGGAGAAACCCCATTCAACCGAGCACGATCAATCGATTGACATTGGCGCGATGCACCCGCCTGGGCGCTGCCGGCTTCCACGCGGGGGCCGAGACGCTGCGGCGGTCGGCGCCCGCCGCAATTGTCACGCTTGCGGTCACGGTTGCGCTCACCGCGCTGAGCGCGCCGCCGGCCGGCGCCGCGACCCGACCGGCGCCTGCCGCGCGCACCACCGAGGCAGCGGCCCCGCGGACGGCCGGCGAGCCGATCATGGCCATCGTGTCGATCAAGAGCCAACAGGTGACCTTCTATGACGCCGACGGCTGGATCCTGCGTGCGCCGGTATCGACCGGTACGACGGGACGCGAGACGCCGGCCGGCGTTTTCGCCGTGGTGGAGAAGGACAAGGACCACCATTCGACCCTCTATGACGACGCCTGGATGCCGAACATGCTGCGCATCACCTGGAGCGGCATCGCGTTGCACGGCGGACCCCTCCCCGGCTATGCGGCCTCGCATGGCTGCATCCGCATGCCCTACGACTTCGCCGAGAAGGTGTTCGACGAGGCGTGGATCGGCATGCGCGTGATCATCTCGCCGCAGGACGCAGCGCCGGTTGAGTTTTCCGATCCATCGCTGTTCGTGCCCCAGCAGAAAGTCATCGACGCCCTGCCGGCCCAAGCCGAAACGCTCGCCAGCGCGGCGGAAGAGGCCACCGAGGCTGCCACCGCGGCGAAGACCGCCTTTGCGACCGCAAAGCGCGCCGCGGCCACGGGGCCGGCAACGGTGCGCAACCTCGAAGTTCTGAAGCGCCGTGCTGACGGCGAGCTCGCCTATGCCGAGAAGTTGCGCGCCGCCGCGAAAATGAGCGAAGCCAAGGCCGACGACGCCAGGCAGAAGGCTGCCGCCAAAGTCGAGGAGCTGGGCACGCAGCTTGCGGCCGCCAAGGCCGACCAACAGGCGGCGCAGGACGCCATTGCGGCCGCCCAAGCCGCCGCCAAGACCACCGACGCCACGCAGGGCGACGCCGCTGCGACCGCGAAAGATGCCAGGCTCGCGGCCGCGAACGCCAGGCGCGAGGCGGCCGCCGCCGCGGCGGCGGTCCGCAAGCTCGCGTTCCTCAAGAGCCGCGCTGACGCCGCGCTCGCCTATGCCGAGAAGTTGTCCGCCGCCGCGAGAACGAACGAAGCCAAGGCCGACGACATGGCGCAGAAGGCTGCCGCCAAAATCGAGGAGCTGCGCACGCAGCTTGCGGCCGCCAAGGCCGATCAGCAGCCGAAGCTGGAAGCCATCGCGGCCGCGCAGGCGCTTGCCAAGACGACCGAGGCCAAGCGAATCGAGGCCGCCCAGGCCGCCAAGGAAGCAAAGCTCGCGCTCGAGCCGGTCTCGGTCTTCATCAGCCGCGCGACGCAGAAGATTTACGTGCGCCGCGACACCCACAAGCAGGAGCGGGATGGCGGCGACAGGTTCGACACCATCGAGCTGCCGGTCAAGATTCAAAATCCCGACAAGCCGATCGGCACGCACATCTTCACGGCGGTAGCGCCCGCGGCGAGCGGATTGCGCTGGACCGCGGTCACCATCGACAATGGCGACAACGCCAAGGACGCGCTCGACCGCGTCACCTTCCCGAAGGAGGTGCTCGATCGCATCGCGCCCACCACATTGCCGCGCTCCTCGATCATCATCTCGGACGAGCCGCCGAACCGCGAGACGAACTATCGCACGGAGTTCGTTGTGGTCCTGAACAACCAGCCACAGGGCGGTCTCGCCATGCGCAGGCCTCCAGCCGATGAGGAAGTCGCACGTGGCGCCACCTGGAACAATTCCACCTGGAACAATACCTTTGGTAACTTCAGTCGCTGGGGCGATTGGGGCTCGCAAAACGGCTTTACGCGCCAGGGCGGCAGCCAGTCCTATTATCCGGGGCGACGGGGCTTTTGGTAAAACGCGGCTCGCCGCAACGCCTGAACGCTGCTAATTACCCGAAATGACGATTTTGCTCGTGCGCCACGGCGAAACCGACGGCAATGCCGCGCGCATCCTGCAGCGCGCCGATATGCCGCTCAACGCGCGTGGCATGCGCCAGGCGGAATGGCTCGCGAGCCGCCTGTTTGCTCACGGCTTCGTTCACATCCTGTGCAGTGACTTGCTGCGCGCGCGCATGACGGCGGAGCCGCTCACCGCCCGTCCGGGGATTACGATTGAAGAAAGCCCGCTGTTACAGGAGCGCAACTTTGGCGACCTGCGCGGCCTGCCATACGGCGAATTGACCGAAGACCCCTTCGGACCCGACTTCGTGCCGCCGAACGGTGAGGATTGGCCGAGATTTCACGCCCGCGTCGCCCAAGCATTCGCGTTGATTGTGACCCGCCGTCACGCCGTGAGCGGCACGCTGGTGGTGCTGACGCACGGTTTGGTCTGCCGCGCCCTCATCGAGCGGCACGCGCTGGTGCCCCAAGGCGTCTCGCTTCCCCGGTATTTCAACAACACGAGCGTAACGGTGCTGCACGAAGACGCGCCGCATGCAGCGAGCCTGATCAATTGCACGCGGCATCTGGTGACGCCGCTCGAAACGCGCGCCTCTGGAGCCATCGCCTAGGTTCCTGAGCGACGGAACGTCTGAAATCGGCAGAGTGCAGCGCCGGCCAAATGATCTCAGCTCCGGCACCGGCTTGTGAGACACGCGCGCGTCGCGAACTTGATCAAAGTATGCCGCCCTACCCGGCACCGAGTTCAAGCGCAAAGCAACCGGCGTGATGAAAATCCGGCCGGCCGGGCGGATGCGCCAAGGCCCAGAAGGATATGTTGCCGTTTTTCTCCTCGATCACCGCCGAAAGGCCAAGGCGCAAGCTTTGCGCGCCCTGCAGGTTGCTTGGAAGTGAAAGCGCGGCGCGCAGCGAGATAGCGATCCGGCGCCGTCTGGCGAACGATCTGCGGCGGTTCGATCTCGGTCGCCGGGCGCATGCCGCTGCGGTAGCGATCGAAACGGTACACGGCCCACTGCGTCGACGGCGCAAAGTTGAATTCGTAATAGGCCTCGCCTGCCGCATCCTTCAGGAACGCCTCGAAGCAGGTGTGCCGCCACAGCTCGTCGGCCCGCGCCGGCGCGGCGATTTGCGGCAACAACAGATCGTCAATCCTGCCGGTCACGGCATAGGACAAGACGAGGCTACCGCCGGCCGGACGATCGATCTCGACCTGGACGCCCGCCGCAGCGGCGCAGACCGAGTGCGGGTGGAGCTTGAGCGGGCGGCGCATCGGCGACCGGCGTCATCGCGAGGATGAAAGCCTCAGCGGCTGTCCAGATTGGAGACTTGCTTCACCTCGCGGCGCACGGGCGCGACAAAGCCGCCGGCTGCGGCGTCGGCGAGCGCGTTCCTATCAAGCGCTTCGTCGTGCTTGTAAACGTCATCGCGGAAATTGACAGTGCCGTCGCGCGTCACCCAGCCGGTGAGATAAACCCAGGCCACCGGCATGCGGTGCGGCAGGTTGATAATCTTCAGCACCCCGGTGGCGATGCCGGCATCGATCGCGGCGCGATTCCAGCCCGGCACGTCCTCGAGGATCCAGGCGGCAAGGTCGCGGACGTTGTCGACGCGCGTGCAGCCATGCGAAGTCGAAGCGATAATCGTCGGCAAACAATCGGCGCGTATCGGTGTCGTGCATATAGACCGAATACGGGTTGGGCATATCGATCTTGAGGTTGCCGAGCGCATTGAAGGCGCCGGAATCCTGGCGCACGGTAAAATTCGGCGAACGGTCGGACGACCAGTCGATGGACTGCGGATCGAGCTCCTGGTCATGGGCGCCAAGCACGCGCATGTGCATGCGCGAGATGTAGGTCGGGTCGCGGCGCATGCGGGCGAAAATCTCGTGTTTGGTGATCGAGAGCGGTACCGTCCAGGTGGGATTGAGATTGATCGCCGTGATGTAGGCGGTGAGCGTGGGCGACGGCTTGTCGATCTTGCCGACAATGACCCGGTAGCGCCGCTCGACCTTGTCGTGACTGACGGCTTCGACGAAGGCGGCGGGAATGTTCACAACCACGTAACGCTCGGCAAAGATGAAATCCATGCCGAGCAGCCGTTCAAGCGAAGCCTCGAGTTGTTTGATGCGTGCCGCGACCGGCACATTGAGCGCGCGCAGCGTGCGCGCATCCACGTTGCCGGTGCCTTCCAATCCGTGACGCAATTGGAAATGCTTGACGGCGGCGCTGACGCTTGCGTCGTAGACGTCGCCCTCCTCTTGTTCCGGCGCGAGGTCGTCGCCGATGACGAGCCGCCGCCGCAACAGCGCGACGTCCGGCCCGCTTGCGCCGGCCGCCAGCTTTGCATCCGCCGGCAAAGCCGGCCAGCCGCCGCGCACCTGAAGGGCGGAATAGGACAACAGCGTTTCTTTGATGCGCTGATAGGTACCCTCATCGAATACCGGGTCCGCTGAGAGGGCGAGCGCCGCGGCCGAACGCGATTCCGGCGTCGAGGCCGGTCTGGCCGCCGGCTTGGCCTTGGCGTGCGAGGTCGATTTGGCGCTTGCCGGGGGGTGCAGGCTTGGCTGCGTGTTCAGCGGCGTCTGCCCCGCCACTTGCGCGGACCCGGCGCACAGCGCCATGGCGGTGGCCGCAGCCATTCCGATGCCGATTTTCGAAGTTTTGCGCACGAATCGCCCTCACCTACGGGATCAATATGCTATCGCTATGGCCATCTTTGGACCAGCGCCGACTTCACGGCGCGCGCGCTAAATCCGAAAATTGCAACTTTAAGGCCGTCCCCCCTCCGCGTCATGTATCTCGGCATCGATATCGGCGGCACTTTTACCGATCTGGTCCTCATGGACGAGACCGGCGACCTCGTCACCGCCAAGGCGCCGACCACACCGGGCGACGCTGGAAAGGGGCGTTTTCGACGAAGACTATGAGTGTATTCGCCGGGTGACGAAGCTTTTGGACCAGGCCTTGCAAGCCGTGCACGTTCTGTCGCCGAATGAGCAGGACGAGATTGCACGCATTATTCTTCAGCTCGCCGGTGAGGATGAGACCGCGCCGGTAACGCTTTCGGCGGCCGAGCGCGAAGCGATCAAGACGTCCAAGCCGCGGCTGGGCGCGGCGAATTTGGCACCGACGAGGAAGTTCGGGCAGTTTGGGCCAAGCACGGATTGTGAAAATCCAGTACACGCGCCCGGCGCTCGCGGAGGATATCGCCTGCGCCTTGGCTCATAGCGAAATCTTTTAAGCCTGCGGCTGCGGCTCCATCGGCCCTTCCGGACGCGGACGGTTGCGCCCGGCGCCGGCGGTGGGCACGGTCGAAGCGCGCGGCGTCGACGGCTCGATGATCGATTCGCGGCTCGGCCGCTTGCCCATAAGCAGGTCCTTGATCTCGTCGCCGCTCAAGGTCTCGAATTCAAGCAGGCCCTTGGCGAGCGTCTCCAGATCGGCGCGCTTGTCGGTCAGGATTTGCTGCGCCTCCTGATAGCCCTCCTCCACCAGCCGCCTGATTTCGCCGTCGATCTTCTGCACGGTCGCTTCGGAAATATTCTGCTGGCGCGCCACCGAATAGCCGAGGAACACTTCCTCCTGGTTCTCGCCGTAGGCGACGGTGCCGAGCGAATCCGAAAGGCCCCAGCGCGTCACCATCATGCGCGCAAGCTTGGTCGCCTGCTCGATGTCGGAGGCGGCGCCCGAAGTCACCTTTTCGTGGCCGAACACCAACTCCTCGGCGACACGGCCGCCCATCATGATGGCGAGCCGCGCGGTCATCTGCTCGAGCGACATCGACAATTTGTCGCGCTCCGGCAGCTGCATGACCATGCCGAGCGCGCGGCCGCGCGGGATGATGGTCGCCTTGTGCACCGGATCGGTGGCCTTGACGTTGAGCGCAACAATGGCGTGGCCGCCTTCGTGATAAGCGGTGAGGAGCTTCTCCTCTTCCGTCATCACCAGCGACTTCCGCTCGGCGCCCATCATCACCTTGTCTTTGGCGTCCTCGAACTCGACCTGGGTGACCATGCGCTTGTTGCGCCGCGCCGCCATCAGGGCCGCTTCGTTGACGAGGTTCATGAGATCGGCGCCGGAGAAGCCGGGAGTCCCGCGGGCGATGGTCTTGAGGTTGACATCGGGCGCGAGCGGCACCTTGCGCACGTGAACTTTGAGAATTTGCTCGCGGCCGACCACGTCCGGATTGGGCACCACCACCTGCCGGTCGAAACGGCCGGGGCGAAGCAGCGCCGGATCGAGCACGTCGGGCCGGTTGGTCGCGGCAATCAGAATGATGCCTTCGTTGGCCTCGAACCCGTCCATCTCGACGAGGAGCTGGTTGAGCGTCTGCTCGCGCTCGTCGTTGCCGCCGCCGAGACCGGCGCCGCGGTGCCGGCCGACCGCGTCAATTTCGTCGATGAAGATGATGCACGGCGCATTTTTCTTCGCCTGCTCGAACATGTCGCGCACGCGCGAAGCGCCGACGCCGACGAACATCTCGACGAAATCGGAGCCGGAAATGGTGAAGAACGGCACGTTGGCTTCGCCGGCAATGGCGCGCGCCAGCAGCGTCTTGCCGGTGCCGGGCGGGCCGACCAGCAACAGGCCGCGCGGAATGCGGCCGCCGAGCCGCTGGAATTTTCCGGGATCGCGCAGGAATTCGACGATCTCCTGCAGGTCGAGCTTGGCCTCATCGACGCCGGCCACGTCCTCGAACGTCACGCGCCCATGCGCCTCGGTGAGAAGCTTGGCGCGCGACTTGCCAAAACCGAGCGCCTTGCCGCCGGCGCCCTGCATTTGCCGCGAGAGGAAAATCCAAACGCCGATCAGCGCGACGAACGGCAGCCAGGAGATCAACAGCGAGACGAACCAGGGCACGTTCTCGGTCTGCGGCCGGGCCGTGATCGAGACGCCCTTGTTGTAAAGCCGCTGCACCAGCGACGGATCGCTCGGAGCATAGGTCTGGAACGAATGGCCGTCGTTAAACGTGCCGTGGATCTCCGGCCCCTGGATGACGACGTCGCGGACCCGGCCCTGATCGACCTCGTTGAGCAATTGCGAGAAGGAAATGTCTTGCGAGCTCGTATGCTGGCCGGGATTCTGGAATAGCGTGAACAGCGCCAGCAACAGCAGGACAATAATGACCCAAAGGGCGAAATTCCGAAGATTGGCGTTCATCGCATGTCCCCGGCCGGCCGCCCGGTATCCGACCGTTTAAGTGTGCTAACGAATAGTGGCGGCTTCACGTCTGCATGTCCCTAGCAATGTAAGTGCCGGTTCGGCCCCTGCCAAGAGAAGCCGAAACCACGGAAGCCCTCGAATTTACAACTATTTCGTAAAGCTCTTGTTGCGGGATCGGCGCGTTTTGGGGGTGCGTCGCGGCGGCGCGCGCTCGACGGTCAACTGCCCGTCATCAAGGCTGACGAGCGCCCCGGCAAGCGTTCGCCGCACCGCAGGCGGCGCTACGCGTAAGGTGTCGTAAAGCATTTCGAGCTTGCCGAGTTCGACCGGCCCCTCATTGCCGACATGCGCGACGGCGCGACCAAGGAGGCGCAACCCGACTTCAGCCGGAAGCTCGGCGAAGGGTTTCGCCGGAAAAACGATCGGCCCGCGTGTCCGCCAGGGTTTGGGCGCCAACGCGGCGCGGGCGGCGCCGACGGCAAATTCGAGGGCCGCCTCGGCGCGCCGCATCCGCAAGCCCAAGCGCGCCAAGCTTTTGGCGTCGAGCCCTTCGGCGGCAAGCCGCGGCAGCAAGGCGCGCAGCCGCGTGCGGGCGAAGCGCGGATCGCGATTGCTCGGATCGTTGTTGTGCGCGATGTGATGCGCACGCAGCGTCGCGACCAGCCGGCTCTTAGGGACGGATAGCAACGGGCGCAGGAGAAAAACTTGATCAGACGTGCGCCGGTTCTGTTTGCCTTCCCCCTTGTGGGGGAGGCCGCCAAAAGGCGCGCGCGCTTCACGCGCGCCTTGGCGGGAGGGGGGTAAATGGCGCGCCGAGTTTGTTTGATACCCCCTCCCCCCTCCCCAACCCTCCCCCACAAGGGGGGAGGGAGCAGCCGCGAAACGTGGCAGCGGTGACATATGCGCCATTCCCGCAAGCCCGCTTAGTCCGCTGCCGCGGGCAAGGCGGAAGAGGAGCGTCTCGGCTTGATCATCAAGCGTATGCGCGGTCACAATGTGCGCGAAGCCTGCGCGCACCGCCGCCTCCGCCAACAAACCGTAGCGAGCGGCACGCGCGGCCTCCTGCAAGCCGCTTCGCGGCTTTTGTCCGCGCCACGCCAAGGTGCGATGGGCAACGCCGAGCCGCCGTGCGAGCCGCTTCACCGCGGCCGCCTCGCGGCGCGATTCGGGACGAAGCCGATGATCGATGGTGACGGCGACGAGCTTGGGCGAGCGCTTGAGCCGCCGTTTAAGCCGTTTGGCCCAAGCGGCCGCCATAAAAAGAAGCGCGGTCGAATCGGCGCCGCCGGAAACCGCAAGGATCAGTCCGCGGAAACCTTCAAGACCACTGAACAGCGCGTTCGCTTCTTCCTCGCGAAGCGCTTCATCAGCAGTGGGCACGCTTTTGTTCTCGATCCACCGCCTGCTTTATGCTGCCGGAAGCATGCGGATATTTGCGCGAGACTTCGCCGAGCGATGCACAAGCGGCTTCCTTCTCACCCAAAGCGGCCAGCGACTGGCCAAGGCGCAACAGCGCTTCGGGTGCGCGTGCCGTCGTTTCGTATTTGGTTGAAACGGCGAGAAACGATTCGGCGGCGTCGCGGTATTGCTGCTGCTGGAACAAACTCTCGCCGAGCCAATACTGCGCTTCCGGCGCCAAGCGATCGCTCGGATATTGACGCAGAAAACCGCGGAAGGTGTCGGCGGCAAGCGCGTAGTCCTTGTGCAGCACATAGCCGTAGGCGAGGTCGTAAGCGTCTCGCGGCGAGTTGCTCGGCGGCAGCGTCGCCTGCATGGTGCCGGTCGCGCTTGGATTGGCGGGTGGCGGCGGCGGCAATTCGCCGGCCGGCCGCGACAGATCGAGTGGTGCGCCAAGCTGACGCGGTCCCGGCGCCGGCGCGTCGGAAACCGGCGGCGGCGGCTCGGTCGCGGCGGTGCTGGTGCCGAGCTGCCGCGGCACACCGGGGGCATTCGGGTTGGCGTTCGGATTGAACGCGTCGCCGCGCCGCATCGAGGCGACCGGGGATTCAACGGACGCCGGCGGCGGGGCGGCGGCGACGGCAGGCGGCGCCGCGGCGGCCGGCGGCATTGGCGCCGCTGCGCGTTGCGATGCCGTCGGCGCGGCAGCGCCCGGCGTTCCGGCAAGCAGCCGCTGGATCTGCTGCTCAAGCTGCTGATTGCGGTATTGCAGTTCCTCGACCGTGCCGGTCAGAGTGCGGATCGATCCTTCCAGGCGCTCGACACGAGTCAAAAGCTCGGACGAATCTTGCGCCGACGCCGGCGCGACGCCGAGCATCGACGCAACAACGGCCACAAGCACAGATGCGGAGCGGATCATCGCCGGTAACGATTGCGGTGGAATAGTGGCGCTTACCATAGCCCGTCCTGCGTCTAAATTGTGACAGCCAGCCTCGACCATTTAATCATTATGGTCTCGAATCTTTATCTTTTCTTCCCGATCTTTGGGTCGCGCCGATTTGCCGCTTCACGATTGCGGCTGCAGCCGCGGACGCTTTCGGCTTGCCCGCCATTCCTCAAACCGCCGCACGATCGCAAACAGCGAGGGGACGAACAGGACCGCAAGGCAGGTCGAAGCGATCATGCCGCTGAACACGGTGATCCCGATCGACTTTCTGGCGCTGGCGCCGGCTCCGGTCGCCAGCACCAGCGGCAGAACGCCGAAGATGAAAGCGACCGACGTCATGATGATCGGCCGGAACCGCAATCGCGCGGCATCGACCGCGGCGTCAAGAATGGATTTGCCGTCGCTGACGCGTCCGACGCGTGCCATTTCGACAATGAGAATCGCGTTTTTTGCCGACAGCGCAATCAAGAGAATGATTCCGATCTGGACATAGAGATTGTTGTCGACGTGCAGCGCCGAGAGCACCACGACCGGACCGATGAGCGCCAGCGGCACCGACAGCAGCACCGACAGCGGCATATACCAGCTTTCATATTGTGCCGCGAGCACCAGATAGACCAGCAATAAGGCCATGGCGAACACCAGATACATCTGGTAGCCGACGGCAACTTCCTGATAGGACATCGCCGTCCATTCGGTGGCGGCGCCGCGCGGCAAGGTTTTCGCCGCAAGCTGATCCATCAGGCGCAGCGCTTCTCCCGATGAGAAGCCCGCGGCCGGAAGTCCCTGCACGTTCGCCGATGGAAAGAGATTGTAAAGCGAGATCACCGGCGGACCGACGACGGGGCTCATGTCGAGGACCGTGCCAAGCGGCACCATGTTGCCCTGTTCGTTGCGGACATAAAGGTTGGCAATGTCCTGCGGCCGCAGCCGGAACGGCGCATCGGCCTGCGCGTAAACCTGGAATACGCGGCCGAACTTGTTGAACTGGTTGACGTAAGTCGAGCCGAAATAGGTCGCGAGCGTCGCCGAACACCTGATCGAGCGTGACATGCAATGTCTGCGCCTTGATGCGATCGACTTCGACATTCAGTTGCGGAGCCACGGCGCGGAAGGTGGTTGCTACGCGCTGCAACGCGCTCTGCGTTTGCGCATTGGCGACGATCGCATTGGTGATGCTCTGCAGCTTGGTGAAATCGGTGCTGCCGTCGCGCAGTTCCACCTGCATGCTGAACCCGCCGGTATTGCCAATGCCCTGGATCGGCGGCGGCGGCAGCACGACCACGCGCGCGTCGACCGCGGCGAGCTCCTGCGACAGACGGGGAAATACCTTGCTCAGATCGTCGCGCGCATCCCACGGTTTGAGCGTCACGTAAGCGACGCCGGCGTTGGAGAGCGGCGCGTTGTCATCGAGGACCGAGATCCCGGCGATGGCGACGACATGATCGACCGCCGGATCGGCGTCGGCGATCGCGGAAATCTGCTGGAAGGCTTTTTGGGTTCGCGCCAGCGCCGCGCCGTCGGGCAATTGCGCGATGACCAGCAGATAACCCTGGTCCTCGATCGGCAGGAATCCGGTCGGCACCCGCCCCAGGCCCCAAATGGCCAAGCCCACAAAGACGAGCGCGATTGCCGTCATCAGCCCGGCGCGTGACACCATCCGCCGCATCAGCGCGGTATAGCCGCGCTCGGCGCGCACGTAGACGGCGTCAAAGCCGCGATAGAACACGTTGCGCCGCTCCACCGGCACCGCGGGCCGCAGCCACAACGCCGCTTGCGTGGGTTTGAGCGTTACCGCATTGATGGCGGAGAGAAGCGCTGTCGCGGCAATGACGAGCGCGAATTGCGCGTAGATGCGACCGGTCAATCCCGGAAGGAACGCCGCCGGCAAAAACACCGACATCAGCACCAGCGTAATGCCGATGATCGGCGCCAGGAGGACATTCATGGCGCGGATCGCCGCGTCATGGCCGCTCATTCCCTGCTCGATGTTGTGGGCGGCGCCCTCGACCACGATAATGGCGTCGTCGACCACGATGCCGATCGCCAGCACGATAGCAAACAGCGTCGAAAAATTCACGCCGAAGCCCAGCGCCCACATGGCGGCAAAGGCGCCGACAATAGTCACCGGAACGGTGGTCGCCGGCACCAGCATGGCGCGCCAATCCTGCAGAAACACGAGGATGACGATAAGCACCAGCACCGCGGCGGCAATGAGCGTCTTGTAGACTTCGGAAATCGCGGCTTTGACGAAGACGGTGGTGTCATGCGGCGTCGAATAGACGATGCCGGGCGGAAATTTCCTCGCCAACTGCTCCATTCTCGCCTGAACTTCGCGCTCGACTTGCAGCGCATTGGCGCCGGGCGTCTGAAAGATGCCCATGCCTGCCGCCGGTTTGCCGTCGAGCGTAAACGCCTGACTGTAGCTCTGCGCGCCGAGTTCAACGCGGCCGATATCGCGAATGCGGGTGACTTCACCTGAACTGCCGGTCTTGACGATGACGTTCTCGAATTGCTGCGCGGTGGCGAGACGGCCCTGGAGATCGATCGTGTATTGGAAACTGACGCCGGGCGGCGTCGGCGGCATCCCGACCTGGCCGGCGGCGACTTGCTGGCTCTGCTGCTGCAGCGCCACGACCACGTCCTGCGCATCGAGGCTGCGCGCCTTCAGCTTGTTTGGGTCGAGCCACACGCGCATCGAGTATTGGCCGGCGCCGAACGCCTTGACGTCGCCGACGCCGGGCAGGCGCGCAAGTTCGTCAATCAGATTGATGGTGGCGTAATTGGCGAGAAACAGCCCGTCATAACGACTGTCAGGCGAGGTCAGGACGACGAACAGCAGCGGCGCGGTCGAGCGCTTTTTGACCGTCACGCCCTGCGATTGAACCCCGGCCGGCAGCTGCGACAGTGCCGTTGCCACCCGGTTTTGCACCAGGATCTGCGCGAGGTTGAGGTCGGTGCCGATGCTAAAAGTGATTTCGAGCGAGTAGGAGCCGTCGCTGGCGCTGGCCGATTGCATATAGAGCATGTTCTCGACGCCGTTGACCTGCTGCTCGATCGGCAGCGCGACGGTATCCATCAGGGTGCGGGCGCTGGCGCCGGGATAGCTCGTCGTCACCTGCACGGTCGGCGGCACGACGTCGGGATATTGCGAGATCGGCAGATTGTAGAGCGCGACGCCGCCGAGCAAAATCATCAGGATGGCGATGACGTTCGCAAAGACCGGATGCTCGATGAAAAACTTCGAGATCATCTGCGAGCTTTCGCTACTTGGCTTCCGCGGTCTGCAGTTCCGGGGTGACCTTCTGGCCGGGGATCGCGCGCATGATGCCGCCGACGACGACGCGGTCGTCCTTGGTCACGCCTTGCTCGATGACGCGCAGGTCGCCGACAAGCTGGCGCGGATCGACGTGGCGTTGTTCCACCACATTGTCCTTGTTGACGACGAGCACGTAACGCCCGCCCTGATCGCTGCCGAGCGCGACATCGGGAACCAGCAGCGCTTCGTGCGGCTGGCCGCCGATGCGCACGCGCACGAAGTTGCCGGGCGAGAGCACGCGGTCGGCATTCTCCAGGACCGCGCGGGCGGCAAGCGTGCCGGTCGAAGGATCGACCGTCGGCGCGATGTAATCGAGCTTGCCCTTGTGCGGAAAGCCGTCTTCGGTCTGCAGCCCAACTTCGACGGGAACGCCTAACAAGTCCGCGGTCGTGCGCCCGCTGCGCGCCAGGTTGGCTCTGGCCTGCAACGCGTCGCGCTCGCTCGCGGTGAAATTCACATAAATCGGATTGAGCTGCACGATCGTCGCCAGCTGCGTCGGCGTCGTTCCTCCGCCGACAAGTTCGCCGATCGAGACCAAACGGGCGCTGACAACGCCGTCGAATGGAGCGGTCACGTCGGTATAGCCCAAATTGATCTCCGCCTGCTGTTCGTTAGCTTGCGCCGATTGCAAGTCGGCTTGCGCCGAATTGCGCGCCGCGCGCGCCTGGTCGTAGAGCGAAAGCGCCGTCGACTGCGTCGGCACCAATGCGGCTTGGCGTTTGAAGTCGGCCTCGGCCCGGGTCAGGGCGGCTTCGGCGCTCGCGACCGAAGCTTTCGCGGCATCCACCTTGAGTTTGTATGGCTCGGGCTCGATGGTGAAAAGCGACGTGCCCTTTTTGACGAAGTCGCCGTCGTTATAGCCAATCGCCTGCACAAACCCTTCGACGCGCGCCACCAGACCGACGGTGTTGATTGCGGCGGCGTTGCCGGTCGATTCAAAAAAATTGACGACCTGCTGCTGGACCGGCGCGGCCACGGTCACCTTGGGCGGCGGCGGCGCCGCGTAGCGATTGTCCTCGCCGCAGCCGGCAATCGCGCCCGCCACGACGGCGACGAAGGCCGCGCGTGCAATCGTCGTTGTGTTCATAACCCTTTCGGGCTCCGCAATGCGGGCGCAACGGGCAAAACAATAGAGGATTAAAAGCGGATGCGCTACGAGCCGCCCTGCCCGACCGTTGCCGAAACGGCAGAACAAAAGCCAATCGGCGCCCAATGGGCGCCGATCGGATCAGGGGCTTATCGCCGAAACCCGGCGGCCTGAGCAGAGCTTAAGATCAGGAGCTCTGATTGTTGAGCACCGTCACCGCGCGGCGGTTCTGCGACCAGCAGGAAATATCGTTGCATACCGCGACCGGCCGCTCTTTGCCGTAGGAAATGGTGTGCATGCGCTGCGCCTGGACGCCGCGCGAGATCAGATACTCGCGAACGGTTTGAGCGCGGCGGGCGCCGAGCGCGATGTTATATTCGCGCGTGCCGCGCTCGTCGGCGTGACCTTCGATGGTGAACGCATAGTTGCTGTACTGATTGAGCCACTGCGCCTGTTTGTCGAGGGTCGTCCGCGATTGGGCGCTCAGTTCCGACGAATCGGTGTCGAAGAACACGCGATCTCCGACATTGACGATGAAATCCTGCTGGCTGCCGGGCGTAGACGCGCCCGCCATTCCCAGTTGATCGGACGTCGCCTGCTTGGCGCAGCTGGCGATTGCGAGCGCACCCAGCAAAAGAGCTGCGAATTTGGCTCCGCGGACGATGTTCAACACGTTCATTCCGGTGCCTCCCTTGTGCCGTGATTACCGGACCATGGTCGGTATCCGAAGCGGTCTAGCAGCGCCTTCGTTAAGCGAAGGTTCCGTCAACCTTGATGCTGCCTTGCAAAAAACCCTCAGATCCGCCTAACACCCCGAAAGCTTCTGGTATGGTTAATAGGGCGTGAATGCGGCAGCCTTATGGGCGCCCGCAATCTCGCGCAAAATCAAGACAATAGCGGCGACCACGCGGGATCGGACGCAAAGCTCGGCGTTGGAACTTTCATCTCATTGCGCCCGCCGGTATCGATGGTGAACAGCGAGGGCCCGGAATTGCCGCCGGGATCGCGGAAGAACATGATCACCCGCCCGTTCGGCGCGAACGTCGGCCCCTCATTGTGGAATCCTTCGGTGAGAATCCGCTCGCCGCTGCCGTCCGGCTTCATCACACCGATGGCGAACTTGCCGTCGGCCTGGCGGGTAAAGGCGATATAGTCGCCGCGCGGCGACCAGACCGGCGTCGAATAGAAGCCCTCGCCGCCAAAGCTGATGCGCTGCGCCGCGCCGCCGGAAGCCGACATGACGTAGATCTGCGGATGACCGCCGCGGTCGGATTCGAAACAAATCCTGCTGCCGTCGGGCGAGTAAGACGGCGCGGTGTCGATCGCCGCCGTATCGGTCAACCGCGTCATCGCCTTCGAGCGCAAATCCATGACGAAAATATTCGCGTTCGGGCCCTCCTGCAGGCTCATGACGACGTGCTGCCCGTCGGGCGCGAATCGCGGCGCAAAACTCATGCCGGGAAAGTTGCCGACGATCTCGTGCTGTCCGGTCTCGATGTTCAACAGATAGACGCGCGGCTCGCCCTGGCCGTAGGCCATGTAGGTGATCTCCTGCGTCGAAGGCGAAAAGCGCGGCGTGAGCACCAATTCGTCGCCGCGCGTGAGATAGCGGACGTTGGCGCCGTCCTGGTCCATGATGGCGAGACGCTTGATCCGCCGTTGCGGGGAACCTGTTTCGTCGACGAACACCACGCGCGAATTGAAATAGCCCTTGTCGCCGGTGAGCCGCTCATAGATCGCATCCGAGATGATGTGGGCGATGCGGCGCCAATTGTCCGGACTCGTGAAGTATTGCTGTCCGGCCAGTTGCTGGCCGGCGGGGACGTCCCACAGGCGGAACTCGGCTTTCAGCCGCCCGTCGTTCTGGCGGGTGACGCGACCCGTCACCAGCGCCTGCGCTTTGACGGTTCGCCACGAGACGAAGTTCGGAACGGCGTCGACGTTGGTGATCTTCTCGAGGAAGGCGGCGGGATCGATCGGAGCGAACAAGCCGCAGCGCTTTAAGTTCGCGGTGATGATCTGCGAAACGGCTTGCGCCGTCTCCGCATCGCCCGATCCGCCGCCGACAAAATCGGAGATGGCAATCGGCATCGGCTGCACGTTCGCCTGATTGATGTCGACCGTCACCGCCGCCGCTTGACGCGGCTGCGCAACCAAGCTCGCCGCCGCAGCGGCGCCGAGCGATAAAGCCCCGCGGCGGGTGAGGTTGAGAACGCGCTCCAGCTTGCGGCCGGGTATTTGCGCAATCAGAAGCGGATCGCTGTTAGCCACCAAAAACCTCTCGCGGATCGAAGTTGATATCCATTTCCTTCCACATGTCGTACGTCGTGGCGGACAGCATGTCGTAGGGCTGACCTTGAATGACCGCGCGCACGGCGCTGTCGCGCGTTGCCTCGAACAGCGGCCCGCTGCCGCTGTTGAGAACTTCCGGCTGACCCAGCAAGCGATGATCGCGGGTCAGGCGAATGCGAATCGTCACCACGTACTGATCCGGATTGGAGCTGATCGCCGACGGCGGGTTCCACAGCGAAATCAGTTTCGCCCGCAGCGCATCGAGTTCGCTCTGCGACAAGTGCGCCGCACTTCCGGTCGGCGCTCCCAACGAGGCGGCATTGTTCAAGGTGGCGGCACTCGCCACCTGCCGCCGCGGCTCGCGGTGATCGAGCAAGGCCGCGACCTGATTGGCGTCGAACTTCGGCTGCGTGCGCGGCTTCTTCGCTTCGTCTTTTTTCAGCTCTTGGGCGATCTGATCGGGCTTGAATTCAGGCGGCTTCTTCGGCGGCTTCTTCGCCTCGTCCTTTTTCAAGGCCTCGGCGACCTGGTCGGTTTTGGGTTTCGGCTCCTTCGGCTTCTCCGCCTTCTCGATCGGCTTCGGGTCGGGTTTGGGCACGGGCTTGGCCTGCGGCGCCGGCGCGGCGGCCGAATTGGTCTTGATCTCCGGCTTGTCGGCGACCTTGGGCGCAAGCTCCTTCACCGGCTTTGGGTCACCCACTTTGTCGGCCAGCGGCTTCGGCTTCTCGAGCGCCTTCGGCGCGTTCTTCACGCCGTTGGTGAGCTGAGAATAGGCGGTCGAGGATATGAACTCGACCGGCAGCGGATCGGCCGGCGGCGCGTCGCTCGGCCTGGCGGCGAAGGCGACAAGACCCCAGCCGAGCACGATGACGTGCGCGATGCTCGATATGATGAGGCTGCGCTTCATCCGCCGCCCTGTTCGACTTCGGTCACCAGCGCCACCCGGTGATAGCCGGCTGCCGAAAGCCGCCCCATCACCTGCATCATCTTACCGTAGTCTACCTTCTTGTCACCGCGCACATAGATGCGCTCGTCGGCCCCGCCGCGCGCATCGGTGATCGCTTTGAGCTTGGCCACCAGATCGTCGATTTTGATTTCGCTGTCCTGCAGAAACACTTGGCCTTGGACATTGACCGAAACCGTCAATGGTTCGCGATCCTGATCGAGCGACTTGGCCTGGCTTTGCGGCAGATCGAGCGGTACGCCGACGGTAAGCAGCGGCGCCGACACCATGAATACGATCAAGAGCACCAGCATCACGTCGACGAACGGCGTGACGTTGATTTCGCTCATCACCGGGCGGCGGCGGCGCCGGTGCCCGCCGGCCGAGGGCGCACTGACAACGTTCGCAGCCATGCCCTGCCCTCACCCGCGCTCGTCGATCTGACGCGAAAGGATCGCCGAGAATTCGTCGGCAAAGCCCTCCAGACGCTGCGCCTGCCGGTTCACCTCGGTGATGAACTTGTTGTAGAAAATCGTTGCCGGAATGGCGGCAATGAGGCCGATTGCGGTCGCAAACAGCGCCTCGGCAATGCCGGGTGCGACCACCGCGAGCGAGGTGTTCTTCGAGGCGGCAATCGACTGGAAGCTCGTCATGATGCCCCAAATCGTGCCGAACAGGCCGATAAACGGTCCGGCGGAGCCGACGGTGGCCAGCACCAAAAGCCAGCGCTCCATGAGTTCGACTTCGCGGGCGATGGCCACGTCCATCACTTTTTCGATGCGCATCTGCAGGCCGGCCAGCGAGCGCACATGGCCTTCAAAACTCCTTTTCCATTCGCGCATGGCGGCGACAAACAGCGCGCCGGTGGAGTGTCCGGGCTTGCTCGACAGCGAGCCGTAAAGCTCCTCGAGCGATTGTCCCGACCAAAACGCCTGTTCGAAGCCGTCGGCGGCTTTGCGAAAGCGCGCGAACAGCATGGTCTTGTCGATGGCGATCGCCCATACCCACACCGAGCATATGAGCAGCCCGCTCATGACCGTCTTGACCAGCCAATGCGCCTGCCAGAACAGGTGGAAGAGCGACAAATCGGAGGAGGTCAACGGCAGGGCCGACGTGGTGAGGTCGGCAGCATTCATCGGTGCGTCCTTTCAGCAGTCCGCGCGGACCAATGATGGCGGTAGCGCCCTGCGTCGGGACCAAAGGCAGCAGCCAGCCGCATCATGCGCGCCGACCAAGACCTGAAATTTCGCAAGGACCCAAGCCGGACCCGTCACCGGCAGGTTCGAAATCTTCGCGAAACTTGGCCAAACTAGGGCGCAACCCCGTACTCGGCCGCTAGCGAAGCGCAACTGTACTTAACGTGCCGTTAATGCCGCTGCGGCGGCGGGCGCCCCAGCAAAGGCGAGAGCGAAAAAAGCGAGGGCCGTCTCATCGCTTTACGGCGATGGACGGCCCGGATTAGTGGCGTCTGCGACGCGGTTTAGCCCTGCGGCTGCGCTTGCGGCCCTTCGCCGCTGGGACGATTGCGGCGTTCATTCATGAACTGATCGAACTCGGCGCGATCCTTGGCAAAGCGCAAGCGCTCGAGGAACTCCTTGAATTCGCGCTGCTCGTCTTCGAGCCGGCGCAGCGTTTCGCTGCGGTAATCATCGAAGGCCCGATTGCCGCTCGAAGCGGGGCCGAACCAGTCGCCGCGACCCTTGAATTGCGACATCTTGGAACGCACGCGGTCCATCTTCTCCTGCATACGCGCCATCTTGCCTTCCCAGCGATCCATGTGGTGCTCGAAGCCGCCCATCGGTCCACTCCATGCAAACATCGGACGATGCCAGCAGCCGAACCCCCCGCGTGCGATCAAGAACCCAAGGATGATGAGGCCGACCGGCCACCACCAAATGAAGCCCAAAATCATCAGGACGAGTGCCATGGCACAACTCCGATTGTGAATGTAAATAACATTTACATTAGCGCCTGTGAGTGTCAAGGGCCTCTCGACTTCGTGACACGAGCGCCGGGTGGATTGCCCGGCTATGTGGGGGGCGCTCTTGAAACCGCCAGTGGCCGCAAATTATTTCGTCTATTTCGTCGTCGAGACGCCTAAGCCCTTCAGATAGATCAGCGTTTCCGCTTCCAAAAGCTCTTCCGGCGACATCGGCAAACTGCGCCGGGCCGCATCGCCCCGCCCGAACAGCGACGCGATCCCATGCGCGACGGCCCAAATGTGCAGCGCCACCATGAGCGCCGGCGGCCGGCTGCGCGGCGGCATTTCCGCGCAAAGCTTTTCGGCGGCGGACCGCAGCACCGCGAACGCGCGGTCGCCGGCCTCGCGCAGCTCGGGATTGGGCGCAAGCGGCACGCCCGCTTCGAACATCGCCGAGTAGTAAGCGGGCTCACTGCGGGCGAAATCGAGATAGGCTTTGCCGAGGCGGTCGAGCGCGGCAAACACATCGGGACGGCCGTCATCCCAGGCCTTGCTCAGCGCCGCCCCGAATTGGCGAAAACCGCGCAGCGCCACGTTGGCGAGCAGTTCGTCGCGGTCGCGAAAATGCCGATAAGGGGCCGCCGGACTGACGCCCGCCCAGCGCGCGGCTTCAGCGAAAGTGAAGCCGCCCGGCCCTTTCTTGGCGATCAATTCAAGCGCGGCGCGCAACAGCGCTTCCTTGAGATTGCCGTGGTGATAGCCGCGTTGGCTGTCCCTGTCGTCCTTCGACCAGCTCATGTTAATACCCTTAACATGAGTCCGGGTGAGCCGTCGATATTCGGCGGCTTACGGTCTGCGGCCGCGCGGCGGCGGCCGTCAGCGGCAGGTCGGCAAATAACGTCGGGCCGCCCGGCTGCGCTTTTTCGATCGACAGGAGCTGAAGTTTGGTGCGCACGCCGCCCGGCGCGGAGAAGCCGCCCATTTTGTTCCCGGCGGCGAGCACGCGGTGGCAGGGCACGATGATGGGGAACGGATTGTCGCCGAGCGCTTCGCCGACATCGCGCGCCAGCGCCCGATCGCCGAGGCGTTCGGCAATCTCGCCATACGTCAGAGTCGCGCCGAACGGAATGGTGCGCGCGACATCATAGACGCGGCGCTGCAAGTCCGAGAGACCGGCCAAATCAAGCCGCGCCTGGCGGAGGTCGCGCGGGCTTCCGGCGAGCAGCGCCACGATGTCCTCGATCACCTCGCGCACGTCGGGCGGCGGCAAAGCTTCGCGCGCCGACGGATGACGCCGCAATATTCGTTTTCGCGTCGCCTGTTCGCTGCCTTCGGGAAAGCCCACGCCGGAGATGCCGCGCGCGCTCCACACGATCGCGCAACGGCCGATCGCGGTATCGAACAGGGCAAAAGAAATTTCGTTCATGGCTCACTCGGAAAGATGGCGAACGTCAACCGGAGCTTTCATCCGCTCGTCCCCGCGAAAGCGGGGACCCAGCCTTTTATGCACTCCCACTGGATTCCCGCTTACGCGGGAATGAGCGGCAAAACAATATAGTGCGTGCGGCGTGCGGCGGCGACCCGAAATCTGCAAGCTACGCGGCCGCCGCTTCTCCGCTCGTCCCCGCGAAAGCGGGGACCCAGCTTAGACCGCACTGGATTCCCGCTTGCGCGGGAATGAGCGGAGAAATGGCTAAGCGTCTTTGCCGGCCGCGTCGTGGTCGGCCTTCATGGCGATGCGCAGCGGCTTTGGAATCGGCCGCGCGCGCCCGTCGCTGATGAAGGCGACGCGGACATGCGCCTCGAGCAGAAGTGTTTCGCCGCGCATGACGCGCTGGCGCAGCGTCACCGAGGCGCCCTTTGACCTCCTGCGGATCGGTGATGACGTCGAGCACGTCGTCCATGCGCGCCGGTTTGAGAAACGTCAGGTTCATCGAATAGACGACAAAGGCAAATCCCGGCGCTTCCTTTTCCGTCGCCTCGAACAGCGCGCGATGATCGGCGCCGAGAAGCCGCAGATAATTTGTGCGCCCGCGCTCCATGTAGCGCAGATAGTTGGCGTGATAGACAATGCCGGTAAAATCGGTGTCTTCGTAATAGACGCGGACGGTGAGATGGTGGCGTCCGTCGCGGATTTCGCCATCGAGCGGGATATTGCGGGTCTCATTCATCGGTGGAATTCTTCCTCGACGTCCATGCGGCCGTCGATTACACGGACAATTGCGATCTGCTCAGCAGCAACAATGTAGAAGACGAGATGCCGGCCGACGACAAGGCAACGAAGTCCGGCGGCCAAGCTCGATCGTTCTCGTCCGATGAACGGAAATCGAGCCAGATTTTTGAAGTTTGCGTCAATTCGCTGGATGAAGGTATCGGCGGCTGCCTGATCGCGTTCGCTAAGGTACCGATAAATCCGCAACAAGTCCGAATCGGCCTTATCGGACAGGACGATTCGCATCCTCGCTCGCTACTTGACCTTTAACGTCCGCGCTCGACGCAAAAATTCTTCGAAATTCCACTCCGATACCCGCCCAGCCGCCACGTCGCCCATGCCTTCGGCTATCTGCTCCTTGAGCACGCGGAATTTTTCGCCCTGTTCGAGCAGATAAGCGACCGCCGGCTCCCGCATCTCCTCCGGAAGTAGATCAAGCGCTTCGGCCGCCTTCTCAGTCGTCGTTTTCATGGCCGAATACTATCATTTTGCTGTGGAAGCGCCAACGGCTCCCACACTATCGCCACGGAACGTGCTCCGTCATCGCCTGTTCCCAATTCTTGCCGTCAAAACGGTGCGGCTTGATCGCCTCGACATCTACGCCATCGAGACAGCGGACATTGACGTCGATCTTATCGGGATCGGAGCGCGGCACGTAGAAGGGGTGGATGCCGCAGGTCGAGCAAAAGGTATGCTTAGCCGTACCGGTGTTGAAGCGATAGGTGCTGAGCGCATCTGCGCCATCGAGCAACTCGAACTGCTCGGGCGGCACAACCAGATGGAGAAAGCCTTTTTTCCGGCAGACCGAGCAATTGCAGTCGGTCACACGCGACAGGTCCGCTGTCACGCGAAAGCGCACACGGCCGCAATGACAACCGCCTTCATACGTTTGCAACGTCGCGCCGCTTCGCTGCATAAAAGTTCTCCACATGATTCTGCGAAGTGTTCAAAATCCGCAACACAGCCCTGATAGCAAATAGATCGGCCGCGGCGAATCGAATATCGTGTGTGGCGACGGCCGCGTTGGCGGGCTGTGTTGTCCAGCATTGTAGCGTCGGGTGAAAGCGGGCTTCGGCCCGCGCGCTCGTTTATTGCCGCTGCTCATATCCGTCTGAAAGAGCACCGCGTCATGGCCAAAATCGTGACAACAAAGAACGCCGACATGAAGCGTTTCGGCAGTTTTGCCGGCTACTCGGTCGCCGATTTGCTGCGCACCGCGCTCCGTTCCCTCGCCGACTGCGATCGCGAGGATGCAGCGTTCCTCCGCAGGCTTGCCCGCGTGCGGCCGACCGAGCTTCCGCTGGCGGAACTAAAATGGCTCGTGGGCATCTGCCGCCACGTCGCCGGCAAACCGCTGCCGCGGCTTAATCCGTACGTTTACCAAGACGTGGAAACATGCAGCCGGCCGCGGCTGGCTATTTTGAGCGCTTCATAGCGCGCAGCTGTCGGGGACCGCGATATCGGGAGTGTGCGCTCCCTGCTGTCTGTTCGGCAAAGCGGCGTTGACACGCGGCAGCAAGACGAAGCAAAAAAGTCGACGCAGATTTTGTGCGCATCCGCGGACACATTGCCTCAATCGATCGTGACAATCGCCAACGCTTTGTCGGCGAAAAGATACGCTCGCGTTACCGCCCGTGACCTAAACGTCTTTTCGAGGGGGCAACCGGTCAGTCGCGCTCTGGCTTTAGCTTTGCCATCCGCCGAACTGACCCGAAAGGAAGTATCATGTCACACCGAACCATGATTGCAGTTGCTGCAGCTACGCTCTGTGTCGTCGGCCTGTCCACTGACGCCTTTGCGTTGCGAGCTGGCGGCGGCCGCGCCGGCGGCGTCCGCGCTGGTTCATATGGCCACGTCGGAGGGGCTTATCGTTACGGCGGAGTCGCCGGTCGCGCCGGCGTGTATCGCGGTGCGGGCTGGAGACGACCCGGTGTTGCCGCGGGCGTTGGTGCTGCCGCGCTCGGCGCCGCGGCTATCGGTGCTGCCGCAGCGTATCCGTACAGCAACTATTACGACTACTACAACACGGGCTACGGCAACAGCGGCTACTACAACTACTACAACAACGGCTACTACAACAACAACAGCTTCTGGGGCGGTGAATGAGGGTACGCGCCATATCCGCCTGGCGACGGATTAGCGTTAGGCTTTGTCACTGCTCTTCCTGCCCAAACAACCCGAACTGCGCCGGATCGCGCGCCGGTTCGGGTAGCCCGAGGTGACGAAACGCGTGGCCGGTGATCAGCCGGCCACGCGGCGTTCGCTGCAGGAAGCCGCACTGAATCAAATAAGGCTCGATGATGTCCTCGATGGCGTCGCGCGGCTCGGACAACGCCGCGGCGAGCGTATCGACGCCGACCGGACCGCCGCCGTAATTGGCCGCGATGGTCGACAAATAACGGCGATCCATGGCGTCGAGACCGGCGGCGTCGACTTCGAGCGCGGCGAGCGCCTTATCGGCGACGCCGCGGTCGATCGCGGTCGCGTTGGCGACGGCGGCGAAATCGCGCACCCGGCGCAACAGCCTTCCGGCGATGCGCGGCGTGCCGCGGGCGCGGCGCGCGATTTCGTTGGCACCGTCGGCGGTCACGGCGATGCCGAGCACGCGGGCGCCGCGATTGACGATAAGTTCGAGCTCGGCCTCGGAATAAAAATTGAGCCGCACCGGAATGCCGAAGCGGTCGCGCAGCGGATTGGTCAGAAGGCCGGCGCGCGTGGTGGCGCCGACCAGCGTGAATTTGGCGAGGTCGATTTTCACCGAGCGCGCCGCCGGTCCGGCGCCGATGATGAGATCGAGCTGAAAATCCTCCATCGCCGGATAGAGGATTTCCTCGACCGCCGGATTGAGGCGGTGAATCTCATCAATAAAGAGCACGTCGCGCTCTTCGAGATTGGTGAGCAGCGCCGCGAGATCGCCGGCCTTGGCGATGACCGGACCGGAGGTGGCGCGGAAATTGACGCCGAGCTCGCGCGCCACGATCTGCGCCAGCGTCGTCTTGCCCAGTCCGGGCGGGCCGACGAAGAGGACGTGGTCGAGCGGCTCGCGCCGCCCGCGCGCGGCGGCAATGAAGACGCCGAGATTCCTTCGCGCCTGCTCCTGGCCGATGAATTCGTCGAGCCGCTGCGGGCGCAAGCTTGTTTCCGCCGCGTCTTCATCGCGGCGCTCGGCGGCGACGAGCTTGCGTCCGGCGCCCGGATTCACCCTTCCGCTCCGCGGCTGTATTTGTTCGGCAGCAAATCGGCGATCGGCACGGCCGCCGCCGTCTTGCCGTTCGGTACGATCACGCGCGCCTTCGGATCATAATCGAAAATAAGCTCGCGACAGGCGCCGCAAGGCGACACGACATTGACCGCGCGATTCTTGTCGCCGGGCGGCGGATGGCGGACGGCAACAATGGTGTCGATGCCGCTATCGCCGGCCTCGACGACCGCGCGCCCGAGCGCAACCGCCTCGGCACACACCGCCATGCGGCCGAGATAGGCATCGAGATTGACCCCGGTAAAAATCTTTCCCGAGCGCGTGCGCAGGGCGGCGCCGACCTCCTGCCATTCGTCGCGGTAGCGGCTCTTGATCGCGGCCGCCGCCGCGGCGATGAGTTCGCGCTCGGCTTTGCCGAGCTTACGCTTTTGCTTCACTTCGCCAGTTCCTTCAGGCCCAGCCGGATGAGGGTGCCGACTTCGGCGCTCCCGCCCGCATTGCGGCTTGCCGCCGCGATGGCCGCCGCCGCCAGCGGCTGGGCGTAACCCAGATTGATCAATGCCGAAACGGCATCGGCCACCGGCTGCGGCGCGCGCTTTTCGTCGAGTTCGCCCGAGAGCCGCACCAGCGCCGGATCGACGTTCGCGTAAGCCGGCGCCTTGTCCTTGAGTTCGGTGACGATGCGCTCCGCGACTTTCGGCCCGACGCCCGGAGTGCGGGCGACCATGGCTTTGTCACGCACGGCGATAGCCGACGCAAGGTCGGAAGGTTTGAGGGTGCCAAGCACCGCCAGCGCCACTTTGGTCCCCACGCCTTGCACGGTCTGCAACAGCCGGAACCATTCGCGCTCCATATCGGTGAGGAATCCGAACAACCGAATCTGATCTTCGCGGACGTGAGTTTCGATGGACAGCGTCGCCGGCTCGCCCGCCGGCGGCAATTCCTGCAGCGTACGCGCCGAGCAATGAACGAGATAGCCGACGCCGTTCACATCGAGGATGACCGAATCCTCGCCATAGGAGTTGATCACGCCCTTGAGCTTCCCGATCATTGCCCTACTCCACAGCTGTCATTCCGGGGCGCCGCGTAGCGGCGAGCCCGGAATCCATATCCACGAGCGCAGGGGTTATGGATTCCGGGCCCGGCCTTCGGCCGTCCCGGAAGGACGAGGTCGGAGATACCCCTCATGTCATCGCCAATTTCAGAATCACGCTCTGCCGGTGATGCGCATGGGTAATCGCAATGGCGAGCGCGTCGGCGGCATCGTCCGAATTAAGCTCCGCCGTCGGCAGCAGCACGGTGATCATCATGCGCACCTGGCTCTTGTCGCCATGACCGGAGCCGACAATGCTCTTCTTCACCAGGTTGGGCTCGTATTCGGCGACCGGCATGCCGGCCTGCGCCGGCACCAGCATGGCGATGCCGCGCGCCTGACCGAGTTTGAGCGTGGCATGGGCGTCCTTGTTGACGAAGGTCACTTCGACGGCGGCTTCGTCGGGATGAAACTTTTCGACAATGCGGGTCAGCCCGTCGTGGATGGCGACGAGCCGCACCCCGAGATGGTCCTCGTCGCGGGTCGTCACCGAGCCGCAGCCGAGAAAGCCCAGCCGGTTGCCGGCAATCTCCACCACGCCCCAGCCGGTGCGGCGGAGCCCCGGATCAATGCCGAGAATGCGAATCGGGCGCGTCATGCCGCTAACGTCATACCACGGGCCGTGGCTGCCCCGGCCGCCTCGCGCCAAAGAGTTCAAGCGCTCAGGCGTTGCAGCAACGCGTCGGAAACCTCGAAATTGGCATAGACGTTCTGCACATCGTCATGCTCGTTCAAGCTCTCGATGAGCTTTAAGAGCTTCTCGCCCTGCTCGTCGTTCACCGCGACGGTGTTCTGCGGCCGCCACGCCAAAGCCGCCCTGCGCGGCTCGCCGAATGTCGACTCCAGCGCCTTGGCCACGGCGCCGAACCGATCCTGCGCCACATAAATCTCATGACCGTCTTCGCCGGACACGACGTCGTCGGCGCCGGCGTCCAACGCCGCCTCGAACATCGCGTCGGAGGTCGCGGCCTTGGCGTCATATTCAATGACGCCGACATGGTCGAACATGAACGATACCGCGCCGGTTTCGGCCAAGTTGCCGCCGCTCTTGGTGAAGGTGGCGCGCACCTCGCCGGCGGTGCGGTTGCGGTTGTCGGTCAATACCTCGACGATGACCGCCGCGCCGCCGGGCCCGTAGCCTTCATAGCGGATCTGCTCGTAGTTCTCGCCGTCCCCGCCGGCCGCCTTCTTGATGGCGCGCTCGATATTGTCCTTGGGCATGTTCTCTACGCGGGCGGCAATCATGGCCGCGCGCAGCCGCGGATTCATGTCCGGATCGGGCATTCCGAGCTTGGCGGAAACGGTGATTTCGCGGGCGAGCTTGCCGAACAGCTTTGACTTGGCCGCATCCTGCCGCCCTTTGCGGTGCATGATGTTCTTGAACTGCGAATGGCCGGCCATGCGGTCTGGTCTTTCGTCCTACGAATAACGCGGAGCAATCCTGCGCCCGCGCGCGGTACATCGCTCCGCGCTTCTCACCCTGAGCTTTAACTTTAATAGTGTCGCGCCCTGCGGAAATAAAGACGGGCTTCCATCAGGGCCAAAAGGCCGGCTCCGCCTGTTCCAGGCAGCCGCCGATACGCACGGCGGCGACGCGCGACGCAAGCCCCGTCTGCGGGTCGGTCTCGACCGCGACCGCGCACAGCGTCGCCTCACCTGATGCCGCCTCGAAACGCGCCGAGGAGACGCGGCGGGTAAATCGCTGCAGCGGCTCTTCTTTGTTCATCCCGATCACGGAATCATAATCGCCGGTCATGCCGACGTCGCTGATGAACGCGGTGCCCGCGGACAAAAGGCGCAGATCGGCCGTTGGGGCGTGCGTGTGGGTCCCCACCACGAGGCTCGCGCGGCCATCGCAGAAATAGCCCATCGACTGCTTTTCGCTCGTGGTCTCGGCATGCATGTCGACGATAATCGCGTCGGCGTCTTTGCCGAGCTGGCAAGCCGACAGTTCGCGGTCGACGGCGGCAAACGGATCGTCGAGCGGATCCATGAAAATCCGGCCCATGGCATTGACCACAAGCGCATGGCCGCCGTTCTTGGTTGCCACGAGCGCGGCCCCGCGGCCGGGAGTGCCCGACGGATAATTGATCGGTCGAATGAGCTTCGGCGCGCGCTCGATGAAGACCAGAGCTTCTTTCTGGTCCCAGGCGTGATTGCCAAGGGTGATGGCGTCGGCGCCGGCCTCGAGCAACTCCTCATAGATCGTTTCGGTGATGCCGAAGCCGCCGGCGGCGTTCTCGCCGTTGACCACGACGAGATCGAGCTCCCATGCGCGAACGAGCGAAGGCAGCCGTCCGGTGACAACATTTCTGCCGCTGCGGCCCACCACATCGCCGACAAATAAAATGCGCATGCCGATCAGATTTTCCGGACGCCCAGACCAACACGAGGCGGTGTCGGTCCCCTCCCCCCAGCGGAGCGGAGCGGTAGGGAGGGGGGGGTTGGGGGGCAATCGGTTGGCCAAGTACCCCCCTCTCGCCCGCCCTTCGGGCTTCGCTCGCGACGCCTCCCCGCCGCTCGACAAGCGCGCGCGGTGGGGAGGGAAAACAAGGCCGCTGCCATCATCTGCGTTCTAACCTTTTCGCAAATCGATCACTTCATTCTCGGTTAGCACAAGATCGAGCCGCGCGTCGCGCTCCGTGGCCGGAACTGCGGGAACCTCCTGTGCGGCAAAAGCGATGCCCACCGCGGTCACGGCCTTGCGCGCGCGAAGCCCGGCAATGGTCATATCGTAATATCCGGCGCCGTAGCCGACGCGATGACCGGTCCGGTCGAAAACAAGGAGCGGCACCAAAAGGATATCGGGGTCCACACCGGCGGCCTCGGGCTTCGGCTCGCGAATGTTCCATTGGCCGCGGCCAAGCTCCTCCCCGAAGTTCCATGAACGCATCATGAGCGGCTTGCCGCGACCGGCGATCACCGGCAGCGCCAGGCGCGCGCCGCTGGCCGCCAGCCGCCGCATCAGCGGCAACGGATTGATTTCGCTGTTGAGCGGCATGAACCCGGACACGATCGCGCCGGGCATAATCGCCAGCGGAAAAGGCCGCGACGCCAGTGTTTCGGCGCCCGCAGCGCGCACTTGTGCCGGCAAAGCATCGCGCCGCGCGACCGCCGCGCGGCGGAGTTCGGCTTTCTGATCTGAAAGATTGTCTACGCTTGTCATCCTGAGCTGTCCGCGCCAATGCGCGTTCACAGCGTCTCCGAGAGCGCACGCGGGCCTCGAAGGATGCTTGCTCAAGCGCTTCGACTGTCACCCTTCGAGGCTCGCCCGCAAGCTGGGGCTCGCACCTCAGAGTGACGGAATGTAAGTGCGGGGCCGCGCCGGCCGTTGGAGCGCTCGATCCCGGGTTCCCTACGAAAAGTAGGTGGGCGCCATTTGTCCGAGCCCACGAGCCCGGTCAGGGACAGCTCCCTTAAGGATCGATAAGGCCCCGGGGATTTGGCTCCTGACGCACCAGGCAGTCCCGCCGGATCAATGTAATGCACGGCGAGCCGTGACGCTACGCCGGCTTTTCGCCCTGGTTTGAAGGCCAAAGCTTTCGACGATAGGCTAGTCCGCTGGGTACGGCAGCCAACCTGCTCGATTTTTCAACGCTGGGGATTTAGCCATGCGCGGCCTGTCCAACAAAGTGGCCATCGTGACCGGCGGTGCGACCTTGATCGGCGCCCGTGTCGCCAAGAAGCTCGCGGATTGCGAAGTATCCGTCGTCATCGCCGATATCGAGGAGAAGGGCGGACGTGAGGCGGCGCGCGCCGCCGGCCATGGCGCTATTTTCCAGCTCACCGACCTGCGCGATGACGCGCACGTGCAAGCTTGCGTCGACGCGGCGGTCAAGGCGTTCGGCGGCATCGACTTTCTGGTCAACGTCGCGTGCTCCTACGTCGACGATGCGCTCAACGCCTCGCGAGCAGGATTGGCTCACGTCGTACGACGTCAACGTCGTCGGCGGCGTCATGCTCCTGAAGGCGGCGCGGCCGATCATGGCGGCGCGCGGCGGCGGCGCCGTCGTCAATTTCGGCAGCATCAGCGCCAAAGCGGCGCAGACCGGCCGCTGGCTCTATCCGGTCAGCAAGGCCGCCATCCTGCAACTGACGCGCAACGAAGCGCTGGATCTCGCGGCCGACAAAATCCGCGTCAACGCGGTGTCGCCGGGCTGGACCTGGTCGAACGTGATTGCCGAACTCGCCAAGGGCGATCGCGCCAAGGCGGATCGCGTCGCCGCGCCATTCCATATTCTCGGCCGGCTCGGTGACCCGGACGAAGTCGCGCAAACGGTCGCGTTTCTTCTCTCCGACGAAGCCTCGTTCATTACCGGCGCCGATATCGCGGTCGACGGCGGCTATTCCGCGCTCGGTCCCGAACAGAATGTGCCCGCCATTCCGAAACTGATGGAGTGACCGAACGATAATTTGGGAGGAATTGACATGCGAAACATTACCATTGTCGGCGCCGGTCAATCCGGCCTGCAGCTCGGCCTTGGGCTCCTGCAAAAAGGCTATCGCGTGCGGCTTATCTCGAACCGCACCGCCGAGGATTTTGCCTCCGGAAAAGTAATGTCGAGCCAGTTCATGTTCGGCGATGCGCTGCAGGCCGAGCGCGATCTCGGCCTCAATGACTGGGAGAAGCAATGCCCTTACACCGACGCGCTCGGTGTCGCCATCGCCGGCCCCGACGGCAACAAAGCCGTCGACTGGGTGTACACCCTCGACAAGCCGGGACAGGCCGTCGATCAGCGCGTCAAATATCCCGGCTGGATGAAAAAATTCCAGGAGCGCGGCGGCGAACTCATTATTCGCGAGGCCAGCGTCGCCGATCTGGAGCGTTACGCGCGCAGCAGCGATCTCGTCATTGTCGCCGGCGGCAAAGGCGACATCACCAAGCTGTTCGACCGTGACGGAAGCCGCTCGCCGTTCGAGCAGCCGCAGCGCGCGCTGGCGTTGACCTACGTGACCGGGCTTGCGCCCTATAGCCCGACGCGCGTCGCCTTCAACATCGCGCCGACCGTCGGCGAATATTTCGTCTTTCCGGCGCTGACCACGACCGGCCCGTGCGAGATCATGGTGTTCGAAGGAATTCCCGGCGGACCCATGGACTGCTGGAGCGACGTGAAAACGCCGGAGCAGCACCTCGCCCGCAGCCTCGAAATTCTGCAGAAGTTTTATCCGTGGGAGGGGGAGCGTTCAAAGAACGCCAAGCTGACCGATGCGAACGGCATCCTCAGCGGCCGCTTCGCTCCCACGGTGCGCAAGCCGGTCGCGAAGCTGCCGTCCGGCGCGCTCGTGCTCGGCATGGCCGACGCGGTGGTGCTCAACGATCCGATCACCGGACAAGGCTCGAACAACGCCGCCAAATCCGCCCGCCTCTATCTCGCGCGCATTCTCGACAATGGCGCAAAACCTTTCGATCAGCGCCTGGATGCAGCAAACCTTCGACGAATACTGGAACTACGCGCAGTTCGTCACCGGCTGGACCAACGCCATGCTGCAACCGCCGCCGCCGCACGTCATCAATCTTTTGGTCGCGGCGCAGAGCAAGCCCAAGGTCGGGAAAGGCTTTCGTCAACGGATTCGACGATGCGCGGACATTCTTCCCGTGGCTTGCCGATCCCGGCGAAGCCGAAAAATTCATTCAGGCGGCGTAGAGCATGATCCCGAAAAGTGCGATACCGGTTTTCGGAACGACGATCATGCTCCATGAGCAAGCCAGAGCGGGATGACAATCTCGAAGATAAAGTCATCGCCCGCTTACGGCGCGGGAGGCGCCTAGCCCAGCGGGACGGTGTTGCCGCCGATCGTGCGGTTTATTTTCCGCGTGATGCTTTCGATCCGCTCGGCGGCGGCTTCGAGCGCGGACGCCACCACCGCCTCGGCATCTTTACCGCGCTCGGCGGCCGCCACGCGGGCGGACTTGCCGGCGGCAAGCTCTTCTTCCAGGCGTTTGACGCGGACGCTGATCTCCGCGAGCTCGTCGGCAACGGTGAGCGCCGCCATCACCGTCAGCCGGGTATCCCCGATCTCACCGAATTTCGAGCGCAACCCCTCGATGCGCGTATCGAACTCGCGCGCCAGCGCCAGCAAATGCTCTTCCTGGCCGTCTTCGCACGCCATGTTGAACCGTCGGCCGTTGATGGTAACGCTGACCTGGGCCATCGCCGTCCTTGATCACTCCGCAGCCGCGCCCGTCTTCAGGAAGCCGCTGATGGTATCGATCGCCGCTTCGAGCCGCGCGGCCACATCGCGATTGGCCGCTTCCAGCCCGCGCGAGCGCGCGGCGGCGTGATCGAGCTCGCTGGCAAGCCGGGCGCGGTCTTCGCCGAGGACCTCGATCTGGTTCATCAACGCCTCTTGGCGCCGATCGGCGTCACCCCGCCGCTCACAAGCGGCGTCCAGCGCATCCAGCGCGACGCTGAGGCGACGCCGCGCGACCTCAATCAGACTCGAATCGGTTTCGCTCATTTGCCGATCCGCTGCGGCTGAAATTACCGCGGAGTGGTCGTAAAAACCGGAGCGATGGCAACAATTTACAAAAGGAACCTTACGTCGCATCGAGCAAGAGCGTCAACGCTTAAAGCGATTTTCCGCCAAGGCCCTGTGAATGACGGTTCCTACCCGCCGGCGGTGCAATTGACTCAAGCGCCTCGCATGCTACGACCGCATATTCCCCGTGCGCTTGGCGGTTCATGACCATGCCTGAAGGTCTTTTCGCGGCGAGCGCAGCTCCCGCCCACGCTTCCTCTTTTCCCACCCGCGATGCCGCGGCTGGACGCGCCGAACACGATCGCATGGCGAACGCCATTCGCGCCCTCGCCATGGACGCGGTCGAGCAGGCCAAAAGCGGACACCCCGGGCTGCCGATGGGCGCGGCCGACATCGCGACCGTACTGTTCACGCGGTTTCTCAAGTTCGACCCGGCCGATCCAACCTGGCCCGATCGCGACCGCTTCGTCCTCTCCGCCGGTCACGGCTCCATGCTGCTCTATGCGCTCTTTCATCTCCTCGGCTACGAGAAGATGACGATCGCGGAACTCAAGCGCTTCCGCCAGCTCGGTTCGCTGACGCCCGGTCATCCCGAGCACGGGCACACGCCGGGAGTCGAAACGACGACGGGTCCGCTCGGCCAGGGGCTGGCGAATTCGGTGGGCATGGCAATCGCCGAGCGCCACCTCGCGGCAATCTTCGGCGACGGGATCGTCGATCACACGACCTATGTGCTCGCGTCCGACGGCGACCTCATGGAGGGCATCAGCCAGGAAGCCAGCGCGCTCGCGGGACATCTGAAACTCAACAAACTGATTGTGCTGTACGACGACAACGGCATCTCCATCGACGGCCCGCTCGCGCTCGCCGATTCGGTCGACCAGGTAAAGCGCTTCGAATCCGCCGGCTGGGCGGCGACGCGCATCGACGGTCACGACCCGGCGGCCATCGCCGCCGCACTCGAAGCCGCACAAAAATCCGACCGGCCCTCGCTGATTGCCTGCCGCACCACCATCGGCTTCGGCGCGCCGACCAAGGGCGGAACGGAAAAGGTTCACGGCTCCGCGCTCGGTGCCGACGAGGTCGCCGCCGCGCGCGAGAAACTTGGCTGGTCGGCGCCGGCATTTGAGATTCCGCCAGCCATCCTTGAACGCTGGCGCGCTGCCGGCAAGCGCGGCCGGCCGGCGCGGCTCGCCTGGCAGGAGCGGCTCGCCGCGCTCGAACCGGCAAAAGCGCGCCGAGTTCGAGCGCCGCATCGCCGGCACGCTCGCGGCGGAGAAGCTTGCGGATGCGGTCGGCGCCGTGAAGCGCAAGCTCGCCGACGCGCCGAAAGAGATTGCCACCCGCTCGGCGTCCGAATTTGCCCTGGATGCGCTCACTGTCGCGCTGCCGGAGATGATCGGCGGATCGGCCGACCTCACCGGCTCCAACAACACCCGCGCGAAAGCGATGAAGTGTTGAACGCCGCCGATTATTCCGGCCGCTTCATCCATTACGGCGTGCGCGAGCACGGCATGGCGGCGGCCATGAACGGCATGGCGCTGCACGGCGGCATCATTCCCTATTCCGGTACGTTCCTGGTGTTCTCCGATTATTGCCGGCCCGCCATCCGGCTCGCCGCGCTCATGGGCCAGCGCGTCGTCCACGTCATGACTCACGATTCCATCGGGCTCGGCGAAGACGGCCCGACGCATCAGCCGGTCGAGCATCTCGCCGCGCTGCGCGCCATTCCCAATCTCAAAGTGTTTCGTCCCTGCGACGCGGTGGAAACCGTCGAGTGCTGGCAGCTTGCGCTGGAGTTGCGCGAATGCGCCGAGCGTGCTGGCGTTGACGCGGCAGAACCTTCCGCAGTTGCGGCTGACACTCGACGAAGCGAACCGCTGCGCGGCGTGGCGCCTATGAACTCGTCGCCGCGCAAGGCGCAGCCCGTCGTATCGCTGTTCGCCTCCGGCTCGGAAGTCGCCATTGCGGTCGCGGCGCAAAAGCTCCTCGCCGAGCGCAACATTGCCGCCCGCGTCGTGTCGGTGCCGTGCATCGAGTTATTGCTCGCGCTGCTCGGAGAGCGAGCGCGCCGCCATCATCGGCACAGCCAAAATCAACATTGCGGTGGAAGCCGGCATCCGCCAGGGCTGGGACGCCGATCATCGGCGCCGACGGGCTGTTTATCGGCATGACCGGATTTGGCGCCAGCGCGCCCTACAAGGAACTCTACCGGCATTTCGGCATCACGCCGGAGAACGTGGCTGCGGCAGCCGCGGCGGCGGCGACGGACGCGCGCGCTGCGCGCGGCTAGAGAGACCGGTCGCTTATCTCAGAACTTGTAACTGAGGCGCCCGACTACGCTGGAGATGCCGAATATGCCGCTGTTGACGGTCATAGGCGTCGTAAATCCGGGGGCACAAGTACCCGGTGCGGTGCACGCCGCGCTCCTGCTGAACGAGCCGGGAGCGAGTGCGATGTAGTCATATTCGACGCCAAAGACAAAGTGCGGCGTCCACATGAACTCAAGGCCCCCACCGACCGTGCCACCGCCTAGCCTCTGAGAGTTCGAGAATGTGACTCCGCTAATTGGCGGTCCAGAAATGGCGTTGAGATTGACGCCCGCGGTTGCACCACCTGCCTTGACGTACCAGAGCAAACCCCCAGCCCCAAATCCACCCCAGCCCGGCGCGTAACCCAATCGCGCCGTGAAAGTTTCATAGTCCTGAACCTTTGTCGTGAACTTGTCCGTGGGAAATACCGGAGTGACCGGCCCAACCAGGGTTTGGCTTAATCCTGACCAGTCTCCGGTAATTTCCACCCCGACCACCCATGGGCCCATCTGGAAGTTATAGCCGGCCTGGCCGCCGAGCACCGCGCCATTCGGATTGGTCGTGAAGCTTTGATTCGCTTTGGTGTTGAAGAACTGAACGGATGGGAATGTCCAAGTCTCGTGGCCCCAACCCTCGCCGCCATTAATTCCGATGTAAAAGCCGGCCCACGGTGGCGCGACAGGAGGCGGCGGCGGTCCCGGCACCGGCAAGTCGGCGGCCAAAGCGTGCGAGCCCGTCAGCGCAGCAACCGCGGCAATTGCCAACAAAATCTTTTTCATGATCGCCCCTTCATGAAAGCATAGGAAAAACTGCAGCCATCAGTTTAGCAAAACAGCCGGTGGAGCGCTGTTGCTCGCTGGCCACATCCCACAGAAATAGGACGGTGGAATTTGTCATAAAACTGTAATTTGCTTCCGGCGGTGCCGAGCAAATTTAAGTTGATAGCGCGGGATCCCAAGCGTCTGTTTTGGATCTGCTTTCAGAAACGTGCGGCCTAAATAACCAGCGATAAACTACCGCGACCCGAACCGCTGTTTCGCCGCGTCGGTGACCGGCGTGTACAGACTCACAAGCGTCCCTTCCGGATCGCGGAATTGAGCCGCGCGGTTGCCCCAAGGCAGCATCTTCGGCTCGTGCACGACTTCCAGTTCATCTTTCAGCCTGCGCGAACTCGGCTTCCACGTCATCGACCTGGAACTCGATGATCGCGCTGCGGTTAGCGGCAGGCTCAGCGCTTCCCTCCTTGAATAACGCGACCGTCTCCGTGCTCCCGATGGCAAGCGTTGCCGCCGGAGTTACGATTTCCGCAAACACTGGCGCTAGCCACTCCGCCGTTTGGCCCGTGACCTTCTCGTAGAAGCTGACCAGACGTTTAATGTCAGCGGCGATCAGACGTGTGGATGCAAATTTCATGACTGGAACCTCTCAGCAGCGGCCGCAAATGGCCTCGTCATTACGAAAAGGACTTGTCGCACACCCCTGCTGACAGCATCAGCCAGGCAGGAGTAAGCTATCAATGCGTCGCGCCGGCCGATTGTTTCAGATCATACAAATCCTCCGCCGAACGGCCCGACCAGTGACGGCGGCGGCGCTGGCCGAGGAACGCGAGGTATCAAAGCGTACGGTCTACCGGGACATCGGCGACCTGATGGGCCAGCGGGCTCCGATCGACTGCTTTCCGAGCGAAGCCGACGTGACCGGGCAAGCGTGACTCGCGGGAATCGTAAGGCGCAGCCGGGAATTCTTTATCTAACCTGCTTCAGGACATTAGATTGTTGCTGGCCGCCCATCTGGTGACGGCATCGAGCGCCGTCGGGGCGGGGCCAAAGAAGCGCTCCTGCTTGGTGGTGTCCGCCAAAAATCGGCCCGTTCTCAAGAACAAAAACATCTGAATCAGATCGTAGCCCAGTTCCGAAAACAGCTTGACCGGCCTGGCCATGACACGGAGCAAAGACCACGGCACCACCCAAACTGACAGGCGTTTCCCCATCACCTGCGTGATCAAATCGGCAAGCTCCTTTTGGCTTTTCGCGCCGTCGCGCCAGCCGATGTCGATGGTTTGCTTAGCGATCTCTCCGCCCTCATACGTCGCCGCCTTGGCAAGACATGCAGCCAGATCATCCGTGAGCACGTAGGACCACCTCGTCGTCTTGTCGCCAATCGCATAGAACCGTCCCGCTCTCACGCCGTCGGCGACATAATCCTTACTTTGGTCCAGGAACGCCGGCGCGCGGACGAACACGAATGGCAATCCGGAAGCCTTGATCAGGTCCTCCGCCACCTTCTTGGCGTGAAAATGCGGCGTGTTGGGCGCAGCCTCGCAGGCCACGATGCTGAGGAACACGAAACATTTCACGCCGGCGCGCGAAGCCGCCTCGATAAGGTTTTTATTGCCTTGGAAGTCCGTCTCGATTGATTCCTTCATATAGCCATTGGCCGAGCTGACGACGACGTCCACCCCGTCGAGTGCGGCGGACAGCGACGCCGCATCCATCATATCCCCGCGGACCCACTCGGCGGTCCCGCGGGCGCCGGCGGGCGTTCCCCGCCGCGACATTGCGCGGACCGAGACGGTCTCGTCCTGCTCCAGGTGGCGGAGAATTTTTCTTCCTAGAAAACCGGTCGCGCCAACCACGAGAATCTTCCGGCTTCGATTGGGCGCCATTTTTGCTGCGACTGTCGGCTGGGTGGTGATAGGGACATCTGTCACGGCTGGTTCTTTTCCTGCAGGCGGCTCAATCCGGCGCCGGGTCTGGAGCACCTGAATTCATCGACCGTTGGCACCCTTGCGCAATGGCGAGCCCAACGGCTCATGGCGCTTGCCAAGAGACAGATGATGGGGTCGAAGGTGGATAACAAGTCCTCCAGAGGCTGCCGCAACATCGCGAAGGGCGCTCCCCCGCCCCAATGCCTGTGATTGGCGCATCGCCTCGATCTCCGTAAAGCGCAACACGTTGCCCGTTTTCGGCTTGAAGCGGACATTTGGCTCGACTTATGAATACGCCGCCTGAAGTCCGCACGTTGTCAACAAAGCCCCCAGCCCGGAAGTCTGGCGGCTCAAGTCCGAGAAACAGTTCAATGGTCGATACCCACGGCCGGTTCGTCTGGTACGAGCTGATAACGAGCGACATCGAAGCCGCCCGGATTTTCTACACGAGCGTCGTCGGCTGGAGCGCACGCGATGTATCCATGCCCGGGATGCCCTACATGCTCTTTCTCGCCGGGGAAAATTCAGTCGGCGGCCTCCTCCACCTGCCGCAAGGTGCAACGCAAACCGAGGCGAAACCGCGCTGGATCGGGTACGTTCATGTCGGCGATGTTGATGCCGCGACCGACCGGGTCGTCGCACTCGGCGGAACGGTCTACGTACCGCCCACCAATATTGCCGACATCAGCCGCTTTTCGATCGTCGCCGATGCGCAAATGGCGATGTTTGCGCTGCTCACCTGGATGACGCCGCGGACAGAACCGCCGTCCGCGCTCCGCGCTGCCGGCCGGATAAGCTGGCACGAACTTTTCGCCGACGATTGCGACCGGGCGCTGGCGTTCTACGGCGATTTGTTCGGCTGGCGTAAAACCATCGCCAATAGCGGCGAACTCGGCGAGTATCAGCTATTTGCCTCGCGCGGGCAGACGATCGGCGGCGTATTGACCAAGCCGCCAACGCTGCCGGCGCCGTTCTGGCTTCATTACTTCAGTGTCGGCGACGTCGATGAGGCGGCAAGCCGGGTGACCGCCGGCGGCGGCCACATCATCAACGGTCCGAGACAAGCGCCCGACGGCAGCTGGATCGTCCAATGCACCGATCCGCAGGACGCAATATTCGCCCTTATCGGCAAGCGAAGCTACGGGGCCGTCGGGTTTCTTGAGCGCATTTCCGGGCAGGAGTGAACTTTTCCGCTATGAGCCGGGTGACGCTGGCGCGGATTCTGCGGCGCGGCCCAGTGCGAATTGGCCGACCGGCCCTTCGACATGGAAGTTAATCCCGGTCATCCTGGCGAACAGATCGATATTGGCGATGCCGACCGCACACCCGCCGAGATCAAGATCGCCAACCATCAAATAAAAGGTTTGCAGCAGGACGCCGACGTCCCTGAGGATGAGTGAATAGGCGAGCGAAGCGTATTTCCACGACACGCGGCCGAAGCGCGCCGTGATGGTTATCAGGATTTGCGGTGGAGTTGCCACGCCCATGGCGGACGCGGCGGCGACGAGCGACGCATCGAGTGCGTTGGCGGCAACGTCGATGGTCGCCAGGACATGGCGGTCGGCGTCGTAGTGATAGAAGCCGCGCGGCGAGCCCTCGCAATTATTGACGGCGAGATAGAGTTCGAGCGCGTAGCTCGCCCCCGCCGAGGGATAGGGGCGCAGCGCATACTCGTCTTCCGGACCATCGTTGCCGTGGCCGGCGGCATCTTTCAACTTGGACAGGATGCGCGCGCTCCCATCGAGAAACCGCGCCAGCTCGGCGAGCGCGATCGGCCGCCGGTCGTCAAAGCTCCGCGTCGAGTGACGCTTGCGCAGCATCTCGACGAGCGGCGCGTGTGCCGGTCTCTGGGGCGCCAGGAATTCGCGCAGCTCGATGGTCTTTCCCGGCCACGGCGGCCGCACCGCCGGCAGCGGCGCAATCATCCCGGCATGCGGATAGGTGCCGCCGAGCGGATTGGCGTGCCGGCCTTCGGTGCTGCGGGCATGGAAAAGAAGATCGTGAAAGTCCCAAAGGACCAAGACATCATCACCCTCGGCCGATCGGAGGTTCTTGCTGCTTCTGGCGTCGATCCTGAATGCGAACTGGCACTCGACCAACAGCCCGAGAAAGACCATCCCCGGGAAACCCTTCTCCCGGCGCAATTGTCCGACGGTTTGCGGCGACGACAGCTTGATCAGCACGGCGGCGATGTCGGGATGGCAAATCCTGATCAACGCGACAGCGCGCGGGGATTCCAGCACCAGGTCGCTGCCGCGCCGCCGCAGATAGGCGAACCGCGACAGGACAAGCGTGTCGGCTGCGCGAAGGCCCGCGGCTTGCGGCCAGTAATCGGCGGCTTGCGGCTCGATGGCGAGGAGGTCCGCGCCGTCCGCCCGTCGCAGCCAATATTCAACGAGATTGCGCCTGGCCAAACGCCGCACCAGTGCATCGAGTCCTTGATCGGAGCGCCGGCCGCGGGCGATCGCGTTCAGCGGCAAGCCTGCGCGCAGACGCTTGCGCCTGCGCGACAACCGACGCGCTGAACGTGCCGAGCCCAATGGCATGGTCCTGTAAAGACGCGAAGATCTGGCCGCCCGGCTGCACATCAAGCGAGACGTGGGCGCCGAGCCGAACAAAAAGTTCTGCCGCTTCGCCCCCTCGCCCTCGCCTCTTGTTGGCAGCGCGCACTCCGCCATCGTCCCATCAGCTATGGGGGTGAATGGGATTGAGGTCGCTTTCCGCAATCGGATGGTCGCGCAATCCAAGCTTGACCGGGACGTCATAAAGGCGGCCGGGCGCGAAGCGGCGATAGAAATGGCGCAGCCCAGGCGCGATCACCCTGACAACCGGTACGCCGATGTCGGCGCGGGTCTGATCGAGCACCATGAAATCGAGACCGGCCTGCGCCGTCAGCCGCACACAGACATCGACTTGCTCGCGGCTGACGAGGCCACCAAACTTCGCAGCCGCAGCGGCGGCATCCGTCGACGTTTTGCTCGGCGTCAAGTACGGATGATCTTCGAGGCGCAGTGGCGTGACGCCGTCGAGGCTCGACTTGTCGCCGCTGCCGCCGCCCATGAGGCCGATGGACAAGAACTGATTGAGCTCGGTCAGCGACCGCAACATCGCGATCTGCGGGTCGAAGTGCGCACCCGAACCGAATTCGATGTTTTCGCTGCCGTCCTTCAGCCAATGGGCGATCGCCACGTAAGTAGGAATGCCGAGATCGCTGGTGACGTCGAGCACCCAAAGCCGGCGTCCGGTTTCGGCGAGCTGGTTGCGCAGATTGTGGATGTAGGAATCGTCGAATTGCGAGAGGTCGACTTCCTCGCGCTGCGAGCGGTTGTACCACCAGATCGCGTACGAATCGCGTTCGATCAACTCGAGGAAGCCCTGGACCATGGCTTCCTCGAGCGTGTTGCCGGCGGCGCAGCCATTGGAATCGGCGTTGATCTGGCCCGGGCCTCGATAGAAGAAATAAACAAGACTGGTGGGAAGATATTTGAAGCGCTGGTCGCGCAGCGACCAGACCGGCGACCATTCGATCTCGGCGGACGGATCGAACGGCTCAGGCGGCGGTGGCGAATCGTCGTGGCCGCCCATCGGCACCGGGCCCTGGCGGTATTGCGCGTCGCTGAACAGGAGAACGTCATTGGGCGCGATGGCTTCGCCGGAAGAAAAATCGGTAAACCGCCCGGTCTTTCGGATCTCGTCGCCCTGAAAGATGCCCGAATAGCGTTCGATCGCCTCCATCAGCGCGCTCGCTTCGCCCTGCTCGGCGGTAGAACCCTTGCCGAAGCTGCCGCCGCTTAGTCCGGCCCTGAGTTCGGCGACGCTGAATGCCGGCGCCGAGAAATTGTGCTGGGCATAAAAGTTGGTGTTCATGGGCAGATCGGCTTCGATCCGCTCAAGCCGCGAAACAACCCCGGTGAGCGGGCTCACGTGCTTGCGGAAACGCTCGACCGTCGCGCGCGGCGACACGCTGCGGTAGCCGCCGCTGGTCATCACCAGCTTGTTGCCGGTGCTCAGCGTAACCGGCACCGCCGGACGGCGCGGGTCGCGCAGTTTCTTGCGGCCGCAGCTCGGGCATTGCGGACGCGGCGCCACATAGTGCTTGACGACACTCGAGCCCAATAAATCGAGGCTGATAATGTGATCGGTCAAGTCGGTGCGAAAATCGGTCGCGATCGCTTTGGCGATCTCGAGCGCGGCCAGCTGAATGCCGGTCTGTCCGAATGGATGCTTGGCCAGCGGCGAGACGGCGACGCAACGCGCGCCTTTGCGGTCGATGAGCGCCTTGATCTCACGGTTGCGCCGCATGCGGTCGGCAAGACACGTCCAGCATGCGCTCTTTCCCGGTGTGAAGATCGGGCCCACTAGCGGGAAAATGCCGGAGGGTTGCGCCAGCAGCCAGCGGGTGCGGTCTTTGAGACGTTGCCGGTTCAAGTCGGCGAGGCGGCTGTCGAGATAATCGCTGACCAGCGTCAGCGTCAGATCAGCGCCGCGCTCGACAACGCGAACGCCGAGCTTGCGCAAGGCCGCGGCGAATTCTTTGCCGCCTTGCACCTCGATTGATTCGACGCGCACGCGGCATTTTTGCAGATTTTTTTCGGCCGTTTCCGGCGCCAGCCCAAGGCGTGACCCAATAAGCGGTGGTGATATCGCCCGCTGTGCGCGAATCCGCCAACACGTAGCGGCGTTCAAACAAACGATGCAACGCTTCGCGGATCTTGTCGGGCGGAAATTCCCCCTCCAGCTCGCGCCTGAGCCGGCGAACGCTCCGCCCGCCTGCTCCAATCGCCGCGGCAAGCTTGCAGTAAAGCTCGCCGTAGAGAAAAAACTTCCGGTCCTCCGAGTAAAGACACACGGCGTCGGGGGGCAGGACATAAACGGTGAAATTGGGCGCAAAGCGCGGAACGTCTTTGTCATTGACGGACGGAGAAGTCTTGCCGGGATTGCCTTGCATGATGTCTGTACTGGACCTTCACCGACTTGCCGCGGTCAGCGAATCCATTGCGCGATTCGTTCGCGGCGCATGAAAAGTTTTCGGAATTTTAGCGGCCTTGCGGCCTATTGACCACAGTCCGGCAGAAGCGACGGACCCACTTGCAAAAGCAAGGGCGGCATCGGCAACCGGGCTGGCGCGCCTGGCGCGCCAGCCCGATCCACCAATCACATCATGGCCGAGTACAGGGGACCCGCGTCTAGCAGACGCGACATCCGCCCCACGAAAGACAGCAACGGCAGCCGCAACCACCCCAGCCGCAGCCACGGCAACCCGCCCAGCCGCCGCACCGGCAGCCGCGCCAGCCGCAACCGCAGCCTCGGCAACCGCAGCCGCCGCAACGGCCGCAGCCGCGCCAAGCAACCTTTACGCCCGATAGCGCCGCCGCAGCGTTCTCCTTGTCGAGGACATAGAACGTCGCCAAGCTCACATCGGAGAGTTCTTCTTCACCGAGCGTGATTTCGTGACTCGGTGTAACGTTTTGAAGCGGCACGTCCGCGACGGGCGCGCCGGTCGACGCCGATGCGGCACCAACGCCGCCGGCTAGTGAAAACAATCCGGCCACACCCAAAACCGGTACGGCCTTCGTCCCAGGCTTTCGCTTCAAAGCTCGCTTTTGCGACATGGCAAAGACCTCCCATATCTTCGAGCACAAAACCGATTAATCGTACGGATCAATCGTAACCCTGCCGTTGTTGGCGGGCAAGGGTTGATCTGTAGAGAAGCCGTCTTAGAGAAAAATGTTCCTAAAGCAATCGTCACAAGGCAAAATAAACATTTGTTCATCGCCTCAGAGTCAGACTTGTGCGGGCGGCCAATCCCGTTAAATAGACCTTACGAAAAGTGCCTGATGCTTAACGCAAATGTTAAGCGGCGCAGGCGGGGAGCGACACATGTCGGTACGTGTAGCCATCAACGGCTTTGGCCGCATCGGCCGCAATATTTTGCGCGCCGCGGTCGAGGCCGGGCGCAAGGACTTTGAGGTTCTGGCGATTAATGATCTCGCGCCTGTGGAAACGAATGCGCACCTGTTGCGCTACGATTCGGTCCACGGCCGCTTTCCCGGCGAAGTGACGGTCAAGGGCGACAGCATCAATTGCGGCGACGGCGCGATCAAGGTGACCGCGGTCAAGGATCCCGCCCAACTGCCGTGGAAAGAACTCGGCGTCGATATCGCGCTCGAGTGCACCGGAATTTTCACCGCCAAGGACAAGGCCGCGGCGCACCTTGCCGCCGGCGCCAAGCGCGTATTGATCTCTGCGCCGGCCGAAGGCGCCGACATCACCGTCGTCTACGGCGTCAATCACGACAAGCTCAGCAAGGCGCACACCGTCGTCTCCAACGGCTCGTGCACGACCAATTGCCTCGCCCCGGTGGTCAAGGTTTTGCACGACGCCGTCGGCATCGACAAAGGTTTCATGACGACGGTGCATTCCTACACCAACGACCAGCCCTCGCTCGATCAGGTGCACAAGGACCTCTACCGGGCGCGCGCCGCGGCGCTCAACATGATCCCGACCTCGACCGGCGCCGCCAAGGCGGTCGGCCTGGTGCTGCCGGAGCTTGCCGGCCGGCTCGACGGCGTCGCCATCCGCGTGCCGACGCCGAACGTCTCGGTGATCGACTTTAAGTTCGTCGCCAAGCGGCCGACTTCGAAGGAAGAGATCAATGCCGCGATCAAGCGCGCCGCCGAGCAGCAGCTTAAAGGCATTCTCGGCTACACCGAGGCGCCCAACGTCTCGTCCGACTTCAACCACGACCCGCATTCGTCGGTCTTCCACATGGACCAGACCAAGGTGATGGACGGCACGCTGGTGCGCGTGTTGTCCTGGTACGACAACGAATGGGGCTTCTCCAACCGCATGGTCGACACCGCGGTCGCGATGGGCAAGCTTTAGCTGACCTAGCCTGAACAAAACAACAATGCGCGCCGACAGGATTTCTCGTCCGCTCGTCCCCGCGAAAGCGGGGACCCAGCAGGGCCGCTACGGCATCGCCATGCTCTGTCTGGATTCCCGCTTGCGCGGGAATGAGCGGAGCTTGGCGGAAATTTCGCCGCTCTGAGCGTGTCCATGACAAACTTCCGCAGCCTCGACGACGCCGACGTGAAGGGCAAGCGCGTGCTCGTGCGCGTCGACCTCAATGTGCCGATGCGCGACGGCAAAGTCACCGACGCAACCCGCATCGAGGAAATCGCCCCGACCATCATCGAGATCGCCAAAAGGGGCGGCAAGGTGATCCTGCTCTCGCATCTCGGCCGGCCGAAGGGCCGCGACCCGGCATTGTCGCTGCGCCCGGTCGCCGCCGAAGTTGCGCGCATCGTCAAACGCAAGGTTGAGTTCGCCGACGATTGCGTCGGCGCCGGCGGCGGAAAAAGCGGTTGCCGCCATGGCCGACGGCGACATCCTCTGCCTGGAGAACACGCGCTTTCATCCCGAAGAAGAAAAGAACGACAAGACGTTTGCCAAAAAGCTCGCCGCGCTCGGCGACATGTTCGTCGAGGAAGCGTTCTCGGCCGCCCACCGCGAGCACGCCTCCAACACCTCGATCGTGACGGTGTCGGGAATGCCGGCGTATCCCGGCCGCGCCATGAAGGCCGAACTCGATGCGCTGCACAAAGCCTTCGAGACGCCGCAGCATCCGGTCGCGGCCATTGTCGGCGGCGCCAAGATTTCCACCAAGCTCGATCTCCTCGGCCATCTGTTGGCGAAAGTCGAGACGCTGATCATCGGCGGCGGCATGGCGAACACGTTCCTCGCCGCTTTGGGCAAGCCGATCGGAAAATCGCTGTGCGAGACCGATCTCATTCCCGCCGCGCGCGAGGTGCTCGCCAAGGCGAAAACCGCCGCGCGCGAGATCGTGCTGCCGGTCGACGTGGTGGTGGCGCAAAAGCTCGCCGAACATGTTCCCTCGCGCGTCGTCGCGGTCGATGACGTTGCCGACACCGACATGATTCTCGACATCGGCCCGCGCAGCATCGCGCAGGTGATTTCGGCGCTGGCCCGCGCCAAGACGCTGGTGTGGAACGGGCCGTTCGGCGCCTTCGAATGTGAGCCGTTCGACAACGGCACCGTGGAAGTGGCCGAAGCGGTCGCGGAACTCACCGGCGCCGGCCGGCTTGTCAGTTTTGCCGGAGGCGGCGACACCGTGGCGGCGCTCAACATCGCCGGCGTCACCGGCCGCCTGTCGCACGTCTCGACCGCCGGCGGCGCGTTCCTGGAATTGCTCGAAGGCAAGACTTTGCCCGGTGTCGAAGTTTTGAAAATTCCGCCCACTCCCGCGCCGGCCGCCGGCAAGGCATAATCGCGCTCAACGCCGTACGCGTCACCAACATCGAGGAGAACGCCATGAACCTCGCCGAATTGAACAAGGTCGCGGAAGCCATGGTCGCGCCGGGCCGCGGCCTTCTTGCCGCCGACGAATTGACCTCGACCATCAAGAAGCGCTTCGACGCCATCGGCGTCGAATCGACGCCGATCACGCGGCGCGACTATCGCGAAATGCTGTTCCGCACCGGCGACGCAATGTCGAAAAACATTTCCGGCGTCATTCTCTATGACGAGACCATCCGCCAGAACGCCAAGGACGGCACGCCGCTGGTGCAGATCATCGAGAAGGCCGGCGTCATTCCCGGCATCAAGGTCGACAAGGGCACCAAGCCGCTGCCGTTTGCGCCCAACGAAGTCATCACCGAAGGCCTCGACGGCCTGCGCGAGCGGCTCATCGAATATCGCGGGCTCGGCGCCAAATTCGCCAAGTGGCGCGCGGTGATCGACATCGGTCCCGGCATTCCGAGTTTCGGCTCGCTTCTCGCCAACGCGCACGCGCTCGCGCGCTATGCCGCGCTCTGCCAGGAGCAGGACATTGTGCCGATTGTCGAGCCGGAAGTGCTCATGGACGGCGATCACGACATCGATCGCTGCGCCGTGGTCACCGAGTGGCTGCTCAACACCGTGTTCGAGCAATTGTTCTATCAGCGCGTGCCGCTCGAAGGCATGGTGCTCAAACCCAACATGGTGGTGCCGGGCAAGAAATCGGCAAAGCAGGCGCCGGTCGAGGAGGTGGCGCAGAGGACCGTGCGCGTCCTGAAAGCCTGCGTGCCGGCGGCGGTGCCCGGCATTGCCTTTTTGTCGGGCGGCCAATCCGACGAAGAAGCGACCGCGCATCTCGACGCCATCAACAAATTAGGTCCGCTCCCGTGGCACGTGACGTTTTCCTATGGCCGCGCGCTGCAGGCGGCGCCGCAGAAGGCGTGGTCCGGCAAGCCGGAGAACGTCGCCGCCGCGCAACGCGCCTTCGGCCATCGCGCCCGCATGAACGGTCTCGCCGCGCTCGGCCGCTGGACCGCCGACCTGGAGAAGAAAGCGGCGTGAGTAAATCTGAAAGTGGGCGCATTTGTTTACATGCTTCGGTGCGTAGACGGCTCCTATTATGTCGGAAGCGCCACAGGAGAGGATCTCGAAAAGCGTGTGGCTGAGCACCAAGCGGGTGCCTATCGTGGCTATACGTTTCGCCGTCGGCCTGTTCGATTAGTTTGGTCCGAACACTTCGATCGAATTACCGACGCGATTGGGGTCGAGCGCAAGATCAAGGGTTGGACACGTGCAAAGAAAGAAGCCTTGATCTGCGGAGACTGGAAGGAGATAAAGCTTCTGGCGAGGCGACGAGCCGGAAAACCAAAGCCGTCATCCTGAGGTGCGAGCGGAGCGAGCCTCGAAGGATGCAGCTCATGCGCTCGGGCCGTCGCCCTTCGAGGCTCGCTGCGTCTAACATCGTCATCCTTAGGTACCCGCGCCAACGGGTCCGGCCCGAAGTGGCCGGCCCGATGACAAGCTCGGCGCGGGCCTCGAAGGATGCAGCTCATGCGCCCGGGCCGCCGCCCTTCGAGGCTCGCTGCGCTCGCTCCTCAGGGTGACGGGAACTCTGTTGCGAACGCCAAACAGGTAATGAGCGCCAATCATCGCCCCCGCCTCTATCTCGTCACGCCGCCGCTCGGCGAGCCCGCCGCGTTCGCGCGCGGCCTTGACGCCGTGCTGGCGGCCGGCGATGTCGCCGCGCTGCTTCTGCGCCTCGACGATGCCGACGAGCGCACGCTGATCAACCGCGCCAAGGACGTCGCCGCGATTGTGCAGCCGCGCGGCATTGCGCTTCTCCTCGACGGCCGCCCGGAAATTGCCGCCCGCGCCGGCGCCGACGGCGCGCATCTGACCGGCATCGCCGCGCTGACTGCGGCAATTGGCGCGCTCAAACCGGGGCGCATTGCCGGCGCCGGCGGCTTAAAGAGCCGCCATGATGCCATGCTCGCCGGCGAAGCTAATGCCGATTACGTCATGTTCGGCGAGCCGGACCGCCACGGCCGCCGTCCGCCGTTCGCGGCCGATGATCGAGCGGGTAGCCTGGTGGGCGGAAGTGTTCGAAGTGCCGTGCGTCGGCTATGCGCAAAATCTCGACGAAGTTTCAGCGCTGGCACAGGCCGGCAGCGATTTCATCGCGCTTGGCGAGTGGCTATGGACGAACGAACGAGACACCGGCGCGCCGTCGTGACGCGAGCAAGCACGGCGAGATGGTTGCGAGCACATAGACGGCCTCCTTTCAATCTGTTCGCTCTCCCCACAGAGCCGGAGCGATGTGGGGGAGCGGGGCACCGCCGTTAGGCGGTGGAGCGGCGCAAATCGGCGATGCCCAATAAGAATCCGCGGCCCCCTCCCCACACTTCGTGTGGTCCCCGCTGCCCCGCTGCGCGGGGAAGGAAAAAGAACGGCCCTGCGCGTTCCGAGTGCGCATTCGCCGCCCCTCTCTCCTCGCCTTCCCGCTCGCCGCCGCCCGCGCCGCCGAGCCGGATATGTGTATGGCGCCTATCAGCGCGGATATTTTCTTGACCGCGTTCGGGCTCGCCACCCAACGCGCGGCGCAAAAAAACGACCCCAAGGCGATGACGCTGCTGGGCGTACTTTACTCCGACGGCTTCGCCGTGCCGCAGGACGATAAAAAGGCCGCCGAGTGGTACAAGCTCGCCGCCGACCGCGGCGACCGCGACGCCATGTTCGCGCTGGCGATGTTTCGCTTGACAGGCCGCGCCGGCCCGCGCGACCGCGAGCAGAGCGCCAAGTGGCTCGCCGCCGCCGCCAAGCTCGGCCATCCGCTCGCCGCTTACGATCTCGCGCTCCTCTACATGGAGGGGCAATTGTTTCCGCAGGATTTCAATCGCGCCGCCGAGCTTCTCCGCGTCGCCGCCAATGCCGGCAATGCCGACGCCCAATACGCGCTCGGCACGTTTTATAAAGAAGGCCGCGGCGTCAAGAAGGACGTGACCGAGGCGGTGCGGCTGTTCGCGCTCGCAAGCCTCGCCGACAATACCGACGCGCAGGTCGAATACGGCATTGCGCTGTTCAACGGCACCGGCGTCGCCAAGAACGAGGCGGCCGCCGCCAACTTGTTCTACAAGGCGGCGCTGCATGGGAGCGCGGTGGCGCAGGACCGCCTCGCGCGCATGCTCGCCGACGGGCGGGGCCTGGCAAAAAATCCGGTGCAGGCGGTGAAGTGGCGATTGATTTCCAAGGCGCGCGGCGAGACCGACTTGATGCTCGACGATTTCATGCAAAACCAAGACGCCGCGACCCGCGAAGCCGGCGAGAAGGCCGCGAAACCCTGGCTCGACGCGCTGAAGAAGCCGGGGGAGTAAGACGCGGCCGTGATGTAATTTCGCAGCGCGCCGTTCCCTCCCCCCTGTGGGGGAGGGTTAGGGAGGGGGGTCAGCAATCAGAGAAATTTCTTCTGATCAAGTACCAACAAATCCTCAAAGCGATTCGGCTGCAGTTGTTTGTACGCCGTCTGCAAAACTTTCACGTATGCCCAGGGCTTACCAATAAGCTTCGTCGTGTTTTCACACCACAACTGCGCCGCGCGATCCTTGTTTGCGACGTTAATGTCTTCCAAGCCCTTCGTTTCAGCGATGTAGTGGGTGCCGTCGCTCATAAGCACCACGAAATCCGGCTCGTAATAACGTAAGTTGCCCATATTGTCGGTGTACTCAATCGCAAAACCAAATTGCTCCGGCAGTTTTGCAAACCGCTGCACGTCATCTGCCTTCTGCAAGAATAGTGCGAACTCCTTCTCATATTCGTTGTCGCAGGGCACCAGATTGAAAATCGATTTATCGGCAGCGAGCGTCCGCCGGGACCACGGAAACGGCGCTGTCTCGGACAAGGGCCGACCGGCGTGTAGAAGTTGTGGCTCCAATTCAGCAATCACTAGCTTCCGTAGCGCCTCCACGAACGTCTTGATCGTGACGTATTGCGCCACATTGCTGCTGATAGCCTTTATCATAGTCGGCTCGTTGAGCTCGACTGTGGCGCCGAACGCTTTCGTTTCAAGGAACTCCCGCACCTTTGGCGCCAGTGCGGCGAATTGTGAAGGTAACTTCACATCCTGCGCGATGCGGCGCGCATAGTAGCCGATGACTTCCTCGGCTGTCTGCGGCTCGGGAATTTTGTAATCCCGTTCAATCATTTTTTGCAGGGTGATAATGTCGTAACCTTCGTAATGAAACGTTTTTGCCACTGCATCATCTTGTTTGCGCGGTAGAACCGGACAATCGAAGGCTTTGACATCGAGTTCGCCGATTTCCTCGGCGAGCGATTTCTTGCGTGTGAGGATCGAACTCAGAACCGGAATCGCAATGTCTTTGCCCACCCTACGTTTTGTCGTGAGCATGAACTCGGACGCAAAAAAACGCGTCGCGAGAACGAGATTGCTTATGCGCGCGGTACTGCGCTTCACCTCTCCCCGGTGGGGAGAGGTCGTAGGGGCAGTTTTGGCTGACTAACCATTGCGCCACAAGGCTTTTGACTGTCGCAGATATGTGTCGCAATATGCCTGTCGCGATTAACTGTCGCATATCCGAGCGAGAGGCAACCATGAAGTACCTGTTTCAACGTTACGGCTCGCAGAACTATTGGATCAGATTGCTGTCCCCCGGCAAGCGCATTGAGAAGAGCCTAGGCACGCCCGACCGCCATCAAGCCGAGCTACTCGCGTTGCCGTTGATCGCCGAGCACAAGGCCGCGTTACAGGCGCGGCGGCCACGCCTTGAAGCCGCGTGGGGCTACCGGCTTGAACCCGGCCGCGAGCACATCGGCGCGGACGGCCAGCGCATCATTGCCACCGAGCGCGAACTGTTGATCCTCGATGGCGCTGGCCGCATTGTCGGGCGAGAGCCGAACGGCGGCCCGGCGCTGCGCATGGTGCCTGATCTAGCATCGTTCCCGGAGGGCAAGGAAGCCGAGCGGGACGCGACCCTATGGCGATTGCTTCGCGAGCGCAAGTCGCGCCCGACCGTCGCGCGCAAGAGCGACGATGATGCGATCTTTGAGACCTACCTCAGGCACGCTGGCATCACGGGCGCGAATGAGCGGGAGGCGCGCAAGTCGTGGGACCTGTTTCGCATGCTCACCGCCGGCAAGGCGCTGCGCGATTGCACCCGAGAGGATGGCCGCACCCTGGTCGGGCACATGCTCGAACTCAGGTCTGAAATCGACCAGCGTCAAGCGCAAACTGGCCGCCCTCAATGCCGCCTGCAATCTTGCCATCGGCGATGGCAAGATACGCTTCAACCCCTTCGCGGGCGTCATCCCCAAGCGTGACGACGCCATGCGCAGGTTGCCGCTTGGCGACGATGACATGGCCGCCTGCCGTGCTCGCCTCAACACGCTGTCGGCGGCTGACGCCTTACTGTGGAAACTGTTGGCCGCAACCGGGATGCGCTTGAGCGAGGCATTCCAGATCGACCGTGAGCAGCGCGAAGACGGTCACCGCTTTGTCGTGATCGGAACCAAGACCGCCAACTCCAAGCGCCGCGTGCCGCTTCCCGATTTCGTGCCGCCGGTCAAGGGGGCGCTGTTCGCTGGCGCGCCCAACGTCGCCGGTCATCGCCTTGGCGATTTCATCCGCGCCTGTGGCATCGCCGACAAGCGCAAGACACTCCATTGCCTGCGCCATCGGGCCGCCGACCGCCTGCGGGCTGCTGGGTGCCCTGAGGGCATTCGGCACGAATTGCTGGGCCATGAAAAGCGCACGATTGCGGACGGCTACGGCAAAGGGTCGCCGGTCCGACTGTTGCGGGAATGGCAGGAGCGGATCGGCTGCTAAATAATCGGCGCCGGCAGCATGCACGGTACTTCACAAAATGATGCTGAAGCTGCTCGCAAAAGCGCCGTGGGAGCTATTACGGCCATGACCTTTATGACGACGATTAATGATCCGGATCGCTTCCATCGGCGTGACGTTAGCGCTCATTTGGGTCTAACGCCGAAGAAATACGCCTCGGGGGAGGCGGATAGGAATTGCAACATTTCCAAGTGCGGCGACGCGGCGATGCGCGCGGTCCTCTACCAATCGGCTCTCTCGCTTCTCTAAAAAGTATTGCCATCCGGGTTTGCGGACTCGGCATTGCGAAGCGTCGCGGCCTTCGCCGAACGGCCGTCGCAGTCTCACGCAAGCTTGCGGTACTCATGCACCGTTATTTGGGCCGATGGCACGAAATATCGCTGGCAGCGAGCGGCGGCGCTCGAAGCAGAGCGATAACGGCCGGAGGAAACTGAGCTAAACGGAGCCCGCCCGCCGGCGGAATGGTGTCCCGCAAGGACGTTGAAGTGACTGCGTTGCAAGGATTGTGCGCAAGCACGCATTTATAGATTACCAGCCTTCAGCTTTCGGACCACCATCTTGCGGCGACCACCGCGTCGACCTCGTAGACAAGAGCGAGCCTAGCGGGCTACTGTGGGGAGACCGAGTATGTTTCCTTCGCAATAGACAAGGGTCCTTGCACAATCCAATTGCTGATGCGTAGTCGTCCTTTTGGAATTGGACTCCTTGAGACGGAGCTTAAGGAAGGCGATTGGTTGGCAGTCGCCTTGTTCTCTATTATTGCGCGCGCGTTAAAGCGCAGCGAGCAGAGACAAGAGTGCCCCTTTCAGAAGCAAATTCAATGCGCTCGCGATCGGACTGTTCCGGCACCCTCATGTCGAGCGCGAGCACATCCGAAGCCCACGCCCATGTTGTCGCGATCCGCTGCTGGCGGCGAAGACCCCATAGGTCGAGCCGCCTCACGCCGGCGCCGCGGCCAAAGCCGTCGAGATCTTTTCGCAAAAAAGAAATCGGCGCTGGCTCACAGCTCGGCTGAGACCCATCGCGCTGCGCTCGCCGCCGCCTCGCGCGCGCGCGTTAAAGCGCAGCGAGCAGAGACAAGAGTGCCCCTTTCAGAAGCAAATTCAATGCGCTCGCGATCGGACTGTTCCGGCACCCTCATGTCGAGCGCGAGCACATCCGAAGCCCACGCCCATGTTGTCGCGATCCGCTGCTGGCGGCGAAGACCCCATAGGTCGAGCCGCCTCACGCCGGCGCCGCGGCCAAAGCCGTCGAGATCTTTTCGCAAAAAAGGAATCGGCGCTGGCTCACAGCTCGGCTGAGACCCATCGCGCTGCGCTCGCCGCCGCCTCGCGCGCGCGCGTTAAAGCGCAGCGAGCAGAGACAAGAGTGCCCCTTTCAGAAGCAAATTCAATGCGCTCGCGATCGGACTGTTCCGGCACCCTCATGTCGAGCGCGAGCACATCCGAAGCCCACGCCCATGTTGTCGCGATCCGCTGCTGGCGGCGAAGACCCCATAGGTCGAGCCGCCTCACGCCGGCGCCGCGGCCAAAGCCGTCGAGATCTTTTCGCAAAAAAGGAATCGGCGCTGGCTCACAGCTCGGCTGAGACCCATCGCGCTGCGCTCGCCGCCGCCTCGCGCGCGCGCGTTAAAGCGCAGCGAGCAGAGACAAGAGTGCCCCTTTCAGAAGCAAATTCAATGCGCTCGCGATCGGACTGTTCCGGCACCCTCATGTCGAGCGCGAGCACATCCGAAGCCCACGCCCATGTTGTCGCGATCCGCTGCTGGCGGCGAAGACCCCATAGGTCGAGCCGCCTCACGCCGGCGCCGCGGCCAAAGCCGTCGAGATCTTTTCGCAAAAAAGGAATCGGCGCTGGCTCACAGCTCGGCTGAGACCCATCGCGCTGCGCTCGCCGCCGCCTCGCGCGCGCGCGTTAAAGCGCAGCGAGCAGAGACAAGAGTGCCCCTTTCAGAAGCAAATTCAATGCGCTCGCGATCGGACTGTTCCGGCACCCTCATGTCGAGCGCGAGCACATCCGAAGCCCACGCCCATGTTGTCGCGATCCGCTGCTGGCGGCGAAGACCCCATAGGTCGAGCCGCCTCACGCCGGCGCCGCGGCCAAAGCCGTCGAGATCTTTTCGCAAAAAAGGAATCGGCGCTGGCTCACAGCTCGGCTGAGACCCATCGCGCTGCGCTCGCCGCCGCCTCGCGCGCGCGCGTTAAAGCGCAGCGAGCAGAGACAAGAGTGCCCCTTTCAGAAGCAAATTCAATGCGCTCGCGATCGGACTGTTCCGGCACCCTCATGTCGAGCGCGAGCACATCCGAAGCCCACGCCCATGTTGTCGCGATCCGCTGCTGGCGGCGAAGACCCCATAGGTCGAGCCGCCTCACGCCGGCGCCGCGGCCAAAGCCGTCGAGATCTTTTCGCAAAAAAGGAATCGGCGCTGGCTCACAGCTCGGCTGAGACCCATCGCGCTGCGCTCGCCGCCGCCTCGCGCGCGCGCGTTAAAGCGCAGCGAGCAGAGACAAGAGTGCCCCTTTCAGAAGCAAATTCAATGCGCTCGCGATCGGACTGTTCCGGCACCCTCATGTCGAGCGCGAGCACATCCGAAGCCCACGCCCATGTTGTCGCGATCCGCTGCTGGCGGCGAAGACCCCATAGGTCGAGCCGCCTCACGCCGGCGCCGCGGCCAAAGCCGTCGAGATCTTTTCGCAAAAAAGGAATCGGCGCTGGCTCACAGCTCGGCTGAGACCCATCGCGCTGCGCTCGCCGCCGCCTCGCGCGCGCGCGTTAAAGCGCAGCGAGCAGAGACAAGAGTGCCCCTTTCAGAAGCAAATTCAATGCGCTCGCGATCGGACTGTTCCGGCACCCTCATGTCGAGCGCGAGCACATCCGAAGCCCACGCCCATGTTGTCGCGATCCGCTGCTGGCGGCGAAGACCCCATAGGTCGAGCCGCCTCACGCCGGCGCCGCGGCCAAAGCCGTCGAGATCTTTTCGCAAAAAAGGAATCGGCGCTGGCTCACAGCTCGGCTGAGACCCATCGCGCTGCGCTCGCCGCCGCCTCGCGCGCGCGCGTTAAAGCGCAGCGAGCAGAGACAAGAGTGAAACCCTCACCATGTTGTCGCGAGCCGCTGCTGGCGGCGAAGACCGCCTAGCTCGCCGGCGCCCCGGCTCACCGCTCGGCCAAAATCCCGCCGCGCCGCGCTCGGCTCCCGCCTCGCGTGCGCGGGAAGCGGAGGAAGCAGATAATAAACCCAAAAGCGGCGCGCAACAACGGGCAATCGAGCAGCGCCACCCCGTACCTGCCGCTTCCCCTCGTCGCCGCCACCGCCCGAGCTCCACCTTTTCTCGAAACCGGAAATCGGCGCCGGCACCCGCACGGTTATCGACATGTCAATGCTTTCGACCCCCGCGAGAACGTTGGGCACCAGATCGCACCGCTCGTAGGCTTCGGTATTTCTCCGATACGTGACCTCATCGTCCGCCGCGCCGTCGATGTAATGGAAGATGGGCCCCGGCAGTCTCCGACGTGCCATCGAGCGGAAATCCCCGATGTTGTTGCATCGATCGATACGCACTGGCTCCTCCACTTTGCGAACTATGGGGCAACAGGTCGAAGTCTGCGCATGGGCTGTGTCCGTTAAAGCGGCGAGAGAAGGCGAAGTTGCTGCTTTTTCAGCTCAGTCCATGTCACCGTAAGCACAATCCGCCGGATCAGCTTCATGGGCGCCCAAACTGGGATCAAAATGGAATGGCGTAGAGCAATAGGGGCAGACGATGTCGCTGGCATCGCCCATGTTGAGGTAAATATGTGGGTGATCTTGCGGCGGCATAGCCCCAATGCACTCGAACTCGCGGCAGCCAACGCGGACGATCGCCACCCCAATTTCATTGTGAAACTTCGGATAACTTTGCATCTGCAGCAATTCAATCAGTGAGAGGGCGTCGGGCGGCGGCAAGGCGACGCGAGTGCTTACCGACGCCAGACACTTGCTAGCCAAGGTTGCCTTTCCCGCCGCAGGCCGGCAGGACGGTAATAGTGGGAAAGTTCCACGAAGCCTGCAGCCGATACATAGCGGCGCCAAGTATGAAGATCATAATACACACCGTAACGCCCACCGTTCCAGCCTTCCTCGTTATGACCGTGCGGATTTGAGCTGAACAGCACACCACCCGGTTTCAGACTTGCGTGCAGTTCCAACAACACGCGCGGCAACTCCTGGCTGGGTACATGAAACAGCGCGGCGTTGGCGAATACACCATCGAAATAGTTATCCGGCAGATCGAGCTTGAGAAAATCCTGCTGCCAAACTTCGCAGCCGCTGTAGGCACGCGCCATGTCGGCGAAATTGCTCAGCGCCTTCCAAACCGACCGCGATGTGACCGAGTTCGGCAACCACTTTAAGATCTCGCCCGGGCCCGCAGCCAAAATCAAGTATTGTGAAAGGCGGCTTGCCCTCGATGTATTGCAACATCGCCGCGATGTTCTGGCTGACATCATGATCGCGCGTGCCTGCCCAGAATTCTTCGGCGCGCTGGTTATAATGTTTCAGTGTACGGTTGACTATTTCTTTCAGGTCTTGCGCATTCAATTTCATATATCCTTCTCCTCACAAAGATTATGCGATCTCCTGCGTCAGAAAATTGTAAAGTGGTACTTCTCCCTCACAATTGCAAATCGGATGCTTTCCGAGGGATCGTGTGAGCGTCAACGACTCACAATACAACTCAACAAGAATGCCGTGCGCGCCGGAGAATATTCGGTTTCGCCCCTTGTGAACGCCTGGCGGCATCAACAAGTACATAATACGCAGGCCATGAGGCTGCGTGATACGAAAGGTCAGGCCCTGACGGCGGACCGTTCGCATGTCGCTCAAACAAAAGAGGTCATGCTATGCGTTCATTTGATTTTGCTCCCTACTATCGTTCTACCGTTGGCTTCGACCGGCTGTTCTCCATGCTCGACCAGGTCGGCGGCGTGGAAGGGTCGGCGACCGAGCTATCCGCCCTACAATATCGCGCGGACCGGCGAGAACGACTATCGCATCTCGGTTGCAGTCGCCGGCTTCACCGACACTGATCTCGCGATCGAGGCAAAGGAGAACACGTTGACGCTCCGAGGCGAGAAGCAGACCAACGACGAGGAGAAGAGTGGCGACGTGCTCTACCAGGGCATCGCCGCGCGGAACTTCGAACGTAGCTTCCAACTCGCCGACCATGTGCAGGTCAAGGGTGCGAGCCTGGAGAACGGGCTCCTGCACATCGACCTCGTGCGCGAGATCCCAGAGGCGATGAAGCCTCGGGCGATCCCGATCGCGAGTTCCAGCAAAGTCCTGGAGGTCCAGCCGACTAAGCTCGCCGCCTGAAGCTCTGACTGGATGCAAATTTGGGAGCGCCCCGGTTGTCGGGGCGCTTTCGTTTGTGCGCCCCGCTAGACATCGACGTGGCGGTGGAAGTCCTCTCGTGAGCCACGGCGAGCGACTCTTGCAGCGAAGGCCGAGGTTCTTACCTGGGGAGTGTCTCGCCTTGCGCCTGAAAGAACAACGATAGTTGCAAACGAAGGTTGCCGCCCAGTGCTCGTCATCAGTGATGTCGGCAGCATTGTCGAGACAGGCTCTATGGCGACGACCACCCCTAATGCGTCGGCTGTCCCGTGGGTGTTTGCTTTTTCCATGCTGGCGGAGCAATCAATCGTCGTTGATCCAAAAAGTCCTGGCAGCATCAATTCACCGCACGGCCTGATCCTGTTCGACGGCGTGTGCGTCCTATGCTCGCGCGGCTGCGGCTTCGTGAGCAAACATGATCGCCGCGGCTATTTTCGCTTCGTTCCGATGGAGTTGGCCGAGGGACGTCCGCTCGCTGGGCAGCTCGGTATCAATCCTGATCGCCCGGATTCCTTTGCGTTCGTGGCGAACGGCCAAGCCTCTGTAAAATCCGAAGCCGTGCTCGCATCGCGCGCGAGCTTCCTGGGTGGCAGTGGACATGGCTTTTTCGCTTTATCCCGCGGGCGATCCGCGACGTAATCTATGACTTGGCCGCGCGCAACCGCTATCGCTGGTTCGGCCGTCGTGACGCCTGCATCCTGCCCAATTCGGATCCTTCGTGGCCACCGTGAACCGCCCCGAGACTGCAGGACGATGGCGCCTGGCGCCGGCTAGCTGCGGCCAGCATGACAAAGGGAAGCGACGTTACCGGCGCGCTGATGGCCGCGTTCAGCGCTCAAGAATGCGCCAATTACGTCAGACATGCAGCCTACGCTTCCAAATGACCGGAAGCCGCCTTCTGTTGTCTCAAGTTCAGAGCAATGCAATCGCGGGTGCGAGCTGTTTTGCTCAGATTCCGAACTGACAAACGCGTAAGCGAATAATAATCGATACGCCATCCCAAGGCGTTCGGTCTTCAATTCAAGCTAAAGCGGAAACCCATCCGGGTGTCCGCGGCCTCGCTCCGAAACATGTCGGGCGAAAGGATATACCATGCAAGTACCTTCAATCCTTCAAGGCGAATCGCTGAAGCGTCTGCTGCAGGGCGCAGCCGTCGGTGCCGTCGCAACGATCGCTGTTGGCTTTGGCTGGGGCGGCTGGTCGCTCGGCAGCACCGCCGACAGGATGGCGAAAGAGCGGTCTGAGCTGGCGGTTGTAGCGGCGCTGGCGCCCGTATGTGCTGAAAAATTCCGCGCACAACCTGATGCCGCGGCGAAGACCATCGCGCTTTCGAAGGTCGAGGCGTGGAAGCGCGCGGAGGAGTTCCCCAAGGAGTTCGTGACTCTCCCCGGTGAAACGTACCCGAGCTCTGCCCTTGTCTACGCCTGCTCCACGCTGTTGCTTACACCGAAATCAGCTGCACTCCAGTGAGGGAGGAACTATGTTCTCCCTGATCGCGTGATACGAGCCCGGCAAGTATAAGAAATACTTTTCGCCCAGGGCTGGCGACAGCGAATATTGGGACTGGAACAGAGGCCGGGGCTGATGCCGACGCGGTGTCCCCTGTCGCAGCTGCAAGACCCATGACGCTGGAGAACATCATCGCGGACTTCCAGCTCCTGGATGACTGGGAGGACCGCTATCGCTACGTGATCGAGCTCGGCCGCGCCCTGCCTCAGCTGCCGGAAGCGGCGCGAACGGAGGCGAACAGGGTTCGCGGCTGCGCCAGTCAGGTCTGGCTCGCGACCGAGGTTAAGGGCGCCACCGCCGGTGCCGCACCGGGCCTCATCTTCAAGGGCGACAGCGACGCCCATATCGTGCGGGGCCTCATCGCCATCCTCTTTGCGATATACTCGGGCCGGTGCGCGGATGATCGTTCTGACCGATGCTCAAGGCGTGTTCCGGCGTCTCGGGTTGGCCGAGCACTTGACGCCACAGCGCTCCAATGGATTCGCTTCGATGGACGAGCGCATCTGCACCGACTCCCGCCGCGCCATGAGCGGAGAGGCCAGGACGGCCTGAGCCGCGCGCCGCACCAACAAGCAACGATCCAGTGAGCCTGTTCAATCTTGTGAGGAAGGCGTCATGACATTCATAACAGAAGAACTCGCCGTAACGAGTCCATGGTCAAGCCACAGGAGTTTTTCGCATGAGTGACGACACGCTTAGCGTTGAAAAGCCCGCCGAGGGCGCACAGCCCGCGCCGGCCCGAGACATGGATGAACCGTTTGACTCTGGCTCGCTGCGCCTGAGCGGCGACCCGTTGGGCAAACTCGACGTGGACGGAATGAAACGTCTCCCGTCCGCGCTCGACGTAAAGGCTGACTGCATTCACCGCGCCGTAAGCATCAGCGAGCGCATCGGCAACTGACCGTTCATCATGAACGTCGGCCTTGACCAATCGAAGTTGGAGATCACCAGGAGGGAATGGCGCGTGACCGCGGTCCGGATGCCTTGATGCGACCCGAACACTAAAGTCGTGCAGACGAAGATGCCGAACGATACGGCGACCGAGAAAGCCGGTTCCGCCGAAAACCGTGACAACACGATCGCTCGCGGCTGCCATGGCTCAAGCGTCCCGACCTCACTGGCTATTGAACATCCGATCGATCTTGCTCGCCATGATAAAATCGTTCTCGTGCAGGCCCTTGATCTTCTTGGTGCGCAGCGAGATGGTTGCGTAACCCCAGCCAAAGCTGATATCAGGGTGATGGCCTTCGGTTTCAGCCAAGTCACCCACTTTTTGAACGAAGCCGAGCGCTTCCTGAAAATTGCGGAAGTGGAAGGTTCGTTCGATGCGGTGGCCATCATCGCGTAATTCCCAATTCGGAGTTTGCGGCCGAAAATGCTCCGCTTCATCATGCGTGAGCGGCGGAATGCCGCCGCGACAAGGGGTGCAGTTCTTCTCGGCGAGAGTATCGGTCATGCCCTGGCCCTCGGATGACGGGTTGGAGGTCGAAGTTGGCAGCGGTTGATGCCGCGTCATAGGACACGGGCTCCTCAATTTCATTACTCAGCGTGCGAGGGTTCCTGCAAGCCGGATTCCGTATCCCCCGGCTGAGCCTCGGTGATGCTGAGGCGACACTCCAGGGCAACATCAGGGCGCTCACGGCTGCGAGCCAGGGAAACCATGCCACCTGCGCGGCCTGAGCCCAAAATGCAAAGGGGTTAGCTGTCTGAAGGAACCGGCCGAATGCCTCGAATGACGGCACCGCTTGCAGATTAATTGAAATCCGTTCGGCGTCAGCGGCCCGTGACCTGCGGTGAACGATCTCAACCTCCAACCCAGGCAGAAGCGCCGTCGCCCGTGTTGTGTCGTCATCGATTTTCTGGTTGGGCAAAATCGCCAATCTCCAGGCTCAAATATGCCAGGCGTCAGTTTGGCAGGCTAGCAGCGGGCTCCGAACTGTGGTCTGTATTGCTGCGTTATCGTCTAGGTTCCATCAGGGATGGAGGATTCAATGTGCTGGGAAATAGACCGCCAGCTCTTCGCCGAACTGAAGAAAGCGCAGGAAACTCGAGTCAAGCAAGAGCAACGCGCAGGCGTCATCGACAAGCTCCTGAACGACGCAAATAAACAGGACGAAAAGACAAACGTCGAAACAAAGCCGGTCAAAGAGGTCGCGCCTGCAAAATAGCTCGCCTGCGACCGCTCTGAAACGGCTACAATCAAGCTTCAATAACGAGCCCAGCCAAAGGCGGGCTTGCGACCTGCCTCCAATGTCGAGCTGAAGCGCATCGATCTCGACGAGAGCATGGTCCGCGCCATCGCCCGCCAGGCCGAAGCCGAGCGCGAGCGCCGCGCCAAAATCATCAATTCGGAAGGCGAACTGCAGGCCGCGCAAAAGCTGGTCGAAGCCGCCCGCATCCTGGCGGAGGTGCCGCAGGCGATGCAGCTTCGTTACCTGGGAACCCTGTTCGACATCGCCGGCGAGCGCTCGTCCATGATCGTGTTTCCGTTCCCGATCGAGCTGCTGCAGGCTTTTTCGGCGATGACTCCGCGTGGATGATCGTTTCGCCACGGCAGGTCATGTGTGTCGCCTCCGCTAAACGGAAAACCATCACCGGTGCGGCGCGCAAAGAGCCCCGGTCCAGCTTGCGCGACGCTTGGGGCCGGAACGAGCGAAAATCTTACTCACCCTGAATAATGTTTGGGGTCAGAATATTATCGGGGAGCGTGTGCAGAAATGTCCTCCATCTTGTCAACAGGGCGTGATATTGGGCGGTACGGTTTGGATTGGAAGCGTCCTAGATTTTTGTATCGCCGTTCCTCATTCCTACCGCAAGAAGGTCCTTTAGCGCGAACAGGAGATCATCCGCGTAGTAGCTGGCGCGTCCGCTACATTTGCCATTTCCTTCGTCATATCCCCTTATCGCGAGAACCACCGTGCCGCGTTGAGTTGATTGGTGAAGGTGCCAGCCTTCGTCTTGATGCGCACGCGAGCTAGGGGTCGGCGAGCGGGCAGCCGACTGATCGTGCGCTCGGCTATAGCGTCGGGCCGACATCATGTCGCAAATTCTCACCTGGAGATTCGGCAAACGCCACGGCGGCTGGCCGAAGAAACGCACCGCCGCATCCGCTGCTGCCGCGCGTATTGTCGCGCCATGGGCAAGTCGTCGATCGCCGGACGAGCAAACCGTTTACGCCAGGGACGCACATCTGCGTGTGGAGCAATCGTCGGAGCGTCAAATTGTCAGCTCGCCATCATCGAACAGTTCCGGCAACGGCCAAGTGAGACCGGTCACCTCGGCGCGGCGCACAATCTCGCCGGCCGAGCTTTTGCCAACCCCAAGCGCCTCGCTGATCTCGCGGTAGCTCAGTGAAAGCGCGTGCCTGAGCCGAAGTACCTCGCGCACCTTGCGCATCGACAATCTCTCTGCTGGCATCGGTGACCCCTGTTGGTTGCAGGGGTTCCCGATCAGTCGATTCGATTGTCGCCGGGAATGCCGTTCAGGCCGCGATCACCGCGTGTCCGCAATCATCGGATTGCTGTCCGCCTTCCGTCGGAATCTATGTCCGCCTTGCGTCGGATTCCGCAAGTTGATTCTCGCATGGCAAGGGCCGGCTTCTGATGAGCAACTTCCGCTCGATTGATAGGCAGACTGGATTTCTTGTTGCCGCCGTGTGTGGATGAGTGGCTTCCTGAGAAGCATCTGGCGCGCTTCATTGTGGAGGTGATTGACGGGCTCGACCTTCGGGCGATGAGCGGCAGTTATCGCGGCTCCGGCTCTGCATCCTATCATCCCCGCATGCTGCTCGGCCTTTTGGTTTATGGCTACGCGACGGGGGTGTTTTCGAGCCGCAAGCTAGAACGGGCGAGCTATGACTCGGTAGCGTTCCGCTTCATAGCGGCCAACGACCATCCTGACCACGACACGATCGCGGCGTTCCGGCGGCGGTTTCTGAAAGAGATTGAGGCGCTGTTCGTTGAGGTGTTGCAGTTGGCGCGCGAGATGGGCCTGCTGAAGATCGGAACGATCGGGCTGGACGGTACAAAAATCCACGCTAATGCCAGCCGGCATAGCGCACTGTCTTATGAACATGCGGGCAAGATCGAGGCACAATTGAAGGCCGAAGTCGCCGATCTGATGGCCAAAGCTGAGGCTGCGGATACAGCGGATATTCCCGACGGCATGTCGATACCTGAAGAGCTGGCGCTCCGCGAGGAGCGCTTGCGCAAGCTTGCCGAAGCGCGCGCGAAGATCGAAGCCCGTGCTAAGGAGCGTTACGCGCGCGAACTGGCGGAGCATGAAGCCAAACTCGCGGCGCGCGAGGCCAAGGTTGCGGCCACGGGCAAGAAGCCAGGCGGCAAGCCGCCGCCGCCGCCGACCGAAGGACCGCAGCCGAGCGATCAGATCAACCTCACCGACGAAGAGTTGCGCATCATGCCGGTGGCCGGCGGCGGCTTTGAGCAGTGTTATAACGCGCAGGCCGCCGTGGCGGTGGGAAGCATGCTGGTGGTTGCTATCGATGTCGTTCAGGCGCCAAACGACAAGCAGCAGCTTTAGCCCATGCTCGGCAAGATCGGCGCCTTGTCCGAAGAATTGGGCGAAGCCGAAACGCTGCTGGCGGACGCGGGTTATTTCAGCACGGCAAATGTCGAGACTTGCGAGAAGGCGGGAATCGAACCGCTGATTGCCATGGGCCGTCAACCGCATCATCCGCCGTTGCAAGAACGATTGGAGACGGCGCCTCCCGCGCCAGAAAATCCAACGCCGGTCGCGGCGATGGCGCATCGGTTGAAGACGCCGCAGGGCAGGACGCTCTATGCCCTGCGCAAGCAGACCCCGGAACCGGTGTTCGGCATCATCAAAGCCGTGCTCGGATTCCGTCAATTTTCGTTGCGCGGTCTCGAAAAAGTGCGTGGCGAGTGGAGCCTTGTGACCATGGCTTGGAATATGAAGCGAATGTTCGTCCTCAACCCCGCCTGACGAAGCCCGAGTGCGCTCAGATGCAGCCCAAAATGGCCGGACGCAAGCGCGATACGGACCGCAACAAAGCTCGCTGGATGCGACCGAGCGTCCGATGACAGTTCGAGCCGGCAAAACCGTCGTTGGCGATCATGCTATAAACTTCAGTCCGACAGGCTGCTAGCCTCCGCTTGATCGCTTGGCAACCGCAAGCTGATCTGCCTTTTTGGTTCTCCAATGAGCCCGCGATTGCTGGGGCCGGGCGATTGTGCCTCCCCAACCCGCTTAAACTCCTCACGCCACGCTGGTTCAAGTCTTAACTTGGCCATCACTGCCATCGAACTCGGAAATTGTCCGAGCGGATCTTGGGTCAGCGCGCCGCAGCCAAGCCGTTCACTTGCTGCGAGGTTTGAAATTGACCTTCACACTTGCCGCCCGAACACGCCACTACGGTTGCGTTTTGCTTAGAGGCAGAGGTGGCGTGGGTAAAATCGCAGGCAACAGCGTGGTGGGTCATCGCGATGGAAACAAACGCCAAAGCGGAAAACAGCATAATTGTTTTCATGACTGACCTCCAACGTTGCGTCAGCTTAGCATGACTGCGGGTGAGCGAGAAGGTCGCAACGCGAACGGCTTGACAAGCGCGATTATGGGTTCAGAATTTCGTTGCAACCTCTCCCGAACGGAGGTCGAAAATGACTCCACCGGGTTACTTGGCCGCGACAATCGTTGCCATATTCGTTCGGGTGGCAACGTAGCGACAAATACGAGAACGGGACGCCGGGCGCGACATCCAAGGGGTGGTATCAGTAGGGCATGACCCCGCTTTGGTCTCCCGCAGCGTGCTATATCTTGGAGGTGACCTCATGACAGATGCACCCATTACTGACCACGAAATTGCAATCCTTTGCGACGTTTTGGAGGGGCAGGCTGCAAATTTTCGGGCAGATAAAAAGAGAGTTCTTGAACAACTTATTGCCAGGGGATTGGTGACAGTTTCCGAGAACGTTTCGGCAGCAAGATACGAACTTACTGGCAAAGCCCAGCAACTTCTTGCCGAACGTGGAGTCGGAGTAAGCGGCGGCTAACTGGCGCGTCCAGTTCCTCTGAAATCGAAACCGAAATTTTTTCTTGTTTCATTTTGTTTCTTCTCGGCAGTCTCGAACCCAACATCAAGACGAGGGCTTTGGCGCTCTCACCAACCTGCCAAAATCGGGGCAAGGTGGCGTTCCGGAAACGGAGATGTGGCCTCCAACGGCAAACACGGCGATGCGCCAGCCCTCCATGGAGGGCATCATGGCCAACACTAATACCGGTTAATGCCGAATTTTGTGCTGCTGGCGGCAAATTCTTTAGCGGCGACCGCCATCAAATTCTCGCTCGGCTAACCACTCCGCCAAAGATACCTTTTTGGTCAAACGGCTCGATTTTTTGGGTGCCTGTCCAGGGCTTGTCGGCGCAGCGGTGGAAGGCTGCTGCGCAGCTTCCCGTGCAAGGCGCAACTCCCGCAAGCGGGCCATTTTTTGCCGGAGCGCGTCCGCTTCCGGTTCGTGGGGTGGTATCGCCTTTTGAGACCCACCCCGAGCTTGCACGAGATATCCGAGGATAGTTTCTTCGCCTAATGCCTTGCAGGCTTCAAGGTGATGTAGTCCCTCGACTAAGATCAATCGGTCGCCATCGCGGCGAACAAGAATGGGCGCTTGCTGGCCAATCTCCAACATGCTTTCTGCAATGTCGCGAACGACATCCGGATTGACCGTGCCTCTGCGCTTGGCTGGCACATAAACCGAAGAAATTGGGAAGCTTTCGCGCTTCAGCATTGGGTCGCATATTCCAACATGGTAGGACCATCATGACCGTTAAGATCACCCCAGAAGAACCCAACGTATTCCCGGTCGTGGAGGATGTAGACGCTCGCGATAATGGCAGAGCAGCAGCGATATTCTTGGGGACCAGGTTCGAAGGCCAGTTTACGACCGTGACTATCAATCTGACCTACGAACAGGCCAGCGACCTTGCTGCGTTGCTAAGACCGTTCGGAAAGGGCTAGACGGCAAACTTTCTCAAGTGTCCTTGCTGCGGATCGCGAAGGATTGTTGTAATGTTTCAACCGCCGACGAACCCGCCGTTGTATGCGGCTGATTGATTTTCGAGAACATGACGCCAGAACCTTTGAACGGCGCGGAATTCGAAAACCTGGGCGATCTTCTCAAACGTTTTGGCGGCAGGCAGGCCATGAATATCGAGCAAATCGATGGATTTCTAGCTGCTTTGATTTGCTGTCCGAGTGCCATTCCCGCGAGCGAATATCTTCCCGTGATTTGGGGCGATACGATGGTCAATGAGGCTGGCTTTGCAGCACAGCCTGTCATGCAAGAATTCTTGTCATTAGTGGAACGTCACAGGAGTGCCACAAGCCACATCCTGCAATCAGGCGACGTCTTTACGCCTGTGCTTCTGCTGAACCCAGATGGAGTTTTTACGGCTAATGACTGGGCAAATGGATTTATGCGGGGAATGAACTTGCGGAAAGACGAATGGTTGACGCTCCTGGATGACGACAACCACGGGGGATCGCTTGTGCCGGTCCTGGCTCTCGCACATGAAAATGATCCTGATCCGGAAATGCGTTCCTACCAGGAGCCAATCAGGCCAGAGCGACGGGAGAGACTGATTATCGGACTCGCTGCTGGGGTGATGCATATTTACAGGTATTTCCGCAGATCGAAGACGCCGACTGATTTCGGCGATCCTACCTATCGTGCAATCACACCGAAGATTGGGCGCAATGATCCTTGTCCATGCGGTTCAGGGAAAAAATTCAAGCAGTGCTGCGGAAGAATGACGCTGCATTAATTTGCCTCAACCGCTCATCGGTCTTCCATTCGCCTCTAACCTGAACATCTTGTGCGCGTCCGTGTTGATCTCGGAATAGCATCGGGCCCGCCGGATTCACATGCAGGATCCATTCGCTTTCATCGCAGTCATCCTATCAGGCTTATTGGCGTTCGTTGCCGCCTTCCCGAGTTACCTTGGGTGGCTTGTGGCCCTGCTGATTTAGACACGCCTCTTTGGCGCGAGGTCCAACGTGGTCTGGCCACATCCACAGCCGATGTCGACGATATGCTCGCCCTCCGCCCGGCGGAGGGCGTCCATAGCCGCCAGACCCAACGGTTCGACCTGACGGTCTAACACCTCCTGAAACCGTGCCCAGATTTCGCCCGCGCTCGCATTCCAATATTCGATCTGCGCAGCATTCGAAGATGTTTCCGCGATCTGAGGCACTTAAGGTCCTCCTTCCGAGACAATGTAATGTCAGCTGTGGGGGCACTTGCGACGTGAGTTCGTTTAACGTCCGTTGTCCCATCGATAACGTTCGAAATTGAAGACTGGGACCGTGCATTCAGGCATAGGGATTCTGCATCGCAATCCAAGCAGGCACGACTACACCATCAACTGAAATGACACGCGGAGCAATCTCGCGCTAACAACTCAACGGTTTGTGTTGGACAAACAGTCGCGAGTGCGGCCGATCTCCTCGGGGCAGATACTGGGCGAACGGAGAGAGCATTAGCTGACCTGCACTACACACCCGATTTGAAATTTATGGCGAGCGAGGCCTGTCCCTAAACGCTATCCCTATTGTCCCTAATCGATGGAGCTAAGTATTTGATTTTGTTATTTTGGCGCTCCCTACGGGATGGATTGCCCATAAATGAAATCAACGCCTTACGCGAGTTTTAGCGACAGAAGCGACATCTTTTAGCTACAGGGTTTCGCTAACCATTCTAAATCGAACCTCAGCCAGCTCTTATCCGTCGAGTGCCCGAACGGGAACGCACCGATCCGGCGGGCTGAAGCGATGTCCGCGAACGCGGCTACGCCGTTATAAGCGCTTGCTCTCTTTCAATCTTAATGATCATCCATTGATGAGGTTTGCCGTCAATCTCGAATTCAATCTCTTCATCCTCCTCGGCGCCGAGAAGCGCCGCTCCCGACGGATGCTGCGCGGAGATGATACCCAAATCAGGGTCGTGCTTGTCGCTCATTAACTTGACTACGCGAACCCTGGTGTCGCCGCTCATTTGCACTTGGATGCGGTCGCCGATCTCAACGACAATTTCCTTATCTTCCGCCGGCATGTCGTTCGAAGCAGACGTCTTGTCCTCGCTCGTCGTTTCTTCGGCCAGTGGCGTATCTTGCTCTCGGCCCTTTCGCGAAGCTGTTCGGAATTCCGTCCAAACTGTCGGCGCCTCGCCGGCGCCGACAGCCTCGATATCCAAGGATTTGAGACTGCGAACGAGATCGTCGATGCAGCCATCTGGATCAAGCCTGAAGCTCGATCCCCAACACCGCCAGAACCGCCAACCGACACGCTCCATCACACGCTGCCGCGTCAAATCTTCGCCCCAGCGCTCTGGCCCGTGGTATTGATCTCCATCAAGCTCAATGGCGAGGCGCCGGTCATCGCGCCCCTCGACAACGAGATCAATGGAATAGGGGCCGACTTTGACTTGCGGCTGCACGCGATAGCCGAGGGCGAGGAGACGGGCGAGCACATCGCGCTCAAAGCTGGATTGGCAGAGGGACATCAGATCCCCGGCAGGCGTTGCCCTTCCTTCCATCGGGTTCTTGAAGTGGCGAAGGATTTTCGCCTTCAAATCCTCCGGCTTGAGCATTTCGTCGCTGACAGAACGGAACAGGTATTCGCGATCGCGGGCACGCGAGAGGGCAACGTTGAAGCGCTGCTGGTAGGGAAGCGCGGTCTTTGAAGTGCAGGTTTCCGGACATTCGACCATGCTGATAAACACAATATCCCGCTCCTTGCCCTGAAAGACAGCGGAGTCGCCACACGCAATATCGTGGCGCACATAAACGTCCTCGCCGATGCGTTCCAACAGCATCGCCTGAATGAGCAGTGCCTGCTTTGCGCCGATCAGCGAGATGACGCCAACGGTTCGCCCGGCCATTTTTGGATCGGCGACGATGCGGGCCACTTCCTCGACGATGGCTTCAGCCTCCGCCAAATTGCGATTCGATTTGTCCTTGCGGCCATGGGGGAGATAGACATCAACTAGCGGCGGCGACAGGCGTTCTGATGCTTTGGGCACGCGCACGGGGACGATCTCGTCCGTATAGAACTGAAAGCTAAAGCGAATGATCGATTCCACGCATCGGAAGTGCTCCTTAAGCATGATCCGTCTGCCCGGATAACAGGCAAGCGCGAGTTCGTAGAGAGAATTTCCGGGCAGCATAAGTGCACCGAACGGCTGGCCGTCGAGATAGTGCATGCGGAGCGATCGGAGTTTCTGCTCCTCGATAAAAGCGGCGGTAGGGCTGACTTGCTTGTCATCGCCCACGATCAACACTTTCTTCGCGCGCAGGATTGCGGTCAGCGCGGAGATATCGGACTGCGATGCCTCGTCAAATATGACAAGATCGAAAGAGCTGAGCGTCGGCGGAAGGCTCTCGGAAATTCTCCAGGTGGGCATGATCCAGCACGGCACGGCCGCGTAGGAGGACTCCATTGCCTCGCGCGCATCGCGGCGGAGCCGCGACGCGCTCTTGCCGGTGCCCTTGCCAATCTTACGGATAGCGACAAGAAACATCTGCAAAGCGGCATCGACTTTGCGCGTGATGCGCGCTTTCAGCGTCAGGAGGGTCCGTAGCCGCACGATATCGTGGAAGAGGCGCCGCATCTCTTCGTCGGATGCCCGCCTCTGTTCGTCCAGCTCCCTGAGGCGCGATCCGTCCGTCAATAGACTGCAAGTGAGATTCTGCCCGAGCCCAATGCCACGCATCGCGCCAGTCATTAGGCGTCAATGTGTCTTCAACGCTCTCCACCGCTTGCGTGCGGATCGCGTGAGCCCAATTCGGCGCGCCCGACTTGGCGATGTCAGCGGCGACTCTCTCAACCGTCTCCAGACGCGGCCGGAGGGCTCTGACCCGCTCAAGCTCATGCAGGAGCGCTGACCATTCATCGGCGATTTTGTCGGCGGGGATATCCGGATTGCCCACGGATGCCGCCAGGAAGGCTGCAATGCGCTCCGAGATACGACCGGTGCAGGCGGCGAGTTTCTCGCCGGCTGTCGCGAGTTTGACGCGCGCGCCGCTGAGTCGATGGCGCGATACCTCGGTGCGGATCGATTCCGCCGCGCGGCGAGCGTGCTCCGCATTGGAAACAATCTCTGCCGCGTTCAAGCCGTACGGAAAGAGACGCTTGATTTCCTTTTCCACGAGCGGAACGTGCCGACGAATGCAATCGGCGATGGCGCTCACTCTTTGCAAAAGTGCGTGAAGGGCGCGGGCGGCGGCGTCGGGACGTTCCGGGATAATAGGAAGAGAATATTCGGCTGCAAGCGCTCTCCATTGAGCGAGCGCGCCCGCAAGTTCAACTCTCCAGGTGAGGACTTCGGCGATTTTTTTCCAATCTTCGGGTCGATCAGGGGTCTTTTCGAGAATGCGGATGCTGCTGAAGGTAGAACGCACATCAGACTTGCCGAAGGGATTAAGGCCGAAGGGTTTTTGGCCCGCAGCGGCGCGTTCCACTGCGGCGAGCAGCTCTGCCTGAGTGTGCGCCTCGTCCGGCATGGAAACCGCATATGAGGCTATGTTCGTCCGCCGCCCGACGGGACCGGTGAGAGCGACAATAAGCTGAGTGAGCGGACGCGCCAACTCATCGTTGAAACCACGATGACGCCATACCGCAAAAAGATTGGCGAGCCAGGGCGACTTCAGACAAGCCTCATGCGCAATCACAAGCGCCTCGACGGCGAGCAGCAATGCTTCCGCGCGGACAAGGGCGTCAGCTTCCGCCGAAGACATAACCGGGGCATCGGAGCGCCGGTCACGTTCGATGCGGGCGGCGTTCGCCAAATCCTGGTGGATTGCAGCAAGCGTCGCGGCATCGGGAAGATCGGAAACGCTGGGAAGGGTTGTACCCAAGTAGTCCAAATCGCCCCTGAGCGCTTTGCGGGCGGTGCGGGCGGCGGCTACATCCTCGTCACTGAAATTCAGCGCCGGGGCGTTCGAAAACGGGGGCCGGTCGGAAAACCAAGCGCAGCGGTCGCGGTCGCGGACAATTTGCTCGGCAAGTTCGATGGGCAGAATGCCATCCGTATCGACACCGGCGCCGATACGGCGGAGATGCTTCTCGGCGAAGCCGCGCATCTCGGCATCAATCCCGACGATCCGGCGTTCCAGCTCGACGACACGCCGCTCGCTGTCGGCGATGTCACGCTCGGTCGTCCGAGTATCGAGGGAAGCGATTTTCGAGGCGAGAATATTGACGGTTGCCTCAAGTTGCTTGAGCGCTTCGCGTTCGGAGGTCAGGAGGCTGATCGCCAAGTCGCGAATCCCTTCCGGGATTTGGTCCCGCAGAACGGCGAGCGCGCCTTCGCTTTTTGACGTAACGAGTACCCGCCTGCCCGTTGCAAGATAATGGCAAATGATATTCGCGATGGTGTGCGTCTTACCGGTGCCCGGCGGCCCCTGCACAACCACACCTTCAACCTCCGGGCTCTCCAGCCGCCGTACAATGGCGATCTGCTCGTCATTGAAGGTCTTCGGAAAAAAGAATTGCTGGGGCCCGGTTTGCTTCGCCGCGGCTTCGGCCTGTGCAACCGAACCAGTCCGGGCGCCAGCATCAGGACGTACCAGCCTGTCCGCCAATGCCCGTTTTAGGAAGAACGTAGGTTGGCTCGTCCGACGGTTCGGTCACAAGAGCGGTAGCGGGGCTCGGCACGGTGTCGGTCGTCTCAACCGCCTCCCTCAGGCGCGCAAGGTCCGACGTAAAAAAATTGTCTGAACGTGGTCGCGCGTAGAGGACCCAAGTATCGGTAACGACGAGCTGGGGGCTAGCATGGGGGACCTTTCGATCGTCCAGTTGCGCGTGATCGGGATGATAGTGCCCACCACGATCGAATTGCGCGCAAGCATACCGAAGGATTGGCGTGAAAGTATCTTTTTCGAAGGGCGACAGTTCGCGCTCTGCAGGCAGCTTCGCGAAGTGCTCGCGGGCAAAGCGCGCCACGAGGTCCGTGCCCGGATTTTCCATCGCCGCAAACGGCTTCAGCGCCATGATGGGATCAACACCGCGCGGGCGGACGAGAATGGCGCCGGCGTCGTCGAGTTCCAGTTCGACCAGGCGCTCGACAATCGGATGATCCAATTCATTGGGGGGCACCTTCCACCGCGCCACGCCCATGCCCAAGACGACCTCAAGAGGCCTGTCCGATCCTTCAAGCTTCAACGCTTGCTGAAGGCTGAAGAGGCGATCATAGATGTCGATCGTCTCGCGTCGCGGCCGTTCAACCTCCGCCCATTGAGTCCAGGCCTGGGCGATATAATTTTCGACCTTTTCTCTCGCCTCGGGAAACCGCTCGAGGCGCAACACGACATCCCGCAGCTCCTCTCCTGGTTTGGGCTTAAGAGTTTTTGCCACGTCCTCCCGATCAACGACGCCTTGAGCAATCAACCGTTCGGCCTCTGTCGCCGGCATGACGATCGTCCTGAGTGTCGCGATCACAGGCTCCTTGAAGGGATCTCGGCCAATAGTCAGCCACTCCTTCGCATCAGCCGGCGGCGCCGGCGGGTCTGTGCGCCGCAACCGATCTATTTTGACGTAGATTGATCCGTCAATGTCGGGCAGGTCGTGGCGGATGCCGACCCGATCGCGCAAGTCCTCTTCATGAAGGACAACGTTGCCGTAGCTCGCCAGCGACCATACCGGCTTGTCGGATAGTTCGATCAATACCCGTACATATTCGATGAGCTGTGTGATGCCCTGCCGGGCTGCGGATTGCGCAGAATCTCCCTGCCCGGCCCGCGCGGAAGATTCACTCGCTGGCTCTTTGTGAGGCCCGGTTTCCACTAGCGCTGGTTCCATTTAGCCGGCACGCGGGAAATCCCAATGAACGCGCGCAGCATGGTATACTATGGTCGTGTAGCCAACAAATAGCGCCTCTTGATTTCATCGGAACTACGATGACGCATTGGGAGTGTTCGTAAATGATCCCCTTACGTTTCGCGTCACAAAAGTATTTGCGCCAGTTCCTCCTGCACGGCAAATGAGCTTGCCTGGTCAGGAGCAATAACGAATGGTCGTGAGACCGATTTACGGACTTCGCGCTGTAGCATCATTGCTGTGCCAACTCCCGCGCGCGTCCGCGCGCGAGTAGTACCTTACAAGAGGCCTGCCCGATCGTTCAAAGAATCAGGCCGCGTGCGAGGACTCGTCCAGAACGGTGACTTTGGCGATCGCCAGCGATTGCTCATCAATGACGACGTTGAAGACCTTGGGCGCGATGGTGATCTCGACGCTTCCATAATGAATTTGTCGATGATGATTGGCGCAGATCGTCATCACATTTGAGGATGAGAGCGAGCCGACCTCGCCGCGCGAGATCGGCGTGACGTGGTGCGCCTCAACGTAAGGCTCGCCGTTTTTTTTCAGAAACCCGATTGGGTTACGTCCAAGTGCTTCGCAGACTTGGCATTTGTAGCCGTTCGCGCGCTTAACTAGCGTCCCTATTGGACCGCGCTCGACCATCTTGCTAACTCGTTCCTTTATTTCCGGACTCGCATTTAGATATTTGGCTTCCAATACTGCGAGCGCGCCAAAGTCCGGAATTGCATCACGCTCTGGGTCCGGCAAATCATCGAGCGGCTCGCCGAGCAAATCCATCACCGCGTGAAAGTCGGCGGCGGGTATCTGAAACGAGGCGGCTTGAAATCCATTCAGAAGAAGTTTCGACGCGCCCGGCCGTTCACGGCGCAGCCGTTCGATGGTGAGGCGATCGTTCATATACGTCCGCAGATAGCGGATTTTGACCGTAGGCCAACCCAGTGGGTGGCCTTTACCATCCGCCCAAAATTCGTCTTTCGAGCCCCCAGGAAACGCTTCGCTTTCCACTTCGCACAGAGCGTAGATTCCGGACACCAACAGCGCACTCCCGGCACGCTCCGCCGCTGAGCGGCGATCAACGCCGACCCGGATGATACCGAGCTGGCCCGGCGCGAAACGAGTCTGGTCGGTCGGCCTGATCCCCCAGGTTTCCTGTTCGATACGTCGGTCGAGAAAACGGTCGATAGCCCATATCTTCGGATTGCATACGAAGACCGAATAAGGCGCATCGGAATCCCCCGCGCCAACGACTTGTTGAGGCGGCCTGTCGCTCTCATTGGGCAAACCGAGCGTCCGCCGCGCGTACCAGAGAGCGCGAGGCGAGAATTCGTCCGGATGGTCGACGATAATCTGCTCGTAGGACAGATCGGCGAGGTCGGCATCCGCAAGTGTCTGAAATCCCGGCGTTTTGACGGCCGCCTTAGCCGCTCCGATGAGGCCGCGCCTGCGTACCTGGCTGAGGGTGCGCGACGCGGATTTGCCCTGCCCCTTTCGTATCCGCAGAAAGTCGCCGAGGGTCTCGACGATCTTTTCTTCGGCGGGAGAAAGGTTCGTGAGGTCAAGACTCGTCCTCTCGTTCAACAAATCACGCCCGATCTCGCCAGCACGGTGCTTGATAGCTTGTTTGATTTCGTCGGTCAGCGCATCGCGTCGGCGCGCATTGACCTCGAAAGTCGACAAACCGTCGAATGTTTCAATCGTGGAAATGATGCGTGCGATCTGCGGACCCCGGCGATCTGATGAAACCTTTTCCACCTGAGCCGATGCGCATTTAGTCAATGACGCGCGTGAACAAAGCCGGAAAAAACGGTGACTCCTCGATCGTAGGAGCCGATTGAATTCACTACTCGGCTGTATTGAGCGGGGGACCTGATCAATGGTTTCTTTGCGTAGCACCAAGCGGGTGCTGGTTCTATTGGGCGCCGGTGCATCGGTTGAATACAAGGCGCCGAACGCAGACCAGCTCACCGCAGCAATAGAACACGACATCATGGACGATGCCTTGATGCAGCACACTGGGGGTGATGTCGCGTTCGGAACTATTAAGGACCGGCTCAATGACTATCTCTGCGATCCGGGCATCGTTAATTTCGAGCACATCTATCATTGCGCGCACGTGTTGATTTTTGCGTTTCCGCCATCACCTGGCGCGGTCGACGAGTTCCACATAAGTCGAAGAAAGAGACCGCGAACTGAAGTGGCCTTATCGAGGTTTGCGGTCGTAGCCGAATGCGGCCGCCGTCCCGCCCCGCATAATCAAGCTCCACCGAAAATAGACGAAGCTGGTACGATTATGTACGGCAACCCTTTCTTGCTTCGGTCATTTACCAGGAATGCCGCGGTATTTTTTCAATATTGTCGTGCGCGGTCGAAAAGCCATTCCCGATCCTGAGGGCGACCTGCTCTCCGATAACAGGACGGCGTTAAGACACGGCCGAGCGGTCGCGAGAGAAATGCTGGATGGACGTAGGTGGTACCGGCGCGGGTTAGAGCATTGGGCGTTTGAGGTCACCGATGCGAGGGGGCGCCTCGTCGGCCTTGTCTTCTTTTCACCCCGACGATTAGGATGGTCCGAAAGATCAAAATCAGGAAAGGCTACTAAAGCAGGCCAGAGACGCGAAGCGAAATAGCCCGATCTCAAATCCCCTCGACCCTGTAGCTCGACACATATCGTCTGAGTTCTTACTTCTAAAGCAATGTCAGTACAACGTGATCTTCGGCGCCGGTTGCGCGCCGGCCGATCCCAACGCCTTTTCGACCCGTGCCTGCCGCGATCGGCCTCGAACCCGCCAGCGGGACCGGGCTGGCTTCATGAGATCAAGCACGACGGCTTCCGCATCCTCGCGCACAGCGACGGGGCCACGGTGCGGCTTATTACGCGCAATGGTCATGACTTCGCTGGCCGCTTCCCGCTTATCATTGCAGCCGTCGCAGCTCTTCCGGCGCGATCGTGCGTGCTGGACGGCGAGGCAATTGCGTGCGAAAAAAATGGTCTGGCCGTCTTTGAAATGATCCGCTGGCGTCAGCACGATAAGGGCGTAACGCTTTGCGCTTTTGATCTGCTGGAGCTTGATGGCGAGGATTTGCGGCGCGAGCCGATCTAGGTCCGCAAAGCACCCTAACCTCGTTAGTACAAGGACTCCCGGCGACGAGAGCCGATTGATCAGGTCCTAGACCTTTGGCTTAAGGGGCCGCGCGGGAGTTGGAGGAAACGGAGAACTCCGTGGGAGCGGCTAATCGCCGATCAACCGTCCCGAGCGAAGCGATTTGCCTTTCAGATACGGCAAGTTAGAGCAGCATCAGCGTACAGAGCCGGGTCTCGACGGATTTGCCCGCACCAGCCTGCGCACTCCTCGCAAGTGGCTCGAAACGCGGTCGGCGCCCAACGGCACCGGCAACAAAAGGAGTTCTCGGCCATGGCCCCCGCGCGTCCGTTTTGGAAAGGCTACCTCAAGCTCTCTCTCATCTCGTGTCAGGTCGCCCTTTACACCGCACATCAATGACCGAACGGGTCGCGTTTCGCCAGATCAACAAGGAGGCCGGCAATCGGCTGCGCCAGCAGCTGGTCAACGAGGATACCCGCAAGGCGGTCGAGAGCGAGAACAAGGGCCGGGGCTACGAGCACGCCAGGAACACCTGCATTTCGGCAGACGACGACGAACTCAAAGCCATTGCGATCGAGAGCAAACACACCGTCGAAATCGATTCATTCGTTCCGCGCGACCAGATCGACCAGCGGTATCTGGACAGCCCTACTACGTCACGCCGGACGATTGGGTCGGGCAGGAAGCCTTTGCGGTGATCCGCGAGGCGTACTGGCGAAGCGCGAACGGGTCGTCATGATCGAGCTCTGGGACAAGGGGCCGGTGGCTACCACGCTTCGCTATCCCTACAAGATCAGGGACGCGAAGGAATATTTCGACGAGATCCCGGATATCGAGATCGAGCCGGATATGCTCAAGCTGGCCGAGCAGATCGTCCGGAGCAAAACGACCGACTTCGATCCCTCGCAGTTCGTGGATCGCTACGAGGAACTGTCGTTACAATGCTCAAGAAGAAGCAAGCCGGCCTGCCGGTATCGCGTGAGTATGTCGCGCCGCGGCCGCCGTATGTTGTCAACCTCATGGACGCGCTCCGCCGCAGTATCGCGCAGGAACGAGTGGCCTCTGCCCCAGCGCCGAGGGATCGCAAGCGCGTAGACGGACAGGGCGAGATGCTGCTTCCGATTGCGGGCAAAGCCAAACAAATGGCCATGGAAAGGATAACCAAACGGCCCAGCACCCCACAACAGACCGACGCAGGTTCGCCAGTCCCAGGAATCGGACTTGCCTGGAGAACGCCGTTAGGCAGGACATGATCGAGAACATAAGAACTCACCCCTACGGCCGGACCGTGTGCCTCAGACCGCTCGCTTGTTCGAGCAGCGTGCGGCCCAACACTTAGTCGAAGCTCAAGATTAGGCCGATCAGGGCCTTACGAATTCGGCCTTGGAGCTTCGAACTAAAGCTAGACTTGCACAGCAGCGCGCGAACGCCTGACAGCTTCGTGCAAAAACCGCCTCCAAGTAAAATGCGCGCGGGAAAGTAGAGTGCGCAGATAATAACCCCCCAAAACAAGAGATGATTCAACGTGCTCGCGATCGGCCGCTCGGCAGGGCGCAAATCGCCGAGCGCGCGCACGACCGAAGCCCCTCACCCTGTCGTCGCGATCCGCTGCTGGCGGCGAAGACCGCATAGGTCGAGCCGCCTCACCGCACCCCGCCCGCGCCGGCGGCGGCGCCGCGGCCAAAGCCGTCGAACCCTTTTCGGCAAAAAGAAAAGTCGGCGCTGGCCCAAAGCGCGGCTGGATTGACCGCGCCGCGCTCGGCTCCCGCCTCGCGCGCGCGGGAAGGTAGAGTACGCAGATAATAAACCCACCGTCAGTGCTGCAGAATTTCCGAGCTGTTGCCGATGACCCCGTAGCTCGCGCCGCGCCGGCGCCCGCCGACATCATCATCATCGATCGCGCCCAACCCCCACCCTCCATCCTCGTCCCGAACCGGAATCCGCCACCAACAATTCCGCTAAAAAGTTTTGAACCGGCGGCCCCGACCCGCAGCGTACGAAACTTGATAATCTGAGCACGGTGTCGGCACCGAGGTCGGTATTTTTCAGTGGTGCGCTTGAGCCCGATAAAAAGTTGGACCCGGAATCCCTGAGCATCCCCAGACTGTGCCAATGGTCGGAGACGACCAGGGAGCACGCTTCGTAGATTTCGAATAACACGGATTCCACGCCGACACTGCAGAGCCAGGAGGGGTAGATGGAAGTCCTTTATCCGCGATGTGCCGGTCTCGATGTCCACAAAGAGAGCGTGGTTGCCTGCATACGCATCGCATCCGGTGGTGAGGTCGTCACCGAGGTGCAAACATTCAGTACGACGACGGCGAGCCTTGTGAGCTTGGCGGAGTGGCTGGCATCGAACGGTTGCACCCACGTCGCGATGGAGCAACCGGAGTTCTACTGGAAGCCGGTGTGGCACATTCTTTCCGACAGCGAGTGCACCTTGGTGCTGGCCAATGCCTCGCACGTGAAAAACGTCCCGGGCCGCAAGACCGACGTCAACGATGCGACTTGGTTGGCCGATCTGCTGGCCCACGGTCTGATCCGAGCGAGCTTCGTGCCGGAAACTGAAACGCAGGATTTGCGCGCGCTGCTGCGCACGCGCAAACAACTGGTCCGCGAGAAGGCCAGCCATATCCAGCGGCCGCAGAAGACGCTTGAAGATGCCAACATAAAGCTCGATTCGGTGGTCGCCGACATCGTGGGCAAAAGCGGTGGGCGATCATCGATGCGCTGATCGCAGGCGAGAGCGATCCGGCCAAGCTGGCCGCTCTTGCCGATACCAGAATCAGGAGCCCGCAGCACAAGCTACGCGAGGCGCTATCCGGAAGGATCAGGCGCCATCACCGTTTTATGCTTCGCCTCCACCTCCAACAGATCAACGCTCTGGAGGCAGCGATCGCCGAGATCGATCGGGAGGTGGATGCCAATCTGGCGCCCTTTCGCGCCGGCGTCGAGCTCCTGACCTCAATCCCTGGCATCAACACACTCAGTGCGCAGGTCATCATATCCGAGATCGGCACAGACATGAGCCGGTTCCCAACGGCCGGGCATCTCATCTCGTGGGCTGGCCTTTGTCCGCGCAACGACGAGAGCGCTGGCAAACGCCGATCCACCCGGCTCCGCCAGGGGCGCGCCTTGGTTGAAGACGACGCTCGTGCAGTGCGCCTGGTCGGCCAGCCGGAAAAAGGCCAGTTATCCGCAGGCCCAATTCAACCGGCTGCGTGCTCGACGCGGAGCCAAGAAGGCCGTCTGCGCCGTAGCTGCTTCGATCCTCACCGCCGCCTATCACATGCTCCAGCAGGGCACTCTCTACCAAGATCTCGGCCCAGACCACTTCGACCGTCGCTCCAAACAACAGCAGACCAAACGCTTGCTCAAACGCCTAGCCGATCTTGGCTTCGCCGTTGAACTCACACCTCTTCCGACAGCCGCATGAGCGATTCAGTTTCTTCGTAGAATGACCTCGGCGCCGGCCCAAAGCGCGGATTCACCGCGCCGCGCTTCGCCAAGGTCGTTCGGCGCGGCGCACGCACGTCGGAGCGAGCAAGGGATAAAGAGATGTTCGCTCCGCCGCGCGCCGCGCCGAACGCAGAACCGAACGCAGAACCGAACGGCACCTGCGTGCCGGCGCCGAATCTCGGTTGTCGGGAAAAGGTGGAGACTCGGGAGATGTGGGCGAGCCGTCTTCTTTGAACTTCGGTGCGATCTGATTGACGAACGCCGTGTCCTTCGGCTTGGGTTTGGCGATCCGCATTTCTAAGTGCTGTCTTTGTCGTAACCAAGGCGATTGGAACTTTGCGATCGATGTTAGAAGGGCGGATCGCGGTGATTGAGGAGCCACCGCTGAGCCTTCGTGCGCTGATCCAGCGTCGCGAAAAAGTGGTATCGTGAGTTCGGCAGCCTCCGGCCCCCACGCGCCAGCGAGCGATTTGGAGTAGTACGATGCACGAGAGCCCGCCCCGGGTTGCGCAACAAGGATTCCCTGGAAAACATCCGCCTTCCCGGCATTTTGTCAGAACCCTGATTGTTGCCGCGATCTTGTTCGTTGTTGTCCTGCTAGGCATTGCCGAGTATTTGGAAAAATGGCTATGGATGCGCCAGCTCAACTACGTCGGTATCTTCTGGACTCTTGCGTCGGTTCAGTGGGTGATGTTTTGCTCCGCTTTCGCCTTCGCCTTTCCGTACCTGTGGATTAATCTTCGCCTCGCCGTCAAAAATGGCGCCGCCCTCCGAACAGGCGGTCCATGGAGCCTTGATCTACCGCGACAGACTCCTTTTTCCGGGACCGATGCAACGATCGTGTTGCCCCCCAGGCTATTGAAGGCCGCCGTTGTTCTGATCAGCGGCGGTATCGCCTTGTTTTTTGCGTCCGGTTTCCACGCCGAATGGGATACCTACCTACGCTTTCGTTACGGCGGTTCCTTCGGAGTTCTCGGATCCGCTTTTTGGTGTCGATGTCGGGTTTTATGTCTTCCATCTGCCCTTCTATGTTCTACTGCAAAGCAGTTTGACGCTGCTGACGATCTCGACGCTTGGGATCGTCCTTGCAGCCTACGTATTCTTAGGAATACAGCGGGCGGCGCCGCAGCGGAGAACGCCACGTCACACCTTTCAGTGCTTCTTTTTATTCTGGTCGCCAATTTTGCATGGGGTTTTTACCTCGATCACTACGAACTCGTCTATTCCACTCTAGGCGTCGTCTATGGCGCTGGCTATGCGGCGGATCATGTAACGCGTGTCGCCCTCTGGTTCATGGTCGGCGTCTCGGCGGCGACGTGTGCGTTGCTCGTATTCAATTTTTTCCGCCCGCGCCTCAAGATGTTGGCTGTTGGGGCCGGCGCGTACGTGGCCCTATGGATCATTGGACTAGCTCTGCTTCCCTTTGTCGTTCAGAAATATTTTGTGCAGCCGAGCGAACTGGCGCTCGAGACGCCGTACCTCAAAAATTACATCGAGTTCACGCGGAAAGCCTACCAGCTGGATAAGATCCAGGAAACGTCCTATCCAGCCCTGGCGGATCTGACGCCCACAGTGATCGCGAGGAACCAAGACACGATCCAGAACATTCGACTATGGGACGCGCGGCCGCTGCTGCAGACCTATCAACAAACCCAGGCGATACGCCTCTACTACCAGTTCTATAACGTCGACACCGACCGTTATCACTTGGCGGACGGTTATCATCAGGTCATGCTTTCCACCCGCGAGCTCTCCCCGGAACTTCCCGCGAAAGCGCAAACCTGGGTCAACCAGTACCTGCAGTTCACGCACGGCTATGGCGCGGTCATGAACTTGGTCTCGAAGACCGTCGGCGGAGGATTTCCGCAATACGTTCTCGAGAACGTCCCGGCCGAATCTGCTTTCGGCCTGACCATAACCCAGCCTGCCATCTACTACGGACAATCGATGCCGGGATATCGGATCGTCGCCACCGCCATCAAAGAGTTCGATTACCCCAAGGGCAATAACAATGTTTACACCAGCTACAGCGGAAAAGGAGGAATCCCGTTAGACAGTTATTGGAAGAGGCTTTTGTTCACCTGGACCAAAGCTGACGTCAACATCCTATTGACCTCCTATCTCAAGCCCGAGAGCCGGATTCAAATCCATCGAGACGTTCGCGATCGCGTGGCACAAATCGCTCCCTTCTTGCGCCTCGACAATGATCCCTACGCCGTATTGAGCGATGGTAAGCTGTACTGGATCCAGGATGCCTATACGATTTCGAATTACTTTCCATATGCAAATCCAGAGCGGCCAACACAGTATGAAACTGCGTTGGAACAGGGCTTGATCGGGCCGGACGCAGGCGGGACCGAAGCCCGCTCTACTGCTGCGTTCGACGGGCTCAACTACATCCGAAATTCCGTGAAGGTCGTCGTGGACATGTACGACGGAACCGTCCGCTTCTACATCATGGATCCCAAGGATCCCATCCTGGCCGCCTATCGGCAGGCGTTTCCCGGGGTCTTCCATGACTTGAGTGACCTATCGGGGGATCTCAAACGGCACCTGCGTTATCCTGAGGATATCTTCTCCGTCCAAGCCGACCAGTACAGAACCTTTCACATGACGGACCCTCAAGTTTTCTACAACCGAGAGGACCTATGGACGGCTCCAATGGAGAAATACGCGGGCCAAGCCCGGCCGATGCAGCCCTATTACATCCTGGCCAAGCTTCCGGGAAGCGCTCAGCTTGAATACATGCTCATGACTCCCTTTACGCCGCAGAACCGGGACAACATGATCTCCTGGATGGCCGCCAGGTCCGATTTTCCCGAGTATGGGGAAATGCTGTTTTACGAGCTGCCGAAGGAAAAGCTTGTCTACGGACCGGACCAGATCGAGGCGATGATCGATCAGAACACGATCATTTCTCAGCAGCTCACGCTCTGGAACCAACAAGGGTCGCGAGTCATTCGCGGCAAACAGATTGTGACTCCGATCGAGAACTCATTCCTGTACGTCGTGCCCTTGTACCTCAGAGCCGAAGGCACAAACTTTCCGCAATTGAAGCGCGTTATCGCGGTTGCGGGCGACAAGGTCGTCATGGAGCCGACACTCGACGAGGCGCTCGCCGCTCTTTTCGGTACTCCGCAACCTCGGGCGGCCACCGCGCAGACAGCGGGCACGGCGGCAGCCGCGCGTCAGCCGGACTTCGACGCGGCGAGAATGCAGTTCGACGACGCCCAGAGAGCCATGCAACAGGGGGATTGGGACAAATTCGGAAAAGCGATGGAGGCGCTAAAACACCTGTTGGCCAACCCACCAAAGTAGCCTCCGAAGAGCGGTTATCGGAACCGATCAGATGCCGAGCGGCGATCGACGGACAAGACGAGCACTTACCGCGGCTGAGTAAAATCCAGTGTCGTCACGCGCCGTCTGGGGAATGACGATGGATGCGCGCACCAAGAAAGCGAGGACGGCGGGGGCGGCTGATTTTTGGTACAAAGACGCGATCATTTATCAGCTTCACGTGAAATCGTTTTTCGACGGCAATAATGACGGTATCGGCGACTTTCCGGGATTGATTTCAAAACTCGATTACATTGCCGACATCGGCGTGAACGCCATATGGGTCCTGCCGTTCTATCCCTCCCCGCTGCTTGACGACGGTTACGATATTAGTGGCTATCGTGACGTTCATCCCGACTATGGAACGCTCGGCGACTTCCGTCAGTTCGTGCGCGTGGCGCATGCCCGCGATATTCGCGTCATCATTGATCTTGAGATCAACCACACCTCCGACCAGCACCCTTGGTTTCAGCGAGCCAGGCGGGCAAAGCCGGGATCGTCATGGCGCAACTTCTATGTTTGGTCCGACAGTGACCAAAAGTATGCTGGCACGCGCATCATCTTCGTTGACGCGGAACGCTCCAATTGGACCTGGGATTCAGTTGCTGGCGCGTACTACTGGCATCGCTTCTTCTCGCACCAGCCGGACTTGAATTTCGATAATCCCCAAGTGCTAAAGGCGGTGCTGGGTGTGATCCGATTCTGGCTGCAGCTTGGCGTCGACGGTGTTCGGCTGGCTTCCGTGCCATACCTTATTGAGCGGGAAGGCACGAGCAACGAAAATCTGCCTGAAACGCATCAAATTCTGAAGCGAATTCGTGCCGAGCTCGACGCCAACTTTCCGGACCGAATGCTGCTCGCCGAAGTCAATCAATGGCCCGAAGACGTCAAGGAGTATTTTGGCGAATCCGACGAATGCCACATGGCGTTCCACTTCCCATTAATGCCGCGCATGTATATGGCGATCGCGCGCGAGGATCGGTTTCCGATCATCGACATCATCCGGCAAACGCCGCCGATTCCTGATACGTGTCAATGGGCGATTTTCTTGCGCAATCATGATGAGCTATCGCTCGAAATGGTGAGTGACAGCGAGCGTGATTATTTATGGCAAGCGTATGCCACCGACCGGCGCGCGCGGATTAATCTCGGTATCCGTCGTCGGCTTGCGCCCCTACTGGAAGGCGACCGACGACGCGTGGAGCTGATGAACAGTCTTTTGCTGTCGATGCCAGGCACCCCCGTCATCTATTACGGTGACGAGATTGGCATGGGGGATAACATCCATCTGGGCGATCGCAATGGCGTGCGCACACCGATGCAATGGTCACCTGATCGCAACGGTGGTTTCTCGCGTGTCGATCCCGCGGAGCTGAGCCTACCGGCTGCTATGGACCCGCTTTACGGATATGAGATGGTCAATGTCGAGGCGCAACGTCGCGATCAACATTCGATTCTCAACTGGACGCGGCGCATGCTGGCGGTGCGTAGAAGCCATCCCGCTTTCGGTCGCGGCACATTGACGTTGCTTTCTCCTAAGAACCGTAAAATTCTGGCTTATATTCGCGAACGCGACGGCGATACGGTGTTGTGCGTTGTTAATCTTGCGCACAGCCTGGAAGCGGTCGAGCTTGACCTGTCGCAATTTGTTGGTCGCGTGCCCGTCGAGCTCAGTGCTGGATCTTCGTTCCCTCCGATAGGAGACCTGACTTACCTCCTCACTCTGCCGCCGTTTGGCTTCTATTGGTTCGCGTTGGCGACATCGGACGAGCAGCCTACTTGGCACACTCCAACACCCGAGCCGATGCCGGAGTTTGTGACGATGGTTGTTCGCGGCAGTTTGGCCAAGGCACTCGTCTCACCATCGGCTAAGCTCGTCGAAGATGAGGCCTTACCGCAATATATTGCCAAACGGCGTTGGTTCGGATTGAAAGATCAACGGATCAAGGCCGCTCGAATTGCGCATGTCGTTAATATCGGCGATGAAGCCGAGGAAATTCTGCTCACTGAGGCGGAGGTCAAGACGCCTGGGGCGACAACGCATTGGCTTTTACCCCTGGCGGTTATCTGGGAGGATCAATCGTCTGCAGCGCTTCCCAATATGCTCGCCGTGGCGCGCATGCGGCGTGGCCGGCGCGTTGGTTTGCTTACAGACGCCTGTGCTCTGCCATCATTTGCTCATCGATTTGTTACGTGCCTTGCTTCGGGCAAAGAGTTTGCGAGCGACGATGGCGCATTGCGATTTCGACCCACCGAAGCCGGACGCGCACCGCTTGAGGCAAGTCTCACAGCAGAGGTCAATCTGCTGGGCGCTGAACAGTCTAACATCTTGCTAACAATGGGTGACGTCGCGACGCTGAAGATTTACCGTCGCATTCTTCCGGGCGAACACCCCGAAGCAGAGATCGAGCGCTATCTTACGGACAGAGGATACACCCATGCGCCATGTCTCCTCGGAGATGTGGTTCGCGTTGCCTCTGACGGCACCTCTTTTACCTTAGCAATTGCACTAAGTTTCGTGCGAAACGAAGGGGATGCTTGGTCGTGGATCCTGGATCGCCTCGGTCGCGCGCTCCATATGCTCGCCCCCGCAACAGGTGCCGATATCCCGGAGTCCGACTTGCTAAGCGATTGCGACGCCATTGTTGCAGCAATCGGTAAGCGCCTCGGCGAATTGCACGTGATATTATCGCATGAGACGTCTCATCCAGCATTCGCGCCAAAAGTCACTGACGTAAACGACGCCGCGAACTGGGCGCGGAAGGCCGAAGAGCGACTTCAAGTAGCCTTCGAAGCGATATCACGGCTGGAAACTTGGGAACGCGATCAGGACCGCGATCGTGCGCAAACATTGCTGAGCCAGAGTGAAAGCATTTTAGCGACCATCCCCAATCTCGCCAAATTTGGCACGGGAACCTTGATGACTCGCATCCACGGAGATCTTCATCTCGGTCAGGTGCTGGTCGCGGACGGCGACGCCTATATCATCGATTTCGAGGGCGAACCGGGCGCCTCGCTCGCGGAGCGCCGGGCCAAAACAAGTCCATTGCGGGACGTTGCCGGCCTCCTTCGCTCCATCGACTATGCCGGCGCGACGTTTATCGACCGCGAACGCGTAGGTGCCGTACCGGTGGATGCGGCGCGGCGCGACCAGTTCCTCGTACAATTTCAAGCACGCGCTACGACTGCATTCCGGCGGGCTTATTGGCAGGCGACGGCCTGCCCCGACAGTGCGGCTGCCGGCAATCTGCTCGATCTCTTTTTGATCGAGAAAGCTGCTTACGAGATTGCCTACGAAGCCGCCCATAGGCCGACTTGGATAGGTGTCCCAGTCGCCGGTCTCGCTCGGTTGGCCACCCGAATCACCGGGAAGGAGACGCGCGGCGAAATTGACTGATCGGCGGCGTGAAACCAGGGTGTGAAAACCCCCGAAGAAAAAGTGTCCTGACGCCTGGGTCTGGACCTGAACTGCCGCAATTACCACCCGTTGCCCTGGACTGACAAGGATGGCCCATTGGCGAATAGACCTTTATGTGGCCTAATTGAATCCAGCATCGCTTGCTGTTTGCTGCTGTATTCGTGAACAAAGCCCGGTTACGAGGTCGCCGATTTCGTCTTGGATCGCGAGGCAACTTGTACGCGGGTTTTTGTCACGCCTGCAAAACAGGCCGACACAGCGTTAGGGAGATTTCGGCCATCCGCGCTTTCCGTTTTGTCGCCCAGCGGTCGCTGTCGAACATGGTCGCTGTCGAATGGCGCGTCATCAGTGTTGTCCGTTTTGAGGAACAACGACAGAGATGATGCTGCGATCAAAGTGGTCGCGCAGAAACCTTGCCGCCGAGGTCGGAAACAGGGTCCTGGACGATAGGGTGCTCCGGGCCCTAGCCAAAGTACCCAAGCATGAGTTGGTGCCGATTGAAGTCTAACCGTACGCTTACCTGAACAGGCCGCTGCCAATCGGCTTCGATAAGACCGTCTCGCAAGCCGCTCATGGTCGCGGTGATGACTGATCTGTTCCAGCTCAACCTGATGATCTGGTCCTCGCAGTAGGCTCAGCAATCGATGGCGCTGTGTTTTCGGGCAGTTAATGCTTGTTGCCTGACAAATCCGAAATAACTGACGTCTCTTGGGCAAATCGCGTCAACCCGCCGCAAGAAGCGCTAGCAGGTGAATCGAAGACGCCTGTTTTTTGTCGAAAATCTAAAGAGGAGTGCCCCTTTTCGCGGTATCTCACCTCCACCGGCAATTGCCGCGTGGTGGGTGGCGCACCATTGGGTCGGGTAGTTGCAGTCCGTCCTCGACGCGATTCGCATTGGCTCGCCTTCGCGCGGAAACAGAAGGCCGCCGAGGGGTCATACCAGCAATTGGGTTGATCATCCCGATCATTCTCGCCGTGTGCCATCACCCTTTGATGATGCAGTGCAGCAACTCCCTGCTGCTTCGAAACGCAGAAGCGACCGTTTCGAATTTGGGTGTCAGGCGTGCAACTCGTCGCTTTTTTTAAGGCTCGTTGTGAGGCTGAACGCGCTGGCGCCTCTGGAAAATTTTGTTCGTTCGCAAAAACAGACTTTTGCAACGCGATCGGCAGATGAGCGGATATCAGCCTTCCTGCAGGCAAGTCGGCGGCAGAACGCACCAGCGGCCATCTGTGGTTCCAGCAAAACTCGGACTTGACCTGTGCCGCTCTGGTTGGTTTCCATATTGCGAATCAGTGAACGGCACAGAAGTCGCGTTCATGAGTTCGATGCGAAGCGATAACGACGCGCAGGCGAACGCGTAGTTTTTTCCCAGTTCTGCACGACCACTTCATTGTTGGTTCGCACACCACTGGAGGTCACGATGCACAAACTCACCGGTACTAGGTTGGCGGTTGTAGCGTTGTGCATGAGTGCATTAGTTTCCAATAACGTGTCCGCGCGTGATGACGGCCGCTACGCCAACGAACCACTACACGCGTGGTTCGATCAGCTCGCCAGCGGAAAAGGCTTGTGCTGCTCCTTCGCCGATGGTTTCAGCATCCGCGACGTCGACTGGGACACGCAAGATGGCCGCTATCGCGTGCGGCTCCAAGGGGAATGGATTGTCGTTCCAGACGCGGCGGTCGTGACCGAGCCGAACCGTTTTGGCCCGGCGGTGGTTTGGCCCTATATGGATGCGAAAGGAGAGACACAAATCCGCTGCTTCTTGCCGGGCGCGGGCGCCTAGCGCTCGGCACGCTTAATCTGGTAGCGTTGCGCCGTCGAAGAACGGCAAAACCCGGTCATTGAGCAGATCCGCCGTCGTGATCGGCGTCTTGCGATCGTACAGCTTGGCGCAAGCCACCTTGGCGTAGGTGTCGATGAAGGTCTGCTTCTCTATTCGGCGGGTGAGGTCAAGCACTTTCGA
>CAWIEY010000013.1:0-210007 GCA_963835195.1 uncultured Alphaproteobacteria bacterium
CTTAAAGTGGCCTTTTAATCTTCTTTCTCTCTTGCTCGTTGATACTGCTCTGGATGTAGTTCTCCTTGAGCACACCAACTAGGCGGGCGGTTGGCTACGACCAACCGTTTTGTTTCTTCCAGCCATCATGTCGTCCCAAAAGCAATGCTTTGATAGCGTTTCTATCTTTGCAAGCGTGTAGTTCCCCATCATCCCCTCGTTGTGCGAGATTGATGGCGGCATTTTCGATCAGCATGGTCCTATATCCACAGACAACACAGCAAAACGTTTGCTGGTCGGGCCTGTTGGCGCGGTAAGGTAGTGACACATACTACATTCTTGTGAGGAGTAGGCACTCTTGACGCACATTACATCCATACCCCGTTGGACGCCTCCGGCGAGCTTTTCGGAATATGCGCGAGATTGGAGGCACGAGATAGGCATTCATCGCACGTGCCTTGTACTTCATAGAGGCACCGAAAGCCGTTCATAGGCGATCGGGCAGCAGGGTGTTCATCCAGGCAGACATTGACGGCACGATTGATCTCCTGACGCACATGGAGACGAAGGTTTTGGCCGAATTGTCCGCCGCGGAGGCCGGCATGGTGATGAGAGCGCAGGCGGCGGCAAGCATCAGCGTTCGCCGCGTCGGGCGGACTGCGGTTAGCAACGCTGACGCTCCGGTGTGGTGTATCGGCTTGATCATGTTTGCCCCCCAACGGGTCGGAAGCCGGGCTTGCTTTGGCTGGCGGCCCGGGGCATTTGAACAGCAGCTAGGAGTGTAGCTCAATGGCTAGAGCACCGGTCTCCAAAACCGGGGGTTGGGGGTTCGAGTCCCTCCACTCCTGCCAGGTCCAGGTATCAGGCGTCAGGCGTCGGGCATCAGGTTAGGGGCCGCGTGCTGATACCTACTCCTGACTCCTGACTCCTGATAACCTGACCCCTGATCCCTGATCCCTGAAAACCTGATCCCTGATGCCTGATTACTGATTCCTGTCCCTTGACGGTTGGCCCGACCGGCAGTACCTATCCGCCATCGTCTGCGGCCCGATATCGGACTTCCGCGACGAACATTTCCCCAAAGGATCAGCCGTGTCGGCCTTCTCCTGAAATACGGGTTGGGGAACGACTATTTGGACGTCAATGGCAAAAATCGATCCGTTTAAGTTTCTGCAGGAAGTGCGAGCCGAGGCGCAAAAAGTCACTTGGCCGACGCGCAAGGAGACCACCGTCACCACCATGATGGTGTTTGTCATGGTGTTTATCGCGGCGATTTTTTTCCTGGCGGCGGATCAGATCATGCGGCTCGCCGTAAGTTTTCTTCTCGGCATCAACTCTTGAGCAAATTCTCGGCGCAAACCCCGCAACAGCGACGACCGGATTTCACCCCCATGACCACCCGATGGTACGCCATCCACGCCTATTCGAATTTTGAGAACAAGGTTGCCGGATTCCGATCCGTGAGCAGGCAAAGCAGCGCGGGCTTGGCGGCCAGTTCGAGGAAATTCTCGTACCCAAGGAAAAGGTCACCGAGGTGCGGCGCGGTCGCAAGGTAGACGCCGAGCGAAAATTCTTTCCCGGCTACGTGCTGGTGAAGATGGAGCTGACCGACGAGGCCTATCACCTGATCAAGAACACGCCGAAAGTCACCGGCTTCCTGGGCTCGGACAACAAGCCGATGCCGCTGTCGGACGCCGAGGCCGAACGCATCATCCATCAGGTGCAGGAGGGTATCGAGCGGCCGAAGCCGTCGGTGACCTTCGAGGTCGGCGAGCAGGTGCGCGTTTCCGACGGCCCGTTTGCCTCGTTCAACGGTACGGTCGAAGAGGTGGACGAAGGCCGCTCGCGGGTTAAGGTCGCCGTCTCGATCTTCGGCCGCGCCACGCCGGTGGAGCTGGAATTCGGACAGGTGGAGAAGTTGTAGACAGAGGACGGACGACAGAGGACAGATAAGCGCGACGCGGCACCGGACTTGATCTGTCCTCCGATGTCCGTCATCTGTCCTCCGAAACACGTGGGAGGCAAGGGCGGTCGCCAGCCGTCAGGCGCCGCACCACCAAAGGAGTAGTGAATGGCAAAAAAAATCACCGGCTACGTCAAATTGCAGGTGCCGGCAGGGGCGGCCAATCCGTCGCCGCCGATCGGTCCCGCGCTCGGCCAGCGCGGACTTAACATCATGGAGTTCTGCAAGGCGTTCAACGCGCAGACGCAGAAGCTCGAGAAGGGCGCGCCTATTCCCGTGACCATCACCGTCTACGCCGATCGCACGTTTTCGTTCGAATTGCGCACGCCGCCGGTCTCGCACTTCCTCAAGAAGGCGGCAAAACTTGAAAGCGGCTCCAAGACGCCCGGGCGCGACGTCGCCGGTTCGGTCACCAAAGCGCAGGTGCGCGAGATCGCCGAACAGAAAATGAAGGATTTGAACTGCGATACCATCGAGGCGGCCATGCGCATGATCGAAGGCTCGGCGCGCTCCATGGGGCTGGAGGTGAAATCATGAGCGTCGGCAAGCGCACGCGCACCGCGCGCGAAGGCATCGACCGCGAGAAACTCTATCCGCTCGACGATGCGGTCAAGATGGTCAAGGAGCGGGCCAAAGCGAAGTTCGACGAAACCATCGAAGTGGCGATGAACCTCGGCATCGATCCGCGGCACGCCGACCAGATCGTGCGCGGCGTCGTCAACCTGCCGAACGGTTCCGGCCGGTCGGTGCGCGTTGCCGTATTTGCCCGCGGCGCCAAGGCCGATGAGGCCAAGGCCGCCGGCGCCGACGTGGTCGGCGCCGAGGATTTGGTGGAGAAGGTGCAAGGCGGCACCATCGATTTCGATCGCGTGGTCGCGACGCCCGACCTGATGCCCCTGGTCGGACGGCTCGGCAAGGTTTTGGGCCCGCGCGGGCTTATGCCCAATCCGAAAGTCGGCACGGTGACCATGGATGTGACCAATGCGGTCGCGTGGCGCCAAGGGCGGCTCGATTGAATTTCGCGCCGAAAAGGCCGGCATCGTCCAAGCCGGAATTGGCAAAGCGTCGTTCTCCGCGGAAAAGCTCGTCGAGAACATCCGCGCCTTTGCCGACGCGGTGCAGAAATCGCGGCCGACCGGCGCCAAAGGGCACTTCATCAATCGCGTCGCGGTCTCTTCCACTATGGGCCCTGGGGTGAAGGTCGAGCCGGGGAGCCTGTTCCCGAGCGCGCAATAAGCGCGCTCAGCGTCATTCCGGGGCGCGGGCCTTCGCCCGGCGAGCCCGGAATTCGAAAGCCCCGCGCATCAGGGATTTATGGATTCCGGACTTGCCGTTGCGCGGCGATCCGCAATGACGCGTGAAGCTACGCCGCGCGGCGTTTCTTTTGCTTCCAAAGTCTTTGCTTGCGATGCGCGCGCCTTCGACCAGCGCCTTGAGCTTCGCCCACATGATGCTCGGATGCACGCGCTGCGCAAACGGGCTTTGGGCGAAGCCGCAGTCGGTGCCGGCCATCACGTTTTCCCGTCCGACAATCTTGGCGAAGCGCACGAGACGTTCGGCCACGAGTTCGGGATGCTCGACAATATTGGTGGCGTGGCTGATCACGCCGGGGATCAGGATCTTGTCGCGCTTGAGCTTGACGGTTTCCCACACCCGCCATTCGTGTTCATGACGGGGGTTGGCCGCTTCAAAGGAATAGTGGCCGACCCGCACTTGCAACAACAGATCGATAATGTCCTTGAGCGGTACGTCGAAGACGTGCGGCCCGTTCCAACTGCCCCAGCAGATGTGATAGCGCGAGCGCTCTTCGGGAATGCCCTTGAGCGCATGATTGAGTGCTTCGATGCGCATCTGCGCCCAGCGCCGATACTGCTTGTTGGTCATCGGCGGCACCATGCGCTCATGCATATAGGGCAAAAACGCATCGTCGATTTGCACGTAAAGGCCGGCGTCGACCACCGCCTTGTATTCCTGGTGCAACGCGTCGGCGAGCGCGGTGAGATAGAGCTTCCTCATTTTTGTAGTGTTCGTTCTTGGCGCCGGGTAGCGCGCTTGCCGGCGCCACCACCGGCAGGAACGCGGCAAGCGAGCGATGCTTGGCTTTCGCCGCGGCGACGCCGGCCTTTATGTTCTTGATGTCGCGCAAGACCTGCTCGTCGGAATATTGGATCGGACCGTTGACGACAACGCGATTGCCGAGCCGCTTGGCGAGACCGGACGCGGCGTCATACTCGGCATAAAATTCCGCGAATGCTTGGTGGTCGCGGCCGCCACCCATCGAGGCCATCGGATCTTTGGCTTCCTCCGCCGTTACCGGGCGAACGGCAATCCCGGAAAGCCGTTTGTGGACGTAGAACGCCCAGTTGGCGCCTTTGCTGAACTCGCCGTCGCTGACAATGTCGATGCCGATCTCGGCCTGCCGGCGCACGACTTCCGCAACAGAATCCGCAAGGCACGTTTCGAACGCCGCTTCGTCATAAGCCTTGCCGTCCTCGATCGCCCGCCAGAACGCGATGAGTTGTGGCGGCCGGATCAGGCTGCCGACGTGAGTGGTGAGAATGCGATTGCTGCTGTTCGCCATGACGCTGTCCCCGTCTGCACAGAATGACATCGTACGGCGCAATGAATATCCGGCAAGGCGAGGGAGACCGGGCACGGGTCTGTTGCGCAAATAGCTGCGTATAAATCCGGATAATTCCCCTTGCAGACGCGCATAGATGCGGGTAAATACCCGTCCAGGGCGTGCCGGCCCGGTTTGTCGGCGCGCCTTTGTTCGTTCCGCAAAATCAGTGAAAGCGAGGCCGCTCTTAGCGTCGATCCTGCGCGGATTTACCTAAGAGGTGGATGAGCTTAGCGGAGTTTGTTGAACGGAATCCTGTCCGAGACTGCGGGCGCCCGCAAGGGCTTAATCGCAAGGCCTGCATAGACGGGTGAAGGCCGAGGCATTGTCTTCGGTTCTGACCTCGACGGCCCGTGTTCGGTTGTTTAGCCGGATGCGGGGGGCAGGGTGCAAGGCATCAACCCGGCGCGCGCGACGCCGCCACCCGGAGAGAGCGTTGGATCGTTCGGAAAAAAGCCACTGGTCAGCGACCTTGGCGAGGTGTTCAAAGCCACCAAGGTCGTCGTGGTCGCACATTATTCCGGCTCTGACCGTCGCCCAGATGCAGACACTTCGCCGGCAGATGAAGCAGGCGGGTGCAAGCGTGCGGGTGGCGAAGAACCGGCTTGCCAAAATCGCTCTCGAAGGAAGCGACGTCGCCTCCATCGCGCCGTTGCTCAAGGGTCCGACATTGATCGCCTTCTCCGGCGATCCGATTGCGGCTCCCAAGGCGGCCGTCGATTTCGCCAAGGCGCACGAAAAATTCGTGATCCTTGGCGGGGCGATGGGCACGACCGCGCTCGATCCCAATGCGGTCAAGGCGCTCGCCGCTCTACCGTCGCTCGACGAGTTGCGCGCCAAGATGGTGGGCTTGATCGTCGCGCCGGCGACCAAAATCGCCCAGCTACTCAACGCTCCGGCGGCCAAGGTCGCCCGCGTCGTTCAAGCCTATGCGGCTAAGGATGGAGCGGATGCGGTTAAGGAAGGAGCGGACACGCCTGCTGCTGCCTAACGGACTTCAACTCAAAGGTTAGAACCAAGGACAAAAGACATGGCTGATCTGCAGAAAATCGTGAGCGACCTTTCCAGCCTCACCGTATTGGAGGCGGCCGAGCTCGCCAAATTGCTTGAAGAGAAATGGGGCGTTTCGGCGGCTGCCGCGGTTGCGGTCGCAGCGCCCGCGGGCGGCGGGGCCGCTGCGGCCCCGGCCGAGGAAAAGACCGAATTTACGGTCGTGCTCGCCGCGACCGGCGAGAAGAAGATCGAGGTCATCAAGGAAGTTCGCGCCATTACCGGCCTCGGACTTAAGGAGGCCAAAGACTTGGTCGAAGGCGCTCCCAAGCCGGTGAAGGAGGGCGTGAACAAGGACGATGCGGCGAAGATCAAGGCGCAGCTCGAAAAAGCCGGCGCCAAGGTTGAGCTTAAGTAGGTCAATAGCTATCTCTGGGATATCCGCGGGGGAGGCAGCGCGCATTCCGCGGATTTCTCAAGAGGCTCCAGTCGCGGGTACCGGGCTCTGCCCGGCAGTGAAGTTAGAGGTTGCCGGTTCCGGGCGAGCCGAGTACGGCCGGGACTTTGTAGGACGGCAACACCGCGGCCAATGGTGGAAATCGGTGTGTTGCGGCGGCGAACGCGCTGAATTGCCGACGTTTGAGTGAGCTGATTCGGCGTTCTTGGGCCGAATCATTGGAAAATAGGGTGGTTCGACGCCTGTCCCGACGGTCGCGATGGATAGCGGTCTTCCGGAGAGTTGTCTTGATCGCCCCGATGGCCGCGAGCCAAAGGCTCGCGGGCGGTTTGGACCGGTGGCTGGCCCATCGCGTTCGAACCTGACGGATCGATTGAGCGAGAGGACATGATGGCGCAGACGTTTATCGGTCGGAAGCGCGTAAGAAAGTTTTTCGGAAAAATCGAGGAAGTCGCGGAGATGCCGAACCTCATTGAGGTTCAAAAGGCATCCTACGACCAATTCCTCCTGGTGGTGGAACCGCCGGGCGGCCGCCCGAACGAAGGGCTGCAGGCCGTATTCAAGTCGGTGTTCCCGATTTCCGACTTCTCCAACACGTCGATGCTCGAATTCGTCAAATACGAATTCGAAGGCCCGAAATACGACGTCGACGAGTGCCGGCAGCGCGGCATGACCTATGCGGCGCCGCTCAAGGTCACGCTCCGCCTGATCGTGTTCGATATTGATGAAGAGACCGGTGCCAAATCGGTCAAGGACATCAAGGAACAGGATGTCTACATGGGCGACATTCCGCTCATGACCAATAACGGCACCTTCATCGTCAATGGCACCGAGCGCGTCATTGTCTCGCAGATGCACCGGTCGCCCGGCGTGTTCTTCGATCACGACAAGGGCAAGACCCATTCCTCGGGCAAGCTCCTCTTTGCCGCCCGCATTATTCCGTATCGCGGTTCGTGGCTCGACATCGAGTTCGACGCCAAGGACATCGTCTATGCGCGCGTCGACCGGCGGCGGAAGATTCCGGTCACGTCGCTATTGTACGCGCTCGGGATGAGCGGCGAAGAAATCCTCAACACCTTCTACAAGCAGGTGCTCTACAAGCGCGCCAAAGAAGGCTGGCGCGTGCCGTTCGATGCCAATCGGCTGCGCGGCTACAAGGCGATCAATGATCTGGTCGATGCCGATACCGGCAAGGTGGTGCTGGAAGCCGGCAAAAAACTCACCGTACGGCAGGCCCGGCAACTTGCCGAAAAGGGCCTCAAGGCGCTCCGCCTGACCGACGAGGAACTGATCGGCCATTACATTGCCGAGGACCTGGTTAATCCGAAGAGCGGTGAAATTTACGCCGAAGCCGGCGAGGAAATCACCGAGAAGACGCTGAAGACGCTGAACGAGGCGGGCTACAAGGAATTGCCGCTGCTCAACATCGATCACGTCAACGTCGGCGCTTACATCCGCAACACGCTCGCGATCGACAAGAACATGACGCGTGAGGACGCGTTGTTCGATATCTATCGCGTGATGCGTCCGGGCGAACCGCCGACCATCGAGACGGCGCAGACGATGTTCCAGTCGCTGTTCTTCGATCCGGAACGCTACGACCTCTCCGCCGTCGGCCGCGTCAAGATGAATATGCGGCTCGATCTGACGGCCGATGACACGCAGCGCACGTTGCGCAAAGAGGACGTCATTGCGGTGATCCGCACGCTGGTCGATCTGCGTGACGGCAAAGGCGAAATCGACGACATCGACCATCTCGGCAACCGCCGGGTCCGCTCGGTCGGCGAGCTGATGGAGAACCAGTACCGCATCGGGCTCCTGCGGATGGAGCGCGCGATCAAGGAGCGCATGTCGTCGGTCGATATCGACACGGTGATGCCGCAGGATCTGATCAACGCCAAGCCCGCGGCCGCGGCGGTGCGCGAGTTCTTCGGCTCCTCGCAGCTGTCGCAGTTCATGGACCAAACCAATCCGCTGTCGGAGATCACGCACAAGCGGCGCTTGTCGGCGCTTGGACCGGGCGGCTTGACCCGGGAACGCGCCGGCTTCGAAGTTCGCGACGTGCATCCGACCCATTACGGCCGCATCTGTCCGATCGAGACGCCGGAAGGACCAAATATCGGCCTGATCAATTCGCTCGCGACCTACGCGCGCGTGAACAAATACGGCTTCGTGGAGACGCCGTATCGTAAAGTCAAAGACGGCCGCGTCACCGACGAAGTGGTCTACCTCTCGGCCATGGAGGAGGGCCGCTACACGGTCGCCCAGGCGAACTCCACCATTGATGGGCGCGGGCGCTTCACCGACGATCTCGTCGTCGTGCGTCATGCCGGCGACGTGCAGCTCATTCCGCCCGACAAGGTGGATTTCATGGACGTGTCGCCGAAGCAGCTCGTATCCGTGGCGGCGGCGCTCATTCCGTTCCTCGAGAACGACGACGCCAACCGCGCGCTCATGGGCTCGAACATGCAGCGGCAGGCAGTGCCGCTCGTCCATGCCGAGGCGCCGTTTGTCGGCACCGGCATGGAAGGGGTCGTCGCCCGCGATTCCGGCGCTGCAATCGCGGCCCGTCGCACCGGCATAGTCGACCAGGTCGATGCCACCCGCATCGTCATCCGCGCCACCGACGAACCGGATCCGACCCGGCCCGGCGTCGACATCTATCGGCTGCAGAAGTTCCAGCGTTCCAACCAGAACACCTGCATCAATCAGCGGCCGCTGGTGAAAGTCAGCGATCAGGTGAAGAAGGGCGACATCATCGCCGACGGGCCTTCGACCGATCTCGGCGAGCTTGCGCTCGGCAGGAACGTGCTCGTCGCGTTCATGCCGTGGAACGGCTACAACTTCGAAGACTTCATCCTGCTCTCCGAACGCATCGTCAAGGACGACGTCTTCACCTCGATCCACATCGAGGAATTCGAGGTCATGGCCCGCGATACCAAGCTCGGGCCCGAGGAGATCACGCGCGACATTCCCAACGTCTCGGAAGAGACGCTGAAGAATCTCGACGAAGCCGGCATCGTCTATATCGGCGCCGAAGTGCGCGCCGGCGACATCCTGGTCGGCAAGATCACGCCGAAGGGCGAAAGCCCGATGACGCCGGAGGAAAAGCTTTTGCGCGCCATCTTCGGCGAGAAGGCTTCCGACGTTCGCGACACCTCGCTGCGGGTGCCGCCCGGCGTACAAGGCACCGTCGTCGAAGTGCGCGTCTTCAATCGTCACGGCGTCGAAAAGGACGAGCGTGCGCTCGCCATCGAGCGGGAAGAAATCGAGCGCTTGGCCAAGGACCGCGACGACGAACAGGCGATCCTCGACCGCAACGTTTATGGCCGCCTGGCCGAGTTGCTGGAAGGCCGCCAAGGCATCGCCGGTCCGAAGGGCTTTAAGAAGGACACCAAGATCACCCGCGCGGTGCTCGAGGAATATCCGCGCTCGCAGTGGTGGTCGTTCGCTTCGCCCAACGACAAGGTGATGGCGGAAATCGAAGCCATCCGCAAACAGTACGACGAATTGAAGAAGCGGCTCGAGCAGCGCTTCCTCGACAAAGTCGAAAAGCTGCAGCGCGGCGACGAGTTGCCGCCCGGCGTCATGAAAATGGTCAAAGTCTTCGTCGCCGTGAAGCGCAAGATTCAGCCGGGCGACAAGATGGCCGGCCGCCACGGCAACAAGGGCGTGGTGTCGAAAATCGTCCCGTTGGAGGACATGCCGTTCCTCGGTGACGGCACGGCGGTCGATATCGTGCTCAACCCGCTCGGCGTGCCGAGCCGCATGAATGTGGGTCAGATTCTCGAGACCCATTTGGGCTGGGCGTGCGCCGGCCTTGGATTGAAGATCGGCAGCGCCGTCGACCTCTATAACAGCAAGCGGGACTCAAAGCCGCTCAAGGAGCTGTTGAAGAAGGTCTATGGCGACGACGAGACCATCAAATCGCTCGATGAGAAGGGATTGATGGAGCTCGGCACCAACTTGCGCCACGGCGTACCGATTTCGACGCCGGTTTTTGACGGCGCCAAGGAAGCCGATATCGAGCACATGCTCGATCTCGCCGGCCTCGATCATTCCGGGCAGGTGACGCTCTATGACGGGCGCACCGGCGACAGCTTCGACCGCAAGGTCACTGTCGGCCACATCTACATGCTCAAGCTGCATCACCTCGTGGACGACAAAATCCACGCCCGGTCGATCGGCCCCTACAGCCTGGTCACTCAGCAGCCGTTGGGCGGCAAGGCGCAGTTCGGCGGCCAGCGCTTCGGCGAAATGGAAGTGTGGGCGCTCGAAGCCTATGGCGCAGCTTATACGCTGCAGGAAATGCTGACCGTGAAGTCCGACGACGTGGCCGGCCGCACCAAGGTCTACGAGGCGATCGTGCGCGGCGACGACACGTTCGAGGCCGGCATTCCGGAATCGTTCAACGTGCTGGTCAAGGAGATGCGCTCGCTCGGCTTGAACGTCGACCTGCACAATTCCAAGCAACAGCGCGGCGGCGGCGGCGACGGCGTTGCCGAGGCGGCCGAGTAAGCGGACCACAGAGGACAGACGACGGAGGACGGACTGAACGTAGAGGCCATTACCGCCGCTCGTCCCCGCGAAAGCGGGGACCCAGCAAGCTCCTGGATTTCCGCCTGCGCGGGAATGAGCGGAACAAGGTCTGTCGTCCGTATTCCGGCAACCAAGAATTTCACACGGAGAATGTCATGAACCAAGAGATTATGAATCTCTTCAGCCCGCAGACGCCGGCTCAGGTCTTCGACCAGATCCGCATCTCGATCGCGAGCCCTGAAAAGATTCTGTCTTGGTCGTACGGCGAGATCAAAAAGCCGGAAACCATCAACTACCGCACGTTCAAGCCCGAACGCGACGGGTTGTTCTGCGCGCGCATTTTTGGGCCGATCAAGGACTACGAGTGCCTGTGCGGCAAATACAAGCGGATGAAGTACAAGGGCATCATCTGCGAAAAGTGCTCGGTCGAGGTGACGCTGTCGCGCGTGCGGCGCGAGCGCATGGGCCACATCGAGCTGGCCGCGCCGGTCGCCCACATCTGGTTTCTCAAATCGCTGCCGTCGCGCATCGGGCTGATGCTCGACATGACGCTCAAGGACCTCGAGCGCATCCTCTATTTCGAATATTACGTCGTGCTCGAGCCCGGGCTCACGCCGCTCAAGGACCGTCAGCTCCTGAGCGAAGAGGAATATATGAAGGCCCAGGACGATCTCGGGGCCGACAGCTTCACCGCCATGATCGGCGCGGAGGCGATCCGCGAGATGCTCAAGGCGCTCGACCTTGAGAAAATGGCCGTGGATCTGCGCAGGGAGATCGCCGAGTCGACTTCGGAGTTAAAGCCGAAGAAGCTTGCCAAGCGGCTCAAGCTGATCGAGGCCTTCATCCAATCCAACAACAAGCCGGAATGGATGATCCTGACGCATGTGCCGGTCATCCCGCCGGACCTGCGCCCGCTCGTTCCGCTCGACGGCGGCCGTTTCGCCACGTCCGACCTCAACGACCTCTACCGCCGCGTCATCAACCGCAACAATCGTTTGAAGCGGCTGATCGAATTGCGCGCTCCCGACATCATCATCCGCAACGAGAAGCGGATGTTGCAGGAAGCGGTCGACGCGCTGTTCGACAACGGCCGCCGCGGCCGCGTCATCACCGGCGCCAACAAGCGGCCGCTGAAGTCGCTCGCCGACATGCTCAAAGGCAAGCAGGGCCGCTTCCGCCAGAACCTGCTCGGCAAGCGCGTCGATTATTCCGGCCGCTCGGTCATCGTGGTCGGTCCCGAGCTCAAGCTGCATCAGTGCGGGCTGCCGAAGAAGATGGCGCTCGAACTGTTCAAGCCGTTCATCTATTCGCGGCTCGACGCCAAGGGTTTGTCGACCACGGTCAAGCAAGCGAAAAAGCTGGTCGAGAAGGAGAAGCCGGAAGTCTGGGACATCCTCGACGAAGTCATTCGCGAGCATCCGGTGCTGCTCAATCGCGCTCCGACGCTGCATCGCCTCGGCATTCAGGCGTTCGAGCCGGTCTTGATCGAGGGCAAGGCGATCCAGCTGCATCCGCTGGTCTGCGCGGCGTTCAACGCCGACTTCGACGGCGATCAGATGGCCGTCCACGTGCCGCTGTCGCTCGAGGCGCAGCTTGAGGCGCGGGTGCTGATGATGTCGACCAACAACATTCTGCATCCCGCCAACGGCTCGCCCATCATCGTGCCGTCGCAGGATATCGTGCTCGGACTGTATTACCTCTCGCTGATGACCGATTCCGGTCCCGGGCAGTGGAAGCTCGAATTGCATGCGGAGAAGGAGATCGAGCGCGACCGCAAGAAGAAGAATGTCGTGCAGGGCTTCTACCGCAATATGAGCGAAGTCGAGCACGCGTTGCACGAGCACGCCGTCGGGCTGCACTCCAAGATCAAGTATCGCTGGGAAGGCGTCGACGACGAAGGCAAGCCCGCGCGCAAGTGGTACGAGACGACCCCGGGCCGCGCGTTGCTCGGCGAAGTGCTGCCGAAGCATGCGAAGGTTTCGTTCGACCTCGTCAACAAGCTGATGACGAAGCGCGAAATCTCTTCGATGATCGACACGGTCTATCGCCACTGCGGTCAGAAAGAGACGGTCATCTTCTGCGACCGCATCATGGCGCTCGGCTTCCACCATGCCTTCAAGGCCGGCATTTCCTTCGGCAAGGACGACATGGTGGTGCCGCACACGAAGCGGAAAATCGTCGAGGATACGCGAGAGCAGGTCAAGGATTTCGAGCAGCAATATAATGACGGCCTGATCACGCAGGGCGAAAAATACAACAAGGTGGTCGACGCCTGGTCGAAGTGCACCGAGAAGATCGCGGAAGCGATGATGAAGGAAATCTCGGCGTCAAAGCCCGCGGCGGAGAAGGGTGCCGAGGCTCAGGTCAACTCGATCTACATGATGGCGCATTCCGGCGCCCGCGGCTCGCCGGCGCAGATGCGCCAGCTCGCCGGCATGCGCGGACTTATGGCGAAACCGAGCGGCGAGATCATCGAGAGCCCGATCATCTCCAACTTCAAGGAAGGTCTCTCCGTGCTCGAGTACTTCAACTCGACGCACGGCGCACGCAAAGGACTGGCCGACACCGCACTGAAGACGGCGAACTCCGGCTATCTGACGCGGCGTCTGGTCGACGTGGCGCAGGACTGCATCATCACCACCGAGGATTGCGGGACCTCGCGCGGCATCAAGGTGCGCGCCATTATCGATGCCGGCCAAGTGGTGGCGTCGCTGGCAAGCCGTATCCTCGGCCGCACCACGGCGGAGGATGTGCGCGACCCGTCGAACAATGATGTCCTGGTCGCCAACGGCACGCTGCTCGAGGAGCCGCATGTCGAGCGGCTCGTCACTGCCGGCGTGCAGGAGATCAAGATCCGTTCGGTGCTCACCTGCGAGACCACGACTGGCGTGTGCGGCAAGTGCTATGGGCGCGATCTCGCCCGCGGTACCCCGGTCAATATGGGCGAGGCCGTCGGCGTCATTGCCGCGCAGTCGATCGGTGAGCCGGGCACCCAGCTCACCATGCGCACGTTCCATATCGGCGGCGCGGCGCAGATCTCGGAGCAGTCGTTCGTCGAGTCGAACTTCGAGGGCACCATCCGGATCAAGAACAAGAACGTCGTCCGCAATTCCGACGGCGATCAGATTGTCATGAGCCGCAACCTCATAGTCGCGGTGACCGACCCGGACGGCACCGAGCGGGCCGTGCATCGCATCCAATACGGCGCGCGGCTCAAGGTCGAGGACGGCGAACACATCAAGCGCGGCCAGCGCATCGCCGAGTGGGATCCCTATACGCGCCCGATCATGACCGAAGTCGAAGGCACCGTCGGGTTCGAGGATCTGGTCGAAGGTCAGTCGATGACCGAGACGCTCGACGAATCCACCGGCATCGCCAAGCGGGTCGTGATCGACTGGCGTTCGGGCTCTGCCCGCGGCCAGCAGGACTTGCGTCCGGCGCTCGTGATCAAGGGCAAGGACGGCAAGATCCTGAAACTCTCCCGCGGCAGCGACGCCCGCTACACGCTGGCGGTCGACGCCATCATCTCGGTCGATCCCGGGCGCCAAGATGAAAGCGGGCGACGTGATTGCCCGTATTCCGACCGAAAGCGCCAAGACCCGCGACATCACCGGCGGTTTGCCGCGCGTCGCGGAATTGTTCGAAGCGCGGCGGCCGAAGGAATTGGCGGTCATCGCCGAAATCTCCGGCACCGTCCGTTTCGGCCGCGATTACAAGAACAAGCGGCGGATCACCATCGAGCCCGGTAACAGCGAGGAGGAGGCACGCGAGTACCTCGTCCCCAAGGGCAAGCACATCCACTTGCAGGATGGCGACGTCATCGAGAAGGGCGACTTCATTGTCGAAGGCAACCCGGCGCCGCACGACATCCTGGCGATCAAGGGCGTGGAAGAGCTTGCCGGCTACCTGGTCAACGAGATCCAGGACGTTTACCGGCTGCAAGGCGTGGCGATCAACGACAAGCACATCGAGGTGATCGTCCGCCAGATGCTGCAGAAGGTCGAGATCACGGATTCCGGCGAGACCGACATGATCCAGGGCGATCAAGTCGACAAACTGGAATTTGATGAGGCGAACGCCCGCGTAGTGGCCGAGGGCAAGAAGCCGGCGACGGCGCATCCGGTGCTGCTTGGCATCACCAAGGCGTCGCTGCAGACGCGGTCGTTCATCTCGGCGGCGTCATTCCAGGAGACGACGCGCGTCCTGACCGAGGCCGCGGTCTCGGGCAAGGCCGACACGCTCGACGGCCTCAAGGAAAACGTCATTGTCGGCCGGCTCATTCCCGCCGGCACCGGCGCGATGATGAACCGGCTGCGCGAAGTGGCGATCAAGCGCGACCAGCTCATTCTCGCCGAGCGCGAGAAGGAGGCGGCGAAAGCCGCAGAAGCCGCGCAGGAGCCTGCGGCGCTGCCGGCGGCGGAATAAATCCCCGACCGGCAGACAGGAACGACGAGGAGGCCGCCGCGAGGCGGCCTTTTCGTTCCTGCCGGCCGTCATATGTACTCTCGACCGGACCGAGTGAGCACAAGCGGGGAGGGCGGCGATGAGCACAGTTCTGGTAACGGGCGGCTCGGGCTTTATCGGCAGCCATTGCATCCTCCAGCTCCTTGCCGGCGGCGATGAGGTGCGCACCACAGTCCGCAATCTCAAACGGGAAAGCGACGTGCGGGCTATGCTCCGGCAAGGCGGCGCTGATCCGGGCAATCGCCTGGCCTTTTTCGCCGCCGATCTCGAAAACGACGCGGGATGGAACGAGGCTGTCGCCGGCTGCGACTATGTACTTCATGTTGCATCGCCGTTGCCGCCTTTCGTTCCCAAGGACGAGAACGAACTGATCGTGCCGGCGCGCGAAGGAGCGCTGCGCGTGTTGCGCGCGGCGCGCGATGCCGGCGTCAAGCGTGTTGTGCTGACGTCCTCATTCGCGGCGATCGGCTACGGCCATCCGCCGCGGCAGCAGCCGTTCACCGAGGCCGACTGGACCGACCTGAATGCCGGCGACATCCTCCCTTACCCGAAATCGAAGACGCTGGCCGAGCGTGCGGCTTGGGATTTTATCAAGCGGGACGGCGGTGCGCTCGAGCTTGCGGTTGTTAATCCGGTGGGTGTGTTCGGCCCGGTACTCGGTCCCGACTATTCGGCCTCGATCATGATCGTGCAGCAGCTGATGGACGGCGGTATTCCCGGCTGCCCGCGCTACTACATCGGCGTCGTCGATGTGCGCGACGTCGCCGACCTGCATCTGCGCGCTATGCGCGATCCCGCAGCTAAGGGCGAACGCTTTCTCGCCACCGCCGGCGATGTCATGTCGATTGCCGACATCGCTAACGTGCTCGTGAGACGCATGGGTGCCGCGGCCAGGCGCGCGCCAACCCGGGAGTTGCCGAACTGGCTGGTACACCTCGCCGCGCTGGTTCAGCCGGCCGTAAGGCAGATCTTGCCCGAGCTCGGCAAGGCGAAGAATTCGACGGGCGAAAAGGCCCGGCGTGTCCTTGGCTGGTCGCCGCGCTCGCGCGAGGAGGCGATTGTCGCCACGGCTGAAAGCCTTTTGCAGCTCGGGCTTCTCAAGGACAGGGCGAGAAAAGCGGCTTAAGGTACTGCGCGCCCGGGTAAAGTCCGCGAGGGATGGCTGGTATATGTCCTCTTCGGCAAGCGAGTTGGTCCTGTTCAGCGGTGGCGCCATGCGGCGATTCCTCACTGAAGCCGTGCCGCTGTTCGAAGCCGCGCACGGAGTAAAAGTCTCCGTCCATTTCGCGCTCACCCGCGTTCTCAAAAAGGAGATCGAAGACGGCGCGACCTTTGACATGGCGCTGATGCCGCGCGGGGAGCTCGATAGTCTCGCGGCTTCGGGGTTGATCGTTCCCGGCTCGCAGACCGACGTCGTTCGCTCCCTTGTCGGTTTCATTGTGCGGGTCGGCGCTCCGGTGCCTGATATTTCCACCGTCGCGGCGTTCAAGAATGTCTTGCGGCGGGCGAAGTCGATTTCCCACAGCCAGGGGCCGAGCGGGCTGTACGTGGCGGGGTTGCTCGAGCGCCTCGGCCTCGCCGGCGAAATGAAGGAAAAAACCGTGCTGGCCATCGGCCGTCCGGTGGGTGAGGTGGTCGCCAGCGGCGAGGCCGAGATCGGCATGCAGCAGATCATCGAAAATCAGCCGGTTGAAGGCGCCCATTTGGTCGGGCCCGCTGCCGCCCGAACTCGGCAACTTCGTCGCCTATAGCGCGGGATTGGCGCCCGGGGCTCGGGTCACGCGGCCGCGCGGGACTTGGTGAATTTTCTTAAATCGTCCGAGAGCGTGGGCATCATCCGCGACAAGGGCATGGAGCCGGCCTAGGCGTGGCTCGGCTCGATAGCGCAGATGTGCTTGCGCCATCGGGGTTTTACGCCCATATGTGCTTGACTTCGCGCGGTACGGCCGATAAATACCGCGCACTTTTCGGCAGGCGGTGAGCTTCGCCCGTCGGAACGGCATGTCCGGCTCCACGCAAGTTATTGAAAGTCATTTGCTTTCTTAAGCTCGTGGTTTCGGCGCGACGCCTCGACAAAAGCAGGCTCAAACGCTGTCGCTGACTTCGGAAAGTCAGAGCGATTAAGGCGCATGACCGCGATGCTCGCATCGCGGTCCTCTGCAAGGTTCGAGCGCCCCTCCGCGTGTGGAGCGGATGGCGCGCTTTCTTTTGCGCGAGGTTTCGCGCGCAGCGGACGCAAGTCTGCAGGATGTAGGCCGCAAGGGCGAGAAGCCCGGGTGTTGGAGCGAAGGAAACGAATGCCGACGGTCAATCAACTTATTCGCAGGCCGCGCGTCGTGCAGCACGCGAAGAAGAAAGTGCCGGCCTTGCAGCAATCGCCGCAGAAGCGCGGCGTTTGCACGCGCGTCTATACGACAACGCCGAAGAAGCCGAATTCGGCGCTGCGTAAGGTCGCGAAGGTGCGATTGACCAACGGCTTCGAGGTCATCGGCTACATCCCCGGCGAGGGCCATAACCTGCAAGAGCACTCGGTGGTGATGATCCGCGGCGGCCGTGTGAAGGACCTTCCGGGCGTCCGCTATCACATTCTGCGCGGCGTCCTCGATACGCAGGGCGTGAAAAACCGCAAGCAGCGCCGATCGAAATACGGAGCGAAGAGGCCGAAATAGTCGGCCTCTATGTGTTCATAGGGAACGAGAGTCGAAGGGAATAACGAGATGTCCCGCCGCCACAGGGCAGACAAGCGCGAGATCCTTCCGGATCCGAAGTTCGGAAATATCGTGATCACCAAGTTCATGAACTCGGTGATGCATGCCGGCAAGAAGTCTGTGGCGGAGAACATCGTTTACGGCGCCCTCGACATGATCGAAGGCAAGACGCGGACGAACCCGATCGGCGTGTTCGAGCAGGCGCTCGATAACGTCATGCCGTCGATCGAGGTGCGCTCGCGCCGGGTCGGCGGCGCCACCTATCAGGTGCCGGTGGAAGTGCGCACTTCGCGGCGCCAGGCGCTTGGCATCCGCTGGATCATTTCGGCGGCGCGCGAGCGCAATGAAAAGACGATGACCGAGCGGCTCTCCGCCGAGTTGCTCGATGCATCCAATAACCGGGGGAACGCGGTCAAGAAACGTGAGGATACGCACCGGATGGCGGAAGCCAACCGTGCCTTCTCGCACTATCGCTGGTGACGCCGGCGACGAAGGATTTTTTTAAAAATGCCCCGTACCCACCCGATCGACGATTACCGCAACTTCGGCATCATGGCGCACATCGATGCCGGCAAGACGACTACGACCGAGCGCATCCTCTATTACACCGGCAAGAGCCACAAAATGGGCGAGGTGCACGAGGGCGCCGCGACCATGGACTGGATGGAGCAGGAGCAGGAGCGCGGCATCACCATCACCTCGGCCGCGACTACCGCGTTTTGGGGTGGCAAGCGTCTGAACATCATCGACACGCCCGGCCATGTCGATTTCACCATCGAGGTGGAGCGCTCGCTGCGCGTGCTCGACGGCGCCGTCTGCGTGCTCGATTCCAACCAGGGCGTCGAGCCGCAGACCGAGACGGTGTGGCGGCAGGGCGATCGCTATAACGTTCCGCGCATCGTGTTCTGCAACAAGATGGACAAGATCGGCGCGGATTATTTCCAGTGCCTCAAGGATATCGTCGATCGCCTCGGCGCCAAGCCGGTCGCCGTTCAGCTGCCGATTGGAGCCGAGAGCCAGTTCAAAGGCGTGATCGACCTCGTCCGCATGGTCGGCGTGGTTTGGGACGACGAAACGCTCGGCGCCAAATATCACGACATCGAAATTCCGGCCGAGCTGAAGGATCAAGCCAAGGAATATCGCGAGAAGCTGGTCGAGGCGGCGGTCGATCTCGATGACGCCGCGATGACGGCGTATCTCGAAGGCAACGAGCCCGACGAGGCTACGCTTAAGCGCCTCATCCGCAAGGCGACCATTTCCGGCGCATTCTTCCCGGTGCTCTGCGGCTCGGCCTTCAAGAACAAGGGCGTGCAGCCATTGCTTGACGCCGTTGTCGACTATCTGCCGTCGCCGATCGAGGTGCCGCCGGTGAAAGGCGTCGATCTCAAGGGCAACGAGATCGAGCGCAAGCCGTCGGACACCGAGCCGATGTCGCTGCTCGCCTTCAAGATCATGGACGACCCGTTCGTCGGCACCATCACGTTCTGCCGCATCTATTCCGGAACGCTCGAGAGCTCGACCGGCGTGATGAACTCGACCAAAGACCGCAAGGAACGCGTCGGCCGCATGCTGCTGATGCATGCCAATAATCGCGAAGACATCAAAGAAGCCTATGCCGGCGACATCGTCGCGCTGGCCGGACTTAAGGAAGTGCGCACCGGCGATACCCTTTGCGATCCGCAGAAGCCGGTGATCCTGGAAAAGATGGAATTTCCCGATCCGGTCATCGAGATTGCGATCGAGCCGAAGTCGAAAGCCGACCAGGAGAAACTCGGCGTGGCGCTCGCCAAACTCGTCGCCGAGGATCCTTCGTTTCGGGTCTCGACCGATCAGGAGTCCGGCCAGACCATCATCAAGGGAATGGGTGAACTCCACCTCGACATCAAAGTCGACATCCTCAAGCGGACTTATAAAGTTGACGCGAATATCGGCGCGCCGCAAGTTGCCTACCGCGAGAAGATCACCCGGCCCGCGACTGTCGATTTCACCCATAAGAAGCAGACGGGCGGCCACGGCCAATACGCAAAGATCAAGATCGTCGCCGAGCCGGCCGCGCCGGGCGTCGGTTTCGAGTTTGAAAATGAAATTGTCGGCGGCACGGTGCCGAAGGAGTTCATCCCGGCCGTCGAAAAGGGCCTCGAAGGAGTTTTGAGCTCCGGCGTCCTTGCCGGCTTCCCGGTGGTAGACGTCAAGGTCAGTCTTATCGACGGCGACTCGCATGACGTGGATTCCTCGGCGCATGGCGTTCGAAATCTGCGCGCGGGGCGCCATGCGCGAAGCGCTGCAGAAGGGCGGGCCGGTGCTGCTCGAACCGGTCATGAAGGTCGAGGTGGTGACGCCGGAGGATTATACCGGCTCGGTCATCGGCGATCTGAATTCCCGGCGCGGGCAAATTCAGGGTCAGGACATGCGCGGCAACGCCAACGTCATCACGGCGATGGTGCCGCTCGCCAACATGTTCTCCTACGTCAACAACCTGCGCTCCATGAGCCAGGGTCGGGCCACGTTCACCATGCAATTCGATCATTATGCCGAGGTGCCGAAAGGCGTCGCGGACGAAGTTCAGGCGAAATTCGCCTGAGCGCAGTTTTACTGAAGGTAGAGAGCAGAGAGAGCCGGAACGGAGAGCCACATGGCCAAGGAAAAATTCCAGCGCAACAAACCGCATTGCAACATCGGCACGATCGGCCATGTCGATCACGGTAAGACGACATTGACGGCGGCGATCACCAAAGTGCTGGCCGAAAAAGGCCAGGCGCAGTTCACCGCCTACGACCAGATCGACAAGGCGCCCGAGGAAAAAGCGCGCGGCATCACCATTGCCACCGCGCACGTCGAGTATGAAACCGACAAGCGCCATTACGCGCATGTCGACTGCCCGGGGCACGCCGACTATGTGAAGAACATGATCACCGGCGCCGCGCAGATGGACGGCGCCATCCTGGTGGTGAGCGCCGCCGACGGCCCGATGCCGCAAACCCGCGAGCACATTCTGCTCGCCCGCCAGGTCGGCGTGCCGGCGCTGGTCGTCTACCTCAACAAGGTCGACATGGTGGACGATCCCGAGTTGCTCGAACTCGTTGAGCTCGAGGTGCGCGAGCTCCTCTCCAAATACAATTTCCCCGGCGACAAGATTCCGGTGATCAAGGGCTCGGCGCTGATGGCGCTTGATGGCAAGGACGAGAAGCTCGGCAAGAACTCGATCGGCGACCTGATGAAGGCCGTGGACGAGTACATCCCGCAGCCGGAGCGTCCGAAGGACCAGCCGTTCCTGATGCCGGTCGAAGACGTGTTCTCGATCTCGGGCCGCGGTACGGTGTGTACCGGCCGCATCGAGCGCGGCGTCATCAAGGTTGGCGAGGAAGTCGAGATCGTCGGCATCCGTCCGACGCAGAAAGACCGTCGTCACCGGCGTTGAGATGTTCCGCAAGCTGCTCGACCAGGGCGAGGCGGGCGACAACGTCGGTTGCCTGCTGCGCGGCACCAAACGCGAAGAAGTCGAGCGCGGCCAGGTGCTGTGCAAGCCGGGTTCGGTCAAGCCGCACACCAAGTTCAAGGCCGAGGCCTACATCCTCACCAAGGAGGAGGGGGGTCGCCACACGCCGTTCTTCACCAATTACCGGCCGCAATTCTACTTCCGCACCACGGATGTGACCGGGGTGGTGAAGCTGCCGGAAGGCACGGAGATGGTCATGCCCGGCGACAACATCGCCATGGAGGTGACGCTGATCGTGCCGATCGCCATGGAGGAGAAGCTGCGCTTTGCCATTCGCGAAGGCGGCCGCACGGTCGGTGCCGGCGTGGTGGCGAGCATCGTCGAATAGCAGATGACGTCGGATGACAGACGACGGAAAGCAGTGATGGAAGACTGACGTCAGAGCGATCGCGATTGACGGTGCACCATCCGTCGTCCGTCCTCCGTCGTCCGTCCTCCGTGGTAGAGAGACGGAATATGAACGGCCAGAACATACGGATCCGATTGAAAGCGTTCGACCATCGCATTCTCGATGCGTCGACGCGCGAAATCGTCAACACGGCCAAACGCACCGGCGCGCAGGTGCGCGGACCTATTCCGCTGCCGACGCGGATCGAGAAATTTACCGTCAATCGCTCGCCGCACGTCGACAAGAAGAGCCGCGAGCAATTCGAGATGCGCACCCACAAGCGGCTTCTCGATATCGTCGATCCGACGCCGCAGACCGTTGACGCCCTGATGAAGCTCGACCTCGCCGCCGGCGTCGACGTCGAGATCAAACTCTAAGGCGTGGGGGAATTGGCCATGCGATCCGGGGTGCTTGCGCAGAAGATCGGGATGACCCGGCTGTTTACCGAGGCCGGCGAGCACGTGCCCGTCACGGTGCTGCGGCTTGGCAACTGCCAGGTCGTCGGCCATCGCACCAAAGAAAAGAACGGTTACGTGGCGGTGCAACTCGGCGCCGGCACCCGCAAAGCTCAACGCACGGATAAGGCGGGCCGCGGCCACTTCGCCGTCGCCAAGGTCGAGCCCAAGCGCAAGCTTGCCGAATTCCGCGTCGACGACGACGGGCTCATCCCGGTCGGGGCCGAGATCACCGCCGATCATTTCGTTGTCGGTCAATTCGTCGACGTGACCGGCACCTCGACGGGAAAAGGCTGGGCCGGCGCCATGAAGCGCTGGAACTTCGCCGGCCTTCGCGCCTCGCACGGCGTGTCGATCTCGCATCGCTCGATCGGCGGCACCGGCGGTCGCCAGGATCCGGGAAAGACCTTCAAGGGCAAGAAAATGTCCGGTCATCTCGGCGTCGAGCGGGTGACTACGCTTAATCTGAAAGTCATGCAGACCGACGTGGCGCGCGGTCTTATTTTGGTCGAAGGCGCGGTGCCCGGCGTTAAGGGCGGCTGGATCACGGTGCGCGATGCCGTCAAGAAGAGGTTGCCGGATGGCGTACCGAAGCCCGGCAAGTTCAAGCTTGCTGACAATGCGGGCTCGCCGCCGGCGGCAAAAAGCGATGAACCCGCCTCCGATGCCAAGGAGGGCGCGTGACATGGAGCTGAAAGTCACTTCGCTCGACGGCAAAGAACGCGGGTTCGGTCACCGTATCGGACGGCATTTTCGGTCTCGAGCCGCGGACCGACCTCATCCATCGTTGCGTGGTCTGGCAATTGGCCAAGCGGCGTGCGGGCACACACGCGGTCAAGAACCGCGCGGATATCCACCGCACCGGTAAGAAAATGTACCGGCAGAAGGGCACCGGATCGGCCCGTCACGGTTCGGCGCGGGTGAATTTGTTTCGCGGCGGCGGCCGCTCGTTCGGCCCGCTGCCGCGCAGCCACGAGGTCGGCTTGCCGAAGAAAGTCCGGGCGCTGGCGCTCAAGCATGCGCTTTCGGCCAAGGCCAAGGACGACGGCATTGTCGTGATCGAGGCGCTCGAACTCAAGGAAGCAAAGACCAAGACGCTGCGCGGTCAGTTCGAGAAGCTCGGCCTTTCAAGCGCGCTGATCGTCGACGGCGCCGAGGTCGCGGCCAATCTGCGCAGCGCCGCCCGCAACATTCCCAATATCGACGTGCTGCCGATTGCCGGCATCAACGTCTACGACATTTTGCGCCGGCAAAAGCTGGTGTTGACCCGTGCAGCGGTCGATGCGTTGGAGGCGCGGTTCAAATGAGCACCAAAGATCCGCGCCATTACGACGTGATCATCGCGCCGGTGATCACCGAGAAAGCGACCAACGCTTCCGAGCACAGCAAGGTGATTTTCAAGGTCGCGCTGACGGCCACCAAGCCGCAAATCAAGGAAGCGGTCGAAAAGCTGTTCGACGTCAAGGTCAAAAGCGTGAACACGCTGCGCCGCCGCGGCAAATGGAAGGCGTTCAAGGGCCGTTTCGGTCTGCAATCGACCACGAAGCGCGCCGTCGTGACCCTCGAAGAGGGTCAGAAGATCGACGTGACGACGGGACTGTAGGGAGCGCGCGATGGCACTGAAGACCTATAATCCGGTCACGCCCGGCCAGCGCCAATTGGTGCTGATCGATCGCTCTGGACTGCATACCGGTGCGCCGGTAAAGGCGCTGACCGAAGGCAAGAGCGTCCAGCGGCGGCCGCAACAATTCCGGTTCGATCACCAGCCGTTACCGCGGCGGCGGCCACAAGAAGGCGTATCGTAAGATCGACTTCAAGCGCCGCCGGTTTGACGCACCGGCCAAGGTTGAGCGGATCGAGTACGATCCCAACCGCACCGGCTTTATCGCGCTGATCAAATACAACGATGGCGAACTCGCCTATATTCTGGCGCCGCAGCGCCTCGCGGTCGGCGATACCGTCGTCTCCGGCGAGTATGTGGACGTCAAGCCCGGCAACGCCATGCCGCTCGCCAACATTCCGGTCGGCACCATTGTCCACAATATCGAACTGAAGATCGGCAAGGGCGGTCAAATCGCGCGCTCCGCCGGCACATATGCCCAGATCGTCGGCCGCGACGGCGTCTACGTCATCCTGCGGCTCAATTCGGGCGAGCAACGGCTGGTCCACGGCCGCTGCATCGCCACCGTCGGTGCGGTGTCGAATCCCGACAACATGAACGTCTCGATCGGCAAGGCAGGCCGGTATCGCTGGATGGGCTGGCGCGGCCATGTCCGCGGCGAGACGATGAACCCGGTTGATCATCCGCTCGGCGGGCGCACGCGCGGCGGCCGGCATCCGGTGACGCCTTGGGGCAAGCCGACCAAGGGCATGAAAACGCGCAAGAACAAGCGGACCACCCAGTTCATCATGGTGAGCCGTCACGCCCGCAAGAAGAGCAAATAAGGATCGCGAGGAGCAATCATGGCGCGCTCGGTCTGGAAGGGTCCGTTTGTCGACGGTTTTCTGCTCAAGAAAGCGGATGCCGCGCGCGCGTCCGGACGCCACGAGATGATCCGCATCTGGTCGCGGCGCTCGACCATACTGCCGCAATTCGTCGGGTTAACCTTCGGCGTCTATAACGGTCAGAAACATATTCCGGTCATCGTCACCGAAGAGATGGTCGGGCACAAGTTCGGCGAATTCGCCCCGACGCGCTCGTTTTACGGCCATTCATCGGATCGCAAGGCCAAGCGTACCGGCGCGCCCGGCGCTCCGTCCGAGGGTGGCGGCGGGGCCGCTGCGCCGGCCGCTCCGGCCGGCGGCACGTCCTAGGTCGAAGAGAAGTTCAGATGAGCAAGAAGAAGCAGGCGCGCTCGCTTTCCGACACCGAGGCCAAGGCGGTCGCACGCATGCTGCGGGTGAGCCCGCAGAAGCTGAACCTTTTGGCGCAGCTCATTCGCGGCAAGAAGGTCTCGATGGCGCTCGCGGATCTCGAATTCTCGCGCAAGCGCATCGCGCGCGACGTCCGCAAGTGCCTGGAGTCCGCGATCGCCAACGCCGAGAACAATCACGATCTCGATGTCGACGATCTGGTCGTCGTCGAGGCCCATGTCGGCAAGGCCATAGTGATGAAGCGCCACATGCCGCGCGCTCGCGGGCGGGTGGGCAAGATTTTCAAGCCGTTCTCGAACCTCACCATCGTCGTTCGCGAGGTCGAGGCGGCGGCGCAATCGTAACGGACGAAAGTCGCCGGTAGGCGAGGAGACAAGATGGGTCAGAAAGTCAATCCGGTCGGGCTTCGCCTGGGGATCAACCGCACCTGGGATTCGCGCTGGTATGCCGGCAAGGCCAGCTACGGCTCGCTGCTGCACGAAGACATGGAAATCCGGCGGGCGCTGATGAAGGAGCTGAAGCAGGCGGCGGTCTCCAAGATCGTGATCGAGCGCCCGCACAAGAAATGCCGGGTCACCATTCACTCGGCGCGGCCGGGCGTGGTCATCGGCAAGAAGGGCGCCGATATCGAGAAGCTGCGCCGCAAGGTCGCCGAGCTGACCGACAGCGACGTGGTGATCAACATTGTGGAGATCCGCAAACCCGAGCTCGACGCGCAGCTCGTCGCCGAATTGATCGCGCAGCAGCTCGAGCGCCGGGTCGCCTTCCGCCGCGCCATGAAACGCGCGGTGCAGTCGGCCATGCGGCTCGGTGCCGGCGGTATCCGCATCAATTGCTCCGGCCGGCTCGGCGGCGCCGAGATCGCGCGCATGGAGTGGTATCGCGAGGGCCGGGTGCCGTTGCACACGTTGCGCGCGGACGTCGATTACGGCGTCGCCACGGCATTCACCACTTATGGGACCTGCGGGGTCAAAGTCTGGATCTTCAAGGGCGAGATCATGGAGCACGACCCGATGGCGCAGGACAAACGCATGAGCGAGGGCGACGCCGGCCGTCCCCGCCGTGACGCGGCCTAGAACGGCTTCGAGAGCTTGGGAGAAAGTCGTCCGCCATGCTGCAACCGATGCGCACGAAATTCCGCAAGGCCCACAAGGGCCGCATCCACGGGCTCGCCACCAGCGCGGCAACGCTCGCGTTTGGCCAATTTGGGCTGAAGGCGGTGGAGCCGGAACGGATCACCGCGCGGCAGATCGAAGCGGCACGGCGCGCCCTGACCCGGCACATGAAGCGCTCGGGGCGGGTGTGGATCCGGGTTTTTCCCGATGTGCCGGTCTCGAAGAAGCCGCTCGAAGTCCGCATGGGCTCGGGCAAGGGCACGCCGGAGCTTTGGGTCTGCCGCGTCAAGCCCGGCCGCATCCTGTTCGAGCTCGACGGCGTGAGCGTGGAAATGGCCAAGGAATTGCTGGCGCTCGCCGCCGCCAAGCTGCCGGTCAAGACCCGTTTTGTCGAGCGCATCAGCGAATAGGCCGCGCCATGAAGACTGCCGACATCAAAACAATGACGATCGACCAGATCGACGACGAGGTGCTCAAGCTGAAGAAGGAGCAGTTCAACCTGCGCTTTCAGCGCGCGACCGGACAATTGGAAAACACCGCGCGCGTGCGCGAAGTGCGTCGTGACATTGCCCGATTGAAGACCATCGTCCGGCAAAAGCGCGCACCAAAGAGCTGAAAGAGGACAGAATGCCCAAGCGCAGCCTGCAAGGCGTCGTGGTGAGCGACAAGCAGAACAAGACTCTGGTGGTGCGGGTCGAACGCCGCTTCGCCCATCCGGTGTTCAAGAAGGTTATTCGCCGCTCGAAAAAATATTACGCGCACGACGAGAACAACGAGTTCAAGGTCGGCGACATCGTGTGGATCGAAGAGCATCGGCCGATTTCGAAGCTCAAGCGCTGGGCGGTGGTGCGCGGCGAAAAGAAGAAAGCGTCCTAAACCCGGCGCGCCGGATACAGAAAGTGATTGGGGTAGCCCATGATTCAGATGCAGACCAACCTCGACGTCGCCGACAATTCCGGCGCGCGCCGCGTCATGTGCATCAAGGTGCTGGGCGGCTCCAAGCGCAAATACGCCACCATCGGCGACGTGATCGTCGTGTCGGTGAAGGAGGCGATTCCGCGCGGCCGCGTGAAGAAGGGCGACGTGATGAAGGCGGTGATCGTGCGCATCGCCAAGGATATCAAGCGCCCGGACGGCTCGATCATCCGTTTCGACCGCAATGCCGCGGTGCTGATCAATCCGCAGATGGAGCCGGTCGGCACCCGCATCTTCGGCCCGGTGCCGCGCGAATTGCGCGCCAAAAATCACATGAAAATCATTTCGCTTGCGCCGGAGGTTCTGTGATGGCGGCGAAGATCAGGAAGGGCGACACCGTCGTCGTTATCGCCGGCCGCGATAAAGGCCGCACCGGCGAGGTGATCGAAATGCGCCGCGAAGAGGGCCGTGCGCTCGTGCGCGGCGTCAACGTCGTCAAGCGCCATCAGAAGCAAAGCGCCAGTCAGGAGGGCGGCATCATCTCCAAGGAGGCGCCGATCCACATATCGAACATTGCGCTGGCCGATCCCAAGGACGGCAAGCCGACGCGCATCGGCTTTAAATTTTCGGGCACCGGAGATGCCCGCAAGAAGCTGCGCGTCGCCAAGCGCTCGGGAGTAGAGATCGATGGCTGAGAACGAAGAAAAAAAGCCGAAAAAAGCCGATAAGCCGGCGGCGAAAGCCGACGGACAGCCCGACAGGGCGGCCAAGGCCGAAAGGCCCCGAAGGGCGAAAGGCGCCGAAGGCCGCCAAGGCCGACAAGGCCGAGAAGCCGGCGGAGGGCAAAGGCAAGCCGGACAAGCAGGCGGCGCCGCGCGAGCCGGAGCCGAAGGTACCGGCGCGGCTGAACGTCGAGTTCGACGAGGCGCATCCGCGGGCGGCTCGCCGAGCAGTTCGGCTACAAGAACCGCTTGCAGATTCCGGTGCTGGATAAGATCGTCATCAATATGGGCATCGGCGAGGGCGTCGCCGACCGCAAGAAGGTCGACGCCGCGGCGGCCGATCTCGCGCTCATTTCCGGGCAGAAGGCGGTGATCACCAAGGCGCGCAAATCGATCGCCACTTACAAGCTGCGCGACGGCCAGGCGATCGGCTGCAAGGTCACGCTGCGCAAAGCGCGGATGTACGAATTTCTCGACCGGCTGATCAACATCGCGCTGCCGCGCGTGCGCGATTTCCGCGGGCTTAATCCGAAGAGCTTCGACGGCCGCGGCAATTACTCGCTCGGCATCAAGGAGCACATCGTGTTCCCGGAGATCGACTACGACAAGGCCGCCGACGTCTGGGGCATGGACATCACCGTTTGCACGACCGCGCGCACCGACGACGAGGCGCGCGCTTTGTTGACCGCATTCAATTTTCCGTTCCGGCAGTGAGGCAAGGAACGCCTCAGACGCGGAGCGGCGAGGAGAAATAGATGGCGAAGAAGAGTTCGATCGAGAAGAACAACCGGCGCCGCCGGATGACGAAAAAATATCTCCGGCCGGCGCGCGCGCCTCAAGGCGATCGCGCAGCGACAAGACCAAGCCGGTGGAGGACCGTTTCGCGGCGACGCTCAAGCTCGCGGAATTGCCGCGCAATTCGTCGGCCACGCGCATTCGCAATCGCTGCGAGATGACCGGCCGTCCGCGCGGCTTTTATCGCAAGCACAAGCTGTCGCGCATCGCATTGCGGGACCTCGGCTCAAAGGGGCTGATCCCGGGGCTGGTGAAGTCGAGCTGGTAAGGAGGATCGCACAATGTCGATGAACGATCCGCTCGGCGATCTGCTGACCCGCATCCGCAATGCGCAGATGCGCAACAAGAGCAAAGTCTCGAGCCCGAACTCGCGGCTGCGCGAGAGCGTGCTCGAGGTGCTCAAGAGCGAGGGTTACATCCGCGGCTATGCCGTCGTCGAGCGCGAAGGCCGTTCGGAAATCGAGATCGAGCTGAAATATTTCGAAGGCGAGCCGGTGATCCGCGAGATCGAGCGGATTTCCAAGCCCGGCCGCCGCGTCTATACCTCGGTGAGAAACTTGCCGCGCATCAACAACGGCCTCGGCGTGGCGATCGTCTCGACGCCGAAGGGCGTCATGGCCGACCACGACGCCCGCGACGCCAATGTCGGCGGCGAAATCCTCTGCACCGTGTTCTAGGAGCGCCAGAGAGAACAACCATGTCCCGCATCGGAAAAAAGCCGGTCGCGGTACCCTCTGGCATCACCGCCAATGTCGAGGGCCAGACCGTCAAGGTCAAGGGCCCGAAAGGCGCCTTGTCGGCCATCGTGCCGGACGACGTCGCCGTGCAAGCTTGACAGCGGCCGCATCAAGGTCGACCCGCGCAACGACAGCAAGCGCGCGCGTTCGCAATGGGGCACTTCGCGCACACTGATCGCCAACCTGATCACCGGCGTCAGCAAGGGATTCGAACAGCGGCTCGAGATCAACGGCGTCGGCTACCGCGCGGCGGTGCAAGGCAAGAACCTGCAGCTGGCGCTCGGCTACAGCCACGACATCGTCTATCCGATCCCGGAGGGCATCACGATCGCGACGCCGCGGCCGGTCGAGATCGTGATCACGCGGCAGCCGACCGCCAGAAAGTCGGCCAGGTCGCTGCCGAGATCCGCGACTACCGGCCGCCGGAGCCCTACAAGGGCAAGGGCATCAAATATGCCGACCGAACGCATCTTCCGCAAGGAAGGCAAGAAGAAGTAGCGAGGCCGCCGATGACCAAGCTCAAGCGACCGGATCGAACGGCGGCAGGGGCGGGTGCGCGGGGCGCTCGCACGCGCGGCGCATGGCCGCAAGCGGCTCTCGGTATTCCGCTCGTCCAAGCATATCTACGCGCAGCTCATCGACGACGATCAGGGCGCCACGCTCGTCTCCGCCTCGTCGCTGGAAAAGACGGCGCTGGAGGGGCTCAAGACCGGCGCCAGCGTCGCCGCCGCCAAGGCCGTCGGCAAGCTGATTGCCCAGCGCGCGCAGGAAAAGGGCATAAGGACGTCGTGTTCGACCGGGGCAGCTATCTCTATCACGGCCGGGTAAAGGCCTTGGCCGACGCGGCGCGCGAAGGCGGATTGAATTTCTGACGAAAGGCAGCGAACAAAATGGTCAAGCATCATGGCGCGTGAACCACGCGATCGGCGCAACGAAGAGCGCGACAGCGAGTTCGTCGACAAGCTCGTGCACATCAATCGGGTCGCCAAAGTCGTGAAGGGCGGCCGGCGCTTCGGCTTCGCGGCACTTGTCGTCGTCGGCGACCAGAAGGGCCGTGTCGGGTTCGGCCACGGCAAGGCCCGCGAGGTGCCGGAGGCGATCCGTAAGGCGACGGACGCCGCCAAGCGCTCGCTGACCCGCGTGCCGTTGCGCGAGGGACGCACGCTGCATCACGATGTCGCCGGCCGTCACGGCGCCGGAAAGGTCTTCCTGCGCGCCGCGCCGCCCGGGACCGGCATTATCGCCGGCGGTCCGATGCGCGCGGTATTCGAAACGCTGGGCATGCAGGACGTGGTCGCCAAGTCGCTCGGCACCTCGAACCCGTACAACGTGGTGCGGGCAACGTTCGACGCGCTCAAGCGCCAGGATTCCCCGCGTACGGTCGCTGCACGCCGCAACGTCAAGGTTTCGGCGCTGCAGGCGCGGCGACGCGACGTAGAGGCCGAGCAGGCGGTCGATTGAAACTTTGGAGCGGGCCATGGCCGCTGAAGGCAGAGATAACACCGGCAAGACCATCACGGTCGAGCAGATCGGCAGCCCGATGCGCCGGCATCACCGGCAGCGCGAGACCCTGGTCGGTCTGCGGCTGAACAAGATCGGCCGCGTCGCAAAGCTCGTCGATACGCCGCAGACCCGCGGCATGATCGCCAAAGTCGCGCACCTCGTGCGCGTGGTGGAGAAATAAAGATGAAGCTTCAGGAACTCGCCGGCCGGCCGGGCGCGCGCAAGACGCGAAAGCGCATCGGGCGCGGCATCGGCTCCGGCGTGGGCAAGACGGGCGGCCGTGGCGGCAAGGGGCAGACCGCGCGTTCAGGCAAGCGGATCAAGGGGTTCGAAGGCGGGCAGATGCCGCTGCATCGCCGTCTGCCCAAGCGCGGATTCAAAAATGTGAAGTTCGCGCGCAAGCTCAACGAGATCAACCTCGACGGACTGCAGCGCGCGATCGATGCCGGCCGGCTCGATCTCGCCGCGACGATCGACGCCGCCGCGCTGGTCAAGGCCGGCGTCCTGCGCCGGGCGAAGGACGGCGTACGTCTGCTTGGCCGCGGCGAACTCAAAGCCAAGGTTGCGCTGGCGGTATTCGGTGCGTCGAAATCGGCCGTGGCCGCGGTGGAGAAGGCCGGCGGCACGGTTGAAATTCTGGCCCCGAAAGAGCCGGTGGGCGAACAAGCGGCCTGATCCTTATATATGGCCCGGGCAACGGGGCATCGGCATACGGAGCGGCAGGCGCATGGTCTCGGCAGCAGAACAACTCGCAGCCAATCTCAATTTCGGCGCGCTGGCCAAGGCCGAGGAACTCAAGAAGCGCATCTGGTTCACGCTTGGAGCGCTGCTGGTCTATCGGCTCGGCACCTACATTCCGCTGCCGGGCATCGATCCGAACGCGTGGAACCAAATCTTCAATTCCCAGGCCGGCGGCATTTTGGGAATGTTCAACATGTTCGCCGGCGGCGGCATTCACCGCATGGCGATTTTCGCGCTCAACATCATGCCCTACATCTCGGCGTCGATCATCATCCAGCTGATGACGACGGTGTCGCCGACGCTCGAGCAGCTGAAAAAAGAAGGCGAGCAGGGCCGCAAGCAGATCAATCAATACACGCGTTACCTGACCGTCTTCCTGGCCGCCTTCCAGGCCTACGGCATATCCGTCGGACTTGAAGGCGCGACCAACGTCGTCACCGATCCTGGCTTGTTCTTCCGCATCTCGACGGTGATCACGCTTACCGGCGGCACCATGTTCCTGATGTGGCTCGGCGAGCAGATCACCCAGCGCGGGATCGGCAACGGCACCTCGCTGATCATCATGTCCGGGATCGTCGCACAATTGCCGTCCGCTATCGCCGGAACGCTCGAACTCGGGCGCCAAGGGCGCGCTGTCGACCGGACTCATTCTGATCGTGCTGGTCATGGCGGTCGCCGTTATCACCTTCATTGTTTTTATGGAGCGCGCGCAGCGCCGTTTGCTGATCCAGTATCCCAAGCGCCAGGTCGGCAATCGCATGTTCGAGGGCCAATCCTCGCATCTGCCGTTAAAGCTCAATACATCGGGCGTCATCCCGCCGATCTTCGCTTCGTCGCTTTTGCTCTTGCCGACGACGGTTGCCAATTTCACCGCCGGGCCAGGGGCCACAATGGCTCACGCTCATCACCACGCAACTCTCGCACGGCCGGCCGCTGTTTCTTTTGCTCTACGTCGGCCTGATCGTGTTCTTTGCCTTCTTCTATACGGCGATCGTTTTTAATCCGACCGAGACCGCCGACAATCTGAAAAAGCACGGCGGTTTCATCCCCGGCATCCGGCCCGGCGAGCGGACGGCCGAGTACATCGATTACGTGCTGTCGCGCATCACCGTGATCGGCGCGGCCTATCTGGCGGTGGTCTGCCTGTTCCCGGAAATGCTGATCTCATACGCGGCGGTACCGTTCTATTTCGGCGGCACCTCGCTTTTGATCGTGGTCAGCGTGACCATGGATACGGTAGCGCAAGTGCAGGGCTATCTGTTGGCGCATCAATACGAGGGCTTGATTAAACGATCGAAATTGAGGGGTCGCCGCAGATGAGATTAATCCTGCTGGGCCCGCCGGGGGCGGGCAAAGGAACGCAGGCCCAGCACCTCGTCGCCAAATACGGACTTGTTCAACTCTCCACCGGCGACATGCTGCGTGCGGCAGTCAAAGCCGGAACCCCGCTGGGCCGTCAGGTCGAACACATCATGGCCAGCGGCGCGCTCTGTCCGGACGACGTTGTCGTCGCCATTGTCGAGAACCGTATTGCGCGGCCGGACGCGCGTAAGGGTTTTATTCTTGATGGCTTTCCGCGAACGGAGGCGCAGGCGGAGGCACTCGACGAAATGCTCTCGCGGCATGGCCTTGCGCTCGACGCCGTCATTCAGCTCAAGGTCGATGAAGCAGCCTTGATACGACGGATCGAAAACCGAATTGCCGAGATGACCGCGCAGGGGCAACAGCACCGATCCGATGACAACCCCGAGGTTCTGCACCGGCGGCTGGCGGCCTATCGTGAGCAGACGGCGCCGTTGATTGCCTATTACCGGCGCCATGGCCTGTTGCGCGCGGTCGATGGCATGCAAACGGTGGAGGAGGTCGCGGCCCAAATCGAGCGGACGCTTGATGAAGAGCCGGAAAGACCGGAGCGCGTCAAAGCGCCCCATCGGTCGATAGGAAAAAAATCCACGGCGCCGCGAAAGACGCAGAAGCCAAAGGGCGAACGCACAGTAGGAAAGGCGACGGGTTCCCGCGGCGCCCGGAAGCCGAAATTGCAGGCGAAGCAGGGGAAGAAACACCACCGCTGAAACAGGTTGTACACGAATCCGCTAGGCGGGTTGACGAAAGCAAGAGGAATCCATTAATAAGCCTGAAATATCCGGATCGGAGACGAAGCAGCGATGCCCAGGCCGCGGCGGCAGGCAGTCGTGGGCTTTTTTCGCGTTGTGTGGCCTTCTCTGGTGACATTCGTATCGATAGGTAACGGCCGGGCTGTGCGGACGCACCCCGCACCAGCCCGCATAAGGAGCATCTGACGTGGCCCGTATTGCAGGCGTCAACATACCAACGAACAAGCGCGTCGTGGTCGCGCTCCAATATATCCACGGCATCGGTCCCTCTAAGGCGAAGGAGATCATGCATAAAGTATCGATTCCCGACGCGCGTCGGGTTTCCCAACTGACCGACCAGGAAGTCCTGCAACTGCGCGAAGTGATCGACCGCGACTACATGGTCGAGGGCGATCTGCGGCGCGAAGTTGCCATGAACATCAAGCGGCTGATGGACCTCGGCTGCTACCGCGGATTGCGTCACCGTCGCGGGCTCCCGGTTCGCGGACAACGCACCCACACCAATGCCCGCACCCGTAAGGGACCGGCCAAGCCGATCGCCGGAAAGAAGAAATAGCGCGTCGAACAGAGTTTTAGCGGGACCGGTGCGGCCGGTTCCGATCCGAAAGGGTTCAGAATGGGTAAGGAAGCCACGCGCGTCCGCCGACGCGAGCGCAAGAACATCGCCTCAGGCGTCGCGCATGTGAACGCCAGCTTCAATAACACCATGATCACCATAACCGACGTGCAGGGCAACACCATCGCCTGGTCGTCGGCGGGAACGATGGGCTTTAAGGGTTCACGCAAGTCGACGCCGTACGCGGCGCAGGTTGCTGCCGAGGATGCGGCCAAGAAGGCGCAAGAACATGGGATGCGGACGCTCGAGGTTGAAGTCGCGGGCCCGGGCTCCGGCCGGGAATCGGCGTTGCGCTCGCTGCAAGCGGCCGGTTTCACCATTACCTCGATACGCGACGTAACACCGATCCCGCACAACGGCTGCCGGCCGCGCAAGCGGCGGCGCGTATAGGACATTTTGCTGATGGAAGTCGATCATTTGCCGCCGCTCGAACATGGCACCACCGATTCTGGCCCCACGGAGCGGAGTGGGTCGCGCGACGCATTCGCGCCGCGCAACGCTATGGGTGACAACGTGACGATTCAAAAAAATTGGCAGGAACTGATCAGGCCGGGCAAACTTCAGGTCGCACCCGGGGGCGATGCGCGGCGAATGGCGACGGTGGTTGCCGAACCGCTGGAGCGCGGCTTCGGCGTGACGCTCGGAAACGCGTTGCGCCGCATTCTGCTCTCCTCGTTGCAGGGCGCCGCCGTTCAATCGGTGCACATCGACGGTGTGCTGCACGAGTTCTCCTCGATCGCCGGCGTGCGCGAGGACGTGACCGACATTGTGCTCAACATCAAGGACATCGCCATCAAGATGCAGGGCGAAGGGCCCAAGCGCATGGTGGTGAAGAAGCAAGGCCCCGGCACGGTGACGGCGAGCGACATCCAGACCATCGGCGACATTGTCGTGCTTAATCCGGACCTCGTCTTGTGCACGCTCGACGAAGGCGCCGAAATCCGCATGGAATTTACCGTCAATACCGGCAAGGGCTACATCCCGGCGGAGCGCAATCGCCCCGAGGATGCCCCGATCGGCCTTATTCCAGTCGATAGCCTGTACTCGCCGGTGCGCAAGGTCTCCTACAAGGTCGAGAACACCCGTGAAGGGCAAATTCTCGACTATGACAAGCTCACGCTGTCGATCGAGACCAACGGCGCCGTCAGCCCCGAGGACGCGCTCGCTTACGCGGCGCGCATCCTGCAGGATCAGCTCAACGTGTTCGTCAATTTCGAAGAGCCCAAGCGCGAAGCGGCCGCCGAGGCCATTCCGGATCTGGCCTTCAACCCGGCGTTCCTGAAGAAAGTCGATGAGCTCGAACTTTCGGTGCGGTCCGCCAACTGCCTGAAGAACGACAACATCGTTTACATCGGCGACCTGGTGCAGAAGACCGAGGCCGAGATGCTGCGCACGCCGAATTTCGGCCGCAAGTCGCTCAACGAAATCAAGGAAGTGCTGGTGCAAATGGGCCTGCATCTGGGCATGGAAGTGCCCGGCTGGCCGCCTGAGAACATCGAAGAGCTGGCCAAGCGCTTCGAGGATCATTACTGAACAGAGGACGGAGGACAGACGACAGAGGACAGATGACAAGAACGCGAAATTTCCGTCGTCTGTAGTCCGTCGTCCGTCGTCTGAACGAAGTGAAATGCGTCACGCCAAGACCCACCGCAAGTTCAACCGCCGCTCGGATCATCGCCGCGCGATGCTGGCCAACCTCGCGGCCGCGCTGATCAAGCACGAGCAGATCACCACAACGCTGCCCAAGGCGAAGGATTTGCGGCCAGTCGTCGAAAAGCTGGTCACGCTCGGCAAGCGCGGGGACCTCCACGCCCGCCGGCAAGCCATCGCGCAGATGCGCGACCTTGCCATGGTGAAGAAGCTCTTCGATGTCATCGGTCCGCGTTATAAGGACCGCGGCGGCGGTTATATCCGCGTGCTCAAAGCCGGCTTCCGCTATGGCGATTCGGCGCCGGTTGCGGTCATCGAGTTTGTCGACCGCGACATCGAGGCCAAAGGCAAGGATTCCGGTCCGGTACAGGCTCGCGCCGAAGAGCCGGCTCCGGCGGCCGCTTAGCCGTTGTCCGAACACTCTTCTAAAGCCCCGCGCGCACGCCTATATCTGGCTGCGCCGATTTCGGGGTGTGGTCATGTTTCACTCGCGGCTCTTAGCAACGAAATTCGCTGCGATCGCGCTTGTGCTAGCGGCCGTATCTTCGGCCGCCTTTGCGCAGGACCGCCGCGTGCCGGGTTCACCCGCCGAGGTGCAGCTGTCGTTTGCTCCCGTGGTCAAGCGCGTCGCGCCGGCGGTGGTGAACGTTTATGCCGCGCGCGTGGTCGAAAATCGCAACCCGTTCATGAACGACCCGCTGTTTCGGCAGTTTTTTGGCGCGGTGCCGCGTGAACAGGTGCTGCGGTCGCTCGGCTCCGGCGTAATCATCGATCCCACAGGCCTTGTGGTCACCAACTACCACGTCATCGAAGGCGCCAGCGAAGTGAAGGTCGCGCTCGCCGACAAGCGCGAGTTTGACGCCCAGGTGGCGCTCAAGGACGAGCACAGCGATCTTGCCGTGCTGCGCCTGAAGGCGCCGGGCGAGCGGTTCCCGGCGCTTGAGTTCGGTAATTCCGACGGGCTGCAAGTCGGTGACGTGGTGCTCGCAATCGGTGATCCATTCGGAATCGGCCAGACGGTGACCCACGGCATCGTGTCCGCCTTGGCGCGCACTCAACTCGGCATCAGCGATTATCGCTTCTTCATCCAGACCGACGCGGCCATCAACCCCGGCAATTCCGGCGGCGCTCTCGTCGACGTCAATGGCCGCCTCGTCGGCATCAATACCGCGATCTATTCGCGTTCCGGCGGATCGCAGGGCATCGGGTTCGCCATTCCGTCCAACATGGTCCGCGTTGTGGTCGCTTCGGCCAAGCTCGGCAGCGCCGCCGTCAAGCGGCCATGGCTGGGGGCGAAGTTGCAGGACGTTACGCCGGAGATCGCCGAAAGCCTCGGATTAAAACGCCCGAGCGGCGCGCTGGTGGCGAACACCGCCGCCGACGGGCCCGCCGCGCGCGCCGGCATCAAAATCGGCGATCTTATTGTCAGCATCGATGGTACTGCGGTCGATGACGCCAATGCGTTCGACTATCGTTTCGCCACCAAGCCGCTGGGCGGCACGGCGGAGGTCGGCGTTTTGCGCCGTGGCAAAGAGATGGTCTTTCCGGTAGCGCTACAGAGCGCGCCCGACAGCGCACGCGACGAGATCGAGATCAAGTCGCATTCTCCGTTCCTTGGCGCCACCGTTGCCAATCTGTCGCCCGCGCTCGCCGACGAGATGCGGCTCGATACGGAGGCCCGTGGGGTCGTCATCGTCGCGGTCGCCGACGGATCGGAGGCGCAATCATTGGGTTTTCAGAAGGGTGACATCGTCGTTTCGGTCAATAATCAAAAAATAGAACGTTCCAGCGATCTTGAGCGGGTCACCCGCGCCGGCGGCCGGCAATGGCGTATTACCATCAACCGCGGCGGCCAGCAGATCACGGTCATGCTCACCGGGTGATTTTGTTCGAGCCCTCGCCATACATTGGGGGAGAGGGCGTAAGATTTTGCTATGACTTCGCGATCCCAAGCCAAAACTCGCCAAGCCTGTTTGCGGCGGCCGGGCTTGATCGCGACGCGCCGCGGCCGCTTGCGGATAAGCTTCGGCCGGAGCGGCTCGGCGACGTGGTCGGCCAGGACCATCTGCTCGGGCCCGATGGCGTGCTGACCCGCATGCTGGAGACGCGCTCGCTCGGCTCGCTGATTTTCTGGGGCCCGCCCGGCACCGGCAAAACCACGGTGGCGCGGCTCTTGGCGCAGGCCACGGATCTGCATTTCGAGCAGATCTCGGCGATCTTTTCCGGCGTCGCCGACCTCAAGAAGGTTTTTGACGCCGCGCGCGGGCGTCGCGAGACCGGGCAGGGGACGCTCCTCTTCGTCGACGAGATCCACCGCTTCAACCGCGCGCAGCAGGATTCCTTCCTGCCGGTGGTCGAGGACGGCACCGTCGTGCTCGTCGGGGCGACGACCGAGAATCCCTCCTTCGAGCTGATCGCGCCGCTCCTTTCGCGCGCGCGCGTCCTGGTGTTCAAGCCGCTCGATGCGGCGGCGCTGGAGAAGCTTCTTGGCCGCGCGGAAGAGATCGAGCAGAAAAAGCTGCCGCTCGACGAGGACGCCCGCGCCTCGCTGATCCGCATGGCCGACGGCGACGGCCGCGCCGCGCTCACGCTCGCCGAAGAGGTCTGGCGCGCCGCACGCGCGGGCGAGACCTTCGACGTCGCGGCGCTGACCGAGATCGTTCAGCGCCGCGCGCCGATCTACGACAAGAAGCAGGACGGTCACTACAATCTGATCAGCGCCCTGCACAAATCCGTGCGCGGCTCGGACGCCGATGCCGCGCTCTATTATCTCGCGCGCATGCTCGATGCCGGCGAGGATCCGCTCTACCTGGCGCGCCGGATCGTGCGCATGGCGGTCGAGGACATCGGGCTTGCCGATCCGCAGGCGCTCGTGGTCGCCAACGCCGCTAAGGACGCTTACGACTTTCTCGGCTCGCCGGAAGGCGAGCTCGCCATCGCCGAGGCCGTGATCTATGTCGCCACCGCGCCGAAGTCGAACGCGACTTACACGGCGTTCGGTGAGGCGAAACGCGTCGCTAAGGAAGCAGGCTCGCTCTTGCCGCCAAAACACATTCTCAACGCGCCGACCAAGCTGATGAAGACGGAAGGATATGGCGCGGGATATGAGTACGATCACGACAGCGAGGAGGCGTTCTCCGGCCAGGATTATTTCCCGGAAACGCTCGGCCGGCAAAAATTCTACGATCCGCCGGAGCGTGGTTTTGAACGCGAGATCAGAAAGCGCCTCGACTATTGGGCGAAGCTGCGCCAACAGCGGAGCGGCTCTTGATTAAAGAGCGGAGCCGGTCGTGAGAGGCGCACGCGGGCCGCGCCAGCCGGGCGGCGGCAGAGGGACCGCCGGGCCGCGGCATCAACGTCCTCGCTGGACGAAAGCGCGGCGTTCGCCCTCTCCCCTTGCGGGAGAGGGTGGCGAGCGCCCAAAGCGCGGGCCGGCTGAGGGGTACGGCCTAAAAACGACCCCTCACCCGGTCGTTCCTCGCTCCGCTCGGATCGACCACCCTCTCCCGCAAGGGGAGAGGGTAAATAGCGGCGTCCAGAATGTCGCGGTGACTGCCGATGAAGCCGGCATGCGCGTCGATCGTTTCCTCGAAGCGCGCTTTCCGGGGTTGAGCTTCTCCCACATCCAGCGCGTGATCCGGAAGGGCGAGGTGCGCGTCAATGGCAAGCGCACGCAGCCGAAGAACCGCCTGGTGGAAGGGCAGAGCGTGCGCATTCCGCCGCTCCGGCTCGAGCAGCCGAAGCCGCGCACCGGTGCCGGCGAGGGGGACGAAAAGACCCGCGCATTCCTTAAATCCATCACGCTGTACGAAGACCCCGATGTGCTTGTGCTCAATAAACCGATGGGGCTTGCGGTGCAGGGCGGTTCCGGCACCGTCCGTCACCTCGACGGCATGCTCGACGTGATGCGCGACGCCGGCGGCCAGCGGCCGCGCCTGGTCCATCGCCTCGACAAGGATACGGCCGGCTGTTTGCTCGTTGCCAAGACGCGCTTTGCTGCGGCCGCTCTCGCCAAGACTTTCCGCTCGCGCTCGGCGCGCAAGATTTACTGGGCGCTGGTCGCCGGTGTGCCAAAACCGCGGCAGGGGCGCATCTCGACTTTCCTCGCCAAGGAGGAGCGCGAGGAGGAGTCGTTCATGCGCATCGCCAGCCACGGCGAAAAAGGCGCAAGTCACGCGGTGACCTATTATGCGGTCATCGAAACTTCCGGACCGGCGCTGTCCTGGATATCGCTCAAGCCGGTCACCGGCCGCACCCACCAGCTTCGCGCCCACATGGCGCACATCAATCACCCGATCGTCGGCGATCCGAAATATTTTTCGCGCGAGAACTGGGAATTGCCCGGCGGCATGCAGAATAAATTGCACCTGCTGGCGCGGCGCATTGTCGTGCCGCATCCGCGCGGCGGGGTGATCGACGCTACCGCACCGCTGCCGCCGCACATGCAGCAGTCGTGGAATCTCCTCGGCCTCGATGCCGCGCGCTACGACCCGATCGTCGAAGCGCCGGAAGGATAGCGAAAGTCCGCTCATTCCCGCGGAAGCGGGAATCCATCTCCATGGTCGCAACTAGGCCACGCATTCGCGCAACCGCGTGCCCAGGCGGGTACCCCTTGACAGGCAACCAAAAGGTTGCATATTGTACGCATGGATGACGTGTTCAGGGCGCTGGCCGATGCGAGCAGGCGAGAGCTGCTCGACCGGCTGCGCAGCGAAAACGGTCAGACCCTAAGTGAACTCTGCGCGCGTCTCGACATGACGCGGCAGGCGGTGAGCAAGCATCTGGCGATTCTGGAGAATGCCAATCTTGTCGCCACGGTAAAGCGCGGGAGGGAGAAGCTGCACTACCTCAATCCCGTGCCGATCCACGACATTGCCGAACGCTGGATCGGAAAGTTCGAGCGCTCACGCCTGCAGGCCTTGAGCGACATGAAAAAAGATTTGGAGCAGCGTGGTCGCTAGCCGGGCGCAAGTCGACGAACGGCCGACGCTCGAACACGGAGGTTCAAAATGTCTGAGTTCATCGTTCATAGCGTTCCCGGAAGCCCTTATGGCCGTACCGTTTTCGCCACGCTGGAAGAAAAGCGTGCCGATTATCGGCTCGCTCCGGTGACACCCGACGGCGCCAAGCGCGAGCCGCACCTCTCCCGGCATCCATTCGGGCGCGTGCCGGTGCTCGAGCATGACGGTCTCGTCCTCTACGAAACGCAGGCGATCCTGCGCTATATCGATCGTGTGCTGCCGACACCGGCGCTGTCACCGCGCGACCCGCGAATGACCGCACGGATGGATCAGATCATGAATGTCTGCGACTGGTACCTGTTCCAGGGCGTTGGCAATGTGATCGGATTTCAGCGGATTCGTCAGGCCGCGGCTGTTGGGCCAGCCAGGCGACGACGCGGCAGTCGCCCAGGCGATGCCGAAGGCACATGCCGTCGTCGACGAACTGTCGCGCCTCCTGGGCAGCAAGCGGCATTTCGTAGGCGATGCCTTGACGCTTGCCGATCTGATGGTGGCGCCCCAGCTCGACTTTCTCCGGCAGACGCCGGAGTGGGGCGTGTTGACGGCGAGGGCCGCCAACCTCGGCGCCTGGCTCGATCGAATGATCGCCCGCGACAGCTTCGCGGCGACGACCTGGGAGCGCATTGCCGCCTTGGCGGCGGCGGCCTATCCAAAGCGAAGCAAATCGGAGAGTGACAATGAGCAAGCCGAAATTCGTCTATGTGATCTACATTGCCTCGACAGCCGAGAAGGTTTGGCAGGCGCTGACCGATCCGGAAATATCGCGGCAATATTGGTTCGGCTTTCGTGTGGCCGCCAACGGCAAGGTCGGCGAGCACATGACGGCTACGGATCCCAAAGGCAAAGTGGTCCATCGCGACCCGATCATTGAAAGCGATCCGCCGCGCCGTCTGGTCTATGCGTGGCACCCGCTCTACGATGACCTCAAGCACGAAAGGCCGTCGCGGGTCACCATCGAGCTCACGCCGATCAAGAACCAGGTGCGGCTTACGCTCGTGCACGACGATTTCGACGACGGCAGCGTCGTCCACGAGAAAATCAGCGGTGGCTGGCCGGCGGTGCTCTCGAGCTTGAAGAGCTTCCTTGAGACCGGTCGTGGGCTCGAACCAGGCTGGCGCGAGGCCGAGCAAAAAAGCGCCGCCGAGGCCGGGGCATGATCGACGCGAGCAAATTCAAGCCCAAGACGGTCTATGTCATCTACATCGCCGCGACGCTCGAAAAGGTCTGGCAGGCGATGACCGACCCGCAACTGTCGGAAAAATATTTTCACGGCAGCCACGTTGAAATTGAACCGAAGGTTGGCGGCGCCTTCGTGGTGCGCCTTCCCGATGGCCGGGTGAACGTGCGCGGCGAAGTGCTGGAGTGGTCGCCGCCCCGGCGCCTGGTCACGACGTGGATCGTCGATTGGGTGCCTGAGCTGCGTGAATTTCCGCCGTGCCTCGTCAGCTATGACATCGAGCCCGCGGGCGAGTGCGTCAAGCTGACGATGACGGAATCCTATTCGTGGGATCCGCCGGATGCCCTGGTTTCGGGCGGCCGCTCGGGCTGGCCGGCCAGTCTTTCGAACCTCAAGAGCATGCTGGAAACCGGCAAGCCGCTGGCGATCAAGATGGAGCCGCCCAAAGGGATGATGGAGGCGATCAGGGAGCTCGCCGTCACCAAGCCGTGGCTGAAAGGCTAAGCGGCTAAACCTTCTCCCGCGTGCGGGGCGAAGGTTCACCGCAGCGAGGAATTGAATTTGTCAAGCGCGGCGGAGCCGGGACACAGTTCCGCTTCGCCGAGCGAGTTGAGCGGCGTCTCCACCGTGTTGAGATGCCGGTGCAAGTCCTCGGCCTCGGCGGCGACGTACAAAAGACCGGTGACGATCTGCCCCTTGGCGGCGTGATGCGCCAAGAAATTCATGGCGGCGAGGCGATCGTGGACGTCGTATTCGGCATCGAGCTTGCGCAGCGCAATGGTCGAGCCGTCGTGCTGCTGGACCAGCTCGACGGTGCCCGGCGCATAATCGACGGTGATCGCGCTGCGCCCGGTGATGAAATCGAGCTTGTTGACCGCATCGTTGTGCTCGCGCACGTAGTCGAAACTCTTGGTCGAGCCGGGATGATTGTTGAACGCCACGCAGGGCGAGATCACGTCGATGAAGGCGGCGCCGCGATGCTCGATGGCGGCTTTGATCAGCGGCGTGAGCTGCGCTTTGTCGCCGGAGAACGATCGCGCCACAAAGCTGGCGCCGACCTGAAGCGCGATGCCGACGAGGTCGATGGAGCCGTCGGTGTTGACGACGCCGCGCTTCGACTTCGAGCCGGGGTCGGCGGTGGCGGAGAACTGGCCTTTGGTCAGGCCGTACACGCCGTTGTTCTCCACGATATAAACCATATCGACGCCGCGGCGGATGGCGTGAGCGAATTGGCCGAAGCCGATCGAGGCTGAAATCGCCGTCGCCTGACACGCCGAGATAGATCAGGTCGCGATTGGCGAGGTTGGCGCCGGTGAGCACCGACGGCATGCGTCCGTGCACCGAGTTAAAGCCGTGCGAGTTGCCGAGGAAATAGGTCGGGGTCTTTGACGAACAGCCGATACCGGAGAGCTTCGCCACCCGGTGCGGGGCGATCGATAGCTCAAAGCAGGCCTCGATGAGCGATGCCGAGATGGAAATCATGGCCGCAGCCGGCACACAGCGTCGAGATTGCACCTTCATAATCGCGGTGGGTGAAGCCGAGCTCGTTCTTCGGCAAGGCGGGATGATGGAATTTCGGCTTGACGACGTAGGTCATGACTTAACCTTGCCTTTGCGCAGCGGCGTGATTTTCAGCGCATCGAGGTGATCGGCAATCGCGCCGGCGATGAAGCGCGCCGTGATCGGCGTGCCGTCGTAATGCAAAATCGGCACCAGCCGCACCGGATCGACATTGCATTCGTTGACGATCAGGGAGCGGAGCTGGCCGTCGCGGTTCTGCTCGACCACGAAGGTGAAATCGTGCTCGCCGAGAAAGCTCGTCACGCTCGAATGGAACGGAAAGGCGCGCACCCGCAAGCGGTCGAGCGCGTGGCCGCCGGCCTCAAGGAGTTCAACGGCCTCGTCCATGGGCGGCGAAGTCGAGCCGAAATAGATGACGCCATACTTGGTCGGCTTTTCCGCATTGGCCTGCAACGGCCGCGGCACCAGATCCTTCGCCGTTTCGAACTTGCGCAACAGCCGCTGCATGTTGTCGGCGTAGGCGGCGCCTTCCTCGGTGTATTTCGCGTAGCGGTCGCGCGAGGTGCCGCGGGTGAAGAACGAGCCCTTGCTCGGATGCGTACCGGGAAGCGTTCGATAGGGGATGCCATCACCGTCCACATCCAGATAACGGCCGAAATCGGCGCCGGCTTCGAGTGCGGTCGCCGTCATCAGCTTGCCGCGGTCGAATTTGCGTTTGTCGTCCCAGGTCAGCGGATGGCAGAGCCGATGATTCATACCAATGTCGAGATCGAGCATCACGAAGATCGGCGTTTGCAGCCGGTCGGCGAGATCAAACGCGGTGGCGCCGAATTCGAAAGCTTCCGCCGGATCTTCGGGAAACAGAAGCACGTGTTTGGTGTCGCCATGCGAGGCATAGGCGCAAGAAATGATGTCGGTCTGCTGTGTGCGCGTCGGCATGCCGGTCGAGGGCCCGGCCCGCTGCACGTCGAAGACGACGGCAGGAATTTCGGCGAAGTAGGCGAGGCCGAGGAATTCCTGCATCAGCGAAATTCCCGGGCCGGACGTCGCGGTAAACGCGCGCGCCCCGTTCCAGGCCGCGCCGATGACGACGCCGATCGAGGCGAGCTCGTCCTCGGCTTGAATGATCGCGAATTTGTTCTGTTTCGTCGCCGGGTCGATGCGCATGCGCTGGCAGTGGCGCGTGAACGCCTCGGCCAGCGAAGAGGAGGGCGTGATCGGATACCAGGCGCAGACCGTCGCTCCGCCGTAAACGGCGCCGAGAGCGGCCGCGGAATTTCCTTCGATGAAGATGCGGTCGCCAACGGCGTTCGCGCGCTTGAGCCGCAAGCCGATCGGATGCTCGACATTCATCGTCACCCAGTCGCGGCCGAGATGGAGCGCGTGCCGGTTGGCGTCGAACAGCTTCTCCTTGCCCTTGTACTGCTCGCCGATGAGCTTCTCGATTTCGCCGACATCCATGTCGAGCAGCGCGGAAAGGGCGCCGAGATAGATGATGTTCTTGAACAGCTGGCGCTGGCGCGGATCGGTATATTCGCGATTGCAGATCGCGGTGAGCGGCACGCCGATAACCGTGATGTCGTCGCGGAACTTCGACTTCGGCAGCGGCTTGGTCGAAATCGTAGAGCAGATAGCCGCCGGGCTCGATGGCGGCCACGTCCTTGTTCCAGGTCTGCGGGTTCATCGCCACCATAAAATCGGTGCCGCCGCGCGCGCCCAGGTGCCCGGCCTCGGAAACGCGCACCTCGTACCAGGTGGGCAGGCCCTGGATGTTCGAGGGAAAAATGTTGCGCGGCGCGACCGGGATGCCCATGCGCATGACCGCGCGCGCGAACAATTCGTTGGCGCTCGCCGAACCGGAGCCGTTGACGTTGGCAAAGCGAATGACGAAGTCGTTTACGCTGCTGATTGCTTTGGCTGCTGGCATGCTTGTTCTGCGAGAGTCATGTCGATGAGGTATTTCTGCATGTCCCAGGCGCCCGTGGGACACCGTTCCGCGCACAATCCGCAATGCAGGCAGACATCCTCGTCCTTGACCATGATGCGCCCGGTCTTGAGGTTGTTGCCGATATACAGGTCCTGCGTGAGATTCTCGGCCGGAGCCTGGAGGCGCGAACGCAAGTCGGCCTCGTCGCCGTTCTCGGTAAAGGTGATGCAGTCCATCGGGCAAATGTCGACGCAGGCGTCGCATTCGATGCACAGTTGCCCGGTGAAGACCGTCTGCACGTCGCAGTTAAGACAGCGCTCGGCCTCCTTCAGCGCCAGATCGGGGTCGTAACCGAGCTCCACCTCGGCCTTGATGTCGCGCAACGCCACGACCTTTTCCCGATGCGGCACGCGATAGCGCTTGTCGAGCGCGATCTCGTTGTCGTAGCTCCACTCGTGGATGCCCATCTTCTGGCTGCTGATGGCCATTTCCGGCGCGGGGCGGACGTTGATGTCTTCGCCGCGGCAAAAGCGGTCGATGGAAATCGCCGCCTCGTGGCCGTGCGCGACCGCCCAGATGATGTTCTTCGGGCCGAAGGCGGCGTCGCCGCCGAAAAATACCTTTGCATGACTGGACGCCATCGTCTTGGCGTCGACCTTCGGCATGTTCCACTTGTCGAACTCGATGCCGCAATCGCGCTCGATCCAGGGAAATGCGTTCTCCTGACCGACAGCGACCAGGACGTCGTCGCAGGCGAAATGTTGATCGGGTTCGCCGGTCGGGACGAGTTCGCGGCGCCCGTTGCCGTCGCGCACCGCCTTGACCTTTTCGAACCGGACTCCGGTGAGCTTGCCGTCCTCGTGGGTGAATTCTTTCGGCACAAGGTAATTGAAGATCGGGATGTCCTCGTGCATGGCGTCCTCCTTTTCCCAGGGAGACGCCTTCATCTCCTCGAAGCCGGAGCGGACGATCACTTTCACGTCCTCGCCGCCGAGCCGGCGCGAGGAGCGGCAGCAATCCATGGCGGTGTTGCCGCCGCCGAGCACGATGACGCGCTTGCCGATCTTGTCGATGTGACCGAAGGAGACGCTCGAGAGCCAGTCGATGCCGATGTGGATGTTCTTTATCGCTTCCTTGCGGCCGGGAATGTCGAGGTCGCGGCCGCGCGGTGCGCCGCAGCCGACGAAGACCGCGTCAAAATCTTCCGCCAGCAGCGCCTTCATGCTGTCGATGCGCCGGCCGCCGATGAATGCGACGCCCCGGTCGAGAATGTAACCGCATTCCTCGTCGAGCACGCTTTCCGGCAGACGGAATTTCGGGATCTGCGTGCGCATCATCCCGCCGGACAACGGGTCCTGGTCAAACACGACGCACTCGTAACCCAACGGTGCGAGGTCGCGCGCGACGGTGAGCGAGGCGGGGCCGCCGCCCACAAGCGCAATCCGTTTGCCGTTTTTTGCTGTTGCCGGCTTGGGCAACCGCGCGCGGATGTCTTCCTTGAAGTCGGCGGCGACGCGTTTTAATCGGCAGATCGCGACCGGCTCTTTTTCGACGCGGCCGCGCCGGCAAGCGGGTTCGCAGGGGCGGTCGCAGGTGCGGCCGAGAATGCCGGGAAAGACATTCGAATGCCAATTGATCATGTAGGCATCGCCGTAGCGACCCTCCGCGATCAAACGGATGTATTCGGGGACGGGCGTATGCGCCGGGCAGGCCCACTGGCAATCTACGACCTTGTGGAAGTAGTCCGGAGCCGAAATGTCGGTAGGTTTCATTCCACTCCTCTTGCACGCAGCGGCGCGCATTGACTCAAGCGGTTATGAAACCCGCTGCGCAGATTCGGTGGTCCCATGGCGCGACACAGAACCGTCATCGAATCCAGCCCGGATATTAATCGAGCGGGGGGCGGATTTCCACCGCTTCTACTTGTTCTAACAGCGATTTGTCGCTTGCGGTCCTTAACAATCGCGCGACTGCGCCCAGAGACGAAAGGGCGCATCAGCACTCGCGTTACGTGCATCCATGGATTACGGTAAATCCTTGGGCTATTGAGGTTTTGTGTATATCGGCGGACAGACGCTGCAGGGCAGCACAACCGGGTGCGGCGCACCATATTCGCTCGCGACGCAGCTTATATTCGCCAAAGGTCGAGTGGCAGATGCGCGACAGTTTCGAGAATTCGGTGCCGGAAAATGCCACGGAAGCGGCGAGCCGCGCCATGAAGCCGGTTTTGCGGCACCGCTTCTTTGCAGAAGCGACCGCCGCAGCTACGGCTGCGGCTGACGGTTACAGCATCCGGCTCGACGGCAAGCCCGCGCGCACGCCCGCGGGGCAAAATCTTGCCGCGCCGTCAGCGCCGCTTGCGCAAGCCATCGCCGCGGAATGGCAGGCGCAGCGCGACGTGATCGATCCCGCCACCATGCCGCTGACGCGCCTGGCCAACAGCATCATCGACGGCGTGTCCGAGCGCGCGCATGCGGTCGAGGCGGACGTGAGAAAATATCTCGCGTCCGATCTTCTTTGCTATCGCGCGACGTCGCCGCAAAAGCTCGTCGAACGCCAGGCGCATCATTGGGATCCCATCCTCGCGTGGGCTGAGGCCGATCTCGGTGCGCGCTTCCTGGTCACCGACGGCGTCGTTCATATTGCGCAACCGAACGCCGCGCTTGCGGCGGCGTCCGCGGCCATCCCGCAGGATGCGTGGCGGCTTGGCGCGGTGCACGTCGCGACCACTTTGACCGGCTCGGCCTTGCTTGCACTCGCGCTCGCCGCCGGACGGCTGTCCGCAGAGGCGGCCTGGAGCGCCGCTCACGTCGACGAGGATTGGAATATCGCGCAATGGGGCGAGGACAAGCTCGCGATGGAGCGGCGTGCCTTCCGCTTCGCCGAGTTCGCGGCTGCGGCGATGGTGCTGGGCTTCTGCAGCCCGGTTGACCGTGCCTGAAGAGTCCGCCCAGGTCTCGCGATAGCGATGCTGGCCTAATTCTGGCGAGCGGCGGCAAATTTCGCTACCAGGACCACCGTCCGTCCGCATTGTCTCTGGAACGCCGGTGACCGAAAATCCCAGCATTGCCATTATCGGCGGCGGCCTTGCCGGCTTGGCTGCCGCGGCAGCGCTCGCCAAATCCGGCTTTGCGGCAGAGGTGTTCGAGGCCGCGCCGCAGCTCGGCGAGATCGGCGCCGGCGTCAATGTCAGTCCGCAGGCGATCCGTGTGTTGCGCGCAATCGGGGTGGGCGAGGAGATCGCCGCGGCCGCCTATGTCACGCCGGGCGTTCTCACCCGCGACATGCACTCCGGCGCCACGCTCGCCTATCGGGATCACGCCAACGTGGAAGCGCGTTTCGGCGCGCCGGTTTGCAGCTTCCATAGGGCTGATCTGCTCGACGCGCTGGCGCGTGGAGTCGAGCGTGGCCGCATTCATCTCGGGCATCGCCTAATCGCCATAGATGAGGAGGCGGTGGGCGTCGTATTGCGTTTTGCCAACGGCGTCACGCATCACGCCGAGCTGGTCCTCGCCGCGGACGGTATCCATTCGCAGATACGCCGCGCCCTCTATGGTGACGATCATCCGTCCTATACGGGGCAGATGGTGTGGCGTGCGCTTATCCCCGGCACGGCCGCGCTCACTGGCGCGCTTGAGCCGGGTCACGTCCAGTGGCTCGGATCGGGCCGCCACTTCTTCGCTTATTACTTGCGCGGGGGCGACGTGGTGAACATCGTGACCCAGCAAGATACCGAGGACTGGGTCGAGGAGGGCTGGTCGATAGCAGGCGATGTGGCGGAGATGCGCGCGAGCTTTCCCAATCCCGAACCGCGGCTCAAGGCGCTGCTCGATGCCGTAACGCGATGCTCCAAATGGGGCTTGTTCCTGCGTGCTCCCACCGAGAATTGGGGCCGCGGCCGCATCCAGCTCATCGGCGATGCCGCGCACGCCATGTTGCCCAACGCCGGGCAGGGCGCGGCGCAAGGCTTCGAGGACGCCTACATTCTCGCCCGCTGGCTTGCGGCGCTGCCCGACGATCCCGGCGGCGGCGATGGAAAATTTTCGCCGTGTGCGCATTCCACGCGTGCATGCAGTGCAACGTTGCTCGGCTGCGATTGTGCGCGCCAAGCATGATTACGAGCTCTTGGGTGAGAATACCGCGCGGGCCAAAGTCGACGCCGTCGATGCCATGGCGTGGATTTGGGGTTTTGACGCCGTGGCCAATTGGGACCGGGCGCCAGCCGTGCCGGCGGTCGCGTAGAGCAGCTAACCGCCGGTGACGCTCATGTGGCGTGCAAGCGCCGGCCGCCGGTGACGCCGGTCGATGACGAAGTCGTGGCCCTTCGGCTTGCGCGCGATCGCCTCGTCGATGGATTCATGCAGAAGTTCGTTGCCTTCGGAGGCGCGTAACGGCTTGCGCAGATCGGCCGCGTCGGCCTGACCGAGGCACATGTAGAGAGTGCCGGTGCAGGTGACTCGCACCCGGTTGCACAATTCACAGAAATTGTGCGTAAGCGGGGTGATAAAACCGAGGCGTCCGCCCGTTTCGGCGACGCGCACGTAACGCGCCGGGCCGCCGGTGCGGTAGTCGAGTTCTTCCAGAGTAAATCGTTGGGCCAAGCCGGCGCGCACCATCGACAGCGGCAAATATTGATCGAGGCGTTCTTCGCCGATGTCGCCGAGCGGCATCACTTCGATCAGCGTCATATCCATGCCGCGCCCGTGCGCCCATTCGAGCAGGCGCGGGAACTCGTCTTCGTTGACGCCCTTGAGCGCCACCGTGTTGATCTTGATCTGCAAGCCGGCCGCTTGGGCCGCGTCAATGCCGGCAAGCACCTGATCCAAAGAACCCCAGCGCGTAATGTCGCGAAATTTCGTCTCATCAAGCGTGTCGAGCGAGACATTGATGCGTTTGATGCCGACCGCCGCAAGATCGGACGCATATTTGACGAGTTGCGAACCGTTCGTCGTGAGCGTGAGTTCGTCGAGTTGTTTGGAGCGCAGGTGACGTGACAGGGTTGAGAACAAAGTCATGATGCCGCGGCGGACGAGAGGTTCGCCGCCGGTGAGGCGAAGCTTGCGAACGCCCCGCGCAACGAATGCCGAGCACAGCCGATCGAGTTCTTCCAGCGTGAGCAAGTCGGCCTTCGGCAGGAAGGTCATGTGCTCGTTCATGCAATAGACGCATCGGAAATCGCAGCGGTCCGTGACCGAGACCCGTAAATAGGTAATGTCGCGTCCGAACGGATCTGTCAGCGTCGGGCGGACACTGTCGGCGTCCAGGGCGCGATCAAATTCCGGGGTCGGCAAGGGTTCCACCATCCACGCTGTCCATCAGCATGCGCTCCGGTACGCCAAAGCGTCCTTTGCGCTTCATCGGGAGACCGGCATTTTAAGATAATATAGGTCAGCCCTTCTGCCCGATAAAGCCCTGATCGTCCATGGCATTGTCGAAGAAGCTCAGCTCGTCGATGGCGGCCGGAAGCTGGGCGAAGGAGCTGATGAGCCGATCCGGCTTTAACGAGGCGATGGGCACGTCGCTATAGCCGAAATCAACAGCGATGATCGGCGCGCCGGCGGCGCGGGCGGTGCGGACGTCGGTCGGCAAGTCCCCGATCATGACGGCTCGGCTTGGCTCGCCGCCGGCGCGCGTGACCGTCGCGCGGAACATCTGCGGATTGGGTTTCTGAATGCCGAAAGTGCCCTGACCGCATATCGCCGCGAAATGTCCGCTAAGCTCAGCGCTGCCAAGAGGCGCGCCGCCAGCCCCTCGAGCTTGTTGGTGCACACGGCAAGCCGGTGACCGCTCGCAGCGAGCCGATCGAGCACCGCCTCGACGCCGGGAAAGGGACGCGAGCGATCGGCGATATGCTCCGCGTAGTGAGCGAGGAAATCGGCGTACAGCTCGTCAACGCCGGCAGGCGAGCAGTCCCGGCCCTCTGCCGCCAGCGCCCGCTCGATCATGCCTCTGGCTCCGCCGCCGATCAGCGGCCGCGCAGCGTCGAAACGCACCACCGGCAGATTATGCCGGGCAAGCGCAAAATTGAGGGTGTCGATCAAATCCGGGGCGGAATCGACAAGGGTGCCGTCGAGATCGAAAACAAGGGTCAGCATGGTTTTGCCTAACCGGCGATAAGCTCGCGCGCAAGCGCACCCAAAATTTGGGTGTTTACGGGCCGGCACATGGCCCGTTCAATGACCGGCCGATTTCATTCCTATGGCTTTTGCACTACACAGGCGAGGATGGACGTCGAATTCTTCAAAGCCGCCGCTGCCGCCCGGGCGCTGGATTTTGTGCAACCAGGCATGCGCCTTGGGCTCGGCACCGGCTCGACAGCGGCACACTTTATCGATCTCCTTGCCGAGCGCGTGCGCGCGGGTCTCGATATCGTCGCGGTGCCGAGCTCGGAAGCGACGCGCGAGCGCGCAACGCGGGGCAATATCCCGCTGACCAGCTTTGACGAGACTCCGCAATTGGATTTGACCGTCGACGGTGCCGACGAAATTGCGCCGGACCTGACGCTGATCAAAGGAGGCGGCGGCGCGCTGCTGCGCGAGAAGATCGTCGCCGCTGCATCCGCCCGGATGATCGTGATTGCCGATGAATCGAAATGGGTTTCGGTACTCGGCCAATTCCCGCTGCCTATCGAGATCTCGCCGTTCGGCGCGGCCGCGATTTGGCGTGCGGTCGAGGCCGCGAACGCCGACGCCGGTTGTCCGGGGCCGGCGGCGCTGCGCAAGGGACAAGATGGCCGGCCTTTCGTGACCGATGGCGGCCACTGGCTCTTGGACGCCAAGCTGCAGCGCATTCCCGATCCGCCGAAACTGGCTGCGCGATTACGTCAGGTTCCGGGTGTGATGGAGCACGGCTTGTTCATCGGCTTGGCGCACACTGCTATCCTGGCCGGCCCCAACGGAGTGCGCCTCGTCGAACGGCGCTGAAATCCTTACATTACTCGGCAAGCGCAGTTGCCCTCGGTATCAGCATGTCCGGTTACGATGTCGACCTGTTTGTTATTGGCGGAGGCTCCGGCGGCGTGCGCGCCGCGCGCATGGCGGCGCAGCATGGCGCGCGCGTCATGCTCGCCGAGGAATACCGTGTCGGCGGCACCTGCGTCATTCGCGGCTGCATCCCGAAAAAGCTCTTGGTCTATGCCTCGCGCTTCCGGGCGGAGTTTGAGGATGCCGCCGGTTACGGCTGGGACGTTGCGCATGCGACTTTCGATTGGCCGACGCTGATCGCCAACAAGGACAAGGAAATCGGGCGACTGGAGGCCGCCTATACGGCGACATTGAAGAAAGCCGGCGTCAGCGTCGCCAAGACGCGGGCGGTGCTCGCCGATGCGCATACGGTGCGACTGGCGGACGGCCAGCGCGTACGTGCCGCCTACATCCTCATTGCCACCGGCGGGGCGCCTACTTTCGGCGATCCCATTCCCGGTCTCGAGCACGCGATCTCCTCCAACGAGGCGTTCGATTTGCAGCGACTGCCGCCGCAGGTGCTCATTCAGGGTGGCGGCTACGTGGCGCTGGAATTCGCCGGCATTTTTGCCGGCCTTGGCGCGCACGTGACGGTGGTGTACCGCGGCGACAACATCTTGCGCGGTTTTGACGACGACGTCCGCCAGCACGTGCGCATGGACATGGAAAAACGCGGTATCCGCGTCCTGACCGGCTCCAAGGTTGCCGCGATCGAGCCAGCCGAGTCTCGCTTCGTGGCGCAACTGACCGGCGGTGCGCAAGTCGCCGCCGAGTGTCTCATGTTCGCTACCGGTCGCGCGCCCAACATTGGCAACATGGGGCTGAAAGAGGCCGGAGTGAAAATAGCCGACAATGGCGGTGTCGCGGTCGACGAATATTCGCGCAGCAGCGCGCCAAGCATCTATGCCATCGGCGACGTGACCAACCGCGTCAATCTCACTCCCGTCGCCGTCCGCGAGGGCGCGGCTTTTGCCGATACCGTGTTCGGCGGTAGGCCGACGGCGGTCGACCATGTCAACGTGCCGACTGCGGTCTTCTCCGACCCTGAGGTCGGCGCCGTAGGACTTACCGAGGCGCAGGCCCGCGCGCGGCTACCGCAGACCGACGTTTACCGGGCCATGTTCAGGCCGCTGAAAGCGACGTTGTCGGGCCGCGATACCACGGTGCTGGTCAAGCTCGTGGTCGACGGTCAGACCGACCGCGTGGTCGGCTGCCACATCGTGGGGGAGGCGGCTGCCGAAATGATCCAAATGGCCGCGATTGCGGTGAAGATGAAGGCGACCAAAGCCGACTTCGACGCGACGATGGCGCTGCATCCGACCACGGCCGAAGAGCTGGTCACGCTGCGGACGAAAAGCGCCAGTTATGTCCGCGAAGCCGCGGAATAGGCTACCTTTTCGGCTCTGTCGCAACCTAAAACCGCGCTGTATATATGCGCCGTCATTTCGGCCGGGCCGCTTTGCGGCGAGAGCCGGAAATCCGTAGCCACCCCTCGTGAGCATGGATTCCGGGCTCGCCGTTGCGACGACCGGAATGACGCTTGGAGATGTCGATGCCGAAACTGACGAATGCGGCGAAGTGGAGCCCGGATTCCTGGCGCAACAAGCCGATCGTGCAGGTGCCGGACTATCCGGACCGCAAAGCTTTGGCCGACGTCGAGGCGCAGCTCGCGCGCTTTCCCCCGCTCGTGTTTGCCGGCGAGGCGCGCAACCTCAAGCGGGCGCTGGCGAACGTCGCAGCCGGCGAAGCCTTTTTGCTGCAAGGCGGCGATTGCGCGGAGAGCTTCGCCGAGCACGGCGCCAACAATATCCGCGACTTCTTTCGCTTGTTCTTGCAGATGGCGGTGGTGCTGACCTACGCCGCGGCTTCTCCGGTGGTGAAGGTCGGCCGCATTGCCGGCCAGTTCGCCAAGCCGCGCAGTTCGCCGATCGAAAAGCGCGGCGGTGTCGAACTGCCGGCCTATCGTGGCGACATCATCAACGGCACCGATTTCACGCCGCAGGCGCGCACGCCCGAGCCGCGCCGCCAGGTCGAAGCCTATCGGCAGTCGGCGGCGACGCTCAACCTTTTGCGCGCGTTTGCCACCGGCGGATATGCCAACCTGTCGAACGCGCATCAATGGATGCTGTCCTTCGTCAAGGATTCTCCGCAGTCAAAGCGTTACCAGGAGCTTGCCGGCCATCTGACCGAAGCGCTCGATTTCATGCGCGCCTGCGGCATCGATCCGCAAATCCATCCGGAAATGCGCACGACCGACTTTTTCACCAGCCACGAAGCTTTATTGCTCGGCTACGAGCAGGCTTTCACCCGCGTCGATTCCACGACCGGCGACTGGTACTGCACGTCCGGTCACATGCTGTGGATCGGCGATCGCACCCGGCAGCCCGACCACGCGCATGTCGAATTCTGCCGCGGTATCAGGAATCCGCTGGGCTTGAAGACCGGCCCGACGCAGAAGCCGGACGAGCTTCTCAAACTCATCGAGATTCTCGATCCCGACAACGAGCCCGGCCGCCTGACGCTGATCTGCCGCATGGGCGCCGACAAGGCCGCCGAACATTTGCCGCGGCTGCTGCGCGCGGTGAAACGCGAGGGCCGCAACGTGGTGTGGTCGTGCGATCCTATGCACGGCAACACCATCAGCTCGGTGACCGGGTACAAGACGCGGCCGTTCGATCAAATCCTCAAGGAGGTACGGACGTTTTTTCAAGCGCATGCCGCCGAAGGCACCTATGCCGGCGGCGTGCATCTGGAAATGACCGGCCAGAATGTCACCGAATGCACCGGCGGCGCGCGCGCCATCAGTGAGGAGGATCTCAATGACCGTTATCACACGGTGTGCGATCCGCGGCTTAACGCCGAACAGTCGCTCGATCTCGCATTCCTGGTTGCAGATCTGTTGAAGGCGAAGCGTTCGACCGCGGCGAGGCCGCGGCCGGCTGTTGCCGGGCCTTAAGGAGCGTAAGCCCTTCGCCATGAACGAGCGCGCTCCCGACCGTCTTGCCATTGCGCTGGCACAGCTCAATCCCGTCGTCGGCGACGTGAGCGGCAATCTGCAGCGCGCCCGCGCGGCGCGCGCGCAAGCAGCCGGCGACGGCGCCGATGTCGTGGCGTTTTCCGAACTTTTCATCGCCGGCTATCCGCCCGAGGATTTGGTCCTCAAGCCGGCATTCCAGGCGGCCTGTCGCGCCGCGGTCGAGACGCTGGCGCGCGAGACCGCCGATGGCGGCCCCGGCGTGCTCATCGGCACGCCCTGGGTCGAGGACAAGAAGCTCTACAATGCGTATGCGCTCTTAGCCGGCGGGCGCATCGAGGCGATCCGCTTCAAGGTCGACCTGCCGAATTACGGCGTCTTTGACGAGAAGCGGGTGTTCGCGGCCGGGCCGATGCCCGGCCCGGTGGTGATCAAGGGCGTCCGGATCGGCATCCCGATATGCGAGGATATCTGGGGGTCGGAGGTCGTCGAATGTCTCGCGGAGACCGGCGGCGAAATTCTGCTGGTGCCGAACGGGTCGCCGTATTGGCGCGGCAAGACCGAGGAGCGCCTCAACATTGCGCTTAATCGCGTGGTCGAGACCGGCCTGCCGCTCATTTATTTGAACGAAGTCGGCGGGCAGGACGAACTGGTCTTCGACGGCGCATCGTTCGGCGTAAATGCCGACCGCTCGATCGGCTTCCAGCTTCCCGAGTTCCGTGAGGCCGTGGTGACGACGACGTGGTCGCGCATCGATGGGATTTGGCGCTGCACGCAAGGGCCGATGGAAGCGGCCGACGAATTGGATCGGGCGGATTACACCGCCTGCATGCTGGGCTTGCGCGATTACGTCGATAAGAACGGCTTCAAGGGCGTTGTGCTCGGTCTTTCCGGCGGCGTGGATTCAGCATTGTGTGCGGCGCTGGCAACCGACGCACTCGGCCCGGAGCGGGTGCGCTGCGTGATGTTACCTTATCGCTACACTTCGCAGGTGTCGCTCGACGATGCTGCTGCGGTCGCGCGCGTGCTCGGCGTTCGCTACGACATCGTGCCGATCGAGCAGGCGGTGAGCGGCTTGCAGGCATCGCTGGCGCAAATTTTTGCCGGCGCGCCGGCCGACGTCACCGAGGAGAACCTGCAGTCGCGCGCCCGCGGCACGATCCTCATGGCGATCTCCAACAAATTCGGGCTGATGGTGGTGACGACCGGAAATAAATCGGAAATGTCGGTCGGCTACGCCACGCTTTACGGCGACATGAATGGCGGCTTCAATCCGATCAAGGATCTGTACAAGAGCGAAGTTTATCGGTTGGCCAAGCTGCGCAATCACTGGAAGCCGACCGGCGCTTACGGCCCGAATGGACCGGTGATGCCGGACAACGTGATTACCCGCGCGCCGAGCGCCGAGCTGCGCGAAAATCAGACCGATCAGGATACGCTGCCGCCCTACGACGTGCTCGATCAAATCCTCGAACGCCTCGTGGAGCGCGAAGAGCCGGTCGCCGTCATCGTCGCTGCCGGCTTTGATCGGGCGACGGTGATGAAAGTCGAGCGCATGCTCTATCTCGCCGAGTACAAGCGCCGGCAGGCGGCGCCCGGCGTCAAGGTGACACTGAAGAATTTCGGCCGCGACCGCCGCTATCCGATCACCAGCCGGTTTCGCGACCCCGGGGTCGCTCCTCCCGCGGCCGACCAGCCTGTGACTGTTAAAGCTCCCGTCGCGGCCAAAGCCGGGACAGCGGATTTTTAGGTCGCGTTTTTTGCGCGCGCGTCGGCGGCGCGTCAGAAGCGCAGAATGACTCCCCCGCGCACGTAAGGACCCAGGCGGTTGAACGAGTCGATTGCCGCGCCGGCGGCCGCCGACCATTCAACTCCGCCGAAGCGAAATGCGGTGATGTGCGCGCCAACGCGCCATTCTTGATAATCGACGCACCAGAGCGCCTGCGCCTCCGGCCCGACAAACAGACTATCGTAAATTCGCCAGCCGGTCGCCGCGCGCGCCGACCCGATCAGAGCGATGGAGGCGATGGAGCCATCGAGTGCGATCATGCTCGATGGGCTTGGCTGGTACCACGCGTCAAGGCTCATTTGCGCGCCGGTATAAAATCCACGCAACAGGCTCTTCGGATCGTAGGGCGTGAGCTTATAATCCTGAACGACAGGTCCGACGTAGAAACCAATCAACGCGCCATTGTCATTCATGCGGAACCCCGGCAGCACCGCGCCGGATAGCTGCGTGACCCGTACGTCGGTGTGAAGACCCGCGGAGGGGTAGGTGTAGATTCCGCCGTTGGCGAGAAGCTTCGTTGCGAAGCCGTCCCCATCAAGGCCGGCGGGCGCCCAGATCCCTCCGACATCGGCGAAAGCGCCGTAAAACCATAGGTCGCTGCCGGCGAAAAGCAAAAGCGTGGGACTGCTCGGCCCGTCTCCATCCGCAAGTGCCGGGGCGCAAAAAATCACCACGGCGGCGAAAGCCACCCCGAAACGCGACAAACAACTCACAGAGGCCGCCCCCGGTGCGCCTCAACACCCGCCGCGCATTAAAACTACCGGGGCGTGTATTGTGAGTTGAGAGAAATCCTTACTTCAGGTTGCGGGTGGAGTTGCAGCCGGTAAGCGCGCGACATCCTTGTTTTGGAACGTGAGCGCGGCCGAACCGGGCCGTTATGGCCAAAGCCGGCGGCTCGCCAAACTGGCGCCCTGCGCCAGAGCTTCCAGTTTCGCCCATGCGATCATGGGATGGACGCGGCCGCCGAGGCCGCAGTCGGTGCAGGCGATGACCCGTTCGCGGCCGACGCTCTTGGTGAAGCGCAGAATGCGCTGGGCGACCAGATCGGGATGCTCGACGACATTGGTGGCATGGCTGACGACACCCGGCAAAATGATTTTGCCGTCGGGAAGCTTGACCTCTTCCCACACGGTCCACTCGTGCTCGTGGCGGACATTGCCGGCCTCGAACGAATAAGCCTGACACTTTACCGCCAGCATGACGTCGACAATGTCGCGCATCGGAATATCGGTGGTGTGCGGGCCGTGCCAGCTGCCCCAGCACAAATGAAAGCGGATGCGATCTTCGGGCAAGCCGCGCAGCGCGTGGTTGAGCGCCTCAATCCGCACCATGGTGAACTTTTTGTAGTCTGCGACGGTCGGTTCGGGATTGATCATGTCCCAGTTTTCCGCAATCGCGGGATCGTCGAGCTGCAGCACCAAGCCGGCATCGATGATAGCCTTGTATTCCTCGTGCATCGCATCGGCGCAGGCGAACAGGAATTCTTCTTCGGTTTTGTAATATGTGTTGGCGAACCGCATCAGACTTGCCGGAGCAACCGACGTCATGAAGCCTTCTGCGACGCCGCTTGCGCCAAGGCCGGCTTTGAAGTTGGCAATGTCGGAAGCAATGGCGTCCCGTCCCTTGTAGGTGACCGGACCGACGCAGACCGGCCAGTGCGCTTTGCGCGGCCCGGTGCTCGCCGGCCCTTCCGGATCGCCATAGATTTCGGGAAAGCGGTTGCGGTCGCGCCGGTCGCCCATGCCGGTGAGGACAATCTGACCCGGCTGGCTGCGCTGCACCGGCTGACCGTAGAGACCCGGCCCGCTGGCGAGATCGAGTCCGCTGAGGCGACTGAACGCGTAATTCCACCACGCTCCATAATTGACGCGGCTGCCCATGGACTTGCCGAACTCGCCGTCGCCCGGAACGTCAATGCCGAGCTCTTTCTGCCGCCGCACGACGTCGATCACGGCGGTGCGCAGGTGATCCTGGAAGCGCTTCTCGTCGGTCGTCTCCGCCGCTTCGCGCGCGCGGTTGGCTTCGATCAAGTCATCGGGGCGCGGCAGGCTGCCGGCTTGGCTGGTCAGAATGTGGTCGCTGCTTGCTCTCATGACGCCAGGCACTCCCTCTTTCTCAAGATACCCTCAGCGCGCGCTTTGATCGCCAATGCCGTTACCACAGCTCGCGGCTCGCGAGCGCCGCGCCTTGTGCAAGCGCCGCGAGCTTCGCCCAGGCGATTGCGGGATGGACGCGGCCACCAAGGCCGCAATCGGTGGAAGCGATGACGCGCTCGCGGCCGACGCTCTTGGTAAAGCGCAGAATGCGCTGGGCGACCAAATCGGGATGCTCGACGACATTGGTGGCATGGCTCACGACACCGGGCAAAATGATTTTGCCGTCGGGAAGCTTGACCTCTTCCCACACTGTCCACTCGTGCTCGTGGCGGACATTGCCGGCCTCGAACGAATACGCCTGACACTTTGCCGCCAGCATGACATCGACAATGTCCTTCATCGGGATGTCAGTGGTGTGCGGACCGTGCCAGCTTCCCCAGCACAAATGCAGGCGGATGCGGTCTTCGGGCAATCCTCTGATCGCATGGTTGAGCGCCTCGACCCGCACCATGGAAAATTTTTGGTAGTCCTCCACCGCGGGCTCGGGATTGATCACGTCCCAGCTTTCGGCCAGGGAGGGATCGTCGATTTGCAGGGTTAGTCCCGCATCGACGATCGCCTTGTATTCTTCGCGCATCGCGTCGGCGCAGGCGAAGACGAACTCCTCGTCAGTCTTGTAGTAGCTGTTGGCGAGCCGCGCGGCGCTGCCGGGCCCGACCGACGTCATGAAGCCTTCCTCGATACCGCCCGCCGCGAGCGCCGCCTTGAAACGGGCGATGTCGGCCTTGATGGCGTCCTGGCCCTTGTAGACGATTGGGCCGACGCAGACCGGCCAATGCGGCAAGGGCGGGCCGGTATAAATGGCGCCCTCCGGGTCCGTGTAGACCGCCAGGAATTTCTGCCGGTCGCGGCGGTCTGCATTGCTGGAGAGCACGATTTCGCCTGGACGGCTGCGTTGCGGCGGGATTGCATTGATGCCGGGCCCGGCCAGATCAAGGCCGCCGAGGCGGTTGAACGAGTAGCTCCACCAGGCCCGGTAGTTCACCTTGTGCCCCATCGCTTTGCCGAATTCGCCATCGCCGGGGATGTCGATGCCGATGTCCTTCTGGCGGCGCACCACGTCGACGACCGCTACGCGCAACAGCTCTTCGAAGCGCTGGTCGTTCTCGACCGTCGGATTGGCCTCGCGTCCACTGTTGGCTTCGATCAAGTCGTCGGGGCGCGGCAGGCTTCCGGCCTGGCTGGTCAGAATATGGTCGCGGCTCGTGCGCATGGGCTTAGCGGGCGGCAAAGACGGACGACGGAGGACGGATGATCCGCTTCCCTCCGACAGTTTCCGTCGTCTGTCGTCTCCGTCCTCTGTTGTCAGATCGCGTGTGTTGTCAGATCGCGTGGAACGGCTGCTGTTTGACCGATTCGACGTAGCCGTAGAATACTTCGTTGATCTTCGGCCAGTTCGGCAGCTTCTTCATATTGTTGAGCCATCGCTGAACGTTCGGGTAGGCGGAGAAGTCAACGCGGATGGCTTCGCCGAGCGTCACCAGCGCCGCACCGAAATAGTCGGCGATGGTCATCTGGTTGCCGCAGAGATATTGGTTTTTTGGTCCGATGAAATAATCGTTGAGCACTTTCAGCCAGCGCTTCGAGTTCTGCTGGCCGAGTTCGACGGTGGCGGCCTGCGCCTCGTCGCTGCGGCGCTTATGGTTGGGGAACAGCTGCGGATAGCACAGACCATATGCCCAATCGCGATAGAAATTGCTGTTGATCCAGTCCATCACCTCGTTGACCTTGGCGCGCTGCTTCAAATCTTTCGGATAGGCCGGCGAACCGATCTTGTCGGCGAGGTATTTCAGAATCGCCGAGCTTTCGGTGAGGCGCAGATCGCCGTCCTCGATCATCGGCACCAGGCAGCTCGGATTTATGTCGGAATAAGGTTGCTTCATATGCTCGCCGGTAAAGAGGTCGACCGTCACCTCATCCACCGGAATTTTATTCTCGGCAATAAATAGCCGCACCGGCCGGCTCGTCATCGAAACCGGATGCATGTAGAGCTTCATGGCAATAATCCTCCCAAATTGCTGCTATTTCCGTGGCCACATTGTAGAGCAACTTAGCCGCCGGTGGAAAGCTTTAGCCCGGAAACGACAGATCGGTGAGACGGTGGGCGATGGCCTCACCTTGCCGTGGGCGCTTTGGGCAGGCGATGCACGACCGCCGCGCGTCGGTTTTCGTCATGCGACGAGCTTCGCCGCTATTTTTTGAATCTGTCCTCTTGCTTCAGCGGGGTCAGTCCGCGCGGCGCACGGGCGAGACACGATTTGCCGGAGCGCTCGCGGTCTCCATTCGAGCGCGTCCGACATTTTTCTTCTAGCTGTTGGCGACCGACCTTTGCGCTCCGGACCCGATCGAGCCTTTGGCGCGGTCGCGGAAGAAGCCGAGCACGCGCCGAGCCGTGTCGAGCGGCAATCGATCATAGCTGTCCAGCGCCCGGTCAATATCCTGCGAAGATGCGCCGCGCTCCGGTCCGCGCAAAGCGAGAATTGCCCGGGTCGAGACTGGCGATAAGCCGGCAACCTTGGCGAGGATAAGCATCAGCTCGGAATTGTAATCCATCAACGCCCGCTCGACGACGTCGGTCGGCATATCGCACACAATCGCAAGAGCGACGGCGGTTTCCTCAACTTGGCGATCTTTGGCGAACTGCGCGATCTCCGTCTCGCCGAGACGACCGAGCTGACTTTGCCGCTCCAGTCGCGCACGCATGGCGGCTTGTCGCGCCGAAGCTTCGTTGCCGCCGACGATTTCGCTCACGATCCGTTCGGCGCCACTCATTGTCTGCGGGTCGGCTGCGGCGAGCCGGGCGCGCACGTCGCGTGAGGCATTCTCCAGCAGAACAAGGAAGTGCGGCCGCGGAATATCCGGGCGCATGCCGACAACCGCCGCAAGCTCATCGTCGCCGGTCGCCCATTTGACCAGAAGGCGGAAGCCGAAGTCGGAGATTTGCGCGGTGTTATTCCAGGCTATCGAAAGATTGAGCTTGCGGTCGCCGCGTTCGATGAGCAGGTCGGTCTCCGCTTCGCCGAGATTCCGCCGCCGCGATATGGCCAGCAGATGCTGCAAACTCTTGGTCTTGGCGCTCGCGAGCAATGCTTGCTCTTGCAGACACTTCGAAGCGGTCAGAACGGGGCCGGCCACTGCGATATCGTGGTCAAAAGCCAGCGCGTGGATCACGCCTGAAGGAGCCTTGGCGATGGTGGCGAGTTTGTTGGCGAGCGCAGCGCGCGCGCTCGGTCCCACCGTTTCGACCAGGCGCAGCATGATGTCATCGAATAGGCGGACCTGTTCTTCGGAATAACGCGATGCGTCGGCGACAAAGATGTCGGCAAAACGCGCAAGCATGTCGCTGCGGCGCGCCTCGTTTCCCGACTTCAGCGCAGCGTCGAGTTCGCCCATGATCGAGGAGCTAAGGATCGACATCTGAGCGTCCTGCACGATGGATGCAGAAGATGCCGCCATAACGATGAATAAAGGCTTGCGGCAAGGCCGGTGCAGTTTCGCCGAATTCTAGCGATTAGCGCGCCGGTGGCCGCCGGCGAACACACCGACGCGATTGCGAACCTCGGCCGGGACACGGTATTCGCGGACGATGATCGCCTGGTCGCGAAGCCCGCAAGCTTCGCGTTGAACGATAAAGCACCAAAGCGCATAGCCGGCCTCCTCAACGAGCCGCGTCCGCACCGTTGGCGACGCGGGCGACGCGGGCGCCTGCCCGTCGGCGGCATTGCCCAAACCGCCTTCGCTTGCGTCAAAGGCCGATAAGTTTCTCAAGGCCGCTTCCAGCGCCCGGCCGAGGCGGCCCAGCGCGAGCGCTTGTTCTTGGACGATCTCGTAGTCGAGCGCGCTGTCGCGGAAATTGCCCTTTTGCGTTTGCGGTGGTCGCAATGTCATGGCGCGAAAGTAAGCCTTCGCGGGTTTTTCGTCACCGGCCGACGAGTTGGCCGGTCATTTTGACGGCAAGCGCGCCATCAAGGCGGAGCGGTGTCCGCTTTCTCATGTTTCCAGATGGTCAGACTGACCCCCGCCGCAGCATCGAGCTCACGCCGCGGGCCTGGCTTTAGACCAAAATGGGCGAGCACGTCTTCCGGCGTTTTACCCGGCCCAACCTGGGGAAACAGCGGTCGGCCGTGGGGGATTTTGGCGTGCGCGGCGCGGGTCAAATGGAAAGCGTCGTAGAGCGGCAGAAACAAGCCGAACACGTCGGTGCCGCCGATGATCGCGATGGCGCCATGTGCGGCGCCAAGCCGGACCAAGGCTGCTTCCAGCGTCGCCCCGGCGGGATTCCACAATTGCGAATTCGGGTGCGCGGGATCGCGCGAAAGTGAAGCAATATGGCGTGTCAAAACGAGCCGCTTGCGATCCGCCGCGCGCGGCCCGCCTTCATGCGAATGGCGGCCGTGCACGACCACGGCGGCCCGGTCTAGCTCGGATTGGAACAATCTCTGGTCGGCATCATTGCGAATGGCGTCCGGCATCGCGCCCGACGTGTCGGCGATCATGCCCTCGGTGGAGACGATGGCGTAACCTTCGATGCGATGGCCCTCGATCATGCAAAGAACGATAGCCGGGCGGGGCCAGGGTGTCATGCGGCGCGAGGGAACGGGGCTTTCTTCGACTTAAAAGCGCGAAAACCCACCCCGGCCGCGCCCGCGCGAATCGAAAAGGTTGCATTGTCGGCGCAACCGGCCTATTCGAATTCAAACGAAAGTTTGAAAAAGGTAGGCTGTGACACGACCGTCCGACATCACCCGCGAGCGGATCATCAGAGCGGCGGAGCGGCTGTTCGCCGAGCGCGGCTATGACCGCACCAGCATCCGCGCCATCGTCGCCAAGGCGCACGTCAATCAAGCTGCGATCAATTACCACTTCGCCGGTAAAGACGGATTATACCGCGAAGTGCTGCGCTCGGCGTTTCGCACGCTCACAGAGGGCCAAGTTGCGCATGCGGCCGAAATCAAAGCGATGCCGCGCGAACGCGCGCTCGCTGAATTCGTCCGCTATCAGTTGCGGGGCCTGTTGCACCGGGACGAGCTCACGCGTCCCATACGCATATTCAATTGGGAAACGGTGCGTCCGACTGCGGTGTTTCAGGAGCTGTTGAGCCGAAGAGGCGGCTCCGTTCATGGGCCTCGCAACCGAAATCATCCATCGTTTCATGCCTGCGGCCGACCAGCGGACGCTGACGTTGGCGGCGATTTGGCTGGTGGGGCAATGCGGCGTATTCGTGCGCAACCGCGACCGGCTCGCGGGTCCACCCATTTCCCTCGAGGTCGATGAAGCGGGCCTCGAGCGCCTCGCCGAGTTGATCAGTACCTGGGCGGTCGCAGGCCTGGCAGCGCAGGCGTAGCCTCTTTCCCCCGGAAATTTCGCTCCTCGGCCACAAAAAATCCTTGCTCCGGGCCACAACGCGCCTATAACGTCTGTTTGAAATTCGACCAGCCGTTTGAAAAATGTCGGCAGGGGGAAATCATGCGATACCCGGAAACGCTGGCCGCGCGTTTGGTGAGCAAGCTCGTTCTCGATATTTTGCCGGCGGCGGCCGCAAGCCTCATCGGCGGTCTTTTATTCACCCATTACGGGCTTGGCCGCCTCATCGAGCCGGCCGCGCAAGTCGCGCCGGCCTCCGCGGAAATGATGCAGCTCCTGCGCGACGAGCATGGGCTTATGGTTGCCTTCCTCAATGCTGAGCTGGCGCGGGAAAAAGCCAAGCTCGCGGCAGAAGATGCGGTCCAGCGCGGCAGCGGCGAAGCCGCCGCGCAGGCAATGACGGCCGCGGAGGCGACTACGATAGCTGCGCTGCCGCACATCACCCCAGTCAGTGCCGCAAAGCCTGCTCTATCTCGCGTGAGGAGGTGTCCGCGGTGCCCGTGTCCGCGCCGCTGGTGATCGCGCAGGTGCGGCCGGTCGACAGTGCGGACGCCCCTTCGCCAGCGCCACAATCGCTCGTCGCCAAGACGGTGGGCCTTAAAGATCACGTCGTCTCGGTTACCCATCGTGTCGTCTCTGTTCTCGGCGGAATTCCGAGCTGGATTGGGCAGATTCACCTGAGCGTGATCGAAAGGCCGCACCCGGGCGCGGACATGGTTACTGCATCCTGAGAATCAGAGCGTTACCGCGTCCTGAGAACTGGGGCATCCGTTCACCCTGGATCGTGCTGTTCGTTTTCTCGCGCGCGATAGGAACGGGTTGTTAATCGATGCGTTTGACCATCGTCGACGTCAGGGTGGGAGACGACAAACGCTATGTCTCGGAGGTTACCATGCCGCACGGCGGCAATTTCAACCCGGAATGGGGCTACCTGGCTCCAAAGCCCGGCTTAATTCGCAGCATCCGCGTGGTCCTCCTGGCCGGAGGAATAGGCACCGTTGCCGGCATGGCGGTCGCAGTCGCGCTGGTCGCGCGCCCAGCACCGCAGATGTCCGTCGCCGCGCGCACCATGGCGCAACCGAGCGTCTCCGACGCTCTGCCAAAGTCCGCTTCCGCTCCCGCTTTTGACGCTGAGGTCTTGCAGAACAGCACGCAGCACGCCGCGCAGCCGGAACAGCTCGCAACGCATTCCATCGTTGGCCCCGGTGACTTGAAGGATCTCGCCGCCGCGGAGTCCCGCTCTGCGACGACAATTCAGCAGCCGCCGGGCGTTGCCGCTCTAGCGGAGGCGCCTGCGCTAGCGGACGATGCCGCGCGAGCGCCGAGCAGGCCGATGGCGACGCTCGCGGACAATGCGGCGCGGGCGCCCAGCCGGCCGATGCCGGCTCTGGCGGACGATGCCGCGCGCGCGCCGAGCAGGCCAATGGCGACGTCTCGCGGACAATTCAGCGCGGGCGCCGAGCCGGCCGATGCCGGCTCTGGCGGACAATGCAGCGCAGTCCCCGAGCAAGCCGATTGCGGCGGCGCCAGCAAGGAAGTTCAGTAAAAAGCAGCATATTGCACGCACCCGTACGCCGCGCCCCTATCAGGGCCCGCCGCTCTATGATGACACGCGCGGCACGTTCGACTTCTTGCCTATGATTGGCCGCACGATTATGGGGGCCAATCCATTCTGGAACGACTAGGTCAGGTAAGACGATCGAAAAAGGGACGCGAAGCGGCCTCGGCACTGCGCGTCCCTGATGCCGATCATAACTTTTCGACTATCGGCAAACACCCTGCGCAAACGCGCTGTCCCTCGCCATTTGCGCGGCGGGGAAGCTCGGCAGTCCAATTGCGAGCTTGCTCCATCCCGCACCCCACGGATTGTCGACGCTGTCCTGCCAGATTTCACAGCGGCCATCGCGGAACTGGATTAAGGCGTAATCGGCGCGCGCCGCCGTCGATCCTGCCAGTGCGGCGGTAAGGAGGAAGGTCGCAAGTGCCAAGTATCTCATGCTGTGCTCCCTGAATGCGTGAGGAAAACTCGGGAGTTCGCGATGGAGTTCCAGGCAAACCGCAGCGCTGGGATGGCGCATTGATGAAGCCTGTTCGGACCCCGCGGTTTTCGCTAGGACCGATGGTGCGAGGAAAGTCCGGAACCGTGCGCGGCGCCCGATTTGTGTCCCTGCATGCCGGCGAGCCAACACGGGAGGAAGTCCATGCCGGAGATCGTCGTTTATCTGCTTGAGGGGCGCTCGCTCGAAGAAAAGCGCGGACTGGTCAAGGATGTGACCGCCGCGGTGGTCAAGAATATCGGGGTGCCGGTCGAAACGGTCACGGTCTCCCTGATCGAAACGGCGAAGGCGGCAAAAGCCAAGGGCGGCGTCCTGTTCAGCGACATGGGCCGTTAATATGGCCCGCTAATCGGCGCTCAAGCGCAACGCCGCGCTCCGAAGGCTTCAATGATCGGTCAACGCGTTCTCCGCGCGGCTGATCTGCGCTGAGTGCATCGCACCATTTTCCTTGCTGCGATGCGGTATGATCCCCATAATAGCGCGCAAATGCAAAGGTGCGGCTATGAGCGATGTTTGGGACACAAAGGACGGCCGGCGACGGGTCAGACATGATCCACCGACCCTGGAAGAGGCGGCGGTTGCGGCCCAAGGCCTAACCACGGATCAGAACGAGCAGACTGAGATTGTCGCTTCGCTGATGCATGTGCCTGCGGAAGAGGCAAGAGCGGCCGTGCTTCGCTTGGGACAGCGGCGGGAAGTGGAGCGTGTGACCATCACCGGCCGCATCGGGGCGCCACGCGCGGTCGTGGTCGAAAGGCGTGGGCCGCGCCACGCGATTGGTCGGGGCTCGATGGCGCGTTAGCCGCGGGCCAGCTGGCGATCTGCCTTATAACCAGCGGCGGCTGCCCGGATCTGAAATGACCCTGTTGGTGACCAGGCGGTGCCACACGAACAGCACCACCACGGCGCCGACCACCGCTCCAATCAGCCCCGCGCCTTGGTTTGGGCCGTACCAGCCGATGGCTTGACCGATGAAAGTGGCGACGAACGCGCCGATGATGCCGAGCAGGGTGGTGAAGATGAAGCCCGCCGGATTATTGGGGCCCGGCGCCAACATGCGGGCGATAATGCCGGCGACGAAGCCAATAATGATGACCCAGAGGATATGCATGTCGACCTCCAATATGCATGTCGACCTCCACGCGGGGCGGCGATTAAGGGCACAGATCGCAATGCCTTCCAAGATGGAACGGCAACCCCGGGGAGCGCCGTTTCCCTGACGAGCGGCGCGGCGGCGCGAGAGGAACCCGCTGGGAGCATCAGCGGGCGCGCGATATAATTGACGCCGGTCGCCAAGCAGTGCGTGCGGAGCAACCTGCGATGACGAAGACCATTGTAAAACCGCGCACCAAGGTTGCCGCCAAGACGCAGCGGCCGCCGCTCTATAAAGTCATCTTGCTCAACGACGACTACACGCCGCGGGAGTTTGTCGTTCTGGTGCTCAAGGCGGTGTTCCGCATGAATGCCGACCAGGCCTACCGCGTGATGATGACCGCACATCAGAAAGGCGCTTGCGTGATTGCGGTCTATGTGCGCGACGTGGCCGAAACCAAAGCCAAAGAGGCGACCGAACTCGGCAAACAAAAAGGTTACCCGCTGTTCTTCACCACCGAGCCCGAAGAATAACTCAGCGCGCGATCGGCACTTTCGCCGGAGCCGGCACCGACATGGCCGTCCGCGTCCGCTCGGCGCTATGTCTTGTCGGCGCCTGGTAGTCGGACATCAGCGCCCCGACCGTCATGCCGGCGAGGAAGACCGCCACAAGAGCCAGCATCACCGTGCCTTCGCCGCGCGGCGAAGGCGGCACGTGGCGCAATTGCTTACGCAAAAATTCCTGGTCGCGCTGGTCCATGGCCACCGTCGTTTTCGCGACCCGTGCCGGGTGAAAACGTTCAAGCGGGCGCGGCGTTCCCGTCGGGACGTAGCGCCGCTGCGGCCACATCGGAGCTATTCGCTGAGATCATGGCCGGCTTGGCGCCGGCCATGTTTTTTAGGCGCGCCGGCGCGCAGGGGCTTGATAGGCCATGCGGGCGTGACCGGCGCAATACGAAAAGCCGGCGAGCGCATCATTGCCGCAAAATGCAAAATCCGCCGCGCCCGGATGGCTGATCGGCCAGCGGCATTTGCCTTGGGCAAGCTCCAAGAGTGAGCAGCACTGCCCGCTGTCCACAAAGGCATCGGGCGCCGCTGTGGGATCAGCGAGGAACATAGCTTTTGCCGCAAGCCGCAAGAGCCGGCGTTGTGAGGGCAGCCGCGGAGGCCGGACGTGCGGAGGGCATGCGCGCGCCGGCACAGCCGCGGGCCGCCCCGGCGACAAGCCGAGGCGATGGATTTTACCGATGACGGCGTTGCGGGTGACGCCGATTTCGGCGGCGATCTGACTACAGGTCAGGCCCGCGACGACACAATTTCGAAGCTGTTCGACGCGCTCCGGATTCCAGGTGGCAACAGGCGATGGGTCGGTCATGGAATGGCCTCGTGAATGCGCGGCCGGATCTGCGCCGCAGGCAGGGCGAAGCCGGCACACAACCAGCGCTTGCCCGGGCCCGCGAGCACGTCATGGGCGCGAGAATTCGGTGTTCGCGCGCGCAAGGCGTCGCGTTCACCGAGCCGCATCCGCGCCTAAGCGATTGCCAGCCCGACGTTTTTCAGATCTCAGCCCGCCCGGGGCTGCTTTAAGCGTGTTGCGCGAAAACTGTCGCCGCACTCATGATTTGCACGATTCGATTCGCGTGCCAAGTGTTTTAACGATATTATAACCAAGTTATAACTTGAGGCGTACGGATTTAAGATGGCGCGACCCGAAAACCGTTCCGAAGCGCGGGCGTTGAGCCTGACGCTGCCGGTCGAAACCTTCAACTACCTGGTTCTCCTGGCCACGCTCGGAAAACTCGGCCGCACCGAAAATGAAGTGGCGACTCATATTTTGGTGCGCGAAGCTTATGCGATGCATGCCCGCGGGTTCCACGACATGCGCATTCCGCCGCCGCCGGCGGACGAGGGTGGCTGATGACACATGCCAGGCATGCCCATCAGCATTTTGTGAAGTGTGCGTCGCCAACTCTTCCCTAAATAGCGTCGAGGCATAATGGTTGGCGAGGTTTGCGGAATGGACGCTTCGAGTTCACTCACCGGTTCTTCTCATGCAATCTCGTCGGCAGGTACGCTCGAACGGCTTGCTCCTTACGTATTGAGTCTGCTCCGCATCATCGCGGCGCTGTTGTTCCTGCAGCACGGCCTGTCGAAATTTTTCGGATTTCCGTCGGCGACGGCGCCACACCCGACGCTGTTCGATGTGGAGTGGTTTTCCGCGACCATCGAACTGGTTGGCGGCGTGCTGTTGACGCTCGGCCTTTTCACGCGCGTCGCGGCGCTCATTATGTCGGGCGAGATGGCAGTCGGTTATTTCCTCGTGCACGCGCCGAAGAGCTTTTATCCGTATCTCAACGGCGGCGAGTTGGCGGTCCTGTTTTGCTTCGTCTTTCTCTATCTGGTTTTCGCCGGCGGCGGGCCGCTGAGCCTTGACGCGCTGATCTTCGGAAGAGACCGGCAAACGTAGAGCCGCACGCGGACGGCTCGCGAAGCCTACGAACCGGGAACGTAAAAGCGGTTCCGCGCTTTCCCTTCAGCGAGCGCAAGAGCGCAATCGTGAGCCGCGGCCAGGCGACCTTCCATCTCCCGGTCGCAGGGTGGCGCGATGCCGGACGAGATCGAATTAAAGCTCGAGGCGCCGACCGCGGTGGCCGGTCGCCTGCTGGGCCGTCCGTGGCTTCGCGCCATGGCGTCCGGGCCGGCGAAGCAGGAGCGGTTGCGCTCGGTCTATTTCGATACGCGGAAGTTTGCCCTGCGCGATCATGAGGTCGCGCTGCGCATTCGGCACGTGGGTCAAAAGCGGCTGCGGACCGTCAAGGCAAACAACCCGGGCGATCCTTTCGATCGCCGCGAATGGGAAGAGGAAATCGGCGGCGACGAGCCGGATCGGCGTTGCGCAAAGCTATTGAAGAAGCTCGGTCTCAAGCTCGCTATGCGGCGCCTGGCTCCGGTGTTCGAAACCGACGTGCAACGGACCGTACTGCCGATCCGCTGCGATGGCAGTGACATGGAGATTGCCGTCGATCGCGGCAACATCAAAACCGGCGGCCGCAGCGAGCCGATCGGTGAAATCGAGATCGAATTGAAAAAGGGCGATGCCGCCGGCGTCGCGAACATCGCCAAACGCATCGCGCGGGATCTTCCGGTCGGTTATGGGGCAACGAGCAAAGCGGCGCGCGGATACGCGCTCAGCGCCGGCGAGGACGGGGAGCCCGTCTTCGCCTCCGGCATTGCTCTCGCCGCGGATATTTCCGTTGGCGCGGCGTTCAGGGTGATCGGGGTTTCGTGCCTGCAGCATCTGGCCGGCAATCGGGATTCGGTCGGTCGCGGAGACGCCGAGGGCATTCACCAGATGCGCGTCGGGCTTCGCCGCTTGCGGGCCGCCATGTCGATATTCAAAGGTGTGGTTGACGGGCCGGAATGCAAAAAAATAAAGCGCGAGCTGAAATGGCTCATGGGAGAACTTGACGCGGCTCGCGATCTGGATGTCCTGCTCAACGACGGTCTCGGCTCGTTGCGTAATTCGCGCCCGGGAAAAGCCGGAGTAGCGCTGCTCGAAAGCGAGCTGGAGGAAAAACGCGCAAAGGAATTTGCCCGGGCCAAGACTGCCGTCGCCACGCCCCGCTATCGCAAAGCCCTCATCGACATGGCGCTTTGGCTTGCCAACGGCGATTGGTTGCGCGCGACCGATCCGCTGATTGCCGCCCGCCGCGAACGGCCGGCTTCACAATTTGCCGCCGAGGAATTGTCCCGTCGCGCCAAAAAAATCGTCAAGAGGGTGAAACGGCTTGAAGATTTAAAGCCGCCGCAACAGCACAAGTTGCGCATTGCGATCAAGAAAATGCGGTATGGCTGCCAATTCTTTGCATCGCTCTTCGGCGGCCGAAAGGCGGTGAAGACTCGCGCACGCCTGGAGCGGCGGCTCAGGGCGCTGCAATCGGCGCTGGGTCACCTCAACGATATCCGGGTCCACGAGCGGCTGGCCGGCGAATATGCAAAACCCAAACGCCGCCTGAAGCGAAAGCCGCAAAAGGCGTTCGCCATGGGCCTGCTCGCGGGCAAAGAGCAGGGAGGCGTGCAATCGTTGATGGCGCAGGCGCATGACGCCGGTAAACGGTTTGCCAAACAGTCCCCGTTCTGGAACTAAGGCATCAGCGGCCGGGTATTCACGAGCTTTGGCGCCCAGGCTTTCATCCGAGGGGGGCACGATGGCGATTATTCACGATCCGGAAGAATGGAGGAAGCGCGTTGCCGCGCTGCCGCTCGAGCGCTTTGCCGAAGGCGATGTCGTGTTCGCCGAGGGCACGAAAACCGGACGGATTCTGATCCTCAAAAGCGGCGCCGTCTCAATCACCAAGGGCGATATCGAATTCGCGCAAGTGAGCGAACCCGGCGCGGTATTGGGCGAACTCTCGGCGCTGCTCGATGCGCCGCACGGTGCGGATGTGATCGCGCTCGAACCGTCGGAGTTTCACGCCGCCGATGCGGAAGCTTTGCTGCAGGACCCGGTGGCGCTGGCTTTCGTCACGGTGGTGCTGGCGCGGCGCATCGATGCGGCCAATCAGGGGCTTCTGCAGCTGAAGGTCATGCTGGAGGCCGGCGAGCCGCGCGGCCTGATCAATTCGGCGCTCGACAAGATCGAAGGGCTGTTAGGCGCCATCGGCAGCGGCTACATCCGCGCCGGCGCTGGACTTGCCGGCCATCCGTTTGCCTGAGCGCACGCGTCCGCGCGCGGAATGTTTCGGGCCTGCGTCGTGCCTAGACGTGGCAGAACAACAAGCAAGCCATATTGAGCGCGCAGGCGGTCGTAAGGATGACGACCAGCATGAAGTGCATTGCGGCGGCTCCGAGAATCGCGGGCGGAGCATGAACGAGACTCTGGCTGCGAGTCCCAAACTTTGTTTTTTCGCGGATTCATCTGCCGTTTACCGGCGGCGGCGCGATTCTCGGAATCAGCCGGGTCGGGCAGGGTGAAGCGAACAAACCCCGCGATGACGCGCCGCTAAACCTTGGGGTCGGCGCCGGACGGCAGCAGCAAATCCTCTTCGGCCAGAAGTTCGCGCAGGTCGCCAATCGCCTCGATGGCGTCGTCCGCGGCGGCCACCGATTTGAGGCGGTGCTGGACTTCGCGCCATGGCTCGGGCCGGCCGGTCCGCATGGCTTCGCCGACGTAATCGCGGGCGTCTTTGAGCCTCGTTAATCGCCGCGGCTTCGGCGTGTCTTTGACGACGATCGGCGGCGCGATCGGGAAGTCGTCCATCTCGGCCATGGCTCAAGTCTAGCCGGGATGGAGCCTCAGCGAAAATGCAAAACAAGCAGCATGATGGATTGCGCAAACGCTCAACCCATCCCGCTCTGTGTCAGGACCAAAACCGCTCAGGTTGGAGATTGGCGGCTCGGCTCGCGCCCGCCCGGATGCGTCCGGGCGAGGCAGTCGTTACATCGTGCAGACGCCCGAGTGGCACCACTGGCCGGCTTTGCACATTGCATGAGCGCCGGCAGGCGATTTGCAGGCGCAGGCGGCTTTGCCCGCCGCACCTTCCGCACAGGCGGCCATGTGGTGGTGCATGCGGTGGTGCATCATGGTGTGATGCGCCGCCGGCTTGTGCGCCATGGGCTTGTGCGCATGCTTCGCCGGCGCCGCCGCGCTGGCCACGCCGGCCGACATGCAAACCGCAAGTAAAACGACAGCTAACTTCTTCATCGGAAATCCCCCCGTGTGAATTGACCAACCGAGCCGTTAGCAAGATGAGCCTGAACGCGGAATGAACGCTTATGCTCCGGTGACCAAAAATCGAGCAATCGCGTTCTGGCAAACGGCGTCCCAGGGAAAGCCGATCATCCCGAGGTCGCCGCGCGTAAGCCGGCGAGCCGCGAAGGAGCGGCCGCAAGAGGGCCTCCGCGGCGTGCTGCGAGGCCCGCGGCGCTTGTCACCGGGCCGGCCAGACGGGGGACTTGGCGCGCAGCCCCTCGCGGGTAGCAAAGCCGCGGTTCAGTTTGCCCCAGTGTCGCTTAAGCGGCCGTCTCGCCCGCTTAATTGGCGGGATGGACCTTCGGCGTGGCGCGGGCGAGGGGGCGGCTGACCTTCTTGGCGCTCGTCCGTTTTGCTGCAATAGCGGGGGTGGCGGGCTGCAGGATTTCGCGCTCGGCGGTCAGCCAATGCAGTTCGGCTTCGCCATCGCGGCAGCCGTTGGCAAACCAGATTTGGTAGGCGCGTTCGCGGATGCGATCGTTCAGATTGCGGTCCATGCGGGTGCTCCCTTTATGTGTCTTGATGAGTTTGATGTGGCTTGATGTGTGTTGGGACCGCATTTTGATGGGCTATGTAGGGTTAACGTTTGGTTAATGCTAAGGGAAGGGACATGCCACAACGGGTCTTGATCACCGCCGGCGCCGCCGGCATCGGCCGCGAATTCGCGCGCGCGTTTGCCGCGAACGGCGCGCGCGTTTTCGTCTGCGACATCGATGCCGACGCGCTCGCCGCGATCGCCAAGGACATTCCAGGCGTGATTGCGCAGCCTTGCGACATGGCGCGCCGCGCCGACATCGAGCGCATGGTGCCGGACGCGGTCGCCCGGCTCGGCGGGCTCGACGTGCTCATCAACAATGCCGGCATCGGCGGGATGACGCTGCCGGTCGCCGATTATCCGCCGGACGACTGGGACAAGGTGGTCGCGGTCAATCTCACCGCCATGTTCGACGTCACCCGGCTGGCGATCCCGCATCTCAAGCAATCCGAAGCCGGCGTCATCATCAACATGTCGTCGGTCGCCGGGCGCTACGGCATGGAGAATAGGAGCCCCTACGCCGCCACCAAATGGGGCGTGATCGGCTTCACCAAGACGCTGGCGCTGGAGCTCGGCGCTTGCGGCATCCGCGCCAACGCCATCGCGCCCGGCGCGGTCGCGGGCGACCGCATCGAGCGCATGTTTGCCGGCCGCGCGCAGATCAGCGGCCGCTCGCTCGCCGAAGTGCGCGACGAGGCGATGGCGCAACAGTCGATCAAGGGCATGATCGATGCGAAAGACATTGCCGCGCTCGCGGTGTTTCTGGCGTCCGATGCGGGCAAGTCGATCAGCGGCCAGGTGCTGGGCATCGACAACGACCGGCACCGGGCGTGAGATATGTCATGCTCCGCCAAAGCTAAACGCGCGTTCACGCGCGGGACGCGCTATTGCCCGAAGTGGCCGGCCCGATGACAAGCTCCAGCGGAGCATCCAGTAGTCATCAATGGGGAGGGGCGTTTACTGGATCATCCGCATGGGGGGATGATGACAATTCGTCATTACGAGGAGCGTTAGCGACGAAGCAATCCAGATCGGAGCGGTAAGACTGGATTGCTTCGCTGTCGCTCGCAATGACGAAACGCCGTCACCCTGAGGTGCGAGCCGACAAAAGTCGGCGAGCCTCGAAGGGTGATAGCCGAGGTATCCGAGCAGCATCCTTCGAGGCGCGCCTAGCAGCGCGCGCCTCAGGATGACGTGAAACCTAGTAGCCCCCTGCGTTATTTGATCGCGAGCAGTTCGACGTCGAACATCAGCGTCGCGTTCGGCGGGATGACGCCGCCGGCGCCGCGCGCGCCATAGCCGAGATCGGGCGGGATGATCAGCGTGCGCTTGCCGCCGACCTTCATGCTGGCGACGCCTTCGTCCCAGCCGGCAATGACCTGGTGCATGCCGATCTTGAACTCGAACGGCTGGCCGCGATCGAGCGAGGAATTGAATTTCGCGCCCTTCTTGCCGCCCTCGTAGAGCCAACCGGTGTAATGCATCACGCAGGTCTGGCCGGTCTTCGGCGAGGGGCCGGTGCCGACCTTGACGTCGATGTATTTGAGACCGGACGGCGTGGTGACGGCGTTCTGGGCGTCGGCGGATTCGGACAAGGCCAAAACTCCTGTGATTGTGATTGTGGTAGTTGCGGCAAAAGCGGCGGCGAGCGCGAAGCGGCGCGAGAACTCTCGCATTGTGCGGTTTCTCCAGAGGGGCGGGGGCGGCAAACTAGCGGAGAATGGCAGGCGAGGCTACGGCGCTCTCGCGTGGGCGGCGCTCGCTTAAACCGCGTGTCCACTCTGGCGCGTCATGTCGCTTCGGCCAGCAAGAAGGCCCGCGATCGAAATATCCTCGTCAAGCTCTTCCCAATGCAGTCCGACCCGGCTGATTTCGACGCGCGCTCTCGCCTCAGGGCTAGCGCGCAGCAAGCGCGGGAACCAGGCGAGAGGCACACCGAGTGTGCGGCCGTCGGATAGTTCGACCCACATGGTATGTTCGTCAAAGCGGACGGGCGTTGCCGAAATGCTCATCCCATGCCTTCAGAATTTGGCCACGTCGTTCTGCCACGGTCTTCAAAATACGCGCGAGTTCGGCGGAATTAAAGCTCGCGATGACAACGTGCCGTCAGCGCCAAGTGCGAGTCATTCTATTTCGTCATGGCCGGACTTGTTCCGGCCATCCACGTCTTTGGCTGGTGCCAAAATCAAGACGTGGATGCCCGGCACGAGGCCGAGCATGACGGGGCAAGTGCTCCCGTCACCCTCTGAGGTGCGAGCGAAGCGAGCCTCGAAGATAACGTCCAGAATTTTTCGCACTTTCGGGACTGACGGCTTCTTCATATAGTGAAGGAGCAACCGATGAGTGACGAGAATCCGATGGGTCAGGTGATCCAGATCGATGAAGCCCGGATCCGCGATCATCTTGGCGAGATGGTGCGTGGAACGGTAGAAGAGACGCTTAACGCCATGCTGGATGCCGAAGCAGACCAGCTCTGCGGTGCCGGCCGTTACGAACGCAGCCAAGCGCGGCAGGACACTCGAGCTGGCAGTTATGATCGGACGCTGCAGACCAGCGCCGGCGAAGTCAATCTCAAGATTCCGAAGCTACGACGACAGACCTTCGAGACGGCAATCATTGAACGTTATCGTCGGCGGGAGAGCTCGGTCGAGGAGTCCCTGATCGAGATGTACCTGGCGGGGATTTCGGTGCGCCGAGTGGAGGACATCACCGAAGCCCTGTGGGGCACGCGAGTGAGCCCGAGCACGGTGTCAAACCTCAACAAGAAGATTTACGCCAAGATCGAGGCGTGGCGAAACCGGCGCATCGAAGGCGAACATCCGTACCTTTATCTCGATGGCATCGTGATGAAGCGAACCTGGGCTGGCGAAGTCCGCAATGTCTCGCTGCTGGTGGCCAGCGCCGTCAATTCGGAGGGTTTTCGGGAGATTCTGGGCATCTGCGAAGGCGCCAAGGAGGACAAATCTGGATGGTCGGCGTTCCTGCGCCACCTCGTCGACCGCGGCCTTGGCGGCGTGCAACTCATCATCTCGGACGCCTGCCGAGGCTTGATGGAGAGTGCTGCGGAATATCTGCCTGATGCTCAGTGGCAGCGCTGCATGGTTCATTTTTACCGGAATGTCTTCAGCCATGTGCCGGCAACGAGGGTCCGCGAGGTGAGCCACATGCTCAAGGCCATTCATGCCCAGGAGAGCCGTGACGCGGCTGAGCGCAAAGCACGAACGATCGTTGAAGATCTGCGCGCCGCCAAGATGAACACGGCCGCCGATCTGGTCGAACGCAACGTGTCCGAGACGCTGACTTATTACGCCTTCCCTGACATCCATTGGCACAAGATCAGGACCAACAACCCATTAGAGCGGATCATGCGAGAGATCCGACGCCGAACCCGCGTCGTAGGAGCCTTTCCTGACGGCCAGTCCTGTCTAAACCTGGCTGCAGCAAGGCTGCGCTACATCGCTGGCACCGCGTGGTCCAGCAAATGCTACATGAACATGCGGCCGCTCTATCAGCCGCAAGTCGCGCAAACCGGAGCCGTCGCCTGATCAAATGTGCGAAAGAATTGCACGCTACCGCCTCGAAGGGTGACGGGCCGAGGAGTCTGAGCAGCATCCTTCGAGGCGCGCCTTTGGCGCGCGCCTCAGGATGACGTGTGTAGGTGGGCAAAGCGCACCGTGCCCACGAACAGCATCAACGCAATCTCTTTGATCGGACGCGTGGGCTCGGCGCGTCCCGCGCCTTAGCCCACCCTACGCTCGTTTTTGCCGGGTCCTGTCCACGGCCGCGTACTGGGAGTCTCGAAGCGATGTTGCCGAAATCTATGCGGGATGATTATTCGGAATTCGCTTTGAGAAAGTGAGGCGGTATCCAAACTAATTCCCGGAGACCGGGTCTTGATCTCAGTTCTCAATTTTATTTTCAGTTCCTCGGATGAATTGGGTCCTAGAATAAATCCGACTAATTCATTCGGATCAAAGGAAAGCTTCTTTACGGCGAAGAAAGGATGAAATATGCGAGCTTCTTGCTCATAAGACCAGTGCGCACTTTTATGAAGAAAACAAACATGGAAAATTTTCTGCGCGAGGTCGTCGTAATTCTCTCCATCCGTTCTTCGGCGCGAAAGCTCTTGAATAGAGCTTAGTTCAAGCGTGGGGCGTTCATTTACGTAAGCCACGTCAGCGCAGACCGCCAACGCGCTTTGCGGAGAGCCTCCTCGTCTGAAAACGGCGCAAATTCCCATAAAAGATGCTGCGTAGTGCCCCCACAAAAGCGGGTTTTCAGCTACTTTTGAGAAGGATAGCAGACCCGCCCTGTCTAGAATCCCTTGAGCGCTCTTGCCGAGGCCTCTTTTATTTCTGCCAATCGATGTTTCGGGAGAGCTGCTTTTCCATGAGCCTCCATCTCTAAAATATTGGCGGTGGCCGCGAACGATCGTTCAGGGTTGAACGGGTCTTTTGTTGCTCTATTGAGATAGTTGCGTAGAGCGCTGTTCGATAGGTCGTTTTTGACTATTGGCTGGCTATCAAAGGGATCGTTGAAGTTTTTGCGCGAATTTAGAAATAGTGTGTGGTTTGAAAGCATGTCGACTACCGTCGGCCAAAAATAGGTCGTGCGATGGTCCATAAATCGAAAGAGGTAAGTACCTTTTCGAGTGTAAGAGAGGCCTTCCATTGTTCGGTACCGAAAGGGCGGCCCTTCGGCCCCCTTTGAACTCGTGGATGGCCGCGACGAGCGCGGCCATGACGGGTCAGTGGCCTACGAACACCCCGTCGTCGAGCCGCACGTATCACACTTCAAACAAGTGCCGTTGCGCACGAGCGTGAAGTTGCCGCACTCGGAGCAGGCTTCGCCTTCATAGCCTTTGGCTTTGGCTTCGGCGCGCTTTTCCGCCGCCGCGGCCCGCGCATCGGCCTTGGTCCATTGCATCTGCTCGAGCGCCTGCGCCGGCGAAAGTTTTTGCTCGGGCTCGGATTTCAGCGCCGTGGTGCCGGCGACTTCCGCGCGGGTCGCGTGCGAGCTGAGCGCGGTGACATTGGACGTCACCCCACCCCGGCCGGTTTCACCGGCCGGCCCTCCCCCTCAAGGGGAGAGGGAGCAGAACGTCGCCGCGATCGGCGCCACCGGACATCACTTTCAGCCGGTCGGTGCGCGATCGCGTCAAGCCCTTCGACACGTAGCGCGTGTCGGGTCCGGGCCGTCCTTCGCCGACGCCCTTGCCGAGCGCGTCAAATCCTTCGCCCGACGGATCGACATGGGCGAGGTCGAAGCGCTCAAGGTAGCTCACCGCCAGCTCGCGGAACACGTAGTCGAGAATGGAGGTGGCGTATTTGATGGAAGTCGTTGCCCTGCACCGGGCCTTGCGGCTCGAAGCGGGTGAAGGTGAAGGCATCGACATATTCGTCGAGCGGCACGCCGTATTGCAGGCCGAGCGACACCGCGATGGCGAAGTTGTTGAGGAGCGAGCGGAGCGCCGCGCCCTCCTTGTGCATGTCGATGAAGATTTCGCCGAGCCGGCCGTCGTCGTATTCGCCGGTGCGCAGATAGACCTTATGCCCGCCGACCACGGCCTTCTGCGTATAGCCCTTCCTCCGGTCGGGCATGCGCTCGCGCTCGCGCATCACCACAATGCGCTCGACGACCTTCTCGACGACCTTCTCGGCCAGCGCGGCCGCACGCGACGTGGCGGGCTTGTCGAGGAAGGCCTCGATGACGTCCTCGTCCTCTTCCTCGTCGGCGATGAGCTGGCTTTGCAGCGGCTGCGAAAGCTTCGAGCCGTCGCGGTAGAGCGCGTTGGCCTTGATGCCGAGCTTCCACGACAGCATGTAGGCCGCCTTGCAGTCCTCGACCGTCGCCTCGTTCGGCATGTTGATGGTCTTGGAAATGGCGCCGGAAATGAACGGCTGCGCCGCCGCCATCATGCGGATGTGGCTCTGCACCGAGAGGTAGCGCTTGCCGGTGCGGCCGCACGGATTGGCGCAGTCGAACACGGCATAATGCTCGGGCTTCAAATGCGGCGCGCCTTCGATGGTCATGGCGCCGCAGACATGGATGTTGGCCGCCTCGATCTCGCGCTTGGTGAAGCCGAGATGGGAGAGGAGGTCGAAGGTCGGCGAGGCGAGGTCTTCGGCGGAGACGCCCAGCGCCTCGCGCAGGAAGTCGGCGCCCAGCGTCCACTTGTTGAAAACAAACTTGATGTCGAACGCGGTCGCCAGCGCCTTTTCGGCTTTCTCGATCGCCTCCTCGGTAAAGCCCTTGGCTTTGAGCGTATCGGCATTGATCGCCGGGGCGTCCTTGAGCGAGCCGTGGCCGACGGCATAGGCGATGATGTCGTCGATCGCGCTTTGCTCATAACCGAGCACGCGCAAGCGCTTCGGGCACGGCGCGGTTGATGATCTTGAAATAGCCGCCGCCGGCGAGTTTTTTGAATTTCACCAGCGCAAAGTCTGGCTCGATGCCGGTGGTGTCGCAGTCCATGACCAGGCCGATGGTGCCGGTCGGCGCGACGACGCTCGCCTGCGCGTTGCGATAGCCGTGCGCTTCGCCCAACGTGACCGCGCGATTCCAGGCAAGTTTTGCATGCTGCGCCAGCCGCTGATCGGGGTTGGCCTTGTGGTCGAGCGGCACCGGCGGCGTCGTCACCTTTTCGTAGCCGGTGCGCTCGCCATAAGCGGCGCGGCAGTGATTGCGGATGACGCGCAGCATGGCGTCGCGGTTTTCGGCATAGCGCGGGAAGGGGCCAAGCTCGGCCGCCATTTCCGCCGACGTGGCGTAGGACACGCCGGTCATGATCGCCGACAACGCGCCGCAAATGGCGCGGCCGGCCTCGGAATCGTAAGGGATGCCCGACGACATCAGGAGCCCGCCGACATTGGCGTAACCCAAGCCGAGCGTGCGGAAATCGTACGAGCGCTGCGCGATCTCGCGCGAGGGAAACTGCGCCATCAGCACCGAGATTTCGAGCACGATGGTCCACAGCCGCACCGCGTGCTCGTAGGCTTCGACGTCGAACTCGGCCGGATCACCTCGCCCCGCTGCGGGGAGAGGTCGGAATGCGCGCTTGCGGCGCATGGCAGGGTGAGGGGGGTTCGTCGCCCGTCCGAGCCTGCGGGTAGGCCCCCTCACCCCGACCCTCTCCCCGCCAAGCGGGGAGAGAGCAGCGAGGAGCCGCTCCGGACTGAACGCCAGCAAGTTCAGCGACGCGAGATTACACGCCGTGTCGTCGAGGAACATGTATTCCGAGCACGGATTCGAGGCGACGATCGGGCCCGATGCCGGACAGGTGTGCCAGTCGTTGACGGTGGTGTGGAATTGCAGGCCCGGATCGGCGCTCGCCCAGGCGGCGTGGCCGATCTTCTCCCACAACTCGCGCGCCTTCACGGTCTTGGCGATCTTGCCGGGCTTCGTTCGCCAGAACAGATCCCAATCGCGGTCGGCCTCGACGGCTTTGAGGAACTCGTCGGTGACGCGCACCGAATTGTTGGAATTCTGCCCGGAGACGGTGAGATAGGCCTCCGAATCCCAATCGGTGTCGTAGACCGGGAAGTGGATGTCGGTATAGCCCTGCTTGGCGAACTGAATGACGCGGCGGATATAATTGTCCGGCACGTGGTTCTTGCGCGCGGCTTTGATCTCGCGGCGGAGCACCGGATTCTTGTCGGCCGTGAAGCAATCGTCGCCCGAGCCCTCGCAGTTCACGCAAGCCTTGAGGATGGCGCGCAGGTGGCGCTGGTTGACCTTCGAGCCGGTGACGAGGTTGGCGACCTTCTGCTCCTCGATGACCTTCCAGTCGACGAAAGCTTCGACATCGGGATGGTCGGCGTTGAGGATCACCATCTTCGCCGCGCGGCGCGTGGTGCCGCCGGACTTGATGGCGCCCGCCGCGCGGTCGCCGATCTTGAGGAAGCTCATCAGGCCCGAGGACTTGCCGCCGCCGGAAAGCTTTTCGCCTTCGCCGCGCAGACTGGAGAAATTGGTGCCGGTGCCGGAGCCGTATTTGAACAGGCGCGCTTCGCGCACCCACAAATCCATGATGCCGCCCTCGTTGACGAGGTCGTCGGCAATCGACTGGATGAAGCAGGCGTGCGGCTGCGGATGCTCGTAGGCGGTCGCCGACTGCACGAGCTGTCCGGTCTTGTGATCGACGTAGAAATGTCCCTGGCTCGGGCCGTCGATGCCGTAGGCCCAGTGCAGCCCGGTATTGAACCATTGCGGCGAGTTCGGCGCCGCCATCTGCTTGGCCAGCATGTAGCGGTGCTCGTCGAAGAAGGCTTGCGCGTCTGCCTCCGACGAAAAATAGCCGCCCTTAAAACCCCAATAGGTCCAGGTGCCGGCGAGCCGGTCGAAGACTTGCTTGCACGAGGTCTCGCCGACGAAGCGATCGCTCTCCGGCAATTCCTTCAGGGCGTCCTCGTCGGCAACGCTCCGCCACAGCCAGGAGGGGACGGTCTCTTCCTCGACCTTTTTCAGCCGCGCGGGCACGCCGGCTTTGCGGAAATACTTTTGCGCCAAGACGTCGGCGGCGACCTGCGACCAGGCTTCCGGGACCTCGACGTCGTCGGCATGAAAGACAACGGAGCCATCCGGATTGCGGATTTCACTCGTAGTCAGGCGGAAAGCGATGTCCGCATACGGTGACTGTCCCTCTTTGGTGTAGCGCCGCTCTATCCGCATTTTCTTGCCCCTTTTTCACTCTCGTTTTCTTCACGCCGGCGGTCTTGCGGAATACCCGCTTAATATAAGACCCCGGCCGATCACCCGCGACGCGCCGCAACACATTTCGGCGCGCCTCGGCGACGCCCCCGCATCTCCGCTTGCCGTCTCCCGCGCGACCCGTCCCACGTGGGGCTTTCGTACTTTTGTGCCTGCGCGCTTCCTGCGCAGACGTAGCCCAACTTCCGCGCCGCCAGGCGGCGCGGAAGAGCCCCGCAACCCTTTTTGGAGAGCCCGGCGGACTTCGTTACCCCCGCGCCGAACGAGTGGAAGGCTAGGCCAACCAGATCGCGCACGTCAAGACCTAGTACAAAAAACTGAATCAACCACTAAATGTGGGGATTGCGGGGACGAATCGTGAGGGGGACGAGTAAGTATCGGATATCTTGGCCGGATTCGAAAGGCACGGATTTGGGCTGCGGCGATTTTTTCGTTGGCTGCGCGCCGACAGCGGACCTGGCGTGACGGGAGAGCTGTTCTCGATTTCACACGATTGTGGCAACGCGGCGGGCCATCGACTTCCACGCATTCACCTTTCTGTCACGCAATGACGGGGCTTTCGGGGTGATTCTGAGTGAGACGCGCCGACAAATCGGCGCTTTTTGCCGCTCGCCGCGCGCGCCTATCCTCTAGCGCCTTGAAGCCTCATCGCTATTCGCGCTCTGGCGATGCCGACGGCGCGAACGTCCACCGAAAGGTGTGCCAAAGCCGGCGGAAGAAGCCGCGGTTGCAAAAAGCACCGCGACGAGCGGCGCCAATTTGGCGCACGGCCAAATCCGGCCCGAACAAAACCGTTAACCTCAAAAAGAAACCTTATTTTTCCGGCAAGGCCCTGTGCTTGACGGGGCCGGATTCATGCGTCGATAAGCTTAATGGTGCGTTGGGGCTGGGTGCAGTGCTGTGTACGGGCTGGGCGCGTCATTGCGTGCTCGTCGCTTTTGGTCGCCTGCGCGCAAGTCATCAATAACGAGCCGATCAACCTGCCGCTCGTCCCCGGCGCGCCGCTTAACGCCGAACTCGGCAGCAATAACGCCGACGTCACCACCGACGACACGGTCGTCGCGCTGTCGTTCTCCGGCGGCGGTACGCGGGCGGCGGCCTTCGCATTCGGTGTCTTGAACGGCATCAATGAGACGCCGGTGCCGAGCGTCACACCCGCTGGAACTCTGCTCGACCGGGTCGACTTCGTGACCGGCGTATCCGGCGGCTCGATTCTCGCGGCCTATTACGGCCTGAAGAAGCGCAAGGCGCTGGCCGATTTCAAGCAGCGCTTCCTTCTGCGCAACGCCGAAGAAGATCTGCAGATGAATTTGAGCCTGCTCAACATCGCCAAGGGCCTGCAGGGCGGCGTCAACGATCCGAGTGTGTTTCCGCGCTGGCTCGACGACAATCTGTTCGAGCACGCGACCTTCAAATCGCTCCTGACCCAGCGCCGGCCGTATATCTGGATCAACGCCTCGGACGTTTACGATCGGACGCCGTTCATTTTCGGCCGGGTCATCTTCGGGGCGCTGTGCAGCGATCTCTCGAGCTATCCGATTTCCATGGCGGTCGCCGCCTCTGCCGCAGTGCCGGTCATTTTCGCGCCCGTCGTCGTGGAGGGCTTCCCGGGTCGCTGCTCGATTCCGCTGCCGTCATGGGTGGAACGGGTGCGCGCCAATCAAGATGCGCCGCCGCTGCTCAAGCTCTTCGCCAACGCCATGGAGCGCTATCACTCCGGCGAGGTCCGCTACGTCAAGCTGCTCGACGGCGGTATGGTGGACAATTACGGCCTCGCCGGCTTCACCATTGCGCGGCAATTGTCCACGACTCCTTATGGGCCGCTCGAGCCGCAGCAGGGCGTGAGGCTCCGCCGGCTCCTGTTCCTCGTCGTCGATGCCGGGCGGGCGCCCTCGGGCGCCTGGGCGCAGACGGTGGAGGGGCCCTCCGGCGTCAATTTGATCACGGCTGCGTCGGACACGGCGACCGAATCCGGCGCAGTCGGCAGCTACTCGGCGTTCCAGGACACCATGAACGATTGGCAGGAGGCGCTGATCAATTGGCGGTGCAAATTGTCCGCCGCCGAGCGGCGCAATCTCGGCGCGCCGCCGGGATGGAATTGTCGTGACGTCAAGATGTTCGTCGGCCGCGTCGCCTTCGATCAATTGGGCGCGCAGCGCGCCCAACAACTCAACACCATGGCAACGGCTTTCAAACTGCCGCCGGATCAGGTCGACGTCGCGATCAGCTCCGGGCGTGACGCGCTCAAGGCCAGCAGCGTGTTCAACGCGTTCCTCAGGTCGATGCACACCGATCGGCCGCACAGCCCGCGCGTCGCTGCGCCGATGAGCGACCCGCAGCAGGCGCTGCCCAATAGCCATCATGGCCACTGCCGCGGCCTAGGCGCTGCGCAACAGGTGGGTTTCGATCTCCCCCACCGGGTGCTTGGTCAAATCCTTGTCGATCTCGGCGACGACCCGTTTCCGGACGTCGGGATGCAAATCCCGCCGCAGATCGGCAAGCGTCCGCGGCGGAGCCGCGATCACCAGCGCCGGCACCTTGCGGCTGCGCACGAGCGTCTCCAGCGCCGCCGCCACGCGCGCGGTAAAGCGGTGCTCTTCGAGTTGGTGCCAATCGGTCTGGGCGACGGAGCTGTTGCGATGCCCGTCCCCGCGAGAAACCGCGCGTCCCGGACGATCGGTGCCTTGCTCGTGGGTCGGCGGGTTCTCTTCGGCAAAGACCTGCTCGGTCTTCAGATTGGGGAACTTTTCATCGCCGTCGTTGCGCAGGAACAGCGCTTTGCGGCCGTCGCCGACGAAGACAAAGGCGTCGTGAGGAATGGCAATCTTGTCCACGTGCAATTCTCCAAAAGCAAAGTCGACACTATTCCAACGCCGCAGAACGGGTTTTGACGCGAATCAAAATGGCCTCAGCGAACGGGCGCGAGACCGAGCTATTCCGCCGCTTCCTTGCCGTGGCCGAGCCGCGTGTTGAGCGCATCGAGCAGGCCCTCGGCGGCTTCGGCGATCACCGTGCCGGGCGGGAAGATAGCCTCGGCGCCGGCGGCTTTGAGCGCCTCCTGATCCTGCGGCGGCACTACGCCTCCGACCACAAGCATGATGTCGGAGCGGCCATTGCGCGCGAGCTCGGCCTTTAATTCGGGCACCAGCGTGAGATGCGCGCCGGCGAGGGAGGACACGCCGAGGATGTGGACGTCGTTCTCGACCGCTTGCCGCGCGGCTTCGGCCGGCGTCGCAAACAACGGCCCGATATCGACGTCAAAGCCGAGATCGGCAAAGGCCGAGGCGATGACCTTCTGCCCGCGATCGTGGCCGTCCTGACCGATCTTGGCCACCAGGATGCGTGGCCGGCGGCCCTCGTTGTCCTCAAAGAGGGCTACACGTTTGCGGACCCGTTCGACGGCGTCGGACATGCCGGCCTCCCGCCTGTAGACACCGGAAATCGACTTGATCTCCGCTTGGTGGCGCCCAAAAGCCCGTTCCAGCGCCAAGGAAATCTCTCCCACGGTCGCTTTGACGCGCGCGGCCTCGACGGCAAGCTCGAGGAGATTGCCGTTGCCGCCGGCGGCGGTCCGCGTGAGCGCCGCTAGCGCTTGCGTCACCGCCTCGGGGTCGCGTTCGCGTTTCAACCGGCGAAGCTTCTCGATCTGCAACTGCCGCACCGCCGCATTATCGACCTTGAGAATTTCGATCGGCGCTTCATCGACCGGCCTAAACGTGTTGACGCCGATCACCGTTTGCGCGCCGGTATCGATGCGCGCCTGGGTGCGAGCGGCCGCCTCTTCGATGCGCAGCTTCGGCAGCGAAGCCTCGATCGCCCGCGCCATTCCGCCCATCTCCTCAACCTCGCGGATATGCGTCCACGTTCGTGCGGCGAGATCATGGGTCAGCCGCTCCACATAGAACGCGCCGCCCCAGGGATCGATGGTCCGCGTCAAGCCGCTCTCGCGCTGCAGCACGATTTGCGTGTTGCGCGCGATGCGGGCGGAAAAGTCGGTCGGCAGCGCCAGCGCCTCGTCGAGCGCGTTGGTGTGGAGCGATTGCGTCCCGCCCTCGGTCGCGGCCATCGCCTCGACCGCCGTGCGCACGACGTTGTTGAACACATCCTGCGCGGCCAGCGACCAGCCCGAGGTTTGACAATGGGTGCGCAAAGACAGCGAACGCGGGTCGCGCGGATTGAACTCCTTCATCAGCTTCGCCCACAACACGCGCGCGGCGCGCAGTTTCGCCACCTCCATGAAAAAATTCATGCCGATGCCGAAGAAGAACGACAAGCGCGGGGCGAAGCGGTCGATATCGAGCCCGGCCGCCATGCCCGCACGTACGTATTCGATGCCGTCGGCGAGCGTGTAGGCGAGTTCGAGGTCGGCCGTCGCGCCGGCCTCCTGCATGTGATAGCCGGAAATCGAAATCGAATTGAACTTCGGCATATGCGCCGAGGTGTAGGCGAAAATGTCGGAGATGATGCGCAGCGACGGCTTCGGCGGATAAATGTAGGTGTTGCGCACCATAAATTCTTTGAGGATGTCGTTTTGGATGGTGCCGGACAGTTTCTCCGGCGGCACGCCTTGCTCCTCGGCGGCGACGATGTAGAGCGCCAGCACCGGCAGGACGGCGCCATTCATGGTCATCGACACCGACATCTGTTCGAGCGGAATGCCGGCAAACAGCGTGCGCATGTCGTAGATCGAGTCGATGGCGACGCCGGCCATGCCGACATCGCCGGCGACGCGGGGATGATCGCTGTCGTAGCCGCGGTGCGTCGCCAGATCGAAGGCGATGGAGAGGCCCTTTTGACCGGCAGCCAGATTGCGCCGGTAAAAGGCGTTGGAGTCTTCTGCCGTGGAAAATCCGGCATATTGCCGGATCGTCCACGGCTGGGTGACGTACATGGTCGGGTAGGGGCCGCGGAGAAACGGCGCGATGCCGGGATAGCTGTCGAGACAATCGAGGCCGTTCAAATCGCCGGCATCGTAGCTTTCTTTAACCGCAATGCCTTCGGGCGTGAGCCAGTCGGAAGCCGAGGCGCGCGAAAATGCAGCGCCCGGCGGCAGCTCGGCAAAATCGATCCGCGTGAAATCGGGAACTCGGCTCATCGTCCCAGAATATCGTAGGCCTTCCTCAATGTCGCCAGCGCATCGCAGCCCTCGTAAATAAAGGACTGCACGCCGGCCGACTTCAACGCGCTCTCGCGTTCGCCCGGCCGCCCGGCAAGATAAATGTGCTTGGCGCCGGCCGTTTTGAGGGCCGAAGCGACGGCCGCCGCTTCCTGTTCGTAGCGGGCGTCGGTGGAACACAGACAGGCCAGCACCGTGCCGGCTGCCGCGAATGCGGCGGCGAGCTTCTGGGCGTCGCCCTCGCCGGGCACCGCCTCGATGCCGCCAGCCGCGAAAAAGTTCTTGGCGAAGGTGGCGCGGGCGTTGAACTCGGCGGGCGTTCCGAGATTGGCGAGAAAGATTTTCGGGCGTCCAGTCCTGGTTTTCGCCAGGTCATCGGCGATATCGCGCAACATCTCGAACGGTTTTCCGAGACGGATCGGCGCCAGCGGCTTGCCGTCTAAGTCCGGCCGCGGACGCCGCGCTCCGCCGATCGGCGGCTCGGTTTCCGCGAGATTGGGAAACACGGTTTCGCCGATGAGGGTGTCTTTGCCGTGCGCCACGGCCGCGGCGCGTTTTTCGCGCACGGCGGCGACTTTGTCTTGTATGAGGCCGGCGGCAAGCGCGCCCGCGGCGCCGCCCGCCGTCTCAATGTCTTGAAACAAAGTCCAGGCCGCGCGGCAAAGCTGATCCGTCAAATTCTCGATGGCGCCGGAGCCGGCGCCCGGATCGGCGACCTTGCCGAGAAACGCCTCGTCGGCAAGAACGAGCTGAGTGTTGCGGGCAATTCTGCGCGCGAAACGCTCGGGTATTCCGCGCGCCGCAGTAAACGGCAGCACCGCGATGGCATCGGCGCCGCCGGCTGCGGCGGCCACCACCGCAATGGTCGCACGCAAAATGTTGGTATGCGGGTCGCGCTGCGTCAGCATCCGCCATGCGGTTTCGGCCGAAATAAAAATCGGCTCGGGGGACAGCGCGCATGCGCCCTCGATGCGGGCCCACAATTTGCGCAGGCTGCGAAACTTCGCGATGGTGAGGAATTGATCGGCGTCGGCGCTCAGCCTGAAGAACAGCAAGCGCCGAGCGGCATCGAGCGTAAAACCTTCGGTTTCGAAGGCGCGCAAATAGGCGACACCGATGGAAAGCACATAGGCCAATTCCTGCGCTTCCGAGCCGCCGGCGTTGTGGATGATGCGCCCATCGGCGACGGCGAGCTTCCCCGCGAAGCCTGCGTGGACCAGCGCTGCAGCGCGGCGCGCGAAGTGGGCTGCCTGCTCATTCCACGGCCGCGGCGCCGCATTCGCCAGCGCGGCGGCGCCAAGCGGATCGTGGCCGATGCGAAGGCTGGCCGATCCCGGCGACAGCGCGACACCTTTTGCCAGCGCCGCATCGATCGCGGCGGCGGCCTGCGGGGAAAGATCGAGCTCGACACCGATCCCGGCGGCGAGGTCGACGCCTTCGAGCGCGCGCGCCAGCGCGGCTTCGGTAGCCGGGAGCGCAAAGCCATAGTCGCCGACGGCGCCTTCGAACACGAGCCACAGTCCATTGGCGCCGCCGTTGAGTTCCTCAAGCGCGCTCGCGTTGGCGAGTGAAGGATCGATATGATCGATCCGTGCGACAACCTGCCAATTGCTGCCGCGGTGCGCGATGATCGGCTCGGCATCGGCGCGGCGCGCCGCCAGCGGCGCAATGGGAATGCCGTCGTAGCTCGTGCTGACCAGCCGCGCGAAGGGCGCGCCTTTGAGCACGGCTTCGACCATTCGCCGCCAATCATCTTGCGTCGCCGTCGGAAAGTCGGCTGCCAGGGGCAGGGGTTCGGTATCGGGCATGGCGGCAAAATGCCATGACGCATCCGTCGCGCCAACCCGGCCGCGCGGCACGCGGGCCGAAGGTTTGGTCAGCGCTTCGCTCGCGACCTATGCCGGCGTCAGCTTTTCAATGCCGCTTTTATCTACTCGACCGAGGGCGACGTTGACGACGATCCCGTTAATCGCCCGGTCAGGGGCGATTTCGGCCAGCGGCACCAGCACAAATCCCCGCTCGAACAAACAAGGATGCGGCAACGTCAGTTCGGCATCGTTCACGGCCAGGTCGTCATAGGCGAGAAGATCAATGTCGATGGTGCGCGGTCCCCAGCGCTGCTCGTGCGCGCGGTCGCGTCCGAGCGCGCGTTCGCATTCCTGCGCGCGTGCAAGAAGCTCGTGCGGACCAAGCGAAGTCGTCACCGCGATGACCGCGTTGAGGTATTGCGGCTGGTCGGTGCGGCCCCACGGTGGCGTGCGGTAGTCGGATGAGCGCGCGGTGAGCCGCACCTTTTCTCCGTCGCACAACATCGCGATCGCCCGATTAAAGGTGGAGCGCACATCGCCGACATTGCCGCCGAGCGCAATGAATGCCTCAGCCTCCATTGCCGCCTTCGTTGCGCCGGCGCCGCGCGCGCGTGACGATAACTCCCACGTCTTGGAACGTCGCCGCGATCGGTGCGTGCGGCTTACGCACGGTCACCTTTATCTCGCGCACCGGCGGATAGGCGGACAGCACGGCCTCGGCGACGGCGCCGGCGGCCGCCTCGATCAGCCGATAGCGGCGCACGCGAAATGCTTCGCTCGCCGTCTCAACCAGCTTTTCGTAGGAAACCGTCGCTTTGACCATATCGCTGCGCGAGGCCTCGGCGAGGTCGATGTCGAGCACCAGGTCGAGCAAAAACGGCTGCCCCACCTTTGCCTCATGCGGCATCACGCCGTGGTAAGCGTGAATGACGAGACCGTTGACGAAGATGGCATCGCTCATCGTGCGCGCCTGATGGCGGCGGCGACCGCAAGCGCCTGCACCGTCGCGGCGACGTCGTGGACGCGCACGATGGCCGCGCCGTTGTCCGCCGCCACGAGATGCGCCGCGACCGAGCCGCCAAGCCGGTCCGCGGGGTCGGAAGGGACGATCGATTGAATGAAACGCTTGCGCGACGCACCGACAAGCAGCGGCAAGCCGAACCCGCGCCAGGCGTCGAGCCGGGCAATGCAGGCGATGCTTTGCTCCGGCGTCTTACCGAAGCCAATCCCGGGATCGAGCACGATATAGTCGTGCCGAATGCCGGCGCGCGCGGCAAGCTCGAGCGAGCGCTCAAAAAACGAGGTCACATCGGCAATGATGTCGATCGCTGGGTCGGCCTTATGCCGGTTGTGCATGACGATGATCGGCACGCCGCGCTCGGCGGCGATTCCGGCCATCTCTGGATCGCCCTGCAGGCCCCAAACATCGTTGACGATGGCCGCGCCGAGTTCGACCGCCCAGGCGGCATTGCTTGCCTTCAGCGTGTCGATGGAAACCGGCACCCCAAGCGCGATCACCTCCGGCAAAATGGATGAAAGCCGCGCCCGCTCCTCTTCCGGCGCGACAGGGACGGCGCCGCCATAGGGCCGCGTCGACTCTGCGCCGACGTCAAGAATGTCGGCGCCTTCAGCGACAAGCTGCCGGGCATGGGCGATGGCGGCCCGCGGTTCGGGAAAGCGGCTGCCGGCAAAAAAAAATCCGGCGTCACGTTGAGCACGCCCATGACCAGAGGCCGCTTTTTGCCGAGAAGCTGCGCGAGCGGGCTGCCGCTCGCCGAAGCCTTCGGCGCAGGGCGGGTGGCATCCCCCGGCATTGCTTTCATGTTGGGCGTCACAATCGCAAAATTCCTCGCGCCAGCGGCCCGACAACAAGCGTCGTCTGCAGCCTTGACAAAACGCTCGGCAAAGCCGTTTAGGGCGACGAACGTTTAGCTGAATTCGTGCTTGTTTGCTATCGCGTCGCCGCGGCCGTGGACGCTCAATAGCGGATGAGGGCGGGCAGTTTCTTGGCGCTGTCGATCCAGCGTTCAACCATGGTGACCGAGGGCAACACGCGAACGAGTTTGCGCTTGGTGTTGGTGTCAGCCAGTTGCTCGACGAGTTTGCGCGGGTTGCGGAATTTAAGTTCCCTTGCCGTGGTCACGCCGGCGGCGAGCAGCAATTGCGAATACTCCCAGCCCACTCCTTTGACGCGCATGCGGTCGGCCGCTGTCACCCAGCCGAGCACATACTTATCGTCAATGCCGATTTTCTGCGCGATCTTGAGCCGCTGCTTTGGCGTCTTGGCCGAGCGGAGCAGGCCGACGGTGGTGCGAATTCCCTCCAGTTTCAGGATGTGGGCGGCGTCGGCGCCGATGGCTTGGATCTCACGGATTGGATACGCCATCGCTGCCTCCTTTCCATCGTCCCGATATTGTTGGGGCAACCACGGGCGTACTCAAACGAACTGAGAGAGGCCGGGAATTGACCCGACGATCTCGCCGACTTCGTCTTCACCGACCTTCTCGCGGGCAAAGGCGATAAATTGGCGGGTGACGTCCTGCACCTAACTCATGCTCAGGCCCGCGGACATCATCTGCATGCCCGCGCCCATGACGCCGCCCATGCCGCCACCCTCGGCGGGAGCTTTTTGCATCAAGCTCTCGGCGCCCGGCAGCTTCGCGAGCAGCGTCTGGATTTTTTCTGGTGGACCTTCCTTCGCGAGGAACGCGAGGATGATGCCGACCGCCGTCTCGGCAGTTGCCCGCTCGACGCCAACGTTGGCGACGAGACGCCCAATCAACTCGTCCATTGTGCCCTCGCCAGCCCCATATTTCCGGCACGTTCTTGCCATAATGTACGTTCGACTTTGGTGTGACAAGACTGCCGCGCGGAAACGGAGCAGATTGCCGCACAGTTTCGGCGCGAAGTGCGCGAAATGTTGCAAACGAGCAACGGTCTCACATTTCAGCGGCGGGAATTAGCCCGCAAGCTGTCATTCCTGGCCCGAAACGAAGCCGTTCGGCGTTGAAAGACACGCAAAGATCGAGGAAAGACACTCAAAGATCGACGCACAGACAGATTTTCTGACAAATTTGCGTGGAAACAGCCGCGTTGCGGCGCAAAAAACCCTGAGCCTGACGGTCCGATCAGATGAAACAAATGACAGCAGCAGATGCCTTGCCGGCGGTTCTCGATCGCATCGACCGCGATCTCGACGAAAGTTTGCAGCGCCTGTTCGCGCTCTTGCGCATCCAATCGATCTCGACCGATCCGGCCTATGCAAAGGAGTGCGGCCGCGCCGCCGAGCATGTCGCCGGCGAGTTGCGCGGTCTCGGATTGGAGGCAAGCGTGCGTCCGACCGAAGGTCACCCGGTGGTCATCGCCGCGAACGCTCCGGGCACGCCGCACGGTGGATCGAATGGGAAGGCGCCGCGGGTTCTTTTTTACGGACATTATGACGTGCAGCCGGTCGATCCACTCTCATTGTGGACGACGCCACCCTTCGAGCCGCGCATCGAGACGCTCGACGACGGGCGCAAAGCCATTATCGCCCGCGGCGCTTGCGACGACAAAGGCCAGGCCATGACCTTCATCGAAGCCTGCCGGGCGTTTAAAGCGGTGACCGGCACCTTGCCTCTCGACATCATGATGATGATCGAAGGCGAGGAAGAATGCGGCTCGAAAAATCTCTTTGGCTTCGTGCGTGAACACGCAAACGAGTTCAAGCGCGACTTGGCGCTGGTGTGCGACACCGGCATGTGGGACGCGCAGACGCCGTCGATCACCACCTCGCTGCGCGGGCTCGTCTATGAGGAAGTGCGCGTCACCTGCGCCGACCGCGACCTGCATTCCGGGCTCTTTGGCGGCGCCGCGCGCAACCCCATTCACGTGCTGGCCGACATTCTTTCGGCGCTGCACCGGCCGGACGGCTCCGTCGCCATTCCCGGATTTTATGACGGGGTCCCCGACTTGCCATCCGATATCAAGGCCGACCTCGCCGGACTTCGACTGACGGCGGAAAAATTCCTCGGTCCGATCGGGCTGAAAATTCCCGCGGGCGAAAAAGACCGCATGCTGATCGAGCAAATCTCCACGCGGCCGACGGCGGAGGTCAACGGCATCATCGCCGGCTATACCGGCGAGGGCGCCAAAACCGTTATTCCCGGCCAGGCGATGGCGAAAGTGTCGTTTCGCCTGGTCGGCGCGCAGGACCCGAAAAAAGTCAGCACCGCCTTCCGCGATTTTGTGCGCGCACGCGTGCCGGGTGACTGTAAGGTGGAGTTCGGCAATTTCACCAGCGCGCCGGCGTTCCAGGTCGCCTACGATAATCCCGCTTTGGCCAAGGCGCGTGCGGCGCTCGGCGAGGAATGGGACAAGAAGGCGGTGACCATCGGCGCCGGAGGCTCGATCCCGATTGTCGGGGATTTCAAAACCGTACTCGGCATGGACACCTTGATGGTCGGCTTTGCGCTCGATGACGATCGCGTGCATTCGCCCAACGAGAAATACGACCTGAAATGCTTCCACAAAGGCATCCGCTCTTGGGCGCGGATTTTGGCGGCGCTGGCTGATTAAAAACGCCGCACGCAGGGGAGGACATCATGAAGCTCGCTTTTTTGCTGGCCGCCGCTTTGGCCGTTGCGCTCGGCTCGCCGTCGGCTTCCGCCGCCGGAGCGGAGCGGCTTTACGTTCTCGATTGCGGCCACATCTCGGCGCCGGACCAGTCGCGCTGGTCGCCGGGCGTCAATGTCGGTGTGCCGATCGAGTTATCCGACAACTGCTATCTGATCCGTCATGCCCAGGGCTGGTTTCTCTGGGATACCGGCTTGCCGGATGCATTGGCGGCGCTTCCCGGCGGTCGAAAAGACCCCAAGAGCGGTCTTACGGCGATGCGCTCGAAGAACTCTTCAGATCAGCTGGCGCAACTTAATGTGAAGCCCTCCGACCTCAAAGGCATCGGTATCTCACACACGCATCCCGACCACATCGGCAACGTCGAGGAATTTCCGCAAGTCATGCTCTACGTGCAGAAGGCCGAGTACGAGTGGCCGAATGCGGACGGAACGCCGCGGTTTAAGCCCGAACATCCCGTGACCAAACTCGAGGGCGACCACGACGTGTTCGGCGACGGTTCGGTCGTGCTGATCTCGACGCCGGGACACACGCCGGGCCATCAATCGCTGCTGGTGCGGCTACCGAAGACCGGCGCCATCGTGCTTTCCGGCGACGCCGTCCATTTCCAGAGCAACTGGGAGAACCGGCGCGTACCGGGAGGCAACTTCAACAAGGAACAAACGCTGGCTTCCATGCAGCGCATCGCCGACATTCTGGCGAAGGAGCATGCGCAGCTCTGGATCAACCATGACAAGCCGCAGAGCGACGCGCAGAAGAAGTCTCCGGAGTTCTACGAATAGGCCGGCGGCGCTTGCTGAGCGCAGTGCTGATGTTGCTCCGGCGACCGTCGGGCGCGGAAGAAAGCGTTTAATCCGTCGCTGCCGGGATCGATCGCGGGCTGATGAACCGTTCCAGGCGGCCGGAATGGGCGTGCAAGCGCGACCAGTCATCGAAGGCAAAATCGATGACGACGAGGCCCGACGTCGGCAGCTTTTCGGTCAGGCGCTCGCGCGTTTCGGTATCGCCGGATGCGATCAGCCGCAGTGCGAGCTCGTGCAGGCCGGGATTGTGTCCAACGACGAGGAGCGTCTTGGCATCGCGGGTTTCGCGGATCAGGCGAACAAGGGTTTCCGCACTGGCGTTGTAAACGCGTTCGTCACGCACGATGCGCGGCGGTTTGCCGAATGCGGCGGCGACCGGCCGGAGCGTCTCCTCGGCGCGAGCGGCCGGCGAGGTGATCGCCAGATCGGGCCGCAGATCATGGCCGGCCATGTAAGCGCCGATCAGCGGCGCATCGGCGCGGCCGCGCGCGGTGAGTTTGCGGTCGCGGTCACGCTCGCCGGCCGCGGCGCGTTCGGTCTTGGCATGACGCAACAGCAGAAGACGACCCATTGTGCCGCGCGCTCCTCATCCGGCCCAGTTTTAGTGGTCCGATGCTAACATTCGCCTGGCGGTTTTGAAGTTCCTATAATCCGGCGATAAGACACAAGGGGACATTCCAGCCCGCTCGTGCCGTCGCGTATGGTGCTGCGTGAATGCTTGAGTAATGAATCCATCCGAATCCGACGTATCCTATGGACGGAGCTGGTTTGCCGCAACGATGGTGGGCGCGCCGGTGCGACCGCCGCTGCACAGCGACCTCGATGTGGACGTCTGTGTTATCGGCGGCGGGCTGGCGGGTCTGACCACGGCGCGCGAAGTTGCGAGAGCCGGCTGGTCGGTGGCGCTCGTCGAGGCCGGACACATTGCCGGACATGCGTCCGGGCGCAATACCGGTTTCGTACTTCCCGGCTTTGCCGCCTCGGCGGAAAGCCTGGTGGAGCGCGTCGGCTTTCCACAGGCGGCCGGTCTTTGGGCGCTGTCGCAAAGCGGGGTCGACTACGTCCGCAACACTATTCGCGACGAGGCGCTCGCGGGTGTAGGTGCGCAGCAGGGTTGGCTGCAAGTCTCGAAGATCGACAACGAAGACGCGTTCGCCCGGCTCTTCGATCTGCTGGTCGCCTTCGGCGCCGAGGTCGAGGCCTGGGAGACCGAGCGGGTGCGCGCCGTCCTGCGCAGCAAACGCTACTTGCACGCCATTCATTATCCCGGCGCCATCAACATCCATCCATTGAACTATGCGCTCGGTCTGGCGGCCGCGGCCGAGCGCGCCGGGGTGCAAATTTTCGAACACACGACTGCTTTATCGATCGACGCCGCGGGCGTGCGCAAACGCGTCGACACCACGCATGCCCGGGTGCGCGCCAATCACGTCGTGCTCTGCGGCAACGTCGGCACGGCGGGTTTGCTGCCGCGGACCGCGGGCACGCTCATTCCGATCACCACCTATGTCATCACCACCGCGCCGCTCGGGCCGCGCATCGGCGATGCGATCGGCTATGGCGGTTCGGTCAGCGACAGCGAACTGGCCGACAATCACTACCGCCGCGTGGACGGCGACCGCCTGCTCTGGTCGGGACGGGTGACGGCGTGGGAACGCGACCCGCGGCGGTACGCCCAGGCGCTCGTGGCCGACATCAAAAAGACCTACCCGCAATTCGGACGACGTTGCGGCCGAATATTGTTGGTCGGGGACGTTGGGCCTTACCGTTCATCGCATGCCGCAGATCGGCCAGCTCAGCCCCGGCTTATGGCTGGCGAGCGGGTTCGGCGGCCATGGCCTCAACACGACCGCTCTCGCCGGCCTTCTGATCGCGCGCGCCATGGTCGATAACGATCAGACCTGGAAGCGATTTAACGCCTTCGAACTGGTGTGGGCGGGCGGAATTCTCGGCCGCGCGACGGCGCAGGCCTATTACTGGGCCATGCGCCTGCAAGAAGCGGCGGCCGAGCGCCGTGCGCAGATCGCAAAGACCGCCGGTCGCCGCGCGCAAGCCGCCGGACCTGCCGCTGAACCGGAGCAAGCCGCGGCCGCCGCGCCGAGCGCGGTGTATTCCGATGATGGCGAAAGTTCCGAAGCGGCACCGGGAGAAGACGCTACGAGCCTGGAGGCCGGCGCGCCCTCGACGTCGTGAGCCGGAAGAGTGGCCGATCCCGCATTGGCGGATGAGCTCAGGCGTAGACGGCAGCGCGCCTTCCGTGTTTACCTTTTGGCAAGCGCCACCTGCAATCGCTGTTGGTGGGGAATCGCTTTAGGGTGAGGGCGCTTCACAGCGCGCGGTCGAAGCGGGGGCGGGGGCGAAAATGACATTGGCGCATTGGCGTGCAGCGGCCGCGGCCGTCTTGCTGTTTGCGCCTGCCGGGGCGATTGCGGCTGATCTTCCACCCGCGCCACCGGTGCCGCCACCGGTCCCGCCGAGCGCGTACACGCCCGCGGTCTCCGATTGGATGGTCACGATCGGCGCCGAGGTCCGGATGATTCCGGCTTATCCGGGGGCGCCCACCAACTCCACAGCTTTACCGGCTTCCCGCTGTTCGTCATTCAGAAGCCGGGAGATCCGCCATTCTTTTTCGGCGGCCGCGATAGCTTCGGCGTTCCCATCATCAACCTCGGTGGATTCCAGGCCGGACCGGTCGGCAAACTGGTCTGGCCGCGCTATCAGTCCTGGTACAGTCAGCTCAACGGCCTGGGCGACGTCAACCTGGCGGTTCAGGTCGGCGGCTTTGTCCAATATTGGCCGGTGCCGTGGCTCCGGTTGCGTGCTGAGCTTCGCCAGGGCATCGGCGGCGAAACCGGCCAGAGCGGCGACGTCTTTGTCGACGCCGTCGTGCCGTTCGGGCAATGGCGGATTTCCGGCGGCCCGCGCGTCACGCTGCAATCGACGGCGGCGGTCGCTCCCTATTTCAATATCGACGCCGCTCAATCCGCCGGCGTCCGGACTGCCGCTCTATAACACCACCGGCGGTTTCTATTCTTATGGCGCCGGCGGCCAGATCGAATATTTCTTCAATCCGCAATGGTCCGCCCATACGCTGGTGGAGTACGAGCGCATTACCGGATCGGCGGCCGATTCTCCGCTGGTCACGCAGCGGGGCTCGCCAAATCAGTTCACCGTTGGCATCGGCGCGACTTATACCTTCGGCATGCACCCCTTGTTCAACCTGCCGACGCAGCGCTAAGCGCGGCCGGCGGGACTCAGCGGTTCTCGCGTCTGGCGATGAACGCCAGCCGCTCGAACAAGTGCACATCCTGCTCGTTCTTGATCAGCGCACCGTGCAGCGGCGGAATGAGTTTTTTCGGATCGCGCTCGCGCAGCGTTTCCAGCGAGATATCCTCGACCATGAGCAGCTTGAGCCAGTCGAGCAATTCCGACGTCGAAGGCTTTTTCTTCATGCCCGGCACGTCGCGGATTTCGTAAAACAGCCGCAGCGCCTCGCCCACCAGGCGGTGTTTGATGCCGGGAAAGTGCACTTCGATGATCGCCCGCATGGTGTCGGCGTCGGGGAAGCGGATGTAATGGAAGAAACAGCGGCGCAGAAACGCGTCGGGCAGCTCCTTTTCGTTGTTCGAGGTGATGACGACGATCGGCCGGCGCCGCGCGCGCACGGTCTCTCCGGTCTCGTAGACAAAAAACTCCATGCGATCGAGCTCTTGCAACAGGTCGTTAGGGAACTCGATGTCGGCTTTGTCGATTTCGTCGATGAGCAGCACCGGCCGCTCGTCGGCGATGAAGGCGTCCCAGAGCTTGCCTCGCCTGATGTAGTTGCGGATGTCTTTGACGCGTGCGTCTCCCAACTGGCTATCGCGCAACCGGGTGACCGCGTCGTATTCGTAAAGTCCCTGCATCGCCTTGGTGGTCGATTTGATGTGCCACTCGATCAAAGGCGCGCCGAGCGCCTTGGCAATCTCGATCGCCAGCACGGTCTTTCCAGTGCCTGGCTCGCCTTTGACCAGCAACGGCCGCTCCAACGCGATGGCCGCATTCACCGCGACTTTGAGGTCATCCGTGGCGACATAGGCATTGGTGCCTTCAAAACGCATGCGTCTTTTCCATGTGAGGAGTGTTGTCGCGACACTTAATCACGCGAGATTGGTGTCAACAAGATAGGGCTGTCGAGCACCTCCGCGTACCGTGCCAGCGCGCGCCCGCCGATATCACCGGAATTATGATGATGCGGACGGGCAAGGCGGCGAGCTGTAACCGAGGTGCCGACTTTTTTCCGAGTTTTTGCGAACGCACGCCGCGGCGGCGCGGGCGATGATCTCGGTGAAAAGTCAGCGAACCGCAGCCTGCGCCGCGCGCCTTTGCGCAAAAAAAGCGCGCCGCGGGAGCGAATGTGGCAAAAATTGCCTATTAACGCGTGTACCAGGCGGTTTTTGGGGCCAACGGCCGGCCGCCGGGGTGGCTGATGACAAGCTGTGAAATGCTGCCCCCAATTCGGCAGGAGAGGGGTACTGGACGCGGCTGGAATTGTCCGTCTTTGCCAAGGGTTAGACGAAGGATCGCAAGTCTCGGCGGAGAACGTCAGGCCCCCAGCCTGGGCCGGTATTGTGAGTGACGTTTCATTATTGTCAGCGTCATAGTCCCGGGTTATATGGGCGCGCCTTCCTGGGAGGAAGCGGCACGCGTGAGCGGAGTAGGGGACAAAAAGTCGATGCAATCGGCGAAAACTAAGAATGGCCGGTCCGATTATACCTTAAGCACTAACGGTAAGGGTCTTAGGACCTTTGACAAAATCTACCGGCCGACGGATCGCGAACCGTTTATGAACGATCGCCAGCGCGAATATTTTCGGGTCAAGCTCATGCACTGGCGCGACGACATTCTCAAAGAGGCGAAGGATACGCTCCAGCATCTGCAAGACGATAATCAGAACCATCCGGACCTTGCCGACCGCGCCTCTTCGGAGACCGATCGGGCCATTGAATTGCGGGCGCGCGACCGCCAGCGCAAGCTGATCGCGAAGATCGATGCCGCGCTCCAGCGCATCGACGAGGGCACTTACGGATATTGCGAAGAGACCGGCGAGCCGATTTCGCTGAAACGTCTCGAAGCGCGCCCGATCGCGACACTCTCGATCGAGGCTCAAGAGCGTCACGAACGCCGCGAGCGGGTTTACCGCGAAGAGTAGAGTAAGCCCCGCCAACTTGCCGCTTTGGGCGGCTTGTCAGCTGGCCGCATGGCCGGCTGTTGTTTATTGTTTGCTAACTAAGCCGCCATAGATGCGCTGCCGATTTGCGCAAGATCACCGAATTTTATCGGCCGCGGCGATAAACCCATTTTATGGCGCAAAACCCCGAGAGGACGCGCCGATACAGAGAAAGCGTGCGTGAAGCGCGCAAGCTTTTGGTCGAAAGGGAGAAGCGGCTGATCAGGTCTTTGGCCTCCTCGGAGGACAACGAGCAGATGGACGGTCACATCGATCTGATCAGGGGTGTGCAAAAAGTCATGGATGTGATCGACTGCCTAGAGGAGGAACCTACGTCGTCATGAACGAGCGGCGCGTGATTCCTCGGCATAAGACTTTTATCAAGGGCCGCATCTACTTTAACAATCGGCTCTCGAGCATCGATTGCATCGTCCGCGACCTGGGCGACAATGGCGGTCGGCTCGAGGTATCCGAAACCGTAGCGCTTCCCGATACGTTCGAGCTCTACATTCCGACCAAGGACGAATATTTTAACGCCAAGGTCGAATGGCGCCGCGGCGATGGCGTGGGACTAAGCTGGAACCCGGAAGAGTTCACCGGGCAAGCCGGCGAGCAAGGCGATTCCCAGCAGCTCTTTGCCGATCGTCTTGCCAAGCTTGAGCGCGAAGTGGCGAGCCTGCGGAAACGGCTCGACTCCATGCAGGAGCTTTAGCTACCGCGCCCAGCAATTCGCAGGTCCCCTGGGTAAAATAGCTCCCGAGCTTCGAACTGATCGGGAACTCGTGCGTTTACATTCTCAGCCGCCTTTACACTTAGGGGAAACGCCATGGCCCAACCCGCGACGAAAGCTACCGATTTCAACCGAGCGCTTGATGACGCCAAGAAGAATGCTAGTGGCGTCGCTGACGCCATGACGGATGCCGCGCAGGACGTGTACGGCCAGGCCCGAACGAGCGCAGCCGACGTGATGGATACGGCGGGCACCGCGGCGCGCCACACGGCAAATTCGTTCGAACGGGCGATCCGGCACACCATCGAGACCCAGCCCTATACGGCGGCAGCTATCGCTCTCGGCCTCGGATGGCTGCTGGGGCGAATGCATCGGCCGTTCTAGTGGTTTGAAGCGAGCGTCGGGCGCCCTCGCTGGCGCGTTTTGAGCCGGCGGCAGGCCGGCACGGCGGCACGGTTCGTTGCAGAATCACCTTGTACAAGATGGCGGTCCGTAGTTCGCTACCGCCGTTTTGGCGTGCCTGCGTTATTGCTGTTTGATCGGCGTTGAACCGTCACGGACGAGGGGGCCTCACACGTGGATTTGCGGCTGAAGGACAAGGTGGCGATCGTCACCGGCGGCGGACGCGGCATCGGCGCCGCGTTCTGCGAAGGATTGGCGGCGGTCGGCGCCAAAGTTGTCGTAGCCGACCTGCTCGACGGCACGTCAGTTGCCGAGCGTATCGGCGAAAGGCAACGGCCGGCGATCTATGTGCGCACGGATGTCACGTCCAAAGCTTCGATCGATGACATGATCGGCGCTGCCGTCGGCCAATTCGGCACGGTCGACATTTTGGTCAACAATGCGGGGCTGTTCGCTGACCTGCGCACCAAGCCCTTTCGGGACATAACCGAGGACGAATGGGATCGCGTGATGACGGTGAACGTCCGCGGCACCTTCCAATGCGCCAAGGCCGTCGCACCGCTGATGATGGAAAAAAAGGACGGCCGCATCATCAACATCGCATCGGGCACGGCATTCAAGGGAACGTCGCATTTGCTGCATTACGTCGCGTCCAAAGGCGCCGTGGTCGCGATGACCCGTTCGCTTGCCCGTGAGCTCGGGCCTTACAACATTTGCGTCAATGCGATCGCTCCGGGACTGACGATGAGTGAGGCGGTCAAGGACCATCCGGACTGGAGCGGCAAAACCGCCTCCGCGGGTATTGCGGCACGCGCTATCCAACGTGAGCAAGTGCCCGCGGATCTGCTTTCGACGCTGATTTATCTTTGTTCTGACGATAGCAATTTTGTCACCGGCCAGACCATCAGCGTGGACGGCGGCGCCCTGATGCGTTAGCCCAAGTGAGTCTCGAAGGCGAGTTGGAAAGATTAATCCCAGCTACGGCTTGCCAGGCCGATCAGCACGCCGACCCCGAGAGCAACTCCGAGCGCAAAGAGTGGATGCTGCTCCGTTCGGGCTGAGACCTCGTTTAACGTCGTACGACCCAACTCGACGGCATCCTTGCCGAAAGCCGACGATTGATCGCCGAGCACATTTGCATTTCGGCGAAAACGGTCCGCCCAACCGAATAGTGTGGATGCCAGTGCATCGCCGAGGCTTTCGGCGCTCGCCTTGACGTTGGCGGATGTGGCGCCGCCGGCTTTTTCGAGATTCTTTTCCAGCGCCCGCAAGCGGCGCTCGATCTGACTAACCTCTGCGGAAATAGCGCGGGAATATCGCTGGGCGCCGGACATGATCGTACCCTTTCATTCGGGCTGGGCTAAGGAAAACGTCAGCAAGGAAGCTTTTGTTCCCACGACGCCCAAGAGCGGGGGATTTTTCCGCGACTTTTCAGCATTGCTGAGCAGAGCGTAGAAAAGCCGATGCCCGCGAACGGCGCGGGCACGACTACATGGAAAAGCAATTTTGCTGCGGTCTGGCTTTCAGTGATGCCAGAAAATCGCCAGTAGAATGATAATTGGCAACGGCACACCCAAGAGCCAAAGCAGTGCTCCACGTCCGAATCCCATCACGGATCTCCTCAGCAGATGGTCTGCTACCAAACGCAGACGCGCTGGCGGAGTTCCATTGGGTCGGACCGCGGCCGCGGAGCTCGTTAGGTTTTGTTGGGCTGGCGACCGAGCAGATTTGCCATTTCCTGCTCCAGTGTCTCGTAAATCGCCTTGCCTTCTCCGGTCTTGCTGTCCGGCCGCGCCGGTTTTGCTTCGAGAGGCCTCGGTGACCGCGCCGGAGCTTGGATGACCGATGATGTCGGTGTGTCCATGCCCGGAATTTGCTCCCCGTTGGTGCCGCGCGTCGGGCCGGATTGCGTCTGCCCGTCGCGCGCCTCCACGGCTTTCGGCTTACGCAGCGCAGCCTCAAGCCGCTGAGCCATTTCGGCGAGAGTTTTATCGGCGGCCGCGATGGCCTCGGGACTTGTAGGCTGCGAGCTCGCGCGCCCTTCCGCGGGCTGCGGGCGTCCCGGCGGAGTTGAGCGGCCGCGAGACGGGGCCGGACTGATCGGCACGGCCGCCGCCAGCGGGGTGGATGCAAGATCGTCAGCAAGTGATGTCAGCTGCTCCCGTGAGCGCGATGGCGTCTCTATTGGCGGGGGCGCACTGCCGGCGTCATCGGCGGCCGGCTCAATGCGCGGCACGCGCCTGACCGGAGCAGAGCCTGCCGCCGGTCCCGCTGATTCCGGCTGCAGCGGCCACGAACCATTCGATGACAGCTCGGGCAATGGAATTGCGCGCGGCGTTGTTTCCGCAGGAGCGGGCCCGCGTGCGCCCGCCGCCGCGGATGTGGCGCGCACGATATTGGCTTCGACGACGACGTCGGAGGGCCCGCCAACCATCAATAAATGCTCGACATTGTCGCGGCGGACGAGAATGAGCCGGCGCCGTCCATCGACGCTGGCGTGATCAATCACCGCGATGCGCGGCTGCCGCCCGCGCACTCCGCTCGTGCCCAGTCTGCCGCTGCCCAATCTGCGCACCGCCCATGCCGTGACCCCGATCAAGCCCAGCACGATGAGGAACGCCAAAAAAAAGCGCACAGCGAGCGGCATTTCCGCGCCGAATAAATCGAACATTCGCCTGTACTCCCCCTGTCGTCGCCGCGACCCAGCCCCGCGGCGCTACGGCTAACATTTGGCTGCCGCGAATTTCAGCCAATACTAACAAAGAATTAAAGCCAATCGGCGATGTAGGATGCGACCCCGAGGGAAGCAGCATTCCTATGGTAAACGGCACTTTGATGGCAAAACGCGGCCGATACCAAGTTAACCAACGGCTTCTGATAGAAGCGCGTGGCGGACACGAGGCCTGGGCATGGCGGCGCGGAGTGCGGTCGCCGCTATTTCGCGATTTCTGCCGCGCTTGGCCCCAAAGCCGGCCCGATTCCTCTTGCACGCGCGCTTTGTGCGCGGCACGAAAGAGAACCGAGGGGACGAAAGAGAATCGAACTTGTCCAGAGACCCGCAAAACGTGGGTTTCATTTGCACATGACCTCGCGTCGGCCGGCGGTCGGGGACGCGGGCGGTAACGGCGACGCAATGACCACCCACAGCATCACCAATGAAGGTGCGGTACCCGGGCGCAAGACCGTGCGTCCCGATAGATCAGGGAGCCGCTCTGGCAGCATCCTGCTGGTGCTGATTGGCGCCGCCGTCCTGGTTGCCGCCGCCGCCACCTTTGTGCTGCTCGGCGAGCCCAATGCCGAGCCCTACATGCTCGCGGCTTTGGCGTTATTCGCCACCATCGGCGTCTTTTCCCTGTTTGCATTCGGCGCCGGCATTTTGCGTCTGGCGCCGGCGGAAAACGCTAATACGCTGATCAAGTCGCTTGTCGATGACGCCTTTGACGGCGTCCTCGTCACTGAACGCGATGGGCGCGTCGTCTACGCCAATGCCGCCTATCTCGATCTCATCGATGCCGCCGATGGCGGTGAATTGCGACCCGTCGAGCGCGTGTTCATCGGCGATGCGGATGCCTCCGAGGCGATCTACCGGCTGCTCAAAGCAGCCCGCGAGGGCAAGCGGCTGCAGGAGGAAGTGCGCGTTACCGGGGTGAAGGGGCGGTCGGCCCGCTGGTTGCGGCTTCGCGTACGCCCGTTTGCCGAAGGCATGCGCACCCGGCATCTCACTGTCTGGTCGATCGCCGACATCACCCGCGAGCGCGAGCGCCAGGAAAATGTCTTTCAGGAATTGCAGCACGCGATCGATTATTTGGACCACGCGCCGGCCGGATTTTTTTCCGTGGATGCCAAGGGTGACGTGGTCTATCTCAACGCCACGCTGGCCGGCTGGCTCGATCAAGATCTGGCGCAGGTCGGTTCCGGCGGACTGAAGCTTCCGGATCTTGTTGCCGGCGACGGCGCCGCGCTGTTGACGACGGCGCGTGCCAGCGCAGGCGACATCAAGAGCGAAGTTCTCGACCTCGATCTGAGGACGCGGGGCGGACGTACGCTGCCGGTTCGCCTCTTTCACAAAGTGGCGTTCGGCGCCGACGGCGCACCGGGAGCTTCGCGCACGCTCGTGCTCAACCGCCGCCGCGACGATGGCGGCGATTTACAGCGCGCGGCCGAAATCCGTTTCATGCGCTTCTTTCACCACACGCCGATGGCGATCGCCACCGTGGACAAGGCGGGCGCCATTGTGCGCACCAATCCGCTGTTTGCCCGGCTCTTTAATCCGGCGCTGGAGAAGAAGGGCGGCGCGCGTTCGATCGGCGCGGTCGTGGCCGACCGCGACCGGGCAGCGGTCGGCGCGGTCATTGCCCAGGCTGCCGTCGGCCAAGGCGACATCGCGCCGGTTGACGCAGCGCTCGCCGGCGAGACCGAGCGCTTCGGCCGATTTTACGTCACCGCGGTGGAAAAGGAGGAGCGCGACCAGGAGGCGGCGATTGTGTACGTCCTCGAGACGACCGCGCAGCGCGAACTCGAGACCAAGCTGAACCAGCAGCAAAAGATGGACGTCGTCGGTCAGCTGGCCGGCGGGATCGCGCACGATTTCAACAATGTTCTTTCCGCCATCATCATGGCCACTGACTTTTTGCTCAATGCGCATAAGCCGACTGATCCGTCTTTCGGCGATATCATGCAGATCAAACAGAACGCCAACCGTGCGGCCAGTCTCGTTCGCCACCTCTTGGCTTTCTCCCGCAAGCAGACGCTGCGCCCGCAGGTGCTCGACCTCGGCGAGGTGTTAAGCGATCTGACCATGCTGCTGCGTCGGCTGATCGGCGAGAAGGTCGCGCTCGAAGTGGTCCACGGCCGCGATCTGTGGCCGGTCAAGGTCGACATCTCGCAGTTCGAGCAGGTGGTCGTGAATTTTGCGGTGAACGCCCGCGATGCGATGTCCGACGGCGGCCACCTGACGGTTCGCACGCTCAATGTGCATGCCAACGAATGCCAGCGCTACCAGGCCAAAGGCATGCCGACGGCCGATTATGTGGCGGTCGAAGTTGTCGATACCGGAACCGGCATTCCCAAGGCGATCATCGATAAGATTTTCGATCCATTTTTCTCGACGAAGGAAGTCGGTAAGGGCACCGGGCTTGGCCTGTCCACGGTCTACGGCATCATCAAGCAGACCGGCGGCTTCGTGTACGTCGATTCGACCGTCGGCGAGGGCGCGACATTCCGCATTTTCTTGCCTCGCCACGTTGCCGGAATCGGCGAACAGGCCGCGGGCGAGATCGAAGCGCCGGCAATTGCCGGCGCGCTCGCGGCCGCCGACCAAGTCAAGCGCGCGGCCGCTGCCGACCTCACCGGCGAGGGGACGGTCCTGTTGGTCGAAGACGAGGAAGGATTGCGCGGGCTCAATGCCCGCGGGCTTACCTCGCGCGGCTACACCGTTCTTGAGGCGGGCAATGGCGTCGAGGCGATTGAGATGTTGGAGAAATCCGACAAACCGGTCGATATCGTCGTCTCCGACGTGGTCATGCCGGAAATGGACGGCCCGACGCTGGCGCGGGAATTGCGGCGCCGCAATCCGAATGTGAAAATCATTTTTGTATCCGGCTACGCCGAGGACGTATTTCAGAAGCATCTGCCCGAACCGGGACAGTTCGCCTTCCTGCCCAAACCATTTACGTTGAAAGCGCTCGTTGCTGCGGTGAAGGACACGCTCGGCGCCTAGTCCTCGCCGCGTCCGCTGCCGGTCGGGCGCGGAATGGAATTTGCGAAGCTGCGCCGCACGCGCAAACGGCTATTGCACCGCCGGCCCGTCATGGCACGACTGCGGCGGCGCGCTGTCGTGCCGCCACACCGGCACGTCGCATTTTGAGCAGCCCGCCAGCGCCAGCGCGAAGAGTGCGAGCATCAAGAGCCGCGCTGAGCGCTCGCCGGCAATGCTTCTCACGGTCGGCATAATCTCGTTGCTCCCTCCGGCGGGAATTCTCTCCATTTTGCCGGCAGCATGTGGCCGAATTTGGAGAGTATCCGCCTGCAAAATTTCCACTATGTTACCCCGATTCATCTTACCCCAATTCCTTGCCGCACACATGACGTTGCGGCCCGTCACGGAGGCTAACCGATGGACATATACCCCAATGGCTCGCGGCCGTCGCGCCGCACGCCGGCCGACTGGTTTACCGGCACCGTCTGGCAGGATCCGATCATCGATACGCCGGAGCCGGCGCGCGTGCGCGCCTCCGTTGTGCGTTTTGAGCCCGGCGCGCGCACCAACTGGCACACGCACCCGCTGGGGCAGACGTTGTATATCATTGCCGGAGCCGGACGAGTTCAGACCTGGGGAGGGCTGCTGCAAGAGGTCAGCGCCGGTGACGTGGTTTGGATTCCGCCGGGCGAGAAACACTGGCACGGCGCGACCCCGGCCAACACCATGGCGCACGTCGCCATCGCGGAAATACTCGACGGAAAATTCGTCGAGTGGCTGGAGAAAGTGACCGACGAACAATACAAAACCGGCGCTTAGGCCTGAGCACCTAAAAGTGGTATTGGCGGTTGGCGGGCCTGGACAGGTTGTAGGCGATCGTGGAACAGTGATCGCGTTTTTTAAATGGGATCCGCTGCAGGGCGGGTCCGGCGAATTGCGGCGCTTGGCGCGCCATTATCCTCCACGGAGACAATAATGATCCGCAATACCGGAGCGATTGTGCTTGCGGCGGCCGTTGCCGCGTCCGCGCTGACGCAGGCTACTTATGTGCGCGCGGCGAGCAAATACGACGGCGCGTGGAGTGTTGTCATCTACACGCGGAGCGGACCATGCGACGCCGCCTATCGTTTCAGCGGCCAGATCACCAACGGGATCATTTATTACACCGGCGCCTTCGGCATAGATTTTACCGGACGCGTTCGGCCCGGCGGCGCCGCGTGGGCGCGGGTGTCGAGCGGTCCGAATTATGCGGTGGCGAACGGTCGCCTGACCATGACGCGCGGTGGCGGCGTTTGGCACGGTCAAGGTCCGAACGGACGCTGCGCGGGAACGTGGACCGCGACGCGAAGCTGAAAGGCGCGGGGAGTGGAGCGTTGCCGGCCAGCGGTAAGCGTCCCGGCCTGCAGGTGATTTTTGATGCGCTATGAATTCTACTACTGGCCGACCGTGCAGGGGCGCGGCGAGTTCGTGCGGCTTGCGCTCGAGGAGGCCGGTGCGGACTATGTCGACGTCGCGCGCCGCAAGGGCAAAGCCGGCGTGCCGGCGATGATGAAAATCCTCGAGGACAAACGCAATGCGCGGCCGCCGTTCGCGCCGCCGTTCGTCAAGGCCGGCAAGCTCATCATCGCGCAAACGGCAAACGTCCTGTTTTTTCTTGGGCCGCAATTGAAGCTTGCGCCGGCGGACGAGGCCGGGCGGTTATGGGCGCATCAATTGCAGCTCACCATTACCGATCTCGTGGTGGAGATCCACGACACTCACCATCCCATTACCTCTTGGCTCTATTTCGAAGAGCAGCGGCCTGCGGCCCGCCGCCGCACCAAGGATTTTTGGCGCTATCGCGTTCCGAAATTCCTCGGCTATTTCGAGCGCGTGCTGCAAAGAAACGGCGGCCGATTTCTCGTCGGCCGGCGGTTAAGCTATGTCGATCTCTCGATCTTTCAGATTGTCGAAGGTTTGCGCTACGCTTTTCCGAAACGCATGAAACGCTTCGAGAAGAAAGTCCCCGGACTGATCGGGCTGCACGATCGCGTGGCGGCGCGGCCGCGCATCAAAGCCTACCTCGCCTCGCCGCGGCGCATCCCGTTCAGCCAGTGGGGCATCTATCGCTATTTCAAAGAGCTCGACGCCTGAAGCTTGGCCGGCGCTGCAGGCCGGCGGAAGATTTTCGCCGCGGTGGCGGCGCTATCCGAGCGAATTTGCGCCCGCCAGCGCGATTTGTTCGTCCTCGTGCGATTGCACGCCGGAGACGCCGATCGCCCCCACGCATTCGTTCTGATGCATGATCGGGACTGCGCCTTGAATGAGCAAGCCGGCGGGAAAGGTAACGAAAGCCGGCCGGTCCTTGACGCGATCCTCGAAGAACTTGCTGGGCCGGCGCGTCATGGCCGAGGTGCGCGCTTTGCCCAGAGATACCTCGGCGGAAATCGCCGCAGCGCCGTCCAGGCGTGCGAAGCCAAGGAGAAATCCGGCTTCGTCCACGATCGAGATCGCCACCGCCCAATTGTGCTTCACCGCTTCGGCTTCGCACGCAGCCAGCATTTTCTTGACGTCGGCTAAGGTCAGACATTGTTTCGTGCGCATCGGCGGCTCCTTATCGTTATCCGGGAAAACGGCTTGACGCTGAATGCCACGCGCCCTTAGCCTGCACACTGCGTCGCGCAGGGCGCCTGGGAGAGGGGACCATGACGCTTCGATCGATTGAGCTTCATCTCACGGCGGCAATACTGGCGCTGGCAGCACTTGCGCTGACCGGGCCGTCCGCGCGGGCGTTCACCATGGAAAATCTGAACGCCTCGGACGGAAATTCGAGGTTTGCCGATCCGGACGACCAGGTCAAGAATGGGGTGATGCCCTTCGGACAAAATGGCCCGAGCATTCAATTCGGCATGCAGCCCGGCCAGCCAGGATCGCAGTTCCTGCACGTGCCGATGACCGGCTTTGCTCCGTCGGCGCCGCCGCCCGACCCGTATAACCTCAACAACAGAAATTGAGGTTTGCGAAAACGCGCGGCGCGCGAGCGGTGCGTGTGCGTAAGCGCAGTCTTCGTCGCCGCGAGGGTTCGCCGCTTAAGTCCCGCCGCGCATGCGCGTAAGCAGCTCCGGCGTCGGATACAGAATCGGCAGGCAGGCCATATTTCATCTGCATGGCTCTGACCGCTTGCCGCGTTTTCAATCCCAAAAAGCCGTCGACGGCGCCGACGTCATAGCCGGCGCGGGTCAACAGACCCTGCATCTGCTTGACCTCCTGGAAGGACAGCGCCGGCGGCGGCGTACCGGGGTGAAGCGGAGCCGCGCCTGCGATCCGGGTCGCCAAATAGGCGGCCGTGGCCGAATAGACCAGCGAGTTATTCCACTGCAGATAAACTTGGAAATTCGGATAGACCAGGAACGCGGGTCCGAACCGTCCCATCGGCAACAACAGCGAAGCGGGAAGGTTGTCGGCGGGAAGCGGCCGGCCGTCGGCTAATGTTACTCCCAACGCCGCCCATTTGGCGCGCGCAAGAGCGATCGAAAGCTCCGCCTGATCCCACGGCAAATGGCTTGGCACCCGCACTTCGGTGAGCCAAGGCTCGCCCCGCTTCCAGCCGAGCCCGGCGAGATAGTTTGCCGTAGAGGCGAGCACGTCGGGGACGCTGTGGATCAGATCGCGCTTGCCGTTGCCGTCGAAGTCGACGGCATACTTGAAATATTCCGACGGCATCATCTGCGTCTGCCCGAGCTCACCCGCCCATGATCCGATCATTTCATCGGGCGTTAAGTCGCCACGATCGATGAGGCGAAGCGCGTCCAACAGCTGGGCGCGAAATTTGTCGCTCCGCCGGCAGTCATAGGCCAGCGAAGCGATGGCGCTGAGCGAGTGGTAATTGCCCATATTGGCGCCGAAATCGCTTTCCAATCCCCAGAACGACACAATGACCGGAGCGGGCACGCCGTACTGTTGCTCGATCCGCGCAAAGGTCGGCGCGTCCGCTTTGATCAGCGCGCGGCCGCGCTGAATGCGATACGCGGCCGCCATGCGTCCGGAAAATTGCAGGAAAGTCTGAGTGAAGACCCGTTGTCCGCGATCGATGTTGACGATGTGCTGATCGTAGGTCAGCGCCGGCGCGGCCTCCGCGATAGCGCGCTGCGAAATTCCCTGCGCCGCCGCCTCGCGCTCGAACGCCGCGAGCCAGGAATTGTACGTCCCGGAGGTGCGGCACGGGGCGGCGTCAACGGCGCCGCTCGAGCCAATAATGACGCCGACCAGAAGCGCGGTCGCGACGGCCGATCTCATTGCGGCGAAGGATGCGACTTGAGGTACCACTGCAAAATCTCCTCGCCGGTCCAATAGACGACGCCATCGAAGCGGCGGGCATGCTCATAGATCGCTTCGAGATATTTGATGCGGTGCGGTTGCCCGCTGATGTAGGGATGGATGGCAAGCGCCAGAATCTTGGCGCGCTCTTGTCCTTCCGCATAGAGCCGATCGAACTGATCGACGGCGCGGCGCAATAGATAATCGCTCTCGTGGTGCTGCACGATCATCATCGGAATGTCATTTAATTCGAGCGTGTACGGCAATGTGACCAATGGGCCCGCGGCGGTGCGAATGAAAGTCGGTTCGTCATCGTAGACCCAGTCGCCGATATATTTGATGCCGGCCGCGGCGAGGATTTCCGGCGTCTCGAGTGTTTCGGTCAGTCCGGGTCCGAGCCAGCCGACCGGCGGCTTGCCGCAGAAGCGCGTGATGACGTTGAGCGCGCGGCCGACCATGGCTTTCTGGTCCGGCTCGGCATGGATCGGACCTTGTTCGTAGGAATGACCCATGAACTCCCAACCGTCGGTCCGCGCCTGTTCGGCGACGCGGGGATAGTCCTCGCAAACACGGGCGTTGAGTGCGAGCGTTGGCCGGATCTTCAGGCGTTTGAACAAATCGAAGAAGCGCCACACGCCGACGCGCATGCCGTATTCGTGCCAACTCCAATTGGGCACGTCGGGCAAGTGGGTCTGGCCGGTGGGCGGCGCGAGCACCTGTCGCGCCATCGGCTTGCGGATGTCCCAGACTTCCAGGTTGACGATGGTCCAAACTATCAGCCGAGCGCCGCCAGGCAGTTTCAGCGCGGGCCGGTCAACAATTGCCGAATAGTCGCACCGCTCCCGCGGCAGCATTGGTTGGCTCACCCCTGATCGCTCCCTTGTCTGTCCTGTCCGGAGCGGCAACGCGTAAGTACTTTTGCAGGAACGTCAATCCCTTATGCACAAGTTATTGCCCGATCACATCCGCGTTAGTGCGGCCCATGCCGCATTCCCTCGCTGGGATCGAAACGCTATGGAACCATCAAGCTACGCGCCGATTACAGTATTTAGCCATTGAGTTCAGCAATTCGTTCCTCCGGTTTTCCGGGCCTCATATCCGGACCTAATAATGCCACGCCCAAGAGTTCATTCGCCTGAGGCAGGAAGCGAGCCGGCACCCGTCGCCGAGCCTCCCCTTGATCCGCGGCGCCATTGGCTGCGCGCATTCGCCGCCGTCCGCGCTGAGACCGAGCGTCGCGCCGCGCCGCTGTCCGCCGAAGATCAAGTGGTGCAATCGATGGCCGATGCCAGTCCGGCGAAGTGGCATCGGGCGCACGTGACCTGGTTCTTCGAGCAGTTTCTGCTGCAGCCGTTTAGCCCCGCGTACCGGCCGTTCGACGAGCGGTTCTCGTATTTGTTCAATTCCTATTATGTCGCGGCCGGCCCACGCTACGCGCGGCCGCAGCGCGGTTTGCTTACCCGCCCGAACATTGCCGAGACTGCGGCCTATCGCGCCTACGTCGATGCCGCCGTCGCCGCGCTGATCGAATCGGCGGACCATGACGCGTCGATTTTTCCAATTGTCGAGGTTGGGCTTCATCACGAGCAACAGCATCAGGAATTGCTGCTGACCGACATTCTGCATGCGTTTGCGCAGAATCCGGTCCATCCGGTTTACGACCCGCACTGGCAATGGCCGCAAAGCGCGCCACCGCACGGCAATGCCGATAGGCGTCTTTCGGGTGTTCATTCGATCGGGGCGGAGGCAGGTGGCTTCTCCTTCGACAACGAACGTCCGGCGCATCGGGTGTTTTTGGAGCCGATCCGCGTCGCCCGCCAACTCGTCACCAACGGCGAGTGGCTCGAGTTCATGGCCGACGGCGGCTACACGAAGCCAAATCTCTGGCTGTCGGACGGCTGGGCGGCGGTCGCGGCGGAACGCTGGAATGCGCCGGGCTATTGGCAATTGATCGACGGCGCCTGGTTTTCGATGACGCTTGGCGGCCTGCGCCCGGTCGATCCGGCGCTGCCGGTTTGTCACGTGAGTTACTACGAAGCCGACGCATTTGCTCGTTGGGCCGGCAAACATCTGCCCGGCGAAGCGGAATGGGAAGTCGCCGCCAGAACCGGCGCGCTTGCTGATGCGTTCGGCCAGGTGTGGCAGTGGACGCGCAGCAGCTACGCGCCTTATCCGGGCTACCAAGCCGCGTCCGGCGCGCTCGGCGAATACAACGGCAAGTTCATGGTCAATCAGATGGTGTTGCGCGGTTCGTCGCTGGCGACCCCCGAGGGACATTCTCGGGCGTCGTATCGCAATTTCTTTTATCCCTCGGCGCGGTGGCAATTCAGCGGCTTGCGCTTGGCCGAGTTCAATCACTGACGTTGCAAATGAACCCCCGCCAGACTGCGCTGCGGATCGCGCCCTTTGCGCCGCCCAACTCGTTTGCCGCCGACGTCATCGCCGGCCTGACCGGCACGCCCAAACGCCTGCCGCCGAAATATTTCTACGACGCGGCGGGTTCGGCGCTCTTCGAGCGCATCACCCGCTTGCCCGAATATTATCCGACCCGCAGCGAGCTTGAGCTCCTGAACAAATATGCACCCGAGATTGCATCGCTGTTTCCGCCCGGCTGCGCGCTGGTCGAATTCGGCGGCGGATCGAGCACCAAGGCGCGCATCCTGCTGCGCGCGGCAACGAGCATCGAGGCCTACGTGCCGGTCGACATATCCGGCGATTTTCTCCAGCAGGAAGCGGCGCGTCTGCGCCGCGACCTGCCGCATCTGGCCGTTTGCCCGGTAGCGGCCGATTTCACCACCATGATCGAGCCACCGGCCGAAGCGGCGGGCCGTCCGCGCGCCGGTTTCTTTCCCGGCTCGACCATCGGCAATTTCGAGCCGCAGGAAGCGGCACGGTTCCTGCGCCACGCGGCCCGGATTCTTGGCCACGACGCGGTCTTCGTCGTCGGCGTCGACCTCGTCAAGCCGGCTGATATTCTCTACCGCGCCTACAACGACGCCGAAGGGATCACGGCGAAATTCAATCTCAATTTGCTCGCCCGCATCAATCGCGAACTCGGCGGCAATTTTGATCTCGAGGCTTTCCAGCACCGGGCTTTTTACGACGGCGAGCGCTGCCGCGTTGAGATGCATCTCGCCAGCACCAAACGGCAGACGGTAAGGGTGTGCAACACGGCGATCGAGTTTCGCGCCGGCGAAACCATTCACACCGAGAACAGCTACAAATACTCGATCGAGTCGTTTCGCGCCTTGGCGCAACGCAGCGGCTGGTCGCCGCTCAAGGCGTGGACGGACGGCCAATTCAGCGTTCACGCGCTGCAAGCCGATCTCGCTGGCTGACAGAAAACGCCGGGCGAATCGATCAGTGCAGCGGCTTTTCCCGCGCCTTCCGAGAACCGCCGGCCGGTCGCAGCGTTGATGTTGCGGCTGGGGCCAATGGAGGAAGCACGATATGCCGCTCAAGCGAACTATTGACAAAGCCCGCCGCGACAAGCGTGAGGGCAAATCGGCGTCGACGCAGGCCGGCGAGTTCGTTCGCGAAGAGATCGACAAAATCCGGCACGGCGAACACGGCGCGCGCTCGGCCAAGCAGGCGATCGCCATCGGACTTTCCGAAGCCAGACGCGCGGGCGTCGACCTGCCGCCGCCGGGTCGCGGACAAACCAGCGAGCGGACGCGCAAGAGCGCGGAATATGCCTACGAAGCCGGTCAGGGGACACGCAAACCCAAACGCCGCAAGCGCGTGTCGCGCGCTGTGGCGCAGGCGTTGAAACGCGAACCGCGCGGGACCGTGTCGCGGAAAGCGCTATCGCGGCAGGCGCACAGTGCGTCGTCGCGGCGGACGGCAGGCCAGCGGGCCGCGGCGGCGCGAAAGGCCGTGCGCACCAAAGGGGCCGCCGGGCGTTCGGCCGCGGCAAAGAAAGGCGCGCGCACGCGCAAGCGCCGAACCGGACGATGACCGGCGACAGATAACCGGCGCTGGATTATCTTCGCTTTAGTCGTTCGCTCCTGGAAGGCACGCTCCCCGACATGCCGATCTGCGAAGCTGATCCGTGGCGTCTGCAGTATTTTGAGCACGTCAAGACGGCGGTTAAGATTCCGACCGAGGACGGCGATGCGTGGCAGTGGAATCCGCAGTATCGCTGGGTTTACGACAAGCTCCAGGTCGCGCTCAGTCAAAACCTGGACGCCGGGCCGCACGGCACCTCACCGCCGGGCTTTCCGGTATTTTCCAAGCCGATCATCAATCTCAAAGGCATGGGCGTCGGCAGTTGCGTGCTCAATTCGCCGGCGGAATACGAAGCGTCCTTCACGCCGGGCCATTTCTGGATGACGCTGCTCCGCGGGCGGCACCTGTCGTCCGATGTTGCGGTCGTCAACGGCGTGCCGCGCTGGTGGGGGCACGTCACCGGGATAGCCGCAGGGCAGGGCACCTTCGACTACTGGACCATTCATTCTGCGCCCGAGCCTGAGATTGAACAGCGCTGCGGCGCTTGGATCGGCAGGTGCCTTGCCGACTATACCGGCATGCTCAACCTCGAGACGATCGGCGGAACGATCATCGAAGCGCATTTGCGGTTCGCCGACCAATGGCCTGATCTCTACGGCCCCGGCTGGGTAGAGGCTGTGGTGCGCTTATACGAGCACAAAACCTGGGAGTTTGCCGGCGCCGGAGGGCGCGGTGGGTTCAGCGTTGTTCTGTTCGCCCCCCACGGCGCGCATTATCGCCATCCGCCGCCGGCGCTGTTGGACGAACTCAAGCGCAGTCCCGGCATCTCCAGCCTGCAGATCACCTTCCACGAAGACCGGCCGCCGGAACGCCATGCCATGCCGCCGGGCGGCTTCCGCCTGGCCGTGGTCAATGGCTTTGAGCTCAATGCGGCGCTGAACGCCCGTGAGCGGCTCCGCGATTATTTTTTCCCGCAGCCGTCGCCGGAGACGGCGAGGTAGATCGCGGCGGGACTGGCCGTTATAGTCGCGCCCCTTACGCGAAAACGATCATTACGGCAGGAAGGCAAGCTATGAAAATCGTTGCGTTCTCAAGCGGACAGGGCCCGCGGCTCGGCGTGGTCGACGGCGATCATGCCATCGATCTCTGCGCCGCTGACGGCCATGCGCCCACCGATCTTGGCCAATGGCTCAGTGCAAACAACGGCGATCTGAAACCTCTCGCCGATCTGGCCAAGCGCGCGCCGGCCAGCGCCCGCCGACCGCTTGCGGATTTGAGCTACGGGCTTCCCATCGCCCAACCGGGAAAAATCATCTGCTTGGGATTGAACTATCTCGAGCACGTCAAGGAAGGCGCGCAGCGCGACAACATTCCCAAATTTCCGACGATTTTCATGCGCGGCCGCACGTCCCTTGTGCCGCATGGCCAACCGATCGCGCGCCCGCGGGTAACCGAGACGCTCGATTATGAAGCGGAAATGATCCTGGTGGTCGGCCGGCGCGCCAAGCATTTGACGGCCGCCAATGCTCTCTCCTGCATCGCCGGCTATTCCTGCGGCAACGAAGGGTCGGTCCGCGAGTTCCAGCGCAAAACCACGCAATGGGACATGGGCAAGAATTTCGACCGCACCGGCGGCTTCGGTCCGTGGCTGGTCTCCGCCGACGAGCTGCCGGCGGGCGGCAAGGGATTGAAAATCGAGACCCGCCTGAACGGCAACGTGATGCAATCGGACAATACCGATAACATGATGTTTCCGATCGTCGAAACACTCGTCTATTTGACCCAGGGTATGACGCTTGAGCCGGGCGACGTTATCTTCACCGGCACCCCATCGGGCGTCGGTTTCGCCCGAAAGCCGCCGGTGTGGATGAAGAACGGCGACGTGTGCGAGGTCGAGATCGCCGGCATCGGTGTGCTGCGTAATCCGATCGCCGACGAAAGCTGAGTAGACTCCCATGGCCGACAAGACACTCAACGTGATCTGCATTTGCGGCAGTCTGCGTAAAGGCTCCTACAACCGGATGGTCATGAACGCGCTGCCGGCGCTGGCGCCCGCGCAGATGAAGCTGAGCGAAGCGCCGCCTTTCGCCGAGTTTTCGCTCTACAATGCCGATGTGCAGGAATCCGACGGATTCTCTCCGGCGGTACAAAAGCTGGCTGACGCCATACGCGCCGCCGACGGCGTGATTTTCAACACGCCGGAATATAACTACTCGATACCGGGCGGTTTGAAGAATGCCATCGATTGGGTCTCGCGGGTCCCGAACCAGCCTTTCGCCGGCAAGCCCGTCGCTATCCAGTCCGCCACCAACGGGCCGCTCGGTGGCGGGCGGATGCAATACGATCTGCGCCGCGTGATGATCTTTCTCGATGCCGTGACGTTCGGCAGGCCGGAGATCTTCATCGGCAGTGCGTCGACGCGCATAGATGCCAAGACCGGGCAGATCACCGATCAGCAGACGGTCGAATTTATTCGCCAGCAGCTCGCCGCCTTCGCCAAATTCATCGAGCGCCACGGCAAACAATAACCGCAAAAAACACCGGAGGGATTGCAATGGGGCGACTGGATGGTCGCGTCGCCGTCGTAACGGGCGGCGCCAAGGGCATCGGCCGGCACTATTCGCAGGCGCTTGCTGCGGAAGGCGGTCGCGTCATGATTGCCGACATCGTGGACGGCAAGTCCGTGGTCGACGACATTGCGCGCAAGCACGGTGCCAACTCCGTGGCGAGCGAGATTTTCGACGTCAGCGATGAGGGTGCGGTCAAAGCGCTGGTGGCCAAAACGCTGGAGCGCTTCGGCAAGATCGATATCCTGGTCAACAATGCCGCCTTGTTCGCGCCGCTACAGGAGACCGACTGCACGGATATCGACGTCGCGTTGTGGGACCACGTCATGGCGGTCAATCTGCGCGGCCCGTTCCTGATGATGAAGCACGTCGCTCCGCATATGAAGAAACAAGGTTACGGCAAGATCATCAATATTGGCTCCGGCACCGCCTACGTCGGTATTCCGCACATCCTGCACTACGTGACGTCCAAGGGCGGCATCATGGCGTTTACCCGCGCCTGCTCGCGCGAACTCGGCGCCCACGGAATCCGGGTGAACACGCTGATGCCGGGGTTCACCATGAGCGACTCGGTGATCACGGAAAATCCCGGCCACGTGCGCACGGCGCAACCGCGGGCGGTCGCAAGTCGGGCCCTGAAACGCGACGAACAGCCGGAAGACCTGCTTGGCGCCCTCATTTTCCTCGCCAGCGCCGACAGCGATTTCGTCACCGGGCAGAACATTGCGGTCGACGGCGGGCATGTGAATACATAACGGCGCCGCATGGCGCGGCGCGAAGCCACGGACGCATGACCGCCATGCCCGGGCGGCGTCGCCCGCTACTTTCGCCCCCGACGGCGTTGACTAATATGGGTTGGCAGTGCGGCTAGACCTTAAGGGAGGACGCCATGGCGGTCGCTACCGCGAAAGGCGCAAGCACCACCAAGCCGGATCGCAAGCATAACATCGAGGCCATGCGGCAAGATTACTACGGGCGCATTGCCAAGCTTGGGATGACGCCGCTGTGGACGGTCATGGATTCCTTGATTTCGGATGAGCCGGTGACGCGCTGCGCCCCGGCCATCTGGCATTTCGACGACGTGAAGGCGCTGGTTTTGGAGTCGGGCGCGCTTATCACCGCCGAAGAGGCCAAGCGGCGCGTGCTTATTCTGGAGAATCCGGCGCTGCGCGGCGAGTCGCGGGTCACCAATTCGTTGTTCGCCGGCATACAAATGATCATGCCGGGCGAGGTTGCGCCGGCGCACCGCCATTCTGCTTCGGCCATCCGGTTCGTGCTCGACGGCGAGGGTGCCTATACCGCGGTCGATGGGGAGAAGGCGTTCATGTCGCCCGGCGATTTCGTCATTACCGCGAACTGGGCCGCGCACGACCACGGCAATACGTCCGATAAACCGATGCTCTGGCTCGACGTGCTCGACGTCCCGGCGATCAACTTTTTCGAGACCTCCTTTGCCGAGGATTTTGCGACTCCGACGCAGCCGACGACGCGGCAAGACGGCGATTCGCTCAGTTTCTATGCCTCCGGCGTGCTGCCGGACGGCACGGCGGTCAAGGCACCGGACCGCACTCCGGTCATCAATTACACTTACGCCCGCACGCGTCCGATTATCGACCGGCTGCTCCGCTCAGGCGACATCGACAAAAGCCATGGCGCGCGCGTCCGCTACGCTAATCCGATCACCGGCGGGCCGGTGCTTCAAACCATGGGCGCCCACCTCGCCATGTTTCCCAAGAATTTTCGCGGTGACTCGTATCGCTCGACCGACGGCACCATTTTCGCCTGTGCGGAAGGGCGCGGAACGACCACCATCGGCGATCAGGTGTTGCAATGGGGCCCGCGCGACGTGTTCGTCGTGCCGCCCTGGAAGCGTTACGCCCACGCGACGTCGGAGCAGTCGGTGCTGTTCTCGATCTCCGACCGGCCCGCCCAGGAAGCGCTGGGGATTTGGCGCGAGGACAGATGAGGGTCCGACCCCGCGCGTAGCCCGAGGCCTCAAGCATCATGGCAAAGCCGGGCGGCGTTTTACGCCGCCCGTGGGCCTCTGTGTCGGTCAGCGGCTCGGACTTACTTCTCAATCGATTGCAGCACCAGCGCCTGCAAATCAGCGTCGCTCATCACACCGTTATCCCAGGTCGAATCCAGCCGCTCGATCTGTCCGGCGCCGTTGAGCTCGATGGCGATAACGCCGCGCTTCACCGAACTGCCGGCGTTGGTCCATTCGTAGCCGCCGCCCTGGTCGCTGCCGACGATGTGCATCAGCTTGGCGCCCTTGCCGTAGGGCGCGTTGGCGAGTACGCGCGACAGGTATTTTCCGATTGCAAGCTTGCCGAGAATGCGCGCCCGGAGCGCCCGATCGAGATAGACGGCATCGGAGCTGAACAGTGCGTCGGCAGCCTGCGCGTCGCCCGCGGCAAACGCCGCCGCGAGCTTTTGCGCCGCGTCCTTTATCTTGGCCGAAGCGCCATCGCTGGCGACGTCGTAATCGAAATTAGTCGGGAATTTTTCCGGCGGCGTGCGGAATTTTGCCGCCGTCTCGGCACCGAACGAGCGTCCGTCCCAATAGTCGATCCAGCGCACGATCTTGCCGTCCTTGAAGTCGATCGCGGCGAGGATGCGGATCTCGCCGCCGAACAATTCCGGCGTATCGGTGAAGGCGACCAGCGCCGAATGCGTGTCGCCGCTGATCCGCGTCGGATAGGACAGACCGCTCGGCGGCCACTTCGGCATGTACTGCTCGAACAGGTCGGTCATCCCCTTCTTGCTGTAAAACGGCCAACCCAGCGCGGCATCGATATAAGTCAGGTGTGCTTCCGAGAAGTGGTCGGTGGTGGCGGCCGGTTTGTGTTGGCTCTTCGCGGTGAAATAGGATTTGAAGAATGCCGCCGCTTCCGGCGTCGCGTGCGAAGTGACGGCGACGTCCGGATAAAGCGGCTCGGCATGCAATTGGGCGGCCGCAAGCGTCATCACGGCGGCAGCGCAAATCGTCGCGACATATTTCATATGCTCCTCCCCCATGTCCGTTTTCATATGTCCGTTTATTGAGCGACGTTATCTTGCCGGCCGCGTGCTGTCCAAGGAAGCAATCAGATCTTGCGTTCCGGCCCACTCGACCCGCCAAGTCTTGCCGTGGGCACCATCTGCGCGTAACTGAAAGCCACCGGCAACCCGGCGCTAATTGATGGACACACCGGCGCAGAAAAACGCAAAGCTCCTCAAAGGCGCGACCGGCTTTTGGGAGGTGGTCATCGGCATGGAGGTGCATGCCCAGGTGACGTCGCAGGCCAAACTGTTCTCCGGCGCGTCGACGGAGTTTGGCGGCGAGCCGAACGCGCATGTCTCGCTGGTCGATGCCGCCATGCCGGGCATGCTGCCGGTGATCAACAAAGAATGCGTGCGCCAGGCGGTGCGCACCGGGTTGGGGCTGAACGCCAGGATCAATCTCAAATCGGTGTTCGACCGGAAGAACTATTTCTATCCCGATCTGCCGCAGGGCTATCAGATCAGCCAATACAAATCGCCGATCGTCGGCGAAGGCGAGGTGTTGGTCGACCTGCCCGACGGAGCCACCGCGCGGGTCGGCATTGAGCGCCTGCATCTCGAGCAGGATGCCGGCAAATCGCTGCACGACCAGCATGCCTCGATGTCATTGGTCGACCTCAATCGCTCGGGCGTAGCGCTGATGGAGATCGTGACCAAGCCGGACTTGCGTTCCGCCGAGGAGGCGAGGGCGTTCCTTGGCAAGCTGCGCGCCATCCTGCGCTACCTCGGGACCTGCGACGGCGATATGGAGAAGGGGCATCTGCGCGCCGACGTGAACGTGTCGGTGCGCAAACCGGGCGATCCTCTCGGCACGCGCTGCGAGATCAAGAACCTCAACTCCATCCGCTTCATCGGCCAGGCCATCGAGCACGAGGCGCGCCGCCAGATCGAAATCATCGAGGAGGGCGGTGCCATCGAGCAGGAGACGCGGCTGTTCGATCCGGAGCAAGGCGAGACGCGTTCCATGCGCAGCAAGGAGGAGGCGCACGATTACCGCTACTTCCCCGACCCGGACCTGCTGCCGCTCGAACTTTCGCCCTCAATGGTGGAGGATTTGCGCAAGAACCTGCCGGAACTTCCCGACGAGAAGAAAGCCCGCTTCATGCGCGACTATGCGCTGTCCCGGTACGATGCCGGCGTGCTCGTCGCCGAGCGCGACACCGCCGATTACTTTGAAGCGGTCGCCAAAGGTCGCGACGCCAAAGCGGCGGCCAATTGGATCATCAATGAGCTTGCCGGCCGGCTCAACCGCGAGGGTAAGGACATTTCCAGCGCGCCGGTGTCGGCGGCGCAGCTCGGTTCCATTGTTGATTTGGTGATGCAGGGCGCCATCTCCGGCAAAATCGCCAAGGAGCTGTTCGAGATCGTCTGGAACGAGGGCGGCGATCCGCGCGCGATCGTCGAGCAGCGCGGATTACAGCAAGTCACCGACGTTTCGGCCATCGAAGCTCTGGTCGACGACATTATCGCCAAGAATCCTGACAAAGTCGGCGACGCCAAGAGCAATCCGAAGGCGATCGGCTGGTTTGTCGGCCAGGTGATGAAGGCGTCCGGCGGCAAGGCCAATCCGCAAGTCGTCAACGAACTCCTGAAGAAGCGCCTCGGCTCCTAAAGCGCGCTGGCGCGGCGCGCGCCGACATCGTGAAGCGCTCTCGCGCTCATCCGCGCTCAACCGAAATCGCCGTGCGCGAACGTTCGCGGAGCACGCTCGCGCACGCGGCGCGGCAGCGACGGCGGCTTCGGCGCCGCGAATCGGTTGCACTGATTCGCGCGTTTTGCGCCATCCGAAGGCCGCAAAGGCGCCCGCAAGCGCTTTTGCCGCAAAAATTTTTCACCGCGGTGAATTTGCCGCGCCGGCCCTCGTTTGGCCTTCGCGAACGCAAATCAGGCGCGCTCTACGCGCGCACGCACAACGTCATCAATCAAATAACGATGTGCAAGAAACCCGCATTTCATCGATGCTTTTGCTGTGTGCGCAAAACACGCTGCGGCGTTGTGCGCTTGCGAAGATTTTTTCCGCGCGCATGTGCGCAGCGAAATCGAATGCGCGATGTGCGCAAGCGGAGAGAAGCACTTACACACAATATTAAGCGGAAACACTGTTATTTTTCTCCTGCTGTAGTAATCGGATAGCAGTGCCGGTCAATTCGCGACGGCACTGCACCGATATCGCCATCCACTCAGGCTAGGAGGGCAGCAATGGCGAAGAAGAGAAAAGCAAAGGCAGCGTCGAAGAAGACGGCGAAAAAGACAAAGCGCCGGAAGAAGAAGTAGTCGACGACGCTACCCGGTCTTCGATCTCGCACGAGGCGAAGATCGCATCACACGGGCCGGCGATCGTCACGCGGTGATTGATCGCCCGGGACGCGCCGGCTCAAGTGAGCAACAGGGGGCGTCGGCGAGACGGGGGTTTGCGCTTCACGATCGTTTCACGACGCGGTGGTGGAGAGAAGCGATGGGGCACCTTGGTCTTCCCGCGGCACACTGGCAGCGGACGTAAGCTCCAAGAATCTCGCCGACGCCCTCGGTGCGTTGTAAGTATCCTCCCAAGAACTTTATCGGCGCCATGGACATGTTCTACGGCGCCGCTTTCTTTTTGACGCCATGAAACGCCGGCGAAAAATCGCAACAGCAAGGCCAAAGCCGGCGGCAAAGCCGCGCCCAGCCAGATCGGCGCGAGCGGCACCGCGCGCGGCGCCGATTGAGCTGTTCTATTGGCCGACGCCGAACGGCTGGAAGATCTCGATCATGCTCGAAGAGTGCGCGTTGCCGTACGTCGTGCAGCCGGTCGATATTTCCAAGGGCGAACAATTTGCACCGCGGTTTTTGGCGATCTCGCCGAATAATCGCATTCCAGCCATCGTCGATCCTGCGGGTCCCAACGGGCGGCCGATCTCGGTGTTCGAATCCGGCGCCATCTTGCAATATCTCGGCCGCAAGACCGGAAAATTTTATCCGCGCGAGGAGCGCGCGCGGGTCGCGGTCGACGAGTGGCTGTTCTGGCAAGTCGGCGGCTTAGGCCCGATGGCCGGCCAGGCCAATCATTTCCGCCGCTACGCGCCGCAGCAAATCGGTTACGCGATCGATCGCTATACCGATGAGGTCAACCGGCTGTTCGGGGTGCTCAATGCACGCCTTGCCGACCGCGATTTTTTGGCCGGCCGTTACTCGATTGCCGATATGGCGAGCTTCGGCTGGGTCAAGCTCGCCGAGCGCATGGGACAAAATCTTTCCGACTTTCCGCACCTCGACCGCTGGTTCGCAACAATTCGCGCCCGGCGTGCGGTCAAACGCGCGCTGGCCATCCGCGTTGAAGCGGCTTCGGCGGTGGATATCCACGATCCAAAGGTGCGCGCCGTCTTGTTCGGGCAACGGGCGCGCTAGCGCTTACCGCTAATTCGTCCGCGTCCAGGTCTGCGACTTGCAGATCAACCCGCCCATGACACAGCCCTTGAGTTGCGCGGAGTTGGCGCTGGTCATGGTGAACGATCCTGAATACGTGGCGCCGTCTTCAGCATTATAAACTTGGCCCTTCCACGTCTCGCCCCCGCTCGGCCTCATGCTCAGCACAATGGGAATGCCGAGCAGCGGGCGGCCCTGCTTGCTCGCATCGGCGTTGTGCTTGTCGGTCTTCGGCCGGTGTGTCTCCGGGTCATTCGGTTCGTGCAGCCACACCAGGGAGCCGCAGATTGCCCCGCCGCAATTGACGATCTTCACCTTGCCTTTTTTGTCGCCGGTGAGCCACGTGCCCAGCGGATCGGCGGCAAATGCCGGCGCAAGCAAGCTCAGCGGCAGCACGACGGCGGAAAGAATGGCCAATGTCGCGATGCGAAAAATTCTCATCCACTCCTCCCGATATTCATCCCAATCCCTTGCGAGAGCGCAAGATAACGGACGAAGCCGCCTTTGCAAGCTTCCTGCCGCGGTTTCGCGCACCGTTCACAGGCCGCGCGCGGCCTTAAAGTTGCTTAACGCGGCGTTGCCGCTGCCGCGCAGAGGCCAATTCGTACGTTCAGTTTTAATTCATCCCATTGCTTAAACTACTGTTCAATTGTTCCCACGATTATCGGAAATACCGGCTGGAAAAAAATAATCCGGCAACGTGCGAAGAGAGCACCGGGACAGGCGAAAAACAGGAGGGTGCATCAATGGCCCGTTTTGAAATTCTCGACAGCGACATGGCGCCGCTGGGGGAAGGAGCCGCCTCTGCGGACATGCTGTACGAACTCGGCATCATGTATTCGGTCGGCCGCGAAGCGCCGGTCGATCTCGTTGCCGCGCATAAGTGGTTCAACCTCGCGGCCATGAAGGGCAACGCCGAAGCGATTCGGCTGCGGCGCGAGGTCGCCGATCAGATGTCGGATCGCGAGATTGCCGCTGCGCAGCGCGCGGCGCGCGATTGGCTCTCCGACAGCCGCCGCCCGCTCGCGCACGCGATGGCGGCCTAGCGGCGCGGCCAAGCGACGCCGGCGCAACAGCGGGCTTTGCTCGGCGGCGTGACGCTCCGGTCACATCGGCAGACCGGAGCGGGGCAGGGGGGCTGAGGGACGGCGCAGAAAATTGTCGCCGATCTTTTGTGCCGGCCGACTTTCGATCTTGCCTTCGAACTTGCCTTCGACCTTGCCTTCGACTTTGCCTTCGATCTTGGCGTTGGGGTTCGTGCTAGGCGTTTGCGCCTTGACCGCCACGGCTCATTGATCTAGCGAGTTTTTAGATCGGAGAGGTGGCCGAGTGGCTGAAGGCGGCGGTTTGCTAAACCGTTATACGGTCTAAAGCCGTATCAAGGGTTCGAATCCCTTCCTCTCCGCCAATCTTGGCGCAATCCGCCTGGCCGCAGACGTGGATAGGCAAAAGCTAAGGCCGAGAATGCCAAGAATAATGAGCCGGTTCGGGCTCGCACTCGCGGCGCTCGCTTGTCTGCCGCCTCTTGCAGCGTTGGCCCAGGGATCGGCTCAGGGCAATGTCCGCGAGCGCGAATTCAAGACAGCGCCCGGCCACGAACTTCGTATCGGCGTTTACACCGATATTCGCCAGGATTGCACGTCGGGTCCATTGCCGGTGATCCGCCTGGCAACGCCGCCGGCGCATGGCGCCGTGAGCGTCAAACGCGGCCGCCTCAAGGTAACCAATTTCAAGCAGTGCCTCGCCACCGAGGTGCCGGCCTTTGTCGCTTTCTATCGCGCGGCAGCGGATTTCCGCGGCGACGATCAGGTTGTCCTGGAAATAGCTTGGCCGGATGGCCGCAAGCAAATTCAGCGTTTCCGCATCGAGGTTGCGAACGCCGCCGGCGAAGGCATTTAGCGCCAAGCGTGCCGCCGGTCCGCTCGGTACGCTAATGCGACATTAAAATCGGCAACGCCATGTCGGCGATCAGCTCGTGGGTAACGCCACCCAGCATTTTCTCCCATAAACGGGGATGGCCGAAGGCTCCGGCTACGAGCAGGTCCGCGCCTCTGGTCAGCGCTTCCCGCTGCAAACGCCCGGCAATATCGCCATGCGGAACCTCTTCGATGCGTACCGCCTCGACGGTCACGCCGTGCCGCCGCAAGTGCTCGACCATGGCTTCGCCGGGAGGGCCCCCGTGAGCGTGGATGAAGCCGGAAGGATTGATCATGATGACCGTCGTCCGCTCGGCTCGTTCGATCAGGGGGAGCGCGTCGTTCAGCGAGCGCGCCGCGGGTCGGCTTGAATTCCAGGCGACGGCGATATGTCGTCCCAGCGAGACGAATGCCTTGCCGGCCGGGACGAACAGGACCGGGCGGCCGGTGACGAACAGAAGTTGCTCGGAAAACGTATAATTGACCGAGGCAGGTCCGTCGGGCCCGTCCTGGCCGAGAATGCAAAGGTCGGCGTAGCGCGCATATTGTGGAAGTACGTTCGCGGCGGCGCCATCGAAGCCGAGCAATTCGGCGCGCAAGCCGCGGACGCGGTTAAGTTCGGTCAGCATCGCGCCGAGGCGGTCGGCGGCGGAGGAGATTTCCGCCGCGATCTCGTCATCCAGGGTGGAAAGACCTCGGGCGGAAATCAGCCCGAGTTCCGCTGCCTTGCGCCGATCCAGCTGTGCGCGGCTCCACTCCCTTGCATAGAGAGCGGTCAGATGGCTGTCGTGGCGGACGGCCAGATCGGCGGCGAGCCGCAGGCGTTCCAGCGCGTCGTCAGTTTGATCGACGTAGACGAGGAGGTCCTTGAGTGCCATGCCGCGCCTTGCGCTACTAAGCCGGGTGCAACGCCCGTGCCCCGCGCGGGTCGACGGGCGCGCTTTGCGCGCTAATGCTTCGATTGCGGCGCGGCCGCGATATCCTTGTTTTCCGGCTTGCCGCCCTCGGCGCTGCCGGGCGCGGCTTGCTGCCCGGTCACACGCACCGTGTCGCCGGCAGCGAGCGAGTCGGGCGGGCTGTTCACGACGCGATCCGCGGTCGTCAGTCCGGTGAGGACTTCGACCTCGGTCCCGAGATTGCGCCCGAGCGTGATCGGCTTGATCTCGATTTTGTCGTCAGGGCCAACGATGGCGACTTCCATCCCATGCTCGCGAAAAATAAGCGCGCTGGTTGGGATGTGGATGACATTCGGATTGCCGGGGAGCTCAAAATCAACCTGCGCATAGGCGCCGGGTTGCAGCTCGTTATTGGGGTTCTCGGCGTGCAATTCCACCAGCAAGGTCCGCGCGGTTTGATTGATCGCGCTCGACGTCGTGGCGATGGTCGCCTTGAAGGTCTTCTCCGGATATTGCGGCAAATGCACCTCGGCGGTCATTCCGGCTTTGATCCCGGCGGACAATTGCTGCGGCACCTGCACGTAAATTCGCATCTTGTGAATGTCGGCGACGCGGAATAATTCCGGTCCGCTGCCGCCGCCGGTGCCGCTGCCGGCATTGATCAGTGCGCCGATATCGGTTTCGCGGGCGGTCACGATGCCGTCGAACGGAGCCGTAATCCGCTTGAAGCTTGCCAGCGCCTTGAGCCGGTCCACGTCACCCTGGTCGGCGGCGGCCTGGGCTTGCGCGGAATTCAAGCGCGCCACTGCGCTGTTAAAATCGGCCTCTTTGCTTTCCTGCTCCTGCACCGAGACCACGCCCTTGGGCGAATTCCCGCCAGCGCTGGTAGGTCGTCTCGGCGAACTGCTTTTCCGCCTCCCTGACCTGGACCACGGCTTTCGCCGCGTTGAGCTTGGCGAGGCTCGCCGCGAGTTGCGCGTCGAGGTCAGGCGCCTCGATCTCAGCCAGAAGGTCGCCCTTCTTCACGCGCGCGCCATAGTCGAAGTACCAATCCTTCAGGTAGCCGTTGACGCGGGCGTAGATCGGCGCCTCGTACCAGGCCTGAACCGTGCCGGGCAGGACCAGACGTTGCTGCGCTGCACCCTGCTGCGGCTGGATGACGGCGACGACCGGGACGGCCTGCTCCTGCGTCCACTGTTTGACTTCCGCCTCCTGGCCACGGCGCTGCAGGATCCCGAACACCGCGATCAGGATGGCGGCGATGACGGCAATCATGCCGAAACGGCGCAGATTTCGCGGCGGCGGCTGCTCGGGCTTAGGGATGCGATGCTCGGAGACCATGGATTTCAGACGGCTGGCGTGGGTTCATGTAGCGCTTGCTCCGGCCCGGCGTCTCGCGGCGCCCGGCGCGAATGCAGCACGGAAAACACTGTCGGCACAAAAAACAAGCGTCGCTAGCGTTGCAACCAGCAATCCCCCAATGACCGCTCGGCCGAGCGGAGCGTTTTGTTCGCCGCCTTCGCCGAGCGCAAACGCCATCGGCAGCATGCCGATGATCATGGCCAGCGCCGTCATCAGCACCGGACGAAAGCGCGTAAAGCCCGCCTCGAGCGCCGCCGTCGCGGCATCAAGACCCTGCGCCAGACCCTCGCGCGCAAAGCTCACCAGCAGAATCTGAATTCGCCGTGGCGATACCCATACACATAATAGCGCCGGTCAGCGCCGGAACCGAGAGCGTCGTGCCGCTCATGAACAGGAGCCAGACAATGCCGGCGAGCGCTGCCGGCAATGCCGTGATGATGATGAACGGATCCAGCCAGGACTGGAAATTCACCACGATCACCAGATAGATCAACAAAATCGCCGCCGGCCAGCCCGAAATAGAGCTGGCTATAGGCGCCGGTCATGGTGTGCACCTGTCCGCTCACCACGACATAGGAGCCGCGCGGCACCTCCTTGCGCGTCTCATCGAGGATGCGATGGATGTCGCGGGAGACCGCGCCGAGATCGCGTCCCTGCACCGCACCGTAAATGTCGATGACCGGTTGGACGTTGTAGTGGGAAACGACGCCCGGGCTCGGACCGGGTGTGATGTTCGCGAGGCCGCCGAGATATTGCATCGTGTTCGTGGTCGGCGAGGTGACCGGCACGTTGATGAGGTCCGACAGCGAGTCGACGCGGTATTGCGGCATCTGGGCGACGATCGGGTAGGAGACGCCGTTTTTGGTGTTCAACCAGAAATTCGGCTTGACCTGTCCGCTGCCCGACAGCGTGACCAGGAGACTGTTGGCAACGTCGCGCTGGGTCAAGCCGACTTCGCCGGCAAGCGTGCGGTCGACATCGACATTGAGCTGTGGATAATTGAAGACCTGCTGGATGCGCAGGTCGGCGATGCCGGGCACCGTGCGGATGCGTTTGAGCAGATCCGTGGCGTAAGCGTAATTGGCCGCCTGATTGTTGCCGGTGACCTGCACGTCGATCGGCGCCGGCAGTCCGAAATTTAGGATTTGCGAGACGATGTCGGCAGGCAGGAATGAAAACGTCGTGCCGGGGAATTTTTTCGGCAAAATGGTGCGCAGCTGCTTTATGAAGGTGTCGGTCGGGCCGTGGTTCTCCTTCAGCGTGATCAGCGCGTCGCCGTCGCCGGGGCCGATGGTTCCGGTGTTCTGATAGGCCATGTTGATGCCCGAAAACGGCAGGCCGATATTGTCGACGATATTGTCGAGCTGGTCGGGCGGTATCGTTTGCCGGACAGTGTGTTCGATGAGGTCGAACAGCCGGGCGGTTTCCTCGATCCGGGTGCCCGGCTGGGCGCGCACGTGCATCAGGATCCGCCCGGAATCGACGGCCGGAAAGAAATTTTCGCCGAGGAAAGGCCAGAGTCCGAAGGAAATGATGACGCAGGCGAGGAAGACCGCGATGAACGTTTTCGGCGCGGCAAGCGCGCGCGATAGCAGCGATCGATAGCGCGCGCGCACGCGCCCGAATTGATCGTCGAACGCCCTGCTGGAAGCGCTTGAGCGGATTGCGTGAGCGCCGCGGCGGCGGCAATGCGCCGTGTTCGAGGGCGCCGTGTCCCGCGTGCTGCCCGCGCATCAGGTAGTAGGCCATGGTCGGCACAAGCGTACGCGAGAGAATGAACGACCCGATCAGCGCAAACACCACCGCTTCCGCCAGCGGCCGGAACAGGTAGCCGGCGACGCCGCCGAGCTGGAACATCGGGACGAAGACGATGCACAGGCAAAGCAGCGTGACGAATGCCGGAATAACGATCTGCTGCGCGCCATCGAGGATCGCCTGCCTGATCTCCTTACCTTGTTCGAGGTGATAGTTGATGTTCTCGATGGTCACGGTCCCGTCGTCGACCAGAATGCCGACGGCGAGCGCCAGCCCGCCGAGCGTCATCACGTTGATGGTCTCGCCAAGCCACGACAGCGCGGTAAGCGAGAAAAGTATCGCCAGCGGAATCTCGATGAGAATGATGACGGTCGAGCGCCAGCTGCCGAGGAATATCAGAATCATCACGCCGACGAGCAAGGCCGCCAGCGCCGCCTCGCGAATGACGCCGAATACGGCCGCCTTGACGAAAATCGATTGATCGCCGACGGCATGCAGATTGAGGCTCGGCGGCAGCGTCGCCTCGACGCGCGGCAGCAGCGATTTGATCCCGTCAATGACGTCGAGCGTCGAGGCCGTTCCCGACTTGAGTATCGTCATCAGCACCGCGCGCGAGCCGTTGACGCGCACGAGGTTGGTTTGCGGCGGCGAGCCTTCATGCACGTAGCTGACGTCGCGCATGAAGATGATCGTGTTGTTGACCTTCTTGACCGGCAGATCGTTGATTCTTTGCAGCATGACCGGGCTGGCGTTGAGCGCCACGTTCCAGTCGAACTTGCCGATCTTGGCGTCGCCGGCCGGCAGAATCAGGTTCTGCGCCCTCACGGCGTTGAGCACGTCGTCGGCGGAAACGCCATGGGCCTGCATGCTCTCTTGGTCGAGATCGATCTGCACTTGCAGAACCTTGCCGCCATAGGGCGAGGGAACGGCGGCGCCGGCGACGGTCGCGAGCTGCGGGCGAATGAAATTCTGGCCGAGATCGAACAGCTGCATCTGCGGCAGCTTTTTGCTGGAAAGTGCGAGCTGCAGGATCGGCACGCTCGAGGCGTTGTAGCTCAGCACGTAGGGCGGGGTGATGCCCGGCGGCAACAGCTTGAGCACGGTCTGCGAAGCGGCGGTCACTTGCGCCAAGGCCTTGGCGATATCGACGTTCTTCTGAAAGAAAATCTTGACCACGCCGTAGCCGGAGAGCGATTGCGATTCGATGTGTTGGATATCGGCGACCTGGGCGGTCAGGTAGCGTTCGTAATAATAGATGATGCGGCCCGACATGTCGTTGGGCGGCAGACCATTATAAGTCCACACCACGCTGACGACCGGAATATTGATGTTGGGAAAGATGTCGGTTGGCGTGGAAATCGCCGCGCGCACGCCGAAAATGGCGATGATGACGGCCAGCACGACGAAGGTGTAGGGGCGTCTGAGCGCGGTGAGGACGATCCACACGTCCGATGACTCCTGCCGCAGCAGCGCCGCGGGAAGTAGTTCGGCGCCAGTCGTTTCCCCCTTGGGCAATCTATACGACCGTCGACCTAGCGTAATGGTAGCCGATGACGCAACGGCCCTATTCTTACATATATTTAATGTACCGCGCCGCCGGCGTTCATTCGGCTTATTTGCTGGGCTTGAACGCGCCGGATGGACCAATTCGCATGCGGCAAAATGAGCCGCTCGCGCAGCTGCGGACGTACCGCAACAGTCTTTGCTTTCCTGCTTTCCGGTTCCTTGCCCGGCTTGCGGCCCCAGCGAAAAACGTCCATCCTTCGCGCCGGGGGACGCCATCTGCAGCCAGATTTCTTGCGTGGCGCGTCGCCGCGGATGGCCGACGATTGCATCTGAGCTAACGCTGCTTTCCGTAGTTGGAGTGCATCGGTTTCGTGCCGGCGTCCGCGAAGTTTCCGCGCAAAGATGGCGGGCGCCCGCAAGGGGCCACGCCGCGAGCATGCGCTATTGGGCTATTGGCGGCGGTGTGCATGGGCTTGGCGTCTTGCGCCGTCGGGCCGGATTATCAACCTCCGCTCACGCCTATGCCGGCCGGCTTTGCGGGCGCGTCAGAGGCGAAGGTGCTGCGCCACGATGGCGGCGGGAACAGCCGAGCCGTTAACGTCTCCCGATGGTGGCTCGCGCTGCACGATCGCGAGTTGAATGCGCTGATCGAACGCGCCGTTGCGGCGAGCCCGACCGTGGAAATCGCACTCAATCGCGTGCAGCAGGCGCGCGCGCAAGAGGCCGTCTTCGTTGGCGCGGCGCTTCCGCAACTGGAGGCAAGCGAGGGCGGAGCCTTCGGCACCGGAAGCGATTTGGGGCGTGGCCGCGCTTCGCAGACGCTGGTCTCGGCGGAGAATCCCGCCGGCTTGAGCCAAATCAGCAACCTCGTGGGCTTCGACGCCGCCTGGGAGCTCGACGTGTTCGGCAAATTTCGCCGCGAGATCGAGTCGGCCCAATATGACGTCGAGGCGGCAATGGCCGCGCGCAATTTAGTGCTGGTTTCGCTGATCGCAGACGTAACCCGCGCCTATCTCGACATGCGCGCGCTGCAAATGCAGCTCGTCGTGGTGCGCAAAAATATCGAGGTCGCCAAGAAGTACGTTGATTTCGTGCAGGAGCGTTTCAATCGCGGCATCACCAATGAGCTGGACGTCACGTTGGCGCAACGCGAATTGGCGCAATTGCAGGCGCTCGTCGCGCCGCTGATCGGACAGATCCGCGTCGCGCAATATCTGATTGCCGAACTGGTCGGGGAATATCCGGAAAACCTCGCCAAAGAACTTGCCAGGCCGGGAACGTTTCCGTCGCTACCGGCGCGAATCCAGCCGGGCTTGCCGATCACGCTGCTCCGCCGCCGGCCGGACATTCAGGAAGCCGAACGGCAATTGGCCAGCGCGACCGCGCAAATTGGTGTTGCGACCGCCGACCTGTTTCCCCAGGTGGCGGTGACCGCTTCCGGAGGATGGCAGCAAGGGGTAGGGCTGTCGGCAGTTCCGATCAATCCGATCTGGTCCCTCGGGCCGGCCGCGGCGGCGCCGCTCTTGGACTTCGGCCGGCTCGACGCGGTCGTTGAAAAATCTGATTTTCACGCGCGCGAACTCTTCTTCAACTACAAGCAGACTGTGCTTAACGCGGTCCGCGACGTCGACAGTGCCGCGGTGAGTTATGCGGCTCAAGAGGAGCGCGTCCGCCATCTCAGCGACGCCCTGGTGCCGGCAAGGAAGGCGGTCACGCTGGCCGAGGAACGATTTGATCGGGGATTGATCGATTTCCTCAACGTGATCGATGCCCAACGCCAGGAGTATGAGCTCGAAACACAGTACGTCATTGCGCAGGAGGCCGAAGCCGACGCCTTCGTATTGCTCTACAGATCGCTCGGCGGCGGCTGGGAGGACTATCAATTCATCCCGCCGGTCCGGCCGCCGCTGCCGGCCATTGCGGCCGCGGTGCGAAGTTTGCTGGCGCCGAACGCGGGGCCGTAACCGCGCGAACCGTTCTGAAATTGACGGCAGACCTGTTTTCGGTCGTGGGCAAAGAAGCTTCGACCTGAACGTGTGTGCAGCCGGATCATCGCTGGATGCGATCCACGAATTGTTGCCTTTATGCCACTCACGTGGCGATTCCACGTGGAGGATCGGCTGAATCCCGCCTAGCCAAACCGCTGTCATCCAACCGTCATCCGCGAAAAATAGACCAACGGAGGGCAATCTTTCTTAAGAGCTAAAAGGCTCGCAGAGGTGGAGGGGGTGATGGTCGTCAAACAGAGAGCAGCATTTCTGTTGGCCGGGGTGGCCGTAGCGGCCGCTTTAATGACTGCTCCGGCATTGGCCCAGACGGCGGCGGCGCCTCCGGGACCAGCGGTCTGCAACAGCTTTTTCGGGTTTTTCGTCACGGACTGCCAGCTGACCTGGTCAGGAGTGCGGGTCTATGGCACCTTGGATATGGGCGCGACCTATCAGACCCACGGCACGCCGTTTGATCCGAACTTCCCGACCGGGGCGAGTTACCTTCTGGGCGCCGGCGGGACGGGCGCGACCAACCGGACGCCGGGATTTGGTCTTGGCCCCAATGCCATGAGCCAGTCGGTGATCGGCATCAGTTCGAAAGAGCCGATTGCCCCGGGCTGGAATTTCGTCTCGGTGAACGAACTGGCCTTCGATCCGTATTCGGCGCTGTTGGCCAACGCACCGATGGCTTTGGATGTCGCCAAAGGCACGGCGCAGAACACCGAGGCGCTGCCGTATGATTCCAGCCGCTGGGGCTGGCTGGCGGCGCAGAACTTTATGGGGGTGAACTCGGCGACCTTGGGAACGCTGACCTTCGGCCGGCAAAACGCGATGGAGCTCGATGGGGTCAATGCCTATGACCCGATGGGCGGCGCCTACGCCTTCTCGCCCATCGGCTATTCCGGCAAGACCGCCGGCGGCGGCGATACCGAGGATGCGCGCTGGACCACGGCGATCAAGTATCGCGTCAATATCGCCGACTTCCGGCTGGGCGTGATGGGACAGCCGATCGGCGGTCCCAGCGCCGGGTTGAATGCCTTTAACCCGAACAATGGCGCGATCTCCGGCGACATCGGCGGCGACATCCACCATCTCGGACCCGGTACGCTCTCGCTGGACGCCATCGGCACCTATGAGCGGGACGCGGTGAATATCTCGATGTTCTACCCCGGCCAAGTGCTCAACGGCGCCGGCACCCCGATCACATTCCCGGCGACCGGCGCCAACAAGGCGACGCTCTCCAACCAGACCGCCTTCATGGCGCTGGCGAAATACTCGTTCGGTTCGTGGTCGAGCCCGCCGCCATTCGTGACCAAAGGGCCGCTGCCGCCGCCCGGGGCCACCGGCATCCCACTTACGCTGTACCTCGGCTATGAATGGATTCAGTTCGCCAATCCAAGCGACTTCGCAAACCCGGTTCTGGGATGACGGGTTTTTGTTCATGGACCCGACCGCACCCGGCGGCCATGGCTCGGTGCCCAGCGCCAATCTGACCTCGATCAACAACAACGCCTTCAACGCGCTGTGCGGGACCGGGACCGGCTGCAAGGACGAGATTTTTCAGGTGGTTTGGACCGGCGCCAAATACGGCATCACCAGAGATCTCGACATCATCGGCGCGTATTATCAATTCTTCCAGAACCAATACGTCAACGGCGCCGGCATCTGCACCGTTGCCGCGCTGCACTCGCAATGCGCCGGCAATTTCTACGTCGCCTCGGTGGTGCTCGATTGGCGCTTCCTGCCGAAGTGGGACACCTACATCGGCACCATGTACTCGACGGCAACCGGCGGTCTCGCCAACGGCGATATCTCCCGCAACAACCTCGCCACCACCGCAGGCGTTCGCTTCCGGTTCTAAAGGCCGACCAGGCGGCCTCGCCGAAAACCGCAGGCATCGCCCGTCGCAAATTGAAAAGCGCCGCCGTTTCGGGCGGCGCTTTTTGTTGGTTGGCCCGCGCGCCCAACTGAGTTATATTTGCCACACCTGACGACAAACTTTGAATAGGCCAAAAAACCCAGCAAAAATAAAGACTTGCCCCTCGTGCCGTTCCGCGGGCGGAATCGACCCTTGAATCCCCCGGGTATATATAAACAAGCGGCGAGGTGGGCCCGAGTTGCGGGGACGTTGGTGCGGCCGGGCAGGGGTTGAGTAATCGACGGTCGCAGACGAGGTAATATGCCGTCGTTGGTCGGACGAACGTGCGCATTTTTGCTGGCCGCTTGCGCGGCGGCCGGCGGCGTCCGCATCGCGGCCGCGACTGAATTGAATTATTTGCCGGCGCCGTCGCCGGCCCCGGACAAACCAGCGTGGGCCGGGTTTTATTTCCAAAATAAATCCAGCGGCGCTCCCGACCCCGTTCCCTGGACAACGTTTGATTTGCGAAGGGCTTTTCTTCGCCCAATCTGGTGGCGCCCTCGGTCAACGAAAACTTTGGCTACAATTTCCAATCGGGAAATTTGGTGTTCGGCCTCGAGGGCTCGCTCGCCGCGGCGAATTTCGACGGCAGGTTTACCAGCCCCTATCTTCCCGCGGCAGGCGCCTGGACGCCGAACATGAACTGGCTTGGCACGGTGACCGGCCGCGTCGGCTATTCGTTCGGTCAATGGCTGCCCTATGTCAAAGGAGGGTTTGCCGCCGCTGAAGTCGGATCGCCACTGCAAGGGGCGCCGACCGGGGCGTTTTCACAAGGGACTGAGCTTGGCGGTTGGACCGGTGGGGTCGGCCTCGAGTACCAAATCTCTCCCAAGCTGTCGCTGGGACTTGAGTACCTCTACACCGATCTGAGCGCCGGCGCGAACAGCGGGGCGCCGCTGACCGGCGCGCCGGAAGTGTATTCGACGGCCCTCAAATCTCAGAGTTTGCTGGGACGACTGAACTATAAGACGGGCTGGTAGGTCCAGCGCCCCTTTACTGCGCGGACGCAGCCGCTTGGCGCCGCGCCGCTTCGCAGCTTTCAACGAACTTCACGATTTGATCCACGAGTTTGCCTTCGAGCAGCGGCGCGTGCCCCTGATCAGGCACCTCGATCAATTCCATGTTCTTTCGCCGCGCACGCATGGCCGCAACGGTTGCAGCGGAGAGCATGTCGGAATTGGCGCCGCGAATGACCAGCATCGGCACGTCCGCCAGCGCATCGAACTCATTCCACAGTGCCGGCATCGGGCGTTCGACATCAATGCCGCCGAGCGCTCGCGCAATCCCGAGGTCGTAGGCGGGTTCGAGCGCGCCGTGTTTGAGATGCCAAGTCAGCCGCGCGCCGGCCAGCCATTGTTCCGAGGTCAAGTTGGGAAACTGCGCGCTCATGAGCCGGCGGAGGATTTCGACGCCTTCCTCATAGCTGCGCGGATGCGGCAACTTGCCGAGATAGCTTTTGATGCGCGCCATGCCTTTGGGCTCGGTGACCGGGCCGACGTCGTGGAGGACGACGGCTCCAATCGCGCTCGGGTAGGCGACCCCGAGCAGCATCGTCAGGATGCCGCCGCGGGAGCTGCCGACAAACACCGCGGGTCCGACGCCAAGCTCAATGAGAATGCCGACGATGTCGCCGAGCTCCACCGTGCAATTGTAATTGGTGTGATCGGTGTCGTGCTCGGAATATCCGCGGCCGCGCGAATTGATCGCGACCACATGCCGCGGCGGTGATCCGAACGCGAGCGCTGGCGCAAGCTCGTAAAAGTCGCCGACGGTGCGCGCCAGCCCGGGCAAGCAGACCACCGGCATCCCTGGTGCCCCGCGCGCGCCATACTCGCGCACGTGGAGCCGCAAACCATCGGGTGCGGTGATCCACATGCTTTTGCCGCGACTTTCGGGATGGCTGTGCGTTTCCTCCGCCGCGTGCGCGGATTGCTTATTCATGGCCCTGCCGCCTCGCTGCCCCATAAGTGTTAGAGGCAGGTCATAAAAGCGACATTAATGGTGAGGCAGCCCCGAGCGCAACCTCTGCGGCTGGCGGAGCGCGCGGAATTTCAAGCCGAAAGGCGGCCTAGCCGCCGCGTCGCAAGTCGGCCTCGATCAGCAGCCGCGGATTGTTTTCCAGCCGGGCGCGATAGACCTGCATATTCTCAATGACCCGCTGAACGTAATTGCGTGTTTCCGAAATCGGGATGCGTTCGATCCAATCGATGGGATCGACTCGCGGATCGCGGGGGTCGCCGTACTGCTCGATCCATTCTCGCACCCGGCGCGGGCCGGCATTGTAGGCGACAAAGGCGAGCACATAGGATCCGCGCCAACTGGCAATGTCGTTGCCGAGCTCGGCCGTTCCAAGTTGCGCGTTGTAGGCGATGTCGCCCATGAGCCGGTGCCGATCAAACGAAACGTTGAATTTTTTCGCGGTGTCGCGCCCGGCCTCGGGCGTGACTTGCATCAAGCCGATCGCGTTCGCACTGGAGACCACTTTGGGATTGAACGCGCTTTCCTGCCGCACAATCGAATAGACCACACAAGGCTCGACCCTTGGACCGATCTGCGCGTAAGTCGGCACGCCGAAATTGGGAAACGCGTAGTGCTCGAGCGGCAGGCCATGAGCAAGCGCGGTCTTGCCGATGAGCAAAGTGGTGCGCGCGTCGTGGTGATGAGCGGCGATCTCGCCGAGCAGCGCCAGCGCGCCCGCATCGGTCGCGCCGGTCGCCTTCTCGGCAAATTCCACCGCCATGACGGCGGCGAGGTCGCGTTCATCGATCGCATACAAAATCTCAAAAGCGCGCGCGACCTCGAGGCGGCGGGCGTCCGGCGGCGGTTCGGGCGGATTGCGCAGCGTCACGGCGTCGATGCCGAGACGGGCCCGCGCCAGCTGGCCGTAATAGGCCGTCGGGTACCGTGCCGCTTGTTCGTAATGCGCGCGCGCGTCTGTCCCGCGGCCCAGCGCTTCTGCGGCGCGGCCCTGCCAGTACGCCGCGCGCGCCAAGGTGATCGGGTTGGTGACGCCGTCGCCGATGCGGGCAAAATGCGCAAGTGCGACCGCCGGCTGATGGAGGAAGCGCAGCGCGATCCACCCCGCGGTAAAATGTTGCTCGGCGCGATGGTTCTCGCTCGCCGGCGGCGCGGCGCCGTTGGCGATTTCGTAGGCTGATTTGTAGTCGCCGAGATCGAGCAGCTTGCGCGCAATCAAGCGGCGCTCGACCCACCATTGATCGACGTCGCCGAGCCGCTCGGCCTCGCGCGGCGCCGACAGCAGCAAGCGGCTCGCCTCGGTAATCTTCTCGGCGCGGCGAAGCCACTGGATACGGCTGAGCATGTAGCCCGGGTCGCGTTGCGCCTCCGGCGGCACGGCGTCGAGCAACGCCTTGGCTTTAGCGGACTTGTCGATGACGGCCGAGCGCGCCTTGGCGATGCTAAGTCCGACCGGGCCGAGTTGGCGCGCCGCGCGCAATCCCGCCTCCTGGTCGTCGACGTCGAAACGCTCGTCCATCCGCGCCTTGTCGTCGGCGGGAGTGATGAATTCGGCAAAAATCGCGCGCGCCTGGGACTCGACCTCGGCGGAGAAGCCGTCCTTGCGCCAGGCCACGCGCACGGCGGATTGCGCGCCGGCGCGATCGCCCTCGGCTAGGAGCGCCCGCGCCAGGGCCAATCGGCCTTTGCCGGTCGACGGCGGGTCAGCCGCAAAAAATCCAATGACGGCACGCGGCTCGGCTTGCTGTTGCCAGAGCGCCGCCTCCGCCCGGCGACGCAGCGCCGTTATTCCGGGCCAGCTCGGATTTGCGGCGATGAACGCGGCATAGCGGGGAAAATCGAGATCGGCATCATCACTGCGCAGGATGATCCATTCGACCAGCTTGCGCGCCAGCGGATCCGAAATCGTGCCTTCGATTGTGCTTGCCTGTTCGGTCCGGCCCTTGTGAACGAGGTCGATGGCTTGTTTGACCGCAGCCAAGTCGAGCGGTGATGTCGTCGCCGTCGTCGCCATCGCCAGCGGCGGCGAGGATCGCAGGTGCATCGTCGGAACCGCCAGCGCCGGCACGGCCACGGCCATCGGGATTTTCCCGGAGTACGACGCGCGCGAGTCAAGGATGCCGGAGGGCGGAATGGCGGCGGTCGCGGTCCTTGTCCTTTGCGCCCGGTCGGCCCGAATCGCCGGCCGCGGGCGCGGCAGCGGAATGTCGCCGCGGGGCGGAGCCGCCAAGGCTTCTCCGGCCAAAAGACCGCTTGCGGCAACCACGAACAAAAGCCGAATGGCCGTCAAATCCCAGAACCTCCCGGCGCAGCCGTTGTCGTGGGCCGGCCTCCCCGGATGTCTCTTCGAAGACAAGATTGAACAAAGTGCTAATGCCCGCACACTCGGCAAGGCAATCTGCCCTTATCACGGCAAAAGCTGGGCGCGCGAACGCGCCGCGCGTTTGCGCCGGCGTCCTGCGGAAACAGGGCACGAGCCGGCGAAAAGGGGCTTTCAAGTAACTCCGCCAGCCGATATTTATCGTCACTGAGAACGCGGCTTGCCGCCGCAGTCCGCCGTCCGGTTTTCACAAGGATCGTGTCATGACCGCCAAGACGCGCTTCCGAGGGTCCTTCACCGCCCTCGTTACGCCGTTCAAAAACGGGTCGGTCGACGAGAAGGCGTTTCGCGACTTGGTCGATTGGCAGATCGCCGAAGGCACCAAGGGACTCGTTCCCGTCGGTACCACCGGCGAAAGCCCGACGCTCTCGCATGAGGAGCACAATCACGTCGTTCGCTATTGTGTCGAGCAGACGCGTGGGCGCGTGCCGGTCGTCGCCGGCGCCGGCTCGAATTCGACCAAGGAAGCGATCGCCATGGCACAGCATGCCGAGGAAGTCGGCGCCGATGCCGTGCTGGTGGTGACGCCCTACTACAACAAGCCGACGCAGGAGGGCCTTTATCAGCACTTCAAGGCGATCAATGACGCCATCGGGATTCCAATTATCATCTATAATATCCCGCCGCGTTCGGTGATCGACATGTCGGTCGAAACCATGCAGCGCTTGTTCGAACTGAAAAACATCGCCGGCCTCAAGGATGCCACGGCGAACATGACGCGGGTGTCGCAACAGCGCGCGGCCATGGGGCCGGACTTCAATCAGCTCTCCGGGGAAGACGCCACCGCGCTCGGCTTTAACGCCCATGGCGGCCACGGCTGCATCTCGGTCACGGCGAACGTCGCGCCGAGGCTCTGCGCGGACTTCCAGAATTGCTGCCTTGACGGCGATTATGCCGCGGCGCTGCGGCTGCAGGACAAATTGATGCCCTTGCACACGGCGTTATTCGTGGAAACGAGTTCCGCGCCGATCAAATACGCGTTGTCCCTTGTCGGCAAGTGCAGCGAGACGGTCCGCTTGCCGATGGTGCCCGTCAACGAGAAGACGCGTGCGGCAGTGCGTGAAGCTATGGTCCATGCCGGTCTGATAAACTAAACCTGCAGGTGCCGCCGGCTGACTGAAAGGATTGCGTCTGGCTACAGTCAGGAGGGGATCATGCTCGAGGAATTCAAGAAATTTGCCATGCGCGGCAACGTCGTCGATCTGGCGGTCGGCGTCATCATCGGCGCCGCCTTCGGCGCCATCGTCAATTCCTTGGTCGCCGATATTGTCATGCCGCTCATCGGCGCGGCCACCGGGGGTCTCGATTTCTCCAATTATTTCGTTCCGCTCTCGGCGAAAGTGACCGCCAGTTCATTGGCGGAAGCAAGGAAGCAAGGTGCGGTTTTTGCCTGGGGCAACTTTCTCACCATCTGCATTAATTTCATCATTATCGCGTTCGCCTTGTTCCTCTGCATCAAAGGCATCAACCGGATGAAAAAGCCGGAAAAGCCGGCTGCACCGGCCGCGCCGTCCGAGGAAGTCGTGCTGCTGACCGAAATCCGCGACGCGCTCAAGAGCCGTTAGTGTGGCGGTTCAGAAGCCCGCATCATTCTTGCCGCGAACGCATCATGCGGGCTTCTGAACCAAAAGCCACACTAGGACTAAAATTTGCTAGTGTCCTTTCGATTCCGAAGTTTGCAAACGAGAGCGCCACACAGTGATACGAACTTCGGAATTGGGACACTAGCGTGGGACCATGGCGGCGAAGACGGACCGGAAGCTGCGCGTCATCGTCGACAATCGCAAAGCGCGGTTTAACTATTTCATCGACGAAACGATGGAAGCCGGCGTGGCGCTGACCGGAACGGAAGTGAAATCCTTGCGCCAGGGCAAGGCGGCGATCGCCGAATCCTATGCCGATACGCGCGGCGGCGAAATCTGGTTGATCAACTCCAACATTCCCGAATATCGGCAGGCGAACCGCTTCAACCATGCGCCGAAACGACCGCGCAAGCTTCTGCTGCACCGCCGCCAGATCAACAAGCTCATCGGCGCGGTCGAGCGCGAGGGCATGACGCTCATTCCGCTCAAGCTCTATTTCAACGAGAAGGGGCGCGCCAAGCTCGAGCTCGCTTTGGCCCGGGGCAAAAAGCTTTATGACAAGCGCGAGACCGAGAAAAAGCGCTCCTGGGAACGCGAGCGTGGTCGTCTCTTGCGGCAAAAAGGCTAGGTCATGCGTCCGGTGACCTTGGACCATTGTGTCATTCACGTCACCGATTGGCAGCGTTCAAATGCGTTCTACGCGCGCGTACTCGGCGCCGAGCTTATTGAGCGCCCGGTGGGCTATGCGTATCGGTTCGGCGACCGCCAGCTCAACGTTCACGGACCGGGCGTGGCCCCCGCCGAAGTCGCGCGGCTTCCGGTCGCCCCCGGCAACAGCGATCTCTGTTTTGAATGGCACGGACCTATTGCAGAGGCCATATCTCATTTACAAGGGTGCGGCGTCGCCATCGAGCGCGGCCCGTTGCGCCGGTTTGGCGCCAAAGGCGAGGGGACGAGCGTCTATTTTCGCGATCCCGATGGATCGCTGATGGAATTTATGTCGTATACCGGAACTACAATGGCCCAGGCCCGAGAAGCACCCGGCGCGCACGATCCGACGCACCTTCCTGCCAACATCCCGGTTCCCGTGGATGACGGCGCGGCGCGGCATCTTGCCGGAACGACGCTTCCGGATATCGCCTTGCCGGCCACCCGGCGCGGCGCTTTCAACCTGGCGCATTTGGCCGGCCGCACCGTCGTTTACATTTATCCGCGCACCGGCGTGCCAGGGGTCGACTTGCCGCCCGGGTGGGACGACGTCCCCGGCGCCCGCGGCTGCACCCCGCAATCGTGCAGCTTTCGCGATCATTTCGCCGAATTGAAAGATTTGGGAGTTGCGCACGTCTTCGGCCTGTCGACCCAGGACACCGACTATCAGCGCGAAGCCGCCGAGCGGCTGCACCTGCCGTTTCCGATTTTGTCCGATGCCAAGTTCGCGTTCACCAAGGCGCTGGACCTGCCCACTTTTCAGATTGCCGGGATGACGCTGCTCAAACGCATGGTGCTTGTTGTTGACGATGGCGTCATTAGCAAGGTGTTCTATCCGGTGTTTCCGCCCGACAAGAGTGCCGCCGAGGTCGTTGCCTGGCTCCGCGCGGCCGGCTTTGCGCAAAGGTAGGGAAAATCGCTCATTGAGGAGGAAGTGATGTCAAAATTTGTCGTCGCTCCGCATTTCCGGTTGCAGGAATGGGTTGCCGAAGAGAAAAGCTATTTCACCGCTGAGGGTTTGGACTACGAATTCCGGGAGACGATGGATTCGAGTTCAGCCGCCGGCCACCAGATCGGCGATAAGGTCGGCGCCTATCAGACATTCGAAGCCGGCCGCACCTGTAACGTCAGCGGCGCCTGCCATTGGACGGTGAACGTCGCGGCTTCGAACGGCCACGGCAAGCTTTACGCCGATTGCTATTCGGTCTCGCCGTGCGGGGTCTTTGTCGCGCCGGACTCCAAAGTGCGAACGCCGAAAGATCTCGCGGACGTTCCGATTTCGGTCGGCTATCAGTCCGGCAGCCATTACGCGACCATCCAGGGGCTGGAGCAATACCTGAAGCCGGAACAGATCAAGTTGTCGTTTGCCGACGGCCTTTTGTTCAGCCGCATGGCCAAGCTGATCGACGGCGACGTACCCGCCGCGTCACTGTTCAGCGGGCCGTATTATTTTGCCGAGCAACTCGGCTTCCGCAAAATCATCGATACCACCTTCATGATGGCGGCAATGGTCACGGGAACGCCCGATCCGCAGGATGTGCGCAAATACTTCCGCGCCTTGCGGCGTGCCCAGCGGGACATCGATTTGCGGCCGGAGCTCTACACCCACTATTACCAGAAGGAATTCCCCGCGCGCTTCCGCGACCAGATGGATACGCGGCGCTGGGGACCGGGCGAGCGCCTGGTTTTCGAGCCTTATTCGAAAGCGACCTTCGAGGAGTTTTTTGCCTGGATCGAGCAGCACGGCATTTTTCCGCCGGGCGAAATGGGCAGCGGCACTTACGAAACGTCGATTTTCAGCGAGGCGGCCGAATAGCGTTATGCCGGCGCGTCGAGGTGCGCCCGCACTTGCGCAAACACCTTCCTGAACATGTCCGGCGTCAGCACGCGGGTCGAGGTGTTGTAACGCGAGCAGTGATAACTCGCGAACAGGGTGGTTGTGCCCATCGGATAGGCCGCGCCGTGGGAAAACGGGTAAGCGCGGCGCTTGGCGTTTTGCCCGACAACAAGCGTCTCGTGGGCGATGCGGCCGAGCGCGACGATGGCGCGCAGCTTGGGCATCTCCGTGATGGTCGTGGCCAGGAAAACGCGACACGTGGAGATCTCCTGCGGCGTCGGCTTGTTTTCCGGCGGCACGCAACGCACGGCGTTGGTGATGCGGCAATCGATCAGCGTCAGGCCGTCATCCGGACGTGCCGCATAGTCACCCTTGGCGAAGCCAAATTCCTTAAGCGTGGCGTAGAGGAGGTCGCCGGCATAATCGCCGGTAAAGGGCCGGCCGGTGCGGTTGGCGCCACGCAGCCCGGGAGCCAATCCGACAATCAACAGGCGCGCGTCGATCGGGCCGAACGAAGGGACAGGGGCGTTGAACCAGTCCGGCTCGTTTTTCCGCCAAGTTTGCCTGAATGCAACAAGCCGCGGGCAACGCGGGCAATCTCGGCCGGGCTCGCCGGCGGCTAGTGCGGCCATTGCCGGCGTCTATTCTTCGTCGAATTCTTCTTCGACTTCGATCTCGACGCGCTGGCCGGTCGTGCCGCGCTGCAGGAATTGCGGCGTGTGCCGGGACGGTTCGCGTCCCTCACGCGGCTCACGCACCGGACGCTCGGCGGGGTCGCGTCCGATTTTGCTTTGCAATTCGACAATGTCGACAAACTGGTCCGCCTGGCGGCGCAACTCGTCGGCGACCATCGGCGGCTGCGTCGAGATGGTCGATATGACAACCACGCGCACGCCACGCCGCTGTACCGCTTCGACCAGCTTGGTGAAGTCGCCATCGCCGGAGAATAGCACCATCTGGTCGACATGCGGCGCGAGTTCCATGGCGTCGACCGCAAGCTCGATGTCCATGTTGCCCTTCACCTTGCGCCGGCCGGTCTGGTCGACAAACTCCTTGGTCGCCTTGGTCACGACGGTGTAGCCGTTGTAATCGAGCCAATCGATCAGCGGGCGGATCGAGGAATATTCCTGATCCTCGATCACTGCGGTGTAGTAAAACGCGCGCACCAGATAGCCGCGCGATTGGAACTCGCGTAACAAGCGCTTGTAATCGATATCGAAGCCGAGCGACTTCGCGGTGGCGTAGAGGTTCGCTCCGTCAATGAACAACGCAATTTTTTCAGACTGATTCGCCATGATGTTTCTCGATGGGGCAGTCGCTATCAAATCGGATGGCTAGCAATAAAGCCGGTGTTTTTCCGGATTTGGCGTTTGCCGTTCGTAAATGCTCAATAGCCGGGCAATAAAGACGAAAGTACGTTACGGTCACGAATGACAACTAACATTTTCGCGTGTGCGCCCGCACGAACCATATGTCGCAAGCGAGTTCGCGCTAGAAATGCGGCACGCGGTCGCGGCAAACGCCATGCGGGCAACCGCTGATGCGGCGACGAAGTTCCCGGGCATGAACAGGCGCGCCGTGGTGCCGGAAAAAAAGTAAAAACCCAGCCGTGATAGGGCTTCCGTCGCCCCTTGCGCTTGCCGGTTTATGGCGATACCTACCCCCACGTTAGGGAACCGATCCCAAAACTGCTGGTCTCAAGACCGCCGCTCCCAAGACTGCCGCCCGCCAGGCGCACGATTGGAGCATCACTGGAGCACTACCCATGGCCCGCGTTACCGTCGAAGATTGCATCGACAAAGTGGAAAACCGCTTCGATCTCGTGCTGCTGGCGAGTCATCGGGCGCGTTTGATTTCCTCGGGCGGCCAGATTGCTGTTGAGCGCGATAACGACAAGAATCCGGTGGTGGCGTTGCGCGAGATCGCCGACAAAGCGGTTTCGCCGGAGGATTTGAAGGAAGAGCTGGTTCATTCCCTGCAGAAGTACGTCGAGGTCGACGAGCCCGAACCCGAGGGAGTTCCGCTGATCGGAGCACCGGGGACCGGCATCGACGCCGACGATACCGAGGTCATATCCGACCGGATGAGCGAGGAAGAGCTGCTCAAGGGTCTCGAAGGCCTCACGCCGCCGGAGAGTCAGCCCGAGCCGGACACCGACGTCGACGTCGACGAAGACTGAGCGGCGGGGACGGCTATCGGGCTAGCCGGCAGCCGCCCACATCTCGGCGACGTAGTCCCAATTGACCAGATGATCGACGAACGCCTTGAGGTAGTCGGGGCGCCGGTTGCGATAATCGATATAATACGAGTGTTCCCAGACGTCACAACCCAGGATGGGATGCGCGCCGTGGACGAGCGGGCTTTCGCCGTTCGCCGTCTTCATCACGCCAATCCTGCCGTATTTGACCGCGAGCCAGCACCAGCCTGAGCCGAACTGGGTAATCCCGGCTTGGATGAAGTCTTCCTTCATCCGCGCCACCGATCCAAGATCCGCGATAATCTGTTTTTCCAGCTTGCCGGGTATGCGGTCGCCGCCACCGCCCGGTTTCATCCATTTCCAAAAGTGGACATGGTTGTAGTGCTGTCCGGCATTGTTGAACAACGCCGCATTGCCGAAGAACGAACTCTTGACCACCTCCTCGAGCGGCTTGTCTTCGAGGCCGGTACCTTTCAGCAGATTATTGCCGTTGTTGACGTAAGCGAGGTGATGTTTGTCATGGTGAAATTCCAGCGTCTCGCGTGACATGTACGGCGCGAGCGCGTCATAAGCGTAGGGAAGCTCCGGCAAGGCAAACGGCATAAAAGTTCTCCTCCATTGCGCGGCGAAGAAAGCGGGAAGTCAGCACAGAGCGGGCGGTCTCTCAACAGCGAAAAAATCGCCGCCGTGAAGTCCGCGGATTCCCGGTACGCGGGCCGCCGCTTGCCAGAATGGGGGCGATCCAGCAGATTGCCCGGGATAAGACAGAACAAACCGACTTTCGGCCCTGCGCCGAAATCCGATCCGGGAAGGAAAGGCTGATGAAGCCTCCCGTATTCGACTACGAGAGGCCACCGACGCTACGCGCCGCGCTTGACGCCTTGGCCCGGCACGGCAGCAAGGCCAAATTGCTCGCCGGCGGCCACAGCCTCATTCCCATGCTCAACTTGCGGCTGATCGCGCCGGCAAGGCTCATCGATGTGAGCCGGCTCTCCGAATTGCAATACATCGTCGAAGAATACGGGCAGATGCGGATTGGCGCGCTGACGACGCACAATACCGTTTTTCGCTCGGCGGTCGTCGCCGCAAACTGTCCGATCATGACCGAGGCGTACGCGCACGTCGCCAATCATTCGATCCGCAACCACGGCACGATCGGCGGCAATCTCTGCCACAACGATCCCGCCTTCGAGATGCCGCTCGTTGCCATGCTGACCGGCGCGACAATGGTGGCGCGCAGCGCGCGTTCCACGCGCACCATTGCCGCCGAGAGATTTTTCAAGGCGCCGTACGTGACCGATCTGTCGCCGGACGAAATGCTGACCGAAATTCGCGTTCCGCGCCTTCCCGTCCGGGCACGGTTATGCCTTTCTCGAGATCAGCCAGCGCTACGGCGACCGCGCTCTGATCGCGGCGGGATGCCTGCTTACGCTCCGTTACGGCACATGCCGCGATGTGCGCATCGGCATCCGCAATGCGGTTCATAATGTCTTTCGCCTCGGCTCCGCGGAGGCGAAGCTCGAAGGCAAAGCGCTTTCCGTGGCTGTCATCGACGCGGCGGCCGAAGCGGCGGCGAGCGAGTTGACGCCGGCGGGCGATCTGCACGCGGACGAGGCCTACCGGCGCGACCTGGCCGCGACATTGACCCGGCGGGCGCTGCGCATCGCCTGCGCCCGCGCCGGCCATCCGCTCGATGGATGACCGAAATGGATGACGTGGAAATCAATGTCACGGTGAACGGGCGGGCCTTCAAGCGGCACGTCGAGCCGCGGCTGTTGCTGACGGATTTCATCCGCCACGGGATCGGTCTAACGGGCACGCATGTCGGCTGCGAAAACGGCGTCTGCGGCGCGTGCACGGTGCTGCTCGACGGATTGGCGACCCGCGCCTGCTGCACGCTTGCGGTGCAGGCCGACGGCCGCCGCGTCGAAACGGTCGAGTCGCTCGGGCGCCTCAACAATCTCGGGCCGCTGCAACGCGCATTTTGGGAAATGCATGGCCTGCAATGCGGCTACTGCACGCCGGGAATGCTGATGCTGATGACGGAACTGTTGCGCGAAAATCCGAATCCCGACCGGGATACGATCCGCGCGCGACTGAACGACAATATCTGCCGCTGCACCGGTTATGAAGACATCGTCAATTCGGTCGAACGCGCGGTGGAATTGATGCGCGCCGAGAATGCGGGGCGGTGATGGCCGAGGCGGGCAAAATCCTTTCACCACCGGCCGGGCGGCAAAAGGAGCGCCCGGATCAGCGGCTCAACGTCATCGGCACGCGCATGCTGCGCAAGGAGGACCCGCGTTTTCTGATTGGGCGCGGCCATTTCATTGACGACGTCGATGCTGCCAAACATGGCGTATGCCGCGGCCTTGCGGAGCCCGCACGCCCATGCCCGCATCAAGTCCATCGACGCCAGCGCGGCGCGGGCGCTGCCGGGCGTCGTTTGCATCGTCACCGGCGAGGAGGCGGCGAAAGAGACCGGCCCGTTGCCGTGCTTTGCCAATCCCCCGGTCGAACAGCGCTGTTTGGCGCTGGGAAAGGTGCGTCACGTCGGCGAGCCGGTGGCGTTGATCGTCGCCGATACCCGCTACATCGCCGAAGACGCCGCGGCGCTGATCCGGGTCGAATATGAGCCGTTGCCGGCCGTTTCCGACATGATGGAAGCGATCAATTCGCGCGGCGATGCGGTGCTGCATCCCGAGCGCGGGCCGGACAATGTCGCCGAATATCGCAATTATCTTTTCGGCCCGGTCGAGCAGGAATTCGCCGCCGCTGCGCACGTCGTCAAACGCCGGCTACGCTGGTCGCGCTCGGGCGGGCAGCCGCTGGAAACCGCCGGCGCTGTGGCCAGTCATGACGAGGGGTCGGGCAAGTTCACCATTCACGTCAATGGCTCGATGTACAATTACATCGGCTTCACCATCGCCACGGCGCTCAAAGTCCCCAGTCATCAGGTCAACATCGTGCCCGCCGACGCCGGCGGCAGTTTTGGCAGCAAGCTTTTTTTGCACAAAGTGTCGGTGCTGGCGGCGCTCGGCGCCAGAGCCAGCGGACGCCCGGTCAAATACATCGAGGATCGAATCGACAACATCACCGCATCCGACAATCACGGATCGGACCGCATCTACGACGTCGAGCTTGCACTTGACGCCGCGCATCGGATGACGGCGCTCCGTTACAAGCTGGTGGACGATTACGGCGCCTATTTCCAGTATGGGCTCGGCACGCACGGCAACGGATTTTCGCAGACCGTCGGGCCGTACCGCATCCGCGCGGTCGGCGCCGAGATCTATGCGGTATTCACCAACAAGTGCCAGCAGGGCGCCTGCCGCGGTTTCGGCTCCGAAGTCACCAATTTCATGATCGAACGCATCGTCGACGCGGCGGCGGACGAGCTCAACCTCGATCCGGTCGCTTTTCGGCGCGACAATTTCATTCAGCCGGATGAATTTCCCTATCAGATTCCGACCGGCAACCTCTACGACAGCGGTAATTATCCGGGCGCGCTCGACATGGCGCTGCAAATGCTCGGGTACGAGGATTGGCGCGACAAGCAGCAGGCGGCGCGCACGCAGGGGCGATATGTCGGAATCGGCATAGCGAGCTGTCAGGAAAAAGGCGTGTTCAGCGCCACCGAATTCTGGATGCTCAACCGCAGTCCCGGATTTGCCCTGACGAGTTCGCCGGAAAGCGCCTCGATCAAGATCGATCCGACGGGAAAAGCCGTGATTTCGCTGCATGCGCCATCCTGGGGCAATAGCCCCGAAACGGTCGCCTCCATGGTGCTCGCCGAGCAATTGACCATGGATCCTGCCGACATCAGCGTCACCTATTCCGACACCGATCATGGCCTTCCCGGGACCGGTCCGGGCGGCAGTCGCTTTACCGTCATGGTCACCGGCGCCGTCACCGGCGCCGCAGCCATCATCAAGGAAAAGCTCACGCGGGTGGCAGGCCACATGCTCGAGGCCGATCCGCGCGACCTTGAATTCCGCGAAGGCAAGGTCGGCGTCAAAGGCGCGCCGGGCTTGCAAGTCTCAATCGCCGAGATCGCCATGCAGGCGCATTTCTTTCGGCTGTCGCTTCCGGACGATCCGGCGCTCACCAGCGGCTTGGACGCGAACTATACCTACGATCATCCGCTGGCGACGCTGCCGCGGGGCGACGGCGATTTCGGCATTTTTTATCCGATCATGGGCCACATGTGTCACATGCCGGTCGTCGAGGTGGACGCCGAGACCGGCCAGGTCAGCTTTCTCGATTACGTCGCGGTGCATGATTGCGGCACGATGATCAATCCGATGACCGTCGACGGCCACGTGCGCGGCGGCACCGCGCAGGGGATCGGCACCGCCTTGCTGGAGGAGTTTCGTTACGACAAAAACGGCCAATTGTTGAATACGTCTTTCACCGATTATTTGCTCCCGCGCGTGGGAAATTTGCCTCCGCACGTGCGCATCGGTCATCTGGTGACGCCGTCGCCGTACACCGAGTACGGCGTCAAAGGTGCGGGCGAGGGCGGCCGCATGGTCGCGCCGCCGGCCGTTATTTCGGCGATCGAGGATGCCTTGCGGCCGCTCGGCGTGCGTATCGATACCGTGCCGGTCACCCCGTCGCGGCTGCGCGCGCTGATCCGCGAGGCGCAGGCGCGGAAAGGCCGTTAACGCTAAGTTTGCGAACCGGGGCGACTTTTGCCTTCGGCGCATCCGGCGCCGTCGCCTTGTGGCGCAACGATTGGGTCATGATATCCTTAATAGGAGCTCCCGCCGATGTGGGTGGGCCGAGGTCTCTTGATGCCGCGTTCACCGATTGACTTGCCGCGGATGCAAAGCCAGCCCCGGCTGCGGGTCGCGCTCGCGCCGGCGCCGAGTTTGGTGCCGCAGGACGAGAATGCGGCGCCGAAGCCGCGCCGGCCGCGGCTTTTGCGCCAATTCGAACTGGTCGATCGGGTCAAGCAGTACAATCCCAAGACCAACGAGGATCTGCTCAACCGCGCCTATGTCTATGCCATGCGCGCACATGGAGAGCAGAAACGCGCCTCCGGCGATCCTTATTTCTCCCATCCGCTGCAGGTTGCGGCGATCCTGACCGACCTCAAGCTCGATGACGCCACCATCGCGGCGGCGCTGTTGCACGACACCATTGAGGATACCGACGCCACCCGCGCGGAAATCGACCGCCTGTTCGGCCACGACATCGGCACCCTGGTCGAGGGCCTGACCAAACTGAAGAAGCTCGACCTCGTGTCCAAGGAGGCGAAGCAGGCGGAAAATCTGCGCAAGCTTTTGCTCGCCATCGCCGATGACGTGCGCGTGCTGCTGGTCAAGCTGGCGGACCGGCTGCACAACATGCGCACGCTGGAATACCGGCCGCCGGAAGCGCGGCGGCTGACGGCGCAGGAGACGCTTGACATTTACGCCCCGCTCGCCGGGCGCATGGGCATGCAGGAAATGCGCGAAGAGCTCGAGGACCTCGCTTTTCGCGAACTCAACCCCGACGCCTACAAGGTCATCACCGAGCGGCTCGAAGGGCTCGCGGCGCGCAGCAAATCGTGGATCGCCGAGATCGAGCAGCAGCTTGCCAAAAAACTCGCCGACAGCGGGATCAATGCCGAAGTCAGCGGCCGCCGCAAGCGCGCCTATTCGATCTGGCGCAAGATGGAACGAAAGGCGGTCGGCTTCGAGCAGCTTTCGGACATTTTCGGTTTCCGCGTGGTGGTGGCGAGTGTGGCCGAGTGTTACCGGGCGTTGGGTATCGTGCACACCAGCTGGCCGGTCGTTCCCGGCCGCTTCAAGGACTACCTCTCCACCCCCAAGCAGAACGATTACCGCTCGATTCACACCACCGTCATCGGCCCCGGAAAGCAGCGGGTCGAGCTGCAAATCCGTACCCGCCACATGCAGCAAATTGCCGAATACGGCATTGCCGCGCATTCGCTCTACAAAGACGGCGTTGGTTCGCCGACCGAAATGCTCTCGCGCGAATCGAATGCCTATGCGTGGCTCCGCCGGACCATCGAGCTTCTGGCCGAAGGCTCAAATCCGGAAGAGTTTTTGGAGCACACCAAGCTCGAACTGTTTCACGACCAGGTGTTCTGTTTCACCCCGAAGGGCAAGCTGATCGCGCTGCCGCGCGGCGCCACGCCGATAGATTTCGCCTATGCGGTGCACACCGACGTCGGCAACATGGCGGTGGGCGCCAAGATCAACGGCAAGATCGGTCCTTTGAGTTCACCGCTGCAGAACGGCGACGAGGTGCAGATCCTGACCTCCAAGGCACAAACGGCGCCGCCCAGCGCCTGGGAGGCGATCGTCGCGACCGGTAAAGCGCGCGCCGCCATCCGGCGGGCGACGCGTGCCGCGGTGCGCCACCAATATTCCGGGCTCGGCCGGCGGATTGTCGAGCGGCTCTGTCAGCGCGCCAAGATCGCCTATTCGGATGAGCAGCTCGAAGGCGCGCTGCCGCGGCTGGCGCGCGCCTCCATCGAGGACGTCATGTCGGCGGTCGGCCGCAGCGAAATGAAGGCGTCCGACGTCGTGCGCGCGATGTATCCCGACTACAAGGACGAGCGCGTTACACCGGCCGCGCCCAAGACCGAAAGCGGCTGGTTCGGCCTAAAGCGGGCGAGGGCGGTGAAGTTCAAGCTCCCGGACACATCGGAAAAAACCGCGGCGATACCCATTCGCGGCATCAATGCCGACCTGCCGGTGCGATTTGCCCCCAATGGCGGCGCCGTTCCGGGTGACCGGATCGTCGGCATCATGACCCCGGGGGAGGGGATCACCATCTATCCGATCCATTCGTCGGCGCTGAAGGAGTTTGAAGACGAGCCGGAACGCTGGCTCGACGTGCGCTGGGACATCGACGAAAAGGCGTCGCAGCGCTTCCCGGCGCAGCTGGCAATTCAATCGGTCAATGAGCCGGGCTCATTGGCGCAGATCGCGCAAGTCATCGCCGAGCACGACGGCAACATCGACAACATTCATATGTCGCGGCAGTCGCCCGACTTCACCGAGATGACCATCGACCTTGAGGTCTACAACCTCAAACATCTCACCTCGATCATATCGCAATTGCGCGCGAAAAAAGTGATCGCCAACGCCGAACGGGTCAACGGCTAGGCATCCGCGAAGAGATCCGCATGGTCTCCGTCATTCCCATCCGCCTCGGGGTCAATGTCGATCATGTCGCGACCTTGCGCAATGCGCGCGGCGGCAAACACCCCGACCCGGTGAAAGCCGCGGAGATCGCGATCGCCGCCGGCGCCGACGGCATCACCGCCCATTTGCGCGAAGATCGCCGCCATATCGTTGATGACGATATCATCCGCCTCAAGCACCGCATTTCCAAGCCGCTCAACCTCGAAATGGCGGCAACTCCGGAAATGGGCGAGATCGCGCGAAAGCTGCGGCCGCATGCCGCCTGCATCGTCCCCGAGCGGCGGCAGGAGCGGACCACCGAAGGCGGACTCGATGCCGCCGGGCAACAAGAACTCTTTGCTTCGCTTGGTCGCCGAACTCTCGGCTGCCGGCATACGCGTATCGCTGTTCATTGCCGCCGAGCCGGCACAGATCGAGGCTGCCGTCGCGATCGGCGCGCCGGTCATTGAAATCCATACCGGCGCCTGGTGCGACGCGCTGGCAGCCGGCAACAGGGAGGGCGCCGCGGCGGAGTTTGCGCGTATTGTGCGCGGCGCCGAACTGGCCGCGAGCGAAGGCCTCGAGGTGCATGCCGGCCACGGGCTCAACTTCGTCAGTGCGGAAGAGATCGCCGCACTCGGCCAAATCGCCGAGCTCAACATCGGCCACTTTTTGATGGGCGAAGCGATTATCTCCGGACTTGCCGAAGTTACGCGCAAGATGCGCGCGGCCATGGACCGTGGCCGGAAGCGAATATCCGGACCGGCCTCATGATTCTCGGCATTGGTTCGGATATCACCGATGTACGCCGCATCGCTAAGGTCATTGAGCGGCATGGCAACCGTTTCCTCGACCGCGTATTCACGCCGACGGAGCGCGGCAAGGCGGACCGGCGGCGCAATCGCGTCGAAACCTATGCCAAACGCTTCGCCGCCAAGGAAGCATGCGCAAAGGCGCTCGGCACCGGGCTCCGCGCCGGGGTGTGGTGGCGGGATATGGGGGTCGTGAATCTGCCGTCGGGCCGTCCGACCATAGAATTGACCGGCGGAGCCAGGAGGCGCCTTGAAGCCATCACGCCCGCCGGATATGAGGCACGAATCGATCTCACCATCACCGACGAGGGACCCACGGCACAAGCCTTGGTAATCATCTCGGCCATTGCAACTTCCAGCGCGTGACCACCACCAGCGCGGGATGGTGCGCGATCACGTCGCGCCGGTGCCATGAAAATTCTTCACATGTGGGGGCCTTCCAATAACCCCATGGTCTTCCTAGCTAAATTCGACCACCGGCGGCTGCGGCCAAATTTCGCGCGCAATTGCGTGGGTATGTCTCAGAGGTTACAAGATCGCAGGGGCGAATGAACGACAAGCCGGAACCCAAGCCGATGAGTGTGCAGACCGCGACGAAACGGAAAGAAGGCGGATTCGCCGAGACTGTCCGCGTGATTATTCACGCGCTGATCATCGCGCTTGTAATCCGCACCTTTTTATTCCAGCCGTTCAATATCCCCTCCGGCTCGATGATTCCGACGCTGCTCGTCGGCGATTATCTGTTCGTTTCGAAATATTCCTACGGCTACACCCACTATTCATTGCCTTTCTCGCCGCCAATCTTTTCCGGGCGCATTTTGGGACAACCGGTCCATCGTGGCGACGTCGTCGTCTTCCGCCTGCCCAAGGATGATTCCATCGATTACATCAAGCGGGTCATTGGGTTGCCGGGCGATCACATTCAGATGATCGATGGCGTCCTCAACATCAACGGCCAACCGGTCAAGCGTCAGCGTGTCGAGGACTTCGTCTCCGACGATGACGGGGCCGTCCAGCGGGTCAAGCAGTATCGCGAGACGCTGCCCAACGGCGTGAGCTACACCACGCTCGATCTGACCGACAACGGCTTCTACGACAACACGCAGGTCTATACGGTGCCGCCCGGCGATTATTTTATGATGGGCGACAATCGCGATAACTCAACCGACAGCCGCGTGCTCAGCGCCGTCGGCTTTGTGCCCTACGAGAACCTTGTCGGTCGGGCGCAGATTATTTTCTTCTCGGTCAAAGACGGCGTTCACGCTTGGGAGTTCTGGCGCTGGCCCTGGACGGTGCGCTGGAGCCGGTTGTTCACGCTGGTGCGATGAGCCGCCGCGGCAACGAGAAACCTCTCGCTGCACTGCAAGCTTCTTCCGCCATGGAGGCCGTTCCGGCGGCGACCGACGCCGGCAAGCCAAAGGACAAGCGCCGGCGGCGCGGTGCGAGTTCGCTCGAGGAACGCATCGGTTATCGCTTCACGGATGCCGCTCTGCTCGACAGCGCATTGAGCCATATTTCCGCGCTCAAGGGGGTGCGCAACCGCGCCGGCAGCTATCAACGGCTCGAGTTCCTCGGCGACCACGTCCTCGGCCTCGTCATTTCCGATATGTTGTTCCGCGCCTTCCCCAAGGCCGATGAGGGCGAGTTGTCGCGCCGGCTCGCCGATCTGGTGCGCAAGGAAACCTGCGCGGAGATTGCACGCACCATAGAACTCGGCCCCGCGATCCGGCTCGGCGCCTCGGAGGCCAATGCCGGCGGCCGCACCCGGCCGGCAATTCTCGGCGGACGTCTGCGAAGCCTTGATCGGCGCCGTCTATCTGGATGGCGGCTTTGCCGCCGCCGCCGCGCTGGTGGGAAAGCTGTGGGAGGTGCGCATGCGCACCAAGGCGCCGCCGCTGCGCGATCCTAAAACCGTCCTGCAGGAATGGGCGCAGGCGCGCGGCATGCCGACCCCGGTCTATCGCGAGATCGCGCGCTCGGGGCCGGACCACGACCCGGAATTTCGCGTCGCCGTGCAACTTCCAAAACTTGCTCCTGCCGAAGGCTCCGGCCGATCCAAACGCGCGGCAGAGCAGGCGGCGGCCGCCGCGCTGATGGAGCGCGAAGGATTTAAGTCCGAGCGCCTCGATGCCTGAGGCGACGGAGCGGGAAGTCCCGCCTGCGGAAAGCCGCTGCGGTTTTGTGGCGGTCGTCGGCGCGCCCAATGTCGGCAAATCGACCCTCGTCAATGCGCTGGTCGGCAGCAAAATCTCGATTGTAACGCCGAAAGTGCAGACCACGCGCACGCTTATCCGCGGCATTGCCGTCGAAGCGCAAACGCAAATCATCCTCGTCGATACTCCGGGAATTTTCGCGCCGCGGCGGCGGCTTGATCGGGCCATGGTCGACAGCGCCTGGGCGGGCACCCGTGACGCCGACCTGGTCGCGCTGGTCATCGATGCGCACAAGGGCGCGCAGGACGATGATGAGGCGATTGTCGGCGGGCTCGCCGGAATCTCCGCTGCGAAAATTTTGCTGCTCAACAAGATCGATCTGGTCGCCAAGCCGAAATTGCTGGATTTGGCGCAGGCGCTCAACGATCGGGCCGCGTTCGCGGCCACCTTCATGATTTCGGCGCGTTCGAAGGACGGCGTGGCCGACCTGAAAAGCTTTCTGGCCGCTCACTTGCCGGCCGGCCCTTGGCTCTACCCGGCGGATCAGATTTCGGACGCGCCAATGCGGCAATTCGCAGCCGAAGTCACGCGGGAAAAGCTTTATTTGCGGCTGCACCAGGAGTTGCCATACCAGTCGGCCGTCGAGACTGATGCCTGGAAGGAGCTCAAAGATGGCTCGGTGCGGATCGAGCAGACGATCTATGTGGAGCGCGAAAGTCAGCGCAAGATCGTGCTGGGCAAGGCGGGCCAGACGATCAAAGCCATAGGCGCAGCGGCGCGTACCGACATCGCTGCGTCCATCGAGCGGCCGGTGCACCTTTTCCTTTTCGTCAAAGTCCGCGAGCGCTGGGCGGACGACCCGGAACGGTACCGCGAGATGGGGCTGGAATTTCCCAAAGGCTGATATCGCGGCCGGGCTGGCCTGCAAAATCGTGGCTAGGTCGACCGGTCCGCGTGCGCTATGTTTGCGCGGATATTCCGGAAAAGCCAATGACCGCCGTGGTTTCTGCGCCGACCGCCTTCGTCTCCTCAAGCCCTGCCGCGGCCGCGCGGCGGCGGCGATCGATCGGCTTTCTCAATTGGGCGCATGCGCTCGATCACTTCGTCATTCTGATCTATCCGACCGTCGTGATCGAGCTTCAGCTCCTTTATAAGGGTTCGTACGCGCAGCTGATTGCGCTATCGACCGCCTCCTTCGTCGCTTTTGGCTTGTTTTCGCTACCGGCCGGCTGGCTCGCCGACCGCTGGAGCCGGCGCAACATGATCGCGGCATTTTATGGCGGCTGCGGCCTGGCGCTGATCGCGGCCGGCCTGGCGCCTTCGCTTTGGGTTCTTGGCGCAGCACTGTTCGCATTGGGGATGTTTGCGGCGATCTATCATCCCGTCGGCACCGCCATGGTGGTTAAATCGGCGGTGCAGCGCGGGCGGACGGTCGCGTTCAACGGCGTCTGCGGCAATCTCGGCGTGTCGCTGGCCGCGGGCATCACCGCGCTCTTGACGGCGGCGCTGTCCTGGCGCGGCGCCTTCCTGGTGCCGGGCGTCGTCTGTATCGCCACCGTCCCGATTTACCTCTGGCTCGTTCCGGACGAGAGAGCGCACACAAGCTCTCGCAACGCGTCGCCTGAGATCGGCGTGTCCAATATGGTGGCGGCGGCGCTGTTCGGCCTGTTCGTGATCGTCGCGCTGTCGGCGGGAATGGTCTTCAACACGTTGTCGGTTGCATTGCCGAAGATCGTGGACGAGCGGATCCCCGGCATTTCGCTGGTCACTGTCGGCGGGCTGACCACCGCGGTCTTCCTCTGCGGGGCGATTGCGCAGCTCACCGTCGGCCGCCTGGTCGAGCGCTTTCCCGTGCACATCCTGTTCGCTGCGGCCGCCATCCTGCAGTTCATCGGCGTGATATGGACGGTGTACGCGAGCGGCATCACGCTCCTCTTTGCACTCGCCTTCACCATGGCGGCGATCTACGCGCAGATCACGGTCAACGATCTGGTGATCGCCCGCTACACCGCCGACGCGTGGCGCGGACGGGTCTACGCCGTGCGCTATTTCCTGACCTTCATGATTTCCGGGGTCGCCGTGTCCATGATCGCGGTTTTGTACGCCCGCGGCGGGTTTGCCTTGGTACTGGGCGTGAATGCGCTCGTCGCTCTTGGGTTTTTGTCCGCCGTCTTGGCGATCGCAGCGATTGCCCAGAACGCGGAAAAGGCCCGCGTGCCGCACCCGGTGCCGGCCGAGTAGGTTTTCCGCGGCGATAAAAGCCAAACCTACTATCCCACTGATTCAACAACGCTTTCGGTTTTTGCCTGGTTTCCAGCCGCCTGAATACGCTTATGCCCGCCGAGGGCCCCGGGCGAGCGAAAGCCGAAGCAAGCCAGCCAAGACGGCGCGAACCTTTACACGCAGAATAAGATATTCATCTCTACACGCTCAAAGGTTGCATTTTTCAAGTTATCTATCTAAAAGAGTAAAAGGCCTGATCGGCCGGCCATAACCCGCGCAGCGCCGGGAAGCCACCATGATGGAAAAGGACGGGGGCACGCCGACCGGGGTTTCCGACGCTGCACACTATATCGCCTCGCTCGCGCAGGAATTGTCGGAGCTTGCGAAGAGCCACGAGTTGGAGGCGCTGGCCTACATTCTTGATATGGCGCGCCTGGAGGCTGACCAGATTTGCAAGCGCTGGGATGGCTCCACGGCGTTCGGCAGCTAGTGGAGCGGATTTGACATTCGCTACCCACTAACCCGCTATCTCGTGAAGCGAATGTCAAATCCAAAGCTCCACTAGCGCTTATATTTGCTAGTGGTCCTTTGATTCTAACATTCGCACGAGGGCGCGCCGAGAGAGGATGCGAATGTTAGAATCGGACCACTAGAGCAGAGAGATCAGGCCGCCACCGTGCCGCTCCAGGCGGCCGGCGATATCAAGCTCCAAGAGCACCATGCGCACGACGGCCGGCGAGCTGTTCGACAGCCGTATCAAGTCGTCGATCTGTACAGGGGCAGGGCCGAGCAACCCGACAATGCGCGCGCGTTCATCGGGCGCCGGCTCGACGGCCTCGCCCGCGGCTCCTTCGGCAGAAGATTGCGGCTCGCGGGCAGGGGCCTCTCGCTTTTCAATGATCGGACGCAAAACCGCAACGATGTCCGCGGTCTCGGTTACCGGCGTCGCCCCCTGTTTGATGAGGCCGTTTGTTCCTTCGGCACGCGGGTCAAGCGGCGAACCGGGCACGGCAAAGACCTCGCGGCCCTGTTCGAGCGCGAAACGAGCCGTGATCAGCGAGCCCGAGCGCTTGGCCGCTTCAACAATAACGACGCCCAACGAAAGGCCGGAAATCAACCGATTACGGCGCGGAAAATCCCGAGCGCGCGGCTCCCAGCCGAACGGCATTTCCGAAATCGCCGCGCCCGATGGAAGAATGGCCTCGAGCAAATTCGCGTGCTCGGGAGGGTAGACGCGGTCATGGCCGCCGGCCAGCACGGCGACGGTGCCGGTCGCGAGGCTGGCCTGATGGGCGGCCGCATCGATGCCGCGCGCAAGACCCGACGTCACCGCAAAGCCGGCTTCGCCGAGCTCGCGCGCGATCATCTGCGTGAACTTCAATCCGGCGCCGGAGGCGTTGCGCGAACCGACGACCGCGACCATAGGCGTCGCCAGAGCGGCGGCGTGGCCGCGCACCGCGACGAGCGGCGGCGCATCGTCGATCATTTGCAGTCTTGCCGGATAATCGGCCTCGCCGAGGGCCACGAATTCCACCCCAAGCTTGTTTGCGGCGGCGATTTCGCGCTCGGCTTCCGTTTGGCCGCAGATTTTCATGGCCGCTTCCGCGCCGCCGCGGCGCGCCAGTGACGGCAGCGCGGCCAACGCCGCGCGGGCGCCGCCGAAATGATTGATCAAGGCGCGAAACGTGCGCGGCCCGACGTTTTGGCTGCGAATGAGGCGAAGCCAATCGAGCCGTTGCTCGTCGGTCAATTGGACGCTGGTACTTCTCTCGTCCACCGCGCTGCCCCCTGCCGCGGAATTTGCCCGGTCGGCGCAAGCATACCCTTCTCAGCGGCGCGCGCGAACTTGGCTAACGCCGCTCTGCCGATCCGGACATTCTCTTCGTCGTTCCGGATGCAGCCAACGGATCATCGCGCGTGAACGCGCGACGTAATATCTATAGGCAAGCCGGATGGCCGCCCGATTGATGCTGGATATGCCGCACTACGTCGCCATTATCGAAGATGCCGGACCTGAAAAGGCCATTGGCATTTGGTTTCCCGATCTTCCCGGCTGTTTTTCGGCCGGTGACGACGTCGAGGAGGCGTTGCGCAACGCACAAGAGGCGCTGGCGCTTTATGCCGACCGCAACCTGCCTCGGCCACGCTCCATATCCGCCTTGAAGTCCGATCCAATTGTGGTGGACGACTTACGCGACCACATGATTGCGTTGGTCGCACTCGCCGATCGTGCCGTTCACGCGGCGGAATAGCCTAAGCGGGCCAAGAATCATCTGAGTGACGCACTGTTGCAGAAAGGCGCCCGGCGCGGGGCGCCTTGATTCATCGCAAAAAAATCGCGGTCCTTTGACTTTGCCGCGGCGATGACGATAACCGCCGCCGTCTCGCTCTTTGAAGGACGCCTTCCGGGAGGGTACTCCCGACGGCGGAGCGAGTGCGGCGCCCGCGGGCGGAAGGATACGGTCCGCGCCCGGGCGGCTAGGGCATCATGCCTGCCGGCACTACGACCGGCGTGCGAGGTGCATCGCTGCAAGCGAACAGGCGGCGCGTGCGGCTATGTCCGCTCCTCTATGCCGCTTTTCGCGAAGCCTGGCCCGAAGCTGAGCCCGCGGGACGAAAGTCCCGTTGGCGAGAACCGCAAGTGGAATGCCGGCAGGCGAGCGCGCCCGCAAGCGGAGGGCGGCGCAAGCCGCCTTACTCCGTGGCGCGTCCCGCACGCCGCTTGCGTGCGGGCATCAACACCATGCGTCTGCCGGCGTTCCGCTTCCTTTTATTTGCGTGGTGAAACGACAAAGGCGGCGAGTTGCAAATACCGCTCATTCCCGCGCAAGCGGGAATCCAGTCTGGGTCCCCGCTTTCGCGGGGACGAGCGGCAACCGGTCGCTGCTGCAAAAACCTCGGGCGCGAAAAAAACGCGTTGCGGGAACGCATCGTCATTCCGGGGCGCGCGAAAGCGCGAGCCCGGAGTCCACAGTCACGACACGCCAGGAGATTGTGCAGCAAGGATAGTGGTTATGGATTCCGGCCCTCGCTGGCGCTCGGCCGGAATGACGAAGGGGGAGAAAGCGCCCCAGGAACGAGTTCAGCGGATCAGGCAACACACTGGGTCGGCACGTGTTTTGCGCGACGCCACGCCATGGGTCGGGATGCCAAAGGCGGAAACGTCAACACCACCAGTTGCAATCGGGCGGTTAAACCCGCAGACTAGAGGGGTGGAAGTCCAGCGCGGGGGTGGGCGCGCCGTGGCAAGCCGCGTATTCCGCATCGTCCTGATCAAGCCGTCGCATTACGACGAAGACGGCTACGTCATCCAATGGCGACGCTCCACGATCCCCTCGAACAGCCTTGCGAGCCTTTACGGGCTTTTTGCGGAGTGCGCCCGCGATCGTGTGCTCGGCGCCGATGTGGATATCGAGATCGAAGCCTACGACGAATGCAATACAGTCATCGACGCGGCGGCGATCGCCAAGCGCATCAGTCCGCTTAGCGGCTTGGTCGCACTGATCGGGGTACAATCGAACCAGTTTCCCCGGGCGCTCGATCTCGGCCGGCAGTTTCGCAGCTTTGGCATCCCGGTGATGATCGGCGGCTTTCACGTCAGCGGCTGCCTCGCCATGCTGCCGCAGCTGCCGTCCGATCTGCGCGAAGCGCTTGACCGCGGCATTCACCTGTTCGCCGGCGAAGGCGAAGGCCGCTTGCCTGCATTACTGCGCGATATTGCGGCGGGAAAGGCCCAGCCGATCTACAACTACGTCAACGACCTGCCGGACTTGGCGGCGGCGGTTTACCCGATCCTGCCGCGCGAGGTCATTACCCGCGTCGCCGGCCACTATTCCAGTTTTGACGCCGGCCGCGGCTGTCCGTTCCAGTGCAGCTTTTGCACCATCATCAACGTGCAAGGCCGCAAATCGCGCTACCGCACCGCCGACGACGTGGAAGCGATCGTGCGCGCCAATGCGGCGCGCAACGTCACCCGCTTTTTCATCACCGACGACAATTTCGCCCGGAACCGCAATTGGGAGCCCATTCTCGATCGGCTGATCCAATTGCGCGAAGCCGAACACTTCAAGATTCGCCTGATGCTGCAGGTCGACACGCTTTGCCACCGCATTCCCGGCTTTATCGAGAAAGCGGCGCGCGCCGGCTGCAATGCGGTGTTCATCGGGCTCGAGAACATCAATCCGGAATCGTTGATGGGGACGAAGAAACGCCAGAACAAGATCTGGGAATATCGCGACATGCTGCTCGCCTGGCGGGCGCACAAGGTCGTCACCTATGCCGGTTACATTCTCGGCTTCCCGACCGATACGCCGGAGAGCATCGCGCGCGACATCGACATCATCAAGCAGGAGCTGCCGATCGATCTCCTTGAGTTCTTCTACTTGACGCCGCTGCCGGGCTCCGAAGACCACAAGAAACTCGCCATGAATGGCGTGCCGATGGAGCCCGACATGAACAAATACGACCTCGAGCATGCTTGCACGGCGCATGCGCTGATGGCGAAGGACACCTGGGACAAGGTCTACGCCGATGCCTGGACGCGCTACTACACCGATGCTCACGTGGAGACGATCATGCGGCGGGCGGTCGCGAGCAGCATCAGCCCGAAGAAGATTCTGGATCTCCTCATCATCTTTGCCGGTTCGGCAAAGATCGAAGGCGTTCATCCGCTGCAATTCGGTTTTGTCCGCCGCAAGGTGCGCAGGCAACGCCGCCACGGCATGCCGATCGTAAATCCGCTCGTCTATTATCCATGGCGCGTGGTTGATTTCCTGACCGTCGCCGTTCGCTGGCTGCGGCTGTTGCGGCGCTATCGCCGGATCATGGCGCGCGTGGCAGCCGATCCATCCGCGCCGACTTATTCCGACGAGGCGCTGCGGCCGCATGCCGGCCAGAACGAACCCGACCATTTTATTGAGGCGTTCGCCGACAAGATTCCGCACACGCACGGCGCGCCGGTCCGCATCGGCCAAACCCAGGCTGCGTGAGGTTTTGCGAAAAGCCGTGCACGAGAAAAAGCCGCCGCAATTGTCCACGCGCGGGCGAGCGCTTCATGCTCTAAGACGGGCCGGCGTCTTTGGCACCAAGGCTGATCTTGCTTTCGCGGCCGTTAAGGAGTCGCGCAATATTGGCACGGTGCATGATCCATAACAGCAGCGAAAGGAGCGCAAACACGATGGCGACCCGCGCGCCCGCGGTCCACCACAGGAACACCGGCGTCGCCGCGCTTGCGGCCAGCGCCGCCACCGACGAGTACCGGCTCACGGCGGCAACAGCGATCCAAATGACGCCGAAGACGATAGCGGCGGGCCAAACGAGGCCGAGCAGCAGACCGAGATAGGTCGCCACGCCCTTGCCGCCGCGAAAGCGCAGCCAGACTGGAAAGAGATGTCCGAGAAAGGCGCCGATCGCCGCGGCCAGTGCGAAATTTCGACCAAGTAAATAACCGGTGAGCAGCACCGCCACGGCGCCTTTGAGGATGTCGCCGATCAGCGTCGCCGCCGCCAATCCCTTGCGGCCGGTGCGCAGCACGTTGGTCGCGCCGATATTGCCGGAGCCGACGCTGCGCAGGTCAGGCGCTCCAGCAAGCCTGGTCAGCAAAATTCCGAACGGCACCGAGCCGCACAGATAGCCGAAAAGAAAGCTGACGGCATAGAGCAGTTCGATCTGCATGACCTTCCGCCCCAACTCATGTCGCCAGAGGCCCGCGACGACGCTGGCGAGCGGCGCGACCGCATGCTGCAGGTGTCAGGCAGAAGCCCTTGTGCGCGCTCTTGCCAACGCCGGAAGGGAAGCTTTCAGCCGGCGCGTGCACTTTTGAGCCCCTGGCGCGGGGCAAATCCTGCGGCTTCTGCGTCGGCGTCATTGCCATAGATGACGAGGTTTTTGAGTTTTTCCGGCGACGTTCGCGCCAGGACCGAAATTCCCGGCGCAAAGGTTCGGCGCGTCGTGTCGCCGACGACGAACCGTGCCGCAGCCTCCGCCTCGATATCGGTCTCGCAATAGAGACAGCGCAAGATGGATGGCTGCGGCGGATCCCTGTCCACGACATAGAATTTGTTGGCGGCGTATTGGCTTTCGGCCGGATCGCGGGTGATGCAATTGGGATTTGCGCAGTGGATGCCGGTTCCGATCGGCTGCATGTAGACGGGGTGTTCGGGCTTGGCGAAGCCGCCGACGAATTTGTGCAGCGATTTGCTTTTGTGCAGCTGCAGGAGCAGCGAGATCAGCGCCATGCGCACCGGCACGCCGTAGGCCGCCTGACGGAAGTAAATGGCGCGGCGGTCGCTGTCGAATGCGGCGTCAAGCTCGTTGACGCGGGGCAGCGGGTGCATGACGCTCGCCTGCGCGTACTTTTCCTCGCCCAAAAATTTGGCGTCAATTCTCGGATAGGGCCGATCCTTGCCGGCCCAGCGCTCCTTCTGGAATCGCGTGACGTAGAGCGCATCGATCTTCTGTTGCACGATGAGCCGATAGTCGATTTCCGGTTCGGCATAGAGAGAGAGTTGGTGCGGCTGATCGGCGGTGACGTAGAGCGCGTCGAGCGCGTCGATGGAGCCGTCGGCTTGCTCCGGAGCCTTGGAAATGATCCGGCTGTGAAATTCCTGGCGCAGCCGGCGATCGACGTGCGCGGGCAATTCCATCCCCGGCGCCGGCAGCGGATCGATGATCGCGCCGAAACGGGCCAGCGCGTAGACGAACGAGTGGATGGTGCGGCTGCCTTTGAGGTCGCCGGCGATCGCGACCTTCATGTTCTTTATGCCCTTATGCTTCGAGCGCAGCGTGAACAGATCGCATAACGTTTGCGTCGGGTGCTCGTGACTGCCGTCGCCGCCATTGATGACCGGTATGTGGGCGTATTCGGCGGCAAGCCGCGCGGCGCCGTCACGCGGGTGGCGGATGACGATGACGTCGGCGTAATTGCTGGTGACCCGAATGGTGTCGGCAAGGCTCTCGCCTTTGGCGGCCGAGCTCGCTGCCGGATCGGCGCTCGTGATCTTGTCGCCGCCGAGACGGAGCATCGCGCTCTCGAACGACAGGCGCGTGCGCGTCGACGGCTCGTAGAACAGGCTGGCGAGAATGTATTTCGAAGCGATATTGCTGCCGCGGCCGATCCGGTAGGGGATATTTTCGTCCGACAGATCTTTCAAAAACCCCGCGGCGACCTGGAAGAGGGTCTCGATCTCGTTATTGGTGAGATCGTTGATGGAAACGATGTGGCGCGTCAGCGACTGGGGTTTAGTCATCAAAGGGGTCGTATAGGCCCAATTGGCTCGATGGGGCAAGTCCGGCGAACGCCGCGTGACCATTGATGCACCGAAATCGTGGTAAAATGGGCTGATTGCAAAAGGCTGAAAGCGCCATGACCACGGTTCCCCGCTTCGACGTCAACGAGGTTTTCAATCAGTCACCGCCTTACGAAAACATTGATCTGTCCTGAGCGATCTGCCGCTGCGCGAGGCGGTCAACGCGAACGGCGGCGGCCGTGAAAGCGCCTCGTTATCGACCTTCGGACGGCAGTGGGGCAGGGCGGACGATGTTTTCTCTCGCGCCGGCGCGCCAACGAGAATCCGCCGAAGCTCTACACCTTCGACCCCAAGGGTTTTCGGCGCGACGTCGTCGAGTTTCATCCGGCCTACCACGAGCTGATGCGCGATGAGCGTTGCCGCGGGGCTGCACGGCTCGACATGGCAGCCCTCCGGGCAGCGCAAGCCGGCGCCGGCGGAAGTCGCGCGCGCGGCGCGCTACTACATGGCCGCGCAAATCGAGAGCGGGCACCTGTGCCCAATCACCATGACGCGCGCGGCGCTGGCGGCGCTCGCCGCCGCGCCTTCGCTGTTGGCGGAAATCGCGCCAAAGGTGGTATCGACCAGCTACGACCCGGCATTCCGACCGTGGTGGGAAAAGCCGGGCATGACGCTCGGCATGGGCATGACCGAAAAGCAGGGCGGCACCGACGTGCGCGCCAATTCCACGACCGCCACGCCGGTCGGCGAGGCCTATTCGATCACCGGTCACAAATGGTTCCTGTCCGCGCCGATGTGCGACGCCTTCCTGGTGTTGGCGCAGGCGCCCGGCGGGCTGACTTGTTTTTTCGTGCCGCGCTTTCGCCCCGACGGCGCGGTCAACGGGCTGCGCCTGCAGCGGCTGAAGGACAAGCTCGGCAATCGCTCCAATGCGTCGAGCGAAGTCGAATTCGCCGATGCGTTCGCGTTGCGCGTCGGCGACGAGGGCGCGGGGCATCCGCACCATCATCCAGATGGTGCAACTGACGAGGCTCGACTGCGCGCTCGCGTCGGCGGGCTTCATGCGCATGGCGCTGGCGCAGGCCGTGCATCATTGCCGCTATCGCTCGGTGTTCCAGCGCCACCTCTACGATCAGCCGATGATGCGCGCGGTACTGGCCGACCTGGCGCTGGAGGTGGAAGGCGGCGATCGCGCTGGTCATGCGGCTTTCGCGCGCGTTCGATCATGCCGCCACCGATCCGCGCGAAGCCGCCTATGCGCGCCTGATCACGCCGGCGGCCAAATACTGGGTCTGCAAGACCGCGCCAAGCTTCATTTACGAGGCGATGGAATGCCTCGGCGGCAACGGCTACGTCGAGGAAAGCATGCTGCCGCGGCTCTACCGCGAGGCGCCGGTCAACGCCATCTGGGAAGGCTCCGGCAACGTCATGTGCCTCGACGTTCTGCGCGCGCTCAAGCGCGACGCCGAGGCCGGCGAACTTCTCTCCGACCTCGGGCGCGATGCCGCCCAATGGATGGGCGAGCGAGTGCTGCCGATCGGACCAGCGAATGAGTTCGAAAGTGAAGCTTCCGCCCGGGTCACGGTCGGCAGGTTGGCCACGTTGGCCGCGGCATCGGCGCTTGCGGCCACTGCGCCCTCTTCTGTCGTCGACGCATTCGTGCGCACCCGGCTCGTCGAGCCCCACGCCGCGCTTTACGGCGCCGACGCGATCGAGCCACGGACGGCTGAAGTTCTGCTCCGGCGAGCCTTGCCCGAGAGTTGAGCAACACCTCGTGGAACGGATTCGAGGCTCGCTACCGGCGTACCGCGAATTTGTGAAGCCGCATGTCGGCTGCACAGTGGGTTCAATGGCCTAACCGGTCGAGCGCGCCCTGCAGGATATAGGCGGCGGCGTGTTGATCGATGACCGCCTTTCGCTTGCGGCGGCTCGCGTCGGCCGCGATCAAGGCGCGCTCGACCGCCGCGGTCGACAAGCGTTCGTCCCAAAGCGCGATCGGCAAGGCCGTGAGCTTGGCCAGATTGCGGGCAAACGCGCGGGTCGCCTGCGCGCGCGGGCCTTCGCTGCCGTCCATGTTCAGCGGCAAGCCGAGGACGAAGCCGACCGCGCGCCGCTCCTCCGCAAGCTTAAGCAGATCCGCGGCATCGTCGGCAAAACGCGTGCGCGCGATGGTGACGACCGGTGCGGCGAGCCTCCGATCGGGATCACTCACCGCTACGCCAATGGTCTTGGTGCCGAGATCGAGCCCGATCAGGGCGAACCACGCTCCGGCAATGAGCGCGGCTGCTTCGACGAGCGTAACGACGGGCATGCGCGCTCCGTAGCACGCGAGTGATCGGCACCCGGGCCAACGCTTCGCCGCCGAAGTGCGCGCGTCGTAAAAAAAGCAACGCCCGCCAAATCGGCGGGCGCTGCTTTTAGTTCGCGTTGACCATGTGGGTCAGCGATCAGCCTGGCCCTGCGGCAATGCGATCGATGTCCGAACGCGTGATGCCGATGTCGGCAAGCTCCCGATCGGTTAAGTGCGAAAGCTCCCGCCGCGCCTCGCTGTAGCGCTTCCACTCGTGGAGGAGGCGGCTAATGGACGTAAGCATCGTTCTCCAATCCTTTCCCCGGTAACCATCCCGGTCCGACCGGGTCGCAGCAGTCGAGATAAGGAACTATGTGCGGTGCACCATAGATTTTGCTGCAGTGCAGCTAAGACCCGGCCGCATGCCATTAGCTTGAAAGCTCAGCAGATTTTTAACGACTCTATTTAGCCTCAAAGCGCGAGACCAGGCTGCCGGATCAGCCGCCTTTTGCGTCGCACAGCGCCCGCTTTACGCCATGGATTGATCGTGCCCGTGCCGCACTTTGCGGCGACATAGTGGCCGTGGTGGTGTTGCGTTTAGTCGGGGATCTCATGATGGGGATCATTCAAGATCATCGAAGTCGAGACCATCGGCGGCTTGCGGAAGAATGCGTGGCCATGGCGCGCGCTGCGGATGACCAGAACGATAAGGCGCTTTGGCTGACATTGGCGCAGTCGTGGGTGCGGCTTGCAGAGCACGTCGCCCGTGCCGCAGAACGTCGCCGGCCGATGATGAGACGAAAGCGCCGCCGAAGACGGCCTGAGGGTCTCTGCGCCGGGGACTTGTAGCCCGTCGCGCACCGCTCGGCGTCGGCGACCGGCACCCCCACCTGATCAAATTCGCGGTTGGACTTGCAGGCCACCATGCGCCGGAGATAAATCTCGCCGCAGGGCGGTTAGCTCAGCTGGTAGAGCGTCTGCTTTACACGCAGGATGTCGGCGGTTCGAGTCCGTCACCGCCCACCACCAAGATCGCAGTGCGAATACGTGCCAATCTAAAGACGCCTGATGACGGAAAGGTAACTTCCCGTCATCAGGCGCCAAATCGCTTGCGCGAGTGCTCAGATGGCTTCTTTGAGTTCCTTGGACGCGCGGAAGGCGACTTTCTTGCTGGCCTTGATCTGAATAGCTTCGCCGGTGGCCGGATTGCGGCCCATGCGCGCGGCGCGCTTGCGGACCTGAAGAATGCCCAGGCCGCCAATGCGAATGCGCTCGCCCTTTTTCAGATGCTTGACAATTTGGCCGACCAGACCCGCGAGGATGGCCTCCGATTGCTTTTTTGACAGTTCATTGTCTTCTGCAAGGCTCGCCGCAAGATGCTTCAATGTAACGGTTGTGGCTGGTTTATTTGCCATTTGACCCTCCTCGATGAAGCGCAGACCGGCGAAAAGTGCCCGTCAAACTCGATGCAATTAGACAATTCGGTTTCGGCTGACCACGCTTGTTTTGCCAATTCCACCGGGGTTTTCCCGTTATCCCGCCTTATCTGGTCGGGCTCTGTGGCAGGGGCAAGGCGGAGCCGAAAAGAGCGGATTTAGGCCCGAATTCCTTGACTTGGGGGAGCTGCGCGCCTTAAGTGCGAGCGCGCCCGCGGGGGCGTAGCTCAGTTGGTTAGAGCGTCGGCCTGTCACGCCGAAGGTCGCGGGTTCGAGTCCCGTCGCTCCCGCCATGATTTCAAGCATTTAGCGGCCAGAATTCGCGAGTATTCGTGCATCGGTGGGCGGTGACCCGCGAAAAGCGCCGCGCGCGATGTCTGCCAGCCCGCCTTGCGCCTTTTTGTGCACTGCGCTAAGGCTCGAAAAGTTCTAAGTTTCCAGCGCGATCCGCAAAAGATTGGGGGCAAATCGGGCGCGGTTTTGGCTTGCGCGGAACCGTTACGCGATAGGTATGTGTTGGCGTTCAAATCGTTTTGTCCGCCGACAACCGCCAAAGGCATGTCCGATGACCCAATCGCTTAGCCATTGCTGGTCGGATATCTTCCGCTTGTGGTGTTCATCGGTGTCGCGCTGGTCATCGGGCTGGCGCTGCTGTTTCCTCGTTCCTGCTGGCCTATAAGAATCCCGATCCGGAAAAGTTCTCGGCCTACGAGTGCGGCTTCAACGCCTTCGACGACGCGCGCATGAAGTTCGACGTCCGGTTTTATCTGGTCGCCATCCTGTTCATTATATTCGATCTCGAAGTGAGCTTTTTGTTTCCGTGGGCCGTCGCCTTCGGCAAGCTCGGCTTGTTTGGCTTTTGGTCGATGATGCTGTTCCTTGCGGTTCTGACGATTGGATTTATCTATGAGTGGAAGAAGGGAGCGCTCGAATGGACGTGAGCGAACCCACGATCGTCGCCCCGCGCAAAGAGATCGTCGCGCCCCGTGCCGGAACTCCAACCGGCGCGGATGATCCGTTCTTTGCCAAGGTCCAAGAACGATCTGACCGACAAGGGCTTTCTGGTCGCCGCCGCGGATGATGTCATCGCCTGGGCGCGCTCCGGCTCGCTGATGTGGATGACGTTCGGCCTGGCGTGCTGCGCCGTCGAGATGATGCAGATGTCGATGCCGCGCTATGACGCGGAGCGGTTCGGCTTTGCGCCGCGCGCTTCGCCGCGGCAATCCGACGTCATGATCGTCGCCGGGACGCTGACCAATAAAATGGCCCCGGCATTGCGAAAAGTTTACGACCAGATGCCGGAGCCGCGCTACGTCATCTCCATGGGATCGTGCGCCAACGGCGGCGGCTATTACCATTATTCCTATTCGGTGGTGCGCGGTTGCGACCGCATCGTGCCGGTCGACATCTACGTGCCGGGTTGTCCGCCGACCGCCGAGGCGTTGCTTTACGGCGTGCTGCTGCTTGCAAAAAAAAATCCGCCGGACGGCCACCATCGAACGCTGATCATGGATGAGATGCTCGACAATCTCGGCCAAACCATCGCCGCCGCGCTTTCTTCCGCGGTCAAGGAGTATTCGATAGCTCATCACGAACTGACGGTGACAAGCGGAGGCCGCCGAGATCGTCGCGGTGATGCGTTTTCTGCGCGACGATCCGCGTTGCCAGTTCTGGAACATTGTCGATATCACCGCCGTCGATTGGCCGGGCCGCGAGCGGCGGTTCGACGTGGTCTATCATCTGCTTTCGCCGAAGCAGAACGCCCGCATTCGCGTCAAGATCGAAACCGACGAAACGACGCCGGTGAATTCGATCATCGAAGTGTTTCCCGGCGCCGATTGGTTCGAGCGCGAGGTCTTCGATCTCTACGGCATCGCTTTTACCGGTCATCCCGATATGCGCCGGCTGCTCACCGATTATGGCTTTGACGGCCATCCGCTGCGCAAGGATTTTCCACTGACCGGATTCGTCGAAGTGCGTTACGACGACGAACTCAAACGTGTCGTCTACTCGCCGGTGAGTTTGACGCAGGAGTTCCGCAACTTCGATTTCCTGTCGCCCTGGGAAGGCACCGAGTACGAGCTGCCCGGCGACGAGAAGGCGGGAAAAATCGGCGGGCCGAAATCGGGTGAACGTGGTCGCGCGCATGAAGTCAACACTCAAGCCCGGGCTAAAGCATCGTCTTGGCCTACACGGTCGCAGCCGACAAGACCGTTCCGCGCACCTTTCCGGAGTCGGAGGTCATTGCGGCGATGCCGAAGGTGTTCGCTACCGGCTTCATGATCGTGTTGATGGAATGGGCATGCACGGAACTTCTCGCCGCGCATCTCGACGCCGGCGAAGGCAGCGTGGGCGTGCATGTCGACGTGAGCCATCTTGCGGCAACGCCTCCCGGCATGACCGTGACGGTCGACGCCGAATGCGTGGAGATTGTCGACCAGCGGATGGCATTCTTGGTCAAGGCGCACGATGGCATGGATCTCATCGGCGAAGGCCGGCATGAACGTTTCGTCGTTGCCTGGGATAAATTCAATGCACGGGTTGCGGCCAAGGCCGCAAAAGTCCGTGATAAACAAACGTCAAGCTTAGAAACCGCCGACGGCAAATAGCGAAAGCGAATTGCCGATGAGGCGGCCGATCGGAAGCCGAAACATGGCGAAGCCATGAGCGCGGAAACCGAGCGAAATTTCACCATCAATTTCGGCCCGCAGCATCCGGCGGCGCACGGCGTATTGCGTCTCGTGCTCGAACTCGACGGCGAGGTGGTGGAACGCGTCGATCCGCATATCGGGCTTTTGCATCGCGGCACCGAAAAACTGATCGAGCATAAGACCTATCTGCAGGCAATTCCCTATTTCGACCGGCTCGATTACGTCGCGCCAATGAACCAGGAGCACGCGTTTTGCCTCGCGGCCGAAAAACTTCTCGGGCTTGACGATACCGAAACGCGCGCAAATCATCCGCGTGCTTTACTGCGAGATCGGCCGGCTTTTGTCGCATCTCCTCAACGTCACCACGCAAGCGATGGACGTCGGCGCGCTCACGCCGCCGCTGTGGGGCTTTGAGGAGCGCGAAAAATTGATGATGTTCTACGAGCGTGCATCGGGCTCGCGCATGCACGCCGCCTATTTCCGCATCGGCGGCGTGCACCAGGATTTGCCGCCGAAACTCGTCGACGACATCGGCGCATTCTGCGATCCGTTCCTGAAAGTGTGCGACGATCTCGAGGTGCTGCTGACCGAAAACCGCATTTTCAAACAGCGCAACGTCGACATCGGGGTCGTGAAGCTTGCCGACGCTTGGGCGCGCGGCTTTTCCGGCGTGATGGTGCGCGGTTCCGGCGCGGTGTGGGATTTGCGCAAGGCGCAGCCCTACGAGTGCTATTCCGAATTCGACTTCGACATCCCGGTCGGCAAGAACGGCGACTGTTACGATCGTTATTGCGTGCGCATGGAGGAGATGCGCCAATCAGTGCGCATCATGAAGCAATGCGTCGAGCGGTTGAGCACCGCGGCAGGCCAAGGGCCGGTGGTGGTCGACGACAACAAGATCGTGCCGCCGCGCCGCGAAGTGATGAAGCGTTCGATGGAATCGCTCATTCATCATTTCAAGCTTTATACCGAGGGTTTTCACGTGCCGGCGGGAGAAGTCTACGCGGCCGTCGAAGCGCCCAAGGGCGAGTTCGGCGTCTACCTTGTTTCCGACGGCAGCAACCGGCCCTATCGGTGCAAGATCCGCGCACCAAGCTTTCCCCATTTGCAGGCGATGGATTTTCTTTCGCGCGGCCACATGCTCGCGGACATTTCGGCGATCCTCGGTTCGATCGATATCGTTTTCGGCGAGGTCGATCGATGAGCGTCGTTCCGCGGCAGCCGTTGAACTCTCCTCCCCCTGCAAGGGGGAGGATAGGTGGGGGTCGGCTGTCTCCCGATTTTCACGAACGCTGAAAAAGACCGCCCGGGCCCGTCGCTTACGCCGCGACGCTACGAAAGCGGAAAAAAAACTTTGGTATTTTTTGCTGCGAAAGCAAATGGGAGACGTAAGCTTTCGCCGCCAGCACCCGCTTGGGAGGTATTTTATTGATTTCTACTGCCCTCCATTGCGGCTGGCCATCGAAGTGGACGGTGGGCAGCATAATAGCGCGCGGGTCGCTGCGCAGGACAAGCGACGGGTTCTCTGGCTCAAGACACAGGGCGTGACCGTTCTTCGTTTTTGGAACAATGAAGTGCTCGAAAACATCGAAGGCGTCTGGACAGAAATTGCTCGAACCGTTGCCGCCTTGAATACGCGTCATGCGACCCCCACCCTGACCCTCCCCCTTTCAGGGGGAGGGAATTTCGGCGAGGTCGATCGATGAGCGTGCGCCGCCTCGCCGTAAAGCAGCCGCCGAGCTTTCAGTTCTCTGCAGCCAACCTGGAATGGACGAAGGCCCAGATCGGGAAATATCCGCCCGGCCGGCAGCACTCGGCCGTCATTCCCATCCTGTGGCGTGCGCAGGAGCAGTGCGGCGGCTGGCTGCCGCAGAAGGCGATCGAAGCGGTCGCCGACATGCTCGGCATGGCCAAAATTCGCGTGCTCGAAGTGGCGACGTTCTACACCATGTTCAATCTGTCGCCGGTCGGCCGCTTCCATGTGCAATTGTGCGGCACGACGCCGTGTATGCTGCGCGGCTCTGAGGACTTAAAAAAGGTCTGCCGGCGCATGATCGGCGAGCAGGATCACGTCTCGGCCGACGGCATCTTCTCCTGGACCGAGGTCGAGTGCCTGGGCGCCTGCGTCAACGCGCCGATGGTGCAGATCAACGCCGACTATTACGAGGATCTGACGCCGGATTCGTTCACGCGCATTCTCAACGAGCTTGCGGCCGGCAAGACGCCAAAGCCGGGGCCGCAAATCGATCGGCAGCTTTCGGCGCCAATCGGCGGGGACACGACGCTGACCGATCCGTCCTTGTACGCAACAAACGGCAAGCCGGCGCAAGCGGGGACGGCTTTGCGCGACAGCGAAGCAAAAAAACCGGGTGCAGCGGCCAACGTCCACGAAGCCCCGCTGCCGAAGCCGCCAATCGGCGACGCCACCGATGACAGACGCGGGTAACAACAGTGCTCGCCGATAAAGACCGCATCTTCAAGAATCTCTATGGCCGGCATGATTGGGGCCTTGCCGGTGCCCGTGCCCGCGGCGCCTGGGACGGCACCAAGGCCATCCTGGAAAAAGGCCGCGAGGTCATTGTCAACGAAGTCAAGGCGTCCGGCCAGCGCGGCCGCGGCGGCGCCGGTTTTCCGACCGGGCTCAAATGGTCCTTCATGCCCAAACAGTCGGACGGGCGGCCGAGTTATCTCGTCGTCAATGCCGACGAGTCGGAACCCGGTACCTGCAAGGACCGCGAGGTCATGCGGCACGATCCGCACCTGCTCGTCGAAGGATGTTTGATCGCCGGCTGCGCCATGGGGGCGCACGCCTGTTACATCTACATCCGCGGCGAATTCATCCGCGAGCGCGAGCGGCTGGAAGCCGCCGTCGCGCAAGCCTATGAGGCGAAGCTGATCGGCAAGAACAACATTCACGGCTTTGATTTCGACATCGTCGTGCACCACGGCGCCGGCGCGTACATCTGCGGTGAAGAGACGGCGCTGCTCGAAAGCCTCGAAGGCAAGAAGGGCATGCCGCGGCTCAAGCCGCCGTTCCCCGCCAATATGGGGCTCTACGGCTGCCCGACGACGGTCAACAACGTCGAAACGATCGCCCAGGTCCCCGACATCATGCGCCGCGGGGCGGCGTGGTTTTCAGGCATCGGACGGCAGAATAACACCGGCACGAAACTCTACTGCATTTCCGGTCACGTCGAGCGGCCGTGCAACGTCGAAGAAAACATGGGCATCCCGCTGCGCGAGTTGATCGATCGCCACGCCGGCGGCGTGCGCGGCGGCTGGAATAATTTGCTCGCGGTCATTCCCGGCGGCTCGTCGATGCCGATGATCCCTGCCGGCCCGGATCAGGCCGACACGCTGCTGATGGATTTCGACGGCTGCCGCGACAAAAAATCGGCGCTCGGCACCGCTGCTGTCATCGTCATGGACAAGAGCGCCGATATCGTGCGCGCCATGGCGCGCATTTCCTATTTCTACAAGCACGAGAGTTGCGGCCAATGCACGCCGTGCCGCGAGGGCATGGGCTGGATGTGGCGCGTGCTCTCCCGCATGGCCGAAGGCCGCGCGTTCAAGCGCGAGATCGACATGCTCTGGGAGGTGACCACCCAGATCGAAGGTCACACCATTTGCGCCTTCGGTGACGGCGCGGCCTGGCCGGTGCAAGGGCTATTGCGGCATTTTCGTCCGGAGATCGAGCGCCGCATCGACGAATACACCGCCAATCCCGATGTAGAAGGTGTGCTCGACCCGCCGGTTCCTGAGGCTGCGGAATAGGGGGAATGATGGGCGAAGCGCGACATCTGGCGCAATTGAACATCGGGCGGTTTCGCTTTCCGACCGACGATCCGCGCATGGCGGACTTCATGAACAATCTCGATCTGGTCAACGAGCTGGCGGAGCGCAGCACCGGTTTTGTTTGGCGGTTGAAGGACGAGAGCAACAACGCGACCGCCTTTCGGCCGTTTCCCGATCCGAACATGGCGGTCAATCTGTCGGTGTGGGAAAACGTCGAGGCGCTGGAACATTTCGTGTGGCAAACCATTCACAAGCGTTTTTACGGCCGCCGCCCGGACTGGTTCGACAAAATGGACACCCCGCATTTCGTCATGTGGTGGATTCCCATCGGACACATTCCCGCGCTGGACGAAGCCAAGGACCGGCTGGCGCATCTTACGGCGCATGGTCCTTCGGATCATGCGTTCGGTTGGGAGAGCATTCCGGCGGCGCAATTGTGGAAGACGGCGCGCTGTGCGCCGGACGGAAAGGCGGCATGACCAAGCTCATCGTCGACGGCAAGGAGATCGACGTCCCGCCCGAATACACGCTGCTGCAGGCATGCGAGGCGGCGGGCGCGGAAATTCCGCGCTTCTGCTTTCATGAGCGGCTGTCGATCGCCGGCAATTGCCGCATGTGCCTCGTCGAGCTTGCCGGTTCGCCGAAGCCGGTGGCGAGCTGCGCCTGGGGCGTGCGCGACTGCCGGCCCGGACCGAAAGGCGAGCCGCCCGAAGTCAAGACCCGCTCGCCGATGGTGCGCAAGGCGCGCGAAGGCGTGATGGAATTCCTGCTCATCAATCACCCGCTCGATTGCCCGATCTGCGATCAGGGGGGCGAGTGCGATCTGCAAGATCAGGCCATGGCCTACGGCGTCGACCAGAGCCGTTTCCGCGAGAACAAGCGCGCGGTGGAGGACAAATATCTCGGCGCCCTGGTCAAGACCTCGATGAATTGCTGCATCCAGTGCACGCGCTGTGTGCGCTTTGCCACCGAAGTGGCGGGCGTGTCCGAACTCGGCGCCATCGGCCGCGGCGAGGACATGGAGATCACGACCTACCTCGAAGAGGCGATGGTGTCCGAACTTCAGGGCAACGTCGTCGACCTTTGCCCGGTCGGCGCGCTCACCTCCAAGCCCTATGAGTTTGCGGCGCGCCCGTGGGAGCTCGACAAGACCGAGTCGATTGACGTGATGGACGCGCTCGGCTCGGCCATCCGCATCGATAGCCGCGGCCGCGAGGTCATGCGCATTCTGCCGCGCACCAACGACGACGTGAACGAAGAATGGATTTCCGACAAAACCCGTCATGTGGTGGATGGGCTGCGGACGCAACGGCTCGATCGGCCCTATCTGCGCGAGGGCGGCCGGTTGCGCGAAGCCTCGTGGAGTGAAGCGTTCGCCGCCATTGCCCGCAGGCTAAAATCCGCCGACCCGAAACGCATTGGTGCGCTGGTCGGCGATCTCGCCGCGATAGAAGAGATTTTCGCGCTCAAGGAGCTGATGGCCCGGCTGGGAACGGCCAATCTCGATTGCCGGCAGGATGGCTCCGCGATCGATCCGCGAATGGGGCCGCGCAAGCTACCTGTTCAACGCAACCATCGCCGGCCTCGATAACGCGGACGCACTCCTCATCGTCGGCGCCAACCCGCGCCGTGAGGCTGCGGTGCTCAATGCACGCATCCGCAAACGCTGGCGCACCGCGAAGAGTTTCCCCATCGGGCTCATTGGCGCCAAGACGCCGCTGACTTACGCGCTACGACTATATCGGCGCCGGGCCGGAAACCCTTGCCGACATATGCGCGGCACAGTTTTGCCGAAGGTTTACGCAAAGCCGAGCGACCGGTGATTTTGATCGGCGCCGATGCCTTGGCCCGCAAAGACGGCGCCGCGGTTGCGTCGCTCGCGGCCAAGGCGGCGGTCGATTTGGGCGCGGTGAAGGACGGCTGGAACGGATTTAGCGTTCTGCACAACGCCGCCTCGCGCGTCGGCGCGCTTGATCTCGGTTTCGTGCCGGGGGAGGGCGGCTTGACCGCGCTGCAAATGGCCGGCAATCGGGCGCGCTCGAGATTGCGTTTCTGCTCGGCGTGGATGAAATCGACATCGCGCCCGGCGCCTTCGTCATCTATATCGGCACGCACGGCGATCGCGGCGCGGCGCGCGCCGACGTGGTGCTGCCCGGCGCCGCCTATCCGGAAAAGTCGGCGATTTATGTCAATACCGAGGGCCGCGTGCAGATGGCGGCGCGCGCGTCGTTCCCGCCGGGCGATGCGCGCGAAGATTGGGCGATCTTGCGCGCGCTGTCCGACGTGTTGGGGAAGAAAGCTGCCTTACGATTTGCTTGCGGCGTTGCGGCGCGCGCTCTATCGGGCGCATCCGCATTTGATGCAGGGTAGGGCAAATCGCGCCGGGCGAGACCGCCGACGTCCGCAAGCTCGCCGCGCTCGGCGGTGCCGCCGACAAGGCCGCCTTTGTTCCGCGCAGCGGCGACTTCTATTTTACCAATGCCGATTGCGCGGTGCTCCGCGGTGATGGCGGAATGTTCCGCGATCGCGCACGGCCGGGCAGCCATGGCGGCGGCGCGGTAGGAGGACCGAAGGGATGGACGAGTTCTGGTCCGACTACATTTTGCCGCTGGTCATTATGGTCGCCGAGAGCGTGTTACTGCTCGTCATCCTGCTCATCGTCATTGCTTACGTGCTCTATGCCGATCGGAAAATCTGGGCGGCGGTGCAGATCAGGCGCGGCCCGAACGTCGTCGGGCCCTGGGGATTGTTTCAATCGTTCGCCGATCTTCTGAAATTCGTGCTCAAGGAGCCGGTGATTCCGTCCGGCGCCAACAAGGGCGTCTTCCTGCTCGCGCCGCTTGTTACCTGCACGCTGGCGCTCGCCGCCTGGGCGGTGATTCCGGTCAGTGCCGGCCTGGTCATCGCCAACATCAATGTCGGCATTCTCTACATTTTCGCCATCTCCTCGCTCATGGTCTACGGGGTGATCATGGCGGGGTGGTCGTCGAACTCGAAATATCCGTTCCTGGCGGCGCTGCGCTCGGCGGCGCAAATGGTGTTCGTACGAAGTTTCCATCGGATTTGTCTTCATCACCGTGCTGCTGTGCGTCGGCTCGCTCAATCTTTCGGCGATCGTCGAGGCGCAGAACAGCGCCTGGGGTTTCCTCGGTTGGTACTGGCTGCCGCTGTTGCCGATGTTCGTCGTCTTCTTTGTCTCGGCGCTGGCCGAGACCAATCGGCCGCCCTTCGACCTGGTGGAGGCTGAATCGGAACTTGGTGGCCGGCTACATGGTCGAATACGGCTCGACGCCGTACATGATGTTCATGCTCGGCGAATACGTCGCCATCGCCACCATGTGCGCCATGGCGACGATCCTGTTCCTCGGCGGCTGGCTGCCGCCGTTCCCCGTGGTGCCGTTTACCTGGATACCCGGCCTCATTTGGTTCGCGCTCAAGGCGGCATTGGTTTTCTTCATGTTCGCCATGGTGAAAGCCTTCATCCCGCGTTATCGGTACGATCAATTGATGCGGCTTGGCTGGAAGGTGTTTCTGCCGATATCGATTGCCATGGTTGTGATCGTTGCCGGCGTGCTGCAAGTGATCAGAGGCTGACATGCGACTCGATCAGGCCGCCCGCTCCATTTTCCTGAAAGAGTTCGTGGAGGCATTCGTGCTGTCCATGCGCTATTTCTTCAAGCCGAAGGCGACGATCAATTATCCATTCGAGAAAAATCCGATATCGCCCCGATTTCGCGGCGAGCACGCGCTGCGGCGCTATCCCAACGGCGAGGAACGCTGCATCGCCTGCAAGCTTTGCGAGGCGATTTGTCCGGCACAGGCGATCACCATCGAGGCGGGACCGCGCCGTAACGACGGCACGCGCCGCACCACCCGCTACGACATCGACATGGTCAAATGCATCTATTGCGGGCTGTGCCAGGAAGCCTGTCCGGTCGACGCCATTGTTGAGGGACCGAACTTCGAATTCGCCACGGAAACGCGCGAAGAGCTTTATTATGACAAGGATCGCCTGCTCGCCAACGGTGACCGCTGGGAGCGGGAAATCGCCAAGGCCATTGCGCTCGACGCGCCGTACCGCTGAGCCGCCGCTACGATGATCCTGCAAGCGATTTTCTTCTACCTCTTCGCCGGCATATGCGTCGCCTCGGCGATAATGGTCATCGTCGCGCGTAACCCGGTGCATTCCGTGCTGTTTCTCATTCTCGCATTCGTCAATGCGGCCGGTTTGTTCGTGCTCGTCGGCGCCGAATTTCTGGCGATGATCCTCATCGTGGTCTATGTCGGCGCCGTTGCCGTGCTGTTTTTGTTCGTGGTGATGATGCTCGACGTCGATTTCACCGAGCTGCGCCAGGGTCTCCTGAACTACCTTCCGGCCGGCTTCATCGTCGGCGGCATTTTGCTCGCCGAATTGGTGTTCGTCGTCGTCGCCAGAGTGATCCAACCGGGCGTGCCGAAGACCATTACCTCGCCCATTCCACCCGCCAGCGCCGTGAGCAATACCGAGGCGCTGGGCCTCGTGCTTTATACCCGCTACGTCTACTTTTTCGAGGCCGCCGGAATGATCCTCTTGGTCGCCATGATCGGCGCCATTGTGCTGACGCTGTACCGCAAGGCCGATGTGCGGCGGCAGGTCATCGCCGACCAGGTGGCGCGCCGGCGCACCAGCGCCATTGAAATCGTCAAGGTGAGATCGGGTCAGGGACTGCCATGATCATCGGGCTCGGACATTATCTGTCGGTCGGCGCCATCCTGTTCACGCTGGGGATCTTCGGAATTTTCCTCAACCGAAAAAATATCATCATCATTCTGATGTCGATCGAGCTCATTCTGCTCGCCGTGAACATCAATTTGGTCGCGTTCTCGGCCTTCATGGGCGACATCGTCGGCCAGGTTTATGCGCTCATCGTGCTCACGGTGGCCGCGGCGGAGGCCGCTATCGGGCTGGCGATTCTCGTCGCCTATTTCCGCAACCGCGGATCGATCGCGGTTGAAGACGTGAATTTGATGAAGGGCTAGCGGAATGTACGTAGCGATCGTCTTTCTGCCGCTCCTTGGCGCGATCATCGCCGGCGCAATCTCGCTCATCGCCGCGAGCCAACGTTATCCGGGCGAAAATCCGCCGCCGCCCGCATGACGATCATGCCGCGCCGCTGGTGCCCGAGCATGCCGAACACGGCGCTCCAATTCCGGAGACCGCACACGCGGAAATCGACCATTCGAGCGCGGAGCAGCACGAGGCCGCCGAATCCGATGCGGGCTCGCAGCGCGGCCGAACTGATTACCACGACCTTCCTCGGCATATCATGGGTGCTGTCCTGCTTCGCCTTCTTCAATGTCGGCTTTAAGGGGCACGACGCCCACGTAACGATCGTTAATTTCATCACCTCCGGCGATCTCAAGGTCGACTGGGCGCTGCGCATCGACTCCGCTCACTGCGGTGATGCTCGTTCGTGGTGACGACCGTTTCCGCGCTCGTGCATCTCTATTCGATCGGCTACATGGCGGACGATCCGCATAAGCCGCGCTTCTTCTCCTATCTGTCGTTCTTCACCTTCGCCATGCTGATGCTGGTGACCGCCGACAATCTTGCGCAATTGTTTTTCGGCTGGGAGGGGGTGGGGCTGGCGAGCTATTTGCTGATCGGCTTCTGGTACCACAAGCCGGAGGCCAATGCGGCGGCGATCAAAGCCTTTATCGTCAATCGCATCGGCGATTTCGGATTTCGCTGGGGATATTCGCGGTTTTTTTCCTGACCAACTCGATTAATTTCGACTCGGTTTTCGCCCAAGCTCCGGGTCTCGTCGGCAAGACCTTCCATTATCTCGGCTTCCATGCCGATGCGCTGACCGTCGTCTGCCTGTTGTTGTTCATGGGCGCGATGGGCAAATCGGCCCAGTTTCTACTGCACACCTGGCTGCCGGACGCCATGGAGGGACCGACGCCGGTGTCGGCGTTGATCCACGCCGCCACCATGGTGACGGCCGGCGTATTCATGGTGGCGCGGCTCTCCCCGCTATTTGCGCTCTCGCCGGCCGCATCCGCGGTCGTCACCATTATCGGCGCGACCACCGCGATGTTCGCGGCGTCGGTCGGGCTCGTGCAGAACGACATCAAGCGGATCATCGCTTATTCGACCTGCTCGCAGCTCGGCTACATGTTCGCCGCCATGGGCGTCGGCGCCTATTCGATCGGGATGTTCCATCTGTTCACGCACGCATTTTTCAAGGCGCTGCTGTTCCTCGGTTCCGGCTCGGTGATCATCGCCATGCATCACGAGCAGGACATCCGCAAAATGGGCGGGCTGTGGCGGAAAATTCCGTTCACTTACGCCACGATGCTGATCGGCACCCTGGCGCTGACCGGATTTCCGCTGACTGCGGGGTACTTCTCCAAAGATGCGATCATCGAGGCCGACGATGCCGTCAGCGGCTTCGCGGCGAACTACGGTTTCATCATGACCGTCGCCGCCGCGGCGCTGACCTCCTTCTATTCCTGGCGGCTGATGTTCAAGACCTTCCACGGCGAGCCGCACGATCATCACCATTACGAGGCGGCGCACGAAACCGCCAAAGTGATGTCGTCCCGCTCGGCGTGCTCGCGTTCGGCTCGATCGCCGCCGGCTGGCCGGCGTTGCTCATTCTTTACCGGCCACGGCGCCGAACAATTCTTCCGCGACTCATTCAGTTGCGAGCTCGCGGCGGCGGCGGCGTGCTCGAGAAAATGGAACATCTGCCGACGATCATCAGCTTCATGCCGACGCTGATGATGATCCTCGGCTTTCTCGTTGCCTGGCAATTTTATATCCGGCGGCCGGATATTCCCGCGGCGCTCGCCCGCGAGCAGGACGTGCTCTATCGCTTCCTGCTCAATGCCTGGTACTTCGACCGGATTTACGATGTGTTGTTCGTGCGTCCGGCGATGTGGATCGGGCGGCTGTTCTGGAAAGGCGGTGACGGCTTCATCATCGACGGGTTTGGCCCGGACGGGGTTTCCGCGCGCGTCCTCGATGTGACGAGAAACGTCGTCCGGCTGCAGACCGGCTACCTCTATCACTACGCATTCGCGATGCTGATCGGCCTCGCCGCTTTTGTCACCTGGTTCATGTTCGCGGGCACCCCTGATGGTCAGCTGGCCCATTCTTTCGGTCGTCACCTTTTTGCCGCTCGCCGGCGCCGCATTCATCGCGTTTTTTCGCGATGACGAAGCCGGGTATCCGCAACGCGCGCTGGGTCGCGCTGTGGACCACGCTGATCACATTTGCGATTTCGCTGGTCCTGGTCTGGCGTTTCGATCCGTCAGTTCAGCCGATTTCCAGTTTCTCGAAAAGTATCCCTGGCTCGGCGGCGCCATAACCTATTCCATGGGCGTGGACGGCATTTCGCTGCCGTTCGTGATCCTGACCACCGCCTTGATGCCGATCACCATTCTCGCAAGCTGGAGCTCCGTCCAGCGCCTGGTGCGCGAGTACATGATCGCTTTCCTGGTGCTCGAGACCTTGATGGTCGGCACCTTCTGCGCTCTCGACCTGGTGCTGTTCTATTTGTTCTTCGAGGGCGGGCTGATCCCGATGTTCTTGATCATCGGCGTGTGGGGCGGCCCGCGCCGGGTCTATGCGAGTTTTAAGTTCTTTCTCTATACGTTCCTCGGCTCGGTGTTCATGCTGCTCGCCATCATGGCGCTCTATTGGGATGCCGGTACCAGCGATATTCCGACGCTACTGCACCACGCTTTTCCGCGCACGCTGCAAACCTGGGCGTGGTTCGCGTTTCTCGCCTCGTTCGCCGTCAAGTTGCCGATGTGGCCGGTCCATACCTGGCTGCCTGATGCGCATGTCGAGGCGCCGACCGCGGGGTCGGTAATCCTGGCCGCCATCCTCCTGAAGCTCGGCGGCTACGGCTTCCTGCGCTTTTCGCTGCCGATGTTCCCTCAGGCCTCGGTCGAGTTCGCGCCGCTGATTTATGCGCTCTCGATCGTCGCCATCATCTACACCGCGCTCGTCGCCCTGATGCAGGAGGACATGAAAAAGCTCATTGCCTATTCGTCGGTGGCGCATATGGGCTTCGTGACAATGGGGTTGTTCGCGATGACGGCGCAGGGCGTCGCCGGCGGCATTTTCCAGATGATCTCGCACGGCATCGTGTCGGCCGCCTTGTTCCTTTGCGTCGGCGTGGTTTACGACCGCATGCACACGCGCGCAGATCGCCGCTTATGGCGGGCTGGTCAACCGCATGCCGATTTATGCTTTCGTGTTCATGGTGTTCACGCTCGCCAACCTTGGTTTACCGGGCACCACCGGCTTCATCGGCGAATTTTTGCCGCTGCTCGGCACGTTCCGCGTGAACAATTGGGTGGTGACCTTTGCTACGGTCGGCACCATTCTCTCCTCCGCCTATGCACTTTGGCTCTATCGCAAGCTTATTTTCGGCAAGCTGGAGAAGCGGAGCCTGGCGCTGATCAGAGATCTCGGCTGGCGCGAGATTGTGATTTTGGCGCCGCTCGTGGTGCTCACGATCGTACTCGGGCTTTATCCCAAGCCGGTGCTCGACGTGTCCGCGGCGTCCGTGACGCAACTTATCGATAACTTCCACCATGCCGTCGGCGGTTTGCAGTCGGCGGCTTTGGCGCGGTGAGCCGATGAACACGCCGCTCACGCTCGCCGGCCTTTACCCGCTGTTGCCCGAAATCGTGCTCGCGATCGGCGCCATGGCGCTGTTGCTGCTCGGCGTTTACCGCGGCGGGCGCGCCGTGGTTTTTATCGATAGCGCCTGTATCGCGCTTCTGATCATCGCCGGAATAATCGTGGTCGTGCTGCCGGGCGACAGGCAGGTCATTTTCAACGGCAGCTTCGTGGTCGACGGTTTCGCCCGGTTCTTGAAAATCCTGGCGCTCGCCGGGTCGGCCGCCGCCATTCTGATGTCGATCGATTACGCCAAGCGGCAACGGCAGGAGCGCTTCGAATATTCGGTGCTTATCGTGCTGTCCACGCTCGGCATGATGATGCTGATTTCGGCTGCCGATCTTATTGCGCTCTATCTCGGCCTGGAATTGATGAGCCTGCCGCTTTACGTCGTGGCCGCGAGCCATCGCACGGAGCTCCGCTCGACCGAGGCCGGCCTCAAATATTTCGTCCTCGGCGCCTTGTCGTCGGGAATGCTGCTCTACGGGGCATCGCTGACCTACGGCTTTACCGGTACGATTGCGTTTTCCGGGATTGCCCGTTCCGCCGCCGACGCTGGACCCGGCTTGATTTTCGGATTGGTCTTTTTGTTTGCCGGTTTTTGCTTCAAGGTCTCGGCGGTTCCCTTTCACATGTGGACGCCGGACGTCTATGAAGGCGCGCCGACGCCGGTGACGGCCTTTTTTTCCGCCGCTCCGAAGGTCGCCGGCATAGCCATGTTCGTGCGCACGTCCGTCGCCGCATTTCCCGGCATTACCAACCAATGGCAGGAGATCGTGGCGTTCGTTGCGATTGCCTCGATGCTGCTTGGCTCTTTTGCCGCCATCGGTCAGCGCAACATCAAGCGGCTGATGGCTTATTCCTCGATCGCCCACATGGGGTTTGCGCTGGTCGGACTTGCCGCGGGAACCTCGGAGGGCGTGCAGGGCGTCCTCCTCTACATGGCGATCTACATCACCATGACGCTGGGCGTCTTCGCGGTCATATTGGCCATGCGGCGAAGCGAGGGGATGGTCGAATCGATCGATCAGCTCGCGGGCCTGGCGCGCACCAACCCGACCATGGCCTTCTTTATGGCGATGCTGCTGTTCTCAATGGCCGGCGTGCCGCCGCTCGCCGGCTTCTTCGCCAAGTTCTATGTCTTTCTCGCCGCGATCCAGGCCGGCTTGTATGTGCTGGCGGTGATCGGCGTACTGGCCAGCGTCATCGGCGCCTACTACTATCTGGCGATTATCAAGATCATGTATTTCGACGAGCCGGCGAAAGCTTTCGCGCCGATGCCGGACGAACTCAAAGTGGTGATCGGCGCTTGCGGGGTGTTCAACATCTTGTTCTTCGTTTATCCGGGACCGCTGGTCGGCCTCGCCAGCGCGGCGGCGCAGTCCCTGTTCTGATGCAGCTGCATCCCAGCGCGGTTGCTGCGGGTTTTCGCTTATCGGCCTTCGCGACGCTGCCGTCGACCAATACGCACGCGCTGGCGCTGGCGCGCGGCGGAGAGCGCGGTCCGCTTTGGGTCACGGCGGCGCAGCAGACCGCGGGCCGCGGGCGGCGCGGCAACCAATGGATTTCGCCGCCCGGCAATCTTTACGCGACGCTTCTGTTGACCGATCCGGCGCCGGCCGAATGCGCACCGCAATCCTCGTTCGTGTCGGCGCTGGCCGTTGCTGACGCGGTCATCGGCTGCGCTCCGGGCTTGCGCGACGCGCTGACGCTGAAATGGCCGAACGACGTGCTCTGTAGCGGATGCAAGCTCGCGGGCATTTTGATCGAAGGCGAGCAGATGGCCCACGGTCTTGCCATGGCCATCGGAATTGGCGTGAACCTGCGGCACCACCCGCCGGGCACGTCCTATCCGACTACCGATCTTTCCGCCGCCGGCGCCGATGTTGCCGCGGAAGGCCTGTTTTCGGCATTGTCGGCGGCGATGCTTGTGCGTCTTGCACAATGGCAGCGCGGCGAAGCGTTTGCCGTCATTCGTGCCGAGTGGCTTGCACGCGCCGCTTTGATGAGCGGCGAAATGAAGGTACGGCTTCCCGGCAGCGAACTTTCCGGCCGTTGCGAGAGCCTCGACGAGCGCGGCCGCTTGCTGTTGCGCCTTGACGATGGAACGCTGCGGACAATCGCCGCCGGCGAGGTGTTTCCCGTGGCCGGCGCCGCGGTGGAGCGCGCCTCGCCAACGGCGCGGATCGACTGATGTCCTCTTCAGAACTGGTATTCGCACCGCTCGGCGGCTTCGGCGAGATCGGAATGAACCTTTCGATCTATGGCTTCGGCGACAGCCGGCGGCGTGAGTGGCTCATTATCGATTGTGGCGTCTCGTTTGCCGCCGAGGAGCATTTACCGGGCATCGATCTTATCCTGCCGGACGTCCGCTATCTCGTCGAACAGCGGAAGAACCTCGTCGGCCTGGTGCTGACGCATGCCCACGAAGATCATATGGGCGCGTTGATCGACCTGTGGCCGAAACTCAACGTTCCCATCTACGCCACGCCGTTTGCCGCCGCCCTGTTCGAAGCCCGGCGCGCGTCCGAGCCCGGCGCGCCGAAAATTCCCATGAACGTGGCGCCGCCCGGCACGCGCCTGAAACTTGGACCGTTCGGCGTCGACTTCATCAACGTGGCGCATTCCATTCCCGAATCGAATGCGCTTGGCGATTCGCACGCCGCTCGGCTGCGTCATTCATACCGGCGATTGGAAAATCGACCCGACGCCGCTCGTTGGCGGACCGACGGACGCGGCGAAGCTCATTGCGCTCGGCGACGAAGGCGTGCTCGCGCTGGTCGGCGATTCAACGAATGCCATCCGCGATGGCCGCTCTCCGTCCGAGACTGCGGTCGCACAGACTTTGGCCGAGCTCATACGTACCGCGCCGGCGCGCGTTGCGGTAACGACGTTTGCCTCCCACGTCGGCCGGATACGCGCGGTGGCGGACGCGGCGCGCGCTGGCCGAACGCGAGGTGGTCGTGGTCGGCCGGGCCATGGAACGAGTGGTCCAGGTCGCGCGCGAGACCGGCTATCTCGAGGGGATTCAGGATTTCCGCGGCGCCGAAGCCTACGGCTATTTGCCGCCCGACAAAGTCGTCGCACTGTGTACCGGCAGCCAGGGAGAACCGCGCGCGGCGCTGGCGCGCATCGCCGAGGACGAACATCCGGACGTCACGCTGACGCGCGGCGACCGGGTGATCTTTTCCGCGCGCGCCATCCCGGGCAACGAGAAGGCGATCGACCGGGTCATCAACGGCCTGGTCGCGCAAGGAATCGAGGTCATCACCGATCGCGGCCACCTAGTGCATGTCTCCGGGCATCCGCGCCGCGACGAATTGCGTGACATGATCGGCTGGACCAGGCCGCAAACCCTTATTCCGGCCCACGGCGAAGCCCTCCACCTCGCCGAGCACGCCAAGCTTGCCCGCGAAGCCGGCGTGCCCAACGTGCTATTGTGCCGCAATGGCGACTTGGTTCGCTTGGCGCCGGGAACGCCAGCGGTCATCGATGAAGTTCCTTCAGGCCGCCTCTACAAGGACGGCGCGCTTCTCATCGACGCCCAAGAGCGCACGGTTGCCGCACGTCGCCGGCTTGCTTTTGCCGGTGTCGCCACTATCGCTTTGGCCGTCAGCGACAAAGGGATGCTGATGAGCCATCCCGAAATCGAATTGATCGGAATTCCCGCCGCCGACGCCAGCGGCCGGCGCATGGAGGAGATTGTCGGCGACGCGATCGAGGAGGCTTTTGCCGCCTTACCCAAACCGCGCCGGCGCGATCCCAACGAAATTTCCGAGGCGGTGCGGCGCGCTGTCCGATCGGCACTCGCCGAGCGCTGGCATAAAAAGCCGATCTGCCACGTGCATGTCCTTGTGGTGTAGGATCATTGCGCGGGCGCCGGCGCGAGATCGCCGGCAAGGACGCTTCCGCGTTATGCCGATCGGTGGAACTGTCGCCGTATGCACGCGGCGCCGACCGGCAAAGCGTCTTGAAGGAGAAAACGGATGATCGGGCGATTAAATCACGTCGCCATCGCAGTACGCGATGCCAAGAAGGCGGCGGCGATTTACCGTGACGTGCTTGGCGCCGAAGTTTCCGCTGCCGTTCCGCAACCGGATCACGGCGTGATCACGGTGTTCGTTACCTTGCCCAATACAAAAATCGAGTTTCTCGAACCTTTGGGCGAGAGTTCGCCCATCGCCAAATTTCTCGAGCGCAATCCTGACGGCGGCATGCATCACGTCTGCTACGAAGTAGGCGATATCCGTGCCGCCAGCTCGAGCCTCAAAGCGGCCGGAGCGCGTATTCTCGGCGATGGTGAGCCGCGGATCGGCGCCCATGGCAAACCGGTCTTATTTCTGCATCCGAAGGACTTCTCCGGAACTTTGGTCGAATTGGAGGAGCGGTGAAATGCCGGTTACGACAGGAATCGCGATCTTCTTCCTGATCTGGTGGATCGTGTTGTTCGCGGTCCTGCCCTGGGGCATTCGCAGCCAGGAGGAGGGGGGTGAGGTCGTTCCCGGAACCGACCCCGGCGCCCCGACGATTCCCCGGCTCTTGCGCAAGCTGGTGTGGACGACCGGCGTTTCCGCGGTGATTTTTGCCGGTTGCTATGTGGTCTACGTACACCGGCTGGTGACGCTCGACGGCTTGGTGCGCCTGATGGGGCTCTCCTAGCGGCCCGCGGCCACGTGCGGCCTGGTCTGAGATTTGGCGTCCGCTTGGCTGAACTCCGTTTCACCGATGTCCGTACTCGGTGAAAACGTAATCGCGGTTCTTCACAAGCGTGTGGCAGGAGAACCCGCACTTCGCGTCGTGTCCCTGCGGCGGACTGGCTGCCTCAGTCGCTGGGCTAAACGTGTCGGACGCCGGGTCATAGTCGAATGCGGTCCATCCCCATCCGCCGCTGTCCGCAAATCGTTTGCTGTCCTTCACCATGAAGTCCGCGTCATGCTGAGTGCCTGGCACCGTCGGTGGACCGGGATACGCTTCTTGTTTTTTTGGAATCCAATGGATTTTCGCCATCTTCGCACCATCCGGGAAAGGCTTGCCGTTGCGGGGCACGCCACTGCGGTAGGCGTCGATCATTGTGGAATTGCCCAAGATCACGGCGATCTTGCCTCCGTTCTCACTGATCGCGATGACTGGCCAGTCTTCGTATCCCCGGAACTCTGAGAAGGCGAGGCCGCCTGGAACTTGCACCGTGTACTTGTCCTGGGCGGAAATCGCCCTGCCGCCAAGGATGGCGAGTGCTCCTGCAGCGATTATGATTAAAGAGGGCGCGGCTCTCGTCATGGCTCGCTCCTGTCAATCGTTGAAGCCGCAAGTGTACTGAGATCAAGCCTACTGAGACTGTATATCGGCTCCATGAATACGACGTCCGCAAAGGACGATCGCTTCCAGAACGTCAGCCGCGCGACGGTCGGCAGATCGCCTGATGGCCGACTGGCGGCGCGCCACGGCCCGAGCGTCGTGCGCTAAATTCGCAGTGTCAATCTATGCGTTCGTCTTATCAGCTACGTTTGCCAATAATTGCTTTCTGGACCAGCAGGCGCGTTCTCCGCCGATGGGGCGATCGAAAACGCCAGCTACGTTTCACGCCGCGATTTTCTCGCTTTTGAAAGGTGGCACGGCACGAAATGCGATTGCGCCCCGATTCCAGGCGTTAATCGCAATGACCGCAGCGGTAAGATGCACAAGTTCCTTTTCGGAAAATTGCCCGCGGGCCTCGTCGTAGACCTCGTCCGGAACGTGACCGTCGCTGACTTTCGTTACCGCTTCAGTCCACGCCAGCGCGGCACGCTCGCGTGCGCTGTAAATCGGCGCCTCGCGCCAGGCATTGAGTAGATGCATCCACTCGTCACTTTCGCCATGCTTTCGTGCGTCGTTGGTATGCATGACAAGGCAGTACGCGCATCCGTTGATCTGCGATGCGCGGATTTCAACGAGGTCCAGAAGCTTTCGCTCCAAGCCGCTGGCATCGACGTAGTTCTGCAAGTTCGCCATCGCCTTGTAGAGGTCAGGGCTGACTTTTCGCACATCCAATCTGAGCTGTGTGGAATTGTCCGGCATAATCATCCTCCTGCTCGCCCCGCGCGCCTAACATGACAATTGGGGATCGATTTCCGCCAGCGCAAAAGGTTTGCGGCGCCAAATCGACGCGCCCGCCAGACGTCGCAATTGCTCAGCATTTTTCCTCTATAGGCGCATCACCGGCGGCGGGTTCCACTTGCCGGTCAGCGCATCCGATTTCGGCGCGTATAATCGCATGGTCAGATTGAACGGCCCGCCCGGTGCGGGAAGCCAGTTGGCTTCCTTGGCGGCGCCCGGACTTTCGTTTTGGAAGTAGAGATCAAGTGCGCCGTCGGGGCCGTACTTGAACGGCATCCAACTACTCAGCGCAAAGCGATTAAGCGGGTTCGCCACCTGAAAGCCGTCGGCGTCGTAAAGCGTGACCGACCAGAACGCGTTTACCGGAGGAATCGAGCCCTTGTCGAAGTGAAGCGAGTACTTGTTGGCGCCGTCGAGCGGCTTGCCGGTCTGGTCGCCAAGGTTGTTCGGGTAAATCGCGTCCTCAGGCAGGTTGGCTCCAAGGCCGACGTCTGCGACGATGGCACGCTTGAGATAGTAATTGCCGTAAACGCCCATCGTGTCGGTGTTCATCAGCCAGCCATTGACGGCACGCGCGAGCGTCGGCGTTTTCCAGGCCATCAATTTTCGTGCTTCGTCTGGGGCGCTCGCGAATGCCTTGCGGATGGCCGGGTCGGCCTTCTCCAGGTCAAAGCTCGTGCCGGGCTCAAAGCCGATCCTGCTTAGCTGCGCGATGATCGGCTGGTCAGTGATGTGGGGACGAGTGGATATTGAGAAGCTCGGCGGCGTAGGCGAAGAATTTGCCGGCCTCCATGGTGTTCACCTGCGTCTTTGGCGGCGTCTTCATGTCGACCGTGGGATCGATCGTGGCCTTTGGCGGTGTTGGGGTTTGGCCCCATTGCAAGAGTGGCGTGATCCTGTAGCCCGCCTGGATCTTGTGAACCGCATCGTAGTCGGGCGGCCCATCGGTCTTGGTGCGTCCGATGATCCAAACATAAGGAGTTGGCGCATCGATCCGGGTGACGCCTGTCGGCAGCGTCCCCCGCCAATTCGGCGGCGTCACAGCGAAATGGCCGGCCTGCGTGCCGGTCGTCCGCCAGCCGGGAGAGGCAAAAACGTCGGTCCACATGTCGAGCATGGGCAAGAGGTAATAGCGGCCATTCGTGTCCGGCACTGAGACAATGGCCGGCTCTCCTGTCAGGTCGAGCCAGGCGCTCGAATAGAGGGTGTCGAAGTTCGGCCGCACGACGCCTCTGAAATCGGCGGGTGGATAGATCGGCACACTGTTGAAGGTATTCATCGGGCCCTTGCCGAGCTCTTTGCCGGCCTCGATGTTGGTGAATTGCCGGCGCGTCAAATCCATCGTCACAAGAGGATAAAAATACAGATACGCATCAACCGCGAGGGCGCGCGCCTCCTGTTCGGTAATCGCGGTTTGATCGCCTGCGGCTTGAGCGATATCTGGAAAGCTGCGGCCGACCGCGGCCAATGCAAGCAAGCTGGATGATGCGAGTACAGAGCGTCGGGTGGTCAGCATGACACCTGCCTCCGGGATTCCCCCGCCCTCTGACGGTTATTCGAACGCGGCTCTCGTCGCGGCAAGCTCCTTGGCTTTTGCCTGTTGCCGTCGACGCTCGTCTCCCAATTTGAGCAGCCGCTCTTGATCGGCGGGATCGACGCGGCCGTAACGAGGCCGCCAGATGGCCCCATCTTCCTTCCAGGCGAACGGCGCTTTGACGGTCGTTCGCGGCGCTTTCGCCATGTCGAAAAGACCGGTCGCCTGGCGCACGATCTCGCGCTGCATGTCGGGTCGCCAGGGATGGCCACACGGATTACCCAGAGGAAAATCCGTGAAATAAAACCGCGGCACACCGCAATGCTCGACAACGTCGCGCGCCGAACCGATGATGACGGTTGGAATGCCGTTCGCTTCGAGATGACGCGCCACCAGGCTCACCGTCTGGTGACAGACCGGGCAAAGCGGACAAAGGATTGCGGCCTCGGCTCCATCTTCCCGAACACGGGCGAGTATTTCAGGGGCGTCCTCGGTCTGGGTCTTTCGTTGGCTGTACTCCGTCGGCACACCATGAAAGCGCGCGGTCAGCCCAGCGAAGGCTCCTGCGGCGGCCAATTCGGAAGCCGCCTCGATCGGCAAGAAGCTCGCTCGATCATTGGTATGGGTGGAATTCCTTGTCCCACGCGACGTTGTCGGTAAACAGTTTCTCTGGCGGCGGCGAGATCGCGCCGGACCAGACCCGTTTCACGCCGTCAAAATGTGCGGGACTGGCCGTGGTGATGAGCGCAATGCGCAATCTCGCGACCGGTTTGGCCGGCGGCGCGAAAGGCACATCCTCGAATGTCGCCCAGCGATAATCGCCGGCGTAGCCCAATGCCCGGTAATAGCGGCGTGTGCGCTCCATGTATGGAACAGGAACATCTGCCCCTTCCATATTTCATCTCCTGCACGTTGCCTGCACCGTGCGCTGGATCACCGCACAGCAGCGACGGCTCGATAAATTCTTAAGAAGGCTGTGGCGCAGGCCTGCTCACCGGCCCTGCGGCCTTCTTCCAGGCGTCGAAACCGCCTTCGATATGGCAGGAATTCGTCAGGCCGGCGTCTTGCGCCGCCTGAACCGCCATCGCGGAGCGCTCACCGAAGGCGCAATAGATCAATAATTTTTTGCCGGACGTTGCGGCTAAGCGTTGCAGCGTGCCGCCGGCGCCGAGGCTGTTCTGCAAATCGGCATAAGGTGCGTGCATGGAGCCGGGAATGGTTCCGTGCCGGTCGCGTTCGCTTTCCTCGCGCAGATCGACGAACGCAATGTCATGCCGCTCGAGCAACGCCAAGGCGTCGCGCGCCGACACGGCCCAGCCCTTGCGCGCGATCTCCTCCTGCCGCAACCCGACGCGCAAATTGGCCGGCACCGCGACGTCCATCATTTTCGGATTGGGCAATTTGAGGTTGTTCATCACGTCGGCATATTCCTGCACCGATTTGACCTGGAGGCGGGGGTTGAAGTGCTTTTCTTCGCCGATGGTGGAAACCGTTTCGCCTTTGTAATCGTGCGCCGGGTAGATCAGCGTCTCGTCGGCCAGCTTGAGCAGCTTGTTGAAGATTGAATCGTACTGTTCGTAGGCGCTGCCGTTCTGAAAGTCGGTACGGCCGGTGCCGCGGATCAACAACGTGTCGCCGGTGAATACGCGATCGTTCAGGAGGTACGAATAGGAATTGTCGGTATGACCCGGCGTGTAGAGACATCGAGTTTCACACCCTCGATCTCGATGCGGTCGCCTTCCGCCACCCGCATGGACACGACATCGGCGCGCGTCTGTTCGCCCATCACCGTCACGCAATGGGTGCGGTCGCGCAGCGCGCCCAGTCCGGTGATGTGGTCGGCATGCAGATGCGTGTCGACGGCCTTGACCAGCTTGAGATCGAGCTCACGGACAAGCTGGAGATAGCGTTCCACTTTCTCCAGCACCGGATCGATGATCAAAGCTTCGCCGCCGCGCCGGCTGGCAAGGACGTAAGTGTAAGTGCCGGAGGCGCTGTCGAAGAGCTGTCGGAAAAGCATCGGCTGCTCCTGTTTCAGCTAGAAATGCCACCGCATAACTAGGCCCCTTGGAGTTTATCGCATATTCGCCCGGTTGGGGTATCGGCTAATGTGATCCGATGGGATTGGAATCACGCGATTTTTGTCGTGACCGACAGCCTGTTCCTCGGCGTCGAACAATCGGTCACCGGGCGGGCGTGGCGCGATCGGCTCGACGCGCGCGGGTCCGCCCGGGCGCTGGCCATTGCCCAGCGCCACGACCTTCCCGAATTGCTGGCGCGCGTTCTCGCCGGCCGCAACGTCGAGGTGGACGCGGTCGAGGCGTTTCTCGATCCGGCGATCAAGCGGTCGATGCCGGACCCGCACGTGCTGTCCGGGATGCAGAGGCGGCCGGCCGGATTGCCGACGCCATCTATGCGCGGCGAGACGGTCGCGATCTTCGGCGATTACGACGTCGACGGCGCTACCTCCGCCGCGCTGCTGGCCGCGCTTTCTCCGTCTGCCGGCGTCGAGCCATCGATCCACATCCCGGACCGGCTGTTCGAAGGCTACGGACCGAACGTCGAAGCGATCCGCGCACTCGCCGCGCGCGGCGCGACACTCCTGGTCACGGTCGATTGCGGCACCACCAGCATCGAGCCGCTGGCCGAGGCGCACGCGCTCGGGCTCGATGTCGTCGTCGATCGATCATCATCAGGCGGACGAAGCCCTGCCGCCGGCATTCGCCATCGTCAATCCAACCGCCGCGACGATCTGTCCGGTCTTGGCCATCTCGCCGCCGTGGGGCTGGTCTTCATGACCGTGGTCGCGGTCAACCGCGAATTGCGCACGCGCGGTTTCTGGACGCGGCAACGCCCGGAGCCCGATCTGCTGACGCTGCTCGACGACGTCGCGCTCGGCACCGTCGCCGACGTCGTGCCGCTCGTCGGTCTCAACCGCGCCTTCGTCGCCAAGGGTCTGTTGGCGCTGCGCCGGCGCGACCGCGTCGGGCATCGACCGCGCTGATGGACGTGGCGCGGCTGTCGGGTCCGCCGGAAGCCGTGGCACCTCGGCTTTCTGCTGGGGCCGCGCATCAATGCCGGCGGCCGCATCGGCCGCGCCGATCTCGGCGTCAGCCTGCTGCTCGAAGAGGATCCCGACAAGGCGGCGCAGATCGCCGCCGAGCTCGACCGGCTCAACCGCGAACGGCAGATCATCGAGATGGACGACGCTGGCGCAGGCCGAGGCCGAGGCGATGGCCGCGCTCGGCATCGAGGAGAAGGGCGCGGTCGTCGTCACCGCGGCCGAAGGCTGGCATCCGGGCGTCGTCGGCATTGTCGCCGCGCGGCTGAAGGAGAGGTTCAGCCGGCCGGCCTTCGCGATAGCGCTCGAACCGGGCGGCATCGGCACGGGATCGGGCCGTTCGATCCCCGGCGTCGATCTCGGCCGCGCGGTGCGCCGCGCCGTGGCCGAGGGCTTGCTGGTCAAGGGCGGCGGCCACGCCATGGCGGCGGGCGTGACGCTGCGCACGGGACGCGCTCGGCGCGTTCCGCGCCTTTCTCGAAGCGGCGCTGGCGGCGCCGTCGCAGGCGGCGCGGCGCGCCACAGCGCTGCTGATCGACGGCGCGGTCAGCGCCGCGGGCCGCCAATGCCGACTGTCGAGACGATCGTCGAACGGGCCGGGCCGTTCGGCGCCGGCAATCCGGAGCCGGTGCTGGCCTGCCCGCGCACACCATCGCCTATGCGGACGAGGTCGGCAAAGCGCACGTCCGGGTGCGGCTGAGTTCGGCCGACGGCGCCGGCGTGAACGCGATCGTCGTCGTGTTCATCATCGTGACGCCAGACGGCACCGCGTCCACGGCGGTGGCGTTTGCGATCGTGGCTGCGGCGCTGGCCGTCGCGATCGGAACCTCGCGTGAGCGCTCCGACATCCGACATCGCAGAGCGTTGGCGGCCGGGGCGATGACGGTCCTGATCACGCTCGGGATCGCCGTGGGCCTGGTGACCCGCAACATGACCTTCGTGCTGATCGCGCTGTTGACGCTGGCCATCCCGATCGCCCTCGCTCGCGGTCTGCTGCGGCTGGTCCGCGACCACGGCGTGACCACACAGGCGGTCGCCGGCGCGCTGGCGATCTACCTGTTGCTGGGGCTGATGTTCTCGTCCGCGATCGGTTTCGTGGCCGCGATCGGGTCATCCCACTACTTCGCCCAGGGGACGGGCGGCACGGCGAGCAGCGACCTGTACTACAGCTTCACCGTGCTGACGACGACGGGGTTCGGCGACTTCACCGCCGCGCATCACGTCGGCCGCGCCCTGGCGGTGATCGAGATGCTCGTCGGTCGCTGTACCTGGTGACGGTGATCGGAATCTTGATCGGCCGACGCGTCGAGAGAGCCCGCTGAGATGGAAACCGTCTTCCTGTTCTCCTTCACCGCGATGTGCAACCCGACGCTCGTCGCCGCCACCACGGTGATGCTGCTCCTGCCCAGCCCGAAGAAGCTGATGCTCGGCTATCTGTTCGGCGCCTACATCACCAGCATCACGATCGGGCTGGTGATCGTGTTCGCGGCCAAGAACTCGGGGGTGGTGAAGTCGGGCAAGACCACGATCAACCCGGCGATCGACTTCGCCTTCGGCGCCATCCTGCTCGGACTCGCGCTGTTGCTCCACCGCGGCATCGACAAGCGGGTCAGAGACCGGCGGGCGCAGCGCAAGCGCGAGAAGGACCTGCGCAAGGGACGCGCTGATCAGGACAAGACGCCCCGCTGGCAGCGGGCTTTGGGCAGCGGCAATCCGAGGATCGCGTTCGCCATCGGCGTCGTGCTGACCCTCCCCGGGGCCTCCTACCTGGCCGCGCTCACGAGCATCACCAAGCTGGGCTCCGGCACCGCCGTCACCGTCCTGCTGGTGGTGATGGTCAACCTGATCATGCTGGCGCTGCTCGAGGTGCCGCTGGTCTGCTTCTTCGTCGCCCCGGACTGGACCCCGAACGCGATCGAGCGGGCCAAGGCGTGGATGGCGCGGGAGGGCCGGCGCGTGGCCGTGGTGGGGTTCACGATCCTCGGGTCGCTGCTGATCCTCCGGGCCGTGATCACGCTGATCGCGGCTTGAGAGCTACACCCTCACTTGCACTTCGACTGCGTGTCGCTGATGAACGTGCTGATCGAGCTGGACACGGCGCCGACTTGACCTGGGAGCTCTGCGATCAGTGCCGGTTGCTTCGGATTGGACACGAGCTGCGTGACCGTCGTCTTGACGGTGCTGACCGAGCTGCTGATTGCGCTCGTCTGGCTGGGGAAATCACCCTTGGCCGAGTCGACGACGGACTTGGCGCTGCTCTCCACCTTGCTCAACGCCGAGGTCAGTGCGCCGGTTCCGTTCTGGAGCACGTTGACCTTGCCGAGGTCCTCGATCGAGTTCTTGAGGTTGTTCACCTGCGAGCAGTAGCTCGGCTTGCTGCTGCCTCCGCAGGCCGACAGCGCCAGGACTGCGCTCAGCGCGACCCCCACGGCAACCAAGGCCGCCCGCGGCGGGTTCGGTGCTCCACCGGCATGCGCGCAAGCATCGCATAAACGCTCCCGGCGGACCTCGTCCGCTTCGGGTGATGACGCCAACATCGCTCTCCGGAGGATCGGCGAGACCGTGTTCCACGTACTGGCCGTTGTAGTGCTGATCGCCCTCGGCGACTCGGTGAACCCATCGACGATCGGGCCGGCGCTGTACCTGGGGACGACCGAGCACCCCAAGCGGCAGGTGACCGGGTTCCTGATCGGCCTGCTGGCCGTGAACTTCCTCGGGGGGGTGGCGATCCTGCTCGGGCCGGGACAGTTTCTGCTCTCGCTCGTTCCCAAGCCGACGCCGACGGCGAAGCACGTGTTGCAAATCCTCGGCGGCCTGGCCCTGTTGACCCTGGCCGCCGTGCTGTGGTTTCGGCGGCGAGCGCTGGCCCGCCACGAGCTTCCCACGCTCGCGGGCCGTCACCGTTCGAGCGTCGCGCTCGGGGCGGGATCGGCGTGATCGAGTTGGCCACGGCGTTTCCCTATTTCGCCGCCATCGCCGTGATCGCGGGCTCCGGCATCCACCTGCTGGCCAAGGTGCTGACGCTGGTCATCTACAACGTGATCTTCGTGGCGCCGATCATCGCCATCATCGTCGTCCTGCTGGTCCTGGGCGACCGGGCCGACGAACCACTGAGGCGGGTCCGGGACTGGCTGCAAGAGCACTGGCCGGAGCTGTCTGCGGGACTCGCCGGCGTGATCGGCGCAGCCGTCTTGCTGCTCGGCATCTACGGGTTCGCGGCCGCCCTGCGCAACTACGTGCCCTGAGCGGGCACCGCCGCCCTACAGGCTGTCGTCGACGGCGGCGACTGCGCCCACATACGCGGCGTGGGTGCCGAACGCGGTGGCGATCACGCTCGGCGGCCAGCGCCACGGCGGTGGCGTCCGGCCGAGCAATGGGAACATGGTCAGCGTAGCCGTCATCAGCGTGGCGCCGAACGCGGCACTGGCCCCGGGCTCGCCGAGGCGGCGGCGCAGCCAGCCGTGCCACAGGCCGAATGCCGAGCCATAGCTCCAGCGCAACCCGAGTCCGAGCTCGTTCTCCTCGCGGGCGGTCACATGCGGCAGGTGCATGATCGAGGCCACGATCTGTCCGGGGACGAGGCTGTCGTCGTAATCCAGTGGCCCCGGAACGTTCGGCCGCAGGCGTCGCTCGGTGGCGTAGGCGAGCGACAGCGCCGAGGTTCCGGCGGCGCCGGCGAGAACGCTACGGATGAGCCAGGGCAGCGGCATTTGAGGGCTGCGGGAAAAATACTGGCAACGGCGGGCAATTGGCGAGATCATCCGATCCGGAACCCCGTCCCGCGCCGTCAGGGGTGTTTGACCACTGCCGGGGTGGTGCGGGCTTCCACACAAAACGGAGGCGTACCGGCTTGTCCCGCGGCTCCGATGCGGGAGAAACTGAGGGCAAGCAGGAGCCATCGTACGAAGGGCGCAGAGTCGATGTCCACGGGGCCACCAATCAGCAGCACTCTGACGGCGCGCCAGACCCGGCGAACACCCCGCGCCGCCCCGTCCCAGGCCGGTTCGCGGGCGCGGATCGGCGCCGCCACGCTCGACCGGGGCTACGGAGTGCCGGCGTTTCGAGCCGGCTTCGTCTCCCGTCCCGCGCTGGTCGGGCGGCTGCTCGACGGCCGCGATGCCGCGCTGGCCCTGATCGCCGCACCGGCGGGGTATGGCAAATCGACGCTGCTGGCGGAATGGGCGGCCTGCGACGAGCGGCCGTTCATCTGGATTCCGCTCGACGCGTATGACCAGGATCCGCTCGGGTTCGCCGCGTCGATCGCGCAGGCCTTCGAGGACATCGGCTGGATCGAACCCGACCTGTGGCCGGCGCTGACATCGTCCCGGGCAGGCGGCGGAACCGCCGCCCTGGGACGGCTGATGCGGGCACTCGCTCGTGAGGACCGCAGCTTCGTGCTCGTGCTCGACGACGCCCACAGCATCCCGGCTTCGGCGCTGAAGGGAGTTGTCCCGCGCTTGCTCGACGGCGTGGGTCAGGGATCGCAGATCGCGTTGGCGTCGCGGACCGAGCCGCCGCTGCCGATCGGCAGGCTGCGGGCGCACCGAGCCCTCATCGAAGTGCGCACGGAGGATCTGGCGATGGCCCCGGCCGAAGCGGCCACCCTGCTCCGGCTGGCCGGCCTCGAGCTCGACTTCGGAGCCGTTCAGGCACTGTCGGGACGGACCGAGGGATGGGCGGCCGGGCTGTACCTGGCCGCACTGTCGTTGCGCGAGCAGGGGGACGTGGGCGCCGGTCTGAAGGCTTTTGCCGGCGACGATCACCTGGTCGCCGAGTACTTGCGCGATGAGTTCCTCGCTGAGCTCTCGCCCAAGTTCAGGCGGTTTCTGATCCGAACCTCGGTGCTGGACGATCTGTCCGCGTCCCTGTGCGATGCCGTGCTCGAAGAGCGCGGCTCCGGCGGCACGCTCGCTCAGCTGGCGCGACGCAACCTGATGCTGGTTCCGCTCGATCACAGCCACGAGCGCTTTCGCTGGCACGGCCTGTTCCGGGCCATGCTCCGAGCCGAGCTGCGCCGCACCGAGCCCGAGGTCGAGCCATCCCTGCATACCCGCGCCAGCGCCTGGCTCGGACGCCACGGCGATCTCGACGGCGCGATCGGCCACGCCGTTGCCGCCGGCGAGGTCGCACGCGGCGGCAACCTGCTATGGGCCAGCGTGGTGCCGTATCTCGCCTCCGGCCGCGGCGAGCTGGTCCAGACCTGGGTGAGCGCGTTCAGTCCCGATGAGATCGGGGGGTGTGCGCAACTCGCGCTCGTCGCCGCGCACAGCTGCCTGATGGCGGGCAACGCCGATCAGGCGCGACACTGGGCCCTGCTGGCCGCCGAGGCCGGCCGGCGAACGCCGTCCGCGAAGAGTTCCCCGACGCTGGAGGCCGGGATCGCCGTGATCGATGCAGCCACGGCGACGGGGGCCGTGCCAATGGCGGAGGCGGCGACGGTTGCCTACCTGCTTGAACCCGAGCACAGTCCGCTGCGGGGACTCTGCTGTCTGCTGCGGGGCATTGGCGAGCACCTATCCGGCCATCGCCAGATCGCTCAGCAATACCTCGAGGAGGGCCTGCAGGTGAGCGCCACCGATGGGCCCTGCATCGCATCGCTGTGCCTGGCCCAGCTCGCGCTGGTGGCGATCGAACAGGACGACTGGGCTGCCGCCTGCGAGCTCGCCGAGCGTGCGGCGAGGATCGTCGAGCGGCCGTCGCTGGCCAAGTACCCCATCTCCGCGCTCGTGTTCGCGGCCTCGGCCGCCACCCGGGCGCACCAGGGTCGCGTCGACGAAGCCAAACGTGACCTTCGCCGCGGCGCCGATCTGCTCGCCACGCTCGGCGACTTCATCCCTTGGTACGGCGCCGAGGCGCGGATTCTGCTCGCCCGCGCCGCGCTCGGGGTGGCCGACACGGTGCGGGCCCGCACACTGCTCGCCGAGGCCTCCCGCCTGGCTCGGAGGGTCTCCGGCGCGGTCATCTTCCAGCGCTCCTTCGATTCGGCCTGGGCGCAGATCGACACCCTGGCCGAGACCGCGCTGTCCGGTCCCTCGTCGCTGACGATCGCCGAGCTGCGGATCCTCCGCTTCCTCCCGAGTCACCGCTCCTTCCGTGAGATCGCGGAGCGCCTCGGGGTCTCGGTCAACACGGTGAAGACGCAGGCCCACGCGATCTACCGCAAGCTCGACGCCGCGTCTCGATCCGAGGCGGTGGCGCGCGCGTCCAGTGCGGGGCTGTTGGGATCGTAGTTCCGCCATCAAAACCAACGCCCACGGCTGGCCAGCGCGGGAGTTTTCAGACAGTCTCTAGTTGCCGTCCCAGCCCTCGACGTCGATTTCGTGACCGATCGCGAGCGCCAGGCGCGGGGCGCTGCTGACCACGCGGGGCAGCCCAACCTCCGAGCCGACGGTCACGAGCACGGCGACGATCTCCTCGTCGGCGGCGCCGGCGCACGATGCGCCCTCCACCGCCCAGTACAGCGACGTCGTTGACGCGTCGAGCGCGACCAGCGCGGCGAGACGGACGAGCATCCTGACTCTGGGCGTCAGCGCCGCGTTCAGGTCCTCGCCGCCGTGCTCCGGCGCCAGCGCCAGCACCCTGCGGACCGTCTCCTCCTCTTGCGCCGCCAGCCGGCGCAGCAGATCCTCACCAGCTCCGACCATCCCGAGGGAGCGTACGGACGTGCGCTGGGCGCACATCGCCCAAGTCGGGTGATGCCGCGGCCGATGTCAGTTGCCGCGCATCGCCCACAGCTCCTCGAGCCGCGCCGGGCATAGATCCTGTTTGCGCATGCACGCCACCCTCTCGCCCAGCGCCACCGCCCCGGCGTGAAGCGACGGGTCGTCGACCGAGATGAGTACGACCATCGGCGCCGGCTGCCGCCTCAGCATCGCACGCGCGGCCGCGATCCCCCCGATCCCGGGCATCATCACATCCATCAGCACCAGCTGGGGCAAGAGGACGGCCGCCGCTTCCGTCGCTTCCTCGCCCGAGCACGCCTCCCCGACGAGCGCGAATCCGCGAGCCCGCGCGATCACCTCCCGCAACACGGCGCGAAACTGCGCCTGATCGTCGACCACGAGCACCGCGACCTCGTCGGTGTCCGGTTGCTTGGCGGATTGCGCGGTCTCCCGCATCTGAGCGTGTGGCATCCCGGTTCGAGGTTGGACCTGGCCTGCGAGTCTCGCAGCGCCTGTCGCGCTTTACGACCGTGCCCGCAGGCCTAATCGCGGGCGGCTAGCTTCCCTGTTTCGGCGGCGTGGCAACGGGTGCCGGGGCGGTGCCGAGCACCATCGCCTTGGCCGACAGGTACTCATCGTGGGTGATCGAGCCCCGTTCCTCCAGGGCCGCGAGCCGCTCCAGCTGGTCGGAGACGGCGCCGTTGCCGTTGCCCGCGACCTGCCGCGCCCTGTGGTGGCGCCGCTCCCGGAACGCCTGCGCCCGCTCACGGAGCGCGGCCGTGGTCGCCCCCGAGCGGGCGTCGGGAAACTCCTGGATGACCTGTCGGCGCAGCACCCAGGTCCCGAACATCGCCAGCACGAAGAAGACGATGATCCCGGCGGGAGTGCTGGTGGCATGGAAGGGCTGCCAGATGAAGATCAGCGCCATCACCGCGGCGACCAGGCCGAAGGACCGATCCGGGTGGTCGCGCAGGAACGGCGTGATCGCGCGTCGCGCTGCCGTCATGGCACGCGAGGGCCCGGCGAAATACGCTGCGGCCGCGAGCACCAGACCGCCGATCAAGACCGCGCTCGCAACCTGACTGAGCATCGAGGTCGCGATCGAGACGACGTCGTGAACCGCTGGGCGGATCGACTCGTCGGCGGCGAGCGCCGGCGTCACCTGCGAGATCATGATGTGTCGCCCCAGCAGCACGATCACGCCCGCCACCACGCCCGCGAACCCGACCGTCATCAACGTCCGCCGGCGATGCCCGCGGGCCAGGAAGATGGCCAGCGCGTACAGCAGCGGGACGATGATCGTCAGCAGCAGCGCCAGCCCCTTCAGGGCCTTGCCCCCGTTCTGCACCAGCTTCAGCTGATCGGACTTGAAGACCACGAGGTGCGCGACCGAGGGCGGCAGCTTGGACGAGATGTCGGAGGGCAGCCCCAGTCGTGACGCGACCTGATCGACGATCGAGGCAAGGTCAAGCGTCACCCGCCCCTGGTTGAACTGCACAGCCCCCTTCTGACCGTTGACGATCGCCACCAGCGTCTGTGCGGCGGCGCGGTTGGCCCGGGACCAGAGGGCCTGGATGACCGGACGGGAGAGCGCCAGCTCGGTCGCCTGCACGGCGAGGTTGCGCAGCGCACCGGACGCCGGCCCGGCGAGCGGCTGCAGCCGCGGCGGCAGCCCTGACTTGATCAGCGCAGCCACGTCGTAGTTGGCGTACAGCTGATCGACCGCGTAGTTCGCCGTCGCGCTACGAATCTTGGCGTCCTGCAAGAGCTGGGTGCTGGTGTTCGACCAGTTGTCGGGGTCCAACAGCTGCCGGTTGGCCCACACCGCGAACACCCCGATCACGGCGAGCACGGTCGTGACCCAGATCAGGACGTCGACCCAGACCAGCCGGTTGCGGGAGATCGTCCGTTGCGAAGTGGTGGCGCCGGCGGTGGCGGCGGGCTCGCCGGCGGCGCCGGCCGTCTCGCCAGCGCTGCCCGCGTCCGCGCCGGCGGGCGGCGGTGCCGGGGTGTCCGACGCGGGAGGGTCGGGCTCGCGTTCAGAAGCCGGTTGGCTGGGCTCGCCACCGCTCACGGACATAGTGTGATCATGGTCGCGGACGCCCCGCGCGCATCCCCCGGATCGGGTGAGGCGTGCACCAAGTGCTCGGCTACGTGGCGCCGCAGCCCGCCACCGCCGGCGACTCAGCCCGCCACCGCCGGCGCCGCAGCCCGCCACCGCCGGCGCCGCAGCCCGCCACCGCCGGCGACTCAGCCCGCCACCGCCGGCGACTCAGCCCGCCCGGGACTCCCCGTCCTGATCGGCGAGGTACATGAGGGTGGCTTTCACCCGCCGGCTGATGTCCTGGTCCTCGGGCAGACCGAGCTTGGAGAAGATCGAGTTGACGTGTTTCTCCACCGCCCGCTTGGTCAGCACGAGCGACTCGGCGATCGCGCCGTTGCTCTTGCCGGCGGCGATCTCCCCGAGCAGCTCCCGCTCGCGCGGAGTCAGCTCGGCGAGGGGAGAACGGGCGGGGCGGGCCCGAGCCTCGATCAGCACATCCACGATCTTCGGGTCGATCACCGACCCTCCGCGCGCCACCGTCGCGATCGCGTCGATCAGCTCTTCGCGGTTTCGGATCCGTTCCTTGAGCAGGTAGGCCCGCCGGCCTGACCCGGCCTCGAGCAGGGCCACGGCGTACTCGGGCTCCGCGTACTGGCTGAGGACGACGACGCCGACCTCCGGATCGCTCGCGCGAAGGCGAGCGGCCACGCGGATCCCTTCTTCCCGGCCCGAGGGCGGCATCCGGATGTCGGTGATGAGCACGTCTGGGCGCACCGACGCCAGTGCGGCATCGAGCTCGTTGCCATCCGAGCACACCGCGACCAGCTCGACCTCTGGCGCCGACTCGAGCATCGAGGTGAGGAATTCGCGCACCACGTAAGAATCCTCCGCGGCGATGACCCGGATCGGGCGGTCAGGACGGTCTTCCATCGCTGGCGAGGATAACTCCGGCACGGCGGCCCTGTTCGGAGGCCGCCTAGACGACGGGCCCGGCCGCGGCTTCGGAGCCCTCGCCGGCGGGCCGGATCGCGGCTTCGGAGGCCTCGCCGGCGGCCCAGCGCGCCGGGCCGCCGGCGAGCCAGATCGTGGCGTCCTCGGGGCTCGGGCCGGCGCCGGGCACCGCAGTGACGATGTGCAGGTCGCCGGCGGGGGAGATCGCGAATAGCAGGCGCATGTGGTCGCTTGGCAGGTCGACCTCGGGAAGCCGGTTCGCCGGCATCTGAATGAGCTGCGCCCCATCGTGGAAGCGCCGGGTGAGCTCGTCGTAGGTGAGATGCTCGGCGAACAGGATGTTCCCCTTCAGCCCGAACAGCGTGCGGCCCCGGGCGTAGGCGGGCACCTGGTCTCGCATCTCCCCGGCGGGCAGCCGAAAGACGTGATCGTCGCCGAGCTCGCGGTGCAGCTCGACGGCCATCAGCGCGTTGAAGCCGTCGTTCGAGGTCAGCAGCAGCACGTCGGTGATCTCTTCGAGCTGGGCCTCGCGCGCCTCGACGTCGACGGCGAGGCGCTCCAGACCGGTCAGGCCGGCCTCCCTCGCGGCCCGCAGCTCAGCCGCCTTCCACGTCCATACGCGCGTCGGGACGCCGGCGTCCTCCAGCGCCGCCGCGAGCTGGCGCGCCCAGCCGTGTCCCCCTATCACCAGGACGCTGGCCTTCGTGCTCTGGCCGGCGACGCCGAGCTTCCGGGCGACCGGCGCAGCCGTGAGCCCGTACACGGCGACGGTCCCGAAGATCGCGATGAAGCAGATCGGAAGGACGTCCTGCGCGCCGCTGATCCCCGCCTTGGCGAGCGCAGGCCCGAACGCCGACGCGGTCGCCGCGGCGACGATTCCCCGCGGCGCCAGCCAGCCCATGAACATCCGTTCGTTACGGGTCAGCGACGACCTGAACGTCCCGAGTGCGACCGCGAGTGGTCGGACGATCAGGACCATCACCGCGATCAGCGCGATGCCGTCCCCGACCAGCGAGCTGACCGTGGATGGCGCGACGGAGGCCGAAATCAGCACGAACAGCACGCCGATCAACAGCTGGACCACGGTGCCTTCGAACTCGAGCACCGAGGAGACGTCGAGCGTCCGCTGATTGGTGAGGGCGATGCCCATGATGGTGGCGGCCGCGAAGCCGGAGTCCTGGCGAATCAGGTCGGCACCGGCCACGGCCGCCGTGACCACCATCAGCGCCGCGGCCACGCTCTGCTTCGGAGAAGCGCGCTGGATGCCTCCGAGCAACGCGAACAGAACCGCGGCGCCGATCAGTCCGAAGCTGATCCCGACGGTCAGGCTGAGGAGCAGATCCTCGGGGTGAACCGAGAACGATCGGCCCGGGCTGTTGAGCACGGCGGTGAACGCGATCACCCCCACCAGGGCGCCGATCGGGTCGATCAGCACCCCCTCCCACTTGAGGATCGTGCGCACGCTGTCGGTGGGGCGCACGTAGGCCAGCAACGGCAGTACGACCGTGGGACCTGAGACGACGAGGACGGCGCCGATCACGATCGAGGACCCCCATCCGAGCGAGAACAGCAGCCTGACCGCGAGCGCCACGCCGGCGGCCGTCACCGCCAGCGCGATCGGGATCAACAGCAGCACGACTCGGCGGGCGTCGCCTTCCAGCTCGTCGAACCGCAGCCGCAGCCCGGCTTCGAACAGGATCAGCCCGACCCCGAGCGAGACGAAGACGGGCTCGAACGTGTCGCCGAAGAGGAGTGCCGGGTGGGTGGTGTCGGTGATCGCGCCGGCGATGAACCCGGCCGGGAGCAGCAGCACGATCGCCGGCAACCTGGTTCGGGCGGCCACCAGCTCACAGCCGAGCGCCAACACGATCACCAGCGCAAAGCCGCCGAGTATCTGATCGGGCGACAGCATGCCCAGACGGCGATGAGACCACTTCCGGGAGGTCCTTTCGTCATCCCGTTTGGATGAGAGTTGGACCGGCTCGCTGGGTCAGCACGGACCCGACTCACGAGCAGTGCGAAATACTCTGTCGCTGAGGCTGAGGACCCGATGCTCGACTTCTTCTTCAAACCGCTTCGATCCGTCCTGGGCGTGGCCGAGCACGAGGTCGAGTCGCTCGAGCCGATCGAGCAAACCGAGAGGGAGATCCTCGGCGCCGTCAGGGCGCTCGAGCGGACGACCGAGTCGCTCGAGCATCACGTGACCGTGATCGAACAGCTCGCGACCTCCGTCGATCCGTTGAAGGACTCCGTCAACAGCCTCAACGCGACGATGGTCGACCTGGTCAAGGTTCTGGCTCCGTTGGCGGCTGCGGAGCGGGAGGTGGGGAGAATCGAGCACTTCTTCGGACGCCGCCGTCACCCCCAGCCGGCGGCGCCGGCCACCTCGCCGGTGGCGGGTCCCGCGCCGGCGGCAACCTCTCCGGGGGTGGAACCCGAGCCGCCGGCCCCCACCCCCGAGTCATCCACGTAAGGAGCGAGGCATGAGCTCATCCGCCGCCCGGCGTCCCCGGCGCCGAACCGTCCGACAAGCGCTTGCCGCGGTGATCCTCGCCGCCTGCGCCACCACAGCGATCGCGGCACCCGGTGCCGTGGCCAGGGACCAGTCCGCCGCCGGCGCACCAAAGGTCACGGCTGGATCAACCTACCTCGCGCTCGGAGACTCGGTGACGTTCGGCTACATGGAACCGGGCGTCGTCCCGGCCCCCGACTACCACAACGCCGCCAGCTTCCGCGCCTATCCCGAGCAGCTCGGGGCGGAGCTGCACCTCAGGGTCGCCAACGCGGCCTGCCCGGGGGAGACGTCCGCGAGCCTGGTCAACGCCTCCGCGCCGAGCCTCGGCTGTGAGAACGCCTATCGCCGGCTCTACCCCCTGCACGTCTCATACACGGGGTCCCAGCTCGCCTACGCGGTCAAGTTCCTGCGCCGGCATCACGACGTCAGGCTGGTGTCGCTGATGATCGGCGCCAACGATCTGTTCCTGTGTCAGTCAGCGGCCAACAGCGGGTGCACTCAGAACGCCGCGCTGGCGAAGGTCGCCGCCAACACTCGGCGGATCCTGTCGGCGATCCGCACCCGGGCGCGCTACCGCGGGCAGCTGGCGCTCGTCAACTACTACTCCCTGGACTACGGATCTGCGGCCGTCAACGCCTTCTCGATGAGGCTCGACCACGCGATGGACAGCTCGGCCAAGCGGTTTCACGCCGAGATCGCCGACGGCTTTGGCGAGCTGCAAGCGGCAGCGCTCCACTCGGGCGGCGACAGCTGCGCCGCCGGGTTGCTGACCCAGTTGCGCGCCGGCGGATGCGGGATCCACCCCAGTTACGCGGGCCAGGCGTTGCTGGCTCAGGCGCTGCTGAAGGTGATCAAGCTGTAAGGCCGGGCGCGGTAGTCTCGACTAACGGTGGCTCGTTTGGTCGGGATCAACCACGTCGCCCTCGAGGTCGGCGACCTCGACGAGGCGCTCCGCTTCTACGGGCGGTTCTTCGAGTTCGAGCTGCGCGGCCGCGGCCCCAGGATGGCGTTCATCGACATCGGCGATCAGTTCATCGCGATCGCTGCGGGACGGACGCAAGCGCCCGACGAGGGGCGTCACTTCGGGCTCGTGGTCGATGATAAAGAGGGGGTGCGAGCCACGCTTCAGCAGGCCGGGGTCCCGGTCCAAGCTTCGGGCTCACTCGACTTCCGGGATCCGTGGGGCAACCACGTCCAGGTCGTCGACTACCGCGACGTTCAGTTCACGAAGGCGCCGGCCGTGCTGAAGGCGATGGATCTCGGCGGGCTCGGGAAATCCGAGTCGGCGGCGCGAGAGCTGCGCGAGAAGGGATTGGATGGCGGCTGAGCAGCCCGCCAGGGCGCGAGCCGAGGAGCCTCGGATCCGCCCGCTCGAGTTGACCGACCTGCCCGAAGCCGCCCGGGTCTCGGCGGCCGGATTCGGGTTCGACCTCAGCGACCCCGTCCAGGCGCGGCGCTGGCAGCAGCGCCTGGCGCACCTCGTCCACACCGATCCCGGCGGCGGGTTCGTGGCCGAGCACGACGGGAACGTGATCGGGGTGGCGCAGGCCATGCGTCGCGAGCGGCTGTGGTGCCTATCGCTGCTCGCGGTCGATCCTGATGTTCAAAGCCGGGGTGCCGGTCGCGCACTGCTGGATCGCGCGCTGGGCTACGGCCCCGGGGCCGGCGGCGGACTGATCGTCAGCTCTGAGGACCCGCGGGCGTTGCGGCTGTATGGGCTCACCGGATTCTCGCTGCTCCCCACGTTTCAGGCCGAGGGGGAGCTGGACCGGCGCACGCTGCCGCCGCCTCAGCGGCGCGTGCGAGAGGGCGGCGGCGCGGACCTGGAGGCGTTGGCGCCGATCTGCGCGCGAGGTCCGGGGCGCGCCGCACACCGCCGAGCTCGAGTTCGCGCTCGGCCGGGGCGGGCTGTAGGTCTCGGCGACCAGGGGTTCGCGGTGGTCGTGCCCGATCATGGCGTGTGGCTGTTGGCGGCGCGGGACGAGCAGAGCGCCACGGCGCTGCTGTGGAGCGCGCTCGAGGGCGTCGATGATCCCGATCGCCCGACCGTCCGCTGGATCACCGGCGAGCAACGGTGGGCGATCGACGTCGTGCTGCGAGCCGGGCTACGGCTGAGCACGTACGGCGCGCTGGCCGTGCGCGGACACCCCGGCCGGCTGTGGCCGTTCATCCCGAGCGTCGCG